>NZ_VFAH01000036.1 GCF_008929045.1 Noviherbaspirillum aerium | reverse complement strand
TGCGCATTGCCGAGGTCGTTGATGGCAACGATCTGGATATCATTCTTTTTGCCGCCTTCGTAGTGAGCGCGAAGGATGTTGCGGCCGATACGGCCATAGCCGTTGATTGCGACACGAATAGTCATGGTCTCTCTCCTGTCAGGAATTGAAAGTGATTGGAACATTGGGGCCTGCATCAGGCATGCGTAGGCACGCGTCAGGGGGTACATGTCGGGTACATCTGGCGTAGATCAGCCGCTATCGACGTGCCATGCTCCGTCAAAGAAAAGTTCGAAAAGCTGAAAATTTACTACATTTTTGAGCGAAGAAGCCCATTTCTTGAAGCACAAATTCCATCAATAAAAAACTTCTCGATTACATGGTTTAGGTGAAATACCTACACAGGACACGGCGCCTTTATTAGCGCCGCGGCTTTATCAGATTGGCGTCGGAACGCCGTGCGGCGCTGCCGGATTTCTTGCTCCAGACCGGGCCGCTATCGGACCTTGAGGACCTTGAGGACCTTGAGGACCTTGAGGACCTTGATCGCAACTCATCACCACCCTGATCTACAGTGCTCCGGCAACGAGAGCATGACGCCGTTCCAGCGCCCGGGCCCATCGCGTGGCCATGGCCAGCGAATTCGCGCACACCGCGGAATCGCCGACGGTGCAGACAGCCCGGTCCAGCAGTTGAATATCTGCTTCATGCTGCCGGGCCACGTGAGGATCTTCGAAAAAGATCACGCGCTTGCATCGGCGGTCGAGTACAAGCTCGGCAATCTGCGCATCGCCGCCGAGCGGTCCGCTCAGGTAGGGGTCCACCCATTCCTGATCGATGGGCCAGCCTTTGGTCCAGGCCAGTTCGTTCAATCGCTCGCCGGTGGTGCCGGTGGCGATCCGCCGCCTGAACCGGGACAGCAGTTCGAAATGATCGTGCGCATACTTCACCATGTCGGCCTTAAAGGCATCATGCGCGATCAGGGCAATGGTCTGGTCTTCATAGGCAAAATACGAATCGGTTCCGGCATCCGGCGGCATCCCGGCATGCATTCTTTCAATCTCGATCCATTCTTTCGCGCCCGCCAGTGTGGAGATGAAAGGCTTCTTGTGGGTGACGCACTGACGCTTTAGCGCAAGCGCCTCGGGAAAGCTGGAGGATGCGTCAACCGGATCGATGAAATAGATGGCGCCGTCGACAGCTTCGCTATGCTCGGTACCGCCCGCGACGAGCGAAACAAGCCGCATCAATCCCCCGTCGCGACCGTAGGGATAGCGCACCAGACTCGCCTTGTCGGGGAACAGGCATGAACTCTGAATGGCGTCGCAGGTTCGTCCGACAGCGACAAACTCCATGCCCAGCTGTGCAATACCGCTGCCGCTGGACAGCAGCCATTCAAATACCGCACTATCCCGCCGTTCGTGATGACGGCGGTTCGCCGCCAGACCGAAACGCAGTTTCATCGGAATCCTTCAAGACAATGTCGTTGCTACCAGTGCGCGCCAAACTGCATCCGGAGTTCCTCCAGCATCGCCTCGGCGAGCGGCGCCGGTTTCGGGTTGGCCGTCAACCAGAGCCTGGCCGTTTCCTCAAGCTCTTCCAGGGTTGCCATTGCCGAGGCGAGATCCGCATGCCAGACATTCGGTCCGAGCCGGTCGAGCATGACGGCGCGGATCGGCCTGCCCGAGGCTTGCGCCTTCTCGATCCTCACGGCAACCAGGTCACCCACCGCAGGATCGCCGGGGCGCCGATAGGGAATCAGGGGCACGTGGCCCACCTTCATCACGTAGTACGGCGTGATCGGAGGAACGATGTCCGCCTCGCTCCAGACTCCCGATAAGGTGAGCGCGACCAGGTTGGCAGAGTGGGTGTGAATCACGCAGCCGGCGGCGGCATCCGCGTCATAGATACGGCGATGCAGGGCCAGCGTCTTGCTCGCCCTGTCACCCGATGTCTGCCGTCCTTCCCGGTCCACTCGGGCAATACGCTCCGGCTGCAGGAAACCGAGGCAGACATCGGTCGGCGTAATCAGAAACCCGCCGCCGAGTTCCTGGTCCAGCCGTACGCTGATATTGCCGGCGGTAGCGTGCGCATAACCGCGGTCGAACAGGCTCTTGCCGACGCGGCAGATTTCCTGGCGCAGTTCCAGTTCACTCATGACAAGTTCCTGAACGCCTTCGTGAAGAAGTCCGTGGTGCCGAAGTTGCCGGACTTGAGCGTGATATGCAGGCCTTCGTTGCCCGCGAAGGGAGACCGCGCGAAACACCAGGGAACGCCCGGATCGATTTGCGGGCCGATCTGCATCTGCGTGATGCCGAGCGCCTGCACGCAGGCGCCGGAAGTCTCTCCTCCTGCGACCACCAGTTGCCGCACCCCGAGCTTGACCAGGCCGGCGGCGATCTGCGACAGGGTATGTTCTATCAATTCACCCGCCTCCTTCACGCCGAGCCTGGCCTGCACTGCCTTGACCTTGTCGGGCTCGGCGGTGGCATAAACAAGCACGGGGCCGTCCTCCAGATGCGGTGCTGCCCATTGCAGCGCCTGGTCGATGACATTGGCGCCGCCAGCCGCCTCAAGTGGGTCGATCGGCAAGGCGGGATAACCGTGCCGGATGAAGTCCGCTACCTGCGCATTCGAGGCGACCGAACAGCTGCCCGATACGATGGCTGTCTTTCCGGATGCGGCAGGCAGCCTGGCGGCGTCGGCGTTGGCGGAAATTCCGAAATTCTGCGGCAGGCCGAGCGCCACGCCCGATCCCGCCGTGACCAGCTTGAGGCCGGAAAATGCGCGCCCCATGATCAGCAGATCGTTGTTGGAAATCGCATCGACGATCGCCATGCGCACCTTGCCGCTTCTGAGCTCCTCGATACGGTCGCGTATCGCGCCTTCGCCCCTGGCCACGGTCGCATAGTCGATCAGGCCGACCGCGTGTTCCGTCTGCCGCTGCAGCACGCGCACGAGATTGGCATCGGTCATCGGCGTCAGCGGATGATTGCGCATGCCTGACTCGCTCAGCAAGCTGTCGCCGACGAACAGATAGCCCTTGAACAGGGTCCGGTGATTGTCGGGAAAGGCGGGACACGCGATGGTGAAATCGGTGTCCAGGAAATCCATCAGCGCCTCGGTGACCGGTCCGATATTGCCTTCGTCGGTGGAATCGAATGTCGAGCAGTATTTGAAGTAGTACTGCTGCGCACCCTGCTCCCGAAGCCATCTGGCGGCGGCAAGCGATTGTTCGACTGCGAGCCCGGGCTCGATGGTGCGTGATTTGAGGGCCACGACGACTGCGTCGGCGTCGGTGTCGATGGGTCCGTCCGGGATACCGATGCTTTGCACCACCTTCATGCCGGACCGCACCAGATTGTTGGCGAGGTCGGTTGCGCCGGTAAAGTCGTCGGCGATACAGCCTAGATACATGAGGACGTCTCCAGGAAGACAGGATTGGATGAAGGTGCCGGCCTGCGTGAACCGGCATGTGCTGCGTGCGCTTGCAGCACGAAGGCGGATATCCATGGGCGGATATCCGCCTTGGCAGGAGCGCGAAGGTTGCAGCGGTTGCGGCGCTCACCGCGCTGCGTTGCGTGCCGTGACCGCCAGCCTTGCGGCGAGCTGCTTAGAGAGCCTGGGCGACCGCCTGGCCGAAGGCCTTGCAGCCCATCGTGCCGCCGAGATCGACAGTGCGCGAGGCGGGATTTTCCAAGGCCTTGTCAACCGCCGCGATCATCGCATCGCCTGCCTTCGTCACCGCCGGCTGCTTGTGATATTGGCCCATCCACTGCAGCAGCATGGCGACCGACAGGATCATCGACGTCGGGTTGGCCTTGTCCTGGCCCTGGATGTCAGGCGCCGAGCCGTGCTGTGCCTGCGCGCAGCAATGCGTGTCGCTTGCCATCATGGATCCTGCCAGCCCGAGACCGCCGGACAGTTCGCTGGCGAGATCGGAAATGATGTCGCCGTAGAAGTTGGTTGCCACGAGCACGTCGAACTTTTCGGGCGAGCGCACCAGATGCGCGGTCGAGGCATCGACGAGCAGATCGTTCAGTTCGACTTCCGGGAATTCCTTGGCAACGTTACGTACGCACTCGAGGAACAGGCCGTCGGTCATGTGGAAGCTGTTGGCCTTGTGAATGGCGGTAACCTTCTTGCGGCGCGTCATCGCCAGCTCGAATGCGCGGCGCGCGATACGCTCGCTGCAATGGCGAGTGATCTTGCGCGTCGACAGAGCCATGTCCGGGCTGGGCATCACTTCACCCCAGCCGCGGGTCATGTTGCGGTCGGGATAAAAGCCTTCGGTGGCTTCGCGCATGATCACCAGGTCCATCGATTTGCCGGGACGCAGATTCGATTCGATGAAGGGACGAGTGCGGGCGGGACGCACGTTGGCATAGAGGTCGAGGCCGATACGGAAGCCCGCCGACACATTGCGGCCGCCTTTTTCAGGCGCAGGATAATCGGCATGGGACTGGGTGCCAAGAACGATGCCGTCATAGGTTTTCGCCTTGTCGAGCGTTTCCTGGCGCAGCGTCGTGCCATGTTTTTCCAGGCTCGCGAAGCCGACGTCGTCATAGTCAAAAGACAGGCCCAGGTTGAACTTCTCGTTCGCGGTGCGGGTGACGTGCATTGCTGCGTCTACGATTTCAGGACCAATGCCATCGCCGGGCAATACCAAAATTTTCATGTGCATCTCCAAGGTTTATCTCGTCTAGGCATAGGAACCTAAGCCGAATTCATTATATGCGATGATTGTACCAAGTGAACATATAAACCAACGAAAAATCGCCAATTTAATTTCTTAGCCTTTAACAAGCCCCTGCAGCATGCGAACCGCGCACTCGGGGCTAGCGAGCACGGGAACGGAAGTCAGCGCCTCCATGGCCGGCAAGGCCCGCGCCATCGAGAACTGGCCAAGCATGATCACTTCGCACCCCTGCAGCGACAGCGCAGCCTCCGCCACGAGCTGGTCGTGCTTTTCCGCATCGCCCGCCTGGAGCGCGCTCAAGGCCTCCGGCGCACAGACGGCGCGCAGTTCAATGTCCTTGTGTTGTTCCGCGGCCATGGCGAACAATTCGTCCTGCATCGGTGCTGCCGCCGGCGCAAAGGTGGTGATCAAGCCGATCCTCTTGCCTAGCTTGAGCGCTTCGGCGTACATGGCCTCGTTCGGCTTGAGCGTCGGAATGCCAACCGCATCACGTGCCGCTTCAATGGATGGCCCGAAGGCGGAGCAGGTATAAAGGATGCCATTCGCACCTGCGGCTTTCGCATACTCGGCCAAGGCCACGAACCGGCGAGTCAGGTCAGGCGTAATCGCCTTGCTGCTTGCGAGATCGGCGGAGAGGCTGTCTTCGAGAAGATTCATCCTGCCCGCTTCGGGCCAGAGGCGGATGAAGGCTTCTTCGATAGGCTGCATCGCCACCTTGGTGGCGTGGATGAGCGCAATGCGTGGATTCATTGATGTCCTCTCGGCGGGAAGATGGCGGAGCATCATGCTCCGCTCGTCGTTATTGTACTTTAATATTTCTAAGTACAATATATCGAGAGGATAGTTCGTGTATTGGATGCCTGGAGTCACTTGCCGGGCAGCGGCTGTCCGGGCCTCTCCCGGACGGAGATGCGGCGCCATGTGTCGAGCGGCATTAATGGCCGGTGCTTGTCACCGCCGGCAGAAATAGCCGAGACGGATCATCAACGCCGACGCATGAACACATCGGGCTTCCAGGAGACCAGGGCCTGCCGGTTAAACGCCAGGCCCTGGCTGCGGCATTCGGTTACAAGCGCGCCTTGGCTTCCGCCGCAGGCACTTCGGTCGCAGGATGCGGCTCCGCCTTGATGCTGCGGGCGACATTCAAATGCTCGCGGAGGAAATAGGACGCTTCCATCCGCTCGCCGCGTTCAAGCAAATCCAGCAGCATCAAATGCTCTTCGCACTGCCGCCTCAGGCGTGACCTGTCGAAATTCTGCTTGTATTCAAGCACGCGCCGAAGCCGGTTGATGTTCTTGACCGCATCAATCAGAAAACGATTGCCCGACCATTGCGCAACAGCTTCGTGCAGATTGACGCCGGCCTGGAATACTTCACTGCGCGACCATTTCTCCATGCCGCCATCGAGCATTTGCTGCTGCTCCTTGCGAACGCGTTCCAAGGCAACCTGATCGATACGAAACGTCGGTTCGAGAATGCCTGCGGGTTCAACCACCATCCGGAACCGGTAGCTCTCCCGATAAGACTCGACGGTGTTCAGGAGCTCGCGGAAGATCCAGCCGCGTCCCGGCTTGCGGTCAACCATGCCTTCGCGTGCCATGCGCGCCAGCACGCGCTGCACCTTCGCCCGGGACATGTCATAACGCTGCATCAGCTCCGACTCGGACACTTCGTCTCCGAGATGGCCTGCCAGACGGTCATCCGCGATCCTCAGGTAAGTCGCTTCGTCGGATTCGGTATCGACCGGCAACAGGATGCCGGCCAGGTCAGCGCCCGTCTTTGCAACATAGAAACCCCGGTTGGGCTCCGAAGCCACGGCGCCTGCCTGCTCAAGAAACTGCAATGCCCGCCGTACCGGCGAACGCGACACGCCCAGTTCGCTCGATAGTGCCAACTCGGTCAGCCGGTGACCAACAGGAAATTCCTGCTGCTCGATCATCCGCACGATACGACTTGCTAGCGCTGGTACCAGCTTGCTGATATTTGCGCTCATAAAATAGCTCCTGATAATTTGCGGTATGTCGGCTATTGTACTGGATTGCCACCATGCGACATGAGCGTTTACCGGCCGCCTTTCCATGTAAGTAATTGAATTTATTGGAACCTTGCCCTTAATCGTCTTCCGAAAGCCGGATGCCGCGGCGGCGCAGGATGTACGGCACGAACAGCACCAGGAAGGTCGCCACCATCAGCGATGCCGAGATCGGCTGCTTCAGGAACACCAGCCAGTCGCCCTGGCTGATGGACAGCGCCAGGCGCAGCTGCTTCTCCGCCATCGGGCCCATGATCATCCCCACGATCACCGGTGCCACCGGGAAGTCGTATCGCCGCATCAGCACGCCGAATGCGCCGATCGCAAACATCAGCACCAGATCGAACGATGACTGCCGCATCCCGTACACGCCGATTGTTGCAAATACCAGGATCCCCGCATACAGGTACGGCTTGGGCACCCGCAGCAGCTTGACCCAGATCCGGATCAGCGGCAGGTTCAGCACCAGGAGAATCACATTGCCCACGAACAGCGAGCCGATCAGCGCCCACACCAGGTCCGCCGAAGTCTGGAACAGCAGCGGTCCCGGCTGCAGGTTGTAGTTCTGGAACGCCGCCAGCATCACCGCCGCCGTCGACGAGGTCGGAATGCCCAGTGTCAGCAGCGGCACCAGCGCGCCCGTGGCCGATGCATTATTGGCCGCTTCCGGTCCCGCCACGCCTTCGATCGCGCCCTGGCCGCGGTTCGGCGCGAATTCTTCCGGATGCTTGCTCAGCTTGCGCTCGGCCGCGTACGACAGGAACGTCGGGATCTCGGCGCCGCCGGCCGGGATCGACCCGAACGGAAAGCCGATCAGCGCACCGCGGATCCATGCCGGGACCGATCGCTTCCAATCCTCGCGCGTCATCTTCACCGACGTCATCTTGTGCACCGAGCCGTCGCTTTCGCCTTCGTACAGCACGTTGTACAGCGACTCCGATACCGCAAACAGCGCCACCGCCACCAGCACCACTTCAATACCATCGATGAGTTCCGGCACGCCCAGCGTATAGCGGGCGAAACCCGATACCGAGTCCATGCCGACCAGGCCGATCATCAGCCCCAGCCCGAGGCTGGCGAGTCCGCGCAGAAGCGATGCTCCGAGGAGCGTCGACACCGTCACGAAGGCCAGCACCAGGATGGCGAAGTATTCCGCCGGGCCGAAGCGCAGGGCGAACTCCGCAATGGTTGGCGCAAACAACGTCACCAGTACGGTCGCAATGGTGCCCGCGACGAACGAGCCGATCGCGGCCGTGGCCAGTGCCGGCCCCGCACGGCCGTGCTTGGCCATCAGGTTGCCTTCCATGGCGGTGACCATCGCCGACGACTCCCCCGGCGTGTTGAGCAGGATGGAAGTGGTGGAACCGCCGAACATGGCGCCGTAGTAAATGCCGGCGAACATGATCAAGGCGCCGGTCGGCTCGACCTTGGCCGTCATCGGCAACAGCATGGCCACCGTCAGCGCCGAGCCGATACCCGGCAGCACGCCGATCATCGTGCCGAGCAGGCAGCCGACGAACCCCCATGCCAGGTTCATTGGAGACAAGGCGGTCCCCAGCCCTTGCAGCAAGGGCATCCAGATTTCAGTCATGATTTCAGTCAGTCAGGGTAAGTCAGATCCAGCCCTTGATCAGGGCGGGCAGCGGCACGCCCAGGCCCTTGGTAAAGCCGAGGTAGACCGGCACGATGATGAGCAGGCCGAGCAGCAGGTCGCGCAGGACGCTCCTGCTGCCGAAGGCGCGCGCGGCCGCCATGAACAGTACCGTCGACGACAGCACGAAGCCGATCTGGCTGATCAGCAGCGCATTGGCCAGCAGACCGGCCGAGACCCAGCCGGCGCCCTGCCATTGCTGCCGGTTCGGCGAGGCCTGCGCGTCAGCGCCCGACGGCAGGAAGCGAAAGCCGCCGGTCATGCCTTGCCAGACCAGCCCCGCGCCGACCACAGCTAGCAGCAACGCGACTGCCAGCGGGAACGCCTGGGCACCAATGATGGAGTAGCCCATGTCGCGCGGCAGCAGCAGCGCACCGATGACCAGCATCACCGACACCGCCAGCACGAAGGCCCCGATGGCCACATGCACCTTGTTCGGACGCACCGCCACCGCGGTGCGATCGAGCGAATCACTTAATGATTGAGACATCGAGGCATCCATGGTTACAGCAGACCCGATTCCTTGAGGGCCGTCTCGAAGCGGCGGCTCTCGAAGTTCAGGAAGTTCTCCAGTTCCGGACCGGTGAGCATGGTCGGTGTCCAGTAATTGGTCTTGACCGCGTTCTGCCAGGTCGGCGATGCGGTGGCTTTGGTGACCGCATCGACCAGCGACTGCTTCTGCGCCGGCGTGATGCCGGGCGCGCCGGAGAACAGGCGCCAGTTGCCGGTGACGACGTTGTAGCCGAGCTCTTTCAATGTCGGCGCTTCGACATTGGCCAGCTTGCCGGGAGAGGCCACGGCCAGCAGGCGCATCTGGCCGGATTCGAGGAACTTGGCGATCTCGGGATAGCCGCCGGAGATGGCGGTGACATGGCCGCCGAGCACGGCGGCGTTGGTTTCTCCGCCGCCGCCCAGCGGGATGTAGTTGACCTTGGCGCTGGGCACGCCGACAGCCTGCGCCAGTTCGATGATGCCGAGATGGTCGACGCTACCCTTGGAGCCGCCGCCCCACTTGATGCTGGTCGGATCCTTCTTGAACGCCTCCATCAAGTCCTTCATCGACTTGTAGGGAGACGCCTTGCCGACCGCGATGACGTTGTACTCGGTGAATACCCGCGCAATCGGGGTGGCGGTGGTCATGGTGACGGCCGCCTTGCTCTGCAGGATGCCGGTGACGGTGTTGACGCTGGTGACGATCATGGCGTTCGGATCGCCCTTGCTGGCATTGGCGAACTGGGCCAGGCCGATGGCGCCGCCGGCGCCGCCGCGGTGTTCATAGGAGACGGCCTTGGCAACGCCGGCGTCCTGCATGGCTTTGCCCATGGTGCGGGCCGCCGCGTCGAAGCCGCCCCCGGGAGTGCCGGGAATCATCATCTTGACATCGTCCAGCGCATAGGCCGCGCTCGACAGCGCCAGCACAGCCATGACTTGACCACCTTTAACCAGCAGGCTCTTCATCCTTCATCTCCTATCCAAAATAATTTTTTTGCAAAGCGCCGAGCCAACTCGGCACATCATCAACTCACGCCATCTCGGCATGTCCGGCATCGCTTTTCTTCTTTTTAAATTGTACGAAGCGGTTAGTCAGAACAATACGCCTTAGTCCGAGGCGAAGTCAAGTCAAATACAATACGAATATTAGAAGCCGTAATCTTGCTCATGTAGAACCTTCCTCATGAGGCTTGGGAAAAATCAATCCGCCTTACATTCGCTATTGGCCCGGCCTGGAGCCATCTTGACGCCAGTTCTTGCAGAAACGAAAACATGGCCTTATGTAACACCGTTCAGCAAAACTATTTTGTATGATGATATATATTTAGTACATTATGAGTTTTTAACCGTCTCTTCCGCGAAACCCGGAAGCAGCTTTTGACCCGTAAATGGAATGCCATGAAAACAACTTGCGATCTTTATGACCAGTATGGGGACCAGCTCCGCGTGGTTCCGCCCCTTCTCAACGACTTCGGCGCCAGGACTTCGTTTTACGGCAAGGCGGTGACAGTCAAATGTTTCGAAGACAATTCCCGTATCAAGGAACTGGTCAATACGCCGGGAAACGGACAAGTGCTGGTGATCGACGGCGGCGCAAGCCTGCGCTGCGCACTGTTTGGCGATGTGATTGCCAAGGAAGCCGTGGAGAACGGCTGGGCGGGCGTTATCGTTTACGGCTGCGTTCGTGACAAGGCCATGCTGAAGACGATCGATCTCGGTATCAAGGCCATCGGAGCAACCCCGCGCAAGTCGACCAAGAAAGGGGAAGGACAGGTCGGCATTCCTGTCGTGATCAACGGCATGCCGTGCAAGCCCGGCGACCTGGTGGTTGCGGATGAGGATGGCGTCCTCTTCGCGGACCCGGGACTGATCGAGCAATAGAAAATTCCTTGCACGGATGCCCGCGCGAGTTCCCGTCCCGCCACGCGGGATATTGTGGGAAGGGACAAAGGCATCCGTGAATTCACCAATATCAAGACCGTCTGGGTCGGCCCCAGGCGCTGACGCCACCACCAACCCGCTACCGGAAAACCACCATGCAAGTATTCGAAAAATCCCGGGCCGTACTGCTCGTGCCCGCCGAACTCAACACCTATGAACGCGGCGGCGGCGCTCGCACCACCCCGCTCGTCACCAAGTCCATCGGCTCCGACAGCTTCATCACCGGCATCACCTCCTTCGATCCCGGCGTCGCCATTCCCTTCCATAGCCACAACTGCCAGGAAAGCGTCATGCTCCTCGAAGGCGAAGCCATCCTCGACATCGACGGCGAAGAGCGCCCCATCAGGGTCCATGACACCACCTTCATCCCGCCCAATGTGCCGCATCGCTTCCGCAATGCCTCCAACACGCAGCCGATGAAGATCCTCTGGATCTATGCCACTCCGGAAGCCACCCGCACCCTTACCGAAACCGGCGTCACCAATCCCGTCGCCCTCGAGCACAAGCAAAGCCATCCTTGTTAAGCGTCACGAGCGGATTGGAGTCGTGTCGAGGACCGCAGGCGCGGATTCGAACCTCGCATCGGCTTGGCAGACACGACCTAAAACCGGGAACGTCGCAATATAAGCCTTCGCTTCGCCCCGGCTGAGCGTTCGTGAATCTTGCCCCGGCATTGGAAACACCGGAAATTTCCAGTAGTGAGTAGTGATGTATCAGTCCAGCTTGATATTGGCCGACTTGACCACTTGGCCCCAGCGTTTGTTTTCACTGGCAATCAATGCCGCAAACTGCTCGGGCGTGCCGCCCCCGATTTCATTCCCGAGGCCGGTGATCTTTGTTCGCAAGTCGGGAATTGCGAGTGCCGTGTTGAAGCTTTCGTTGAGTTTCTTCACGATGGCCGGAGGCATGTCCTTCGGTCCGATCAGTCCAAGCCAGTTGGAGACTGTGACTTTCGGAAAGCCCAGTTCCGTCATGGTGGGCACATCCGGCAGACTGGGCAGCCGCTTTTCGCTGGTAACCGCAAGCGGTCGTATCTTTCCTCCCTGGATGGATGGCAGCGCGGCATAGGTCTGCTCGAACATCATGTCGATTTCCCCGGCCAGCAACGCACCCGCCGCGGGTCCGCCGCCCTTGTAAGGCACGGCTAGCAGATCGATGCCGGATTGCTGCTTGAACAGTTCGCCGCTCAGGTGATGCGCACCCCCGGTGCCGGCATTGCCGATCGTGATGGCGCCCGGCTTTGCCTTGGCGGCGGCAATGACGTCGGCAACGGATTTGTAAGGCTTGTCGACACGGGTCACGAGCACGAGAGGCGCTTTCTCGATCAATACGATCGGCGTGAAATCCTTGATCGGATCAAACCCCAGCTTGGGAAATATCCATGAGTTGACTGCCAGCGGCCCCATGGCGCCGATGCCGAGCGTGTACCCGTCGGCGCCGGCGCGCGCAAGGTAGGCATGACCGATGTTGCCGCTTGCCCCGGGCTTGTTTTCGACAATGATCGCCTTGCCCAGCATCTTGCTCACTTCACCGCCGATCTGACGCGCCCGGACGTCATTGTTGCCGCCGGCGCTGAAGGATACGACCATCGTCACCGGCTTCGCGGGATAAGCCTCCTGGGCAAGGGCCAGGGGGCCGACCGCGGATATCGCGAGCATGAAGGCCGAGGAGCGGATAAGGGTTCTGCGGTGCATATGGGTTCCAGTCTATAAGAAGTGTGATTGCATTTTCTTGATACTTAGTGCAAACTGCTTTGCATTTTACAGCTCAAAAAAGCAAATCCGCAAGCATGACTACACCAAATTTTCAGCCGGGACTCCTTCAGGTAGGCTCCACCTCCTATGAATACGTTGACCTTCCAGGACTGTTCGGCAGTCGTGTAAGGGAGTTGCCCGTTGCACTTCGGCTATTGCTCGAAAATATCATCCGGAACACTTCTGGCGAGGAGCGGATGTCGGCCGTGCAAGCGATTTTCGACTGGCTTGAACAGGGAAGCAGCGAGGCGGAAATCGCCTTCCAGCCGTCCCGTGTATTGATGCACGATACGACCAGCACGCCCGCACTGGTCGACGTGGCTGCGATGCGCGACGAGATCGCAGAGGCAGGCGGCAATCCATCGATCCTGAACCCGGTGCTTCCTGTCGATGTGTCGGTCGACCATTCGCTGGCGGTGGAAGCCTTTGCCCGCGCCGATGCCGCGAAGCTGAACATGGCGCATGAAATCCGCCGCAACGCGGAGCGCTACCGTTTCCTGCGCTGGGCCTCCACCTCCCTCGACCGTGTCCGCATCCATCCTCCCGGCACGGGAATCATGCATACCATCAACCTGGAACAGCTGGCCACTGTCGTCACGACCGAGGAACGCGCCGGCGCGCAATGGGTCATTCCCGATACCCTGATCGGCACGGACAGCCACACGCCGATGATTAACGGCATTGGCGTACTGGGCTGGGGTGTCGGCGGCCTGGAGGCGCAAACCGTCATGTTCGGCATGCCGACCATGCTGCGCATTCCCGAGGTCGTCGGCGTGAAGCTGACCGGCGCGCTGCGTGCCGGCGTCCTCGCGACCGACCTCGCCCTGACAGTCACGCAACGCCTGCGGGCGCTCGACGTGACGGGTGCATTCGTCGAATTCTACGGCCCCGGCGTGGCCGCGCTGACGGCAAGCGAACGAAGCGTGGTCGCCAACATGGCGCCGGAGTACGGTGCAACGACCGGTTTTTTCCCTGTCGATGCCGCGACGGTCGAGTACCTGCGGGTTACCGGTCGCTCGGAAGCCAATGCGACGCTGGTTGAAACTTATTGCCGGCGCAATTGCCTCTGGTTCGATCCTGCCGCCGAGCCGCGCTATACCCGCACGATAGAAATCGATCTGGCGCAAGTCGGCATGCACGTGGCGGGTCCGCGCCGCCCCCAGGATTTGCTCGATTACAGCGAAACCGCGGCCGCCTTGTCCAAAGTCGGCTTCGTACCGCTGCAGACCGGGGACATTCCCAGGCATCCGGTCGCCATTGCCGCGATTACCAGCTGCACCAATACTTCCGCCCCCGGTCTGCTGGTCACCGCAGGCTTGCTTGCCCGCAAGGCCCGACTTCTGGGACTGAAAGCCCCCCACTGGGTCAAGACATCGCTGTCGCCGGGATCCCCTGCCGCGGCATCCTACTTGCAGAGGGCAGGCCTGCTGGAAGACCTGGCGGCTGTCGGCTTCGACATTGTCGGCTTTGGCTGCGCCACCTGTATCGGCAATCCCGGCCCGCTGACCGAACCGATCAAGGCCGCGCAGGAAAAGCATGTCAGCAAGGCGGTAGCCATTCTTTCCGGCAACCGCAACTTCCCGGGCCGCGTGCATCCGGATATCGAGCTCAGCTTCATCATGTCGCCGGCACTGGTGATTGCGTTCGGCCTGACCGGCGATGCGGAACGGGACCTGAGCCGCGAACCGGTGCAAACCCTGGCGGACGGAAAACAGGTATTCCTCCGCGATCTCTGGCCCGATACCGCGGAAGTGCAGTCCTATTTGCAACGCGCGCTGTCAGCTGACGATTTCCGGCGTGATTTCGACATCGCCAGCGGCAATCCGCTGTGGCATGGTCTGGTCTCGCCTTCCGCGCCGCGCTTCCCGTGGAGCGAAACCTCCACCCAGCTGCGCCGTCCCCCTTTCGCATCCCGGTCGGCAGGGAGCCTCCTCGGTTCCTACACCGCATGGCCCTTGCTGGTGCTGGACGACGATGTGACGACGGACCACATCTCGCCGGCCAGCGCCATACCGCCGGACAGCCTGGTGGCGGACTTCCTTGTCGAAAAGGGCGAGCAGCGCAACGACCTCAATGTGTTCGCATCCAGACGGGGCAACTGGGAAGTCATGATGCGCGCCGCATTCCATAACAAGACGCTACGCAATCTGCTGGCGCCAAGCGCTCCGGTGGCGCATACCCTGCACATACCCAGCGGTGAAACGCTGCCCATCTGGGAAGCCGCCGGACGGTACCGCGAGCAAGGCGAGTCGGTGGTGCTGCTCGCCGGCGAACGTTACGGAATGGGATCATCCCGCGACTGGGCGGCCAAGGGCCAGCGCCTGCTCGGCATTCGGACGGTACTCGCATCGAGCTTCGAGCGCATCCATCGCTCCAATCTGATCGGCATGGGAATTCTTCCGCTGGTGATTCCCGCGGAAATGCATCCGTCGAAGCTGGCCATGCGGCCCGGCGATAAAATCGTCGTGGAGGCGCCGCCGGAACTGCTCAAGCCAAGATCGGCGATTCCGGTGCGGGTCCTGCGCGCGGACGGCCGCATGGAACATTTCATGACAATGGCTGCGGTGGAAACCCAGCTCGAGGTTGATCTGCTGCGTGAAGGAGGCGTCATTCCGACCATCCTGCGCAAAACCTTGGCAAAGTCATCCGCGCGGGCGGAGTCTTGACGAGGGCGGAAATCAAAACCGTTGAACGAAGGAAGTGCCATGAGCGCTGAAGCATTGGCGTCAAAGCAAATTGTTGAACTGATCAAGAGCCAGAACTGGGAGGTCGGGACCCACCTGCCCGCCCAGATGCTTGCGGACCGCCTCCGTGTATCGCGTCAGCCGATCAACGGTGCGCTCGCGCTGCTCCATGAAAAGGGATTCCTGACCCGCGAGCGCAACCGGGGGTACTTCATCGCCAGGCCATTCATCGAACCAATGGCTGACATCGTGAACGCCCTCGGGGTCGGTGAGACAGACGCCGTCACCAGCGTGTACTTTCGCATTGCCGAAGACTTGTTGAAAGGCGAACTGCCTCTCGAATTTTCCGAGCAGCTGATCAAAAGCCGGTACAAGCTTACCGCAGCCCAGCTGAGCGGCGTTCTCGGCCGCATCAGCCAGGAAGGATGGGCGGAGCGCAAGCCCGGCTACGGATGGATGTTTTCATCGATGCTTTCCACGCCGGACAGCCTGTTGCAGTCCTACCGCCTGCGTCTTGCGCTTGAACCGGCGGCATTGCTCGAACCGAACTACCGGCTCGATCCCGGGGCGGTCGCAAGATGCCGCGCCGCCGAACAGCATCTGCTTGATGGCGGGATCGAAACCGACACGGCGGATCAACTGCACGACCGCGGTGTCCGCTTTCATGAAACGCTCGTCGAAGCTTCCGGCAACGTGTTTTTCATCGATACCATCCGCCGTGTCAACCGGGTCAGGCGCCTTCTCTCCTATCGCTCCATGCAGGACCGCAGCCGCTACAAGCAGCACTGCAGCCAGCACTTGCACATCATCGCGCTGCTGGAACGGGAAAAGAACGAGGAAGCCTCGGCATTCATGGCGGAACATCTGCGCAGCACCGTCAAGAACATTGAAAAGCTCAAAGCCATACTGGACAACCCGAAGTAAACCGTGAGGCACCGCACACCGGCAGCATCATCCGGATTGCCTTTGATCATGCCGGCCTATTCCATCCTGATCCAATTCACTTGCTCCCCTCATGACAACTGCCGCCCTTCCCCATGTCGTCAAACAATTCATACCCGCTGGCAAACTGCGCGCTTCGATCAACCTGGGCAATCCCATTTTGGCGGGGAAAAACGGACACACCGGAGAACCGACGGGTGTATCCGTCGATCTCGCAAAAGCGTTTGCTCAACGGCTTGGCGTACCGCTTGAGCTGGTCGTGTTTGATGCGGCCGGCAAAGCTGCGGACGCATTGAAAGCCTGCGAAGTCGATATCGGATTCCTGGCCATTGATCCGCTGCGCGCCGAATCGATCCGCTTTACACCGCCTTACGTCGTCATCGAGGGAGCCTACCTGGTTCGCGAAGAATCGCGCATCACCGGCAACGAACAAGTCGACCAGCCCGGCAACCGCATTGTCGTCGGCAAGGGAAGTGCCTATGACCTCTACCTTGGCCGAGTCATTAAACAGGCCGGCATCGTCAGGGCGCCGACGTCGCCCGCTGTCGTCGATACATTCGTTGAACTCGATGCCGAAGTCGCGGCGGGTGTGAAACAACAGCTGCAGAAAGATGCCGCCCGTATTCCCGGCTTGCGTCTTTTACCCGGAAGATTCATGGCCATCAATCAGGCAATGGGAATCCCCGCCAATCGCAGCGACGAAGCGCTTGCCTGCCTGGTTGATTTTATCGAAGAGATGAAAGCCAGCGGCTTTGTTGCGGATGCACTGCAACGGCACGGCATTGCAGGAGCCGCGGTCGCCGCGCCCGGCTATCCTGTTGATCAGCAGGCTTAGAGCGGATTGCGGATGCGGGTAGGGAAGAATCGGTTTGTCTTGGGCAAGGCAGACCGCTTCTGATTCTTCCAGGCACTCGCCTGCAATCCGCCTTAGGCGATATTTGACAAGCTGTCGTGCGGTCCGGATCCGGATGCACGCCCTCGGAGCTCGGCGCAGTGCCGTACGTTTGCGCCCCGCTCCTTAACGCGACACAACGCAACTCCAACTCGCTCGCGACGCTTATCAAGCCAGGCCAGAGACAGCACAACGCTTCACCGCAGACGATGTGCGTAACCTGGTCGGGCCTCTCGGTCACCGGCTGCTGGACAGCCTGAAACAATGGGATGGAAAAAATAAAGGCCGCGATGGGCGGCCTTGTCGAACGTATAACGCTTGATCCCGACTCGCTGGCCTGCGCGATTCACTATCGCGTTGCGCCGGGCGACCGGTTTGTAGTGGCGTCTCCACGGGGATTCGAACCCCGGTACTCACCGTGAAAGGGTGATGTCCTAGGCCTCTAGACGATGGAGACAGAAACCTGTGTTTGTGTTGCGGGCGCCATTCTACTCGATCTTTTCAGAAACGCCTAGTGGGTTGTGAAGAGAACCAAATTTCACGGTCGGACGCTTCGCTCTCCTTTCCGGTTCCCCTCTTTTGCGTTTGATCAACCGAGTGCCTTTGCCGCGGTATCCGCGTCCGCATGCGCAGCATCGTCCAATACGCGCCCACGGCGCGCTTCTATATTCAAACCGCTTGCAGGACAACCAAGCCGGCATTCGCAAGCGCCAAAAGTATGCAGTCACTCTCACCTCCTGAAAAACCAGCGCTCATGAACAATCTGACAACTACAGAATCGACACCTCTTTCGGCGCCGTCGTTGACGGGTGCCGCGATACTCCTTGAAATCGGGTCGGAATACGGGTTGATCGACCTGCTGCGCCAGCCAAGAGCGGTCTCGGTCAGCGAAGCCGTGTTGCATAGCGGACTTGCCGCTGCGGCTGTCACGCACTATTGCGAAGCACTGGTCAGCGCGGGTCTGCTGGAACATGCGACTCCGGACACCCCGTCCCGTGCGTACAGAAGCACCAAGGCAATGGCCAGAACCATCCACGACGTCGGTTACCTGTCCTGGGGGCTGCGCGCCTGTCAGCCGCTGATTGCCAATGCAAGGCGATTTGCGCTCGACCAGCGCGAAGCCCGGGACAATTACCAGCGGGACGGCGGCCTCGTGGCGCGAACCTCGCAATGGATGGGTGAACAATCCTTCTATCCCCACGCCGAAGAAGCCATCCTGTCCCTGCGGCCCCGCCACTTCGTCGATCTCGGCTGCGGTTCGGCGCGCTTGCTGGTCAAGGTGCTGCAGCAGCTTCCCGAAGCCTACGGCACTGGCATCGACATCAGCGCCAAGGCCTGCGCCGACGCGCGCCATGCGGCCGGAGATGCCAGCCTCGGCGAACGCCTGCGCATCATCGAAAGCCCGATACAGGCCCTCGCCGACGACCCTTCCCCGCTGATCGGCGCCGATGTCATCCATGCGGGATTTGTGCTGCATGACCTCATGCCGGAGGACGAGCCCATCCTGGACCGACTGCTGGCTGCCTGCCGCACTACCGCACCGCGGGCCACGCTGGTTGTGGTGGATGCCGTGCCCTTTGCGAAAGACGAGCGGGAACGCATGTTCTCGGCCGCCTTCTCCTATCTGCATCACGGTTTCATGGGCCGCGAACTGCAGAGTGAGATAGCCTGGTCGGAGCGCCTTGCGCGCGCCGGCTTCGGCGCGGTCGAAATCGGCAAGCTGGGCATTCCGGGCGGCCGCCTGTTTCTGGCGCGCAGCCAATAACACATCGAACTGCAGCAAACCGCTTCGCCGCCTTCGCATCAAGGCCCATACAACATGACTCAACACGACTCAACACAACACGACACACAAGGAGGACATCCCATGACAACCGATATTCAGGACCTGCTTGCGCGCATCCAGAATCACCGCTGCTATTCGCATCCGATCTTCCGGCACTGGGCTCAGGTCAATCCGGAACCGGAGGTGATCGGTGCGCTGTTTCACCAGATTCAGCATTTTTGCGCGGCGACGCGGCCCGGCGGCAATTTCCCCGGCGCTCTCGATCGGCTCGGCATGAGCGAGCAGAGCGGACTCATGCAGGAGATTGTCGAGAGCGAAGAGGATCACGGCCCGGAACTGGCCATGATGGCCGGCCACATCATCAACCGGGCGGCAAGGACGCAGATCCATGCGGACCTGCAGGACCAGGCAGCGATCGAAAAAAAACTGAAAAGCTGTTCCGACCAGCTGCTAGGCAGCCTGCCCGGCTACGACCCGGCATCGGGACTGACGGTCCAGGCGAGAGCAGCCATTTCCGTTTTCGAACGTCGGCAGCGCACCGATCGCGACAGCACCTTCAGAAACCTCGGCACGGCCCTGGCGCTGGAGATGATCTCCAACCGTCATCTCATTCCGGGAGAGAAGCTCTGCCTGGTCGACAGCGGCCTGTATCGCGCCGCGCTCGACGAGCCTGAAATGCATTATCTGCTGGAACACTGGGGCGAGATCGGCGCCGAGCAGACGCATGAACAGAATGCGATCGACGCGGTCCGGGATCTGCTGACGGAGGAATCGGCAGAGCTGATCACGCAGGGGGCCGACGATTTCCTCGATTCGCTGGCCGGCCTGTGGGACGTTCTCGACGCATCCCTGCTGAAGTCGGGCTATACCGGCGACCGGCTCGCCGCCTGAGCGGGCAGCAGATTATCGACCGTCCGGTTCGGCACCGCGCCGGCGCAAGAGATTCCGGCGCCGGCATCAGAAACCAATGCAGGCCAATGCAAACAAGGAGGTCAGTCATGTCCGCCTATCTCATCGGAAAAATGGAAATCCGCGATCATGAAGCCTATGCGCGCTACAAGGCGGTAACGCCGGACATCATCAAGCGCCATGGCGGCCGCTTCCTGACACGCGGCGGGAGCAAGATCACGCTCGAAGGCAGGGAGGAAACACGCCGCATCGTCATCGTTGAATTCGACAGTCCGCAGGCGGCCGAAGCTTTCTATCGCTCGCGGGATTATCAGCAGGCGATCAAACTGCGGGAAGGTGCGGCCATCATGGATCTGATGATCGTCGGAGGCTTCGAGTGAAAAAGGAAGCCAGCCAGGCGGCACGCGGCTTCAGGCCGGCATCGGTGCATCGATTGCCGATCACGGGCCGCAAGGCGCCATCCATTCCACTACTCGCGTTCGCTGCGCTGATCCTCGGCGCCGCGGCGCTTGCCTGCGGCGGCGTGTTCATCCGCCAGAGCGAGCTGCCGCCGACCGCAAGCGCGGTGTACCGTGTCGGCCTGGCGGCACCCTTGCTGTTCCTGCTGAACATGTTCGCAGCCGGGAAGCCAGGCCAGAGCCCCGGCGCGCCCGGGACCGGCATCCTGCAAGGCCACCGCCGCCTGCTCGCGGTGGGGTTCATCTTCTCCGGCAACCTTGCCCTGTACCACTGGGCGATGAGCCTGACCACGCTGGCCAACTCGAACCTGCTGGCCAATCTTGCGCCCATCTTCGTCGTCATCGGCGGACGCATCTTCTTCAACCAACGCTTCAGCAGGGGCTTCCTGGGGGGCATGTCGATGGCGCTGATCGGCGCATTCGTGCTGATCAGCGCGCGCTTCGACCTGCGCTCCGGTTTCTTCCACGGCAATATGCTGGGCGTGGCGAGCGGCATGTTCTACGGCGCCTATCTGCTGGCGGTAAGCCGCATGCGCGCCGAGTTCAGCACGACCGCAGTCATGGCCTGGAGCAGCCTCGGGAGTTTCCTGGTGCTGTTGCCGGTCACCCTGCTGATGGGCGAGCCCCTGCTGCCGCATACGTTGCATGGATGGCTTGTACTGCTGGCGCTTGCACTGATCTCGCATGTCGCGGGCCAGGGCCTGATTGCGTATGCGCTGGCCAAGCTGCCGGCGGGACTGTCTTCGGTAACCTTGCTGATACAACCGGTGATTGCCGCCGCCCTTGGATGGTATTTGCTGCAGGAGCGGCTTGATGCCGCCGAGATTGTCGGCGGGCTCATCGTGCTGGCGGGTATCGGAGTGGCCAGGCGTTATTCATAGCTCAGCAGGGGTTTCGCGAAGCATGCGTTGCGCCTGCGCAGCCGGAGCCGCCCGCCGGCGGCGAGGCGGCTGGAGCAGCGGCTTCGCAACCAACCTCGTCATGTCCGCAGCCACTCTTTTCAGAAGGACCACACTTTTACATCACATCTATTTCACATCACCTCTACGAAAGATCAGCATGAGCTTCTACCACTGTCATTCGGACCCGGAGTGCTTCGTCTTCTATGCCCGCATCGTGGCCCGCCGCCCCGGCGCGGTCTGCCTGGACAAGTCCTATTTCTATCCGGGCGGCGGCGGCCAGCTTCCCGACCGCGGGGTGCTGCGCTGGGTCGACGGCGAAACGGCCGTCACGCATATCGAGCAAGCCGAGGGCCGGCTCTGGCATTGCGTGGAAACGGACATTCCGAGCGACGATGTGATCGGGGTCATTGACGAGCAGTTCCGCAGCCTGATGTGCCAATTGCATACCAGCCTGCATGTGCTGAACGCCATCGTCTACCAGCACTTCGACGGCGCGCTGGTCACCGGCGTGCAGATGTCGGCCGATGGCACGGCGCGCATCGATTTCGACCTGCCGCGCGCCGACAATCAGCAACTGCGTGACATCGAACCGGAACTCAACGGCGTCATCCTGGCCGACCTGCCGGTGCGGGCACTGTATGTGCCGGCCGCCGAGGCGGAGCGCGAAGCGGGACTGGTGCGCAGCCGTTCGGTTGCGCCGCCCCGGCAGGAGAATGACATGGTGCGCATTATCGAAATCGAGGGATTGGACCGGCAGGCTTGCGGCGGTACGCATCTCGCGCGTACCTCGCAGTCGATGCCGGTACGCATCCTCAAGATAGAGAACAAGGGTCAGCGCAACCGCCGCATCAGGATAGGGCTGGTCGATGATGCCATCTGATGCCAATTCCCTCCGGAGCCGTGGATCGGGCTCGGCATGACGCGCGCCGGCCCCCGGCATGGAACAGGTTCATGTCGCCTTGCCGTCGGCGCGCATGCTGTCGTGCAGACCGGCCGATGTGCGCTTGACGGCGGTAACGAACTGGTTTGGCGTAATGCCGTAGACGCGCTTGAAATGCCTCACCAGATGGCTCTGGTCGAAGAAGCCCGCTTCGGCGGCGGCACGGGCGCCGTTATTGCCGCTGGCCAGCGTGCGGCGCGCATGTTCCAGCCGGATCTGTGTCAGATAGGTATAGGGCGACAGGCCGAACTGCTTGCGGAACACCCGCATGAAGTGAAACTCGCTCAACCTGGCGATCGCGGCGAGTTCAGCCATGGTAATGGCCTGTGCATAATGGGCACGCATGTAATCGACCACCGCCTTCAGCGGACCGCTCTCGCGCCCGAGCCGGGCGGGCTTGAAACGCGGCTCTCCGTAGCGGCCATACAGGGCGCTGACGGCATCGAGCAGGCAAGCCTGGCGCTCGACCGGATCGCGGCTGGTTTCAAACACCGCATGAGCCCGCAGCATGGTTTCCGCCAGCGCCGAGTCGTCGATGCAGTTCCTGAAAAAGTAACAGGGCCCGGTCCTGTCATGCGACAGCGCCAGCGAGAGCCGTTCGAGCGCGCTGCCGTCGATATAGAATGCCCGATAGTGCCAGCCCACATCCTCGACGGCGCCGCCTTCATGCGGCTCATGCGGGTTATAGACGAGTATCTGGCCGGGAGTGGATATGTCGGAGCCATGCTTCGTGACCGACTTGCCGGCGCCGTTGAACGTCATTGCGATGACGAACTCCTCATGCACATGCGGTGCGTACTGCAGATTGCGGAAGTGCGCTTTCAGAAAGCTGATGCCCTGCACATCCTTGTCGGTCCAATAATTGGAATAATTATTCGGATCGTGTTTCGCCATCCATGCTCTCCACTGATGTACGTTCCTGTCGGCAATCCGCATAAGGGCGGCATGGCCTTGTCGTGTTGCCAGACCCTGACGAACACTCTATCGATGGATTGCCTTATATGCAATACCGGGAGCATGGGGACAGCCGAAACTTTCCGGCTTTACCGCACCGGTCCATTTCTGTGCAGCAAAGCATTTCCTGCCAGGCTGCAACTTCCGCACCCGCATGCAGTCCGATTCATCCGGTTTCAGCGACTTCGCCCATCCTCCGCAAGCCAGCCATATGCAGCCAGTTCATTCCCCACGCCTGCCCGTCTCCTATGCCGAATCGCGCGCATCCTTTCTCGCCATGGCAACAAAGCTGGGGGCCAGCGTCACCAGCTATCCGCACCGTCCGGTGTCTGGCGGGTATCGCGACCCCGCGCTCAGCACCGACTGCGCCTTATTCGGAACGGCGAACGCAAGCAGCCTGTTCATCATTGCCAGCGGCACGCATGGCATCGAAGCCTATGCCGGCGCCGCATGCCAGCTGCACTGGATGGAAGGTTTCCAGACCAGCCCGCGCGACAGCGATCTCGCATGGCTGCTCGTGCATGCGGTCAACCCATGGGGATATTTGCACGACCGGCGCGTTACCCAGGAGGGGGTGGACCTGAATCGGAACTTTGTCGATTTTCCCATCGCACCGGCACCGGGTGCGTCGCCCTATGCCCGCTATCACGATCTCCTCGTCTCGGATTTTCAGCCCCTGCCCAAAGGCAGCCTGAACGAGGCGAGACTGCTTGCGCATGGCCTGACGGCAGAACGACGCCGTGCGCTGCAGGCGGCGATTACGGCGGGACAGTATGAACGCGAGGACGGCCTGTTCTTCGGCGGCTTCGCTCCCACCTCAAGCCGCCGTGTATGGGAAGAGATCGTGCGCGACAACGCAATGCATCGCCGATGCGCATTCCTGCTCGACCTGCATACCGGCCTCGGCGGCTACGGCGAAGGGGAACTGATCAGCTATCTGCCTCCGGACGTGCCCGACTTCAAGCGCATGTCGGCATGGTTCAACGGGGATTTGAGATCGATGGCCGGCGGAGAATCGGTAAGCGCGGCCGTCAACGGAACGCTTACCGCCGCATTCGACCGCATGATACCGGCACAAAGCTATGCGGTGGGACTGGAATTCGGCACCGTTCCCGCGCTCAAGGCGCTCTATGCGCTGCGCTTCGACCAGTGGTGCCACAACAATGCGGCGACACTGCCGGCTGCGCTGCGCGACGCGGCGAAAAGAAAAATGCGGGCGGCCTTTGCGCCCGCGGACCGGCAATGGCTTGAACATGTCCTTGCGCGCTTCGATGAGGTGACGGCGCGCATCGAAGGCGGGCTCCGGTCGGAACTACGCGGCGGCGCCATGCAGCGCTGACGTCTCCCGTCCTGCGAGCCCGCTCAACTTGATCAGCTCGCTCGGCCTGATCAACTTGCTCAGCCGAGCTGCAGCGGCACAAAGATCTTCGCTTCGTCGCGCTGCACCAGCAGGGCGACATTGCGTCCCGCCTTCGACGCCAGCGCCCTCAACTGCTCGGCGCTCGTCACCGGCGTGCCGTTAATCGACAGCACGATATCGCCCGGCTGGATGCCGGAACGCGCGGCCGGACCGGTGACATCTTCCACCAGCAGGCCGCCCGCTACACCGGCCTCGCGCTGTTCCTGCTTTTCCAGCGGGCGAACCGCGAGTCCGAGCCGGCCCTGCTCCTGCTCCGATGGCTCGCGCTGCGCCAGCGCCGCATCCTTCAACTCGCTGATCGTCGCGGTGAGCACCTTCGGCGCACCCTTGCGGATCACTTCCAGCTTCACCGCGGTGCCGGGCGCCGTCGCGGCGACCAGCGCGGGAAGATCGGCCGACTGCGTGATGTCGCGGTCATTGAAGCGCACGATGACATCGCCCGCTTCCAGGCCGGCGCGTTCGGCTGCGCTGCCCTTCTCGACGGCGCTCACGAGCGCGCCCTGCAGCTTCTGCAAGCCGAAGGAATCGGCCAGCGCCTGGTTGACTTCCTGGATGCTCACGCCGAGCCGCCCGCGGGTCACCTTGCCATGCTTGACCAGCTGCTCCTGCACCCGGGTCGCCACGTCGATGGGAATGGCGAACGACAGGCCCTGATAGCCGCCGGTGCGGCTGTAGATTTGCGAGTTGATGCCGATGACTTCGCCCTTCAGATTGAACAGCGGGCCGCCGGAATTGCCGGGATTGACCGCGACGTCGGTCTGGATGAAGGGCACATAGGTATCTTCCGGCAGGGCGCGCGACTTGGCGCTGATGATGCCCGCAGTCGCCGTGTTTTCCAGTCCGAAGGGCGCGCCGATGGCCAGCACCGGCTCGCCCACCTTGGCGCCGGCCGGGTCGCCAAGTCGCACCACCGGCAGGTTCTTCGCCTCGATGCGGATCACGGCGACATCGGTCTGCTTGTCGGAGCCGAGCACCTTGGCCTTGTATTCCCTGCGGTCGGCCAGCTTGACGGTGACTTCCGATGCCCCGTCCACCACATGGGCATTGGTCAGGATCAGGCCATCGGGCGAGACGATGAAGCCGGAACCCTGCCCGCGCACCATCGGCGTTTCGCGCGGCGCGCGCTGGCCGAAGAACGGCAGCATGCCGGAGAAGGGATCGCGCGGGTCGATCTGCATCTGCCCGTTGGCGGCCGGCGTCTGCTGGGCCTTGCCGATCACGCTGATGTTGACGACGGCGGGGCCATAGGTTTGCACGATGCCGGAAAAATCGGTTGCGGTCGCCACGCCGGGCACCGAGGTCACGACGGCTTGCGAAGCACCCTGGGAAGCCCCCTGTGCAGCGGCGTTCGGCAACGCCGCGGCATCCACGCGGCCCCAGCCGGATTTGTCGAAATAAGCGAAGCCGGTGGCGCCGGCGGCCACCAGGGATGCGGCAACGATGCCGCGTTCGACGGTCTTGCGAATCATGTTCACTCCTTGGATAGGGTTACTGCATGGGGGCATCCTAAGGAGGAAAACTTAAACTGGACTTAAAACCTTTGAAAGCGACAGGGCCTGTTCATCCTGACCAGCCTGATCGAGGCCGAGGCGGATTGCTGCTGGAACAAGGCATGACGACGCGACATGTCCAAGCCATGGCAAGCAGACACAACGCGGTACCGGCGGCAATCGGTCCGGGATCGGCAGGCGGGTCAGGGTGAAACCGCTGTAAAAACCTCGCCGGGATGTTTCCGCCGTGCCGTTGAAAAGACATGGAACCCTCGGCAACTTCGCTCCACCTATGCATGGCCCTCAAGACGACAACCCGCCCACTGCTTGCAAATTTCAAAGGAAAACATGTTAATTTCACCCCGCCAATCTTCTTCCATTCCTGCTTATCAAGCCGCGGCAAATTCTGCCGGACAGTATTCCCCGGCAAGTGGGAAGCCCGCCCATGCCGCGCCGAAGTTCGATGCGCCGGTGTCCGACCGAATCGACTATTGCAATAAGCTGCTCGGCGACTTGAAGACTGGACTTCTGACGGATTCGCAACGTGCGGAAACGATGAAGTCACTCGTGGCATACCTTCCGGGTCTTCCTGGTGAAAAGTCGGCACTCAAGAAGACAAAGGAAGCCGTCACTCAAACTGGCACGGGGGCCATGCGTTTCGTCACTGGAAGAGGTCCTTCGCGAAGGGAAGTAAAAGAGAACTTCAGGACACCCCAAGCCGAGGTGTTATACGCAGTAGCGCATCATCTCGCCGATATTCGCAGGTTGAATCGCCCGGCCGACAGAAATTTTCTCGGTTTTAAGAAACCGACTCATCACCCAAAATTGGCGTCATTCAACGAACCCGAGGTTGACCGCCGCCGCCTGAACGCAGCAGTGTGGAGGGATCTGATTCTTCAAGCGTCCATATTCAAGGAAAGCCGGCAAGAAAAAATACTAGACGATTTCGAAGCCAACTTCAGCGATCTCCCGGTTCGCGGTTCGTCCCACGCGATCGAGAAAATGACCGAGATGATGGATGCTTACGCCGCGAGTTTCATCAGCCTGACGCAAATGCTCGCTCGGCCCAACCCAGATAGCCACTCGGACACATTGAGCAAGCAGGAGACCAAGGCATTGGACATCTTGAGGAATTTTGCCGTACGCCTTTCGGTGCCGGCACGCGAGCAATTGCTGGCCGAACTCCGAACTGCATCGACCCAGACCGCTGTTCAAAGACCGGCATTGTCAACCGCATTGGCCAACTTCACGCGCGTTCTTACCAACACAACTGCCCCGTACCAACTTGACGCGGTTCCGGGCGAGGCGACCCAGGGTATGACTGCAGAAACGCCGAACACACCTCGCACGCGCTTGATGAAAAACATTTCCAAATCCGAGGGCTCGGTTACTGATATGGTGAGCGACATGACTAGTCTCGCTGAGCTTCTCCCGAAAATGAGTAGCCACCTGCGCTCAGCATCTCAGCCCTCGGTCAGGACGGAAACGTTTGACTTCCTGATGCACCATCTGGACACGCCAAGCAAACAAGTGGACGAGAAAAAACCGTTCAACTACCTGTGGACTCCACCCAAGCGGGAATTGAAATTCGATGGCAGACACATGGACCGCCGCATCAGTGTCGCACCCGTATGGACAGCGTTGTTTTCCAATGTTCGCGCATTGAATCTAACCCAACAGTCGGTGCTGCTCAACCGCTTCGAAAAGAACTTCAAGGTATTCGACAGCCTTCCGGAAGATAGAGCTAACGACTGGGCCGAAAAAAAACAAGAGTTGCTGGCGGCATACACGCAGAGCTTGGCCACACTAATAGAGGTTTTTCACACGCTAGGTAAACCGGATGCGCCCGATACAAGGCTTCGGGTGCACGACCAGGCCCTTGCGATAGTGAGGGAATACGGACCACAGTTGCCGGCCGAGGGCAAACAGGCGCTCAGTAAAAAGCTTGCCGATCTTTTTTCGACTACTGAGAAACCAGTGGATTGGTCGCTTCCCGGGATGCATGACCTACATCATTTCAAGAATGACCTTGACAGTAAGCTGCAGTCCGTATGACCCGCGCAGCCGGCATGCCAGGGCAGAAACGGCGCTACGCGGAAAACTCCACGGTTGCCAGCAGCCCGCCCTGCAGGTTCTGCAGGCTCACCTTCGCGCCGTGCCGCTCCGCCACCTGCCGGACAATCGCGAGGCCCAGCCCGCTGCCGGGTACGCCGGTGCCCGGCACGCGGTGGAAACGGTCGAACACCCGGTCCAGTTCGGCGGGCGGAATGCCGGGTCCGCTGTCTTCCACCGTCAGCGCGGGACCCCGGGCGCCACGCCGCACGCCGACCGTCACCCGGCCGCCTTGCGGCGTGTAGCGGATCGCATTCTCGGCGAGGTTGTTGAGCAGGATGCGCAGCGCCTCCGGATCGCCTTCCACCTTCGCCTCGGCGCCGGCATCGGCTACGCCGAGATCGATGCCCTTGTCCTCCGCGGACGGCATCAGGTCCGAGGCCACGCGGCGCGCCAGCGCGTTCAGATCCACGCTTTCCCGCACACCGGCGGTGGCGCCCGGCTCCTGCCTGGCCAGCGTCAGCAGCTGCTGCACCAGCCGGGTCGCGCGCTCGAATCCCTGGCGCAGCTCGGCGAAGGCGGCGCTGCGTTCGGCGTCGTCATGGGCGCGCTCGGCCAGCTGGATCTGCAGCTTGAGGGCCGTCAGGGGGCTGCGCAATTCATGCGCCGCATCGGCGACGAAGGCGCGCTGCGCATGGAGCGCCTGGTCCAGCCGCGCCAGCAAGTCGTTGAGCGCATCGGTCAGCGGCCGGATTTCCTCGGGCAGCTTGCCGGCGCCGATGGGCGCGAGGCTGTCGGCGTCGCGCGCCTGCACTTCCCGCGCCACCCGGCCGATGGGCAGCAGGCCGGCGCTCACCGTCAGCCAGACCAGCGCGCCGAGAAAGGGAAACAGCAGCAGCAGCGGCTTGATGGTGCGCAGCGCCGTGTCGGCCGCCACTTCCCGCCGCGCGCTGAGCGGCTGCGCCACCTGCACCACGGTATTGCCGTGCTGGGTGCTGTAGACCCGCCAGGGCCCGTCGCTGGTGTCGATGGTGGCGAAGCCCAGTTCCGCCCGCTGCGGCAGCGCCAGCCGTTCATGCGAATGGTAGATGCGCAGGCCGCGCCCGTCCCAGATCTGGATCACGATATCGCGCGCCACGTCGGGCGCCGCGTTGCGTCCCGGCGCCACCGGCGCGAACGGCTGCGTCGGCAGGGACGCGGCCAGCTGCTTCATCTGGTAGTCGAAAATCTGGTTGGCTTCCTCCTTGGCCTGCAGGTACAGCAGCGCGCCGACGGCGGCGATGCCGATCGACAGGCCGACGCAGAGCCAGAGCAGCAGCGCTTTGCGGATCGATTTCATGGCAGCTTGGGAATCATGTAGCCGACGCCGCGCACATTCTTGATGAAACCGGTGCCGAGTTTCTTGCGCAGGGAATGCACGTAGACTTCGATGGTGTTGCTGCCGACCTCGTCGTCCCAGCCATAGATCTTGTCTTCCAGCTGGCTGACCGAGTACACCGCCCCCGGCCGGTCGAGCAGGGCTTGCAGCAAGGCAAATTCACGGGCCGACAGGCTGAGCGGCTGGCCGTTGAAGCTGGCCTCGTGCGATACCGGATTGAGCACCAGTTCGCCGTGGCGAACCACCGCGTCGGCGCGGCCGGCCTGGCGCCGCAGCAGCGCATGGATGCGGGCCACCAGTTCATCCAGATCGAAGGGCTTGACGAGATAGTCGTCGGCGCCGGCATTGAGCCCGGCCACGCGGTCGGCGACCGCGTCGCGCGCGGTGAGGATCAGCACCGGCACCGGATTGCCCTTGTCGCGCAGCGCGCGCAGCACCGCGAGGCCATCCTTTCCCGGCAGGCCGAGGTCGAGCAGCACCAGGTCGTGCACGCGGTCGCCGAGCGCGGCTTCGGCGCCGCGGCCGTTGCGCACCCAGTCGACGGTGAAGCCATCCTGGCGCAAGCCCTTGCGCACGCTGTCGCCAATCATCGGGTCGTCTTCCACCAGCAAGAGTCTCATGTCGCTTCCATTGCCATTAAAGCGCAGATTATCGCGCCGTTTGGCGATGGTTTCAAAGCCCGGTCCGCAGGCGCTTGCGGACCGGGCCGGCAAATCAGCGCCGGCGCAGGTAGCCGATGCCGAACAGGGCCGCCGCCGCCAGCAGCAGCGCCAGGGTGCCGATGGTCTTCTGCTCCGGCGTCAGGTTGGCGATCGACTGCATCTCGAAGCCCGAAACCTGCTGGCCTTCCGCTGGCTTTGCCGGTGCGGGTGCGGGTGCGGGCGCGGGCGGCGCGGGTTCCGCCGCTGTCGGAGGTGTCGGTGTCGGGGACTGCGGCGCCACCGGCGATGTTGCCGCAGCAGTGGCGGCGACGGATGCCGGCAACGGCGCAACAGCGTCCGCCGCTCCTTCGGGCGCGGCAGCCGGACCCGGAGCCTGGCCCGCAGCCGGGACGGCCGCACGCGGCGCCTGCTTCAGGCTTGCCTGGCTGCAGGAACTGGCGCTGCAGGATACGCCCGCATCGGCGATCGCGCGCGCATTCTCCTGCTCCAGACGCGCCTTCACCGCCGCGTCCGGCTTCCAGTAGCCGCGCTCGATCGCGGTCAGCATGCGGTCGGTAATCGCCTGAAAGGCCCGCAGGTTGCCGCTCTGGGCGAAGCGCTCGCGCACCTTCAGGCCGTGGCGGTCGGCCACATAGGTGTCGTACATGCGCTGCCACTTGGTGGCATCGACCACGTCCGGCACCGTCACCTGCCATGCCCACAGGTAATCGACCACCCGGTTGATGAAGCGCGCGCCGGCATAGCCTTCGCGCAGCATGCCGTCGGCCCAGCGCGGATTGAGGTAGCGGCTCTGCAGCTCCTGCCCCATGTAGCTGTCAAGGGTCGCATGGCGCGGGCGGCGCGGATTCGACAGGTCGCTCACCATGACTTCCGGCGTCTTGCCGTCGACGCTGCGGATGGCCAGCGCGGTGCCGCCCAGGTACTGGAAGAAGTCGTCGTTGTCGAGGGTGGCGAACAGGTTGCTGGAACGGCTGTGCAGGGCGATCTTCGTGCCCGACAGCGCCTGGCGGAAGACCTCGCGCCGCAGATCGGCGTCCAGGGCGGATGGTCCGGACTGCCCGGCCTGTGCATCCTGCGCGCCGTCCCCGCCCCAGCGCCCGCCGCCGAAGGGATGGCTCATGCGGTTGATGAACACGTCCGCCACCTGCTGCTCGTTCTGCCAGGCATTGGTCAGCGGAATCAGTTTCTCGATATTGGTGCCGTAGGCGCCGGACGGCAGTCCGAAGATGCGGGTGGCGGCAAGGCGCTGCGCCTCGTCCGCCGGCATTCCGCGCTTTTCCAGCATGGCGGCCGTGCGGCGGGTATGGATGCGCAGCGGATTGTCGCTGTCGTCCTGCTGCTGGGCCAGCCGCGTCGCCTGGTCGAGCAGCGTCAGCACATTGGCGAACAGGTCGCGGAACAGGCCGGAGGAGACCATCGTCACATCCACCCGCGGGCGGCCGAGTTCGCGCCGGGAAATCGGCTCGACGCCATTGACGCGGCCGCGTTCGTCCCAGGTCGGGCGCACGCCGAGCAGCGACAATACCTGCGCTTCCATGATGCCCTCATGCCGGGAAGTCTCGACGCCCCACAGGTTGATGGTCAGCTTGTCGGGATAAACCCCGTGCCGACCGCGGTAGTCATCGACCAGCTGCTGCGCCAGCTTCGCGCCCTGCTCATAGGTGGTGCGGCTGGGTATGCGGCTCGGATCGAGGCCGTAGAAATTGCGCCCGGTGGGGAGCGCCGCCGGATTGCGCACCAGGTCGGCGCCCGGCCCGGCCGGAATGTAGCGGCCGTCCAGCGCCTGCATCAGCCGCTCGAGTTCCAGGGCGGCGCTGGCCACGATGTCCTGCTCCAGCCTGGCCACGCGCGCATCCCGCTCGGCCGCCGGCAGCTTGGCATCCATGCTGGCCACCGCGCGCGCGGTGGCGCTGCGCAGCTCGGGAGCCGGCGCGACGCCGAAGGTATGCAGGCCGAAAGGCGTGAGCTTGGCGGTGACGGTATCCAAATATTCTTCCAGCGCTTCCATGTCGGCTTCGCTAGCGAGGCTTTTGCGTCCCATGTCCTTGAGCACGCCGCTCTTGCCGGCCAGCCGGTTGAGCGCCGCCAGGTGGCTGCGCGCCAGCAGCGGGCTCTTCTGCTCGGCGACGCGGTAGTCGTTGAGCAGCGCGCCGAGTTCGCGCAGGTCGGGATTGAGGCCGGCGATGTCGAACGGCGGCGTCATGTGGTCGAGGATGGTGGCCATGCCGCGCCGCTTGGCCTGCAGGCCTTCGCCGACATCGTCCATCACGTAGGGATAGAGATTGGGCAGTGCGCCGATCAGCGCCTCGGTGGCGTCGTCGGCGGCCAGGCCGGCCTCCTTGCCGGTCAGCCACTCCTGGGTGCCGTGGGTGCCGAGATGGATGACCGCATGCGCCCGGTAGCCGTGCTGCAGCCACAGGTAGAAGGCGATGTAGTCATGGCCCGGCGGCAAGGTCACGTCGTTGTGCAGCTTTTCCAGGTTCTGTTCCCAGGCGCGGGTCGGCTGCGGCGCCAGCAGCAGCTTGCCGTAGCGCCTTGCGGGAAACACGAAATGCGGCTTGCCCTGGGCATCCTTCCATAGCGTCGGCGCCTGTTCCGGCCTGCCCCAGGCCTTTTCCACCGCGCCGCGCAGCGTGGCCGGCAACTGACCGTACCAGCGCCTGTAGTCGGCCAGCGGCACCAGCAGCGCCTGCCCGCTCGCAGCCAGCTTCGCCAGGCCCTGCCGGTACTGGGCCGCATCCTTGCCGGGATAGCTGCCCCAGGTCTGGATGTCGGACTGCAGGGCCGCCTTGTCGGAGGGCAGCGCGCCATGGTCATCGGCGGTGGCATAGCCGTCGTCCTGCATGCGGCGGGCAATCTGCCACAGGCTTTCCGGGAGCACGTTCAGGTACGCGGCGCCGATGGTTTCGGAACCGTGCGGATAATTGAAGTAAAGCAGCGCCACGCGCTTGTCGGCATTGGCCGTCTTGCGCAGCGCCAGCCAGGCATCGACGCGTTCGCGCAGGCGGTCGACGCGCTCGGCGATCGGCCTTTCCTCGACATAGGCCAGGCCGGTCTGCGCATCGGTGACGCGTTCGCGGCTGGCCACCACGGTGGGCTGCACCAGCCCCGCGAGCTCGGCGCCGGCCAGCTGCCAGGTACGTTCGATGATGTCGAGTCCCACTTTCGATGCCTGCCACTGCGCCGCCGTCTGCTGGCTCAGGGTGATGGCATTGATGGCCGGCACGCCGATGCGTTCCAGCATGGCGCCGGTCGCGCCGGTGCCGCCGACCTTCATGCCCAGGGCCACCAGCGCATCGATGCGCGAACTGCCCTGCCCGTCCAGGAAAAAGCGCAGCGGCACGTCATAGGGATAGCCGAACGCCGGCAGCACGTTGTACCCCTGCGCTTCCAGGCTGGCGACGATGGCGGCCAGCGGCAGCGTCTGTCCCGCCACCAGGCTGGCCCGGTAGAACATCACGCCGATCCAGGGGGCATCTTTCCGATAGCGCGCGTAGCTGCTCAGGTAATCGTCAAAGCTGCCGGCGATGCGGTTGGCCTGCACGTCGTACAGCCCGGTTTCGGGCATCGCCAGCACCGGCGGCACGGCAAGCCGGGCGTCGAAATGCGCGCGCAGCAGATAGCGCAGCAGGCTGTTCATGTTGTCGGCGCCGCCGGCGCGGTGATAGGCAAGCACCGCCGCATCTTCCCGCACGCCCAGCGAACGCAAGGCCTGGTCCGGCGGATTTCCCACCGCGTACACCGGCCGCCCCCTGCGCTGCAGCGCCTGCAGCTCGGGCATGATGGCTTGCACCAGCTGCTGGCCGAGCACGTTGAGCACGACGGCATCGGCATCGGCGAGCATCCGGTGTTCATCATTGCCCACATGGCTGGCCGACAGGATGCGCACTGTCGCGCCGGCCGCCTGCAGCTCCGCCTGCAAGGCCCGCACCGCCAGCACGGCCGGCCGCGATTCGACGTCGCCGAGCACCAGCGCGATGGCGCGGCCCGGAGGCGCTGTTGGCAAGGTCGGCAAGGTCGGAGCGGTCGGTGCCGCATGCGCCGTGAGGCACCACAGCATGCCCGCCAGCAGCGCGGAAAACCAGTTCAGCCAATTCTTATTCCGGAACATAGACAACCTTTCCGTCGGGTAGCTGATAGGCGGTGCCAAGGCGCTTGCCGGCGCCGGAAAGCGGCTGGTCGCTCACGCGGCTGACCTTGATCTCCGCGCCCTTCTTGGTCAGGATCTCGACCTTGCCGTCCGCGCTTTTCTTGGAGATGGTGACCTCGGAATCCGGATCGAGCAGGTCGAGCATGTTCCAGGCGGAGAACAGGGCCAGCATCATGGCGACGATGAAGACGATGCTGGCATCGAACAGGTTGGCCACGCCGGACAGCGGATCATCGGTCGAGCCGTCGGCAATGCGGCGGTGTCGTTGCATGTAGCGCATCTCAGCCTCCTGCGACTTCAGTCGGATTTGCGGTGCGGTTTTCGGCGCGGTTTTCGGTCTGGCTCGCGGCGCCCTGCCCATGCCGCGCCAGTACGGTTTCCGCGGTGTAGGCGATGTCCGTCATGTCGGCGCGCAGCCAGTGTTCGCGCGCAATGGCAAGCAGATAAGCCACCACGCTGCAGGCCAGGCCCACCACGGTTGCAGTGAAGGCGGTCACCATGCTCTCCGCCATTTTCGGCAGGTTGCCCTGGGCCAGGCCGGCCAGGGAAATGCCCATCGGGATGAGCGTGCCCATCAGGCCGAGCGCCGGGCCGACGCGCACCGCGAAGCGCACCGCTTCCAGGCGGCGCAGGCCCGTGGCTTCGGCCTGCTGGACGATGCGTTCGAGCCGGGCATCCAGCGCCGGCTGCGCATCCGCCTGCATGCTGGCCGCCGAAGCTGCCGCCATGGCCGCCTCGGCATGCACCACCAGGCCGCGGATGCCGCGCCGCCGTTCCCGCCATTCACGCATGAAAGCCCCGGCATAGCTGAGCAGGTACAGCACCAGCACCACCACGGCCAGCAGGACAGGCAGGTACAGCAGGGTCGAAATGGAATACAGCAGCGTTTCAATGGAACGCACCGCGAACTCGGTGCCGAGGTCGAACATGGTCATCTCCTGATGGCGGCAGCACGCATGCCGCTGAGCGGCGGCATGGGTAACCGGTGCCTGGAACATAAAGGGCGGATACATGGACCCGGCCCCTCCCCGGGCCGGATGCCACAACAGCGCAAGGCCGGTCTTCTGGCTCGCCTTCATCCTCGGCCGTTCTTGCCTTCCCGTGCGGACAGCATGCACAGTGGCGGGTGAACGGCGTCGTCAGGCTTACAGCAGCGGGGGCTGCGCCGGAATGGAGAGAGAGTCGTCCCGCCCTTCACCGGCTTCCCGTTTCAGCTTCCGGCCGATCAGCCGGAGGACACCTTTGCGTGCGCGTATTTTACAGAGGATTGGCGCACGCAAGAGTTTTCGGGAAAAGATGCGGGGCCGCGGGGAATGTCAGCGGCGATCAAAGGCGTGGCGAGGAGACATGCAAGGAACCAGGCGTCCCTGCGCAGTGCACTGCAGTGCAGCCGGCAAATCTTCCGGCATCGTCAGTCGGGTGACGGCGATCGCGCGCTATCGCCTGGTGCGGGTGGAAGCACGCACCACGAGATGCGGCGCAAGGACCTGATCGTTGTCCATGGCTTTGCCTGTCAACAGCGCCAGCAGTTTGTTCATCGCCATTTCCCCCATTCCTTCGCTGTGCAGATCAACCGACGTCAGCGACGGGGATACATACCCGGCATAAGGAATATTGTCGAAGCCCGCCACCGATATGTCCGCAGGTATGCCGAAACCCAGCGACTGGGCCTCCTTCATGAAGCCCATCGCCAGCAGATCGTTATAGCAGATCAAGGCGTCGGGATGCGACGCGCCAAGCATGATGGCGGAGCAGATGCGCTCGCCCTCCGAAGCAAACGGCGCGCGGACGCCATGGCACTGCAGCGACAGGCCATGCCCTTGAAGACATTCCTGTATGCCGTTCATCCGATCCAGATTCCAGCGGGACTGCGGAAAACCCAGATACGCAATGCTCTTGTGCCCTTGATTGACAAGGTGTTCCGCAAGCATGAATCCGCCGCGCCGGCCGTCGCTCAATACGCATGGAATAGGGACGGAATCAGGCTTGCCGAGCAATACGATGGGCTTGCCGCAATCAATGACTTTCCTGATGTCGGATTCCGGCATGCGCGAACTGATGATCAGGCCATCGACGCGGCGGCTCAAGGCATCCAGGAGCTGGAGTTCGCGGCCCTGGTTTTCCTCGGTGTCCACAAGCAGCAGGGTGTAGCCCTTCTCCAGTGCGACGCGGTTCGCGCCCTTGACCACCGCAGTGAAATGCGGATTGTCGATATCGAGTATGGCGACACCAATGGTTCTCGTTTCGCCAGTCACCATCGAGCGGGCCAGTTCGTTGGAGCGGTAGCCCAGTCTAGCGACCACCTTGCTGATTGTGAGTTCGACCGCAGGCGAAAAGCGCTGCACGCCGTTGAGGAACTTGGAGACGGTCGCAATCGAAACGCCAGCCTCTTTGGCGACATCGTAAACCGTGGGCGCTTGTCTTTTCATAACTCAATGGAAGTGCGCGGATCGTCATGCATCCAAAATGCGCTTGGTATCGATAAACCGCAGCCACGCAGTCATGCGGGCGCAATTCCGGAACAATATCGTACGAATGCGCGCCGGCGCAATGGCGATGCCGCGCCGGCATCGCCCTATAAAATTTAATCAATAGACACGCCTTCCTTTCTGCTTAAGAATCTGAACTGCAAAACCAATTCATCACAATACTGATGCGCAGAGCGCATCGCAGGAGACCTGCAGCCGCGCCCAGGAAGGAAAGCGTTTAACTCGATATCCGGCAACACTACGTCTTAAAGCGGGGGTTTTCCCCTGCTTTAGCGGCGTTGCGGCCTGCCTGATTGATTAATGCAGAGATTAAGGCCCGGCTCCTCATTAAAGGAGCGGAAAATCCGCGCCGCCTTAGGCCTGAGTGCCTGAGTGCCTGAGTGCCGGCGTGCTGAAGACTCACGTCCGCCGCTCGCGGAAGCGTTGTTTTAATCGGCGAAATGAGGCGTCGTGAGGCACGACTGGTTAAGCAAAAGTTAATGATGGTCCATTCAGGCATCAACAAATCCATGCCGACATGAGAAGGCATTCCACAAGGAGACTGAAATGAGAAGAGCAAAGCAGGTCAATGAATTCAAATTTGCGGTGATGGCGTCGGCAATCGCCTCCGTAATGCTTGCCGCATGCGGCGGGAGCGGCGGCGACTCCACGGTATCGCAGGCGCCGCCCAACGCACCGACGGTGAAGCCGTGGATGAGCAAGGAACTGCCTCCCGAGCAGCGCGCCGACCTGCTGGTTGCCGCGATGAGCCTGCAGCAGAAGCAGCAGCAGCTGGTGGGCAGCGTGCCTGGCGTCGTTCCGGAATTGCCGGAATGTTTCGGCGCGCGACATGTCACCGGAATCGCCGAGCTGGAAATTCCGACACTGCGCATCACGAACGGTCCGGTCGGCATCGGACAGAACGACTGCGTCAGCCTGGAGCTGGCAAAGGCGCCCAATCCTACCGCCGCCTATACGCATCCCTCTTCCGCCAAGGCCACCGCGCTGCCGTCGGCGATGGGCGTGGCCGCCTCGTTCGACCCCGCCGTCGCCACCCAATTCGGAGAAGTCATCGGCACCGAAGCGAACAACCTCGCGCTGCACGTGTTCGAAGCGCCTGGCGTGAACCTCGCGCGCATCCCCGTCCTCGGACGCAATTTCGAATACTTCGGCGAAGATCCCTACCTGACCGGCGTGATGGCCGTCGCCGAAACCCGGGCCGTGCAGAACAAGGGCGTCATCGCCATGGCCAAGCATTATGCGGCGAATGAGCAGGAAACCAACCGCAATACGCTCGACACCATCGTCGATGAACAGGTACTGCACGAGCTGTACCTGCTGCCTTTCGAGATGACCGTCAAGGATGGCCAGGTGGCATCGATCATGTGTGCCTACAATTACGTCAATGGCCAGCAATCCTGCGAGAACAAGTACCTGCTGACGGATGTGCTGCGCAACCAGTGGGGATTCAAGGGCTATGTGCAGTCGGACTTCTTCGCCACCAAGACGACATCGCCGACCCTGCTCGCCGGCCTCGATCACCTGATGCCGATGCCCTTGCAATGGGCGCCGAACCTCCTGAATGCCGCGCTGACTGCGGGAGAAATCAAGGTGTCGGATATCGACACTGCGCTCAAGCGCCGCTACACGCAGATGTTCAAGCTCGGCATCTTCGACCGCAAGATCGTCCAGACACCGATCGACTATGCGGCCGGCGGCGCCAAGGCGCGCGCGATCGGCGTCGAGTCGGCGGTGCTTCTGCAGAATGACAACAAGGTATTGCCGTTCGCGCCGACGGTGCGCGACGTGGTGGTGATCGGCAAGGCATCCCAGGTGTATGCACGCCAGGCAGTGGCCGGCGGCGTCATGGTCGGCCAGCCGATGGGCGCTGGCGGCGGCAGTTCGGATGTCGTGCCGACCTATACCGTCGCTCCGGTCGAGGGCATTCGCAACGTGCTGCGCGGCCTCGGCAATGCATCGGCGACGGTCAGGCTGGTGCTGATCGACGACGCCAACCAGGGCGCTTCGATCGATGGCACCGCGACGAGCTATGCGGCGGCGCTCAATGCCGCAGCCGGCGCCGATGCCGTCGTCATCATGGCAGGCACCATTGCCGAAGAGGGCGCGGACCGCGCATCCTTCACCACCGGACAGGGCGTCACGGTGACCGGCTCCATGACCGCCGTCGGCGACGGCCTCGACTGGTATGTTGCGCGGCCGAGCGCCATCTCGGTGGAAAACAGCAACAAGGCCGGCAACAGCAATACGGTGGCCATGATCAAGGACATCATGTCCGCGACGTCCACCACCTCCAGGCCGATGACAGGCAAGACCGCCCTGGTCCTGAAGGACAATGCCGGCGTGGCGATGGATCCCGCGCTGGTGGGAAGTGCCGGTCCCGCCATCCTAGAGACATGGTTCCCGGGCCAGGAGGATGGCCATATCGTGGCCGATCTGCTGTTCGGCGTGAAGAATCCCTCGGGCAAGCTGCCCGTGACCTTCCCGTTCGCCGGGCGCGGATTCCTGAACAACATCAGCGTCAATCAATTCCCGGGCGTCAACAACGCGGCAGGACAGCCGACCGTCAACTACGCCGAGGGCCTCAATATGGGCTACCGGTGGTATGACGCGAATAATGTCACGCCGGCGTTCGCCTTCGGCCATGGCTTGTCCTACACCACCTTTGAAATCGCATCGCCGAGCGTGACCACGACCAGCTCCGCGTATTCGGTGAAGACGACGGTGCGCAATACCGGAACCGTGAACGGCGCCGAGGTGGTCCAGGTGTATCTGACGGTGCCTGCGGCGGGACAGCCCAGGAAGCGCCTGGTCGGTTTCCAGAAAGTGGCGGTGGCACCCGGGGCTTCGAAGGAGGTGACGATCACGATTGACCCGAATGCGACCAATCATCCGTTGAGCATCTACGACAAGACCGCGAAGCGTTTCGTCATTCCCTCGGGAACCTATACGGTCCATGTCGGCAACTCGTCGTCCAATCTGCAGGCTGCGGGGACCTTCACCCGGTAAGGCGGCGGCTGGCGGCAATGCGGACTGGTACCTGATCCAGTCCGGCCATCCGCGGCTTCCCGATCACGACAAGCTTCTTCATGTCATGTCGTGATCGAGCCGCGCAGGCAATCGATCGGAAGAAGAAGGCAGGAGCCGTCCCTGCATGACGCACATGCAGGGACGGCGATGCTGCGTGCAGTGTATGGAAAAGGAACTATGCAAACCTCGGTGACATTGGTGAACTCGGTGAAAACAGGATGCGCGGCGCTTCTGAGCGGCGTCCTGATGTATTCCGCGCAAGCGGCGGAATCGGAATTCCTGACGGTCAACGGCAGTCGCGTCTCCCAGGCCACGGCTGATGTCTTCATCGCGCAGGCCAAGGCACACGGCATGCCCGCGGGTGCGGAGCTGAAGGACCAGGTGCGGGAAGAACTCATCAGGCGCGAGCTGTTATCGCAGGAAGCGCGCAAGGCCGGCATCGACAAGAAACCGGACGTCGCGGCGCGCGCGGAGACGGAAAGGCAGCGCATCATGGCCCAGGCCGAGGCGGCCGGGCAAACCGTCATCATCCGCGCCTATATCGAGGACTACCTCAGAAAGCATCCCGTCAGCGATGCCGACCTGAAGGCCGAATACCAGGCCCAGCGCGCCAAGGGCGGCAATACCGATTACAAGATCCGGCATGTGCTGCTGCGCAGCGACAAGGAAGCCAGGGCAATCATCGCCCGCCTCGACAAGGGCGCGGCTTTCGAGGAACTGGCCAGGGATTCGATTGACCCCGGCACCAGGGACAATGGAGGCGATCTTGGCTGGTCCGTTCCTGGAAAATTCGCCAAGCCATTCGCGCAAGCCGTCACCTCATTGAAGCCGGGCAAATACACCGGCACGCCGGTCAAGACCGAATTCGGCTATCACGTGATCAAGCTTGAAGAGACGCGGCCGCTCAAGGTGCCCTCCTTCGACGAGATGAAGCCCCTGCTTAAAAGGCAGGCCGAGGAGCAGGCGCTGAAGACAATGATCGATGGGCTTCGCTCAAAAGCGAAGGTCGAATACTGAACGACATCGAAAGCGCGATTGGAGAGATTTGAGGCGCAGGCCGGCAACTGGCTTGAAGGTAGATCACGTTATTGCAACACATCATCTTTGTGTGCCGCGTGAGGTTCACCGTCCCTGCGGGCGGCGCCTGCAAGACGTATTTCAAGCAGCGCGTTCAGGCACAGGGCGCCGGCCTCACGCTGGTCACCGCCACCACTTCGCGGCCATAGGCATCGACTTCGATATCGACGAAGCTGGCGGTAGATTCTTCGACCAGGACCGATATGCATGCCCCGTTGGTGGAGAGGGCATTCACGATTCGCATGGCAAGGCCACCATAGCGCACGCCGCCTTGCGGCGTGCTCAAACAGAACTGCCGGTTCTCAAGGCCAGTGCGGAAGTTATACAGGCAGCCGGTGTCGGCATAAAACGCAAATGCATCGTTGGTGGCATCGACTACTCGATCGCCGCTACTGTTTCCGGTCCAGGCGATAAACGGATGGGACGCCGGCGCCGAGTCCGCGCCCACACCGATGCCGATTCCCACTTCCCCTCCTCCGCAGCCAAACAATGGAAACAGCAGGAGCAATGACATCCAATTCTTCGTTGCCATGGCGGCTTCCTTCCACCCGATAAGCGATCTTATCGTTAGGACAGTACGGAAGACAGAGTAGTTCGTCTTCATGCCGAGGAAAGGGGATTGCCGCCGATATCTTCGGCATCTCAGGCGCACTCGACATGTCGATGTCATGGCCTATCGACCGCACTCGGTAGCAGGCCCCCGTCGTGGAACGATCTCATGTAACGCAAGCCTTCAAGCTTCCGCCGCCTTCCCGGTCGTTCTTCCGGCCCTGCATCCCAAGACAAACCGATTCTTCCGTACACTCACTGCGATTACCTCTGAAAACCGGACAGTTGCTGTCCACGCAAGCCTCTTGGAAAGTCGCCATGGAAACATCCGGATTGAACAAACATCCTCACCTCTCAATGCGTCGACCGGTAGAGGCGATTCCTGAAGTCGGAGCGAGCCTGGCTCTGGGCCTGCGCGATGGCATGCGGCCCCGGCTGGCATTGATGTCGATATTGGCTGGCGTTGTCGCGTTTGGTGTCTGGCTGATCGTCTTGATCGTATGGCGTAGCGAAATATGGGCACTGACGGACATCGCAGTGAAGTGGGTAATGAATGGGCTGCTTACGCTGGTCTGGCCTGATCTTGCGGGAAGCGGGCAGAAAGCGGCAGCGGCAGCGGCAGCGGCAGCAAGCAATGCTGCGCCCCTCTCCGGGAAGGCGGCTGGGTGGATCTCGACGCCATTGGGAAGCGTCGTGAAGCTGTTGGTGATCGCCGGAAGTTTTCTCCTGCTTGTCATGCTCAGCATGCGACTGTATCTGGAGCTTTTCCTCATGAGCCGGGTGCAAGGGCAATGTCTCAAGCACTATCCCTCGTTGTCTCCCGGCGGAAAAGCAGGTTTTGGTGTCGATGTGTTTTCCGCGTTGAAGCTGTTATCCGTTCTGTGCGCAGGCCTCTTGCTGCTGATCATTCCCGTGATTGGTGGAATCCTGTTCTTCCTATTGGCAAGTTATCTCAACGTGCGCAGCCTGATGAATGATGCATTGGAAGATCTCGCCACGGCGGAAGAGCGGCGCACCATTGTGAAGACGATGCGTGCACCCATGCTGTTACTGGGCGTGGTGGTGGCGGGACTGCTGCTCATACCGCTGGCCGGACTGTTTATTCCGGCTGTCCTTGGTGCGAGTGTCTGCCATCTCTGCATGAGGGCACTGATCAGGCTGCGTTCGACGGCTCCGGTCGTGTGAATCGTTGCTGCATGTCGCCGTCGGCCATGCAATCGTGGTTTTGCGTGCTGCAAGGCCGTGTCTCCAGCGCCGGTCCGGCAACTGCTTGTGATGCATGGCGGCAGTATTCATGTATTCATGCATTCAGGTACCGGACCGGCCAGCACATTGACAGCCCGCGTTCCCTTGCGGGCGGCCAGACCGTCATGACCTGACCAAACCTGCCGGCATGGAGGTCATGACGAAGCTGCTTTCGCATTGCATCCCGATCGGCGTTACCCGGCAAGCGCTTTGTATAAGTTGAACAGGCTGACAATACTGATCAATGTACCGACCAGTATCAACAGGGTCCGGGTCTGCAGACGTTTGGTCACGAGTGCTGCAAACGGAGCGGCGAACAGTCCGCCGATAACCAGGCCAAGCACCAGTACCCATACGCCGGTTCCCACCATCAGTGTGAACGAAGCTGCGCCGGCGAGGGCAAGGAAGAACTCGGCAAAGTTGACCGAGCCGATTGTCGTGCGCGGATCATTGCCGGAGCCGACCAGCGAGGTCGTGACGACAGGTCCCCATCCGCCGCCGCCGACGGCATCAACAAAACCGCCAAAGAGGGCAAGCTTGCCGACATGCCTGGGTTCTTCCGTGCGTATGGCGATCTTGCGCCAGGCCTTGGAGAGAAGATACACGCCCATGATGAGCAGATACGCTGAAATGAAGGGCTTCAATGCCTTGCCATCCAATTGGGTGACAACGACTGCGCCAAGTACGGCGCCGATCATCCCCGGAATCAGCAAACGCAGGAAAAGCGATTTATTGATGTTGCCCATCTTCGCATGAGCTATGCCGGAGACGCCGGTGGTGAAGACTTCGGCAATATGCACGCTTGCGCTTGCCGCTGCAGGAGATGCTCCCGCGCTCAACAGGAATGTTGTCGATGTCACGCCATAGGCCATGCCCAGCGCGCCATCAATGACCTGCGCCAGCAGGCCGACCGCTACCGCGCTCCAGAACATCTTGTCCGACAGGGTTTGCTGAATCAGGGAAGTCGCCGTGGCTGCATCATTCATCAGCAGGAATCGGCTGACGACAAACACCGACAAAGTGAGCAGGACCAGGTAAGTGAAACCGACGGCAAGCCGTATGGCGAAGGGAGAAGAAGCAACGGCAACAGCCGTCGGCGGGGGCCGTCGGGCTTCCGACACCGCGCCTGTTGCCAGAACGGCTTTCCGATAAAGTTTCATCTGCTTCCTTTACAAACTGCTTTTGAGTAAGAAAAGCGAAGGTAAGGGATTGGCGGCGAAAGAAGAAGTAATAAAAACTCCTATTCATATACAAAAAACGAATAAAGACAGTGCACCGACGGTTCTTGTTGGAAATAGTTTTCAAATCCACATCGAATTAAAAGCACCTTGGTGAAAGGTAAGGGTTCCGCCCGTAGCGGGGTGTCGTGCGAACAGGTGCAACGTTTAAAGATGCCAGTTTTCAAGCAGATAATTTCATGTGCCTTGCTTCGTCTAGATCTCCGTCTTCACCATTAAGCCGCCAAAACGCTTTGTTACATTTACACCATTGAAAGATTCCGTCAAAGACAGGTAGTATATTTCCCAAAAGCAACATCAGGTGCTGTCGCGGGCATGATCAATCGGGTCTGCCGGCGCAGCCTTGCAGCCAAAGGAAGACTCCCTGTCATGCACATCTTTTTCCATCCCGTTTCCGTCGTCCTTGGCTTGTCCTTGGCCATTCCCGCCACAATGGCGATCGGAGCACCACGCGCATCCACTGCGCCAATGATCGTGGTATTGCACGAAGCAACGCCATTCCATCAGTTCAGGGGCAACGCGCGCGCTGACGAGCGTTCGGCCGCGAATCCGGACTCCTGGGCTTATCTCGATCGCGGCGTGCTGGGCTCGGTCCAGCGCCTTGAAAACCTGCACCGCTTCAAGTCGAAGCATGTTTTCAGTCATGCGGCCAAGGGTTTTGCGGTCGACTTGACGCCGGACCAGGTCGAGGCGCTGCGTGCGGAGCCGACCGTTGCGTATATCGAGCCTGATCAACCGGTCAAGATCGATGCCCAGAGCATGCCCTGGGGGATTGACCGGATCGAGGCCGACCGCAGCTCGACGCTGGCCGGCAACGGCAGCGGCGCGGTATCAAACGTCAATGTATATGTGATCGACACCGGCATTGCGGCCCATTCGGACTTGAATCTGGTGGCCCATCTCAATTTCATCGATACCAACAACACCGATTGCAACGGTCATGGAACGCATGTCGCGGGCAGCATCGCCGCACGCGACAATACATCCGCGGTGGTGGGCGTGGCACCGGGGGCGCGCCTGTATGGCTTGAAGGTGCTTGACTGCGCAGGCAGCGGCAGCACGTCGGCCATTATCAAGGCGGTGGACTGGGTCACGGCCAATGCGGTCAAGCCCGCGGTGGCCAACATGAGCCTGGGCGGCGGCGCAAGCCAGGCACTGGATGACGCCGTGCGGCGTTCGGTGGCCAGCCGGGTGTTTTACTCGGTGGCTGCCGGCAACAGCGGCGTCAACGCTTGCAACGTCTCGCCGGCACGGGCCGGTTTCAATGATGGCGGGCTGGATAACGGTATTGTGACGACAGCCGCGATCGACCAGTACAACCGCGAACCGTCGTGGAGCAATTACGGCCAGTGCGTCAATGTCTGGGCGCCGGGCGTTAATATCGTGTCGACCCGCGCCGGCGGGGGCACCGCGACGATGTCGGGCACCTCGATGGCGGCACCGCATGTCGCCGGAGCGGCTGCCTTGTTCTTGTCGCGCAACACGGCGGCCACACCCGCCCAGGTAGAAGCCGCTCTACGTACCTATGCCGTCTCCACCGGAACCGGCAGCAAGGATGGCCGCGCCATCAGCTTGATTCAGGTCGGCGGATTCTAGGGACTATCCAAAGGATGCCTCCGAAATCCGCTCCGCGCTGGCAGCGTGACTGTCGGTCCCTCGGGTCTCGCATAACGGTTGGCATCGACGGCCTGGCTGCAGATCCTGGGCGGCTTGTTCAACCCGAAAAACGGGCGGCGGCGGATCGGACTTTCCGTCCGATCCTTGCCGGTCCCGCTTCAGTCGAGGGTAATGTTCGCCTTCTTGATTACGCCGCCCCAGTAATTCAGTTCCTTCTTCACCAGGCTGTCCAGCGCTTCCGGCGGCATATAGCTCAGCTCGACGCCCTGGCTCGCGGCGCGGGTCTTGGCCTCGGGCTGTTCCAATGCCTCATTGCGCGAGGCGGAATAGCTTGTCTGATTCGGATGGCTTCCGATGGATAAGTCGCCGCAGCAATCCGGACCCAAAGCTTCTGTATCCATGAATGCCCAGGCTTAGCGCGTGCGTCTTTGAAGGCGCAAGCAATCATTAATCTCCGGAGCGTGCCGCAGCTTGGCAAACACTGCCTGGTGGGCGATACGGAAATTTATTGCCGACGATCTGGCGAAACCGTGTTGACGCGGTATATGCGTAATTCTTGTCCGGAGTGCGGCAACGGATTTTTGCCCCGCCTTGCCAAAATATTCCTATCCATTTTGCATGCCGCAACTTGAGGCTTAGTGCTGCGCATACATAATTTGTCTATGTCAATAATGAATGGCTTCGCTTTAGCATATTTAAAAGCCTTAACGCACTCTCAACTTTGGCTTTTGCCTGGCAGATTTCATCTGCATGCCGATGGTGTCAATAGTGGTCGAAAATTCCTGAATCGTGAAGCAACTTAGGGTCTCACTCATCTTTTCCTTCTGGAAGGGCGTTTTGAGCTCAATCAACAAAGCACCCTCTCTCCCTGAACGTTCCACGAGATTTTCATCAAAATGTCCTAGACAGTGTTCGTGTTCGTCTTCATACGCTGTCACTCCCGCATTCTTCTGTGCAATAGGCTTTTGAGATATCCAATAGCAAATACCACCACATCGGTGAAGAAGGCACACCGGGCTGACGTGCGGGCATTCAACAACTTCAAAAGGAAGAGACTATGAAAGCGCTTCGTGGATTTTCATCAATTGCGTCAATTGGCTTGTTGTCACTGGCCGCCTGGGCGCCGCACGCTGCGGCCGGCCATGTGAATGTCGTACTGCAGGCCGAACTCAATGGGCTTGAAGAGGTACCCGCGGACGGCTCCAACAAGGCAATCGTCGGGGACCCGAATGGGCGCGGCAAGGCTTACGTGTTCGGCATTGACGATGATCCGAAGACGCTCTGCTATGCATTGCTGGACGTAAGAAACGTGGCCGAACTGGACCAGGCTCCCGGGAACGGCCGGGCTGCCCACATCCATGAAGGCACGCGCGGCACCAACGGGCCTGTGGTGGCCAACCTTGCCTGGCCGCAGAATGGACAGGCGGCCGACTGTCTCACGGAAGGCGAAGCCGGCAAGTTTCCGACCGGTGAAGTCGGCATCGTCCAGCGTATCCTGAAAAACCCGATGAACTTCTACGTCAACGTTCACAACTCCGAGTTTCCGAATGGCGCCATTCGCGGCCAGCTCGTAGATACTCAGGATCATACTCACGAAAAAAAGTAAGCTAGTCTGCAGTTTAAGAACCGGCACATGGGCGCGAGGCATTCTCGCGCCCATGCATGTTTGCAAGTCATTGCGCCCGTCGCAGCATATCTTTGCAGCCTCGCTGCTTCCCGGTCTTTCCCTGTCCGCTCCAGACTGCGTTTGATAAGCGTCGCGATCGGTTGTCGCATTGAGGAGCGGAGCGCAAGCGCACGGACAGTACGCAGAGCACCGCAGGCATCGTTCCCTATTGAGAATGCGCGGCACGGTAGGCGCTTATCACTTCAAGCAGGATCGGAAGCCAGGGAGATTTTTCATGCTTGCCATAGAGACAGCGCACGCGGAACGGAGACTGCCTTCCCTCCAGGAAGGGCCTGTACACCACGTTCCGGATTTGCAGCGACTCCATGGAAGCCGGCGCCGCGCATATCCCGTAGCCGCATCCCACCAGCGTCAGTGCGTTCATCAGATCGGTAGCCCTCTTTTCCACCCTCGGCATGAATCCCCATTGCTGAAGACACTGCTCGTCATAGGACGGGTCGGGTCCGCCGATCAGCAATTGATCGCGCAGATCACTGATGCCGATGCGGTCCCGACTGCTCAGGGGATGATCCTTGTGCAGGGCGATCAGCATGGGCTCCGACAGCACCTCCTCGACCGCGATATCCGCTGCATTCTGCCTCGGCGTGCCGTGGACGCCGCGCGAAAAGGCAATCAGGATTTTCCCTTGTCGCAGGGCTTCGATATGCTCCTCCTCGTTGGCCGTATGCAGGACCAGGTCGACATTCGGATGAAGCCGGGAAAATTGCTCCAGCACCTCGGGGACGATATTGAACACGGTGGAACTGCCCACTCCAATCTCAAGCTTCTGCCGCTTCTCCTTGCTGGTAAGGAAGGCGTTTCTCTTCGCCAGTTCGATTTCGGTCTTGATGTTGCGGGCGTGGTGCAGCAAGGACTCCCCCGCAGGCGTGATCTCCATGCCGCTGGTATTGCGCATGAATAGAGGAACGCCGATTTCCTCCTCCAGCGCCTGAATCTGCCTCGACAGGGCCGGCTGGGTCATATGCAGGCGCACTGCCGCGCGACGCAGGCTCTTTTCCTCCGCCACGACTATGAAATTGCTGAGAGTCCTTGTTTCCAATTCAATAAGCTCCAGAATGCCTTCAGAATTTGATCGATGGCTCGGCCATCGGTCGACCGGATACCACCATTGCGTCAATATGGTCCTTTATGTCGTTCATGCATAGCCAAGATTATTGCTGCCTGCGCATTCTGATTTCCCTGATCAATTCCAGATAGCGCCGATCCGACAAGGGATAAAACAGCATCACGACAAAGGCCGCCAGGAAGGCAACGGCCGGCGCCAGTGTCACGCCAAGGCGGATCGTTTGCAGGGCCGCAGGATGCTGGGTCGCCATGTTCGGCACATAGGCGCTTCCCGCCAGCAGGAAGGCCGGAATGGATCCGCCGAGCGCCTGTCCGCATTTGCGGGCAAGAGAAAAGAGGGAATAGTTCAGCCCCTCAAGGCGCCTTCCCGTCCGCCATTCGCCATATTCCACAGAATCGCTTTCCAGCGCCCAGAAGATGGCCATCGCCAGCATCGTTCCTGTCGAAGCGATCGCGAGCAACGCATATATCGCGACCCGGCTGCTTGCCGGTATCCAGAAGAGGTACAGGTGCGCCGCGGCGGCAAGCGCCAGGCCGGACTGAAAGGTCCTTGTCTTTCCATAACGGGCGGCCAGGAGCGGGGCCAGGGGTATGGAAACCGCCATGCCGCAGGCGGTGGTGAAGAGGATGATGCTCAGGAAGTGTTTCGTGTCGCCCAATACATAGCGGGCGAAATAAATGGCCGACGCTCCCATGCAGCTCACGCCGGCAAGAGTGAGGAATCCGGCAATGCAGAGCAGCTGCAAGGGCATGTTCGACAGAAGCGTCGACAAGCTTTCCCTTAATGTCGGATGCCGGGCGTCCCTTTCCACCACCTCGCTTGTCGTCGCAAAACAAATGGCGTAGCAAAACACGCCGACCACTGCCAGGCCGAGCGTGAAATGCATCAGCCGGGTTTGCAGCGCCTCGCCCTGCAAACCGCGCAAGCCCGGTCCCAGCACGAAGGCCAGCAGGATGATCGCAGAAGTTCCCATCAATGCGCGGGCCGCACCCAGCATGGAGCGCTCGCGCGGCGATTGCGTCATGGCGCTTGCCAGCGAACCGTAGGGAATATTGACGAAGGAATAAGCGGTGCCCAGAAGCATATACGTTACCAGGGCATAGCCCAGCTTGCCGGTTTCGGACCAGCTTGCGGGCACCGCGAAGACGGCGACATTCAATGCCAGCAGTGGAATGGCACCCCACAACAGATAGGGACGAAATCTTCCGGATCGATGCGGCCTGCCGCCACGGTCGATCAATCGTCCCACAACGATATCCATCACGGCGTCGTAGATTCTTACGCCCATCAGCAGTGTTCCGGCCGCGGCCGCACCGATGCCAGCAACGTCCGTGTAGTAATTCAGCAGGAACAACATCCCCATGGAAAAGACGAGGCTGTTGGCCATGTCGCCAAGGCCGTAGCCGACGATCGGCTTCCATCCCAGAGGTGTTGGTGTTCTCGACATTGAACAAGCCCGGGCGTTAACGCCGCAGGAATTTTTATTTGGACAAGGGGGACTTCTATTTATACGAGGACATTGTAGCCGGGCAGCCGTGCATGAATCCCTTTGGCTGGGCCTGAGTTGATCGCATTGACGCGTTGCCATCAATTCCGGATACCCGCTCAGTGATCCTTCGCCACCGCCGAAGCATGCCCTCCCCGCGCCTGCTTCACCACCGCGAGGAAATTCGCGGTCTTCGCCGAGGTATCGCTTTCACGCGATGCCAGCGCCAGCCGCGTTTTCACGCCCATGCCGCCGATGTCGACATAGACCACGCCTTCCGCCTGGATCTGGCTGACTGATGCCGGCACGATGGAAACGCCGAACTCCGCCGATACCAGGCTGACAACAGACGATAGCTGCGGCGCCTGCTGGCCGAGCGTGGGCTCGAAGCCTGCCTGGCGGCATGCGGATACGATTTCATCATGCAGGGTCGGACTGGCCTCGCGCGGGATCAGCACAAACGATTCTCCGGCCAGCGCCGAGAGCGACAGCTTTTTCCTCGCCGCCAGCGGATGCTTGACCGGCAGGACGATCTTCATCCGCTCGTTTTCGATCTGGTAGAGCGATACGCCGGCAAAGGTATGCCCGCCCGAACGCAGGAATGCGAGGTCGAGGCGGCCCTCTTCGAGATGGGTCAGCAACTGGGACGTATTTCCCTCGGTCAGGCTGAGACCGACACCGGGATAGGCGTTGCGGAATGCCCGGATCAGCGCCGGCACCGCGGGGTTGTAGGCCGCCGATGCGGTGAATCCCAGGTTCAGGCGGCCGGTCTCGCCGCGCCCTGCCCGCTGGGCGTTGAGCACGGCGAGCTCGGCGTCGTCGAGCAGGCGCTTTGCATCGGCAAGCAGCGATTCGCCGGCTTCGGTCAGCGCAACGCCATGTCCGGTGCGCCGGAAAAGCTGGACGCCCATTTCGCGTTCGAGCGCGAGAATCTGCTGGCTCAGTGGCGGCTGGCCGATGCCGAGCTTCTCCGCCGCCCGGGTGACATTGCCCTCCTGGGCGACGGCAAGGAAGTAACGGATGTGGCGTAATTCCATGGTGGTATATGCAGAAAGTCTTTCAGGCAGACGTGCAAGATATTGGACAGTATAACGGCAAAGCCTCACAATAACGTTTATTTGCCCAAGCACTGCCTCCTCGCGGGAGCAGCAAGCCAAGAGCCAGCCCATCAGCTTTGGAGGTTTTTACATGTCGGAAGCCGTAAAGAAAAATCGGCAAAAGTATGGCGTCATGACCTTTGCGGACATTGCGCACTACCGGTTGCCACTGGCAGCCTATCTATCCATCCTGCACCGCATCAGCGGCGCAGCCCTGTTCCTGCTCCTGCCGTTCATCCTGTACCTGCTCGACAGAAGCCTCACCTCCGAGATCTCCTTCGAGTACCTCAAGGGCTTCACCTCCGGCTGGTTCGTCAAGCTCGTCATCCTCGGCCTGGTCTGGGCCTACCTGCACCATTTCTTCGCCGGCCTGCGCCACCTCGGCATGGATTTCCACATCGG
>NZ_VFAH01000035.1 GCF_008929045.1 Noviherbaspirillum aerium | reverse complement strand
TGCTGACCATCCCATCAACCGCATTGATGACCTGTTGCCTTGGAACGTTGCCGGCAAACTCCCGTCCTTCAACGCAAACGCATAACCCTAACGTCGCCGTCAACCACGGCTCTCAGCCGACGCTTACAATGCATCTACCAGACCCATTACGAAACGCGAGCCCAGGCACGGCTGGATATCGTGGACTGGATCGAAGGGTATTACAATCGTCAGCGGATTCATTCCTCTACCGGATATCGCACTCCGGTTCAGGCTGAGGAAACGCTTATGGCTGCATGACTTGCTGTACGTGGAAACGAGGCAGGGTCAGTTCCCCTTCGTCAATCTATCTCGTACAAGTCGCAGAATGCGCCGGCGAATCGCCTTGTAGATCCGATAGCGCTGTATCCCTCGTTCTTTACCGTTGTTGGATGGCGGACCTTCCGAAGTCGCTTGTCTTGATTGTAGAAAGCTGGCGAGTTGCTGTCTTTCCTGTACTTCCACTTCCCTAAGCCGGTGCGTCTTTCTTCTATACGAGTTCACTAAGTGGAGGGCGCCGCCATTAAAGAAAACACTCCGGTCACCTTGGTAAGGAACGGCCTTTTGAAGCATCGTAAAAGCGGCGATTCTTTTATCGGAGATTGCTGTGGTTACCGGCCAGGATTGAAATGAGTCGTCCCATGTGTGGCTCTTATCGATGGTCAGATGCACCTGACGAAGCCAGTGGACAATGGGAGACAATCGTTGATGTGCATGCCGATGATGGTGCATTGCGCGCCAGTATGTAGGTGACATGTCGCGACCATAAGGTGCGCCACAGCCATCACAGCACAAAGCCTGGGAGAACGGAACGCTCAGGCAGCCGTAACTTCGCGTGGGAGCGTTGCATTCATAACACCGGTCAAGCAGTTTATCTCCATGAATCGGGCACTGGGACATCGCCTCGATTTGAAACAACGGAGTTTGAAAGCCCACGATTGCACATGACGGACAGACTTTCATATGCTCGTCAGATACCAACGTATCCCACCAACGATTTTTGTCGAAGCGGTCCGTGATGAGATGAAGCCCCACGAAATTGGGTTTCCAGTTCGTTCGCCGTGCCCACTGCAAATTCGTCAGCGATTTGTGTCCGCTATACCAAAGTGCGTGATTGGCTCGCTTTCCAAGAAAGACAGCATCGAGAGTCTGATAGTTATCGTACGAATTGATCCACGCAAATTTCATCAGAAGGCTAACCCCGCCCTCATACGGCCCCGTCCAGCCAGAGACCCAACTTACTGTCCGTTGAATATTTCGGTCGAACATGGCAAAGTTTGCATGATGTAGTTGAGATCGGCTTGGGCTACCCTGGTAGAGCAGCATCGCCTACCACCCCGTTGTTCGCTCCCATGAAACAGCGACGGAACACAGCGAGTATGGCCGTACACGTGACATTGAAATGCTCATCTATCGATTGTTAGGGTAATACGTTACGCCTAAACTATCGGCGAATCCGGACGTGTTCACCGCCGATGTCCACGCGTCAGCTATTGGCCTGAAATCAGGCTCGTCTTTTGCAAGATGGTCGTACAAAAAATTGCGTATCGATGCTGACACCCAACGCATGCCGATCTGGTCAATCTTGAAGGTTCCTGCCGCTTCACGAAAGGCTTTCCAAAGATACCCTGATTGTCCCGCCAGTCGAAATCCTGAGCCGTATGCGGCAGTGAGCAAGCTCTCGGTATAGCTGATTCCGCTCCCCTCTGGATATTCCGATATCGCAGGGTCGTCGTAACACCTCATCACATAGGTTAACTCATTGAGAGACATAATCCCAGGAAATTGGTACTGCTTAAGCATGAAGCGGCCGACCAAATCCTGGCGATTACTTTGCAATAGTGAATTACGCAAACCCTCCATCTCAGGCTGCCCGAAAAATACGGAAAACAGGGCAATATTGAATTCCAGGTCAAGGTCATTGGAAATGTCCCGCAGATAGGTAAGCTCCGATTCCGACCAGTTCTGCGCTTCGTCGATAAATAAGACGATTCGGTCACTTTGTCGTTCGTGAGCTAGTGACCATAGATACTTGATAAACCGAGATCGTCTTGTGAGAGCCTTTCCTGCTTTCGTGTCGTGTCGACATGCTTCCAGCAGTTCTTCCGTATAAGTCAGCTCGGAAAAGCGAAGATGCCGGTGCGCGTTTATCGTCAGCATTGGAATTTTGGGAAAGGTCTGAGCCAACATGGCATTCAGGACCCGTATTGCGCTCGTTTTACCAAATCGTGAATAGGCATAGAACGAGCATCCCGGGTTATGCTGTACCAACTCGTTGGCAAGAACTGTATAGACCTTTCTTATCGAAGGAGTCGGAAACTTGGCTCGATCGTTCAGCACTGGATGTGACCTGTACATGCCTGAAATCTCAGGAGGCCTCTTTGAAACTTGGTCTTGCTGTAGTGACTTGGTCAACCTTACCTCCCCCTCTGTATCGATCCTAGGTGATGGTCTTCCACACGGGCGAAGTTACAAATGGAGAAAGCATTTGCTCTTCAAGTGCTTGTGAACGACCTTGGGCATGTGTAGGTTCCGGCGCCAGAACGGGAACGGGCTCCCCGGTTTCCTTCGCCAGCTGTGCGAGCTTCGTTGCATTCTTGGATATCTTGTAAGCTGCCTTTTCTGCGTCCTTGTGTGCTTTCGAAGCGTAATAGTTCATGGCTACTTTGATTGGATCGTCGCCGGGACCGACCTCAATTTCGCCTGCATCCCGAAGTGCGCAGATTTGCTGTCTTATCTCGCGCGTATGAGCTGTTCGACCCCACCATCCGCCCGCTGTCAGAATTCCTAGCTCTTCTCCAGAAGCAAAATAGGCCATCACTGTTTGGATGTTCTTTCCAATGTGGATCAGTATCTTTTTATTGACCAAACCCATTGAGCTTGCCAGGATGGGGCTCGTATAGTGCACTCCATAAATTTCAACATAAGGGCGTCGCCCTGTCGCCTTGTTACCACGTACCGTTTTCTGTAACACTTCGACACCAAGCTCCCCATGAAACGAGTTGGCAGGCGGTAGAAGTCGCGGGAAAAACGTCGACGGTACGCAATGCAGAGCCTCTCCTAGAACATCGAGCGGCCGCTGACTACCTATGCCCGCATGTTTCGTAGCGTTATAGTTCGCAGTAATCACGTCCACCAGGTCAAGAAGCACTTCCCAATCGATACCGATATCGACAGCACTCTTGACTGGTTGATCTCTCGCAGGATCGGTTGGACTGGAACCCGTTGAAGAAGGAAGGCGTTGGAAACCATAGCGTTCCAGAGTCGCGAAGAGTCTTTCTAACACTGCACGGTGTTCCCAATGTCCTAACGGACCAAAATTGATTGCACAGCCCAACCGACGACGAGCCCGGTCAGCAATCGCCGCAGCATAGTGAATTGCTGCATTGTCTAGCTTCATCGTGGTCCATCCAATTCCCCGCAGCTCCGGAAAGACCCCAGACGGCAATCCCGCGCCCTCGTTATAGGACATCCCGGGGATCTTAAGCTTTCGAGGTTCCCACGTGCTTAGGGCCGACACCAGCGCCTCCTCCGCTGTGGCGGCCGAACATTCCGTCCGAATGGCGACCGTATAACCAAGGATCGCACGGCTGTAGAAATCGAGAACTGGTATATACCAAAGCCGCTTTATCGCGATTCGCTGGGGCCCGCCCGGCCCTATGACTTTGACCGTCCCAATACAGTCAATCTTGTGTGCATCCATACCGACCACATCATATGGGGCAGTAACAAACGTCTGGCTTGCGTGCCCACTCCCTGTGCTCAATCGCTTGGCCGCTTCCCTTCCAAAACGGACTCGAGTTGCCTGCTCAAGGTGCTGCTCCATAATAGACTCGACATACCGGCTCAATGACCGCCGCCCTTTGGACACTGTATTCAGCGGATAATCGGATAGGGCCACGCCCTCTTTCAGGCACAGTTCAACGAACGTTGAATGAAGTCTCTTTATCGTAACCTTCGCTTCATGGACGACATCACTTTTTGCCTTTTTCAGTACCAGATCTTCGATGCTTTGTCCGATATGTGGATGTTCATCAAGAAATCTGGCGAAGGCCCCTGAATATTGCCCACGAGTCTGTACGGCACCGTTCGGTTGTGCCCGATTTCGCGTGTATCTGACAATTCGTAGATGTCGTATTAGTGCGGGCCATCCCTCGATGTCACCGTCATCTCTAAGTGAGACACATCGTCTAAAGCTACGCAATACCTCCGAAGGCGCCACTTGCATCTCATTGGCTATTGCACGCAGGGCCCCACTTCGAAGGTACGCCTCCACGGCAGCTTTTAGCTTGAGGAACCGCTGTCGATCACTATGTGACAGTGCACCTTCATCGACCGATCTCCATCGCGATGAGTCACGGAACGCGATTGGCAAAGTGCTGAAGGTAAGATGTCGACCTCTGGTCATGCTGTACCCTGCAGGCATGAGACCAAAGTCGCTTTGGATAAGGTATGAGTAGCGATATCGCTAATAAGGCGGCCGTCCAAAACGCCCTGCATCACTGCCGCCAGGTAGAGGGGATAATCTCGTTCGTTACCTAATGCGTATAGCTCACCTAATACGATGGATCGACGAGCGTCCAGAGTGGCGGCGACTTCCAGATAATAGCTGGCTAGACTCCGATCCCTTGCAGCGGAGACCCAGGCCAGGACGCGGCGCAGATTCTCCAGGAGCACAGAGTTCGTATGTAGCTGTTCTTCAGTGTATCTGCAGTACGTGACTCCGGCAATGCTCGCCGCGATGGTTTGCGTTTCCCTTTGCCGCAGGTTCCTTGAGGTTGTGTCATACAGCGATTTCACTTCACGCCATTCAGTACTGCCGTCTTGCCGAATCACCTCTGCATCGAAGATCGTCGTCCTTGTATCGCCTTCATCGCTTTTGATCGTAATCGGATCTGGTGCATAGTTAACGCTTCTTACCGTTGGGTCAGCTTCGGTAAGAACGAAGTGATCATACTCTAGGTTGCTGTGCAGGACCCAATCCCTTTTTGTTCGAGGGCTATAGACATACCAAAGATTGCTTCCATACTTGCCACGCTGCCCGTAAGCCAGGGTGAGCTTTCCCCGAAACTGAGTTCCTAACCGCCCGCCTTTCACAATCCGGTTCTTCTGGTCGCCCATTGCGTTGCTCCTGTTGCTAAAAAAAGAACAACTATTGCTAACTATTTATAGGCGCCGCTTAATCAAATGGCAACGGATATGGGAGACACAAGCACATGAAGAATTGACAACAATCAAACTTGAGAAGCGCCAAAATTCTCGACTCCGGTGTTATTTCCTACTACCAGTGATCGTAATGGCTCCTCTGTCAGGGTATTTAGACTTTGTTGCCCACGTTGAAATCGTCGACAGAAAAGTTGGACTTTGTTGCCCAATGCAGAAAACTAAGACTTTGTTGCCCGCTAAAACGGGCAAGAAAGTCTATATTGCAAAGAGGAAATTCACGAATAATCAGTAGCTTGGATCTTTGGGCCATTTAGACTTTGTTGTCCGCTGACTAGTTAAATGTTTTGCCACATTACCCATTTCCCCGGCCCGCGTACGGCACGTGGTGCCGTTGTCGTCGTCCTGCTTTTCGATGCCGACCAGACTGATGCCGAACCGCTCCACGGACAAGTCACTCTTGCCGCTGTTGTGAGAACTTTGAGCAAAAATATCACTGGCCAATAGAAACGGCGAGTTTCCCGTCAAATACCGCTGATGGCCGCGCCGCTTGGGCTACGGTCTATAGCTTGCCACCAGAAGTCATTGCCGCAGCGATGGACTCGGGCGATCGTGACTGGTTCAAGAGTCGCGTGATGTGAAGCGCCCATCCATACAATAGGCCTCGAGTAGGCGTTCGAATCTGTCGCGGCTAGTCGACGGGCTGGCCCCCTTGCGTTATGCAGACTGCAGAGCCCTGAGCATTCTATGCACCATTGAATAAAACGATTGGGTGATGCACTGCACATTCAAGCCGGTGTCTTTGCTTTTGATACTTTAGGCAGTTTCGGTTGTGCCGATTGCTTTTGAGCCGGCTTGGTGACGTTGCGAAGGATCTGCGCTGTGATGCGTGTTCTGGCTGCATCAGCAATCCCATAGCGATTCAAGACATCGATATCGCTCTTCGCGGTTTTCATTTGCGTTGCCATCAATTGCCTTCACTGTATAAAAAGACAGTACGGTTATTCTACCGTAACTATCCAAGACTCAGGCAATTTCAGCCCATTCCCGTTGTAGCATCTCCCTCACAACATCCTTTCAGCCGATTCAGATATCTAATTTCAATGTACGCGCCAAGCCAGGTTTACATGTGCTATCAATGATTTTTTGCTATCGAAGGTGAGGCATCAAAAGAAAATGCTCCAAACTTCCCTTGAACTTGGCAAAAGCATCTCTATCTACTATGCGTCTCCTCCCAACCTTCCGGTTTGGATTTTATGGCCCGCACGGACTTTCGCTCTTGCGGGCTTTTTTATGGCATTGGCAATGACAATAGTCGACAACACCGGCCATTGGAATACTGGCTGCGATCACTTTTGATGCGCCGCAATAAATGTTTCAAGGTTGAAACATCATTTCCCCGCGGAACTACAATGGCGGTATGTCTTCTCCTTCTGCCATTGAACAGCGCTCATACCGACGCCAGTATTGTTCCTTCGACGCGAAGGTGCTTATGGACGACGTGGGTCCCTATTCCGTCATCACGGTGAATGTGTCGTTGCATGGTCTCGGCCTATTCAGTCAGCGTCGACTCGTAATCGGTCGTAACTATGCCATCGCGATTGAGGTTCCGGACAGCCCTCGACGTATAAATGCGTGGGGTACTGTGGTCTATTGCGATCCTACCGAAGCGGGATTTAACGCCGGTGTTCGATTTCTCGACATGGACGCCTATAGCAAAGCCTGCATCGACGATCTGCTGACAAGCCATGTAAGCGTGTGTTGACCGGCCATGAAGATCAATACCCCAACCAAACACGATGACCAGCTGTATGAACCGAAGGATGGAAACCGGTATATCGTCATTTTGCATGACGGCCGAAAGGTGGAAGGCCAATGGAGTGCAGTAACCTCGCGCTTTTACTTGAACCAGACGCAGTCGATCTTCGTATTACGCCAGGAAGCCTTTGACTGGTGGCCAGCAAACGTCTAGTACTGGTTGAAGATCCATTGGCCCGAGGGACGGGCTATCTTTCTCGTTGACTGGGATCAATAGTGATGCTGCCCCAATCATGTCCCTGCTCTGTACAATCGCACCCCATGCAGCCATCGGAGTGAGACCTCAATTTCAAAAGAACAGGCTGCATCCACCGGAGCTGGCGGGCGGAACGAATACCAGCACCATATTCCATCGACGTTCGACGCCGAGCTCACCTATGTTTGAGCGGCGTTATTCGTCACGAACAATTGTTCGACGCGATACCTTACGGGTCACCACAGGGACTGAGTTAGCATCGGGACGCTTCACTGTCCGTTTTACTGGATTTGATGCCTGAGCTGGCAGGGGCTTTGTCCCTGGCATGATACTGCTGATCATGTGTTTGTAGATGAGCTGCGTGCTGTCACCGTGTCGCAGTAACACGGCATGCTGATCAAACGATTCGATCTTCCCGGATTGCCCTACCCCGGTCACCAGGTACACGATGACCGACATGCGCTGCTTGCGCAAGTCGTTCAAAAAGGTCGCCTGCACTAAATCGTTGTTACTGCGTGTCATAGTTTCGATTCTTCTTGCGCTCCGGCCCAACCCTCTCTCACTTCAGGAAGTGATCGGACACTGCGCTAAATGTCATAGCGGGCCAGCATCGCGTCCACAGGCAATGACAGCGTAGGCTGCGCAATGGTGGTAATTGGTCCAGTGCGGTCTTTGCGCTTACGTTGGTTTTTGTCGGGCGCGGCCATTGACGCCAATTGCTGACGCAAGACCTTGGCCAGCGAAATGCGTTTTTGAGACCGGCTTAGACCAACCTGGCTACGGTACTGAAAGCCGTCTTCAAAAATGATCTGAATCTGGCACTGGCCTTCGCCCGCTTCTGGCATATCGCTGGCCCAGCGTTCGAGTACGGTGTTCGCCAAGCCCAACGTGCTGACACGCGCTTGTGCGACGACGCCGTCAATGCGTTCCATAATAATTCGAGCGATATCAATCTTGTCACAAGGGTCAATGACCAATTTCTCATCCTTTGGCGCGTCGTTACGCCGAGTCTGGTAGGGAAATGAACGATCCACCAACGGTGCCTGCATCGGCACAAAGAAAAAAGCCCGCAGTCCTTGCGGAAGTTGCGGGCGAATCCAATTCAAGAAGAGTTGGAGGAGACAAAGACATAGTACCGGTGTACAACAGTGGTGTCTTCTTTCGAATGCGAATGACAGATATTCGAGATTTATATAACACCACAAAAGGTAAAAGCCCACAGCACAATGTACTGTGGGCTTTCACGTGTCTCCTGCCGTCCTCTTTGGGACTGGATTTTTATACTGCGCAGCGATTCTCTATCAATTTTCCGGTTTTGTCATTGGGCAGTGCAATATGTTTAAGGCTGATTTGCATCTACATTGCGCTGCGGACGCTGCGCCAGAACGTATCGCAACCGCGTCGTACTAGCACCCAGGGCTATGGGGTAGGCTTGGGACGGCGGAACTGCCGTTTCTTTGGAAAGCCTGTTCCTTGTCCCTTGCCATTGGGATTCCCCTGCTTGCGCGGCCATCGAGGCTGCTCGTTGACGGTATTGGGATTGGATAACCAGGCATTGAGTTGTTCACGTACCTGACTGATCCCGCCTATCACACGCACATAGCGGTTCCTGAAAGTCTTTCGCAGGTATTCGTCTGCAGGCGCAGGAATATCCTCCCGCAGTCCCATCATGCGCTGACAGCTACGTAGTGATGGCGCCGTACGAAGCTCTTCCAGCGGAACCACTTTCAATTCCAGTTGCGGGAAGTATTGCTGAAGGTCTTCGAAGTCTCGTGGACTGGTGGCGATCAGGGCGATCATGGGTTTGAATGCACTGTTGGCCGAGGGCGGCAGCTTTGGATCGAACAACGGTTGCACATCCCCTTCTGCATGTTCGTCTTCCTCATCATCATGCGGAGGGCTTGAGTTTGGCGAAAAATCGGCCGTCATACCCGGCTCATCCTGATACATAGGCCGCGTGGACGAAGCTTTACCTTGCTGTTCATGTCTGCGCGGCTGTTCCCGCAAGGCCGACTGGCCTATCCCACTGAACCCTGTCTGGAACAACGACAACGTGGCCTGGCTTCCTCCCTGCTGCATCAACTTCTCGACCAACGCGCTTGCCAGCTCCTGACAGACCATGGACACGAACGGACGTGCCATCTCAATGAAGTCACTGGTGGCCACCGGCAAAGGCGATTGAATCGCCTTGGTGCGGACTCTGGGTTGTTCAATGTGACTCTGGCGAGGCGCTGCATGCTGTACATTGTTCCTGTGGCGCTGATCGAGTTGCGTTCCTTTATGGGTTGGTACAGCACTGTCCGGTTGCTCGTCAACGCGTGGCGCCATAGGCGATGGTTCGTCGACAGTAGTATCTTTTGATTCCACATATGCCGACGGCGCAGTTGATTCAGCATCTTCAGCCACTACTTGTTTAGCGCCTTTACGGGAATTTCGCTGCTTCGGTTCATCCGCTGTGACAGCGGCAGCTGCAGCCGGAATTGCACTGGACTGGTCTGATTTGGAGAACAGGTCCTCCTGTGCAGCGTCCCTGACCTTCTGCAAGATGCCATGGAGACGCTGCCGAATTGCCTGAAAACCCTGCGAGATGGAAATCAGCTTGCGGTGCCGGTCTTCCGGCAAACACTCCTGCACCAGGAATACGTCTTTGGCTTTGACTTCTTCCAGCTGAGCTGACTGCAATAGTTCAGGACCCTTGATGTCAAGGAGCCGCCTGGCGATCAATTCCCATTCTTCTTCTGTCCACTTGATGACGGCGGGAGCAGCGACCGGTTCTGGTTTGCGAGGCATGACTTCTCAGATTAAGTTGGAGGTCTTCAATGAATAAGGCTATCGTGCCCTGACAGGCGAACTTGTCTTTCCGTGACTGCATAGACACCTTGCCGTCTGCTTATGGGCACGAACGGCTTAATGAAGTTCCTGAATGCAGTCAAGATGGTATGAGGGGTCCGAGACTATGACCATTTACCTTGCATACGGGCAGCGTAGCTGCAGCGCATGGGCACTTCGATGGTCCGACAAGCGAATATCGCAAGAATAGCACGATAGTCCTAGAAATGAGTATCACGTATGATGCAGCAATAAAGAGAGACATGGCGTCATAGAAAAATAAGAGCCCGATATGGCAAATGCGAAACTCAACGTACTCGTAGCAGAAGTACCTGAAGTGATTCCGCTCGTGCAGGAGGCATGGCAGGATACCTTTTCCCTGACGTTCTGTACCTCGATGGCAGAGGCCGAGACTTTACTGAATAAGCGATTCGATGTCATCGTGTGCGGCACGCACTTTGCCGAAAGCAAGATGTTTGATCTATTGCGGATAGCCAAATCAAAGCCCAAGTCGCAGGCTGTTCCTTTCCTCTGCATCCGTGTGCTGGATGGTGAGCTCGATGGTACGGCATTCCAGGGCATCAGCATCGCCACATGTGCTCTCGGGGCTGCCGGCTTTGTCGACCTCAACCGTTGGCGTCGAGAATACGGATTTGATCAGGCACGCGAGAAGTTACGACAGTTGGTTTTGTCATTGGCTCACCAAGCTGTCTGATGACTTCGGCCAGCCAATACACGGACTAATGGCCGCTCCGTTCAATCAATTCCTTTGCCTGCAATAACAGGTCCTCGCGCACCGGATCAGGTTTGTCTCCCGTCGTCATCTTGATATAACCCGTAAGGTCGCGAACCAGTTTAACGAAGGCGCCCCGCTCTGCTGCCAGGTTCGCACCATTGGCTGCTTCAATCTGCGCGACGAGTTCGAGAACAGACGCCGGATCAACAACTTGACAATACGAGGCATGCCAGTCGTCACGCCGTGTAGCGTCTTCCAGCGCTTGTAGGCAAGCAGCTCTGATGGTGTCGAAATCAGGCATTGCGATACAGGAGTCCCAAAGAAGTCATCGTTAAGTGTAACAGCCGGTCCTTCGTTGTAAAAGTCTAAACGTTGAGACCGGTATAAACCGACAAGCAAGCCTCGCATGAGTATTGCCAGACAGGCCTATGTTAATTGCCTTATTACCATACTGTATATCTCTTATAACAAGAATAAAGAGGACAGTGATGATGCGGCGCAGTATAGTAACACCTGTCTCCTCCAACTCTCCAAGAATTGGATTCAACCCGCAAGCTTCGGCCTGCGGGTTTTTTTCGTCTAAAGTGCCCCCTAGGCATATAAACCATTATTTAGACAGGCAAATAAAGCTGCGTTGTACTGATACTTGAGATTTGTCACGCCGCTCCGCTGAACAAAGCGTAATAAGTATTTGTCCATTACGGAACTTAAATTAACGCACTTTCCTATACATGGAGGCACCTATTATGGCAAATCTCGGACCGGCAGCGAAAGCCGTTGAACAGGAATTAATGCATGCGCGGCAGGGCATGGAGTATTACGCCAAACTCGTCGAGAACCTTGAAGGCGTATTGGAAACCTTGACGACTATCGATACTCGCGCAACAGGAGCAAGCACAAAAGCTCGTACGGCGTCTACCTCCAAAGCCAAGGGTAAGACTGCCAGTCAGTCGAAAACGGCTGCAAACAAAGGCGGAAAACGATCCAAATTACCGCCCACTGGCAAAGATTTCTGGCCAACGTTATTGACGGACACCCCTCAGCCGGCGTCCGAAGTGTTCAAAGCTGCAATCACTGCGCTAGGTATCAAGCCTGACGCAGATGACCGTAAAAAGCTGACTCAACGGATGTCCAACGCGCTGAGCGTCATGGCCAAAAACGGGGAAATCAAGGCAGAGGGCAGTGCCCGCGCACGGCTTTACTCGAAGAAAGCGGTAATCCATTAAGCGCAACAAGGGCCATTGGCAGAGGTCAATGGCCCTAAACAAAACCTTAGTTGCTCTGGGCAACCGAGCCCGGAAACTAGCTAGCCTAGCCTGATACCCTGATCACTTCATTCCGGTCAGGGCTTGCCTAATAAGCGAGCTTATGCGGGAACGATATTCGATGCCTGCGCGCCTTTGGGGCCCTGAGTCACTTCGAAGGAAACCTTTTGGCCTTCCTTGAGGGTCTTGAAACCCGAGCTTTGAATTTGCGAGAAGTGAGCGAAGAGGTCCTCTCCACCTTGGTCGGGTGTGATGAAACCAAAACCCTTGGAATCGTTAAACCACTTGACGGTACCTGTTGCCATAACAATCTTTCACATGTGTGCGGAATGAACCTGACCAGTATAGAAATTGTTAGCTGGTCCAGGAACGATCTATCGAGTCGGTAATACTTGGTCTCCTCCTCGACGAAGCAAAGTATAGCTGAGCGAAGCAAAGAGGCAAGTATTGGTTAACGACGGATTATGACCAGTGGACGAGAAGATGGTGCCGCAAGGGATGTTGAACGACGTTGTTGCCGCCGCGCGATCAAACGGCCAAGTCCAACGCAGCAGAGAACGACGTCTGTTGCTGTTTCTGATTTTAAATCGGATTCATCGATCCAAAGACGGCTGATCGTCGCAGAGTGCATTCGAATGGAAAAAGACCCGCGGCCTGACTGGGCCACGGGATAAACTTCGCACTAGGTGTTGACACATCCACTGTAGAGGCGTTTCATAGTGGCCCGCTTATCCTGTCGCAAGGAGCTGCTCCGGTTGCTTGAGGCACGATAATAAGATGAGGGAGGGCCCTATCCAGTTTCGTTCGAGTGCGGGTCGGCGCCAGTAAAAGTGTGAAAGCAAGTGGTAAAACCGTTCTACAAATAGGTGGCCGTTGCGATGCAAAATAGACACAGGACACACTAGACCCTATTGTTGTCTAGCCTAGTACACGTGCCCGGCCAGTATGCGGCGCTTGAGTAATTCGTACTCGTCCGGCGAAATCACGCCTTCTTGAAGTAGCCGGTTCAAATCGCCTATTTCTCCACCACGGGGATAGCCGCGGAAACCTGCTCGCTCTCCCATTGTCCGACGCCGGCTCAACCATAGACAGGCAGCTCCTCCTACCACGGCAACGGTGACGACTCCTGTGATCCAGCCAATGGCACTCACCCTGATCCCCTGTGTAACTGTGCAATTTTCGACGGCTTTAAGGGTAACGTGTTTTGGTGACAAGCTACTTCTTTTGTCATCTCGTGCGGCATTTTTGCTACAGTCCTTCCCCGGCCCACTCAACCTTCATGCGTCTCATATTTGTGGGATGCGCGTCCATTACCTTTGCGCTCTAATTGTTAGATCTGCACTCAGGCAAGCGATAAGGCCGTCCTCAACATGCGTATACAAAAAGACATCTTGGTATCAACCCTACTCGCTATCGCCATCGTTGGCGGCGGCTTATGGTTACTGGATAGGTCGACGTCGATCTCTACGCCTTCATGGCAAAAGGCGCCTGAGCAACCGAGGAACCTCACGGACCGCAACATTTCCACTTCGCGAACAGATCGTCAACCTGAGGGCAATGCGTCTGACGCTGCAGCCATCCCTCCTTCGTCTGCACACGGGATCAGGAAATGTACTGTCGGTGGCAAAACAACTTATTCGAATAGCGAATGCCCCGAAGGTACGCAAACAAAAACCGTCGTGTTACACGACTCTGGCGGAATCGTTAGTCCTCCGAAAGCTGATTTACTGATGCTGATGGCGCAGCGCAAAGCTGCTGAAGGACAGCACGGTGGCCGACAAAGTGTTGTAACAATGGGGAGGCCCCAGTCCGCGACCGAGGAATGTGGCCTCCTCGACCAGCATGTCCAATACCTGGATTCGAAGGCCCGCCAGCCGCAATCTGTCACCACGCAGGATTGGATTCGCCAGGAGCGATCCAAAGCCCGGGACCGTCAAGTCGCTCTGCATTGCTAAGGGGCCCGTACCTGATTCGCTTTTTACCGGTCAGGTCTTGCGATGCCTCGTCTGGCACTAATGGAATTGCCGCCATACTTGCTAAATAGTCATTGAGATGTCGGTGTAGCACGCAACACGGTCGCACAGTGACCGCAAAAGTTGCATCGCGGGGATTTTTTCCGCTAGCTGTTGTCATAGATGATTGATGAACGCAACCAAGAGGACCTGTCCACCTTTTGTTGGGATATGCGATTCCCTTCACCGCGCCTCTACCTAGACAGAAGCCCAATACCCATGAATCTCGAGACCGATCACCAAACCCGGCAACGCAACGACAACGAAAGCTTCCTCGCGGCTGCTTCGGCAGGTGCGGTCGACACGATCGCCTTGCTGCTGGATGAGCGTGGGGTGGACATCAACACCGTCGATCGTCTCCGCCAAACCGCCCTATTCCATGCCATTCAGGCCAGCTGCGCGGACTGCACGCTTTTCCTGCTCAAGCGCGGCATTGACTGGCGCATTCACAATAAACGAGGGCTGCGGGGCCTCCATCTGGCAGCCGGCATGGGCCTCGACGATGTTGTCAACTGGTTGATTAACGCCGGCGACGATGTCAACGTCAGCCGCGCAAACATAGACACACCACTCATCATGGCAGCGCGGCACGGCAAGTCAGGCATTGTGCGACGCCTGCTAGATGCCGGCGCTGATGCCAATGCTCTTGGCGGAAAACAGGTTACGGCTCTGCATGCGGCAACCACGGCGGCGATGACTGCGACGCTGTTGGCTGCGGGAGCGGATCCCGAAGCACGTGACAAGCAAGGCGAGACGCCCCTGTTCGGAGCTGCACGGTGTGGGCGGGTGGACCAGATGCGCCTATTGATTGACGCGGGCGCCGATGTGAACGTGCTCAATGAAAAACGCGAAACTGCGCTTTTCCAGGCGGGACAGCGCGGCGTCATCGAGGCAGTTGATTATCTTCTTGGCGCGGGTGCCAATCCGGACCTGCCAGGAGACAGCGATCGCTCGCTGACCGCTGCCGCAAGAAGAAATCCATCCCTGCGCACCTACATGACGGGTCGGGCGATGCGTGGCTGTATCGATGCTGCACTGGCTGAGATCGCCCGGTCTGTCTAGCCGCCGATTTCAACAAGCACATTGCGGTAGCGGACTTCGTCATTCCCATCGCTGTAAATACGCTATTTGGGACTTGACATTCTGTCGACGCACTAGGGTTGTGCACATTCAACAGCGTTGTAAAAAATATCTTTTGTTATTTATAAGATCTTGCACACAGGAACGACACACTTTCCGTAAGCCATTGATTTATATCAGTTCCAGATGGTGCTCAAGAAGAAGGCAATTTAGCCAGAACCCGCATGGTACTTAAGCGTTTCCGGTGTCAAGCCCCGGTTATTCACAAAGTTGTCCACAGACAATGTGGATTATTGGAAAAGTCCTTCTTCGACAATAGGTTGCAGTAATTTTTGAATTTGAAGTCGCAAGTCGGAGCCGCTGTTCACATCCATTCCATCGTGCCTTTTTCTACTGCCGCCTATTGTCGAGCAACGTAACTTGCACTGCAGGGTATTGCTTAAGAGAAATGCACCTATGTTAGGATAATTGCGTTGCGCACCATCCATCCGTTTTCTGGCGTCGACCACCTGTGTCCGCCATCGCCTATGTTAAGTACCCAACAAGTCTTCCTGATTGCCTCGCTGCTGTGCTTTGTTACCTTCCTTGTCCTGTTTTCCTTCCGAGAGAACGGCGTAAAGGGAATTCGGCAGATTATTCTGGCCAGTGTGCTGGGCATGGCCGGTAACATCCTATACGCCTATGGTCGCGAGTTGTCCCCGTTCTTCGCCTATGAAGTGGCCAATGGCGTCTATGCCGCTGCATCGGCGGCGGTCCTGGTCGGTTACCGTCGACTGTTCAGGCGGCCGGCCCATACGCGCACCCTTGCCGCCATCGTCACCGGATTGACGGCAGCCGTTGGCTACTTTCACTACGTGCACGATTCTTTCCTGGCCAGGACAGTCATAGCTTCCCTGTATCAAGCTGGCATCGCAGGTGCCATCGGTTACACCTTGCTGCGCGCGAGGGCTGAATGGCGCCGCCCCTACTATCCTAAATTCTTCATTCTGGCGATGTGCAGCACGATCGCAGCCGGCCACATCTACCGTGTGCTGCGGCAAGCCTTTACCAGCAGCCCTCCCGCATCTCTGCTAGAACCGTCGGGCTGGAACGTGCTCATCCTTGCTGCTGGCGCCTTTGCCTTGCCGGTACTGGCCTTCGGTGCCCTATTGATTGCGCATCGGCGCATTCTGCTTCTGGCCGAGCATGCTGCGAACCATGACTTCCTGACCGGGGCCTTATCGCGCCGCGCTTTTTTCGAAATTGGAAACCGTGAGATCGCACGCGTGGTGCGCACCGGCAGGCCGATGTCGCTGCTGCTGATCGACATGGACAACTTCAAGCCGGTCAATGACATGCATGGCCACGCTGCCGGCGACCGTGTACTGCAAGACTTTGTGCATGAGGTACAGCAGGAACTGAGAAGCATCGATTCACTGTGCCGTATGGGCGGTGATGAATTCGCCGTGCTAATGCCAGAAACCGGCCCGTCAGGCGCAGCCGCGGTAGCGGATCGCCTGCGGGTAAGAATTGAACAATCTCATGCACTACTGTCAAGCGTGACCCTGAGCATCGGCGTAGCGACTCAAAAACTGGAGGACACGCTCAATTCGCTTGTTACGCGTGCCGATGCCGCCTTATATACGGCCAAGCAGGGAGGACGCAATCGAGTGTCGATGAAGCAAGAGCCCGTTACGCATGCGTGTTCGACCTGACGTCCATCGTCATTAGTACTTACAGTGCCGTCTCGGTACGCTCGCAGAATCGATAACGGGATTGGTTGCAGCGAACGTAGCCTGGACACAGCTCCCGATGCTCAAACGTCATACGAACCGAGCGGCTTGCTGCAGCGTCAGGATGTGGTTGCGTGTCTTCGCTGAGCAGTACTGGATTTATTGGCACGGGTACGGGGCGCTTTCTTTGGTACTGCCTTTACTGGAGCAGCCTTTTTCGCAGCAGGTTTTTTAGTGGCGACCTTCTTGGCTGCCGTACCTTGGCTCAAGGTTTCCTTCGACTTCTTAGCAGCGCGATTAGTTACCCCGGCAGAGGGCTTAGTCACCGGTTTCGTTGAGGCAGCCCGTACGCCCGATCGCGTGCTCTTTGCTGCTTTTCCAGCTGGCGCCTTCACGGCTTTTTTTGTACTGGTCTTCTTAACTGCTGCGACCTTGCCCATATCCGCACTGCCTTTCGCATTGGCGTTCGATGTCTTCTCGAAGCGCGCGAGCGTCTCGCTCAGCATGCGGTGTTTGTACAGCGTGTCCTTCAGCTGTGACTTTGCCGCTGCCTGACCTCCCGCTTTTCCACCTTTTGATGTGGCAGTGCCGATCTTGGCCTGCTGACGCTCGGCCAAGGCCTGATACTTATCACGGAGCTTGCGGGAGCGTTCAATCCGTTGACTCAATGCCTTCTCACTCAGCGCACTGACAGCTGGTGTGAAGCTCTCATCGACGAGTTTGAATTCGGGTTCTGACAGAATCTTTTGTGCGGTTCCACGGCGTAGTGGCATCTTTGCCTCCTTTGAGATAAACATTTGCCAGCAGCATAACCACTTAGCATCAATAAGGGAATGATGAATGACAAAAATGTGAGCCCGAATGCCCCATTCCTTTACACATCAACTGAATTTCTCGAGGAACAAAAATGGCAGGCTCGTCAGAAAGCCGGCCCCCTCGATTGGGCAATCACTGCCCTTCCACTACCAATGTGTGTGCATGCAAATCATGAAGCATGATCGTGTACTGGTCTGTCAGGACCACAGCCGCAGCATAGACCTGCACATTATCGACTTCGGTTCTCCGGGGCGATATACCCAAGGCAGTTAGCGAACGAACTTGCACATGAAGTTGGTCATTCTCGCCTCATATTCCATGGAAGGCGAGTCGAGGCCGATGGTCCGCAAATACGTTACATTGCCAGAAGAAGCGATACTATATTGCCATCTATTATGGAACCGATGCACGCCTTCAACCATGCCCGCTCATTCGACTACCCCTGCATCCCGGTCTGAACTGGATCATCTCGCTGGCTTGGTGGAACGCGTGACGTTTCACAATCCCGATAACGGCTTTTGTGTCTTACGCCTGAAAGTCAAAGTCGAGCGAGAACTTGTTACGCTGATTGGCCATACGCCCATGGTAACGCCTGGCGAGTATGCCTCGGCATCCGGCAACTGGGTGACCGATCGTGAACATGGCAAGCAGTTCAAGGCAGTCTTCGTCAAAATATCGCCCCCCAATACCCTGAAAGGGATAGAGCGCTATCTCGGTTCAGGCATGGTCAAGGGAATTGGCCCAGTCTATGCGGGCCGGCTGGTGAAAGCGTTTGGCGCGGCAGTATTCGATGTGATCGAACAAACGCCGGCGCGATTACGCGACATCGAAGGCATCGGGGAAATACGCGCAAAGAAGATCATTGCGGGCTGGGCAGACCAAAAGATCATCCGCGAGATCATGGTCTTCCTGCATGGTAACGGCGTATCCACCTCTCGTGCAGTACGCATCTTCAAGACTTACGGTGCGGATGCAATTTCTATTGTTACCGAAAACCCCTACCGCCTGGCGCAGGATATCCGCGGCATTGGATTTCTGTCGGCCGACACCATTGCCCGCAAAATCGGCATCGCGGCGGATTCGCCGCTCCGTGCCCGCGCTGGTGTGTCCTATGCGCTGGCAGAAGCCTCTACCGAAGGCCATTGCGGCTTGTCCCGGAGTGAATTGGTCAAGCTGGCCGTCAAGCTGCTGGACATTGCCGAGCCCGTGATCGAGGAAGCGATTGATCAGGAATTGACCGAAGGTACCCTCATCGCCGATACGGTCGACGGTATCCCGAGTGTCTTTCTAGCCGCGCTTTACCAAGCCGAGCGCGCCATCGCCTCACACGTGGGACGGCTGAAGTCTGGCCAGCCGCCGTGGAAGGAGATCGATGCCGACAACGCCATATCATGGGTAGAACAAAAGCTGACCATTGAACTTGCCGACAGCCAGCAGCAGGCGGTTCGCCTGGCGTTGTCGTCGAAGATGCTGGTCATTACTGGGGGACCTGGTGTCGGCAAGACCACCCTGGTGAATGCGATACTCACTATCCTGCGCGCTAAACAGGTACGTGCATTATTGTGTGCCCCAACGGGACGGGCTGCCAAGCGATTGTCCGAATCGACCGGTCTTGAGGCAAAGACCATTCACCGCCTGCTTGAAATCAATCCGGCCAACGGAGAGTTCAAACGCAACGAAGACTTTCCGCTGGATTGCGACTTATTGGTGGCTGACGAGTGCTCGATGATCGATGTACCACTGACCAATCAACTGCTCAAGGCAGTGCCGAGCAAGGCGGCGGTCATTCTTGTCGGCGATGTCGACCAGCTTCCGTCAGTGGGTCCAGGGCAAGTGCTATCGGATTTGATCAATTCCGCTGCCGTGCCCGTTGTGCGCCTGACCGAGGTGTTCCGGCAAGCTGCGACGTCTCGCATCATACGCAGCGCTCATCAGATCAATCAGGGGCTCTTCCCCACTCTGCCGAACAAGGGTGAATCGTCAGACTTCTACCTCGTGCCTGCTGAGGAACCGGAGGCTATTGCAGAGACGATTGTTGGGTTGGTCAAGACACGTCTGCCGAACAAATTCCAACTTGATCCGTTGCGGGACATCCAGGTGCTCTGTCCAATGAACAGGAGCCTGACCGGCGCCCGCGGTATCAATGAGTTGCTGCAGAAAGCGCTGAACCCGCCCGGAGAACACAGTATTGAAAAGTTTGGCTACCACTTCAGCGTCCATGACAAGGTCATGCAGGTTGAGAACAACTACGATCGCGATGTCTACAATGGTGATATCGGTTTTGTCGCGCATATCGATACCGATGAGCAGGAGCTCACGGTAAACTTCGACGATCATCTGGTCAGCTACCCGTTCGGCGAACTGGATGAACTAGTGTTGTGTTATGCAACGACCATCCACAAGTCACAAGGCTCGGAATACCCTGTGGTAGTCATTCCGGTATCGACCCAGCATTTCATGATGCTCAAGCGGAACCTGATCTATACCGGCATAACGCGTGGTAAGCGCCTTGTGGTGCTGGTCGGGCAAAAGCGTGCGCTGGCCATGGCGGTCAAAGGCAAACAGACGCAGCGAAGGTGGTCGAAACTGGCAGAATGGTTATCCGCTGGCCGATCCTGAATATCCAATCGGCAATGCAACAACAGCCCTCCTGGAACTCAGACCGCATCGACTTTACGGGTAAGCAGAGAGAAAACCATCACATATTCAATGATTTCCTATAAATGGCAATTTTCCCCGCGTTTTAGGCGCCACGCTTTTGCCTGGAAGTCGCAACCTGCCATCCTGCGTATCAAGGAAGCGGTATCCGAAATCCGACAAGTCGCCCGAAAAGAACCTGTACTCGCCGCTGAAGGGGCGATCCTGTTCCTCGAAAAGCTGTCACCGGCAATCGAGCACGTCGATAGTTCGTCTGGCGCCATTGGCACTGCTGTCAATCGCGCGATTGAATTCCTGGTGGCGGTCATCGCTAATGCGCAGGCAGAGCATGAGACACGTCAACGATGGCTGGAACGGCTATGGCGTGCCGTCGAGGATGACGCGATCCCGTATCTTGAATTACTGACTGATTTCTGGGGAGAGCTATGCGCGACACCGGAAATCGCCTCCAGATGGGCCGATGAATTCATTCCGTTGGTTGAGCACGCGTGAGATCCTCAGGCCACTGAATTCCGCTACTTCAAGGGGACGAGCGCTTGCCTGAGCGCGCTTTATGCAGCTGGCCGGCACCAGCAATTGCTGGCACTGCTGGGGAAAGCGCGGTTTCAATGGTGGCCGAACAGGCGGTGGGGCGTGAAGTCTCTGGTCGCCATGGGCAGACATGCCGAGGCCATTCGTTACGCGGAAGAGTCCAACGGATTGAACGCACCTGTACAGGACATTGCCTACACATGCGAGGCTATCCTGCTCTCATCCGGCTTTGCAGAAGAAGCGTACAAACGGTACGCGATGGATGCGAATCAGGGTACGGCGCATCTGGCGACATTTCGCGCTATTGCAAAGAAATATCCTGGCAAGCCTGCTGAAACCATTCTGCATGACCTCGTTGCGCATCATCCGGGACAGGAAGGCAAGTGGTTTGCAGCAGCGAAGGATGCAGGCTTGTTCGATCTGGCCATTGAACTGGTCAACCAAAGTCCTGCCGACCCTCGCACTCTGGCACGTGCAGCCCGGGATTACGCGACCGAGCAATCCAACTTCGCGATAGCCGCCGGTATGGCAGCGCTACGCCACATTGCGCAAGGGCATGGCTATGAAATTACGGGCCCAGATGTGCTCGACGCCTACTCGGCGCTGATGAAGGCTTCTACTGCAGCTGGAAGGCAAGACGCAATGACGCATGGTGAAATCCGCGCCCTATTGTCCGCTTGTCCGGAAAACAATTTTGTCTACAAGGTCCTGGTCCGTCACTTGCAGTCCTAGTCAGCGATAACGCATGACAGAAGTATGAGGTAAAAGACAGTTCATGCCGCCACCATACTTGCATTTCTATTCATTTGCGGTAAATTCGCCCTTTCACTCGTAGTGGTGTGTCGCCATGGCTTCTTCCTCGGGCAACGTTCGCATCGTTGAACAAAAGGCAACGTCCTCTTTGTCCAACGCGCAAAAAACCTTCAATCGGCTGAGTAAGAAGATTGCCAAACAGCGTGAGCAGCTCAGCGCCTGGAAAACGACCATACCGCTCTATCAAGAAAAGTACGTACGAGAGTTCGATCCGCTCCTGCAAAACTTTGACGACTACCGTGCCCGGCTCGTGCACATCTTCGACCAGCTCTATGCCGACAAGATATTCAGCAAGACAGACAGAACCAAGCTGCAACACCTTATCTGCGCATTGGCTGCCGATCTGCTCGATTCTGGTGAGCATGAGGAATTGAAGGAGATCTATAACCGGCACAGTGGCTCCGATTACGACGCGGAAGAAGAGCAGGACAATCAAGAGATCAAGGCCATGATGGAAAGCATGTTGGGTGTCGAACTGGGAGACGACATTGACATGCGTACCCCGGATGATTTCCTTGACGATGTCAGCAGGCAGTTGCACGAAAAATTGCATCAAGATGCGCAGGATTTTGAAAACCCATCCGCTACGCGTAGCAGCCGGAAGAAATCAGCCAAAGCAATGGCGAAGGACGCGCGGTTGCAAGCCGAAGCACAACAGGTAAGCCAGTCCATTCGGGAAGTGTTTCGGAAACTGGCCAGCACGCTGCATCCGGACAAAGAACCGGACCCAAATGCGCGGGCGCGCAAAACCGAGCTGATGCAAAGAGTCAATAGCGCCTACAGCAACAACGATTTGCTCGCACTATTGGAGCTGCAACTGGAAATCGAGCAGATCGACCAGACTGCGATCAACTCTATCTCGGAAGACCGATTGAAACATTACAACAAGGTCTTGAAGGAGCAGTCAGCGGAACTGCAGCAGGAACTCGACATGGTCGAGATGTCATTCCGCGCGCATTTTGATTTTCCGCCTTATGGAGCGTTGTCGCCGACCATGGCGTTCAATATGCTTGAAAGAGACATCGCCCAGATTCGTGAGGATATCGCTGGCTTGAAGGAGGACGTGGAAACGCTTCGGGAGCCAACGAATCTCAAAAAATGGCTGAAGGCTTATAAGATCGTCCGAAGGAGAGGGTTTGACCTTGATCCGTTTTCCGAGATGTTTTAACCAATAAGTTTTGACCGGCTCTCGTTTGCAACTTGGCCAAACGCTCGTCCTTGAAAGGGCGGGTTACGACCAACCGAACATTGTGAGCCAGCACGACACAGTAGTGCTTCCAGAATGGCGAAATATTTCAAATAGGCAACTTTAACCCAATTCGAAACTTGTCCTTACCTTAAGAGCGTATCCCAGTAGGCATAGAATGAGGGAAATATTGGCCTAGCCAGCGGTCCAAGCCCATGATGATGCAGGAGGTGGAGCTTGGGCATGATCAAAGACGACGACGGCTGGCGCTTACCGGACAAGTTGTGGACGCAGATGGAGCCGCTTTTACCACCCCGCAAGCCGCACCCCTTGGGCTGTCATAACCCACGGGTAAGCGACCGGGCCGCCATGGATGCCATCCTGTTCGTGCTGCGCACTGGATGCCAGTGGAATGCATTGAACGGCACCGGCATTTGCTCCAGCAGTTCGGCTCATCCGCGTTTCCAGGAATGGGTTGACGCTGGCGTGTTTGAAGAATTCTGGATGCAGGGGCTGCTCAATGCTGCGGCGCTACAAGAAATCGATTTCGTGGTTTGCTGATTCGATGGGCGAAGAAGGCAAAGAACTATTTGGCCTTCCTTCACCTGGCATGCGGCATCATCACTTGGCGAATAATAGGCCTACTGGGATAGGCTCTTAGTGGCGCCGTAACGCCCTCTTCTACTCGGCAATACTCTTGCATATTCTCATTCCAGTACAATGAGGCTCAATAAACGCGCTACAGCCCGAACCGTTAGCATTCGGAACCGCCGATGCGACTTGCAATGGTTCTGGGCGCTCCGACAGTCCCTCCAAGATGAAACAATTTGCATTGTCTCGCGTACCCCTATGGATACAAGGCCCAGTTAGCCTGATTGGTGCCTTGGCGCTATTCTGGTCCCTGATTTTTTATGATTTGCATCGCCTGCACCAGCAGACCCTTCTCAGCAGCCAGGTCGACGCCCAGAATTTAGTCCGCGCGTTTGCCGAAGAAGTCAAGTCATCGGTCAATTCGATCGATCTGACGCTCATTGACCTGCGCGACCGCTGGCAGATGCCTGGCATTGACTTCGCCGATGCCGTGAAAAAGCGCCAATCCTATCTTGCGTCGAATGTAGGCTTTCAGGTCGCGATCATCGACTCAGCTGGCTTGCTGCAGTTTTCTAGCGCCAACCCACAAGCCAAGGGCATGAACCTGAGCGACCGGGAGCATTTCCGCGTGCATGTGGACCAGTCTGGCGACAAGCTCTTTGTCAGCAAGCCTGTGCTGGGTCGCGTCTCCCAGCGCTGGAGCATCCAGTTCACGCGTCCGATCAGTGGACCAGGCGGTCAATTTGCCGGAGTGATCGTGCTGTCGGTCGCACCGGAATATTTCTCCAGGTTTTTTGACACCATTCATTTAGGCAAAGGTGGCGCGACTACGGTGCTGCACCCGACCGGTGAAATCCTTGCACGGTCCCCCGCGCCGGAACTGGCGCTTGGTAAAGCGATGAAACAAACACTTTGGAACGATCCCGAACGTGACAACGGCTGGTATCGCGCCCCATCGGAGATCGATGGCGTCGAACGCATGTATGCCTGGCGTACATTGCCCACGGCTAGCCTGGCAGTGACGGTGGGCCAATCGATTGATACTGTCCTGGCGCCCTATTACGCCCAACGCAGGGCGTATCTGATCGGCGGCCTTGGCGTATCGCTCCTGCTTTTGCTTGTCACCCTTGTCCTCTTGCGCAGCCTTCAGCAGCGCGCCAACGATGCGGCCGCTCTGGCGGCGAGCGAGGCGCGCTGGAAGTTTGCGTTGGAAGGCGCCGGCGACGGCGTGTGGGACCTCGACCTCGGGAACCAGCGGGTAACGCTGTCGCCGCGCTGGAAAGAGATGCTGGGGTATCAGGAAGCGGAAGTCGGCAGCCGTATGGATGATTGGACCGGCCGCATCCACCCGGATGATCTGCCGGCCTTTCGCCGGGCATTCGAGGCACACCTGGCCGGGAAATCGCCCGGATATATCAGCGAGCATCGCCTGCGCTGCAAGGATGGAGAATGGAAATGGATCATGGAGCGCGGGATGGTGGTCAGCCGCACGCCGGAGGGCAGGGCGGTGCGCATGGTTGGCACCGCTACGGATATTTCCGACCGCAAGCGCAATGACGCTGCGCTGCAGGAATCCATCAGGCGGTTGAAGGAAGAGCAAAAGCGCGTTCAAGTCATCATCGACAATTCCCATGATGCCTTTCTCAGCGCGGATGGCGACGGCCGCATCACCGACTGGAACCGCAAGGCTGAACGGACCTTTGGCTGGCCCGCCGAGGAAGCCCTCGGAAAGGACTTCAGCGAACTGATCGTTCCGCCGGAAAAGCGGGCGGCCCACAACGCCGGATACCGGCGCTTCATTGCCACCGGCAAGGGAGCCTTGATCGACACGGTGATGGAACTGGAAGCCTTGCGCAGGGACGGCTCTCGCATCCCGGTGGAATTGGCATTGACGGGATACCACAATGGCCAAGGCTATGTGACGAATGCCTTTATCCGCGACATCACCGAGCGCAAGAATGCGGAGCGGCTGGACCGGGAGCGCCTGCATTCGCTGGAGGAAACGCGCAAGGCGCTGCAGCAGGCGCAGAAACTCGAAGCACTCGGCCGCCTGACCGGCGGCATTGCGCACGACTTCAACAATGTTTTGCAAACCCTGACCATGGGTATTGACCTGGCGCTGATGACGTCGGAAAGTCCGAAGGTCAAGACTGCACTCGAGGCATCCAGGCGCGCAGTCGAGCGTGGCGTCGAACTGACCAGGCAGCTGCTGGTATTCGGGCGGGCGCAGGATGCGCATCTGAAAGTGGTTGATCTGAGCGAGCAGATCGACGGCATGCTCTCATTGCTTCAGGGAGCTTTGCCAAGCACCATCGAATTTCAGATGCAATTGCAGGAAGATTTGTGGGCGGTCGAGATCGATCCATTACAGTTCGAGCTTGCGTTGCTCAACCTGGCAATGAACGCACGCGATGCCATGCCAACCGGGGGCATGTTTCGCATAGACGGCCGCAATGAAGTTCTCGTCGACGCGAGCAGTGAACTTTCACCAGGAGAATATGTGTGCTTGACGATTTCTGATACGGGTGAAGGGATGACGCCGGAGGTGCTTGCCAAGGCGGTGGACCCGTTCTTCACGACGAAGGAAGTCGGCAAGGGTTCCGGCATGGGACTGGCACAGGTGTACGGTTTTGTGAAGCAGATGAGTGGTAGCCTTAACCTGCGCAGCGAACCGGGTACAGGGCTGAAGGTCTCCATTCTCCTACCGCGCGCAAGAACAAGGCAGGTGGAAAGGGAAGAGTCAAAGCCAGCTCATGATCGACCAGCAGCGTTCCGAAACCAGTCCATCCTGTTTGTCGAAGATGATCCTTTGATTAGGCAAACGGTGCATCCGGCATTGGAAGCCCATGGATTTCACGTAGTGTCGGCCAATGATGGCGAGCAGGCGCTTGAACTGCTTGAATCGGCGTACAAGTTCGATCTCGTCTTTTCCGACGTGGTCATGCCTGGCAAGATCGACGGCATCAGGTTGTCCGAGATCGTTCGCGAGCAATACCAGGATCTGAAAGTCGTGTTGGCTACGGGCTATTCCGAGCGGAGGGTAACGCTACCCGACGTGAAGGTGCTGCCTAAGCCATATCAGATCGGACAAGTCATTGACACGCTCAACCAAATTTTGCAGGAAAGGGTGAACGATCCTGATTCCTATCCTTAATATTTATCGTGCAAGCGCATACATCTAAGCTTAGCGCTCCAACTGCCAACCAGCGACCGCCAGTCATTTAGCTGTTTGCTAGACCGTTTAGATCCGGCGGTCTTGGCCTGCGGTGGAATTTCGTCAAATGCCAGCTTCTGCGCGTCTTCGATCAGGCTGGAGCGAATGACAGTCGTCGGATAATGTCGAAATATTTCACATAGGAAACTTCATTCGCTTAATGGCAGTCTGTTCTACTTCTTAGAAAATTGCTGTTATGAGATCGTACTGTGGCAGAATTTAGAAACACAGCGGTCGGAGAATAATGATGGCTTACTTTGCAGCCCGAGGAATGCAACTCCTCGATACATCTCCTGCAGGAGCTGATGCGGTAAGTGGAGCAGCCCCCAGACGAATAAGCACGAATACTCCTTATTGAAGCACAGGTTCTACTTTGACAGCCAAGGTATCGCATGCATATAGAAACTAGCAACGCCCTACCACTGCTCAGAAATGAAGAGCCGTGCATCGTGATGACAAAGGATGGTAGAAAACGCAGCGCTGCCTGGCTTCGTCCTGTCGGTAAATTTTGGTACAAAGACGAACCACAGGGCCTGGCTGATCCGTCCGATATCGAGGAATGGTGGCCAACTGCTTTCAAGCGCTAAACTGGCATGTGCTTAGAAAAAGCGGCGCGTATCCCCCATTAGGTTGCGCAGTTCACGAATACTCAGGCCTGACATCTCGTGCATGTTGAGCAGCATTTCTGCTGAAATGTCAGCATGCTTGTTCCGTATCTTCGAAATAATGCTTTTCGTGACTCCTAGTGCACTCGCCAATCCAATATCATTTTGGCCCGGGGCGAAGCTTTTTAACCTGTCCAGCAATGGGTTGGGGTCATATGAATCTAGCTTTAGCACACGATTTGGACGGGCCATACGGAAAATTCTGAATCTGTGATTAGAACAAGCGGCGATTGTCGCCCATGAGTATGCGCATATGCCGGATGCTCAGCCCTGAAATATCATGCATCCTCAGCAAAACCTCCGCCGAGATCGGCTTATGTTTATTCCGGATCTTCGACATCGCGCCTTGGGTAATCCCCAATGCCTTGGCCAAAGCATTGTCACTCTTGACCGATATAGCCAAGCTGATTGCATCGAGCAAAGGCACAGGATCGTACGACTCCAATTCGTATAACGGACTTGGGATCTTCATAGGTTTGAACATTGGTAACCTCAACCCCTATTATGTCCCAAATGCAATTTTTCGGTGGTAAAAAAGTCCGATACGGCAAAATTCCCACTTGCTAAAGCAATTACTTGCAGCGCTACCATACGGATTTGGTTGCATCGGCTGTCGGCATAATTATCCGTAATAGTTGAACAACATCAGCTCTACTGAGATCTGGAGGCGATTGGCCGGTGACTGCGGCGTCGTGGAACACTCGCGAACAAAAAGGTAGCAGAGCAAGGGGGGCTTGAGCCAAGCACTGCCGTCCATGAGAATGACGAACTACAAACCACCTGCCCGTCAAGAAACCTGTAGTGGCCATCGAATGCGGCTCCGACGTTGCTGCTATTTCCGACCGTCTAAAAACAGACGAATCTACTAAAGAACCGGATCCTTCCCTAGTAAAATGCCAGCTTCATCTTGAACTCTAAGCTCTCATGGAAGGCCTCAAAAACTTAGTTGGTCAACGATTTGGACGGCTTGTTGTGGTATCAAGAGCGCCGAAAGAGCCACGGAAAACTGCGAAATGGAACTGCGTTTGTGACTGCGGAAGTGCTGCTGTGGTGGCTGGCAGCAGCTTATTAAATGGGCGAACGCAGTCTTGCAAATGCAAAAGAGTCGACTTCGCGAAAAAGGCGTTCACCGACCATGGGAAATCAGACTCTATTGAATGGGACGTATGGCAGGGAATGAAACAACGCTGCTATAACCCGAATAATTCGAGATACGCAATTTGCGGTGGTCTTGGCATAAGGGTGTGCGAGCGCTGGCTTGAATCATTCCCCAATTTTTTGGCAGACATGGGAGAGCGTCCAAGCCCAGATCATCGCTTCGGGCGCCTTGACACCCGCAAGGACTATTCTCCGGAAAACTGTCACTGGGTTACCGCAAAAGAGCATTCGTTCAACCGCCGCAGCACCGTGCTAGTGGAAATGAACGGCGAATCACACCCTATCACAGAATGGATTCGTCGCTTGGGGATGAACACATCAACTGTCTACAAACGACTTGCCCGCGGACTCAGCCTAGTCGAAGCACTTCAGCCGCCGAAACCTCGAAAAAACTCCGCTCAGGCTAAAAGCCGTTCACCTTCTTGAATCGGAGCGTCAAGGATTTGCGCAGCCCAGCCAGAGGCGGGCAGGCCCTACCTCTCCAGCATTTCTACGCCGGCACGGGTGTCCGAGCAGTGCAATGTCGATAAGTGGTAGCCGGCAACATGCAAGAAGCGCTAAGGCGACGATTCTTCAGAAGTCGAGGCTGTACATCAAAACACTCGCTTAAGCGGCGCCGTCGTAGTGCCGATCCCGCTTCGGCGCTAGTACCTCAATCAGCCAAGTCTTCCCCTCAACCCAAGAAATGGGTTTTTAGCAGATCTCCAGTTCTTTCATATTGGCAACTTAACAAGTAGAATGTGAAGCTAGGTGTACAGAAAGGCCATAATGAGGGCCTCGTTTCGGGCAATATCTCTTTCAGGGCTCTCATTGTGACGACGCCAGCCTTACATTCTATTGAACCTTCCCGCGTCGACGGAGAGCATCAAGATCAAGATGCCAAGTCGAACGCGGCCCTGCCAGTCACATCGCTTTCGCCATCGCAGCGCCCCGCGTTGAACCCGCGCTGCGTCTCCGTCGATCTCGAGGTTGGCATCAAAGACGCGAAGATCCACCGTTTTGCCGGGGTCAGGGGTGACACCGACGCATCCTACGTTTATCAAAAGGGTGATTTGCTGGCGGCGCTGGCCAAGCTCGATGAGGTTGCCGATGGTGCCTCCTTCCTGCTCGGCCATAACATCATTGCCTTCGATCGGCCGCACCTCGCCGCCGTCAAGCCAGATCTTCGCTTGCTCAGCCTGCCGACGATCGATACGCTTTGCCTGAACCCGCTGGCATTTCCACGCAACCCCTACCATCGCCTGGTCAAGCATTATCAGGACGGGAAGCTGCAACGCGGGCAGTTGAACAATCCTGAACTTGATGCCCGGCTTACGATCGATGTCTTTCGCGATCAGCTCGTAGCATTCAAGGAGTTGGCGCAGGAAGACCCTGACCTGGTCACTGCATGGCATTGGCTTACCACTTCGGACAACACGGTTTCGGGCCTGAACGCCTTCTTTCTGACCGTGCGGCGTGCTGCCCGTCCCACCGATGAGGAAGCGCACATCGCCATAGGCCGTCGCATCCAGGGCCAGGCTTGCGAGACTAGCGCACGTGAGATTCTTGCCACGGCAAAAACCCACGGCTGGCCGCTAGCCTACGCCTTGGCCTGGCTTTCCGTCGCTGGCGGCAACTCGGTGATGCCACCATGGGTCCGCCATCAGTATCCAGAAGCTGGCCACATCGTACGCCGGTTGCGTGATACCGCTTGCAGCGCTCCGGACTGTACATGGTGTCGTGAGCGGCACGACCCACGCAAGGAGTTGAAGCGTTGGTTTGGGTTCCCCGAGTTCCGGCCGCAACCCGCCGATGCTTCCGGTCGTCCTCTGCAAGAAGTGATCGTCGAAGCAGCCATGGGGAGACACCATGTTCTTGGCATTTTGCCAACAGGCACTGGGAAATCGCTCTGCTACCAGATTCCGGCCTTATCACGCTTTGACAAGACCGGTGCGCTGACGGTCGTCATTTCGCCGCTTATTGCCCTTATGGCCGATCAGGTAGCTGGCCTAGAAGCGCGGGGAATTGGTGTGTGCGCCGCCATCAACGGCTTGCTATCCCTCCCGGAGCGCGCCGACGTGCTCGACCGGGTGCGGCTGGGTGACGTCGGGATTCTCATCGTCGCGCCTGAACAGCTACGCAGCAAGGCCGTACGTAAGGTGTTGGCGCAACGCGAGATTGGCATGTGGGTATTGGACGAAGCGCACTGCATTTCGAAGTGGGGTCATGACTTCCGTCCCGACTACCGTTACGTCGGCCGCTTCATTCGGGAATCGGCAAAGGGGGACGTCGCCGCCCCAGTACTCTGCCTAACTGCCACGGCTAAGCCAGACGTGGTCGTAGACATGCTTGAGCACTTTCGCACCAAGGTTGGTATCGAATTGACCGTCTTCGACGGTGGCGCGAGCCGCGACAACCTTGATTTTGCAGTGGTGCCGACCACACCGGCCGACAAGTTTCCCCACCTGCATCAGATATTGCAGAGCGAACTGCCGGAAGACATGCCCGGCGGCGCGATCATCTACTGCGCCACCCGTAAGCAGACCGAGGAAATTGCCAAATACCTGCAAGAGAAAGGCTTGGCAGCCGACTTTTTCCATGCCGGCCTGCCGCCCGAGACCAAGAAGGACGTTCAACGACGCTTCGTGGAGGGGGAATTGCGGGTCATTACTGCCACCAATGCTTTCGGCATGGGCATTGACAAGCCGGACGTGCGCCTGGTGATCCACGCCGACATGCCGGGCTCTCTGGAAAACTACCTGCAGGAAGCTGGGCGCGCCGGCCGCGACCGGGCACCCGCACGCTGTATCGCGCTTTACACAGCTGAGGACGTGGAGCGCCAGTTCAGCATGTCGGCGCGCTCGCGGTTGACTCAGAAGGAAATCCAGGCTGTCCTTAAGTCCCTACGTGCGCTGGAGCGCAAGAAGCAGGCAACCGGAGAGGTGATCGCGACCGCGGGTGAGATCCTTGCCGAAGATGCGGAGGGTGACTTCGAGCGCGATTCGGCCACGGACGACACCCGGGTTAGGACCGCTATTTCCTGGCTGGAGGAAGCTGCGCTTCTGACCCGTGAAGAAAACCACGTTCAAGTCTTCCCATCGTCGCTGCGGATAGCGACGATGGACGAGGCAAGAGACAAGCTGAAGAAGCAAGCACTGTTCGACGATTACCGTCGCCAACTGTTGGCCATCATCTACGCCATGCTGTCGGCTGAGGCCGACGAGGGCATTTCCACCGACGAGTTGATGGGTGTAGCTGGCCTCTCCGCTGGCAAGCTGCGCACCGCGCTCTATGACCTCGAACGACTGGGTATTGCCAGCAACGACACAGGCCTGACCGCCTTCGTGCACAGTGGAGTCAATCGCTCCTCCCAGAAGCGGCTGGAGGAAGCGATCGCCCTGGAAAACGGCCTCATCGATCTGATGCGGGAAGTCGCTCCAGACCTGCAAAAGGGGGAAACTTCGTTGCTGCAGCTACGGCATACCACTCAGGCGCTTAAGGACCATGGTCACGCTGGGGCTCTTCCGGACAAGATTTCCCGACTGGTCAACAGCATCGCGAGCGATGGTCGTAACGAAGATGGTGGGCTAGGGAGCCTGCGTCTGCGTCGGCTCGACGCTGAAAACATCCAAGTCACGTTGCAGCGCGATTGGACACACTTGGCGAGGACCGCGGACTTGCGACGCCAGGCGGCCGCCCTGGTCCTGCAGCACTTGATCTCGGTCTTGCCCTCCGGCGCCCGCGGCACAGATTTGCTGGCCGAAACCACGCTCGGTGCCCTGCATGCCGCACTCAAGACCGATGTCGTTCTGGTCAGCCAGGTCAAGGATTCCGCCAAGCTGCTAGACCGTGCCCTACTTTGGCTACACGAACAGGACATTATCCGGCTCAACAAAGGCCTGGCTGTTTTTAGGCCGGCGATGACCATCCGGCTGGGTAGCGAGCGACGCGGTTTTATCAAAGCCGACTTTGCGCCTCTGAAGATGCACTACGACGAGCAGGTCGTGCAAATTCACGTCATGGCGGAATATGCGCAGCGCGGCTTGCAACAAATGAACGACGCGCTACGCCTCGCCAACGACTACTTCAAGTTGGATAAGGAGGAGTTTCTGCGCCGCTGGCTGCCACTGAAGCAAAAGGAACTGGAGCAGCAGACCTTGCCCGCCTCCTACGCAGCGATCGTCGACAGCCTCAACCACCCGGTACAGCAGCGCATCGTCGCCGATGATCGTGAGCAAACCAATGTGCTGGTGCTGGCTGGCCCCGGCTCGGGCAAGACACGGGTCCTGGTGCACAGGATCGCCTATCTGGTGCGGGTCAGACGTGAAAATCCCCGCGGCATTCTGGCCCTCGCATATAACCGCCACGCCGCTGTCGAGATCCGTCGCCGCTTGGCAAGTCTAATTGGTGATGATGCGAAAGGCGTCGTGGTCATGACTTGCCACGCATTCGCCATGCGCCTCACCGGGACCAGCTTCCGCAAGCATGCGGCAAAAGACGAACAAGCCTTCAAATCGGTCATGCGTGAGGCGGTGGCGTTGCTCAAGGGCGAAGGCGCGGCCATTGACGAGGCCGATGCTTTGCGCGATCGTCTACTCGCTTCATTCCGATGGATCCTGGTCGATGAATACCAAGACATCGGACTGGACCAGTATGAACTCATCGCGGCATTGGCGGGGCGCGCCCGTTCCGAGGAGGATGGCCGTCTCTCGCTGTTTGCCGTCGGAGACGACGATCAAAACATTTATGCCTTCGACGGCGCCAGCGTGGAGTTCATTCGCCGCTTCGAGGACGACTACGCTGCTAAACCGGTATTTCTGGTCGAGAACTACCGATCGACCGGTAATATCATCGCGGCATCGAACCAGGTCATCGCACCTGCACTGAACCGCATGAAAGCGGACCACCCAATCACCGTCAACCACAGGCGCGGCAGTGAAGACGCTGGAGGGGCATGGGCGAAGCTGGACCCTGTAGGGCATGGACAGGTGCTGATCGTCGAGGCGGGTAAAGACGATTTGTCCCAAGCAGAGGCCGTCATGGCCGAGATGCGTCGCCTCTTCGAGCTCTCGCCTGAGCGGGATTGGTCCCGCATGGCCATCATCGCGCGCGAGTGGAAGACCCTTGACCCAGTGCGTGCCTACTGCGAACAGCACGGCATACCTGTGCAGATGGCAGATGAAGACACCGCACACTGCTGGCAGCTGCGGGAAACGCGCGCCTTGGTCGCATGGCTGCGTGGCCGCCCGGGAACCATCGTCACCATCGACGAGATCCAGTCATGGTTGCTGGGGCAGTCGACCAATCCCTGGTGGACCCTACTCTTGGAAGCCGCCGAGCACTATGCAGCTGAGACAACGCATGCCGAAGTATTGGTGGATCATTTTAACGAGTGGCTGGCGGAATGGGGGCAAGAGGTCAGGCGCCGGCAAAACGGATTGCTGTTGTTGACGGCGCACCGTGCCAAGGGCCTAGAGTTCGACCATGTCGCAGTATTGGACGGCAATTGGCGACGCTCAGGCCCATCTGAGGATGGCGATGCGCCGCGGCGGCTCTATTACGTTGCCATGACCCGTGCGCGCAGTACACTAATTCTAGCCAGGCTCGATGGTCGCCAAGGGTTCTGCGAGGAGCTGCTTACGAATCCAGCTGTCATGATTCGCCGGCCACCGCGGCCGTTGCTGCCGCAACAAGCGTTACGCAGGCGCTACCTGCGTCTGCCATTGAAACATGTCGATCTCGGTTATGCTGGTCGGCGCCATGAACAGGATCCTCTCCATGCCGCGATTGCATCGCTATCCGCCGACAGCCCGGTCACGCTCGAGCAGAACGCCGAACAATGGGAGATTATGGACGACAAGCGCCGCGTCGTCGGCCGCCTCGCGCGATCGTTTCGGATTCCCGATGGCATGCGGTTCTTGTCTGGCAAGGTGAACAGCGTCATCGTAAGACGGTGCAAGGACAGCGATCCGACGTTCCAGGCGTCGCTCCGGTGCGAGCAGTGGGAGGTGATCCTGCCAGAACTTGTGTTCGAGCCCATCATTCGCCCCGACGCGTTACGGTAATTGTCAACCGGGTTCAACGGGGGAATTGCACCTTCCGGGCGTTAGCGCGGTTGGGCACTCCCCTTTTACAATGACGGGACTGTTTTCGTTACCAGACCTACGCTCCACACTTACTTCATATCGCATTGTCAACATTGCCACCATGGCGGAATATTTTCGCAAGGAAATGCGAAGGAGCTTCAATCCCTTCCAATCACAACGCGGTTGGTCAGAATTTTCTCTGACACTGAAGGTTGACAACCCATGTACCCCTGTTTGACGGAAGCCTGGAATTTCGGGATGCCGATCTATCCTGCCCGCGCAAGAATCTCGAATTCGGCTGCTTCTTATTCAATTCCGGCCGTTGGCGTTAGGCAGAATCATTTGTGGAGGCGACCCTTTGCAATCGTTCACTTTGAAAGAATTACTGTTATCACGAGCGCAGGGCTGGAAAACTGCAGCTTCAACGCATCGCCATCTCCCCTTTTGATTGTGAGTCTCACACTCGATGAACTATTAGTTGTACGTAGCGTTTGCATAGGAAATTTTATTTAGGTGCATTAGGTGCACTGCACTGGCCATACACGTTGAATGCGTCTGCAGCCACTGCAATAGCTCCAGCAATGCAACCAATGCCTAGCGACCCGACACAAACAAAAGCTCCTGCTCCAGTGGACAAAGCAAGCGTGGCGATTGCCATCTTGCACTTATCAATCTGTCCGAGTCCTGCAGCTGAGACGACTTTTTCGGCCATCGTGAGTGTGATATACATCGAGGCTTTTGCAGGAGTCATACCGGCAACCTTAAGTAAACCAATTGATTTCAGTGTCTGACCTGTCGCGAAATTTACAAATTCAAGACCCTCAGAACCGAGGGTTTTTGCGGCCATGCCAGAAATAGCCACGCCTTTCTTGGCGACTGCTGAGGCTAGCTCAACCTTTGTCTTTGGAAATTGGGGTCCCCTCGTTTTCCGTGCAGTTTACGACGGTAGGCGGACCTAGCGTTTATGCGGGTTTGCGGGAGGTGCTTTTCAAATAGTCTTATTAAATCAATGACTTGCTGTCTACCCCCCTTTTCCGCTTCCGGCACTGTATCCAAGCTGGCCAGCTTCGGTATGCGTCTGTTGGCGAATCAGGTTCCAGTAGCAGGTACCGCTGAGCTGGTCGGCAGAATCCGATGCTCGTACTCTGCTAAAGGGAAATCGAACGTTCCCCGCAAATTAATGCCTTCCAGTGCTGTCGGCGCAATCCTGCGCAAATCGTCTGGAACTAACGCCTCTCCAGTCCTCGCTTCTATCTGGTCAACGGCTTGCTGCATATGCCGGGTGTTCCAGGCCATCACTGCGTTGGTCAACAACGATAAGCTTGACGAGACAGCGTTAAGCGCCTCTGGCCGCTTGGCAAGGTCGGTCGGGATCTTCCCAATATGAATAGCACGCTGTACGACATGGACAGCTTCTCCACGATTGAGCGCGTGTTGCAGCTCTCGTCTGAACGATGCATTGGTGTGGTAGTCAATCAGGAAGATGGTACGCAATAATCGTCCTAGCGCGACGCCGGCAGCGTACACCGGCTCGCTGCGAGCTTCACTGCCAAAGCGTTGCAATGCCTGAACTGCTGTGCAGCGTCCATTTTGAATGGATGCCGCAACCCGTACAAATTCGTCGTAGTTGTCGCGGATGACGTCCAGATCAATGCTGCTGGTCGCAACGGGGACAATACTTGAAGGAACAGCAAGGCCTTTCGGCACGCACAGCCGGCGTTCACGCACATGGGCCAGACGCGGACATAGGTCAAACTGTAGCGCCTTGGCCATCGCCATGGCGAAATCCGTATAGCCATGCGTATCCACGGCTAATTGCGCGACATCGCTGGTACTGCCCTGGCGCACTACCCCTTCAAGTGCCGCACCAGCCTGGCGCTCCTTCAACAGGATCGGCTGATCGTAGAAGACACCCCACCGGTCCCGTACGTGAGTATAGACGCCGATCGACGGTGTCCGTCTGCGCGGATCCGCGCGTGCCTGCCATACCGAGCGTGAAGTCTCCAGGCTCATCATGTCGGCGGATGCCAGATCGCCACGGCCCCAGTGCGCCGCGACCGGATGGCGGTGCATGTAAGCGAGAACAGCGTCCGATGCATCCCTCAGAAGCCGTTCGTCGGCAATCTTGTCCATCATCTGCCGGATCGCCTGAGACGACAATTCCGGGATCATACGCGACACATCGGCCGCTGAAAGTGATGTGCCATGTGCAAGAATAGCAGCGTATGTCAGTAGCAATTCCGAGCGGGACTGCGGTTCACGGCCAAGCAGAATCCAGGAAAAACGAACGTGGCTATCTATGTCAAGCAGGAGGCGTGGCAGCTGCGCAGTAGGACGACCCTCGAATATGGCTCGACGCAAGGTTGCAACATGCGCGTCTTCGGTGTCAGGAGCGAGCCGTGCCAGATGCACGCCATCATTGTCGATGGCCACCTCCCCTGCCCGGCTGGCTGCATCCAGGCGCTTCATGCCCTGGTTTAACTGTTTTACGATCTGATCCAGATAGACTTGGGGGTCCTGTGGCAAAGCTAGGTGTCCGTAAAAATGATTACGCTTGGACTGCCATTCCGTCGATGGAATCAGTAAGGTGGTTCTGCTGCGGAAGGAAAAGCTGTGATTGATGTAGACGGAACCGTTACGCAACGCTACGCGCAGCCCGAACAGCGTTGCCCATTCAAAGGCACGTAGTGCATTGACCCGATCCTGTCCATGAATGAGGTCATGCCATGGTCTACCCAAGTCGATTTGAACTTCGTGTGGCAAGCCATTGCTAACATCATCCTTGCCGTATAACTCGCGAAGAACCGCAAGCGCATCAAGCAGCCGGTGCGGCGTCTCGCTAGCAAATGGAAGCGCGACGAGCTTGCGCAGCACCTTTCTGGCCTGCGTACTCTTCGTCATTAGCTGCAGACGCACAAGCTTACGTCGGCTTGATGCCCGACGTGGCAGCGCTTTGTCCGCGAGTTCCTGCAGCGAGGCGCGTAGCTCGTCAGCCGCCAACTCGGGACTAGCGGCCAGTTCCTTGATTGCCTGCACGAGTTCGGCAAGCGTCTTTGCATCATCCTGACGGCCGTTGTCAATTTGCTTGCCGGCGTCGTTGGTCACGTCCGCCAGCCACCTTCGTAGCATTTGCAGGAGGTGATCGGTCGCTGCGCATAGCGAGTAACGCATGAAACAGGCAGCTTCAATCCGTCTTGTTTGCGGAGCCAAGCGTTTGTTGGCGGAAGGCGTTCGGCTCGCGCAGCGTCGTGCATAGTGACGAATCAAGGATTCGTTGATTGCCTCCGGCCATTGTGCATCCACGTGAAGAAGCCGAAGGAACTGGACCTTGCCGAACAACTCGTTCATTTGCACGGTAGAGTTCCGAACTGGAACAGACCATAGCCATTCCTGTAAGCTGACGCGGTCTTGCGTTCGGGCGACCAATCGTTCGTTCCAGTAGTCGGATAGTACTGGTCCTACCGTGTCCAGGAGAACCTGCTCCAATCCGTCTTCATGGGCGCGAACTGCCTCGGCGATCAGCGTCCTCAACAACCGGTCGCCTGCAATCAGAATTCGATGCTCATATAACCAGGTCTTGATCTGGCTAAGCAGCATGGAAGGATTCGGGCGTCCGTTCAGTGTTTCCTTGAGCCAGCGGATAAGGTACCTGCGCTGATGTTCTGTCATGACACCAAAGCCAAGACATTGATAGGCTGACTGCTGATGATCGACCAATGTACGCGGCCGCGTTTCGTAAAGCGAGCGCAGAGTACCTATGTCGAGCGAAGGTACGTTCAGTCGTTCGGCGAGGTGTTTCCAGAGTACCTTCGGAATTTGCTTGTACGCGTCCAGCGTACGTCCGGCCATGCGGACGAACCCGATATGAAGGGCCAGCGCCAGGCGGTATAGGTCCGAGCGCCGCGAGTCAATCAGTTCGATCTCCTTGGGCGAAAAGGTAAAGAAGATGTCCAGTTCGAAGGCAGTGAGATCGGAGGGTATCTGTCGCAAGCCAAGATAAGGTACGCGCCAATGGTCCATTGTTCCGTTGCAAAAAAGGAAAGGACCGGAATCTTACCGCCTTAGGCAGGGGTAGACAGCAAGTTATTGATTTAATGAGATTATTTGAATAGCGCTCGCCGCAAACCCGCATGGATGCTTGGTCGCGCTACCGTCGTAAAATGCAGCAAAAACGAGGGGACCCCGGAATGCATAATCCATATAACGTAGTCTGCATGGTGACAGAGATGCCCGTCGAACTGGATGTTGTCAGTTTGATATATCGCATAAATAGAGAGCAAAGAAATTGTCATCAATGAAACAATGCGCCCAGCAGTAGCCACACAAAGCTCGCCTGCATTGCCATTTTATCAATGGATCAGGCCTACCTCCGTCGTGCTGTGGACAGCGCTGAACGAACCGGGTGTGACTTGCGGTTAATCCGCGACGACATCGAGACACCCCCTTCCCAGGTGCGCGTACCTAATGACGGTACAGCACCGGGTCATCTGAGTGAAGGTGTCCCAGGCATCGCAGCAGGCATCAACGTGCTGCTCATAGCTGTCGTAACATCGATTTGCCAAGCTGCGGACCCGCAGCTGCCACCACAGTTGCTCAGTCTGATTTAGTTCAGGCGAGCCGGCAAGAAGCGGCAACAAAGATAAGTTGGGCAAGCGCGCCCTCTTTGTTGTCGTATGCCGCCAGCACGGTCGAGTAAAGCGAATCCTTTGATGCGCCTCAATAGAGCTGCTTAGAACACTAGCGGGCAACATAGGTCTGTCTGATTCCTTACGCGCTGTCTAAAAGTGTAACGCGGGCGCAATGCGCCCATCTACAGGACGAGCATATCTGGGCTTTGTATTTCAATGAGACAAGATGATGAAACGAGCGAACGACTCGCCCGGATTGAGGATTTCAGTATATGGTTGCGGCAAACGGCACCAGGCTGGACTATTTCGCTGCCCGAGGTACAACATTCCGCGGCTGGAACGGCATACATTACATTTTCTCTTTGCCGCGAAGGGCTAGCGGTCAGTCTCTGCGACTCGCCTGAAGATGCGCTGGCGAAGATGCGTGATGATCGTCTTTTCGCTTTGTACTTACAGCGTGCATACGGCATGCTGGTTCTGGAAAAGAAAGGCCTCAACAGCGCTTTTAACGAAGCGACATAGGACGAGAATGGTCCATCACTTCCGCGCCGGGGTGGTGAACGACCATTTCACTTGCCAACTATACGTCTCTACTGGAGCAACGATCTGAATCGACAATCGCTTGAAGCGGATCGACATGTGCCGAATGTCTTCATACTGCAATGCCTGATCTGCGCTACATTCATTGACCTCAGTGACGGATGAACCTTGAAGCAATACCGCACATGGTCTGAATAAAGTGCTGTATATCCATTGGCTTGACTACATATTCTTCGATCCCCAACGCAATCGTCGTATGAATATCAGCTTCGATGGCTGACGCAGTCAAGACCACGACTGGGATTGATGCAAGCGTTGGGGTGGCTCTTATTGTCCTGAGCACAGTAATGCCATCAATGGCGGGCAGTTTCAAGTCCAGCAACACCAGGCCGGGGTTTTCGGTGCTCCTGTGCTGATGGTTTCCCCGACAGAGAAGGTAGTCGAGCGCTTCCTCGCCATCCTTTGCAACGATGACCTCGTTGGATACTCCACATCGTTTCAGCGCCAACAGCGCAAACTCGATGTCGTTCGCAGCATCTTCAACCAGCAGAATTGGACGGCTCATTAACCTAAATCATTTTTCATGGAGAAACAGCGAAAGTCGCCTAAGCGGGTGTGAACCGACCCGCAATTGAAGGTACGCAATTCAAAGTGCTTATCATACAAGCGTATCTGGCCACGCGAGTGTACCATTGCTCCTTGGCCAAGCTTGCACCCGAAGTATTATATGAATGACAACATCTCGAACGATACGCCCCACTCACCGTCCTCCAAAATGACGGTCGAAAGTCGATTCCAATTGCTCGTTTCGGGCATTAGCGACTACGCCATCTACATGCTGAATCCAGAGGGCATTGTGACGAGTTGGAATGCCGGCGCGCAACGCTTCAAAGGCTATACAGCCGATGAAATCATTGGCCAACATTTTTCCCGGTTCTACAGACCCGAGGACCAGCAGTCCGGCCTGCCAGGTAAGGCACTTGAGACTGCGCTCAAAGAGGGCAAGTTTGAATCAGAGGGATGGCGCGTGCGCAAAGACGGGACACAGTTCTGGACCAGCGTGGTCATCGATCCGATCTACGACACCACTGGCCAGCATATCGGCTTTGCCAAGATCACCCGCGATGTGACCGACCGCAGGAACGCGCAGGAAGCCTTGCGGCAAAGCGAGCAGCGGTTCCGCATGCTGGTGCAAGGCGTGACGGATTATGCGATCTACATGCTGTCGCCTAGCGGTGAGGTCACCAACTGGAACCTGGGCGCCCAACGTATCAAGGGGTATAGCGCGGAAGAAATCATCGGCACCTCTTTTGCGCGCTTCCATACACCGGAAGACCAGGCCGCAGGATTGCCTGCAGTCGCCCTGGCGACTGCAGGCAAGGAAGGGCGATTTGAACGCGAAGCCTGGCGTGTGCGTAAGGATGGAAGTCGGTTCTGGGCGCATGTCATCATCGATGCGATCTACAACGATGATGGAACATTGGCTGGCTTTGCCAAGATCACACGCGACATCACGGAAAAGAAAGAAGCCGCGGAAGCCCTGGAACGGGCGAACGCGGCGTTGTTCCAGTCACAAAAAATGGAAGCCATTGGCCAGCTCACCGGCGGTATTGCTCATGATTTCAACAACCTGTTGTCCGTGATTAGCAACGGGCTGGAAGTGCTGCCGCTAAAGACAGCGGAGCCGAGTGACGCGAAGATCGTCGACAGCATGAAACGCGCAGTCAACCGTGGGGCCACGCTGACTCAGCAGCTGCTATCCTTCGCCCGGCAGCAGCCGCTGCGTCCGGAAAAGCACAATCTGAATAGTGTGATCAACGGGTTCGAGGCGGTACTACGCCGCGCCGGCAACTCCAGCATTGCTTTCAGCATGAATCTTGCAGAAGATCTGCAATTGGTCATGGTTGACATTCCCCGCTTTGAAACGGCATTGCTCAACTTGGTCGTGAACGCGCGCGATGCCATGCCAGGCGGCGGGGCCATCGAGATTGCCACGTCAAACGTGACATTGGCTGAACAACAGATTGCTGGCCTGGCTGCTGGTCATTATGTGCAAGTGTCGGTAACGGATACGGGAACCGGCATGCCGCCGGAAGTGATTGCACGTGCATTCGAGCCATTCTTTACCACCAAGGAGATTGGCAAAGGCACTGGTCTAGGTCTAAGCCAGGTGTATGGCTTCATGCAGCAGTCCGAAGGCAGCGTGGGGATCGCATCAGCGATCGGCCGTGGCACCACGATCAGTCTATATCTACCGGCACTTGATGAAAGCGGTGGCGTTTCTGCTGCAACTGAGGACGCCAGTGAGAAAGCACTGGTCGTCGATGATGAACCGGACGTCATGGAAACAGCGGCGGCACTCTTCCGCAGCATCGGTTACGAAGTCTTTACGGCCAATAGCGGAACTGCTGCACTTGAGATACTGCAGCGGACCAAGGACATTGCTATTCTGTTCTCCGACGTCATGATGCCAAGCATGACGGGTATTGAACTGGCAAAGCGGGCTCGCGAGCTCCGACCAGCCATGAAGATTCTGCTGGCGTCCGGCTATCCCTTGCCTGCCTTGAAGGCGCAACATAGCGGCATTGATGAATTTTCCTTCATGAACAAGCCGTATAAGCTCGCCGAACTCGCCAAGAAACTCCGGCTGGCATAGCGGCACATGGCAAGATTGAATAGCAGCGCACGAAGCTCGAGGTTGCGGCACAGGCGAGGCGTGCTGCAGAAGACTAACGAGGTTTAGCCTAGGGACGCAACCGCGAACAGTTCGCTGTAGAAACTGATATACCAATGGTAGCGATGATCGGCGAGACGAGCTGAGCGAAGGTGCCTGGAAACCTGCTCACAAATACGACGATATCCACGCCAGTTGAAAGCCAAATCATACCGACAGCTCGTAAGCCCGGTGCACGTCCGTACTTCTGTTCACGATAACAGGATCGATGATGCGCCGAGCCTGTTACTCGCGCCCCTTGAACCGTTCATGCAGACAAACCAAGATAGCAACACGAGGACGCCGCTTGCCGATAGCCAACTTCTATGGTTACATGTGATGTGATTGTTGTATATTCAATCCCCTTTCAAGCTGAATTTTCTGCAAGATGCGATTTCGAAAGCAGCTCTTTATCCTTGTCATGTCCGTGCTCATTCCTGCAGCGCTGGCTTCAATACTTGCAGTCTGGTATGTTTATCGGGAAGAGCAACGGGGTCAGGAGAGAGGTCTGCGGGAGGCCACACGTACTTTTTCCCTTCTAGTCGCGAACAACCTGCAAACCCAAGAAGGTATCTTGAAGACACTTGCCAACTCCACTGTGCTTGAGCAAGGAGATCTTCAGGGGTTCTATGCCTTTGCGAAGAAGAACGCGCCTACATCTGAGACGGCAATCATACTTATTGATAAAAATAACAAGTACTTGTTCAACACTCGTGTGCCTTTCGGCACAGAGTTGCCGGCAACGCGTTCGTCTAACCTTCCCGAAATTAAAGCGCAACACCGAGGGGAGCAAACGCTCATCTCCGATGTCTTTCGCGCTCGCCAAGGGGGCACATTCGACTTTGCACTTCAGGTGCCCGTTTGGATCGCCGGCGACATCAAGTATTACCTTGTCATGAGCATCAACGCCAGTGAGATGCAGTCGCTCCTTGTGCAGGCGGGCTTTCCGAAGGAATGGCTGGGCGTCATTGTAGACAGAAATGGCGTTATCGTAAGCCGCACCAGGAATCCGGAACAATTCGTTGGAAGACGCGCGACCGACAGCATTGTGCGCCAGCTTAATGATCAGCCTGAAGGCATGTTTCACAGTGTGACGTTGGATGGTCAGGCGGTTAAGACCTTCTTCCATCGAGTCCCACATGCGCAATGGACTGTCGTGTTGAGCATTCCGGAATCCGAATTGAGGCAAACACCTCTTCGCGTCGCAGCGTTCCTGGCAGCAGTGATGGCGCTTTTGCTCGGCTTTGCCCTCATCGCCGCCCGGATAATCTCAGCCAGGGTCATGAAGCCGATGGAAAAACTGAGTGAGTCGGCGGATCGTTTAGGGCGTGGTGAAGAAGTGCCGTATGACACGCAGGGGCTGGTCGAAGTGGATGCCGTTGGCGAGCGCATGGCAGAGGCAAGCAGGAAGATCCGGGATCATCAACTGGAACTGGAGAGGCAGGTAGCACAAGCGATAGCCAGTACAGCGCGCGCCGAACGCGCACTGTTACAGGCACAGAAGCTGGAAGCGGTCGGCCGCCTTACCGGTGGTATTGCACATGAATTCAACAATCTCCTGCAAACACTCGCTACCGCCCTCCAGCTCGCCAAAATAGTATCTAACCAGGAACGGGTGCACTCTCTCATCGAGACCTGCAATAAAGCGATAGAGCGCGCCACATCGTTGACAAGCAAACTCAGTTCCTTCGGGCGCATCCAGGACGCAAAACTGGAGACGCGGAACCTGACCACGCACATTGCGACGGCTGAGCAGTTGCTGCGCACCACCCTTCCCTCGCATGTACAGCTACAGATAGATATTTGCGAGGAGCTCTGGCCAGCCAAGGTCGATCCCACACAATTTGAACTTGCACTGATCAACCTCGTGATCAACGCCAAAGATGCGATGCCTGCTGGCGGAATGATCAGGATTCATGCGGAAAACGAAACGCTGTGTCCTCCTTCCCCTGAATTGCAACCAGGAGACTATGTCCACATTCAAGTCATTGACACAGGATCTGGCATGAGTCCCGAGGTCATGGAAAAAGCGCTCGATCCCTTCTTCACCACAAAGAGAATAGGAGAAGGTACGGGACTTGGGCTGCCGCAGGCCTATGGCTTCGCACGACAGTCGCAGGGCGTTTTGCTGCTGCAGAGTTCCGAGGGCAAGGGTACGACGGTTAGCATCTATCTGCCTCGATCTACCAGTACGGTAGTAGAAGACCGGGAGTCGGCAAGAGAAGTTTCCACACCTGCCGCGCGCGGCCGGCTCTTGTTCGTGGAAGATGACACGCTTGTAACGGACGCCGTGGTTCCTGCCCTTGAACAGGCGGGTTTCACGGTATTGACTGCGGCTGATGCCGACCAGGCGCTGGCAGTGCTGGAGTCAGGCGTTACTGTCGATGCTCTGTTTTCCGACATTGTGATGCCCGGTTCCACTAATGGCAGAGCTCTGGCCGAGGCGGTAAGGGCGAAATATCCCAATATAAAAGTGGTGCTTGCTACCGGGTACTCTGAGGAACGTATTGCGCTACCGGGCGTGAAAATTTTAGCGAAACCATACGAAGTTGCTCAGCTAGTCGAGGCACTAGCGGGTGCTGTTAGTTATCAACCTTGAGTTGCAGCGGAAGATCTTGACTGTCTCTTTTGGAATGCTTGAGAATTGAAGGGCTAAAGGCATACTACAGAGTATTCAGTGTCAGGCTTCACGCTCCTGAAAGCAGACCGCTTATGGCCGTTCCAGATTCGCACTTCGACTCACGTTATTGTCGTTGATGGGCCGCAGTGTGGAATTAGCTAAGCCTGAATGAAGATGGAGATACCGGTCCTAAGCGGGAGATCCCTTTTGCGGGAAGGCGCCATTCAATGTTACGCATCCTCCATCGATATGGCGCAGAGAAAAATCACATTCAACCCAAGGCTCAGAATCATTTTTTCATTTGGATATGGAGGAGTGTCAAAATACCAGTACACACATCCATTCAGCGTACTGCCTAAACCGTTCAACCTTAAGTCACTGCAATGCGCGTTGGATGAGGTGAACCTCCCTCAGTCGGCTAGTTCCTGAAAACGGGGGCGTGGCAATGGCCTTTTCTGCAGGAGGTACCGACTAGGACGCCATCACGAAGCTTAAGATGAAATGTCATAAGGGATTGGAATTGTTATCCGTCCCTATAAACCGACGACTACTTGTCCCCATACGCAACGGGTTGCAAACGGACATGCTGCATGTTCACGTTCTAATTACTAACCGCCCGCACGAGCAGGTCATTTGTGTACCCTCATTAGCAGTTCGCTCAATTCTCTCGTATCCATCGGCTTGACAAAGTGATGCGCGAAACCGACAGCTCTGGACAGAATGCGGTCATGAGCTTGACCATATCCAGTTAGGGCGATGAATAGTGCATCACGTGTGGTCTGGTCTGCACGCAAGCGCCGAGCCAGTTCATAGCCATCGATCTCCGGTAAACCGATGTCGAGTATGAAAACCTGGGGTGGTTCTTGCTTGGCAGCTAAGATTGCAGCAAGCGGATGCGACTGTACATTGACCCTGTGGCCCTGTGCCTCCAGTAAGACGGCCAGCGACTCTGCCGCATCGACGTTGTCATCGACAATCATGACACTTACGGTGGTTGTCCGCATCCCCTTGTAGCCCTCACCCGTGACAGGTAACCGCTCCTGCTGTCCTGTAGTAATGGCTGGCAAGGTAATAGTGAAAGTACTTCCCGAGCCTGGCCCGTCACTGTATGCCCTCGCTGTGCCTCCGTGAAGCGCGACCATCGTCTTTACAAGAGCGAGGCCTATGCCTAGCCCACCTTGCGAACGGTCCGGCGTTCGTTCTGCTTGTGTAAATAGATCAAATACATGCGGCAGTAGCGTACCATCGATGCCAATGCCGTTATCGATGACGCTAATGTTGATTTGTTTGTCGTCAGAGCTGACCGTCAGCGTTATTTCGCCACCTTGCGGCGTGTACTTCGCGGCATTGTTCAGCAAGTTGGCGATGACCTGTATCAGCCGTGTCCGGTCGCCCTGGACCATTGGATTCGATGAGTCCGTCCGTACAGTTAAACTATGATGCCGTGCCTCGATTAGAGGTCTGGACTGTTCAACAGCACTCGATACGGCCGCCTTGACATCGACGTATTCCATTTCCAGCTGTACCAGACCACGCGTGACACGCGAGACATCGAGCAGGTCATCGACCAGAGACGTCATATGCTTGACCTGGCGGCTGATCACCTCGCTCGCCTTCCGAACACCGCTATCGCTGACAGCCATCATCCGCAACATTTCAGCGGCCGTGCTGATCGGCGCTAGCGGATTGCGCAGCTCATGTGCCAACATGGCGAGGAACTCATCTTTTTTTCGATTCGCCTCCCGCAACTCTAGTTCAGCCTGGTAGCGTTCAGTCACATCCACCGTGACGCCACGCATGCGCGCAGCACGGCCGGCGCTGTCGTACTGCACCTTCCCCCGACTGTCGAGCCAGACCTGCCTGCCGTTGTCGGGACGGTTAAAGCGCACGACCTCCTGGTAGGTGCCCGCTCCCTCCAGTGCTTGCCGATGCGCCGCCGCAATCTTTTCACGGTCTTCGGGATGGATATACTCATTGATCACATCCATTTTAGGTGGCGAGCACCCAAGCACCAGCATGATGTTGTCAGAGTATGCCAGTTCGCCCGTGGCGAGGTTCCAGTCCCAGACCACCATCTTTGTCGCATCCATACCATCGCGCAGTCGTTCCTCGCTTTCACGCTGCGCGGCTTGGGCCTCGACAGAGTCAGTCACATCATATCCCTGCGCAAAAATACCGATCGTCGTGCCATATCGGTCTTTGTAAGGCTGATAGACGAGATCAACATAGCGTTGGGTAACCGGCCCGTTGCGCTCCCGCTGGACAGCGATCGGCATCGCGCGAGCCGCCCACGCTTCTCCAGTCGTATAGACTTGGCTCAAGAATTCCTCGTAACCCTGGCCAGCCACCTCTGGCAACGCTTCCCAAACGGCCTTTCCGATCAGTTCACGATGCCCGACCAGTTGGTAATAGGCTTCATTCACCATCTCGAAGACGTGCTTCGGCCCCATGAGGACCGCGACGAAGCCTGGCGCCTGGTTGAACAGGCTCCGCAAGTGCTCTCGCTCGTTATTCAGGATACGTGACAGCGCTTCGTGCATCTGTGCGCGATTAAAGTTATCAGCGTTACTGCTGCCTGGCGACGTGAGCTGCAGCGTTGCAACCTGGGATTGTTCGTCGAATCGATATAGTTCGGTAACATCCACCGGATTCTGAACTACGAGTACAGGCTTGCCATCGTCGCCCATCACGGGCGTATGCACCGTGCTCCAGTAGCGCATCTCGAACTTCCTGCCTTCCGGCGTTTCTACCGGGACCGCATACCGTACGAAAGCGGTCGTGTCCGGTTCACCCTTTGCCAGAGCGCGCAGCAACGATCCTTTCACCTCTGCGATGTCGGTCGCGCTCGGGTTATCGGGATCTTCAGGGAAGGCCTCGAAGACATAGCGGCCGACGATGTCTTCCTCGGTTCGCTGGACCGACCGCAGGTAGGCACCGCTAGCGCCAACAATCGTGAGGTCCGGCGCCATCACCAGATAGGGATACGGCGAGGCCCGAAACAGTGCTTGGTAATCGTCGAGGGTCATCATAGACAGATTTTCTCATGACTGTCGATCGCTTGAGTTCCATTCATCACCTAAACCGACCCAAGACGCACAAGGTGAATAATTTCATGATTACAAGCCTGAATTCCATCAAGAGTACACTATTGCCCCAAGCCACAATCGATAGAGAAACGATTGGAAGGCCTTTTAGTCTCGTAAAATGTTGTCATAATTTAATTCTCTACATAAATTTCATACCTTTAAGGGCTGGTGCCCATCGGTAAAAGTCCCAGAGCTGCGATGCAATCGGTTCCTTATAGGGTGGCGACCCAGCGGCCGGAGGACTCGCTCAATTCGCTGGTTACCTGCGCTGATACGGCTCTCTATACGGTCGAGCATAAATGCCAAAATCAAGCCGCGCTGAAGCATGGACTGGTTATTTATGGAAATTTCTGCAAATTGCACGCTGGAATTGCAATTAAAACAACTTCCGAGTTGTCTATAGTCAGTTCTATCTTTGGAATGCAGAATTTGGCAAACTGAGTGCCTCGTCGGACGGCATTGGGTAAAACCTCTGTTTCTGCAAAGATACGCCCAATAAAAATCCAAAAGGCTCACGTGTTAGTTCACCGAAACAATCTCGAAGTTTACTCGCTAGATACTTCCTTGATCGAGGAAGTCCAGAGGATGACCAATGCGGCTGGGCTTACCGCCTCACTCAAGAGCACAAAAGAACACGAGTTCGTATCGCCCCTTGACACGACTTTTGCGATACTTATTGACGCGACAACGCTCGGTAATGCGCTGCAGATTGGTGCAAACATTCGGCAAAGCTCGGATGTTCCTCTGCTTTTCCTTACTGACTCACCGGCTCGGACCAACAATTTTTCATTGCAAGATGCTTACGGGCTTGAAGACGTTGATCATTTTCTCTGCCCTGTTGATCCTGTGATCCTTCAAGCCAAACTCCAGTTTTGGCATCGATATCAGAACCGTCAACAGCACTTATCCTACTCAACCTCTAGGGAGGCGGCTATTCATTCCGAAGGTCGCTTTGAATCGTTGGTCCTTGCTACATCAAAGGTAGTATGGACCACGAATCATACCGGTGCAGTGGTAGCTGACTCGCCGTCATGGCGCCAGTACACAGGGCAAACGTTCGAACAGTGGAAAGACGCGGGTTGGCTAACCGCCCTTCATCCAGATGACCGTGAACGGGCAGCCAAACAGTGGCAGGATTGTATTCGTACCGGCGCCATTTATGAAATCGAATACCGTGTGCGGCGCATAGATGGTCAGTACCGATGGCATCTGGCCCGGGCTGTCCCGGTCTATCATGACGACGGGTCTGTATTGGAATGGGTCGGAGCCAACGCCGACATCACTGATGCCAAGCATGCCGATGACAAGCTGCGCCAAAGCGAATATCTCTACCGCGCCATTGCCGCAAATCTTCCTAACGGTGCAGTTTTCGTGGTCGATGCCGACTACCGTTATCGGCTTGCTGACGGGACGGCATTGCGTGAGGTCGGCATGTCGTCTTCAGAGATTGAAGGCCGCACGATTTTTGATGTGTTTGGCAGGGATGAAACCGCCCAAGGTATCAGAGACTATCGAGCCGTACTAGCGGGTGAGCCATTCCGTCGTGAACATGAGGTTCGAGGCCGTCATTTCGTTTCTCACGGGACGCCAATCAAAGGCGCTAATGACGACCGTTATACTGCACTCGTAGTCTCCTACGACATCACCGAGCGTAAGCATGCCGAAGAACGGCTGCAACTTCTGGATAGGATCAGCGAAGCCACCCGTGAGGCAGGTTCTGCCCACGCGATCATGACCGTGACTACCCGCATGCTGGCACAATATCTTGGTGCAACACGCTGCGCTTATGCAGATGTCGAGCAAGATAGCGATCGGTTCACTATACGACAGGACTGGCACGAGTCAGGCACCCAAAGCACCGTTGGTGAATACTCGTTGCAACTTTTTGGTTCTCGCGCGGTAGCCGATCTTTATAGTGGTCATCCGCTTATTCTCCGAGATATCGATAAAGAGCTATTGGCCGATAACGGCGCGGATATGTTCAATGCGATTGGGATCAAGGCCATCATCTGCTGCCCCCTGGTTAAGGATGACCGGCTGGTTGCAATGATGGCTGTGCACCAAAGCAAGCCACGAAGCTGGAGCGATGGTGAGATCGGCTTGGTCGAAGCAGTCGTGGAACGCAGCTGGGCGCATATCGAGCGAGTGCGGGCGACAGAAGCATTGCGCGAAGCAGATCGTCGCAAGGACGAATTTCTAGCTATGCTGGCCCACGAGTTGCGCAATCCGTTAGCCCCCCTTAGTGCGGGCCTGCAGCTTTTACGTATGACGCCACATGAGCAGCCAGGTACGCAAAAAACGCTCGACATCATGGAGCGCCAATTAGGTCATATGGTGCACTTGATCAACGATCTTCTTGATATATCGCGTATCAATCAAGGCAAGATCTCTCTAAAGCGGGAGATCATCAAGATTGATGACGTGGCCAGATCCGCTTGTGAAGTGGTGTTGCCGAAGATTGAGGCACGACGCCAACACCTATCGATCAGTCTCACGACTGAGGCCTTACACATCAATGCCGATGCAACACGCATGGCCCAGGTACTTAGCAACCTTCTCAACAATGCGAGCAAGTACACGGCGGACGATGGCACCATTGCGTTGTCGACACAACTGATGGATGGTAGAGCTGTTATCGAAGTCACTGACAACGGGATGGGTATACCACGAGAGATGCTGTCAAAGATTTTTGGTATGTTCACTCAGGTCGATCGGAACATGACACGATCCCATGGCGGCTTAGGCATCGGTTTAGCACTCGCTCGGCAACTGGTTGAAATGCACGGTGGAGAAATTTCGGCGCAAAGCCCAGGCATCGATTTGGGAAGCACGTTTCGCGTTGAAATGCCCGTCGTAGCTCCGCCAGAACAGGTTACTGGCGACAGCAGCGATGCTCCTCCTTCAAGGCCAATGACGGTCGATGAAGTCACTCGTCGTTTGCTAATCATCGACGACAACGTGGATGCTGCAGAAACACTAGCTACGCTTTTGCGTGTCAAGGGACACGAAGTTGTGACTGCACACACTGGATTGGAAGGCTTGGAATTGGCATGCAAGACCCACATTGAGCTCGTTTTTGTCGATATCGGATTGCCCGATATTAGTGGGAATGAAGTTGCGCGAACGATTAAAGCCGCTAGGGATAACGATAAGACTGTGTTGGTTGCAATTACCGGTTGGGGGAGTGAAGATAACAAGCGAGAAAGCCAGATGGCTGGATTCGACTTACATCTAACCAAGCCAGTTAGCCGTCAACAAATCGAAGATGCTCTCAAATTGCTCAGATAATCTGCCGCATCCTATTGTTTATTGCAAGGGCATAAGCAATGCCCTTATCAAATGACGACTAGGGACTTCGCTCATTGATACGTCATTGGTACATCCGCATACAACAGGGGCAAATTGCCGTACCCTGGGGTTTGCTGTCGGTGAGTTGCCGACCGGCTGAGATCCATGCCGCTGCGAATCGTCAAGCGTACTGACGGCGTGTTTCAAGGGCTAGACGATGAACTTTGACACCACTTCACAGACAATGTGGCCGGTCTGCAGGTCGAATGACCGCATGGTGGCGCGGTACACATCGCCGGTGGCGTGATCGAACTCGGCCGGTTCCGCTGTTCCGTCGGGATGTACGCAGCCGTCATTCCTGAAAATCCCGATTGGGAGCAGAATCTCGCGTTGCGGCCGGAAGTAATCGGCCAGCATGCGGACGCTCGACGCAGCGGTGCGCGAACTCTCGGGCAGACTCGGATAGCCGACTCCCTCATACAACCACCTACCGTCGCTATCCCGGTGAAAAAGGTTCTGGTCCGCCATCAGCACCAGCGTGCCCGAGGGATCGACCGCGCACCATCCCGAGCCCTGGCGTCCCATCCCCGGCACGCCAAGCTTTTTAAACATCTGTCCATACTGGTATCTGATCATATGCACTCCGTCACAAATGTCTGTCGCTGCCCGGGGGCTGCTAAGAGCGTGCTCAGTATCTTTTTAGCAGGAGAGCGAGGAACGCGAGGACAATAAACTGTTCGCTGGTATGCAGCTTTCGCTCACAGTTCTTCCATAGCCTTCTGCACTTTTCAAGCCACGCAAAGGAC
>NZ_VFAH01000034.1 GCF_008929045.1 Noviherbaspirillum aerium | reverse complement strand
TTCGGGCGACCCTTGCGGGAAGGCCGTTTAGCTTCAATGGACACTGTGGTTCCCACTACTCGTTTGGTGGGAGGTACTTTGGCTTCTCCTGCAAACAATGTCCACACGGCTCAGAGACGACGCTTACTTTCTATCGGTACGGCATGCACGCGAAGTCATTAGCACGTGGCGACAGGAATACAACGATGCGAGGCCACATAGCTCGCTCGGTTACCTGCCGCCCAACCATTTTGCAAAAGGATTTTTAACCGCGGATTCCATCGCAATGTCGGACTAAATTGGGTAGCAGGTCACTTTAATCCTATTAGTGGCGGCTTACGCCCAACGTGCGCCGCAATCTTTTAAAGGAATGGAATGGCAAAAGACGATGTGATACAGATGGAGGGGAAGGTCCTCGAAAACCTGCCTAATGCAACCTTCACTGTCGAGCTGGAAAACGGGCACAAGGTACTAGGCCACATCTCTGGCAAGATGCGCAAAAATTATATCAAGATCCTCCCAGGCGACAAGGTCAAGGTGGAAATGACCCCATACGATCTCACAAAGGCGCGCATCGTATTTCGCACTAAGTAACTCGCAATACCATTCCCGAGAGGCTCGATAGCATTGGGTAAAGAGGGGCCTCCGCTAAACCTTCACCTTCTCCTCGAACTTGACTGTGCCACGCCCACGTGGGTACACGAAAGAAGCATGCATGCGGTCTAGCTTTATCCTGCCAATTCCATCTAATTGCCGAATAAATTTATAACCCGCTTACCTTCTTCCGACAAACATTCAATACCAGCTCGGGGAGTGTCGAATTTTGTTCGCTTTGCGATTTTCGGCCCATCAATGAAGACATGGCAATTTTTTGAACAGGTCATTCGTCAGTCGACAACGAACTTATCCTTCCTCTAGGCGAACCATACATACTGACTCTGCTCTCACTTCAGTTGTAAATGACAGGAGATGCAATGCCAACAGTTTCAATGGAGTGCGTAGGTTGCAATAGGGAATTTGAAGTCGTCGAAGTGAGTTGTTCTTTTGTCGATGAAGACATGACCGACACTGTAGAGTGCCCCGCTTGCGGCAAGGCAGTGCAAGGACGTCCCGGCAAAATTTACGTCAGTACGCCTATACAAGCAGGCATTGGGCTCTTCACACAAAAGTATCCAAATGGGTAGTAGCAGGAAGCAAGGCCCCTTCCGCAATGAAGGAAGGGGTCCACTAAGATCATGGATGACGAAGTACTTAGACCTCGTCTTCGATCAAGCCCGCAGGCAGCTCTTCAAGAGGCACAGGGGCGCCATGCCATTCTTCACTGGTTCCACTGCCGTTCGATCCAAGCTTATAAGCGTCGTATTGCAAAATTGACATATTTCCTCCTTCAAAAACGATGAGGAATATATTGCAACGCTGTTGCATTGCACAATAAGGGTTTACCGAATGAGAATTTGGCAATGCGACGCTGTTTTGCGCTATGCAAAAGTAGAAAAAGCCGGCGCACGCCGACTCTTGGGCGTAGATGGGAAATCCCTTTCACATCTACAGATGAAATTGGTGCTGGAATGTTTCGAAACCCCCAGCTCGGGTATAAACAGCTTCTTCCGCTAAGGTCGCCTCATTCGGAAAAGCTAGAGTAAAGCCATAGTATTCGCGAAGAGTAACAGGCAAATGACCCATCATCCATGCTGCCGCTCGAGGTCTCTTCGCTTCGAAAAACTTTGACAAAGCGAGTCGTGGCGTCTATGTTGCATAATATCAATAGTCCGTGGCATAAGACCCTTTATGGAACGAATGGGGAAGCCTACCCTACTCATTGCCGTCAGTTCTCAAGACACTCCGCTTGTCCATGATGTCCTGGATGATGAGTTCAATCTATTGATCTGTCATTCTTTCCAGGAAGCCGAAGCGTTCCTCCGCAAAGACATCGATTTGGTCACCTGTGGGGTTCATTTTGATCGCGGCCGGATGTTTGACCTGCTGAAGCGTGTCAGGCGCACACCGAAGCTTCAGGACGTGCCGTTCCTGCTTGCACTGGGACGTGAAGTCAAATATTCGCCGGCGATCCTGCAAGGTATCGAAACTGCGGCCGAATCACTTGGCGCAAAGGCGTTCATCAATATGTTGGAGTTAGTCTCGGAGATGGGTAAGGAAGACGCGTATGAAGATATACGACGAACAGTCCGCAGGCTGCTTCATCTGAATTTACTGAATCAAGCCATTAGCTCCCAGGCAAAGGCAAGCCAACACGCGTCAGACGCAGAGGAGCCTCGCGCAGCCTGAAAAATAAGGTTCGAGTACAACTCAAAACATTATTGCTCTAACGTTTGACCGCCTTATCCCGCTTTTTTACCAAATGACCGACTAGTACGCGAAAAAATCCTACACAAATTTAGCACTCATCTTTATAGGCCTTATATGGCGGAAGGGAGTGGGAGTCGAACCCACCAGACACGCCGTGCGCATCTCGCCGAATTTGAAGTCCGGGCGCTCCACCGGGATACGATTCCCTTCCGTTTTGTCACATTGCCAGCACTATTATTACATCTCCGCTTGCTTTGCTGCTGCGCTAATCAAGCATCTTTCTCGATCCACCAGAAAAGTGCGTAATGCGCGCGTGGTCCATAAACTCGAGCACCTCAATGGTCAGATTTCGACCGATGCTGGACCGGTCTCGAAATGAAGCCGCATCGAAACGTCCTGTCGGCGATTCCACAGCGAGTTGTGCTGCGATACCTGCAAGCTTGTCCAAAGTCTCCGGCAAAAAGTACCGATTTTTCGCCACGCGAACCAGATGTCCCATGCGACTTACTCTCTCCAAAAATTCGACCAAAGTCGCCTGATTCATGTCGAGCTCCCGTGCAAGCTCGCCCACAATCGGCGGCCGCAATCCGGCACGGCTTAGCAGCAAGCTGATCTGTTCAAGTAGCAGGGCGTCCAGTGCAGACAGGACGGGCTGATGCTCCTTTAGACGCAGGCTCACACCCTGCCGGACTACCAACCCATCGTCGCATAGGGCCTTGCAGGCAGCCCGCCATGCCGTTGGCATCCGTTGAAACTGCATCTGCGCCGCTAGGGCAGCATCAGTAGGCCCAACCGATGTAGGCTCGCTCTGATGCCATTCGCGCAGCACCTTTGTCAGCTGGCCACGCATTGCGGTCCACCGTTGTGCAGCAATCCCCACAAGCACGTCACGATCATGAAAACATATCATTGCATGGCGTTCACGCAAAACTGTCTGTTCGTCGGGGGTCAGGTTCCATGCCTGTGCGAACGGCTGCAGTGAAACGCCATCTGGGCAGATCGCGAGCAAGGCATCGAGCGCCTCGGAAGCCGTCGCGCGTTCCATCGCGCTTAACTGGGCTATTCTTTCCGGCTTCGCACGACCACGATGGATGCCGAACGGGTCAACGACCCGGCCGCCGCCTATAGTCCGCCGTGCGGACTGGTCGCGTAATATAAAGCGGTCGCCATGCATTGCCGATATGCTGCGGTCCAGAACCAGCTGGGCAAAACTTGATTGGCCTGGCTCAACTGAATTCGCTCCCAGAATGGCGACTCTGGCGTTGACCACCGCTGCGCCAATGTGCACATGCACCGGCGTCCAGTGCTCGATAGACGATGGACAGGATGCATGAACGACTAGACGAACATCAAGGCGCTCGGTCGGCGCATGGGCGGCCGCCGCAACGAGCCAGTCTCCGCGCTCGACTGAAATTCGCTTGAGACTGCTGCCTGCAAGATTGAGCGCACAGCGCCGGCCGGCTGAGGCAACGTCTGTCGGACGGTTGTGCTGGTGAATACTTCGGACACGCAGTGTTTCGCCTTGCGGCGAGACGACAACCTCTTCGTCCACGCGTAACCTGCCTGAAGTGACGGCACCTGTGACCACCAGGCCCGCGCCTGACAACGTAAAACTGCGGTCAATCGCCATCCGAAAGTTTCCTGCCATTGCTACCCGAGGGATACTTGCCGCTGCGTCAGCAAGATGATTCCGCAGAGCCTGCACTCCTTTGCCCGTCGTTGCGACCACTGGAAAGACCCTTGCATCTTGCATTGGCGTAGTCGATAGCAGAGTTGCGATTTGCACTGCAACCTCATTGACTCTTTCCGGCGCTACACGATCAGTCTTTGTCAGTGCAACCGCACCACGCTGTACGCCCAGGAGTTGCAAAATCGCCAGATGCTCAACAGTTTGCGGCATAGGCCCATCGTCGGCGGCAATGATCAGAAGCGCAAAGTCGATCGCCGCCACTCCCGCAAGCATGTTACGCACGAATCGTTCATGTCCGGGGACATCGACGAATGCGAGTGGTTCTTCGCATCCGAAATCGGCATACGCATAGCCTGGCTCAATCGTCATACCGCGCTGCTTTTCTTCCTTAAGACGGTCGGTATCAATGCCGGTCAGCGCTTTAACCAGCGTTGTCTTGCCATGATCGACGTGGCCCGCAGTCGCAATGATCATATTGCAGGAGCACCGGCAAAGAGTGCAATGAAATCCTGCTCCGCTTCAAGGCAGCGCAAGTCCAGGAGAAAGGCACCATTGGATATGCGACCGATAACTGGCGTCGGCAGTGAACGGAAGGTGCTGGCGATCTCTTCCAGAATCCTGCCTGAACGCCGCTTTACGCTCGCCGGTGTGATGCGCAAGCCGAAGCTGGGTAATAGATTAGTAGGCAGGGAGCCGCTACCTATCTGGCTATCGAGCGGTACCACGTCCACATTGCCTTGGGCACTGGCCCATCCGGCCACGGCGGGCCGTACCCGACGGGCCAATGCCTCGATCTCGTCCACCGGCCTTGCCAACAGGCGCAGCGTCGGAAGCCGCTGGATCAGCCGGTCCGGGTCGGCGTACAGGCGAAGCACCGCCTCAAGCGCGGCAATCGTCATCTTGTCGCAGCGCATGGCGCGCTTCATGGGATTTTTCTTGATGCGCGCGATCAGTTCCTTGCGACCGACGATGATTCCGGCCTGCGGTCCTCCAAGCAGTTTGTCGCCGCTAAATGTAACCAGGTGAGCGCCTTTCTCCAGGGTTTCGGCTGGCGTCGGCTCGTGCGGCAGGCCGAATCGTGTCATATCGACGAGTGTCCCGCTACCGAGGTCTACTGCAAACGGAAGACCTTTGGCGCCGGCCACATCGGCAATCAGGGTCTCGTCCACCGAGGCAGTAAAACCTTCTATCCGGTAATTGCTGGTATGCGCCTTCATGAGCAAGCCGGTCCGGTTGCTTACTGCATCCGCGTAGTCCCGCAGATGCGTGCGGTTGGTGGTGCCTACCTCATGCAGTTTGCATCCCGCACGGGTCATGATGTTCGGTAAACGGAAAGCACCGCCGATTTCGACCAGTTCACCACGGGATACGATGACCTCTTTGCGCAGCGCCAGCGTATTGAGCAATATCAGCACCGCCGCCGCATTGTTGTTGACCACCGTTGCGGCTTCGGCACCGGTCAGGCGGCATAGCCAGGCTTCGATGTGGTCGTCGCGGTCACCGCGTTCTCCGGTACCGAGATCATATTCAAGGTTGGATGCGCCGGATGCCGCCTCTACCATCGCAGCAATCGCCTCGGGCGGAAGTGGAGCGCGTCCCAGATTGGTATGCAGGACCGTCCCGGTCAGGTTGTACACCCTGCGCAAAGACGGCGACACGAATGTTGCTATTCTCTGCGCTACGGCTTCCGCCATTACCGCATTGCTGATGCCACCAGCCATGGCGGCATGAACACGGCATGCCTCCAGTTCCGCACGGATTGCCATCAGGACCACTGTTCGACCATGTGCTGCTATCAGTGCCTCGATTGCTGGCCATCGAAGTACCCGGTCTACTGACGGTAGATGGAACTGGACGGCAGAGTTGGCAACGCTCATGCCAAGCCCCCTCTCCGGTCCGCCTTACTTCCCTGCGATGCCTCGCAAAATGTGCTCGAATGCTTCGTCGGCAAGCGCACGCAATTCGTCATCGGTCCTGTCCTGGATAGGATGGCGTACGAAGACCATTGCCGGGTCGAACCCAAGCACTTTTGACTGCAACGCAGCTGCTTGTTGAAACTCCGTGGACGCAATCGCTACTCCAGGAATACCTCGGCCTTCGAGGTCTGCAATGTCATGCATACAGCACGACGTGCAAGACCCTCAGTCTGCCAGGCCTTCGATCAGTACATTGCATTCAGCGGCAATCTGCTGCTTGAGCGCAGTTGGGGCCACCCGTGTGAACGTCGGCTTGCGATACCGTTTGACCGCAATGCCTTGTGCGGCAAGCCGTTCGTCGAGGCGGTCCAGGAATACATTGCCGCGCGCCTTGGAAATGTCCAGTATGCCGACGGTAAGCCCTTCCAGACTTGCAGGTCGGGCAAGCAGCGGTCGCACCGCCGGTGCCCGTTCCGATGTGGGATCGAGCAGGATAGTAGGTTCTTTCATGAAAGAATCTCCTTTGTAACAGGTGTGGAGCCGACAGGGCCGGATGCGGCCCAGCCAGCAATGACGGCAGAAAACAAACCAGCGGTCCCTCCGGCGCGAACGATAAGCAGCCCGCCCGGTCGGAATTTGGACACCATACTACCCGCCATGGCGGCCGGCAGGCCTTCCGCAATGCCGCCCGCACCAACGATCATGTCATCGGCCGGCACGGTCAGCAATCGGTCCAATTCTTCACGCAGCCGGATTTTCGACCAGCCGGCATCGGTAAAGACGCGGCAATGTTCCGGTGACACCACCAGTACGGCGTCGCCAGCCATAGCAAGTTTCGGGTGATCTACAGAGCGCAGGCAAAGGGCAAAGCTGCGCGCGAGCGATTCGGGAGTACGTGATTTCTGGTCGACGATCCCTTGCACGCCTTCGCCGGCAAACAAGGTGACGGTTGACGACTCTGCGGGAAAACCGCGTTCCACAGACAATGATTGCCATGCAGGATCTTCAGCTTCGGCGAAACAGAAGGTATATTTTCCAGGTGTGCCAAGGGTTGCGCGATCCAGCTCGCCTGGGCGTCCGCCGCCGATATTGCGAATGACAAGTTGAAGTGCGCGACCGATGGTTGCATTGGCGCGATTTCCCTGACCTAGTGCATTGACGCCCGAATTCATGCCGACGGCTTTCGCAGCAGGCCCGTTCACGATGATCATCGGTCCTGCAAACATTGTTGTGCAAAGCACGCCATGCATGCCAAATTCATCGACAAGGGCTGCTTCCACCGCGGCCAGTACGATGGGCAGATATTCAGGTTTGCAGCCCGCCATCACAGCATTGATCGCCACTTTTTCAACAGTGCATTCGGCCAGGTCGGGAGGCACGATGCCAATGACTTCATTTGGCTGGCGCGTCGTGCCTGCCAGCATCCGCAGAACACGTTCACGGGTCGGTGGGACCACCGGCAGTCCGTCCGTCCAGCCTCGTTCGTAACATGTCTCGATAAGATCTTCCGATGCGGCGATCTCCATTGGGCGCGAGGTGAAGCCGGGACTGCCATAGCGAATCACCAGCGACTCCGCGATGCCAGGTTCCAGTGTCTTGGAACCACAACCAGGGCGGAGTACCGGCAAGGTTTCTCCCAATGAGGCATTGCCACTCAAGCGCCGCCAGTCGTCACGATGCCAGCCGTAAGTACGCTCGACCTCTACGCCGTTTTCAACACGGATCAATGTCGGCACCACTTCGACATTCAACCGAAATGAGTGCTCGAGCGTCTCGTCATAGATGACGTTGGACATGTCGCGCGCATAGTCGTCCGTGTCCTGTACATAGACTGTCAGCGGGACCCCCGAATCCGCGAGCGCCGGCAATAATGGCTCTACCAATGCGCAAGTAGGACATTCGCGCTTGGCAATGACAATCAACCCGTCTGGCATGGTAGTCATCGTTCAATTTGTGTTGTGTCAGCGTTGTAGCACCTGGAAAGCCGTACATCTACATTCGGCAAATCATATAAAGATACTATCCCAGATGACGCAAGCTTGTTTTATTGCCAGCAGGATCTGTTCTTCATCCAGGACAACCCGTATGTGTGCCGGAGGACTTTATCGCGACGGGCGTTTCATCTGGCAAGAAGTCGGCTGAGTCGCGACGTAGGCATCGATCCGCTTTTCGGTCTTCCATCCATAACCGGTATTTTCCTGATCGTATTTCACCTCCTTGCCATCTGTCTTGACCCAAGTATTGATGTAGATCGGTTGCTGCAACTGATGATCTGCCTTGCGCATCTCGACCTCGCCGCTCAGGGTTTTGAATTTCATGCCCTCCATCGCAAAAGCAACCTTCACCGGATCAGTCGACCCGCTTTCCTTGATCGCTTTGGCCAACATGCCGATCGCACTGTGACTAGACATGAGCCAGTAGTCTTCATTGTATTTCTTCTTCATGGCGTCGACGACAGGTTGTCCCGCCGGATCGGAGTTCGCATTCCAGTAACTCACGTTCTTGACGCGGTCCTCCCCTGCACTGCCCATAGCCACAGGCACGCCGCTCGTGTAGGCCGTATAGGTGTAAAAAGTCGACTTCAGATTGGCGTCTTTGGCTGCGCGAATCAATAGCGCAAGATCGGCCCCCCAGTTACCGGTAATAATGGCGTCTGCTTCCGACGCCTTGATCTTTGCCACATAAGGAGAAAAGTCCTTTACGGTAGCGATAGGATGCAAGTCGTCGCCGACGATCTGGATGTCCGGGCGCTTGCGCTTGATGTAATCCTTTGCCGCACGGCTTACCTGGTGTCCAAGCGCATAATTCTGACCGATGACATAGACCTTCTTGATATTCGGATTGGCTGCAATATAGGTTGTAAGCGCCTCCATGCGCATATCCGAATTCGGTTCGAATCGGAAGTGCCAGAAGCTGCACTTGCTATTGGTCATATCGGGATCGAGCGCAGCGTAATCGAGATAGACAATCTCCTTTCCGGGATTGCGCTCGTTATGTTTATTCACCGCGTCCAGCAAGGCAAGCCCGACGCCGGACCCCGCACCCTGCGCAATGTACCGGATACCCTGGTCCACGATCGTTTTGAACTGGCTGAGCGACTCCTGCGGACTTCCCTTGTTGTCGAACCCAACGACCTCGATGGTATGTCCCGGCCCGGCCCATTTTTGCTCGGTTGCCATACCAGCGATGAGTTGCAAGCTATGCAAGGCATTGAGGCCAGGCGGCGCAAAGGCACCTGACAACGGATCGATGAAGGCAATCTTTACATTGTCAGCATAGACTGCCGGCGTGGCGCATGCAGCAGCCGTCACACAGGAAAGTGAAATTCTGCGTAAGGAAATAGTCATGTCATCGTCTCCGGTTTGGTTGGGTTGTTGTATTTATCGTGCCGGGCCTATTGACGGCAAATGGCAGATCACCAGCATGCGCCGCCCGACCGAAGCACTATTCAGCCGTCATTTGTCTGTACCTTGCGCTTAGCTTCATCGTGCAAGTCCTTGCGTGACAGCTTGCCAACGGCCGTCTTTGGCAATTCGGAACGCAGTTCGAGTGCCTGAATCATTTCATGCTTGCCGAGATACGGCTTTAAGAAAGTCTTCAACTCGTCTAGTGAAATTGCATCGGCACCTTCTTTCAGTCGTACATAGGCTTTGGGGCTTTGCCCGCGATACTCATCATGCACGCCGATCACGATGACCTCGGCGACCGACGGATGTTTATAGATAGCTTCTTCGATATTGCGTGGATAGACATTGAAGCCGCTGACAAGCATCATGTCCTTGATACGATCGACGATCCACAAGAAGCCCTCGTTATCCATATATCCGACATCGCCGGTACGCAAGAATCCGTCGGATGTCATTGCAGATTCGCTTGCCTCGGGATTCTTCCAATACCCCTTCATCACGTTCGGACCACGAATACATATCTCACCCTGCTTGCCATAGTCGACCTGAACTGCTGGATCGTCGACGCTGACGAACTTGATGGTCACGCCGCACATCGGAACACCGCAGGAACCAATTTTGTGCGGCCGCTGCGGCGGCGTGTTAGTCCCTACGCCGCACACCTCCGTCATGCCCCAGCCTTCCCGCAACGTACAACCTGTCAGTTGCTGAAACCGTTCGTGTACTTCAACCGGGAGCGGCGCCCCTCCGGAGTTGCTAAGTTTCAGACTTGAGAAGTCGGCATGCTCGACACCCGGGAGGCCGTTGACAGCGGTAAACATCGTTGGAACGCCGAAAAAAACGCTGACTCTTTTTTCGGTCAGATCGGTTACGGCTGCACGCACGTCGAATCTTGCATGGATAACCAGTTTCGCGGCGAGGTGTATGCCAAGCAAAAGATTGAACGTCAATGCATAGATGTGGAACAAAGGCAGGACCACAAGAAAGGTTTCCTTGCCAAATGCCAGACCGGTCCCTCCACTCGCCAGATTCAGCCTGGCCTGCATGCAGGCTGCGGTCAGCGTGGAATGCGTGAGCATTGCCCCTTTCGGCATGCCCGTCGTACCGCCGGTGTATTGAAGAACCGCGATTTCCTGCAGGTCACATACGGCCACCGATTCATAATCTCCGTCATTGGCAAGCAGTTCCGCATACCGGACATGCCGGTCAGTCCATTGTATCTGGCAGGGCGCCTCATGCAATGCTGCATCGCCGCCCGCGGATGACCACGCGGACATCTCGGCCATATTTCCGATAACGAGGTATTGCAGTCGCGTTACCTCCAGCAGCTTGTCCATTACCGGATAAAGTGCAGGGGTATCAAGCGTGATGATGACGTCGGTTTCACTGTCTTCCACCTTATGTGCCAGAACCTTTTCCGCATCAAGCGGCGAGTAATTCACCACGACCGCGCCGATGCGCAAGATAGCAAAGAAGCTGATGACGTAATGTGGAGTATTGAGAAGGAAGAGTCCGACTTTGGTACCCGGCCGGATACCAAGAAGCTGCAGCCCCTTGGCTGCTTGCGCAACATACTGCTGCAGCTCAGCGTAAGTAAGCTGCTTTCCGTTGAATTCGATTGCAATGTGCTGGGGAGCCTGCCGTACCGCATCGTCCAGCACTTGGCACACCGGCTGGGTATCGACAACAGCGTCCCATCGCAAGCCTGGCGGATATGCCTTTGACCAAGGTAAATCCTGCATAGTTACTTTGTCCCCTTGTTTTACCTTCAGACGGCGCGACCAACTTTAATTGCACCAAGGCAAGACCGCAGTTTCAGCTCCGCTTGGGGAACAAGCTTAGAACGTTGTGAGGCTTGAATCCAATGATTTTCCTATATGAAGTGATATGAATACAATTCATAAGGTCTTGGACGCTACACCTAAGGGTAGTTTCGCCGAAAGAGCTACTTGAGGAATGCCGGCTTCTTTACTTGATGAAGGAAGTCCGGAAACAGATGTTGATATAACTGCAAGGATTTGGTCCCGCAGCCATCGTGCGGCGGCATCTTTGTCACTACGCGCATGCCAGTAAAGAAACAACTCCAGCCGTAAAGACGGAAACGGTGCTGCCAACATCTGATTGCCCAAAGCATCGTTCGTCAATTCCGCAAAGCAGCGCGGCATCGTCATCAGCATGTGCGTGCGGCTAACAATGTGGGCGGCGGCGGAATAATGCTGGCAGCGGAGACGCACTTGTCTTGTTAACCCGGCTCGCCGCAAGCTAATGTCTTCGATACTTAGGCCCCGGCGACGCGACGAAACCTGGATATGCTTTTGCCCTAGATAAGTATCGAGGTCGACGCTGCCACGGATGTCGGGATGGTCCTTGCAGGCAAGAATCACAAGAGGTTCGGAAAGCACTGCTGCATGGCCAATCTCCGGACTGGTAGGGATCAGTACATCGATTGCCATGTCCAGTGAGCCTTCGAGCAATGCCGCCTCGACTCGACGACGGTCACTGTAGATCGATTCAATCTCTATGCCTGGCGCCACTGGACCGATGCGTTCCATCAGTTTGGGCAGCAGGACCGCATCGAAGGGATCGCCCATGGCAATCGTAAAACGGCGTTGGGTCGTCGACAGGTCGAAGTGTACGGTTTTCTGCAAAGTGCATTCCATGCTTTGCAACGCGTTACGAACATCCACGATCAGCATGCGTGCGAGCGGTGTCGGCGTCATGCCGCGGCTGCTGCGCTCGAATAGAGGATCCTCGAACAAGGTGCGCAAACGTGAAAGTGCATGGCTTACCGCCGACTGCGTAATATTCAGCTTGCGTCCGGCAGCGGTAATGCTGCCAAGCGCAAAGATCGCCTCAAACACAATGAAGAGGTTAAGATCCACGCGCGATAGATTCATGCTGGGCCACCTCCGATGTAATAGTCACTGAGGAGATTGTAAGCTACGCGTCAGAAAACGGACTCGAAGCTCATCATCTGCCGGGGTCTGGTAGTTCAATGTACTGTGCGGCCGGGGCTCATTGCAATCCCGCCGCCATGCGGCTATCCGAATGCGTGCCTCCGCCAAGCTGGTAAGCCAGTGATCGTTGAGGCATTCATCCCTGTACCGGCCGCTGAAGCTTGCAATGCAGGCGTTATGCGTTGGTTTGCCTGGCTCGGTTAGTTTGAGCTGCACACCATTCTGATATGCCCATTGGTCCAGCATCTTGCCAGTAAACTCTGGACCCTGAGCGGTGCGAATGGCGCCCGGCAGACCGCGAAACTTCGCCGCGCGCTGCAGAATTCTCACAACATACTGCCCTGATACTCCATGTCATCGCTTTTCTGCCTTTTCCACCAAGTTCAATAAACCACCGGTAGTTTCATACGAGCCCCGATTCCCATCTACTTACTGCTTGTTGCCGACCGGATTTCGTCCATGGCGTTCTTTAACTGGCCAACGACGATCGCATCAGAAGGTCGGCGGTGAGTTGATCCATAATACCCTTGTGGTGACGCTGCCTGGATTGCTGTAGCTGTGCGGCTGCTCGCTGGCAAAGTAGAACGAGTCGCCTGCCTGTAGCAGATAATTAGTATCGTCCACCGTCAGGGTCAACGCCCCTTCCAACACATAACCCATTTCCTCACCCTGGTGCTGAATGCGTTCGTCAGCACTCGCACCCGGTGGCAAAACATGGATATCGCCCTGCAGCAATTGTCCCCGCTGCGGCGGCACCAAGCGCTCAAGCCGTATGCCCTTGCTTCCTAGCGCCTCCTCGCCGAACTCGACCACAGGGCGCTCGCCGGCACGCACGACGGGACTGTGCCTCATCTCTTCCACGCTGGTCAGCTCCGCGATGTTGGTCTGGAAGGCCTGGGCGATACGGTGCAGTAGCGACAGTGACGGCGATGCCAGACCGCGCTCTATCTTCGACAGCATCCCTTCCGTACAGTCGGTAGCCTGGCCAAGCGACTTGAGCGTGTATCCGCGCAAGATGCGGGCATGCCGTATGCGCGCGCCCAAGGCAAGCGCCAGCCTGGTTGGCGCGGAAGGGTTTTCGGTCGCAGGAGCATCCCCTTGCGGGGCAATCGAGGTACGTGGATGAGCCATATCTGTCGGTGAGATGGCCGGCGCGCCTTGCGGCGGCGGCCCGGTTTATTCGAATGTCGTTCAGTGTACCGAGAAATGCACCGGCAATGGTTTGTTGCTGTTGATTGCCACGATATCCTGAGGACAGGCTGACAGGACGACAATGCAGTCCATCTCTGCGTCGAATTCGACATAGTCGCCCGGCTTGCTTACGGTTGGAAGCCATTGAATCTTGCCCTCGCCGTCGAAAGGAATGTTCATCCAGAGGTTGAGCGACCCCGGAACCTCGCGCGTGCGCAAGCCGATCGCCTTCAACGCCAGACGCAGGTTGTCGGCGCAGCTGTCATGATATCCCTCGACGCCGAGCGTACGGTAGCGATAAATGTCGCAGGGCGCGATCAGCGTATCATGCACACCGACCGAAGTGTCGGTCTTGAACGTCAGTATCGGACGGCGGTGGTTGCTTACCATCTGGTCTCCCGGGCGGGGATTGACCCGGTCAATCCAGGCATGTAGATGTTCCATCGACATGAACTCGCTCATCTGCCCCGCATTGAAGGCCCACATGTCCGCTACCTGCGTCCCATAGGTGTTGATGATCTTGATAGTTTGTCCACGTTTGAGGCGCACCGCACGTCCATGCCGGGCGGGCACTTCGTAGACACGTCCAAGTTCCGGCGTGCCATCGGCGGAGATTGGCGACTTCAGTGAATCGTTCGTGCCGGCGGGTTCGCTGTTGTCTACCATGGTGAGTGTGGCTTCAGTTGTCATCATTGCGGCTCCTTGATTAAGGTCGGTTAAGTTGTTCATTGATTGGCGAGAGTTACCAATGCCGCCGCAAGCGCGCGGGTACCGAGGACAAGATCGGCTTCATCGGTGTCTTCCATCGGGTTGTGGCTGATGCCATTCCTGCTAGGTACGAACAGCATCGCGGCCGGGGCGACTTCAGCGACGTACATCGCGTCGTGAAATGCTCCCGAGCCCAGACTGCAGTAAGGCGCTCCAGTCGCTGCCACAGCGTTTTCGACGATACTGAGGACGTCGGCGTCGAATTGCGTCGGAGCACGCTGCATCAGGGTTCGGATTTCTGCAGCGCATCGCGTCTGTTTCCGGATAACGCGTTTGATCAGTTCTTCCATGTCGGCGAGAAACGCATCGGAAGGATGACGCAGGTCGATGCTGAAACCGACATGGCTTGCGATCGTGTTGATGGATGAGCCTGGAACGTCGAACCTTCCAACAGTGAGGCGAAGATTGCCGTCGTCGCGAGCTGCGGCCGCTTCATTAATCCTGACGACCAATTCCGCAGCGGCAAGCACGGCGTCATGTCGCAGCTGCATCGGCGTCGTGCCGGCATGAGCACTGACGCCCCGCACTTCGACTTCATACCAGCGCACGCCTTGAATCGAAGTGACCACGCCAAGCCGGCACTGTCCGCTTTCGAGTACCGGGCCTTGCTCGATGTGGGCCTCGATATAGGCATGCACCGGGTGGCCAAGCGGGCTCCGCTTCGCCGATGGAAGTATCCGTTCAATGGCAGCATTGCAGGCCGTCTCAAATGTCTCGCCCTTCGAATCGCGCGTCTGGAGAAACCCCGCCAGCCGGCCAGGCTCGGCGAAAGCCGATGAACCCATCGCGCCAGGCTTGAAACGCGTTCCTTCTTCGTTGGTCCATGCGACGACCTCGATCGGCCTACGGGTATGGATGCCGGCATCGTCGAGCGCCATGAGTGCTTCGATGCCGGCAATGACGCCGAATGCACCATCGAGCCATCCTCCCATCGGCTGAGTATCCATGTGGCTTCCCGTCATCACGGGTGCCAGTCCTGGAACAGTGCCTGCCCGCCTGACGATGAGGTTTGCCGCATCGTCGACCATCCATTCATAACTGGCCGCCGGCAGTAGCCGGCACAACCAGGAACGTGCCGCCAAGTCGATTTCAGTGAGCGCTTCCCGGCAAACGCCGCCATCCGCAGCGGCACCGAAGCCGGCCAGCTCTCGCTGCATGCGGATCAAGCGCTCCTGGTTCACTGCATCGAACGCGTGTAGGGAGTCCGGAGATAATTCGTTTCGTTTGGTTGACGACTTCATTTGCACCCCGGCTCGGCCACGGAATCGAATGCGGCAAGGTCGTTATTGGCGTTTCGCGACAACCAGGTACGCAGGAACGCACGCAAGCGCTCGGATACCGGATCGGAAAACAACTGCTGCGGGGGGCCGCATTCGACCACGCGGCCGCCTTCCATGAAGGCCACGCGGTCAGACACCTTCGCTGCGAAGCCCATTTCATGGGTGACCATGACCATGGTCATGTGCTCCCTAGCGAGCGACTGGATCACTTCGAGCACTTCGTCCACCAGTTCCGGGTCGAGCGCCGATGTTGGCTCATCCATCAGCATCACTTGAGGCTCAACGGCCAGCGCACGCGCAATTCCAACGCGCTGCTGCTGGCCGCCGGAGAGCTGTGAGGGGTAGCTGTTGGCCTTGGCGGCGAGGCCGACGCGGTCGAGTACACGCATGGCCCGCTCGCGTGCCGTGTCTGGGCGCATGCCTTTGACAAGCGTCAGCGGTGCGGTGACGTTATCGATAACACGCATGTGCGGCCACAAATTGAATTGCTGGAATACCATCGCTGCAGCCGCGCGTACTTCGGAAATTGCACGTTCGCTTGCCCGTCGCCGACTGCCGTTCGGCATCGTTTCGTAACCGAGCAGCGCACCGCCGATGTAGACCTCGCCCTCATCATACTCTTCGAGAAAGTTCATGCAGCGCAGTGCAGTGGTCTTTCCGGAACCCGACGGTCCGATAAGAGTAACGACTTCTCCGCGCTGGATGTCGAGGTTGAAGTCCTTGAGTACGCGGTTGCAGCCGTAGGACTTGCCCACACCGCGCAGGCTCAACATAGGAAGGGAAACGTTGGTCATGGGGTGTCCTTTCGAAAAACGGGAGCTGAGATCCTCTCCAAGGCATGTCCTGCGAAACCGAACGAGAGTGCCAGCACCCAATAAATCAATCCCAGCAGCAGATAGGGCTCGGCATAGGAGAACGTGTCTGCGACTGACGTGACCGGCTGATTCCAGTCCAGGTTGAGAGAGAATTCAACTTAGGAAAGGAACCATAAGATGCCTCGCAAGAGTTTTACCCCCGAACAAATCATCGCCACGCTGCGCCTCATTGAAGTGGCCATGGGCAGTGGCAAGAGCACGCCATTGGCCTGCAAGGAAGCTGGTATTTCCGAACAAAGCTATTACCGCTGGCGTGAACCGCCCCGGAAATCGAGGAGGCTCCAACGTTTGAGATAATGGAGCCTATGAAGAAGCAAGCAATCAAGTATTCCCCGGAAGTCATCGAGCGCGCAGTGCGGATGGTTTTCGAGAGCAAAGAAGAACATTCATCGCAATGGGCAGCCATCCAGTCCATTGCCGGCAAGATTGGCTGTACTGCCGAGACTCTGCGGCGCTGGGTTCGTCAGCATGAGCGTGATCACGGCCAGCGACCGGGCACCACGACGACCGAACAGGATCGGGTCAAGGAGCTGGAGCGGGAAGTACGCGAGCTGCGCAAGGCCAATGAGATCCTGAAGTTGGCCAGCGCGTTTTTCGCCCAGGCGGAGCTCGACCGCCGCTTCAAGTCGTGAATGCCTTCATTGACCGGTACCGGGAGGCATTCGGGGTCGAGTCGATCTGCCGGCTACTGCAGGTTGCCCCGTCGGCCTATTGGCGTCATGCAGCGCGGACTCGTAATCCGGCATTGCGGAGCGCACGCGACCGCCGTGACGAGATGCTGATTCCCCATATTGAGCGAGTATGGCATGCCAACCTACGGGTCTATGGGGCAGACAAGGTCTGGCGTGAGCTCAGGCGCGAAGGCATTACGGTGGCCCGCTGTACAGTCGAGCGGCTCATGCGCCGTCTGGGCTTGCGCGGTGCCGTACGAGGCAAGCCGGTTCGTACAACAGTCGGTGATAGGACGGTGCCTTGTCCACTGGATCGGGTCCACCGGCAGTTCCGGGCAGATCGGCCCAACAAACTGTGGGTGTCCGACTTCACGTACGTGTCGACTTGGCAAGGCTTCGTGTACGTGGCCTTCGTGATCGACGTGTTTGCTCGTCGGATCGTTGGCTGGCGCGTCAGCAGTTCAATGCAGACAGACTTCGTGCTCGATGCACTGGAACAGGCGCTGTACGCTCGGCGGCCGCAGGATGGCTTGATTCATCACAGCGACCGCGGGTCGCAATACGTGTCTATCCGCTACAGCGATCGCCTGGCAGAGGCTGGCATTGAACCGTCTGTGGGCAGCAAGGGCGACAGCTATGACAATGCCCTTGCCGAGACCATTAACGGCTTGTACAAGGCCGAGCTGATCCATCGACGGACACCATGGAAGACCCGGGAAGCGGTGGAGCTGGCCACCTTGGAATGGGTGTCCTGGTTCAACCACCACCGATTGATGGAACCCCTTGGCTATATCCCGCCGGCAGAAGCTGAGGCAAACTACTACCGGCAATTGAGCAGTCAAGCCGTCCCGGCCTGACTCACACCAACCAGCCTCCTCAAAAGCCGGGGCGGTTCATCTGACATTTCAAGCAGCGGTCGAGGAGCCAATACAACTGACGGCTATTGATGCCGGTTTCCTCTTCGATGTCACGTAACGTCCTTCCCGCAACATACAACTCGATCGCTTTGCATCGTGCAGCATAGACCTTTTGATTTTCTGGTGACAGCGCGTGGTAGTCGACAGCGGGCCATATACAGGTGTCGATTTCCAGAAAGTTGGCACGGCGTCGACTCATGACTTGTCTTCCGTGGTTGCGAACTGAGTCAAAAACGAAAGCGGCTCGGTCATCAATTGAGGGGCATGCAACGTACCGCGGTGAAGTAAGGTAAAGAGAGCGGCACGTACGATTGTCGGTTCTGCAGGGCTTAGTTCCCTTTCAATATGGGAAAGCTGTATTGGTTCACGAACCACGCGCTGTACCGACTTCAATAGTGTGTCCGGAACCAATGTCCGGCATGAGGTGATTACTGGCAGAATGCGTTCCCAGTTCTCTACCCATACTTCGAAAGCTGCCAACTCAGCATGCGATATGGTCGTCACTGCATAGCGCGTACCACTTATTACTGCGTTCGATAAGCGGCACTCCTCGTCCAGAATTAGCAAGGAATCACCGTCGCATTTTCTGACCCAGTAATCGACCATGAGCCGATCCTCTCCGTACTCGACAAGTGCAGGACGTTCGCAATATGCATGCACCCTTGGATCGGCCTCAAGACATACCCATTGAAGGTATGCGGCATCGCTGAAGCACTGGACTCGACGGTTGAGTTTGATTCCGTAGACGTCGACGCGGCGACTACCTCGCGGTCGAGTCATGGAAACTGGAGCGTGGAAGCCTGTTGTCGATTTCGTCATTCCGACAACGTACGCCTCTCATTGAGTAGTCAAAGCTACGAATAGACAAATTTACTTGCTTCTGATGCGAACCGATAAATTTGCTTTCTTTTTTATGCTAGGAAATTTGTCTGCAAATCATCGGTTCCCTTGGAAAACGGGCTGCGCGTGCAGACAAATTTGCTTTCCTCTACGACATCGCCGCATGCCTGTGGTCACGCAGTCGCTACGATAGCAAGTACGTGCATCCTGTCGAGAGCGTACGCGCAGACGTGGTCGGTCATTATGTGCTTGACCGGCATACGACGCTGGGAAATCACCTCTACATCGACACCAGAGCGGTCTATGATGGACGATTTACCATTGTTGACGCGGAGACCTTGCGCCCTGCCCGCCCGAAAGCTTGGCTCTTTCGACCACCAGCATTCACCCTTGCACCGTGATGTCAGTGAAGTACATCATGCAGTCACCGTCACCTCGACTAGCGGATGAACACTGTTTGCGGTAATCGAGCACCAGGCCAGGATAGCGTGTATCGCCCCTGCTGCGCCAGACGACCCGTCGAACCCTTAGCCAAGTCAGTGATTCGGCGGCAGCAAAATTCTTGGCTATACCTTCACCCGCACTGAGGCTCTCACGAGCGCCTGCTCAATCGCCGTTTTAATTGCACCGCGCTCGGTTCTGCCTTCCGTGAGAACCATCAGCGCGGCAGCGGCGTCTGCGCTGATCCATGCGGTGATCCGCACTTCACCGCGGTGGCGCTTTTCTTCGTCCGACTTGCGACGGCGTTCAGCGGGAGACATTGCGGTGACAGCGATGGGCTTGCGTGGCATTGCGAACGAACTTTCTTATTGGGTGGCAGTCTGCGCATGGTGTTTTTATCATGCCGCCTCAATAGTTGCATTCATTTTTTTCCTATCCCACCTGGCGTCTTTCAAGAGAATCGAAATCGCCTATGCGGTCTCGAAATTCTTGACCGTATCAGGCACAAGCAGGCGGGCTGCGACAGGTGACAACAGACCTGAAATGAAAATTTCATTATCATTCATCGCAAAAAATGTTGCAGAGCCGATGGTTTTTTCTGGTTACTTTCCGAAAAACCTTTCCAATCAAACACTTACACTGGTTCCGGCAGCTACCCTTGATTTCCACTTGCCTCCATGTTGCGATCACTTTAAGAACACCCTGATGCAGTGGCTTACCTCCTTTAGAGGCCGGTATGGCAAACAGGTAAGCGACTGACCAGCACGGCTTCGCTTGCACGACAAATTGGCAGGTAATGATCATTCGGTCGCCAAAGCGACGGTACCAGTGTATGGTGTTCCTATAGGGCTATTGGAACGAGGCAGCTTGCGGCGAGTACCAGCGCGCGTACAGTCACCGCCCAACGCAGCACCGACGTGGTACCCAAAAGAAAAGGGAGCGATCTTTTTGCCAGCATTGGGTGATCGGGATTGGGCAGCTGGGTCTTTGCTATGGTCTTCTGACGCTCAAATTACACTGTGCCATACCAGGATTCATGGAGTGTCCTTGGGTTGACATCGCTCAGGCGCTGTATGACTGATGCCGCGATGGTTGCACAGCTTGGATGACTGATGAAAGCAACGCTTACAATGGACTGGCTTGTTTTCTGTCGATTCCGAAAACAGGCCGGGACACCGATTAACACCTTGCACCATTGATCGTCATTATCATCAGTTGGCCGTGGAACTATGAACCCGGTATCGCGTAGCACACCGCTCCTGGCACTTCCCGTCGACTAACTGCAAGATACGCATAATGCGGTCATTGTCGATACACGGCGTTGCGACCTCAGCAATAAGTGCGCTCTTAGAAGAGTCAAGACATGGCGGTTGAATGGCAAATCATTTTCCTTGCTTCGGCAGTTAAATCGATGGCAGGTCATCAAATGAAACCAAGGTCGAGGATTTTCCGGCAAGAAAGTGCTTGGATCCAACGACGGGTCACGGCGAAACACAAACAGGAGCAACGGCGTCAAGCGTGAACAACAACTTGACCTGTTGCATGACATCGCGCATGGTTGGGATCGGGATGCTCAAAAGCGGTCTCCATTGGTCGGTAGAGATGTAGCCAGCGACTGATGTATTCGCCGTACCCGTTGCAAATGCAGCGGGCATCGTGGAAGGCGCTGACGTGCGACGTGTGGCAGGGCGTTGAACGGGCAAGCGGAGTCCTTGCCGCCGGCCCGATGAAACACGGTTCGTTTGGCGGCATTGACGGCGACCAGTTCGCGCAAGTCAGGCGTTTCGAATACACGTCCGTCGTATTCGGTCAGGAAGCGGTCGATGGCGGGCTGGTCCGCGACGGCTTGCTGCTGGCTGGAAGCGAGTTGTGCTGCGCGGGCGTCATAGTCGCTGGGCTTGTTGATCAGGCTGAGCAGGTAACGGTACGCGCGGGTACGGCTTAGGCCGAGGGTACGCAGGCGCTCACGTGCGCAGATGATGATTGACTCCAGTTGGTATCCGGCCTGGCGTGCGAGCCCCCGCAGTTTGGCAATGCCACTCTCCAGGATGGCGAACTCCAGTGCAGCCTGCCTGAGCTCGTCAGGCAAATCGAAGCCGTGGGTTTTGGTGTTTTCTTTCGAAATCTCCTGGAGATCTTTTTTATAACTAAGATCCACGTATACAGCACCGTTGGCCAATTCTGCCGCCGGTGATAGCGCGGTGCTAGGACAGTCAGGGTAGGGCAGGCGAACCAGGGTGCAGAAGCGTTCGGTGAACGAGTAGGTATTTTTCCTATCGAACTGGCCGAATTCATCCCGGGGTATGTCGCCGTCAAGGGCGAGAAAACCTAGGGCGCGGAAACTCCCGATGGCCCGGCGCACGGTGCGCTCCGAGCATTCTGCTTCGTCGGCGAGTCGGTCGCAATTGGCCTTTACAGGCGTCAGACCGTTCTTCTGATTCATTCGCAATTGACTGCGATATACGGCTTGCGCCCAGAAGACCCGGATTCGGGCACGAGCAGGGTCGTGAAGCTTGGTGTGTGCCATTGCGCTCACGCCGCCGCCGTAAGGAGCTGGCTCGGGGGAGGAGCATAGGCAATGCACCCGGAATCCTTAACCTTTGTGGCGTTTATGCTAGCGAGGTAGGCCTTGAGATTCGGACGCGGACCAGACCGAGTCGCCGGTGGGGTAGGGGCTTTCTTGACGTACGAGGCACGGTCGACCAGGTCCGGGTTGGCGAGCTTGGTCTGCCAGTGTGCGACATCGTGCGATGTCCTGACCGGGTAGGTGGAGTCCTTGCCGCCGGCCCGATGAAACACGGTTCGTTTGGCGGCATTGACGGCGACCAGTTCGCGCAAGTCAGGCGTTTCGAATACACGTCCGTCGTATTCGGTCAGGAAGCGGTCGATGGCGGGCTGGTCCGCGACGGCTTGCTGCTGGCTGGAAGCGAGTTGTGCTGCGCGGGCGTCATAGTCGCTGGGCTTGTTGATCAGGCTGAGCAGGTAACGGTACGCGCGGGTACGGCTTAGGCCGAGGGTACGCAGGCGCTCACGTGCGCAGATGATGATTGACTCCAGTTGGTATCCGGCCTGGCGTGCGAGCCCCCGCAGTTTGGCAATGCCACTCTCCAGGATGGCGAACTCCAGTGCAGCCTGCCTGAGCTCGTCAGGCAAATCGAAGCCGTGGGTTTTGGTGTTTTCTTTCGAAATCTCCTGGAGATCTTTTTTATAACTAAGATCCACGTATACAGCACCGTTGGCCAATTCTGCCGCCGGTGATAGCGCGGTGCTAGGACAGTCAGGGTAGGGCAGGCGAACCAGGGTGCAGAAGCGTTCGGTGAACGAGTAGGTATTTTTCCTATCGAACTGGCCGAATTCATCCCGGGGTATGTCGCCGTCAAGGGCGAGAAAACCTAGGGCGCGGAAACTCCCGATGGCCCGGCGCACGGTGCGCTCCGAGCATTCTGCTTCGTCGGCGAGTCGGTCGCAATTGGCCTTTACAGGCGTCAGACCGTTCTTCTGATTCATTCGCGACATCAGTGCCAGCAGGACTCGCACTTCGGTTTTGGTCATTGCATGGATAACGTCCGGGAAGGTGTACGCCCGGATGATGGCTTCAAGGATCGCAGCCGGGCGTGTCTTGAAACGCTCGACTAATTCCTTCAGTGTGTACGCGTGCACAATCGCACTCCAATGCCTGGCGCCAGGCGGAATGGTTTAATGGCACACATCGATCAAGAAAAAGGGCAGCAAGCTGCGCGCGAATGCGCAAGGCCGCGATAATTCTTCAGTCAATGTGCAAAAAGTCGTGGTGGCTTCTTGCGAACTGAAGAACTTCGGGATAGACTCGAATCTGCTGAGTGATTAAGAATCTCCCCGGGTTCTTCAATTACAGATAACCGCCCGCTCCCCAGCGGGCGATTGTCTTTTAGGCCCCAGTCAAACGCTCGGTTCTAAGTGGTCATGTCAGCTCTCCAAAGAACGTTTTTTGATAAGTCGTTGATTTTAAAGGCACTCCAAGTCGGTGAAGCGTCACTTACTTCAAAAAATGCTGTTTCAGCCAATCCTGAAACTCTGCCATCACGGTGGTGGCATCACCCGCGTCCTCGAAATCGAGCCGGAAGACGGTCGGCGATGCAGTGGGTCGGATCGTCATGAACTTTTCCTTCCCACGTTTGATGGAAATCGGTTTGGGTCGCTCAGCGGTCTTCGGTGCTTGGGTCGCCTGTGTCTGCGCGACAATACGTACCGATTCTTCCTGGGTTAGCTTTCCTTCCGATAAGCCCTTGATAACTTCGATCACCGCATCGCTCTTACCCGCCTTGGAAAACTTTGCCAGCTCACTGGCAGCGCTGGAGCCTAGACACCCAGGACTGGCTTCGAGAATGCGAATGGCAGCCTCGGGCAGGTCTTCATAAGACATCAGTCGGCGTACATGGCTTGATGATATGCCTGCCTGCTCTGCCAGTTGATCCACCGTGAGAGACGGATTGAGCGCTCGCACGGCCATAAAGCCAAGAAACTTTTCGAAGTCGGGCAGTTGCGGTTGCAGCAGGTTTGCGTAAAAGGCGCCCATCAATGCCTTGTCATCATCCATCGTGCGGATCACCGCCTCGATCTCATCACGCCCAAGTTGCTGATACGCGGCGACCCGGTTATGCCCTGAAATAATCTCGAAGCCACCGGTTTCGCGAGGTCGTACCGTGATCGGCGTCATTAAATCGTTGTTCCGCAAGTTCTCGACCAGTTCGTGAAACTGTTCGTTGCTTAACTTCCGTCGCCGTCCCTCCAGCTCATGCAAATCGCTAAGCTTCAATTTGCTGTACGGCAGATTGGAAAGCTTCGCTTCCAGTTCCTCAATGCGGTCGGCATAACGCTGCGCTTCCAGCCGAAAAGCGCCAAGTTGCCCTGGCATGGTGACCGGCTTGCGGGTCGCCTCCGTGTCACTGTTCATGCGCTTTTCGACCGCATCGGACAAGCCTGCGGTCGTTTTCTTCATCCGGTCAGCTAACCCCATCGGTGACCTCCTCCTGAACTGATTTCCATGTTTCCAGCATTTCGAGCTCAATCTCTTCAACGAATGCGTCGAAGGCGGCGACCGCCTTCGCGGATCCGGCATACGACGATAAATCGTATAACGTCCGGAATTCGGCGGCGGCATTGCTTACTACGTCGGATACCGGCAGCTCGCAACGGCCTATGAATTCTGGATAGGTATGCTGCAAAAGTGAACGGGTCGCATCCGTGGCATCCATGCGGTCCTTTACCTTCTTTGCCTTCACCTTGGAAAGCACGATTTTGACAAAATCAAATGTCTTGGAAAGCTTGCGTGAGTCGCGCAGGCTCGCGAAGAGTTCGGCGAATTGACCCCAGAACATGGTGCTTGACGCGTAGTCGAGCGCTTCCGGCGGCACGGGGACGATCATGCCGTCCGACGCCATGAACGCGGCCGTCGCCAGATAGCTCAGGGTTGGCGGTGTATCGATAATGATGACGTCGTATTTATCGCGCAACGGATCCATGGCCCCGTTGAGCAGTTCCCAAAACTCGAACGACGGGTCATCCGCCTGCCGCGAAGGAAGGAAATAGTCAGCACCAAAAAGGTATGGGGCCGATGGAATCAAATCGATGCCGGGCCAGTAAGTTTCTTGTGGCACCCCGGCTAACGTTTCCACGTCGCCATATACAAGAGGCATTACCGTTTCCGATTCCTCAACTTCCGCCTCAGGTACCTTGCCAAACAGCGTAGTTGTGCTTGCCTGCGGATCAAGGTCCATCATGCAAACTTTGTGGCCATGTAGGCTAAGGCCTTGCGCAAGGGCAACGGCGAGCGTGGTCTTACCGACCCCACCCTTGAAATTTCCTACACACAACGTCATGCCAGGTGCGCCCGGTGGTCGAAGTCGCTCAGGCACCAGCCGACGAACAGTGTCTTGCACAACCGCAAGTAGAAACTCACGCCCGCGGTTACTCCCCTTAATGATGCCGTTCGGAATTTCTCCCTTTTGGATCAGATAGTTGAAGCGGGAGCGGTCAACATCCAGTAATTGCATCAAACGGGTACTCGATATCACCGGCGGCGTTTTACGCGGGTGAGGTTCAAGCATCCGGTCGCGTACCTCGAGTAGCGTCGCGCGCGCACGCTTTGACACTGATATGACCTTGTCAATGTCGATGGACTTTCGTGCCAGCGGTACATCCTTTAACAGCATATATTTCTCCTACCTGGTATCCTAGCTGTCCGCATATTTGCATTGGATTGCGGGGTCTGCGTCAATGGTCAAAACACGATGGGGCGGTGATGATAGACACTGATGAAGGCCAACGACTACAGTGGTCTTGCCAACGCCACGTTTGGTGTTTTGTACGTTCAACAAGAAACCGGGCGCAATGTCAAGAATGCACCGCTCAGACAGGTCGGTAAGCGCCGACCGTTCTGCCGTAGAACCGGCAAAACGGTGCCCGCGACCAGTGGCGTCGGTTACAGTGCCGGAAATTTCCCTCTCTAGATGCTCACTACATTTCAACATCGAACTCTCCTGAATCCAAGCATGCAGAATTCTACGTGAAATAGGCAACCATACTCGGTTGCGTAGAATTTCAACATACGCATCGAATTGGTTGATGAAGCGCAGAACATACCCAACCGCGTAGACTTCCGTATCTGAATAGTAACGAGTATTTTTATGGAAATCCAGTTAACTTTATCGCGGACCAGGGCTTTGAAGACGATAAATCGACACTTTTAAACCGGTTTATCTTGACTCTCCATGCAAAAGTGCTCCCCATGCAGATATTGCAGCAAGGAATTCAGCTGGTCAGCATTCGGACGGTTGCCAATTGCCCTGGTGCGGACTCTGTGTCAACTGGCGTCCAAGACAAGAATGACGACGCGCATTGGGTTTCCTTGGGAATCCGATACTTCACCGCGCCCTGAATAATTAGAACGCCGGCGATCGCTTCGCTGTTCTACGAGACTCCCGAAGTGCAGCAAGGCTTCCTACCGGATAAGAATCGGAGCCGATACGATCCTCTGTGGCCAGTTGATAGTAGCTGTTGAAGACATGTTCGAACCCTAGTCTGAATGCCTGCGGTTCGTACTGGCTTGGTATCACCACCCCAGGTTACCTGACGTTGGCATCTTGTACAGGAGATTGACCGCTTAAATCCAATAGCGTACGAGGCAGGCACCAGAGATTCACAACCCGGACCAACGCCAGAAGGGCGGCAATGCCACCGTAGCAAGGGTAGAATAGCGCGCAACCCCTTAGCAAAAAACACAATTAATAAAGAAAGGGTTAGGGGTGCTCCGATTAGCTGCTGCTGGCGGGGCTACCGAATAGCTGGCAGGGCCTTGCCTGACAGCTGCATGCATATTGCGGTGCGTATTCAGCGCGCAGGCTCTTCCTAATAGTTCTGAATCACTTTATTAATTGCGTTTAATAGATAGTTGACGTTCTAGTGGGCGTCAAGCCTGATAAACTATCCGGTATATTGGGCTCTTACCAACTGACTAACATGACAGGTGTCTCGTATCCGGACTGGATTGCAGATCCTCTGCAGGCGTTTACCTCATTTGTGATGTCACCGCAGTACCAACGGCTTGGAAGACGGTTACCCCCGATTGACACGAAAACCGGGCGCCCATATCAACTCGCCCCGTCGTCAATCAAGGTGGTCGTCGCCATGTTTTCCCGCTTCATCCGGCACCTCGACGCTGATGGTGTCGACTTGACGACCGCAACGAGCGGCCATATTTTCGACTTCTTGGAAGGCCGTTCGCGCGCGGTCGATGCCAGGCGGGTTACTAGCCGTATTCGTGTCAAGTACCTGCAAATCCTCGAACGGGTGTTTGCTGAACTCGGAATTCAACCTAATCCAGCCCATCAAGCCAGCGCTATCTTGTCCGGCTCGCCCAACGGTACCGGCAAAAACTTGGAACGCCAGGCGCTCACTGAAGCACAGGCGGAACAATTCATTCTGGCTTTACCAGGCGGGCCGAAAACGCATTGGAAGAAACGCAGAGACGGTGCAATGCTTATTACGATGCTGGGAGCAGGTCTATTGCCTTCCGAAGTGCTGAGGCTGGAGCGGTCTGCGGTCATTTTCGATCGCCACGGCAATCAAGTCACCATCGATGTGAAAAAGAGCCCCGATGGTCTTCGGGCTCGCCATACTACGATCCTGCATGCATTTGCCATACCGATTGTGATGGACTGGGTCGGCGAACACCGGGCGCGAAAACTTCCCGCCAATCGCCTATTCCCACCGGCGGAACAATTGAAGACACCGCACGAGCGGCTCGATCCCGCGACGTTATATTCATGCGTTCGACGTACTTTTGAACGGGCAGGGCTAGCACCTGCCCACCTCGGGGGCAGGACTCTACGCAACACCTTCGCGGAACGGGAGCTCGCCAAGCAAACGCCGGCGACGACCTTGCAACAGCTTCTCGGCTTACACGACGTTGAATCCGTTGATTTATATGATGATCATGCCAACGCCGGACGCATCAAAGAACGGCAACAGTACCGACGAATGCAGCAAGACCCTCGCTTTCTCTGGTAAGCGCAATGTTGCCGGAGCTGCCATTGAAGGGCCGCGATGATCACGCACAGCAGGATGGGTTGGACTGCCGAACCTTTGATGCTTAGCGAGCATGCAGGTCACCCTCGCCATTCTCCTGTTCGAATTGTCTCTGCACTCGGATCCGCCATAACCGCTCGCGCCGTCAGACGCCAGAGACACGGCGTCAACACGGTTCGCGCGGCGTGATGACCAAATTGGCATGACGACTTCTTGCGGCAGGCCATCACTCGGGCATCCATAGCCGGACCGGAATTGGACCGGTCTATGCACCCCAGCGACAAAGGGCTGGTTGCCTGACAAGGACAGCGTTTCAAAGCGCGCGATAGATCGCATCACAAATCCCAACTGCATCGCCGCCTTGCCTTGATCTGATGGCGTTGCGATAGGTTATCCCAATATTCGACAACGGCAAAACGCCGGCGCAATTCTTCGTTGACACCATACTGAATGACCATCGTAAGTACCAGGATACAATCATTTGCGCGCTCGAAATCGAGCACGCCGAGCCAACCGATGGAAAAAGGGAAGCGGCGGTTGTCAAAAATATGTAGCAGCAGGGACGCGACTACACGTGGCTGCTTGCTGTCGCCATCGGCGACAGCGCGTAATCGGTCAAAGGCTTCGATTCCCGCCTGAACAACTTCACGCTGCTGGCCCTTCCAATTCAAGATCATCGCGAGCGCCGCTTCGCCGCTACGCCCGCCTTGGCGAGTCAACTGATCGTCTTGCATAGCTCTCCTTTTCATCCTCACCGACTTGCTGTCTTTTTTAGCCGAGGGGCAGTGGTGCGTAACACGAGACAGCGCCTTCAAAATAATCACTGCCAATAGCCGGAGATTACACCAGTCGATATGCACCGCTGCAGTAATTCCGTTGCAGCCCCATGTTGTGGCCTTTGACCCAAAAAATATGCGGGGCAGCCGGACCTTACAACCATGCCCAGAGTCGCGGTGCCGGATGCTTCCGTGCTGGACTTCAAGGACCGACCGCACATGGCACTGGCGTTGGCCAGATCAACCGACACGGAGGTTGTCTGTCTTGGCGAGCAGATATGGCGCCGCCAATAGATCACATTCGGCATACGGTCGCGCAGTGCATCCTTGCTGAAGTTTTGTTGTTCGCGCATCGTCTCTTTTACTTGCTGTAGATAAGAAAATTAAACTGCAAGTACTGATACTGCAGAACCGCAAACTCTTCTCGTTACCATTGCTGCGTTGTCCGAGCGAACACTGACTTCGCTAGACGCATATACCGGGTACCAATCTGAAGGGGCGCCGCATGACCTATAAAGAGGAAAGAAACACCGCACTACTCTCGCCACAGGAAATCGTAGACTTGATGCGGCGGGAAGCAGAGAACGCAAGAATTGCAGACCAAGGCATTACGGCGTTCGAACGCCTTTCGACACGTGTGCGCTCTCGGTCCGATCAGCATCGGGTCGTTGCCGCATTGCTGATGAATTTATTTGACCAACGACGGTTCCGGTTCAACGTTCTGAGCCTTGCGCTGCTTGACTACGCCACCGAAGAAGATTGCATTGCCCTACTGCGGCTCATTGCAATGAGTGGTATTCCTCGATTCGTCCGTGAGGAATTTCATAGGAACCGAGCCTTCTGGGAACAACTACCGCAGCTCCATGGCCTCAGCCCAAGCTCTAGATGATCTGTCTGCTGAAAAGGGAACGCGAACTAAGTAAAACATACTTGCCTTCCGGTTTTTACGACCCACGAGACCCTGTCACCCAAAGGGCAAGACGTTGCGACCAAGCCAGCAATGGCTGGGTATGCAGGCATTCGATGTGGCCGGACACATCTCACGTCGACAGCACAACCCGCGGTGTCCGTCCCTTTGACTTAGAGCGTCTAACTAAATGGGGTGATTGCGGTCCAATGATCTTTCCAAGTTGTTCCGTGGAGAGACATCATGGCCCGCGAACTGGTTGATGATGAACTATGGGAAATCGTTTGCCCATTGCTTCCGCCCCCACCGCCACACAAGACGCCGGCCGGCCGCAAGAGGTTCGATGAGCGACGTGTGTTCACTGGCATCGTCTTCATTTTGCAATCTGGCCTGCCATGGGAAATGCTGCCCCGGGAAATGGGTTGCGGCTCGGGCATGACGTGCTGGCGCCGCGCACGCGACTGGCAGAAAGCAGGTGTCTGGGAAAAGCTGCATCGCGTACTGCTGGCCAAGTTGCGCAACGCCGACCGCCTCGATTTCTCGCGCGTGATCGCCGACAGTTCGTCGGTACGCGCAGTGCATGGGGGAAAAAAACTGGCCCCAACCCGACTGATCGGCGCAAGGCGGGCAGCAAGCATCACCTTGTCGTCGACAGCAATGGCACGCCGCTCAACGTCATCCTGACGGCAGCCAACCGCCATGACTCGACGCAGCTCATGCCGCTGCTCGACGGTGTGCCGTCGATCGCTGGCCGACGTGGACGGCCATTAAGCAAGCCTCACTGTGTACAAGCCGATCGCGGTTACGACTGCGAACGGTATCGCCGTATCCTGCGGCAGCGTCAGATTACGCCGCAGATCGGCAAACGTCTCACTCGCCATGGCAGCCACTTGGGTATGACGCGCTGGGTGGTCGAGCGCACCTTCGCCTGGTTGCATCAGTTTCGTCGCCTGCGTGTGCGCTACGAACGACGGGCTGATATGCATGAAGGATTTCTCCGCTTGGGATGCGTGATCATTTGCTGGCGTACGCTACGCAACGCACTGCGTGAACCATTTCCATTTTGTTAGACGCTCTTAGATGCACACGGGATGATTTCGTCCGCAATTCCTGAAGATGACATTTGTCACCTCATCATCATTCTCGCATCGCACGTAACCCTACGACAGTGGGACTCATCTCGCTGCTGTGACCACCAAGCCAGATCTGACAGCTGATCCGCCCCGTGGATTGTGACGGCAGGCCTTCATCGAACATCGGCAAGCCGAAATTCTGCAGCGTTGTACCAGGCGTCGGCGGGATGGCAGCCCATGCCACCATCAGGTGCTTGTCGGACTCAGGCCGTACTGAATCATCCGGTTCGATGCATTGATCTGCGCCATCGCGCAGAGTCGGATTGTGCACGCACTTCGCGCCGGCATAGGCGGTCGTTCGGAACAGTGAAGCGATGTCAGGAGTCGCATGAGCCTCTGGAAACCGGACACAGCAACGGGCGCGGTTTCGTTACTGGCTAGCAGGATGTGGCATCGGTCGATGGTGAAACAAGGGCTGAGGCCAAGCCCACGCGGTTCCATGCGTTGCGATTGCGCTCTTTTCTGTTCCGATTGCGCTTGTCATTGATAGCCCGCGATGGTTTCTACCCGCGCCTCGCCGGTACAGAAAAGCAGCTTGTCGGTCTCAGCATCAGGACGCTTGCGCTTCGCCTTTGGCTTGTGGAGCTCGACGTAGACTTCCGCCCGTCCGACTGTGACGCGGCCATCGCACGAAACGATTTATGCCGATCTGGGGCGTGGTCACAGACAGGCTTTTCCAGCCAACTCGCGTCGGCCTCTTGAGGGGACAGGAGCGCATCAAAATCGGCGCGGTGCTTCAGATATATGCCAATGCAGTCTTCGCTGGTACCGATAACGGCGGAGTGATCCGTTGGGGTGGAACATGGCCCTCCGTGATGCGCTTGATGCCGTCGTCTGCAAGCGCGATGACCACCATTTTTGCAATGGGCTTTCGATTCTCCTGGACCTAGCCGAATCCGTTTAATCGAGAAAATCTTCCAAGATGCACGACGACGCCCGGGTTGCCAGCCTCCCATTGTTGCCAAACATCACCCATCGTGTGAAGTCGGGCGCCCGCCTCGGTCTGCCTAATCCCCGCCAGTTTGCCAGCCTTGCAAAGATCCTGCGGCGCAAGTGAGCCGGCCCGCTTGGTATCAGATTGCCCAGGCATTAATTCACACCTCCCATACGAAATGCTGCCTGACACGGCTGATGATAGTACGGCGCCTGGCATAACGACACCGCGACGACACCATCCTGCTCGTTCGCCACCATAGGCGGCGTCGCACAATATTTCTTCATGTCCTTCACTCCAATTATTTCGGTTTCCACTCGGCCAAGAGGATCTGGCGAAACGACGTGCGGCCGAGCATGTTGGTTTTGCTCATGTCCTCGAACGTCCCCAGGATCGCGTCTTTCGCCTGATCACAGCGCGGCTGCGTCGAAAACTCCTGCATGCTTACCGTCGGGCCCCAAGTGCCGGTGCCGCCCAAAAACGTCATCACAATCAATACGTATGGCATCTCCACCTCGCTTTAAAGCACGCCACGCCACGCGTCAGCCGGAATGCTGGCCCACGCTTGCTTCAAGCGCTTCACCGTCTCCGGCCGGACAAGAAGGTAAGGCATGTGGCTCTCGGAAAAGTACAGCGCTCCTTTCGCGCCGCACCAACCAGCTTCGAACAGCCGCACGTCACCGCCATGATCGTTGCCCAATTGCTCGAACAGCTCGTTTTCGTCCGACAGGTTGTAAAACCCAATTGAATCAGCGGGCACATGCCATAGGATCGCGAGCAGCTGAGTAATACGACGGGCCGCATCATCCCTGTCCACCGCGTCGATAAAGACTGTTTCCTCGCCCGGCGTGTAATGCTCCAGTCGACTTGCGCTGGAGTGGCAGAAGGCGCGGAACAGCGTAGGCCGCCGGGTGTTGCTGTCTTGAATGGGATAGGCGATGGTAGCGGTTGCAATCATGTCAGGCCTTCAGATTCAGTATGCTCTACTTTGCGCCGTCGGCTTCGATGTACGGGCCTTCCGGGGAAAGAACAAGCGGCATCAACAACTCGTTGAACTGTATGAGCACGTCCTCGGCAATATCCACATCCCAGGCTGGCGCTTCCGCAAGCCAGTTCGCGCGGGTGTCAACGGAGCCGGTCTGCCGATTCATCAGCATCTGATCGCCATCAAGCCGAGCGTGGTACGCCGTGAGGTCGCAAAGCCCGACTACTGAATTTCGGATTGACCGCAGGGTTCCAAGATAATTGTTCGGGCCATAGTCATAGTATTGGCCCACAAGTAGCGCAATCAGACGCGCGTCGATGGCGCTAATCACAACGCCTTGCGATGCCGCCACCTAATGCGTCGCTTCCGCAATCACTTTAGCGCTCATTGCGCTGATTTTCCAGACCGTCGTTTGACCATGCCCAACGAGCACATCAAAGACGCGAGTTGCGATTGTGCCGGGGGCCTCGGTTGTGGTTGTCATGCTATCTCCTAGCCCAACCGGGCCGACTTGATTAGGAAAAGCTCCCAAGATGACGGGCTGATCGCCTTAAGCGGGCTGACAAGGTTCGCCATGGTCATCTAAACTTTCCATTTGCCACACGGGGTCGGCCCAGCGCAGGCAGGCATCTCTCATCGCCAGGATTGGCGTATCGAAGCGCGGGGCATTCACATTATCTTTGCCGTCGAGGATGACGTAGAACCCTTTGTCGTCGCACATCAGGCTCAGGAACGCCCGCACGCCGCGATCGGTGAAGAAATTGAGCCGCGCCCAATTAGCCTTGACCAACCCGGGCGTCGGGATTTCCGTGGCGACCATTTTGCCCTTCAGCCAATCCACGTCAGCAGCAGCGCTGCCAAAACAGTTAGCCGCAAGATCGATAGCGCTGGCAGCATCCACGCCAAGATAAAGGCCGAAATCGTAACGCTTGCCATCCGCTCCGGGCACCTCCCGAATGTCGAAACACTTTTGCTGTTGGGCTGCCGTCGGCATGCCGTCACTTCCAGCAGCAATTGTTGCAGTCATAGTGATTTCCTGTGTCCCCGATCCCGAGGCGCGGCTGTAGTGTATCCACAATTTATTGATACGCGTACTAAAAGTATCGGAACAATATGTTTCGCATGCGCACACGACATTTGTTTTTGCAGCGGATGGATGAAAAAGATGCTGGCGCCAGTCAGGTTGCACACTACAAGCTTTGCCAGCTCAACGGGCTCACCGTCCGGGTCGCTGGCCACCGGCATCCTGGTCGCGTCGAGCGGTATGTCATCGAACTCAACCCAGTTGGGTATGACGATTTCCACGCTTCGCAAAGAGCCAAGATCACACTGGTAATGCTGATGGGGTCGACCAGGTCGTTCATTGCTTGCCCTCAATCAAGTTAAACATTCGCCTTGTTATTGTATGCGCTCACACTATTATTGTAGTGAAGGTTTCGAGTTTGTGTAGCGGATTTTTGAGCGGGGTAGAAATTTTTTTACGTATGAGAACCGACGGCGGCAGTGTTAACAAAATGGCAGCAATAGATAGAGTGCGGTTTCGGTAGAGCACAACCGACATGGAAAGGACTAGGATGAATCGTACGACTGATCTGCATCGCGCTGCCCCCATCGGAGACTGGGTTCGGATTGACCAACTGCTCGCAGAGGACTTGGCACTCCTAGACGCAAAGGACGAATGGAGGCGCACGCCAATGGAAGTTGGATGCGACCACGGCAACATCGCCGCAATCGGGCCGTTACGTGAAGGTCGGAGGCGGGGACTTGACCAAAGGAGGGCAAGCCATGCAAGCCAAGCCGACGAACGAGCAAATGAAATCGGAACTGACCAAGTTGCTGGTAGCAAGCGCCCGCCAGCCTGAAGCGGCGTTTAAAGATCCGAATGCGACCGACTTGCAGCGCGATCGCATTGAGACACGCGTCGAAGTGCTGCAGATGTGCTGCGTGAAAGTCGCCGAGTGTATCGACCGCGACAGACCTAGCGCGTGCTCGAAGGACGTGGAGGTGCTGTACCAAGGGCAAAAACTGGTGGCGCAGATGGAGGCCGCGCGTGCCGGCGATCCTTGGTGGCCCGAGCCGTGTTGTGCAGCCGGGGAAAGGGCTGTTCTGGAAATTTGGCATGTAAGACACGGGAGCTGGTGTGGATCAGGGTCCGTATGGCACGTACGCTGTTCCGATGGGAGTGCATGCGAATCTTGGCGTGACGGTGCGGGCGTTGCTCCTGTATGCCAACCAGCTTGCGTCCCCACTTCCTGCCAGGCAGACGCTGGCGCTACAGGAAGTCGCGTGCTGTTATAAGCGCCTGACGGTCTGTCCCTTCGATGGCTACAACACAAGGGTCCTTGTCAGACCCGACTATTCCTTTTGGTGTGCCCGCATTTGCTGCCACACGCTCGTATCGAGCGATCACAACGACATGGAAGGCGCAGTGGCCAGCGCCAGCCGGGTACTCGACTGGCTAAATTCTATTGGCGGCGACTAGGCCGCACCTGTCATTTCTGCGCGCCGCCATTCGGCTGATCTGCAGCCGCTTCCAACAATTCCCCGGCCAGCTCGAGCGCAGCCAGCAGGATGTCTTTGGCCAATGTAGGGTAGTCATCCACAATCTCACCTACTGTCAACCCAGCCGCCAAGTTGGCGAATAGCAGTCGCACAGGTACGCGCGTGCCGCGAAAGCACGGTACGCCTCCCATGCGTTCGGGATCAATCCAGACCAAACCCTGAGCCTTAGAACAGTCCATATTGATACGGCGTCGGCGGTGTCGGCGGGGGATGGTCTTTAAAAGCCTCTCGCACTAATGCCTTGAACGCATCGGGGCTCAGCTCGTTCGCGCGATGCGAGGAGAGCGGGGTGCTAGGCCACACTTCTGCCTGTAAGGCTAAGCGGATGATTTCTTCCGGCTCCACATTCGTCCCGACGATCACATATACAACGTGGCCAGGCTCGGCGACGTGCGCAGTATCTGGAACGCCGAAGGTCGTGCCGCATGCAGCGATCACCCGATTGTAGTTGCCGTTGGACGGACGGTCGAGCTTAAGCGCCAGCGCCGGCACCTTGAAGTGACTCAAGATTCCCTGGATGTCGTGCAGCTTAGCGATATTCAAGCAGCCGACCGGATGACCGGTGCACTCCCCGAGCATATACCGAAGTTTCGCGCGCATTCCTCCCGCGTTCATGGCCTTCCGCATGGCGTTCCTTTCCTGATAGAGATGCATTTGTTTTATCCGGTTTTTCCAAAAACGCAAGCATCGCGCCAAACGGTGTTGAGATCACACCAGCTGGTACCGTAAGCGCACCAGGCTATTTAAACGCGTTTAGCGACGCCGAAGCATCCGCGAGTTGGTCGTCACAGTTTCCAGCCGCCGGGATTCGCCAGCCGACGAACGCAAAGTCAAGGGCGCCAGCGCACTGCCACCCCGTTGACCGCAAGGGGTTTGCAAGCCTTTTTGAAGCCCACACGATGCTAGGAACGCTAAGATATTTCCTAGGAGCCATACACGAACAAAACCAGGCACGACGAAAGCGTTAACGTTGTCTAGCGACAACATTAACGCTTTGCTGCCTAAGAGGGTGGGCCCCTCTTAGAAACTCCCAAAAACCCCGCGTGCTGACGCACGCCAAAACCGCCACGGAGGGCGGCATGGAACCTTCGCAGCCAAGTGCGGCAGAGCCGCCGCAAATGCCGGTAGCGGCCGGCGACAGCATCGAATCCGACGTAGCCGATGAGGCGTCGATCATCGTGGCGAGTCGCTTGCCGCCATCCGTGCACATGCAATTGCAGGACGCATGCAAGACAGCGAACGTGACGCCATCACGTTTCATCCGCGACCTGGTGACGGCGGCAATGAATGGCGAAAAGCTGGAGATACACCCGCCGCCGCCGGTGCCGGAAAAGATGAAAGCCTTGAATCGGGACATGTACCGCCATTTCGCGGCAGCGTCAAATAATTGTAACCAGATCGCGAAGCGGCTCCACTATGATCATCTGAATGGCAAGGTGTCGAACACCACCTACGCCGCAGTTGCGGAGCAGCTGGCGATTCTTACCCGCGTGATAGTGTCACGCTTGCCCCCATGATCGTTCGCCAGGGCGGGGGCGAGGACGGGGTTATTGAGTATCTTGAACACGGGAAAAAACAGGGGCGCCCATACACCCGTGACGAACTTGATGAGCGCGTCGTGCTGGCCGGCGATGCCGACGCTACCCGGAAACTGATCAAGTCCATTGACCATGACGGGGAAAAGTATCTGCATTTAACGCTCTCCTTCTCGGAGATCGGTTTGTCACCCGAGAAGATGAAAGAAGTCTTGGATGACTACATGCAAAACCTCATGCCAGCGTTCCTGCCTGAGGAATATTTGTACTATGCGGAAGCGCACCGGGCCAAGATCAAAGGCTACATGAACGAAACGACCGGGGAATGGATCGCCCGGCTCGACCATATCCACCTTGTCATTCCGAATATAAATTTAATGTCCGGCAAGGCGCTCAACCCACTTGGACGTGTCCAGAAAAACAAAATTTGGTTGGACGCACTGCAGGAAGATATCAACCGGCGCCACCAGCTCGTGTCGCCAAAGGACCGGCCTCGCGTCGACAGCACGACCAAGGCCGACATCATTGCCCGCGACCGGGTGACGACGTTCAAGAAGGGGAGCTTTGCGGACGTAAAGGCCAAACTCGAGCAGCTGGTTATTCAGGAGGGGATCACGGATAAGCAAGGGCTTATTGCACTGGCAAAGCGACACGGCGAGGTTCGCGTACGCAACGAGGGCAAAGGCCCGCAACGCGAGTACGTTGCGATCAAGCCGCCCGGGTTCGAGAAGTTTGTGAATCTATCGAGTGGCATCTTCCGGGACTGCATGGGCGCGACGCCGCGATTCATTCCCCCGGATGCGCCGAACCAGGTTGGCGTCGGCAAGCGCACAGATGCGGAACTCGACGCGCTGGTGGAGGACTGGATAGTGCAGCGCCAGCGGGAAATTAAGCTGATCAGCACGGGACGCCGCAAGGAATACGCCGAGTATAAATCTCTAGACCCGGAAACCCGGCTGGTCATGCTGGGTGATCTGGAACAAAAGTTTTACGACAAGTACCTCAAAGGGGGTATCCATGAAGAAGGACAAGACCGAGCAAAGCGTCGTGGCGCCGACGACGAAATCCACGTCGACCCCGGCAAACACGCCGGTACCGCATCCGTCGGGACCCGCGCAGCAGCCAGAACTGCCGCTATTAAGCAGAACGCTGCGAAGCTTGCCAGTGGAGCGCCGCCCACCAGTATTCACACTATGCCAGGCTTGCACACACGCCGTTTGGACAACGACGCCGGACGGGATCAAGGCGTTTTGTCGGGATATGCTGGTAGTGACATACGACGACCAAGAGATTCCGATAACCGCGTGCGACAGCCACCAGATGCCGAACGAGCCGGAGTAGAGCGGGTTATCAACCAAAGCACGGGCCGCGCTGCCGACAACCATTACGAGCAGCTGCTACGCGATCACAAAGAGGCTGAAGCGCAGACGCAGGACGAGCAACGCGCGTTATTCCGGGAGATCAAGCGCAACATCGACCCGCATTTTCTCTTGGCTCGACTGGCGGAGGAATACGGTTTGCGCCGAGACGACTACATTGTGACGCCAGGGGAAAGTGGCTCGCGCATTCGCCACAAGGATTCCACGCACAACCTGTCAATGAATGACTTCCTGACGCGGCATATGCATTTGAATTGGAGGCAGGCTAGTCAGCTGCTTCAGACCGCATATAACCTGCAGAAGCTGAACACGCAGGCCCCGATCGTACCGCCACCTCCTAACCCAGCAATGTGGCGCCAGTACCGCTCCGCACGCGCAACCAAAAAAATCGATCTCCGCCCTATTGAGCGCGAGGCGATCCGCAAGGCCAAGCACGAATTAAAGCAGGTCCGTGAGCAGCACAGACTGGAGATGGCGCAGCTGCGACGGTTGCGCCTGTCCTACGCTGAATTTCGGACAAGGCGGTCACGGATAAAAATAGAGGCGGCGCTGCGAGAAAAGGCGCTGCAGGCCAACATGCGGGCCGCACGCGAACGCCTGGCAGAGCTTAATCGATCGGATCCGGCGCGCAATCGGTATCGCGGGTTCCTCATGGAGCGTGCGCAGGCCGGTGATCTGGAGGCCTTGATGGAACTCCGGCGCCAACGCATTGAGCATGAGCGCCGGAGCAAGCTGCGCGTCAGTGCCATTGTGATGATCGGCGTCAGAACTACCGTTACCCTCATCGATCCGACGGAGAACCTGAGGTACCAAGTGCGGCGCAACGGGGACGTCAGTTATTTCAATCAGCATAACCAAGAGATTTTGCGCGACACAAGCGAGGCGATCTGGGTCATCGAGGAATCAGACGACAGCATCGAGCTGGCTCTGCTGCTCGCACAACAGAGGTTCGGCAACGGCAAATTCGATCCGCTGGGCGGCGATGCGTTCAATGCGCGAGTTGTACGGGTCGCCGCCGAACGTGGAATGCAAATTCGATTCCAAAGCAAACAGTTCAACGACCAGTTTGAAAAACTCCGCGCGGAACTGAACCCGCGACAGCAACGCACGCCCAGCTACAAGTCTCTAGAGCCCGCGCCGTCGACTAGTACAAGGAAAAAAGCCAGTCCAAAGTAGCCGGGTGGGGCGCTTCCCACGCCGGCCGGCGCGGTAACGGCGCCGCTTGGCGTGCAATGCGCGTCACGACCGAGGCTCAGACAACCATCGCAAGACGACTTTTGCCTGTGCGACGATGAGCGTATGATACTCGGGCTCAATGCCGTCACTGGGGTACATCAGCAGCTTGACCACGAGTTCGGCCTGGCGCTCGAACATGATCCGTCGGTACTCGGCCGCCGCCTCCCGTCCAGAACCGGGAATCCCGGCCGGCTCAAGCAATGTGCGCCAGCGAACGGCGATAGCCAGCGCATCGAGCACATAGGCGCGCGCAATATCCGAGTCCGCGCCATATTCTGCAAGCACGCCGGTCCAATCCTTGATGATCTCAAGAATCGCCTCGGGGGCGTTCAGCTTCGTTTGCTTGGGCATAGAGCCTCCTGCAGCTGACAATCCGGGCTTCATGACCGCCGCTGGGTCGGCACATATGGACGTGCGGCATATGCGTGCCGTCGCCGTGGTGCACTACGTAGAATGCGGGCGGCTGCACTTTGAACAACTTGGCCAGACGAGCGATCGTTTCCACTACCTTGCTCGGCTCGCAAATCTCATGAATTGGCTGCTGGCGCTGTTTTCGCATGGGATCCTCCAGTGGCATGGATGACATCTAAACGATATCACTGCGGCTGCGGCAAGGGCGCGCGGGCGGCTCCCAAAAAGATCATCCAGTTTTGGATCATCATCCGTGGTGAGGTTTAGGAAAAGCAGGGCGGCTGTAAATCGCACCAAGCCCAAGAATGGCGTTGTTGGTGGAGGCGATTTCCATATACCGCAGCGCGCAGCGAGGCGAACGCCTGGTAGTTGGCTGAGGCCGTTCGTAGATCGGTTCTGGCTCGGATGCGCGCAACTACCTTACCTCGGAGACCGGCATGGCAGAGAATGCGCAGCGCTCATTGAACGAGCAAGACGTGGCCTGGCTGGCTGAGAAATACCTGCGCGGGAAATTCATGGGGCTATGCGAGTTCATCCGCGAAGTCGAGGGCGCGGTGCTCACACAGCAGGGCCATGTGGCGCGCGGTTATTTGCTGATGACCAGGACAATTGAAAAGGCGTCGAACAACGCGTGAGTGGGCAGCACTGTGCCTGGCGCTGACGATGTAGTATCGTAGGCCGCATGAACGAGATTGATGACCTGATTACCTTGGTGCGGCGCATGGTTCGCGAATCCGGCAACCCTGCTAGGTTCGATGCAGCGGCATGGGTCGCGGAGTGGGTGCAACGCCCGTTGTCGGCGCTTGGCGGCCAGACCCCGGCGAATTTTCTTAAAACTGCTGAAGGCCGTCAGGTCATTAAGCAGCTGCTGGCTAGCACGCAAAGCGGGGCTTACTTTTGACTCAATGCCTTTGCCCTGAGGTGCGCCCGGATAACATCGAGCGGCGCTGGCGCCGGCAAACCGACCAATTTCCAAAACGGCGCACGCATTGGCATGGCCGGAGGGGAGAGCGAGCCGTCGGGCTTAATAAAAACGGGCTTTTGCGGAACTACATCGCGCATCATTACTTCCAAGTGAGAAGGTTTCTCGAAATCACCGGAAACCCAGTATTCATGCGGGTTTGCGCCGATTTCTCTTGGCGGTGATAATCTCAATTATCGATTGTAATGGTTCAACCAAGGCTTTTTGAGGGGTTTTCTCCCCCTATCCAAAGTGTAGATTCCTACGGCATTACGGTGTAAATGAGTAGAAACCTACACTTTGCCATTTCAGGCGACGTAGGATCATCCGGCGGCCTGGTCGGCAAATTGCGGCGGCAAGGCTATGACCTGCACCGCCGCGCCTACGGTTTGCAATACCTCGCCTACGGTCGCGCGGACAAATTGCGCGTAACTACTCCGGCACGAAGAACACTCGACTCGATCGGCCGCGCTCGGGCCGCTGCTGGCGATGTGAATCCACCCGCACGCTGCGCACTTGAACATCAAATTTTCGGCGCATTGGATCTCTCCGGCGCCGCGGTACTTCTCTCGCCAGTCCTTCGGACCTGGCACCTTCAAAGGACCGACGATCGTTGCCGTGCTTACGAGATCTTTGTCCACGCGCTCCACTCCATCGTTGTATGGCGGCACACGCTGGAGTTGAACCAGGCAGGACGGGTAACTAGTCCGTCCGGGTTGGGTGTGACCCCTTCCCAAGCGGCATGGCGCATGCTCCATGCCGCCCCGCGCCCGCATGAGTGCCGGAAATCTGGCGGCAGTGTCGGGAATTTAACCCGCGGGGCCGGTACTACCGGCGAATCGGTTTTGGCGGACCGAGACAAGCGCTGACTCTGTCGATGAACGACCGTCTCCAACGCCCCGCGCCTTCGCGCGTAAACACTGCCATTTATAAGATAGCAGCCGCCACTCTTGGTTGCAATGCGGCGCGAAGGGGTTTGCGTTTATATCGGGATGGCCGTACTGAGCACCCGGTCGCGGATGCGGCCAGAGATAGAGTTGGGAGTGCAAACGTCTACGCGCACACCAAGAGCGGTCCGTAGCTTCCGCTTCAGGTAATGGATCTCTATCAAGGTCGTTTTTTCAGTCGGGTCGATCAGTAGATCAAGATCGCTCTGCTCTGTGTCCTCGCCGCGCGCAGTGGGCCCAAACACACGAGGATTGGCACAGTGATGCTCTTTGACAAGATTGATGATGGCGGCTCGGTGAATTCGCCACGCTTCTGATGGGCGCATTCTCTTTATTCCATGTTGGGTTCAATGCGGCGGTAAACGCTAAATTGTGCGGTCCGGCGTTTCAAGAATCGCCGCCAGTAGGCTCGCCAGGTGCCGCAGTTCGTCCTCGGCAGCGGTCGGAATCGGCAATCCCGCCCCGCCCAGCAGACGCAACAAACAGGGACAATCTCGCTCGCCCATTCGCAGCGCCGCAAGGGCTTGGCGACGCCCCATTGCGCCGCGCGAATAGCGTTCAAGAATATCCAAAGTTCCCATAATGAAATCTGGCAAGGGCGGCGTCGTGAACCCGTTTATGCGGGTAAGCGCAACATCGCGGGCGACTTTAATCACGCGCCGCCGCGTTCAGTATAGTGCTTCCGGCACAAACGGGGCCGGTGAAAGCGGCGGCGGGCGCTGATCTCCCGCTTGCCAACCTCAAGCATGCCTTGCGGCACCTCGTCGCCGTTGGCGGACCCCCACCATAATGGTGGCTGCTCCCCCTAGGCCGAGCAGCTAATAACTCTGGGCTACGATGCCCCGCCGGTCAGCGCCCGGCAATCACTGCAACACCACTGTACTGCTTGTACGGCAAAACGCCAGTGTTTTGGCGGATCGATTGGGATAAGACAACGTTATCCTGGGGACAACATCGCAAATAACCTGCAGGAAATTTCCATTTGCAACCTTGGGTCGAAGCGAATCAAGAATCAAGCAATTCTGTAGCGGATTCACCGCGAAAAAACACCGATTCTGGCTTTCCTGCTTGTTCTAGGTGTCGCGCCAGTGCTTCGAGTACCTGCCTCATGACGCCAGCCTTGACCCATCGGGTGAAACGTCTGATGCATGTAAAGCCAGATGAGAAGCGGCTAGGTAAATCAGCCCATGCAACGCCGGTACGCAGCAGCCATAGAACGGCGTTAAGCACAACTCTATCGCTGTGGACTACTGGCCAGCCAAGTCTGTCGGCCCGTCGCACGGGAGACGGAATAAACGGCTCTAGAAGTGCCCATTGTTCATCAGTAAGTTCTTCTCTTCGCGCGCCATGGTGAAAACTCCGTCATGTCGAAAGAGACATTGCCTATGTATGAAATGAGTTCTAGCCAATCTCACAAAGGCGAATGGAAGAAAATTTGATGCTGGGTCTGTTCGCTCTGTTTTGTGGCTGGGACAAAAACGGGAATGTAATTGCCAAGGGAAGCTAGAGCTGTGATCGATAACATTCGCACCGCAGCCAGCTGTGCAGTTGATTTGTTTCTGGGCTGATAGCCATAGACACAATAACAAGCTGTTCTGTATATGTGTTCGACCATCAAGTTGAAGCGGCCGCGCTTGCGATGCACCTACAGCTGTAAATACTGGTTTCCCTGAAGTATCTCAGCCCAGCTACTTTTGAACGCAAGCCCCATCACATTTGGGTCGTAAATTAATGCAGTTGACCGCCAGTAAGTCAAACAGTCGTTAAATTCGTCGGCGCTTCTTATAGACGGGTCCCAAGGTTCTTTCTTGGACAGCGTGCCAATCCATGAGGTTACAAGTTCGTATTGCTTGAGCATAGTGCTCGGCCGTGCTATCACGACCATTTTCTGCGTTTCCTCGCCCACGTACCCAATTGGCGCAACACGAGAAGGCATCGTTCGCTTCTCGCGGATTGCGAACAATGCTTCATCTGTGAGCTTTAGCGTGGATGTGTTCATGACACCAGCGCGCCCAATTATCTGCCCGAAGTCAATTTCCCACTCATGCTTCTTAGGGATGGGCGGAAGCGATATTTTTCCTATCGCACTCTCGAGCCGGTCGAAAACTTCTGGGTGCGCTAGCAGATGATTTACTGCCTTTGCTGAGATGTTGATTGTGCCACCGCATCCGGTTTTGTAAGTAGTCATTGTAAGCGCTCTATGAAGTTAAACGAGGCATGGATCTAGTCTTCATGGCCGATGCATGCTTTGGGCCAATGCAGGAGTCAAATCGCTGAATTTTTTATTCCTAAGGCCTAGCGTGCATTAGCATGCAGGCTGTTGAAAGGTTCGCTAGTGCCGATCATTCGAAACTTACGCAGAAGTTCCATACCCTGTAGATAATGGGCGGTATCCAGCGCATGCAAGAATTCCTCAATCGGGCTCTGACCTTCCAGGTCGAAGATGAACTTGCGCAGCGCGCGATAGCCACCTGTAACGGAAATGCTCCGCGCCGCATTAAAGGCCTCCACAAGAAGTTCGCTGTAACGCTTACGATGCGTGTCGCGTAGCGCCAATGCACTCTTTGCCAAATGCGTGATTGGCAGCAGGGCGTCGCTGCTCATGTTGTGAGCGTCGCATTTGAGGCCAAGTATAGCCTCAGGCGCGCTTGCGTAATTCAGAGTTTTAATGCCTGGGTTGTTGGTGATCACGGTAGCCTCCAGATAGAAAGTTGATCTACCTTCTCACAAACAAAAGCCGTTGTAAAACAGCGGTGGTTTATGAAATATATGATTTACCAGCCGAATCGCTTATCAGATATCACATGCACTATGCAGTCGTTTTTTTGCGACATCGCAGTGAATGCATCGGGCTTGTCACCGGCACATGTAAATTGACACAGAGTCGGCAGGTGAGAATTGATAAACCTCGACATAGGGATAATTGTCGCTTTTTGAGCGGCAATGGTTTCATACGAGGAGTACATGCAAATCAGGATATTGCACAAGCAGGGTAAGAGCCTTCGTGCCATTGCGTGCGAACTGGGCTGCTCAGTCAATAGGTACGCAAGTATCTGGCTGACGACGAGGCACCTGCTTTCAAGGGCCGGATGCCACGTCCGACCAAGATCGCACTGTTCGAGGACTATCTGCGACACCGAATCGCCTCGGCCGCCCCCAACTGGATTCCGGCTAATGTACTGTTGCGCGAGATCCAGCAAATGGGCTTTGCCGGCAGCGAACGCACGGTGCGCAACTTAGAGCGTCTAACTAAATGGGGTGATTGCGGTCCAATGATCTTTCCAAGTTGTTCCGTGGAGAGACATCATGGCCCGCGAACTGGTTGATGACGAACTATGGGAAATCGTTCGCCCATTGCTTCCGCCCCCACCGCCACACAAGACGCCAGCCGGTCGCAAGAGATTCGATGAGCGACGTGTGTTCACTGGCATCGTCTTCATTTTGCAATCTGGCCTGCCATGGGAAATGCTGCCCCGGGAAATGGGTTGCGGCTCGGGCATGACGTGCTGGCGTCGCGCACGCGACTGGCAGAAAGCAGGTGTCTGGGAAAAGCTGCATCGCGTACTGCTGGCCAAGTTGCGTAACGCCGACCGCCTCGATTTCTCGCGCGTGATCGCCGACAGTTCGTCGGTACGCGCAGTGCATGGGGGAAAAAAACTGGCCCCAACCCGACTGATCGGCGCAAGGCGGGCAGCAAGCATCACCTTGTCGTCGACAGCAATGGCACGCCGCTCAACGTCATCCTGACGGCAGCCAACCGCCATGACTCGACGCAGCTCATGCCGCTGCTCGACGGTGTACCGTCGATCGCTGGCCGACGTGGACGGCCACTGAGCAAGCCTCACTGTGTACAAGCCGATCGCGGTTACGACTGCGAACGGTATCGCCGTATCCTGCGGCAGCGTCACATTACGCCGCAGATCGGCAAACGTCTCACTCGCCATGGCAGCCACTTGGGCATAACGCGCTGGGTGGTCGAGCTCACCTTCGCCTGGCTGCATCAGTTTCGTCGCCTGCGTGTGCGCTACGAACGTCGGGCTGACATGCATGAAGGATTTCTCCGCTTGGGATGCGTGATCATTTGCTGGCGTACGCTACGCTACGCAACGCTCTGCGTGAACCATTTCCATTTTGTTAGACGCTCTTAGAAAAAGTACACCGCCTGTGTAAAGTTATTTGCGGGACAGGACACTAGGCTGCGTAGCGTTGACAAGCGTATGTGTTCGTTGGCGGGAAGGGGAGGTGAAATCATGATGTACAGCGAATTTGACGACCGGCGCAACTACGGAACCAGTGCATGGGCAAGGTTTGAAATCATGCCAAATATATTGCAATATGGAAACATCTACGGGAGTCGCGATACGGCACAGCTTCGCTATGCGAGGGAGAGGGGAGTATAGAGACTGAGTGCAAGAAACGCAGTCGCATCTCACGGGATTCAAGGAGCCCTGCAGCTTGTTGACGTTACACTGGGTAAAGCGCCCGCCGTTTGCGGTGAACAGAAGTCAACGGGTTATCGACACAGGACTGATGAGCAAATCGCAATGCTGATTATGGCAATAATCAGGACACCATCAAGATTGCTCGCGGCATTCTGGATACGGTTGGCTAAATTAACCGGCGTAAAAAGCTTGTGATCGAGCACTGAATAAGGATTTCCGGCGTTAGACTTAAAGCCTCACCTTCTCTACTACGAGGTTCGTCATGCATGTAATGCCAGAGATCCCTGATGAAATTGGCAGTATTCTGCGTCGGTGGGCGGACGCTGGCGAAAAGCTCGCAGCGCAATCCACGGTGCCGGCGAACTTGAAGATGCGATTGGCACAGGCCTCCGATACTGTTCGGAGGCTGGGTATTGCCGGCGCCGGCGTGGTGGTCCTTCAAAAGCCGCACATCACCTTCGCAAAAATTGAATTCATGGCCCAGATGTTGTCCGATCTACCTCAGCCGAAAATGCCGACCGTCGAGGTGGAGGCGACTCTAATTCGGGCATGGCTCGCAGCGCATGTATAGAGATAGTGAGCAGCTCGACGTGGAATTCGGCGCAATCGTGTCAAGTAAAACAAAAGCCCATGCAAAGGGGGTTTCATTTACGTGACGCTTGCCAACGAATGGGATCGTGACCAAGCTGCCAAGCTGGTGCGGAGCGTGCAGGAAGTTGCGGGACTCAATGTCGAGAAAGATAGATGACGTTTGTCATCTTGTGCGAATTTATGCGGAGCATAGAATTGAGGCCTCGCCGATATGGCAATTGCATGCATGAATAACACACGTCGCCGGAATAACAATGTGAGGAAAGGGTAGCAATGCAGTATTTCTCACGCTACGGGGAAATACTGCATGCAGCCAGCGGCGTGCGAGTACAATTTGTCTCACTGTTGAGTTGGTCTGCAAGAGGCGGTTTGATTGAAGACTGGGATGGAAAATTCAAGGGCATGGCGGCCTTTGAATTTTAGAACTGCGATGAGATTGGGTATGATCAAAGACGCGCAGCAATCGGATTGTGCCGCAAACGGAGCAACATAACATAATTGTGGTGCGGCCAATCAGGTTGTACTAGCCAGCGTCTGCACGTAGAGCAATCGTCTGAGTTTAATCGGGAAGGAAAAGCTAAAAATGGCACGAACATCGGTAAACATCCCGCAGCCAAAGGCTGCGTCGAAAAAGACCGCCAAGAAGGCAGCAGTCAAGCGCGTCAAAAACAGGTCTCCAAACGAGCAGGACGTAGCGGAGCCGAAGCGCAAACGCACGACCGGCGTTGAGCAGGTAACGCGTGTACGCTCCGGCGCGGGGCGGCAATCAACGCCGGCGGCGACCTTGGATGGACATATCAATGTCGGCGTAACAAAAGCCACGCGGGCGGGCTTGCACAAGCTCAAGGCTCTTTACGGCCTGAACAGCCAGGCGGAGGTAGTCGCACGCATGGTACGCACTTGTTTGAAACTGGCGAAGTAACCGTGTTCGGAGGAGGCTAACCGGCGTGCATACCGCTGTTCAATCCATAACTCATCTTCGTCCAATTCGGGACAACGCTGAGTTTGAGCGAATTCACGCACTCGCCGACAAGCTGACAGACGAGGTAGGGGATGACGAGAGTCATCCTCTTTTCTCGATGTTCGAACTCGTCTTGCAACTTATTAGTGACTGGGCATCGAGAAATGTGGTGATTCCAGATGTAGAACCGCGCGACGTACTACGTAATCTGCTAGAGACCAATAATCTCAAACAGATAGATCTAGGTGAAATTGCGTCGCACACTTTAATCAGTGACATACTCGCCGGTCGGCGCGAGATTAGTAAGCGACTAGCAAAGGCTCTTGCCGAACGTTTCAACGTAGACGTCGCGGCTTTTGTATAACTCGTAGTAGGAAATCCAATTTTTTATAGCCTTCCCAACCTGTAGCCTTAACTTGCTTTATGAAGTAATACCCTTTTGAACTGAAGTCAAACGAGTGAACTGCTAGATCACACGACAGCAGCCATTCTCACCGTCAAGAGCTCTTATGAGCACGAATGCTTGCGTCTTTCCATGGACGCCGGCTTTTTGTTTGAGCAGCTGATATGTCCATACGGTATCCAGTTTGGCCATCTACCACATGCAGAGGTTATCGAATTATTGCGAGGGAGACGGCGCGGTGACGCAAGTAGCTGAGATTTGGGAGAGCCATAAACCGGAAAAGCCCTTCATAGACATCCTGACAGGACACCTATGCATGGGCTTTTGCGGAAGATGCGAGACTCCAACCAGCACGACGGTTATTGATCTCCGGATTAACAATCCGTTGCCTTTACCTTCCAGCTAGCTATGGAAAGAATCGCACTCGGCGCATTTCTTGAACTATGCAAGTTCGGAACTATGATCTGCTGAGTAAGCAGAGACTTCCAAATGGACCATTGAAAAATACCCAATGGAGTACTTCGCAATCCGCAGCCTCTGCATATAGTTGAAGTGCGCGGCGCGCATGTTCCTCGCCAAGATAAATACTGCGGCCATTGTTCAAATCAAACTTGGTTTTTCCGGCGAACGGTGGTACGCAGTCCACGCAATGCGTGTATTTTAATCCTTGTGGGTGCCCTACGACCACGCCTTGGAGAATAGGGTCTGGAGACAAACATGGATGAGCTGAAACCGTATTGGACAAAGGAGTTACGGGCAGCGCTGACTGTCCGCGATCACATCGAAAGCATGCGTGCAGAAGCAAAAGCGCGATGCGAGCAAGACTGTGATCTGCACCGGTTTTGCGATGTTCTTGGCGTGATGAGTGCGGCCGAACGCGGAAACGATAGGCATCTGGCCCAGAGCGTGGACGCCCTGGGCGGCCTGGGCGCAGATTGGTAATCATCTCGATGCCGCGCCTCGGGCTTCAGGGGCAGGAGATAAACATGACCACTCACGGTGAACACTATGCCGCCGTAGTAAGTGCATTTGAGGCTCACGCTAGCCTCCTGCCGGAGACCACCCTTGCGGAAGAATTCGTTAGGGCTGCCGTGGAGTATCTCGCTATTTCCTATTGGGAACTATCGTTGATGCACCCGGCCTTTGATAACTCGACATGTCGAACCGACGAAGAACGGGCAGCGATTACGGCCGGTATCGCCTTGGATTCCGTTATCGACAATAGCGAGGACGTCGATTGGCACTGGCTACAGGTGCAAGACCTGAACCTCACCGAAGAAGAGAAAGCGCTAGTCGCCGACGATCTGGCTAGCGGAACGGACTACGCATTGCGCTCCATAATGATGATCGTGGTCAATCATCGCTACGCAGAGCAGGTCGCCGCAATTCTGCTGGAAATGCTGCCGATGATGCGCTCCCGCGCCGCGGAGGACCCGAGGCATCTGAAGTTGTTGGCCGAAAAATACGAAGCGTACCAATACTTATACGATTGGCGGAAGATCCATCGTTAACCACTCCAACTGCAGCCGGCGAGTCCAGCGCCCGTCGGGGACTCCATATCCGGCCGTTGTCCGCGCAGCGCGGGAAGCGGCCGGCGTGACGCAAACTGAGGCCGGCGCCCTGATGCACCCAGCCCCGCGTAGATGGCAGGACCGGGAAGCCGGCGCACGCCGCACGCACTCCGCGATCTAGGAGTTTTTCCTGATAAAAATTGGCCGGCAGTAAGCCGCGGCTTTTCTTTTCGCGAACCTCGTCTACACTGCTTTTCAACGTGAAAAACGGGGGTTGCATGAACACTATTTTTGACGAACCTGTCCGCGCGATGCGGCCTTCTTCCCAGCAGCCAGGCATTTACATCATCGAGGAATTTGCCAAAGCACTCATCGGCGTCAGCGTCTCGAAACTCACCGGGGTCAACGCGGGAACCGTTGATATGATTTTCCGCGTCATGCCCGCCTACAGCATCATCGGCGTATGGGTAACGCTGAACTACGTTTACAACACGGGGCCGGTGATCGCCGCCATTGAACCAGAGCTAACGGGCGAACTGCCGCCCGAGGCTGGATCGATGCAGATAGACATCCACACAACCGTCGTAATGCGCGAAGCGCCGCACGTGACCCGAATCTTTTTCGGATCGTTTAGCAACACAAACGACGTAATACGGGAAATGCAGCAGCTACCCATGCACTCAGTTAAACCGTACTCACTCAACTAGCCAGGAAAGGACGCGCCATGACTGACATTCAGATCCGCCGGACCGTGCAAATGTTACTGCGTCAAATGCAGGGCCACAAGGCAGAGAACATCATCATCCCGCTGCTCGACCAAGTGCTCGCCGGCCTACATCATTTACGTGTTCCATCATTTTGTATGACGCTCGACCGACCCGCTGCATTAAAACGCAACAGGTTGATATGGACGGCAGGCACTCGGATCGTCACTGACAAATCTATCTGCGTCAGCGCACCACGCACGCGCGTACACTTGGTGGCCAACTGCCATGCTGACCCCGAGGACATCGCATTGGCGGCGTGTTTCGCAGACGTGGTCGAGCGCGAGCCGGGCCCATATCGTGACTTCAGTAACGACAATTTCCGCGACGACTTGGAAGCGGCGTTTCACCACCTGGTGCCGCGCTATCGCGGAGACGTTGATTACTGACGGCGCCGGGCGTCCGATCCACGACCTAATACTCTTGCTCCGCCCGCAATTCGCGCAGTGTTTCGGTCGCCGCTAAAAAATATGCTTTCCGTATCTGACATCGCAACAGGTGCGGGCCAACCTTCCACTCAGACACAGGGCTGCGTGGCCCAACCCGCAATCCATCTATTCGGACTACCCTCTTCGCGAAGCAAATGGATTACGCTCGGCGGCAAAGCGCATAGGACTTTCCGCTCCCATCGCGACCAGACTACCCTCCTGAAATCGTACGCTCTACGGTAGTATGTACGATGCCGTATTTGTATTTTCATTTCGCCACGCACTCGGCGGACCGTATCTCGCCCCGGAAGAGGCCGCGCTAGATGTTCGACTGGTACATTCGGTCTACTGTCATCAGTACCGCCGTACACGCGGCGCCGCATCGTGCCAGCCACGAGAAATATCCCATCGACACCTTGCCATTAGCCTGGTTCAAGGACTTCATCGTTGTTACAACCTGGTAGCGCTATGCTCCTTGCGCCAGTGCTCCCCGCGCAGCTGCCAAATACAACTAGGAGGGGAAAGCAGGGCTGAGGCATCCAATCGTTGTCGGTTGCAAAGACGGTTTTCGTCATGCATGAACCGATAATAGTATTTAGGCGTGAGACCACGTGCCATTGAATAACCAAGCAGCCAGTGATCAGCGAACGCCTCGGGAGCATAAGGTTCGCTTTTCAGCCAATCGTAAAAGGCGGCAAGAATGGAATCGAAATGGGTTCCCCCCGGTGGATGCAGCAACTGGGATTGGGCATGGATCCGACTCGCGTCATAGAGATCGTCCAGGGCGCGTGCCATGTCCGCGGCAGTCCAGCGGCGCGCAATGGCGCGCCTGAGCAGATCCTCAAGCGTCGCCCGATTGAATAAATTGATACGTGGCAGTATTGCTCTACCTCTGTCAAGTGTTCCTGTCATGCCGGTATCGGACGAAGGAGCGACGCGGCCCAATCGCAGATACATCTGGCGTGCCTGCCAGCTTTCGACGCGATCGTGCTGCACGGCGTGAAACAACGGCTCCCAGTGTTTTCTCAGTTTTGCTTCTATCGCGCTCGATTGAATTGCGGCGCCTGTTGTTTTCGCGATTGCGCATGCGGCAGCGTGGCGCACCAGTTTCTCTGGAACTGGCGTGTCTGGAGCACAGCCGGCTTCGAGTTGCGCGAATAGCTGAGCGATGTGCCGCGCCAGAATGCGAATCGCTGACATCAGCGCATTGGCCTCTTCATCACTATGCAAATCATTGCTATGCCAGATATCGTCCAATGTCTTTTCGGTATGGCGCATCTGACCTCCTAGGTCCATGAAGGGGAAAGATAGGGGTATAACTAAAGTCTACTTATTCGCGGTCACGAATAAAACACTGTCGTGGTGCAATGTCCCTTGGTACTTGGGTTTTTCACTTCAATGGCTTGGAAATGTCTCAGCCGGACCACTTCAGAGGTGGTAGCTCCTTGCAATCCTTACGATACAATGCCTGCCAACGCATGCCAGGTAGCGACCACGAGCGGCGGCGCCAAATTGCACCTAAACGCTTTCCGACTCGTTGTTCAACTCGTGATGCTAGACAAACGTTGCAAGCCTGAAGCGGGCGAAGAGGTGAACCGATAGAATGCGCGTGCAGTATTGGAAAGGCAAATATCGATGACACACACCAAGGCTCCAAAGGGGACGATGGATTCTCCTGCCCGCTATGGCATTGCTGATGCCGCTAGGACCCGCATAACCGTCCAGATGCTTCAAAACGCAAATGCCGTAGGCAGGCCGCAACCGAATCCGGCCGCAGTCCCAACAAAACCGACGACGCGAAAGCAGCCATAGGTCCTTACCGCCTTTACCGGCCCTTGGCGGACAAACTTGCGACTTGAATGATCTGGGGGGAGGAGACGTACCTGAACGTCGCGCCGCACTGACATTCTCGAACAATGCCGGCATAAAACGCATAACGGGATGTTATCTCTAGCGGTTCGCCAGCGCACTGAGGGCAGAACTGGGAATGGCCATGGTGAATAGATTCAAGCCTAGACGAAGACGAGCTTGCTGCACGACTGTCCTATCCGACGTAAGGAAAAGCGTGTCGTCTTATCGAGCTTGCGGCTGAGCTAATCGAAGTGAAAAAGCTAATGGGGGCGGTTCGATCAATAGCGTTCTAGCGTACCGAATGAGAGCGCGCATGAGACGCAGCTTGAAAAATAGGGCGACGAGTGTCGCCCTGATTTTGAATTACTTCACTTTGACCTTGGCTACGAGCTCCTTAAGCGCCGGTGCCGCTTTGAAACGGACGTTCTTGGAAGCCTTGATCTTGATTGTCTCGCCAGTTGCAGGGTTCCTGCCAGTCCGCGCGGCGCGCTGCGACACGGTGAACGTGCCCAAATCCGGGAAAGAGAAACGGCCTTCTTTTTTCAGGTCAGTTCCGACGAAGCCAAATACCTGCTCCACGATTTCTTTCGCCTTCACTTTGGTCAACTCGTGGTCGCCAGCGACTTTATCGATGATTTCGGTTTTATTCAAACTATTCTCCAGACGTTATCTCAAGATAGGTACTGTCAACATTGATCGTTTTGTGATCATGTGCCAAGCAATTAAACAATTGTAGGTCCAATATTTCATTATGGCAATAAATTTGATCTGTAGGTCGAGCTTCTTCGCGGTCTGATTAAAGAAATACTGGTTTAGCAAAACGATCCATCCATTGTTTCCACAACCGCTCCGCCTCTGTAAGTTCAGATCACCACTGTGCTTATCGAGGAGCAGGCAATATTGGTCCGAAAGGCGGTACTGCCAATAACTCTGATGTTGTCGGTAATTTTCCTCGACGATTCAGTGATCGAGTTCATCATGTAAACAACTGCCGACCATTACGCTGCTACGGGCCGCGATTTCAGAAGCCCAAAGTGCCATTGCGCTGCCCTGCTGCACATTTACGCGTTTGCCCGCAGGGTCGTGGCTAGTGCCTACTTAGAGGTGGTCGATTCTTTGAGTGATCCTGCCTGCTGCTCAGTGCGCGATTACAAGTTGCTTTTACCGAAGGGAAATCCACCTGATGCGTTAGCAGTAATAGCCGCGTTTTGGGACACCTCGGTGATCAGTGAGTGGGCGTATGAGTTCCTGTTTCTGACAGCTGAAGGGTGGTGCCGGAATCCTCAGCTAGCACAACGCGGCAGCTTCAGAGTTTGAAAGATTGTGCATTTATGTGGGCCAAGTCTGCGTTGTCATGGACTAGCATGACTAACAGAGGCCTTTGGACGGAGATATAGGAGACGTATTTCAGAGATGCTTGACGGCTGAATGTCCCGGGTGCCCCTGTGCTCCTGTCCTACCGTAGAACGGCGGGCACCGTTTTATGCCTGATCGAGCGTGACAAAATTTTTGATTCGGACCGCTCCGTCTGGAAACTTCGCCACGATCTCCAGCTCACCACCCATCGCCTCAATGTGACTGCGCAAGGTAGAAATGTACATGTCGGCGCGTTTTTCTATCTTGGCGATGGCCGGCTGCTCGACATGCAGCACCTCAGCCAAGGCCTTTTGCGACAGGCCGCGCGCACGGCGCAGCTCATGGAGCGGCATCTCCTCCCTGAGTTGCTCGAATTTGTCTTGAACGCGCTGCTGGGCTTGCGGCGACAGCTTCGCGCGCAATTCTGTGAATTTTTTAGCCATGGCGATTCCTCTGTTGTTCCTTCTTCAACGTTTCCAAGTGCTCGTCGTACAGAACATCGGCAACCGGGACGTTTTCATCGTACCAACGGTCGTTTCCGGTCTTGTCGCCCCCCAAGAGCAGGATCGCGGCGCGGCGCGGATCAAAGGCATACAAGATGCGGTATGGTCGCCCCTCATGCTGCACACGTAGTTCACGCATATGCCCATGCTTGGACGTCGTGATGCCTGTGGTGTGTGGGTGACCCAAGTGAGGGCCCTCCGCTTCCAGTAGTTGTACAGATGCCGCAATGGAAACCTGTTCATCTTCCTTTAAGCCGTCCCACCACGCTTCGAACTCATCTATGTATTCAACTTCCCATGTCATGGAGCGCGAGTATTCCACAGACAGCATATGCTGTCAAAGGAATCCCGCGCAACAGGCTTTTTTTGCGCGGGATCAGAATATTGCTTGGTAAGCAGGAATTGACTTGGCTTAGAACACACGGTGGCTGGGGATAGAGCGTAACCTCTTTGGGCTGGTTGGGCGTAGCAGTAACCCCTTCCCATCAACAGTCAAACGATGCGAGCAAAGTGGATACTGGTACCGATTCCTCGGTCATATACGAAGCGATCTATTTCCCTATCGCAAACATGGTAAAAGGGGTGCTTTCGTTTTTACTGCAGATTACGACGGTAGCGCGAGCAAGCATCCATGCGGCTTTGCGGCGAGCGTGTTTCAAATATTCTCATTAAATCAATAACTTGCTGTCTACCTCTGCCTAAGGC
>NZ_VFAH01000033.1 GCF_008929045.1 Noviherbaspirillum aerium | reverse complement strand
TCCAAGCGCACCACGCTGCACACGTCCTACGGCTACATGAAGAGCCGCGGCGTCGGTTCGCGCGGCTATACCGTTGGCAGCGCGATCGAAGCAGGCAGCGGCAGCCGCAGCCTCGAAGTGGGCGTGCGCCATACGTTCTAAGCGGTAGCGAAGAAGGCATGCCGCGCATCAGGCGCATCAGGCGCAACAACGCGGCATGCAGCATCAAAACCTCTCGATCCTTCGTTCAGTGAATGAACGGCTCCGCCCTCCGGCTTGACAGGCAGCGGATCACCCCCGAGCCGGCCAATGGCATTGATCACCAGGCCCGCATGCATGGCTTCATCATGCGGATAGGCAGCCGCCACTCTCCCATCATCGTGTCGATACCTGTTCGCCGAACGCGGCGACCTCGGTAATCAGCGTTTCGTACAAGCGTGTCGCCGGCCTTCAGCATGCCCTTGACGATGCCCGGAACGGGGGCCGGCCCCGTTATGTCAGCCTCGGCAATGTAGCTGCTGCGCAGGTCTGCCACGGCCAACTTGCCCCGGGGATGGCCGGCATCATGGAATCGACGACCGGCTTTCATGGCTCATCACACCGTTGAGGCGCCAGGCGCGCCGTCGGACGCCTGTGCGAACCGTTTTCCCGATTCCGGATCAACCGGATGTCCAAGTTCAATTCCCTATTTCATTTTCTTGATCCTTGCCCATGATGAACCGCGTACTTCTTACCAACGATGACGGCATTGATGCTCCCGGCATGGCCGTCCTTGAATCCATCGCAAGCCAACTCGGCTATGAGGTCTGGGTGGTTGCACCCGAGCATGACCAGAGCGGCACTTCGCATTCGATCAGCCTGCACGCCCCGCTGCGCCTGAGCGAGCGCGGCGTGCGGCGCTACGGCGTATCGGGAACGCCGGGAGACTGCGTCGTCATGGCGGTACGGCACCTGATGAAGGACCATCCTCCTACGCTGGTTTTGTCAGGCGTCAATCGCGGCGCCAACATCGGCGTCGAAACCGTATTCTCCGGCACCGTGGGCGCGGCGATGACCGGCATGCTGTTCGGCATACGTTCCATAGCATTGAGCCAGACCTTCAGCGACCGCCAGGCAGTGCCCTGGGAGACGGCGCGAACCCACGCGCCCGCGGTGATCGAGCGCCTGCTTCGCCTGCAGTGGACTGCCAGCGCCTGCATCAATGTCAATTTTCCGGACCGTCCGGCGGATGAGACGGGAGAAGTGGTATTTACCCGGCAGGGACGGGGCATCGTCAAACGCATTGATGTCGAGCATCATGTCGATCCGCGCGGGCTTTCGTATCACTGGCTGAAGTTTCATCGCGAACCAACGGAGGATGCGCCGGATAGCGAGTCCACGGCAATCGCCCGGGGGAAAATCGCCGTGACGCCGCTGCAGTTTGAACGCACGGCCGAACATGTCTTCTCCAGTCTCGGCGTCTGAAGAACGCAGGCTGGAACGCTGTGTCCGGCCATGCCGTGCCTTGGTCATGCAGCCGTCATAATCGGAGGGTATGGTAGCGGCGTCGCAAGGTATTGCATACAGGACTCTCATGCCAACGGATTGGTGCCCGCTGCGAGAACTTCATGAAGCGTGATGCGTTCCGCTACGGTTCCGATGAAACGGGGCTGATCTGGGGATATCGCTTTAGCGCCGGCAACAAGCCGGCTGCAGTGCATGCCGTCAATGCAACCGAGGCACTGTCCTGGCTGGCGGAACAGTCCGCCGGTGCGGGCGGCGATTTCATCTGGCTGCACTTCAACCTGGCCAACACCGCAACGGAAAAATGGTTTGTCCAGAACGGAATCGTGGCTGATGAATTCCTGCAGTCCCTGCATGAACCGTCGCGCTCGACGCGCATCGGTCTGGCCGGGAACAGCCTGATCGCCGTCGTCAATGATGTATCCCACCGTTTCTCTTTCGAACCCTCGGACATCTCGACGGTCTGGATGAGTGTCGACCGGCGTACCGTCATCAGCGCGCGCAGCACGCCGCTGGCCTCGATCGAACGCGTGCGCCACGCGGTCGAGTGCGGCGAGGAATTCCGCTCCTCGGTGGAAATACTGACGCACCTGCTGCGCGATCAGTCGGATGTGCTGGTCGACATCGTGCGGGAATCGGTGGAGCGGGTCGACAAGGTTGAGGACAGCCTGCTGGCGGGCCGCATTTCCCAGCGCCGCGCCGACCTCGGCACGCTGCGCCGGGTGCTGGTCCGCCTGCGCCGCCTGCTGGCGCCGGAACCGGCATCGCTGTTCCGCCTGCTGCAGCGTCCGCCGTCATGGATGATGGAGGACGATGCGCAGGAGCTGCGGCAGGCGAGCGAGGAATTCGCGGTGGTGCTGAATGACATGGCATCACTGCAGGAACGCATCAAGCTGCTGCAGGAAGAAATTGCCGCCGCCGTCAACGAAGAAAACAGCCGCAGCCTGTTCCTGCTGACCATCGTTACCGTGCTTGCACTGCCGATCAATATCGTCGCCGGCCTGCTGGGCATGAATGTCGGCGGCGTGCCGCTGGCGGACCATGCTTACGGTTTCTGGATCATCTTCGGGGTGGTCATCGGCTTCACCGCCGTGGCGGGCTGCATTGTCATCCGCAGGCAGCGCAACGAGTAACAGGTAAGGGATTGCCGCCTCGGCTCGCGATTTTCTCGCGACGCCTTCGGCAATACGCGGAAGAGGGTGGTCGGCATGCCACTCCGCTTGCGCGCGGTTCTAGCAGCATGCCTGCCTGCCGTCAGCCATATCGATTGGCTGTACCGCAGATGCACGCATGATGCCGGCGATTTGCTACACGGTGATGACAGGCCGAAAAAATCTTTCCCCGCGATTAGCCGTTTGCCTGCAGCATCTTTTGCGTGACACAGGCCTGTAACTTGCTACCGTTAAGCTTTGCCGCGCGGGTGGTCCTCCTGGGCAGAAGCCGCGCCGGAAGTATTTGAACAACGAGACGAGCAGAACGGCAATCGCAATGAAATCAGACAATATCGATGTGATGGAGCGCTTGCGCCGCGACCTGGAAGACAGCTATGACGAGGAATTCGAACTGGAGCTGGACGACAGGATCGAGGACGCGGCTAAGAATGCAGAGACCGGCGCCATCAATGACGCGCGCGAAGAGCGCCGTCATTACTTCCGCGAGCTGTTTCGCCTTCAGGGCGAACTGGTCAAGCTGCAGGACTGGGTGGTGGCCAGCGGCCATCGGGTGGTTATTGTTTTCGAAGGACGGGATGCCGCGGGCAAGGGAGGCATCATCAAGCGCATTACGCAGCGCCTGAATCCGCGCGTCTGCCGGGTTGCGGCATTGCCGGCGCCCAACGACCGGGAACGCACCCAATGGTACTTCCAGCGCTATGTCGCCCATCTGCCGGCCGCCGGCGAGATTGTATTGTTCGACCGCAGCTGGTACAACCGGGCCGGCGTGGAGCGGGTCATGGGATTTTGCGACGATGCGCAGTATGAAGAATTCTTCCGCTCGGCGCCCGAGTTCGAACGCATGCTGGTGCGTTCCGGCATTCAACTCATCAAGTACTGGTTCTCGATTTCGGACGAGGAACAGGAGTCCCGTTTCCTTGGCCGCATCCATGACCCGCTGAAGCAATGGAAGCTGAGTCCGATGGACCTGGAGTCGCGCCGGCGCTGGGAAGATTACACCCGCGCCAAGGAAGTCATGTTTGAACGCACTCACATGCCCGAGGCGCCCTGGTGGGTCGTGCCGGCCGACAACAAGAAGAAAGCGCGTCTCAACTGCATCCATCATCTGCTGAGCCAGATTCCCTATCAGGAGATCGAGCATTCGCCGATCATATTGCCGGAGCGAAAACGGCATGAGGATTATGCGCGCCGGCCGGTTCCGCACGAGATTTGCGTGCCCCAGATTTATTGAAACAAGCGGATCCGCCTGCGGTGCTGTCATGCCGTTTCACTGCGAGTCCGGTTCGGCGAGCCGCGTGCCGAATGTGCGTTGACATTGCTTTAACGCAAACGACGCTGCTGAGAATTGGCGTACATCTAGAGCGGATTGCAGGCGGATGGTCGGTCGCCTCGGCTTGTCCTGGGCGCACGGCGCTTCTCCCGCCTTGCCATGCATCCCAAGGCAAGGCGATTCCTCCGTACACCCACCGGCAATCCGTCTGGGCGTGGTCCAGGCATGCGTGGCTCAAGCCGCGCACTGGATGCCGGCTTCAATGAAATCTTTCGCCGATACCGTTCTCCACCTCTCTCATCGATTGGCTTGGGACCGGTGTTGGCTTGCCAAGGAATTCCGACTTTATGCGTCCTTCACTGCGTGAGATTGTTCGTCCCCTGGTCCGCCCTTTCCTGGGCAACGGCAAGCCGCTGGAAACTCCTGATGCGTCCGGCACTCCCGGCATGCCGCTCCCTTCGCCTCCACTGGAAGCCGGTTCGCAGAACGTGCGCGCACCGGTGCGGCGACCGATCGATATCCGCCCGGAATGCTATCAGGCTTGTCCTACGGTCAACAGCGGATGGCCGATGGCCTTCGTTGTTCAGGACCGGTCCGACTATGACTGGCTTGAACGGATGATTCACGAGACCGGTTATTACGAAGAGTCCAGGCCATGGGGCTACAACCTTGATGTCGACAAGAGGACGATGGCGCTGATTGCCTCGTATTTTTCGCCCGGCATCGCGCTCGATATCGGCTGCAATACCGGCGCGGTCATGCAGGCGATGCTTGAGCTCGGGGTGTCGTCCCATGGCGTCGACATCAGCAACTTTGTCAAAAGCAAGGCTCCGGAATCGGTCAGGGACAATATCTTCGTCGGTGACATTCTCACCATCGAAATGCCCGCGACATACGACCTGGTGCTGGCGCTGGATATTTTCGAACACCTCAATCCAAACCGCCTGAGCAGCTATCTGGAAAAGCTGGCCTCGCTTCTGGATGACGACGGCTACGTCTTTCTCAATTCGCCCGCGTGGGGGCCGGATCGCAATTACGGCACCGTCTTTCCGCTCGGGCATTCGGAATACACCGATGCCTATCCATCCTGGAGCGAACAGGCCGAGCGCAGGGAATTGTTCGACAGGTTCCCGGTGGATGAAAACGGCATTCCGCATATGGGGCATCTCATCTGGGCGGGCAGCGCATGGTGGGAGGATCAATTCAATGCCCACGGCCTTTACCGCCAGGATGCAGTCGAGGTGGCGATCCATCAGAAATTCGACTGGTATTTCAATCTTGCATCGATTGCCCGCCGCTCCTTCTATGTGCTTTCAAAGCACAAGCAGAATCCCAACAACGAGACGGTGGTTTCGCGGATTCACGGCTGGGATAAAGGCTCGGTCGTATACAAGTAACTTTGCCCGGGTATCCCCACAGGATGGGCGGCAGCGCATCCCGGCTGCCGTCATTACATTCGGGGATACGCTGCGGAATGGGCGAATCAATGCTTGTAAGGCGGCTTCACGCGAGTGAAGTCCTTCCACAGCTTGCGTATGCCCGAGCCGCTGCCGTAAATGCCGGCGGCCAGATAACCCCTCGCAAACGATGCCTCGACCGCCGAGGCGGGATGCGACAGATGCAATTGCGCCAGCAGTTCGGTTCCGACGGCGGCATCGTTGAGCCAGCCGAGTTCTTCCTGCATCGCCGAGAGCGCGGAAAGATAGTGGTTCACGCGCTGCTTCGGATAAAGTGAGGCAAAGAATTCACTGGCATAGCGCGCCTTTTTGGCGGCAATGCGCACGCGGTGGCGGGATTCCGGTTCATTGTCGTCAAGACGCTTGCCCCGCTTGAGCAGACGGCGCTCATTGTGCCTGAGCATGGCCTTGGCGAATTTCGAAACCGGCGCGTCGAACTGCCCGGCTTCGCCGTCGCCGAGACTGTCCCGCCAGTGCCTGCCGGCCAGCCATTCGGCAAGCTGCAATTGCAGCCGGGTGTACTCGACCGAGCCGACTTCCTCCGCGGCCTGCATGCGATACCTCGAGGCATTCTCGGCGGCTGCGGCGGTCAGTTCGCCGATATCGATATCCGTGGGAGCGTGCACCGCCACCCGTTCCAGCGTGGACCCGGCCAGCACCTGCCAATCCCGCGCGGCGCCGAGGCGCGTCGCCAGCTGCCTGAGTTCTTCCTGGATGACCGCGGGGCAGGCGATGATGTCTTCGAACATGTCCAGCGCCGAACGCAGGCGGCGCAATCCCACCCGCATCTGGTGCAGGCTCTCGGCATCGGTGTCGTGCATCACCCTTTGTTCGTTGCCGTGAACCTGTGCAAGGCAATTCGTGACAATCGCAATGAAGGCCTGTTCGATCGTCATGTCCGTCTTCAGCTTCAGCTTTTCCGCCTTCACGACCTTGGGCTTGGCGCGAGCCAGCAGTGCATAGCCGCGCTCGGCCTTGCTCAGCGAGCCGATGCGCATCGGGACTGCGTCGAGCAGTTCCAGCGCAAAGGCGAACAGGTGCTGCGGCGAACCGGACTTGACTTCCAGTTCTATTTCGGAAACCGGCTCGCGTTTATCCCCGTGCACGATATGTCCGCGGTCGATGGCCATTTCGACTTCGGTGCCCGCCGGCAGGCGCAGCTGGCGGATGGTGCGCTCGATGTCCAGTGTGAAGATGGGCTGCAGCTTGTCTTGCAGTCCAGGCTGGTCGAGGATTTTTGTCACGCCCGGATTGCCATCGGCCATGCGTTTCAGGGCGTTGATATCGGGATGGTCCGTGTCGATGCCGGCCTCCCACTCATCGCGCCGATGCAGGCCGGACTGCACGCTGCCGCCGGCCTTCAGGGTTTGCATGCGCTTGCCCGCCGCCTTGCGGACCCGCAGGCCCATGCCGTTGCTCATCAGGTCGTAGCCAGGCGTGTCGAAATACACATCCTTCTGCGCCTGTATCACGGGCTTGCCGACCGAGACCCGGTTCAGCGATTGCAGATCTTCAAGTTTTCCAAGCAGGCTCTCATCGACCAAAAGCTTCATTTCAGTTTCCATCAGGCGCCCTCTATACGAATTGTTATTTACGATTATTCAATGAAAACCGGCCATCGGTGCTGACTTAGTACAAGCCGCCTCCCGCACAAGCGTCCCCTCGCTGCGGCTGTCATTGGTCAAGACAGAGAGCAAGGGCGAGGCATTGGCCGCAGCAAGGAAAGTCAGCTCGGGCGGTCCGGCATGCGAACGAACTTCACCGGCCCGGCCGAGCGGGGGATGGCAACCAGATGGGAGGGATGTGTCACGGCGTAGTTGCAGATGCGTGGCCCCGAGGGAATTCTTTCACTGTACTCGACGACGACGCTGCCATCCTTCCGGTACACGCGTTGAATGCGAACCGCATGGCAGCCGTTCGGACGCTCGCCGGTAAAAATGCCGACGACCATCTCCTCGCTGAAATCAATGCGAGGCAAGGGATAGGGATGATGGCGGTTGGCCTTGTGCTCGGCCCAGAGCCGGGACCAGGTTCGCTGGTCCCGCACGGTGACCGTCATTCCCGCGTCCAGGCCGGAATAGATATCGGAGTCGACCGTTTCCCAGGGAATCGGACCGTCGCTGCGCAAGCCTAGGCCGGCACATGCGCAAAGCAGAACGGAAGCCGCCATTACCGGCAGCCGGTTCATGAAATTTTCCAGGTCATCACGGCGCACTCCATGAATGGGATTGTGTATTGGAGGTTTTTCATTGCCGAAAATTTCATCGGGACGTCATCAACCTAGAAAGGTGACGTCTGGACACTTAATAGGCTTGTCATATTTCTCCACGACAATACGCGCATTCCCAACGACAATGAGCAACATTACAAGCGCATGACTATTCGACAACGCATTACCCTGCTGGTCGTCCTGATGTTTGCCGCGATATGCGGGATTGGCGGCTATGCCTTTCAGCAATTCCGACAGGGCGCCACGCAAGTCAGGCTGGTTACCGAAGGCGTCGTGCCGAGCGCACTCGCATCGGCCGACCTGGTTTCGCGCCTGAAGGATGTGCAGCTCGCCACCATCGTCCTTGCCAGTGCGCCGGACAGGCAGATGATGGAGCAGGCGAAGGAAAAACTGGCCGCTTCCCGGAAGCAGCTGCGCGAGGCGATCGCGCACCAGGTGGCGCAGGCCGCCGGCAGCCGCCAGAAAGGCCTGATGGAACAGGCTGGCGAAAGCCTCGACAATTATCTGTCCGCCATCGAAGAGACCATGCGGTTCAAGGATGCCGGCAAGAATGAACTTGCCCAGGCCAACCTGTTCGGCAATGTCGTCCAGTACCAGGGCGAGCTGGAACAGATCGTCGATACCCTGCGCATCGAAAAGAACCGCGCGAAGGATGACGCGATCATTGCGCTCAATGACAATCTCGCGACCACCACCACCACGCTCTCGGTGGTGACTCTGCTGGCGGCATTGATCCTGTCGGCCGTCGGCATGCTGCTCTACCGCCGCATCACCGGCCCCATCAGCAGGATGCAGGCAATGATGAGCGAAATCGCCGCCAGCCAGGATTTCACCCGCCGCGTGCCGGTGCAGACCATGGATGAAATCGGCCGCTCCATCGTCGCCTTCAACGGCATGATCGAGAAGATCGAGGAAAGCTCGGCCCAGGTCAGGCAGAAGACCGCCGACATCCAGGCCATGCTGGAAAACATGCCGCAGGGGATCCTGACCGTGGTCGAGGGCGTGCGCGTGCATCCGGAATATTCCGCCCATCTTGAAACCATCCTGGAAACGGATGACATCATCGGCCGCAACCTGATGGACCTGCTCTTTTCCGGTGCCAACCTGGGCGCCGACGCCCTGGCCCAGATCGATGCCGCCGTCCGTGCCAGCATCGGCGAAGATGCGATGAACTTCGAGTTCAACCAGCATCTGCTGGTGGGCGAGTTTGAAAAGACCATGGCCGATGGCCGCGTCAAGGTCCTCGACCTGAGCTGGTCGCCGATCACCGACGACACCGATACGACGGTGCGCCTGATGCTGTGCGTGCGCGACGTCACCGAACTGCGCAAGCTGGCGGCCGAGGCCGGCGAGCAGAAGCGCAAGCTGGAAATCATCGGCGAAGTGCTGGCGGTGAGCCAGGAAAAATTCCATGAATTCATTGTCGGGTCGATGAAATTCGTCACCGAGAATGAAGTCATCATCCGCGAGCATCCCGAGCTGCATGCCGATGCCGTGGCGCAGCTGTTCCGCAACATGCATACCATCAAGGGCAATGCGCGCACTTATGGATTGAACCACCTGACCAATGTCGTCCATCTGGCCGAACAGACCTGTGAAGAACTGCGCAAGCCGCGGCCCAAGCTGGCCTGGGACCAGAGCATGATGCTGCAGGAACTGTTCAAGGTGCGCGACATGGTCGAACTGTATGCGGACATCAATGAATTCAGTCTCGGCCGCAAGGGGCCTGGCTTGCGTGCCGGCGCCGGGCGCTACCTGATGGTCGACCAGGAGCATGTGCTCGAAAGCCTGCACCGCCTGGAAACGGTCAACACGGCCAACCTGCACGAGCTGCTGTCGGCGCATGAAACGGTGCGCAGGAATCTGCGGCTGCTCGGTACGGAGACGCTTGCCGAAACGCTCGGCAATGTGCTTGACTCGCTGCCCTCGCTCGCTTCCGAGCTGGACAAGGAAACCCCGACAGTAAAGATCATCGACAACGGTTACCGGGTACGCACCCAGGCAGGCGGTGTACTGAAGAATGTCTTCATGCACCTGATCCGCAATGCGATGGACCACGGGCTGGAAGTTGCCGAAGTCCGCAGGCTGCAGGGCAAAACGCCTGCCGGCACGATTCACATCAGCGCGGACGTGGCGGGCGGCATGCTGAGGCTGGAACTCGGCGACGATGGCCGCGGCCTGGCGCTGTCACGCATTCGCCGCATCGCGGCCGACAAGGGCCTGATCCATCCGGCCGCCACCTTGAGCGACGAGGAAGTCGCACAGCTGATCTTCCGGCCCGGCTTCTCCACCGCGGCGCAGGTCACGGAAATTTCAGGGCGGGGCGTCGGCATGGATGCGGTGCAGGATTTCGTGCGGCGCGAACATGGCAGCATCGAAATCCAGTTCTGCGACGACCGGGCCGGCGCCGACTACCGGCAGTTCCGCACCATCGTGATGCTGCCGGCCGGCATGGCGGTGGCCGGCGACATGCCGCCGGCTGCGCTTGCGCCGGCTGACAACGGCACTCGCGGCAACACGGCAGCAGGAGCGCAATTGGGAAACGAACAGCACGCCGGCATGCCAGAAGCTAGCGCGGCGCAAAAGGAAGCAGTGTGATCGAGCAATATCTGATGGGCGGGATTGCCGGCGGCATTCTCGCCGCCATGCTGGCGATGGTCCGGCTGAAGACAATACGCGCGCAGGCCGAAGCCGAAATTCGGCGCGCAGGCGATGAGCAGCTTGCGGCCCTGGCGCAGGCGGAAGCCAGGCATGCAGCCGAGCTTGCGCAACGCGAGCGTACGCTCGACATGCAGCAGGCCGAGATCGCGCAGCTGCAGGAGCTTGCCGAAGAACAGGCGCGGCGGATCGGAGAGCAGGAAACCTCGCTCCGGGATGCCGCCGAACGGCAGAACAGCTGGAGCGCCGAAGCCGCGCGCATCACCTCGGAAGCCGCCCGGCTCAAGGGGCTGGCGGCCACGTTCGAGCGCTGGCATGAACAAATGGATTCGCTGATGGCGCAGAATCAGGACATGCATGCCAAGAACCAGGAGCTGGCATCCATCGTCAAGCATGTCGTGATCGTATCGCTGAACGCCTCCATCGAGGCTTCCCGCGCCGGGCAGGCAGGCCGGGGCTTTGCGGTGGTTGCCCATGAAGTCAGGTCGCTGGCGCTGCGCACCGAAGGCCTGTCGCGCGATTACAGCAACAGCCTGCATCGCAACGACATGACCACGACGGCCACCTTCCAGGACATCCAGGCCGGCGGCAAGATGATCATGGCATCGCTCAGCAGCATCGAGGCCTGTGCCGGGCAATTGCAGCAAAAGCTGGAATGGGCATCCGCATGATCAGCGAACAGGCCAGGAAAAGCCTGGACGGCATTTTCATCAGGGCGGTGCAATCCAGGCTGGCGCTGCACGCAGGCGACACCTGCGAAGTCAGGGCCATTTCCGATGGCGCATCCCATGCGCCGGATGGACAGAGCATGGTGGTGCTGACAATCTCGTCGCTGCATTTCCGCCTGCTGATGATGTTTCATTTCGACGAGTCGCCGCAGGCGCTGGCTTACTTCGCGGGCGATGCCGAAGGCAAGCCATTCCGCGAAATCTTTTATGAAACCGCCAATCTGTGCTGCGGCGCGGTCAATCAGGAATTGCTCAAGCATTTCCCCGACCTCGGCATGTCGACGCCTTTCACGCTCGACAGTCGCTGCGCACTGTTCCTGCGCGAACTCAATCCCGGCTTCACGGCCCGCTATGCCATCGTCATCAACGACTCGCTGCGCCTGTCGGCAACGCTCTGCCTGTGCGATTACGCAAGCATGGACTTTTCCTGGGACGGCAGCGCAGTCGAAGACGTCTCGGGCGAACTCGAATTGTTTTAACCGATGTTTTGAAGAAGGAATAAGAAAATGGCCAAGGTACTGGTTGTAGATGATTCAAGCACCGTGCGCGATGAAGTCGCCGGTTTCCTCAAGAAAAGCGGGCTCGATGTCGCCACCGCGGTGGACGGCAAGGATGGCCTGTCGAAAGTGAAGGCCTTGCCGGGCATCCGGCTGGTGGTGTGCGACGTCAACATGCCCAACATGGACGGCCTGACCATGGTGGAGAAGGTCCGCAACGAACTGGGCAACAAGAGCGTGAACATCGTCATGCTGACGACCGAAAGCAGCCCCGCCATGAAGGAACGCGGCAAGGCGGCCGGCGTCAAGGGATGGATCGTCAAGCCGTTCAAGGGCGAGGCGGTGCTGGAGTCCTTCCGCAAACTGGCCAGTTAAAAGACTTGATGCGCATCGGCATGCCACATGCCGGCGCGCCTTGCAGTCGCCGGTGCTGTTCCTCCGGGCTTGCCGTATCCGCCGATCCCGCATAATCTAGGACGTATTGCATAAGCCTCGCAAGCGGTTCAAGTCGCGTTGCGTCGATTAGAGCGTTTTCGCCTTGACCTGCCTGCCAATCCCGGACCGATCAGCAGTTTGGAAAACACAACTTAGCCCCTCTCCCGCAGGCGGGAGAGGGGTTGGGGTGAGGGCGATTGCAAGGGCCTGAAAGGTCTAACTATTTCTCTCACTCCGCGCCAAGACCCGCACGATCGACAAGGCGCGTCTCCAGCGCCACTTTCGCTTCCAGATACGCCGCCCTGCGCAGCACGCATGTCGCTTCGCGTTTCTTCAACTCCTCTTCCGCCAGTCCGGGCGCTGTCAGCGCCGTAAGGCATGTCGCATAATCCTGCATCGCCTGCCGCAATGACGCCGTCAGCGCGTCGACACTGATGACTCCGACTGGCTGCTTGTCTCCGTATTGTCGAGGAGTTCCCGCAGCGGATTGGAATTCCGCAGCGGCGCCCGTCTTGATGAACTTCATGTTCATATTCAGTAAGGCTGGTGAGGATTCATTGCATCGGCGATGGCATGTACCGTCGCGCGTAGCGGCTATCGAGGTTGGGCGGGGGAGTAGAACCAGCTGGTCTGCGCAGTGGACATTGGTATCCCTGGCCGATTTGTCGCAGACCCATGCCGAGGCGGGTTGAATTTGCCAGTCCGCTCAGTCCCGCGTCTTCGATGAGAACCTGGTAACGCAAGCGCTGCACTTCATTGATTTCCTCCAAGGCGCTCGCAATGCTTAATGACAGGCCGGGCGATTTGGTGCCGGGAGCGTCAAGCATGGTATTCAGTTGTTGCATCAGGTGCCCTTTCATTGGAACAACACCAGACTAAACACTGAATGCTTCACTCGTATTACGAATGCGTGTCAATTTCGTGACGGCGTAAGCGTGTCATTTGCAAGCCGGGACGGACTGACTCGTCGAGGCGAAGTCCAAGAACCCTTCCCCGGCGTGATCAGAGCGATGATCGACGAGAATCCATCCTTCGGGTATCGGGCAGTGGCGCACCTGCTGAACTTAAACAAAATACAGGCAAGTCTTGCCATCGGTGGCGAAAGCGCCGAACGAACGGTGGGCAACAGATCTGTGTCGAGTTTGGACTGGCCAAGACGGCTGGGCGGTGTTGGCCCTGGTGATTGACTGTCATACCAGAGAGTTACTGGGTTGGCATCTATCACGCTCCGGGAAAGCCAAGACCGCTGAGTCTGCGCCCGAACAAGCGCGGACCACCCGCCACGGGACCCCGGGACGTGTGGCTGTAACGTTCCTGCTTCGTTCCGATAGCGGCTTGGCCTCTACCAGCCGCAGCTACGCGGCACGTTAATGTTTATTTGCAACACATGAAAGCGATTTGGGTCGCGTTTGGACGAGGCGGAGGGCCGGCGAGCTAGGACTCCGGCCGTCAATCTTGAAGTGCGGAATTATTTACTGCAACAGCTTCAACAGCTTCCTGCACAGTGCCGCGCAGGATAATTTGTTTGCACCGCTGTGGCGCTATGGACTGACACCGCATCCTTTCTTTGCAACCACTATTCCGCGCCGCTCGAGGAATGCCGCGCGGAGATGCGCCGTAGTCGTTTTCGCTTCCGGCGAAAATCTGCGCGGCGCTCAATATTGCCAATTCCAAGGAGCAAGTTTCTGATTGTGGAAAGTGTTTATCCACTGCTCCGTATGGAGAGGGGACCACCTGCCGCCCAATGCACCGGCTCCGCGCAAGGCATTGCGGAAACTTCTCTCAAGACGATCCAGAGTCTTGGAATTGCATTTACCCGCATTGCGCCTGACGGCCCGGAGTTCGTTCTGTATCAACTTTGCCGCGAGATCGCTGTTTGGACGTTCACTCGTCCCAAAGTTGCCGGCATCGATCTTTCGCTTCGTGCTGATACCGTTGCTGTTGAGCTGGTTGATGAGGGATGCCAGCAGATGTGCCCGATGGTCAGGATTGCGAATCGTTGCCGGCAGCAATTCGGCCAGCATCTTGATGGCCTTGCGTTGCAGGTCGTAGTTGACGCTGGCGGACTGCAGCAAGTGCGGAAGGTGAAGGTCAATAAAGGTCCCCAGCACGGCAACCCGGTCCACGGGCTCAAGATCCCTAATCTTATGATTGATCATGCGAAGAACATGGTTCTCGTCATGGTATCGCTTGCCCATTTCAAAGGGTACAAGATAGCGTCCGTTGCTATCCACGGCAGTGTAATCGCGGCAAACGCTCCGCATCAGTCCGACGAGCGTATTCCTGTCACGCCGGGATGTATTCGAAAGAAGTACGCGATTCTTATTCCAGCTCTTATGCTGGGTTTCGGGGGCGTATGGCCGGGCTTTCGCCAACTTTTCCTGTTCGTTGTACTGCAGGTAGGCCTGATTGATCACGGCCGGCCGGCGACGGGGAGGGGCGATATGTCCCGCATGCTGTTGAGACACGGGCTGCGTCGTGGAAGGGCGGCGCGCTTGTTCACCTCGAGGTTCGACGCGAGTGAAAACCGGATCACTCGGCCCGTATGGCCGCGTAAATCCCGACGGGAAGTTGGCATGGCGCATTCGGCCTCAGCGGAATAAGTGAAGGTTTGGCCGCTCGTCATGCATCCTCATGGCTTCTCTGGCTGCCTTGACGAATTGGTTACATAGTGTTGAGGATAAATCCTTCCTGAAGCCCATATTGCCGTGCAATGAAAATTGTTGAAGATCATGGTCGATAAGCCGCCGCCGGTACCGACGAATCTTCCTCCCGCCCTTCCTTTCATGTCTAACGGAAAAATGAAGCTCCATAAACGAAGCTCCATTAAGGTGCGGAAGTTTTGCTGAACGCAATGCCGGTAGAGGAAACGGCAGTTAAGGTTGTGGGATGCACATTGGTGCCAAAACAGGAAAACCCCCATGAACCTCGAAAAAGTGGTTTTTGCGTTCTTTATCGTGTTTGCCGCCACGCTAAACTTCGGCTTCTTCCTCGGCGATATCGACCGGCCGGAGCTCCACAATATTTATGAACTGTTCGCGGCCATCGTCGTGAACATGATCGCCACCGTGCTCAAGTTCGGCGACCGTACCCAGATCGGCGCGGTTCTGCTGTCGACCAGTCTTGTGGCCGACATCCAGCTGATCGCGGCCGCCGTGCTATGGGCGGTGGTGGTGCATGTCACGGGCACCGGCATGACTCCGGAACATACGTCCAGCGTGGTTTCGCTCTCGGGCGGGGCATTGCTGGCCAACATCGTCTCGCTGATCATGCTCATCGTGGAAACCGTGATGATGCGTCGCTGAACCCTGTCGCGACTCAGGGCATAGCAGACATGAACAGCGTTTTCTTCCTCGTCCTGCGGCGCATGCGCGCGCCGCTGATCCTGCTGATCGTGTTCTATGCGATATCGGTGCTGGGCCTGACGCTCGTGCCCGGCGTGAACGATGACGGCACGCCCGCGCCGCCGCTGAGCTTCTTCCATGCATTCTATTTCATCAGCTACACCGCGACCACCATCGGTTTCGGCGAAATACCCCGCGCCTTTTCCGACGGCCAGCGTCTGTGGGTCACGGTGTGCGTCTACCTCACCGTGATCGGCTGGTCCTACTCCATTCTTACGCTGCTGGCGCTGGTGCAGGACAAGGCATTTCAGAACACGCTGATCACCAGCCGTTTCGCGCGGCGCGTGGCGCGCATCCATACGCCGTTCTATCTGGTGTGCGGCTGCGGGGAAACCGGCAGCCTGATCTGCCGCGCCCTCGACATTCTTGGCCACGATTTCGTCATCCTGGACAAGGATGGGCAACGGATTGAAGAACTGGAGCTGGAAGAATTCATTACCAATGATCCGGCGCTGGCGGCAGACGCCAGCGTCACCAGCAACCTGCTGCTGGCCGGGCTTCGGCACCGCTGGTGCCAGGGCGTGCTGGCGGTGACCAATGACGAGAACGCCAATCTTGCCATCGCCATCAACGTCCGGCTGCTGAATCCGTCGATACCGGTGCTGGCCCGCGTGCGCAGCCCGCTGATCGCCGACAACATGGCATCCTTCGGCACCGATCATATCGTCAATGCCTATGAGCGCTTTGCCCAATACCTTGGCCTTGCCGTGGCGTCGCCCGAACGATTCCGCCTGATCGAGGTGCTGACCGGGCTGCCAGGCACGCCGCTGCCCGAAGTGCATCGTCCGCCCCATGGGCACTGGATCATCTGCGGCTACGGCACCTTCGGCCGGGCCATCGAACGTTGCATGCAACTGCCGGGCATCCAGCTGACCTTCATCGATCCGCGTGCCTCCGGTCCGGGATGCGAGCGCATCGTGCGGGGCACCGGCACCGAGGCCAGCGTGCTGGAAAACGCCGGCATCCGCCAGGCCAGCGGCATTGTGGCCGGCAGCGACGACGACCTGAAGAATCTGGCGATCGCCATGATGGCCAAGCAGATGAATCCGGATATCTTCGTGGTTACCCGGCGCAATCATGCCGCCAGCGATGTCCTGTTCGATACCTTCGACGCCGACTTCAGCATGGTGCATACGCGGGTGGTGGCGCAGGAATGCATCTCCGTACTCACTACGCCGCTATTGGCGCGCTTTCTCGCCGGCGTGCGCTCCGCCGAGGCCGACTGGAGCCGGGAGCTGACCGTGCGCATCGAGTCCATCTGCGGCAATGTGGTACCGGAGGTGTGGGGGATCATGATCGATGCCGACGGCGCCTCAGCGGTGCACAAGGCCTTGAAGAAAGGCCGGCGTATCGTCATTGACCAGATCATCCGCGACAATGCCGATTGCCAGCACAGGCTCCCGCTCGTGGTGCTGATGCTGATCCGCGGTGGAAATCAGCAACTGCTTCCCGATGCCGACTGCGCGCTGCAGCCGGGAGATGCCCTGCTGCTGGCAGGCCGGCATGAAGCGCGCTCGATCATGACATTGACGATGCAGAACGCCAACGCGCTGCAATACGTCCTGACCGGGCGTGACGAGTTTGCGCAGACGGCGTGATTGGCCGCGTGGCGCACGCTGCTAACGCTGCTGACCGAGAGCATGGGCGCAATGACTGCGCCCTCGCACTTTATTCCTTGAAATAGACCACCTGATGCGTCGCGGCCAGCAGCTTGCCGTCGCTGCTCCAGACTTCGGCGCTCTGGTCAAAGAATCCTTGTCCGAAGTGCAATGCCTTCGCAATGCCGAGCAGCGGCTCCGTGCCCTGGGCCTGAAGCCGGGCGGCGTCGGCGTGGAAATAGGTGGTGAGCGCCACCGTGCCGATAGGTACCCATTTCGGACGGCGCACGAAGAGGCGGGGGAAGAAGGCATCGCAGAGCGCCGACAGGGATACAAAATCCAGGGGGCGGGGCGGCTGGTCGCGAATCCAGAGCCGGCTTTGGGAGGGATGACCGTCTTGCACGGCGGAGTCGGGGCCGCCGTCGATGAAGCGCATCTCGTAACGGCTGGTCCAGGCGGCGCGTGGGATCGCGGGAGCTTCCGCCAGGCCGGAAGCCGCAGGCACGTCGGGGAAACGCGCATCGGTCGCGCTCCAGGTATCGCGGCGCAGCGCGGTGACTGCCGTCGCAAAGGCCGCGACCTGGCCTTCCTGCGTCAGTTCCACCGACCAGTGCTGGGTGGTGCGATTGGTGCGCAAGGGCCGGGCCCTGACCATGAAGCCGCCGTCCGCGATCGGCGCCGCATAATGAACAGTGAGCGATACCGGATCGCCCAGCAGGGCCGGATCGCTCATGACGGCATTCAGCAGGGTGGCGCCGATTACGCCGCCGAAAGGACCGACCATGTTGCCATAGGCGGGATGGGTGCGGCCCGTAAAGCCGCCGTCGCCGGTTGGCGTCAGCGCGATGGCGGCGTCGAATTCATGCGTCGATGCGTTGTGTGTCTCCATAATGCTCCTTGTTGTTGGGTCTGCAGGCGCCCGGGGTGCGGATGGCACATTGTAAGAGCGGATGGGAAAGCCCGCTGACCGCTCCCGACATTCACGCCGCGATCTCCTTTCCGGCATTGACGCAGGCATCTCCAGTGCTGTCATCCATCTCGCTCACGTCATTGTTCGAGGCGGCGCATCGAAACGATGCATGGCATGCCGCACGTTCGCGGTGCATCGCATGTTGTCATGCTCTCTTGTAATGCAGCGGGCCCCAGTTTGAGGCGCGGAATACCCGATTTTCCCAGGCTGCGCCTTGAAACCGCTTGGCATGCTGATTGCTAAAGCTAATGCAAAGCAATTGTGCTTTATCAAAATGGAGTCCAATGCCGGTCTCCATGGACAATGGTGTCCTGTGGATCGAAACACGGCGGCCGACGCCTGTGGGTCGATGCACGCAAACGGTGGTTTGCCTATGTCAGAGTCAATCAGCAAGCATCTTCATCCTCACGATCCGCCAGAACTCGGCACGCGTCTTATCGCCTCCACAGGCATTCACTTCCATTTTCCTTGCACGTCCCGTCCGGGCGCAGGTATGCGCGTCAATGCGCATGGCATTGCGCGACAAACACGCCGGTCGCGCCCGCATTGCTGAACACGCAGAGGGATCGATCGCTGACGCCCTGCTGATGCCCTTGCGGCTGGTGCTCTTATCAATCGCATCGCGCCGCAATGCGGGCAAACCTGGCGGACCAGAGGGATAGGGCCAACGCATGTCCATCGCCGCCGACATCACCGACTGGACCTCGAAACACCGCTGAACAACACGACCTTGCAGAGGGAGAAATTCATGAAAATCATCGTCATCGGCCACGGCATGGTAGGCCACAAATTCCTCGAAAGCCTCGATGAAGCAGGCTTGCGCGATGCCGACGTCACGGTGCTGTGCGAAGAGCCGCGCGCGGCCTACGACCGCGTCCACCTGTCCGAATTTTTCGCCGGCAAGTCGGCCGACGATCTCTCCCTCGTGGCGCCCGGCTTCTTCGAGCGCGGCAACCTGCTCCTCAGACTCAATACCCGCGCCGCCGCCATCGACCGTCAGGCCAGGACGGTGACGACCGCCAGCGGCGAGGTGCTCCCCTACGACAAGCTCATCCTCGCCACCGGCTCCTATCCTTTCGTGCCCGCCATTCCCGGCAAGGACCGTGCTGACTGCTTCGTCTACCGCACCATCGAAGACCTGGAAGCCATGCTTGAATGCGGCGCCCGTTCGCGCAGCGGCGTGGTCGTCGGCGGCGGCCTTCTGGGCCTGGAGTGCGCGAAGGCCCTGCGCGACATGCAGCTGCAGACGCACGTGGTCGAATTCTCGCCGCGCCTGATGGCCGTGCAGGTTGATGATGCCGGCGGCCGCACCCTGCGCAACAAGATTGAAGACCTCGGCGTGCAGGTGCATGTCCAGAAGAACACCGTCGAGATCATCGACGGCGAACAGGCGAAGCACCGCATGGTGTTTGCCGACGGCAGCCACCTCGAGACCGACATGATCGTGTTCTCCGCCGGCATCCGTCCGCGCGATGAACTCGCCCGCGCCAGCGGCCTGGACATCGGCGCGCGCGGCGGCATTGCGATCGATAACCAGTGCCTCACCTCCGACAAGAACATCTATGCCATCGGTGAATGCGCCGCCTGGAACGGCCAAGTATTCGGCCTGGTCGCGCCGGGTTACGACATGGCCCGCATCGCCGCGAAACACCTGGCCGGCCAGGAAGCGACATTCGCCGGCGCCGACATGAGCACCAAGCTCAAGCTCATGGGCGTGGACGTGGCCAGCATCGGCGACTGCATGGGCAGCATCGCCGGCAGCCGCGCCTACCAGTTCAACGACGAGCGCAAGCAGATCTACAAGAAAATCGTCGTCTCCGACTGCGGCAAGCAGTTGCTGGGCGCGGTGCTGGTTGGCGATGCCGCCGAATACGGCACCCTGCTGCAGATGATGCTCAACCGGATCGAGCTGCCGAAGGATCCGGAATTCCTGATTCTGCCGCAGAGCGACGGCAAGGCCAAGCCAGGCCTTGGCGTGGACGCGCTGCCGGCTTCGGCGCAGATCTGCTCCTGCAACAATGTCTCCAAGGGCCAGCTGTGCGAGGCGGTTGCCGGCGGCGCCGTCACCATTGGCGAACTCAAGTCCTGCACCAAGGCAGGCACCGCCTGCGGCGGCTGCGTGCCGCTGGTGACGCAGGTGATGAAGGCCGAGATGAAGAAGCAGGGCCTGGCGGTCAACAACCACCTGTGCGAACACTTTCCGTATTCGCGCCAGGAACTGTTCCACCTGATCCGCGTCGGCAAGATCAAGACGTTCGGCGCATTGCTGGCCGCGCATGGAAAGGGCCTGGGCTGCGATATCTGCAAGCCGGTCGCCGCCAACATCTTCGCCTCCTGCTGGAATGACTTCCTGCTCAACCAGGAACACGCCAGCCTGCAGGATTCCAACGACTACTTCCTCGGCAACATCCAGAAGGACGGAACCTACTCGGTGGTGCCGCGCATGGCGGGCGGAGAAGTCACTCCCGACGGGCTGATCGCGGTCGGCCAGGTGGCCAAGAAATACGGCCTGTACACCAAGATCACCGGCGGCCAGCGGGTGGATCTGTTCGGCGCCAGGGTCGACCAGCTGCCCGCGATCTGGGAAGAACTGATCGGCGCCGGCTTCGAATCCGGGCATGCGTACGGCAAGTCGCTGCGCACGGTGAAGTCCTGCGTCGGCTCGACCTGGTGCCGTTATGGCGTGGACGACAGCGTCGGCCTGGCGATTGAACTGGAAAACCGCTACAAGGGCCTGCGCGCGCCGCACAAGATCAAGTTCGGCGTATCGGGGTGCACGCGTGAATGCGCCGAGGCGCAGGGCAAGGACGTGGGCGTGATCGCCACCGAGAAGGGCTGGAACCTGTATGTGTGCGGCAACGGCGGCATGAAGCCTCGCCATGCCGAGCTGCTGGCATCGGATTTGTCAAAGGAGCAACTGGTGAAATACATCGACCGCTTCCTGATGTTCTACATCCGCACCGCCGACCGCCTGCAGCGCACCAGCGTCTGGCGCGACAACCTCGAAGGCGGCCTGGACTACCTGAAGGAAGTCGTTGTGAACGACAAACTCGGGCTGGCGGTGGAACTGGAAGCGGATATGCAGCACGTAGTAAACACGTATGCCTGCGAATGGAAGAACGCGGTCAATGATGAACAAACCCGCAAGCGCTTCAGGCAATTCGTCAACAGCGACATCGCCGACGAGAACGTGGTGTTTGTCGAAGAGCGAGGTCAGATCCGTCCGGCGCGTCCGGATGAGCGCAAGTCCACGTTCCCGATCATCCCGATTGCCACGGTTGAAGAAACAGCTTGAGAGAGGAATAACGAAAATGGAAGCGATGCTGGAAGCAGTATTGGACGATGCCACAACGGAAGCAGTCATCGGAAACGCGGGCATGACCTGGAATGCGGTGTGTTCGATCGATGAGATCGTGCCCAACACCGGGATCTGCGCACTGGTGCAGGGGCGTCATGTGGCGATATTCCGCTTGCTCGGCGACGCGGAGCAGGTCTTCGCGATCGACAACTTCGACCCGAATGCGCAGGCCAGCGTGCTCTCGCGCGGACTGGTCGGCAACCTCGGCAGCAGGATCGTGGTGGCATCGCCCATCTACAAGCACCACTTCGATCTGGAGACCGGCGAATGCCTGGAAGCGCCGGAGAACTCCGTGGCTGCCTACCGGGTACGGGTGGAGAACCGTACCGTCTGGGTTAGGGCGTGAGGCCTGTCGATCGGCTGGGGCTTGGCGCCTGAGGCCAGGGCCATTCAAGGCAAATAGCAGAAGCAGTCTGAAACCGAGCTTGCGCTTCCCGCCTCCTCTACCTGCCATGGCTGGCGGTAGGGAAGGGGGGAAGGCTTGACCTGCTTCGCCTTGAAGAAATGGAAGGCGCCCTGCCCGCGGCAAGCAGCGCTTCAGCTCTTCAGCGCTTCAACACTCCCAAGGTCATAACAATTCAATTCATCGTAATCAACAGGGAAGGAAACATCATGGCCTATCTAGCGCCTTCGGAATTCGTCACCAAGATGGTCGACGCAGGGGAATCGAAAATCTACATGGCAACACGCGACACCCTGATCCGTGCCTACATGGCTGGCGCGATCCTCGCGCTTGCGGCCGTGTTCGCCGTCACCATCTCGGTCCAGACCGGCCAGCCCCTGCTGGGCGCGGTATTGTTCCCGGTGGGTTTCTGCATGATCTACCTGCTTGGCTTTGATCTGCTGACCGGCGTGTTCGTGCTGACCCCATTGGCCTACCTCGACAAGCGGCCCGGCGTCACCATCAAGGCGATTCTGAAAAACTGGGGCCTGGTTTTCCTTGGCAACTTTGCCGGCGCCATTACGGTGGCGGTGATGATGGCCATCATCTTCACCAACGGCTTCTCCACGGAGCCCAGCAAGGTAGGCCATGCGATCGGCGTCATCGGCGAGAGCCGCACGCTCGGTTATGCGGAATACGGCGCGGCCGGCATGCTGACGCTTTTCATCCGCGGCATGCTGTGCAACTGGATGGTGTCTACCGGCGTCGTCGGCGCGATGATTTCCACCACCGTCAGCGGCAAGGTCATCTCCATGTGGATGCCCATCATGCTGTTCTTCTACATGACCTTTGAACACTCGGTGGTCAACATGTTTCTGTTTCCCTCCGGTCTCCTGCTCGGCGCTCACTTCTCACTGATGGATTACCTGATCTGGAACGAAATTCCGACCGTGCTCGGCAACCTGGTCGGCGGCCTGGCCTTCACCGGCCTGACGCTGTACACCACCCATATCAGGACCGCGCCGAAGCGGACTTTCAAATAATCGTTCGCGTTACCACACGATTCCGGTGGATTTCGCCATTGATTCGCGGCGGCGGCATCGGAATGAAAGGAATGAAATCGCCCCAGACCCGTTCGGACCTGGGGCTTTTTTACACACTCGGCACAGCACATGAGCGACCAGTTACAGATCTCCATCGGCCAGTACTCCGACAAGGGACGCAAGCCGGGCAACCAGGATTTCCATGGCGCCTGCCTGCCGAAGGAGCCCCAGCTGAGCATGAAAGGCATCGCCATTGCGCTGGCCGACGGCATCAGCAGCAGCGACGTCAGCCATATCGCCAGCCAGTCCGCGGTAACCAGCATCCTGGAAGACTATTACTGCACTTCCGACGCGTGGTCGGTGAAGACCTCGATAGAACGCGTCCTGGTCGCGACCAATTCCTGGCTGCATGCGCAGACCCAGCAAAGCCAGTACCGTTTCGACAAGGACCGGGGCTACGTCTGCACGCTGAGTGCGATGGTCATCAAGTCGAATACCGCACATCTCTTTCATGTCGGCGACGCCCGCATCTACCGGGTATGCGGCAACGCGCTCGAGCAGCTCACCAATGATCACCGGGTCTGGGTATCGACGGAAACAAGCTACCTGGGCAGGGCGCTCGGCATCGACGCGCATGTCGACATTGATTACCGGGCATTGGAAGTGGCGGCGGGCGATGTATTCGCGCTGGCAACCGACGGCGTGTACGAGCATGTCGATGCCGCATTCATTGTTGCCGAAATCGCACGCGCGGGCGATGACCTCGATGGCGCGGCGCGGCGCATTGCGGAGGAGGCCTTGCGCCGCGGCAGTTCCGACAATCTTACGGTGCAGATCGTGCGGGTTGATGCCTTGCCCAGTCCGGAGGCCAACGAGATCTACAGGCAGTTGTCGGCGCTGCCTTTCCCGCCGCTGCTGGAAGCGCGCGCGATATTCGACGGCTACAGGATCCTCCGCGAAGTGCATGCCAGCAGCCGCAGCCATGTCTACCTTGCGATCGACGAGGAAACCGGCGCCCAGGTCATCCTGAAAACGCCATCCATCGACATGCGCGACGATCCGGCTTACCTGGAACGCTTCCTGATGGAAGAGTGGATCGCACGCCGCGTCAATAGTGCCCATGTGCTAAAGCCCTGCCCGCAAACCCGCAAGCGCAATTACCTGTATGTCGCCACTGAATACATCGATGGCCGCACCTTGTCGCAATGGATGATCGACCATCCCGATCCGGCGCTGGAAACCGTGCGCATGATCGTGGAGCAGATCGCCAAAGGTCTGAGAGCCTTTCACCGTCTGGAGATGGTGCACCAGGATCTGCGGCCGGAAAACATCATGATCGACGGCACCGGCACCGTGAAGATCATTGACTTCGGCGCCACCCGCGTCGCCGGCATGATGGAAATCGCCTCGCCGTTCGAGCGGCGCGACTTGCTCGGTACCGCGCAATACGCGGCGCCGGAATATTTCATCGGGGAAGGCGGTTCGACGCGTTCCGACATCTATTCGCTGGGCGTGATCGCCTACCAGATGCTGACCGGAAGGCTGCCTTACGGCGCCGAGGTCGCCAAGCTGAAAACCAGGGCGGCGCAACGCCATCTGAAATACCTTCCCGCCACGGAAGCAAGGCGGCACGTTCCACACTGGGTCGACGAAGCAATCCGGATGGCGGTGCATCCGCAGCCCGGCCGGCGTTACGAAGACGTGTCGGAATTCGTGTTCGACCTGCATCATCCCAACAAGGCTTTCCTGAACAGGACCAGAGTGCCGCTGATCGAACGCAATCCGGTCATGTTCTGGAAAGGACTGTCCCTTGTCCTGATGATCCTGGTTCTGGCCCTGCTGGGAACGAAGTAGCATGCCAGAGCCGCAAGGCGCCTCCGGCATGCAGTGACAAGGGCTGCGCCGTGGGCTGGCGCAGCCGATACCGATGTTGCTACTTGTCCGCCAACCGTTATTTGATGGCGATCGGATTGATGATCGCCTGGACCGCGCCGGTGATCCGCGACGGCCCAAGGGTGAAGAACGATTCCCAGGCCTGGTCCTTGACCATCTCTTCGGTGTTCATGTTTTCAAGGATATGGATGCCATTCATCGTCAGCAGGATCTGGTGAACTTCAAAGGTGCCGGCCTCCGGCTCGGCAGGCAGCACCTCAACCGCCCAGCTGTCGGAACCCACCATGGCCACGCCGAGCGACGCGAGATACCTTGCACCCTCGACGCCGAGGCCGGGCTCGCCCGCGTTGTAGCGCGCATCGTCCTTGCCGATCAGCTTTGCCCATCCGGTATAGAAGAGAACGACATCGCCTTTTTCAATCGACTTGATGCCTTGCCTTTTCATTGCGCCTTCGATCTCCGCCTTGTTGAAGGGCGTGCCTTCCTTGACCGGGTTCATGCCGAAGTAGGCTGTCATGTCCAGCAGGACGGCGCGGGTGGCGATGGCCGGCACATTCTCGATGCCGAGCTTTCTCAGACCATCCTTTCTGACAAAGTCGGATGCCTTGTTGCAGTTGTAGTAGACATTGTCGATGCCGATATGGCCGAGACCGTCAAGCTGGGACCCGATGCCGACCCAGCCGTTGATGATGTCGTCGTTGTAGCTGGTCTTGCTCGGACCCAGCGGCCCGTTCTCCTGCCCAGGCTGTACAACGGTCAACTCGAAGGTGCGTGGCGCGAAGGCGGGGGTATTCTTGTTGGTTTCGATACCGAGCCGGTAAGCCTTTCCTGTCTTGATCAGCTTGCTTGCCTGGAGCGTCTTTTCCGGCGTGACGTAATTCAGGTTGCCGATCTGATCGTCGGGGCCGAATTTGGAGGGAAAGCAGGTTTGTTCGGCATGGGCAGGCACGGCCAGCATGGATGCCGCGATGGCGCTTGCGGCGAGAAGCCTGGTCCACAGGACAGATTTGTTGAACATCGTTTGTCTCCTTGAATGGATGATTGGATCTTGAATGCAACGATGATTTCCACCTTCAGGTAACCACTTGCCAATCGAATTGGGCCTTAAAAATTCAGTTCTGAAAATTCAGACTGGATCCGGTCAATTCGTTTCGCTCAGCGAAATGCCATTTTTGCAAGTGATCCCGAGGATTATGAGCATGTGGAATGGGCATAAGTTGCAGCATTGCCGCGGCTTTCCAACGGCGGCCTCGAATCAACCGCCGGCAAAGTATCCAGACGCGCGGAAGCTCAATGCGGCAGGAAAACTTGTTTTCGGTCTCACGCGAAAACATGAATCAACGCTGGGTTGATAGGGACAAGGATGGTTTTGCTTGATCTGCGGAGAACTAAACACGGTCTTTCCCGGCATGACCATTCATCATGCCGTGCACGCCTGTCCCGATGGTCACGCCAGCTTCTTCTGTGCTTCCGTAATCGTCCAGTAATAGATCGTGCTGCCTTCGACGATTTCCGTTTTTTCCGGCGGCCATTCATCGCCCATGTCGAAGGCATGCGAAACGATGCGGGTGCCGGGCTTCAACTGTTTCCATAACTGCGGACGCAATTTGCGGTTGACGCTGTTGAGCAGATACAGGGTCACCACGGTCGCGTCGGAGAGATCGGTGGCGAACAGATCGCCGACCTTGAATTCGGTCTTGCCGCCGACGCCGGCTTTTTTCGCATTCGCCTTGGCTTCGCTGATGCGCTGCGGATCAATGTCGATGCCGATTCCCCGTGCGCCGTACTTCCGCGCGGCAGTCACCACCAGCCTTCCGTCGCCGCAGCCGAGGTCGTACAGCAAATCGTTCTTGCCTACCTTGGCGATCTGCAGCATGCGGTTGACGACTTCCTGAGGCGTGGGCACATACGGTACGTCGAGTTTCGGCGTGGCCGCGCTGTTTTGTGCGAGCGCCTGAACGCCTGGAAAGCAAGACGCTGCCAGAAACGCGCATCGTTTCAAGGTCTCGCGGCGGCTGGACACAAAGGGGGAATGGAGATCGATGAGTCGCATACAAATTCCTTCATCACGTAAGTGCTGTTTGGAAATGCCGGAACATCACGGTCAGACTTGATTAAATGTTCATCATAGAACCGGTTGCGCCGCAGCGGTCCATTCGGGCGACACAACTCCGTTTGGTTTTGTGATTGCTCAATGCTTCATGAGCCGAGCGCCGGGTAGGACCATGCCAAGACCATGGAATGCAATGCGAAAAAATGATGTCATCGTTGCGGCTCGCCGCTTTTTAAGCTTGCAAGTCTTTGGTTTAAAAATTAATCATTAAAAAAGACGCTTTCACAAGCTTTTGCATCGGCGCAACAAGCGAATTAATTTGTTGATGACAAACATTTATTGTTTGCCCTCTGCATTTGAAAGAGACTTTAATATCCGCGTACTCCCTGCACACGCAACCGATATGCATGGCGAGGATAAGGCCGATGCGCATGGCAGTCGCCAAGCTCATCGGCCAATGGCATACGCGGTTTCACACCCTGTCGAGCGCATCGGCGCCGACAGCCGCGAGGCGGGCCGGGATGCCGGACGGGGTGTTTTTTATTGCCGGCACCGCCGCGCTCCCGGGCACCGCTGCGCATCCGTACAAGCATTTCGAGCGGCATGCATCGCCGCCCGCGTTGCGCGGCGCAGCAAGGCGCGCGATTGAACGCCATGCCGAGCCGTGCTGTTTACCTCCTCAGATCATTTCCATAGCGAGCACTTGCTCTGCGCCTTGGTGGTAAAGGCTTGTTCGCCGGGAATGGTCTGCACTACCTTGTAGTAGTCCCATGGATACTTGGACTCCGACGGCTCCTTCACCTGCATCAGATACATGTCGTGCACCATGCGGCCATCCGCGCGGATCTCGCCATTCTTCGCAAAGAAGTCGTTGACCTTCATTTTCTTCATCTGGGCCATCACCTTGTCAGGATCATCCGTGCCCGCGGCCTTGACCGCATTGAGGTAATGCATCGTCGCCGAATAGTCCGCGGCCTGGATCATCGACGGCATTTTCTTCATCACGCCGAAGAAGCGCCGCGCCCACTGGCGGGATTCTTCGCTCTGGTCCCAATACCAGCCGTCGGTCAGGTACATGCCCTTGGTCAGGTTCAGTCCCAGCGCATGTACGTCGTTGATGAACATGAGCAGGCCCGCAAGCTTCATGCTCTTGGTGATGCCGAATTCATTGGCGGCCTTGATCGAATTGATGGTATCGCCGCCGGCGTTGGCCAGCCCGAGTATCTGCGCCTTGGATGTCTGCGCCTGCAGCAGGAAGGAAGAGAAGTCCGAGGCCGAGAGCGGATGCTTGACGCTGCCGACGATAGTGCCGCCGGCGGCTTTCACCACTTCGGCAGTGTCTCTTTCCAGCGATGCGCCGAAGGCATAGTCGGCGGTGAGGAAGAACCAGTTCTTGCCTCCCTGCTTGACGATGGCCGAACCGGTGCCATTGGCCAGGGCCACCGTGTCGTAGGCATAGTGCACCGTGTAGGGCGTGCAGTCTTCATTCGTCAGGCGGGCAGTGGCGCCGCCGATGTTGATGTAAGGACGCTTCTTTTCCGCCGCGATCTTGGCCATCGCAAGGCCGGCTCCGGAGTTCGAACCGCCCAGCAGCATGTCCACTCCCTGCTGGTCGAACCATTCCCGCGCCTTTGAGGCGGCGATATCGGCCTTGTTCTGGTGGTCGGCCGAAACGAACTCGATCGGCTTGCCCAGTACCTTGCCGCCGAAATCGGCAATGGCCATCTTGACGGCTTCGGCGCCGCCCGCGCCATCGATGTCGGCATACAGGCCCGACATGTCGGTAATCAAGCCTACCTTGACGACATCGCCGGATACCTGAGCCTGGGCGGGAAGGGCGGTCCACATGGCGATGGCGGCGCTTACCGCTGCCACGACGCTTGTCTTGTTCATCATTGTCTCTCTCCTTATGGGTATGTATGTCTCCTGCCCGGCTGCGCGGTTGGGGCTCCAGACTTTGCATTTCCTGGCTGCCGGCGGCAGGGGCATAGGCAGTATTGGCCGGGGCCTGCGGTGAGTGCATTGATATTTGTCAGTACCAAATCGCGTCCGGCACGGAGATTGGGGGCAGTCTACTTATACTGAACCCGCCAGCAGCGCCGGCGGCATACGGCAGTTAAACATCGGCGAAATCACAGGAACGCACGCAGGCTGCGGATGGACGATGCAAGTCCGCATCGGACAGGCTTGCGTAATGTTCCATACAAAGGAGTGAGACATGAGGATAGACAAAGGACAGTCACTGTTAGCGCCGGTCACGGCCGCAGTGATGGCGGCAGGAGTGCTTGCGGCATGCGGCGGCAGCGACGACGGTCCGGTTGCGGCGCCGGCGGCGTCGACGCAGGCGCCCATGACCTGCGCGCAGCTGAACGGCATGAATATCCCGGCGGCGTCGATCGGTCTGCCGACCACCGGCGCGACGGTGACCAGTACCCAGGTCGTGCCTGCCGCCGGCACCGGCGCCACGGCTGTCGGCGAATATTGCCGGGTGCAGGGCGACATCAACCCGGTCGACCCGACGGCGCCGAAGATCAAGTTTCAGGTCAATCTGCCCACAACCTGGAACAGCAAGGCAATGATGTTCGGCGGCGGCGGATACAACGGCACCATCGCCACCGGCATCGGCAATGTCCCGGCCGGCCCGGCCAACCAGCCCGTGCCGCTGGGGCGCGGCTATGCGACCTTCGGCAGCGATTCCGGCCATCAGGCCAATGCCGCCGGCAGCCGCGACGGCAGCTTCGGCGCCAACAATGAAGCCTTGCGCAACTTCTCCGGCGACGCATTGAAGAAAACGCGGGATGCGGCGATGGCGATCATCAAGGCGCGTTATGCGACCGACACGGTACAGAAAACCTATTTCGCCGGCGGCTCGACCGGCGGCCGGGAAGCGCTGCTTGCAGTACAGAACTGGCCGCAGGATTTCGACGGCGCCATCGTTCTGTATCCCGCCTGGAACGCGGCAGCCCTCGATCTGCAGTTCGGGCGTATCACGCGCGAACTTGCCAAGCCGGGCGCCTACCCGAACCGCGCCGAGCGCAAGCTGATGTATGACGCCTCGATGGAAGCCTGCGACGGCCTGGACGGCGTGCGGGACGGCCTGATCAGCAATGTCAGCCAGTGCAATGCCACCTTCAACCTGGCGACCGCGACGCTGAACGGCGCGCCGCTGCGCTGTCCGGATGGTCTCGACACCGGAGATACCTGCCTGTCGGATGCCCAGATCGCTGCGTTCAATGTCATGAATACGCCGATTGTGCTCAACTATGCGCTGGCCAGCGGCGAGACCACGTATCCGGGCTTCAATACCTGGGGAACGGACTTCGGCATTCCCGGCACCAGCCCGCTGCAGCCGACCGTGCTGACGCTGTCGCTCGGCACCGATCAGCCGGCCAATCCGATGCCGCCGGTGACGGCAACGACAAGTCCGCCATACGGCAGCACCTTCTGGGATCAATGGGTGAAGTACTTCGTCACGCGCGACCCGAACTTCAATTCGCTCGCGCTGGATCCGCAAAACCCGGGACCATGGCAGGCGCGCATTGTCGAACTGACCGGCATTCAGGACGCCAACAAGACGGACCTGTCGCCATTCCTGAACAAGGGCGGCAAGATCCTGATGGCTCACGGCTCGCATGACGCGCTGGTCAGCACCCGCGCAACCCAGCAGTACTACGACAGGCTGCGCAATGCAATGGGCGCCGCCAGAGTGGACAGCTTCATGCGCTATTACGAGATTCCGGGATACGGCCATGCCGCCAGCAGCGTCTTCAATGCTGCCTGGGATTCGCTGACGACGCTCGAGAACTGGGTGGAGAAAGGCGTCGCACCGCCCAACCAGACGGTGGCGGACACGGCCGGCGTACCGGGACGCACGCGGCCGCTCTGCGACTATCCCAGCTGGCCGAAGTATCGCGGCAGCGGGGATGTCAATGTCGCGCAGAGCTATACCTGCGCCACGCAATAGACTGCGGAACGAGGCCTGAGGAAGGGCCTGTACGCTTGGTGGCCGGTGCGGTCCGAAGGATTTTTCCCGGACCTCATCCGGCCATCGTCGATAAGCTGGCGATGTCCTCGCCCTTTCCCTTCGGGGAAGGTGGGGCCTGGCTTTGCTACACAGGCGTTGCGCTTGCGAGACCAACGCGATCTACCGCTTGCCGGATGCCGGGCCACGCCGCGCCGTAGCTCGGGGCGGGTTCAAGGTGTGCTGACCAAGCCGGCACTTTTAGTGCGCCGGGTGTTTCAAGCCTCTCCGTAAACGGGGCGAGCGTTCTTCATGCCGGCAGGCCGCTCCACGCGTTCATGATCAGACGCCTTGGCCAAGGCTGCGGATGCGGCAGTCGAGGCAGGCTTCAATGCAGCTTGCCGATGCCATTGGCCGGATCGGCGGCACATAGCTGGACCGCGGCCGGCAATGATACCGGGCGGCCAATATAGAATCCCTGAATCCGTGTCACGCCCAGGGCCTGGAGCGTGTGCATTTCGGCGGCCGTCTCGACGCCCTCGGCAACAATGGAGGAGCCGGTTTCTTCGGAAAAGCGGGCGAACGCCGCAGCCAGTGCACGGCGCGAGGTATCGCCGTCGATATTGCGGGTCAGGCTCATGTCGAGCTTGATCCGATCCGGCATCAAGTGAAGGATGTGGCGGAAGCTGGAATAGCCGGCGCCGGCGTCGTCCACTGCGACCTTCAGCCCGCGGTCGCGGTAAGGGCGTATTTTCCTGACCAGGTCATCATAGTGTTCGACGACAGCATGCTCCGTGATTTCGAGCATGACCCGGTGGAGCGATTTTCCCTTGAAGAACTGGTCCATCGTTCCTTCGAGTATGTGTTCGGGCGACATGTTGACAGAAACATAAACATCGGCCGGCAGGTCCGTCAGTCCCTGCAATCCCATCCGTACCGCGCGTGCCTCGAGTTCGGCGCCAAGGCCGATCTCATTGGCTTCGCTGAACCAGATATCCGGCGGGCGCTCCGGTCCGGAGATGAAACGCGACAATGCCTCAAACCCGACCACCTTGTGCTGAACGAGGTCATAGATTGGCTGGTAGACGATGGCGAGTCCGTCGTCGTGCAGGGCCGCCTGCAACCTGGAACTGATTTCCTCGCGCCGACGCGTCGCCTTGCGTTCGCGCTCGATCAGTTCCCCGGCCACGTCGGCAAATACGCGCATCATGCTGAGGTCGCGCTCATCCAGCGTATCGTCGGCCGCATGGCTGAAACAGCAGAATGTGCCGTAGACGCTGCCGTCTTCCATGCGAATCGGAACGCTCAGATGCGCACCCACCGGAAGCGCGTGGGTCGGCGGCAATGCCGCGGCGACCGGATTCAGGCGTGCGTCGGGAATGAGCTCGGGCAAGCGTCCGTCAACGACACGCTGGCAAAAGGATGTTTCCAGCGGGTCGCCGGCACCTAGTTGTACCGGGTTATCCGGTGTTTGCGGATCAACCTGGCGGAATACCCGGTTTCCGCTGGAAAATTCGGAAATGAAGGCGACATCCATTTTCAGGTGCCGCCGGATGGCCGCGAGCATCTGCGACAAGGAAGTATCGTGAGGCTTGTTTTCCGATATTACGCCTTCGAGTAGCAGGTCTGACAATAACAATATTTTCTCCCTTGGTTCAACCCGACTAAGAGCACAATGGCAAGGAAAGGTTCGTGTCCTCTCTGTACGCAATCCGCCCCGATCCGAAGCGGGATTTACGCTGCCGGCATGCGCACAACAGGATTTCCCCGTACATTCTTTGCGGACCAGTGTTATTCTCAAGTCGAATGCGTGTTATCCAAAAATAAAAGCTGACGGCAGGGAGGCATAGTGATTACATTTGAGCCTTTTCACCAGCAAGCGGAGCAAACGGAAACCGGTCCGTACCGGCGGATTTGGCATTGTGGAAGTTTTTTTCAAAAAAGGATGCAATGCCTGCAGGCTTCGGATGTTCGGATTCATATCGTTCGCACCGACATGATGGCTATGCGAATGACATCGGCATGACTTGCCAAATCCAGTATGCACGCTTGCCCTGCGCTTGCTTCCAATGCCGCACGAGCACCATCCCGACCCAACTTACTTGACATTATGGACAGCGGTAAAAAAGACGGCTTGCAGGGCCCTTATCTCAATGATTTGCGCAAACGGCGCATGTCGATCGTGATTTATCTGATGAACGGAATGAAACAGACTGGTGTCCTCGAATCATTCGATCAGCATTCCATTCTTCTCAGGCAGGGGCACAATCTGCAACTGGTCTACAAACATACGGTAGCGACCATGATGCCCGCGCCCAAGGAAGGCCTCAAGCCGAAGAGCCGTCCGTACGAAGCACCTGCCGCCGCGCGCAGCGAGCCGGGATCCTCGACCGTGCCGGTCATTCGTCGCAAGGTGACGCGCCGGCTGGTCAAGCCCGAAGAGTGAGACTGGAAAGTCCGACCCGCCGCTGCGCAAGGAAAGTGTCCTATTCTTTGGCGTCGGTGGCCCTGCACAATGAAATGCAGGGCCAGGCCCGGGGCACCCGGATCGGTGAATGAGTCTTGCCCGGATCTCGCTATTGCCGCCGAGCGAGGAAGCCGCCAACTACGGTCGCGCCGCTGCTGTTCGTCAGCGTGTAGGCACCGCCCAGTTCGGCCGGGCTCGCGCCGCTCACGCCGCCCGAGACAACCGGTCCGAAATAGCGCCCGCTGACCCCGCCGCTCAGGGTGCCGTTGCTGGTTGATGCGGTCAGGTAGTTCGCGACATTGCTGCCGCTGGCGCCCATGTAAGTCGCCGCATTGATGGTCGCCGGCACCGGTGTGGCTGCCGCATCATAGGTTTGCGTGTTCTGGATGGATACCGTAGCCTGCCGGGTACTGAAGTTGACGCTGACGGTGGCAAGTCCGTAGTAGAACGAAACTTCCGATGTGGCATTGGGCGCGTACCAGCCATAGGCAAAACCGTAATAGGTCGCGGTTCCGCTGGCGGGGATCGATACGGGAGGAGTTACGTTTCCGTAAGCAACCATACCGCTGCGGCTCTGGTTGTGCTCATCGGTCCCGGGACCGCCCGTCCATTCCACAATGTCTACCGTATCCTGGGTCACCCAGGCGCCGAGGTTTCCGTATTGATAGCCCCAGTTGGAGAAGTGGCGGTATCCCTTGGAACCGGGGAAGGGTACGCCGATACCGCTTCCGCCCTCCAGGATTGTCGGATTGCCGTTGGCATCGGGCGGCCCGTCTCCCGCATGTACGTCACCGTCACCGTGCAGACGGCTTGCCGTGGCGATGTCCGGATTGATGCCGCCGGTACGCCAGTTGCCCGTCTGAAATTGAATGCCGCTGGTTTCCGTCGTGGGACACGGGTTCATGTCCGCCGAACAGCGCGAGGGATTGCCGCTGCGCGGGAAGTACCGGTTGTTCGCATAGTTCAGTTGCGTGCCGGCCGGACCCTTCGTGCCGAAATCATAGTAAGCCAGATCGCTGCTGGGCGGGAGCGATCCGAACACCAGCGCGCCGCTGGCGTCGCGTGTCACGCGGCCGGCAGTGGGAGTGAATGTTTCAATGATGATTGGCCGTTCGACCTTGCGATCCCAGGAAATGCCGAGGTTGCTCAGCAGGACCGCCGGAGCGGAAATCGTGCCGTCGCTGGACTTGCTCACACGGATTTCCGCCACGCCGCCGGACGCCGGCGCCAGTCCATAAGCACCTGCCGGATTGGCGATGGGCTTTACCAGGTCACTTGTGGATTTGCCATACACCTGCACGCCGGAACTCGTCAGTGCAATACCGTTTTCAAGTCTGATCACGCTCGGACCGCTGCACTGCACCGCGGAGCCGCCCACGCAGGACATGGTCATCGGCACCGATGATGGCACAGCCGCAGGAAGTCCGGACGACGGTGCGGGACTTGGGGATGGTGTTGGTGACGGCGTGGGCGTGGGCGCTGGTGCCGGTGCCGGCGATGGCGATGGCGATGGCGATGGCGATGGCGATGGCGCCGATGACGCGTATTCGCAGATCTTGTCCGCACCCGGCAGCGGATCTCCGAATGTCTCGTTATTGCAGCCGATTGATCCGGTGGCGGTGCGCACTGAATATGTTCCGCCCAATCCGTAACGTACCTGCGTCGTACCAGTGAAGGTGCAGGTGCCATACTCGTCAGCGCACTTGGTCCATACGGTTGGACTAGGAGCTGGCGCGGGAGCAGGAGCAGGAGCAGGAGCAGGAGCAGGAGTCGGCGAAGGTGCTGGTGCAGGCGACGGAGTCAGTGTCTGGTACTCGCAAATCTTATCCGCGCCCGGCAAGGGATCGCCAAACACTTCATTGTTGCAGCCGATCGAGCCGCTTGCCTGCAATGTCGCGTAGGTGCCGTTGAGGCCATAGCGAACCTGTGTAGTACCGGGCACGGCGCATGTGCCGTATTCATCCGCGCACTTCGTCCAGGTTTCCACGAAAGTCTCCGGCGCAAGCGATGATGAAGAGGCTTGTTGAGCCGAATCAGCTCCGCCTCCTCCACATCCACTCAGTCCGCTGATCATCAATAAGACGAGACCGGGCACACGCCCGTGGCGATTCGATTTCAAAAGCAACTCCCTGATAAAAATTTCCTCACACTCTACTATTGCCGATTATTTAACACTTGACCCCTGTCAATCTGCTTCCTATCGTGTCCGATGCGCCACAACCAGGGCATCAAGCTGTTTACCTGCGCCGGCGACACGCTTGATCGGCCATCCTCTACTTCTCAAAAAAGCTTTGCTTTCCTCGATAGTTCAACTATCATTGAATTAAATAATTCAACGAACATTGAAATGGAATCCAAAGACGTCATCGGTGCGCTTGCCGCGCTTGCGCAGGAGACCCGGCTCGCAGTCTTCCGCCTGCTTGTCCAAGCCGGTCCCAAGGGGCTGGCGGCGACGCAGATCGCCGAGGGAGTCGGCATTGCGCCATCCTTGCTCTCGTTCCACTTGAAGGAGTTGCTGCATGCAAGCCTGGTGACTCAGACCAGGGAAGGGCGCTCGCTTATTTACGCGGCCAATTTCGAGGTCATGAACGGTGTCCTCGGATTTCTGACCGAGAACTGCTGCGGCGGGAATGTTTGTTCGCCTGTCCGCGTTTCCAATTGCTCTAACGAAGGAGCCTGCTCATGAAACGCCTGCACGTACATGTCTCCGTTGCCAATCTGGCCGACAGCATCAAGTTCTATTCGGGGATGTTTGCTGCCGAACCTGCCGTGGTAAAGAGCGACTATGCAAAGTGGATGCTCGACGACCCGAGCGTGAATTTCGCCATCTCCCGGCGTGGTGCAGTAACCGGACTGAACCACCTCGGCATACAGGTCGAATCGGCTGCTGAATTGGGTGATATGCAGTGCCGCCTCGGCGCCCTGCAGCCGGATGTGGAGAAGGAAGAAGGCGTGGCCTGCTGCTATGCGAAGTCGGACAAGTATTGGGTAAATGATCCCTCCGGCATCGCATGGGAGACTTTCCATACGCTTGACAGCATTCCGGTATTCGGTGAGCCAGACAAGACCGCCGCTACCGAGGGCAGCACCGAGCCATGCTGCGTGCCGCTCGCCAAACCCAGGATCGAGCTCTCGGCAGACGCATCCTGCTGTGTTCCGAGCGCGAAGAGCGCTTCCGGTAACTGCTGTTAAGCCTGCTAGGCCATGGCTACGCTTCAACCCGGCATGCCGGCCTTGCGTGGCCCCTGCTGCCAGCTCCGTCAGCCGAAGCCGAAATAAATCCCGCAATCTCATTTGGCGCGTTATGACGTGGGATTGGTATCAACCATCAACTTGAGCAGCAAGATCCCGAAAAACGATGACTGAGAAGACCTTCAACGTATTGTTTCTTTGCACGGGCAATTCCGCCCGCTCCATCATGGCCGAGGCACTCGTGACGACCATGGGCCACGGCCGCTTCAGGGGCTTCAGCGCCGGCAGCAAGCCGGGCGGCAAGGTTAACCCGTTTGCCATTGAACAGGTAGAAAAAACCGGATACCCGGTCGACCAGCTCCGTAGCAAGAGCTGGGACGAGTTTGCGGCTCCCGATGCGCCCCGCATGGATTTCATCATTACCGTTTGCGACAACGCCGCAGGAGAGGTTTGTCCGATCTGGCCGGGCCATCCCGCTACCGCGCACTGGGGCTTCGAAGACCCGGCGGCAGCCGAAGGTTCGGACGACGAGAAGCGTGCCGCCTTCGAAAAGATTTTCAAGCAGATCGTGTCCAGGATGAATGCATTCGTCAGTCTCCCGCTGCACATGCTTGAAAAACACGCCATTCATCAGGAAGTCAAGAAGATTGGCGATACGCCGGTTAACCCCGCCTGAGTCGCCAGCCTGCTTTTCTACCAGCTGTTCCTCTGTCGCCGGCCGACAGGCGCGCGGCGGTTTTTTATCTATATTTTCGCGATGACTACTACGCATACCACCGCCGTTGCCGGAGGTGCCATTCCGGCGATCGGCTTCTTCGAACGTTACCTTACCGTCTGGGTCGCTCTTTGCATTCTGGCCGGGATCATTGTCGGCAAAATATTTCCATCGGTCTTCCAAGCCATCGCGCAGCTCGAAATCGCGCAGGTGAATGTCCCGGTCGGCATTCTTATCTGGGTGATGATTGTCCCGATGCTTATCAAGATCGACTTTGCGGCACTCGCGCAGGTGAAAGGCCATTGGCGCGGTATTGGTGTCACGCTGTTCATCAACTGGCTTGTCAAACCGTTCTCGATGGCGCTGCTTGGCTGGATATTCGTGCGACATGTATTTGCCGCATGGCTTCCCGCCGATCAGCTCGACAGCTATATCGCAGGTCTCATTCTGCTTGCCGCCGCGCCGTGTACGGCGATGGTCTTTGTCTGGAGCCAGCTCTGCAAGGGCGACCCGTATTTCACCCTGTCGCAGGTGGCGCTGAACGATGCGATCATGATTGTGGCGTTTGCGCCGCTGGTTGCGCTTCTGCTGGGCCTGTCGTCCATCAGCGTGCCGTGGGATACCCTGATGACTTCGGTGGGCCTGTACATCATCGTACCGGTCATTCTCGCGCAGCTGATCAGGAAATCCTTGCTGGCCAAGGGGCCCGGTCATCTGGAGCGCGCGGTAGGAAAACTCGGCCCATTCTCGATCTCCGCTCTGCTGCTGACCCTTGTGCTCCTGTTTGCTTTCCAGGGCAAGGCAATCACCGAGCAGCCGATAGTCATCGCCATTCTGTCGGTACCGATCCTGATTCAGGTGTTCTTCAACTCGGGCCTTGCCTATCTGCTGAATCGAAAGCTGGGTGTTGCGCACTGCGTCGCCGGTCCATCCAGTCTCATCGGCGCATCAAACTTCTTCGAGCTGGCCGTAGCGACCGCGATCAGCCTGTTCGGATTCCAGTCCGGCGCTGCCCTGGCGACAGTCGTCGGCGTTCTAATCGAAGTGCCGGTGATGCTGCTGGTGGTTGGCGTCGTCAACCGCTCCCAACGCTGGTACGAGGCAAAGGCATGACACCATGAACATCAAGATCTATCACAATCCCGATTGCGGCACCTCCCGGAATACGCTGGCGCTCATCCGCAATGCCGGCGTCGAGCCGCAGATCATCGAATATCTGAAAAGCCCGCCGAGCCGCGGGGAACTGAAGAACATGATTGCGGAAGCCGGTTTGACAGTGCGCGATGTCATCCGGAAAAAGGGAACACCTTATGCCGAGCTTGCATTGGACGATCCCGCCCTGACAGACGAGCAGCTGCTCGACGCAATGCTGGCCAATCCAATTCTCATCAACCGGCCGCTAGTGGTGACGCCGCTGGGTGTTCGTCTCTGCCGGCCATCGGAAGCGGTGCTCGACATCCTGCCGTTTCCGCAGAAAGGCCCGTTCAGCAAGGAAGACGGGGAAGTGGTCATTGATGCTGCAGGCATGAGGGCCAACAACAATGGCTGATTTGTCCAATCTTCCCAATGTCAGTGCCAGGCATCTGGACCTTCCCACGACCGAGAAACTGGATGCGGCCGAGAGGGCGACGCACCCGCCGCGCATCCTGCTGCTGTACGGGTCGCTGCGGGCAACCTCCTATAGCCGGCTTCTTACGCTGGAAGCCGAACGGCTGCTGCGGCAATTCGGCGCCGAAACCCGTGTATTTGATCCGCACGGACTTCCCATGGTGGACAGCTGCCCGCCGGACCACCCGAAGGTGCAGGAGCTGCGTAGTCTCTCCGCATGGTCGGAGGGCCAGGTATGGTGCAGCCCGGAGCGTCACGGCGCCATGACCGGGGTATTCAAGTCGCAAATCGACTGGTTGCCCTTGGAAATCGGAAGCATCCGCCCAACGCAGGGACGAACGCTCGCAGTCATGCAGGTTTCAGGAGGTTCCCAGTCGTTCAATGCGGTCAATCAACTGCGGGTTCTTGGACGATGGATGCGGATGGTAACCATACCGAACCAGTCATCGGTGGCAAAGGCATATCAGGAGTTCGACAGCGATGGCCGCATGAAGCCGTCGCCGTACTATGAACGCCTCGTTGATGTCATGGAAGAGCTGTACAAGTTTACACTGCTGGTAAGGGACAGGTCCGATTACTTGACCAGCCGCTACAGCGAGCGTAAGGAAGCATTGCCGGCTGCCGCCGCCCTTGCCGCGGCTGCAATGACGCATGAAAACTTGCCTGACGAGACCGACGACGAACTCGAATGAAAACATCGGATTCAATGCTTGAATGCAGTGCTCTGGTCGACGACTGCATCTTTCTCCTGCCTGGCGAGCTTTTACAATCCGGTCCTTGCATTGCACCGAGCAACCGGACTTCAAACGCGAACAGGGCGCTTGAAGTCCGGGGATGGCAGTGATCATGCTGAATTTCGGCGAAGGCTGAAGCAGCCGCAACAATCCCATGTCATTGCGGTACGCCTACGCTTGCAGGTGCCGCAATAAATGTCTTGCGCAACGATGCCGCAGCAGACTTATCTAGTTTCCTTCGCTGCCTTTACCTCCGCCTTGTTCTGCGCCTTAGCCACATCGGCAGCCGCATCATGAACTTCTTTCTGCGTTTTCTGGTGCGCCTTCAGCTTTTTCTTGTCGGCCTGTGCATCAGCCTCCACATTGGCCTGCGCTTCCTTGTTCAGTGCCTTGTTGACGCGCTCATGCGCCTTGATGGTTTCCTGGTCTACCTTTCCTTGCGCCTTGACTTCCGCCGGTGTGCCTTGAGCGAATGCGGCGGCTGCAGAGAAAGAAAGCATGGCCAATAACGTCTTTTTCATAAATATCCTCCTTAACATTAACTTGATACATAACGCGATAGGCCAGCGATCAAGGTTGTTCGTTCCGCACTCAATGGAAAAACTGTAAATAGACGTTTCTGGAAACTTATCAGATGACGAGGCATTAACAATTGCTCACGATGGTTACGATGCATAACAAAATCACAACAACTTGGTGTCTCGAACGGGGTCGTAAGAATGCGGAAGAATGAAGGACATAAAAGAAACCTTTTAAGGAGCCCACCATGTTGAACAAGACCTTGAGCATCGCAATGATTTCCTCGCTGGCATTTACCTTGGCCGCCTGTGACGTTCGCAAGACCGCAGAGGGTAATGTCACGGTTCCTAAATACGAGATCGAAAAAACTCAGCAGGGAAACGTCAAACTGCCCGAATATGATGTCAAGACACCGGAAGTCGCTGTCCGCCAGGAGGAAAAGACAGTGGAAGTGCCAACGGTTAAAAAGGAAGAACGCACTGTCACGGTACCAAACATCGACGTGACCCCGGCACGCGATAAATAAGCAGCGTATGGCCAGCAAAGGGCCGCATCGAAACGAGTGGTTGCACCGACGCAACCACTCCCGAAATCCTTGTGTGAGAAATCCGGTTTCAGCAGTGCCAACCATGAAACCTTATTGTTGGGTGAACGGACTAAGAGCTTTGACGCTTGACTCGTCCACACCGCAAACTTCGCATTTACCAAAGGAAATTTCATGGCAAAAAACGTAAAAAACAAGTATCCCGCTGACAAAGCCGGCACCAAGTACAGTGAATTCAGAAACACCAAGCGCATCGCTCCCGGCAAGACCCGTACGGAGCAGGCAAAACAGTCGACCAATGTTCAGGCTTCCGGCACTGAACAAGGTACGGCCAAGACCACCTGACGCCGGATAAGCCGGTAATTGCCGGACATATCCGATACGTTCTGAAGTGAACCGAGCCGGCCTGAGCACAGCCATGTGCCGGCTCGCACCATCCCTGATGCTCTTCCCATGGAATCAACAATTCCATCAGCATCTATGGACTCGGCCCGAAAAATGCTGCATTTTTCGGATCGCTCGCCTCTCGCTCTAAGTTCAGGAGAGGGCCGGGGTAAGGGAATCCGGCCCAAGCTACTTTCCGGGCCGGATCCATAACGACGACTTCGAGCACTAATTCCGAGAATCAATTCCGAACGGAATGCATGAAGTGGATAACGTGTTCATGCGCGTCATGAAACAAGACTAGAAAGCTCATCCTTCTATTTCAAGGCGGCAAACAGAGTAAATCGCTCACTCCGGGTATTAATCCAAGGGTTGTTTCATATCGTCAAGCCAAAGCCTGGATCATTGTGGAGATGGGAGTGCATCAGCCCGGACGGCACCGACGAGGCATGGTCGATGATGATGCTGATCAACATCGCTATCGTTTGGTTCCGCACTGTGTCCAGCGGCAAAACAGGATCGAATACAATGGGCCGCTGGGAAGGGCAGGCACATCAGCTTCCAGTGCGAAAACATTAGAATAACAATGGACATGCAAACCACGGTCGTCAATTGCACCGCATACCGGAACGGCTTCAAGCTGGGGGATATCCGCATCGAGGAAATCAGCAATGTTCTGCTTGAAGACGATACCTTCGTCTGGGTCGGCCTGGTTGAACCGGACGATGCGCTTTTGCTGAAGATGAAGGAAGAGTTCAATCTGCATGAACTCGCGATCGAAGATGCCCGCAATGCGCACCAGCGGCCGAAACTGGAGGAGTACGGAGAGACGATCTTCATGGTCCTGCATACCGTTCATCTCGTGCCGAACGCGATTGAAATCGGCGAGACGCATATCTTCGTCGGACCCCGCTTTGTTCTAACCGTGCGTCATGGCCCTTCCGCCGGATACAAGGCGGTACGCGAACATTGCGAGAGCATGCCCGACCGCCTTGCGAAGGGACCGGGCTTCGTGCTTTATGCGATTGTCGATTTCATTGTCGACCAATATCAGCCGGCGCTCGATTTTCTGCAGGAGCAGTTCCGCCGGGATGAACAGGAGCTCTTCACCCCCGGCTCGCAAAAAGACAGCCTGCCCGATTTCTATCAACTCAAGAACAGGCTTCTGGTGCTGCAGGGCGCCGCATCGCCGCTGGTCGACATGTGCACGCGGCTGCTGCGCTTTCATAACGAAATCATTCCCAAGGATATTCGCGTCTATTTCCGCGATGTTCTTGATCACGTCGCGCGCATCTTGCAAACAAGCGACCGGATGCAGGAAATGATCAATGCGGCGATGCAGGTCGCACTTGCGCAGGTAACCATCCGCCAGAATGAAGTCGTCAAGCGGCTGGCAGGCTGGGGAGCGATCCTTGCAGTACCGACCATGCTCTTCAGTCTCTACGGCATGAACTTCAAGTTCATGCCGGAACTGGAATGGAGATGGGGTTATCCCGCCGTGCTGGGCATCATCGTGGTCGGCTGCGTGGCACTGCATCGACGCTTCAGGAAGGCGGGGTGGTTGTAACCGGATCAATCCGCGGCGGTGCTGTTCCTCAGCAGGGCGGTATAGTTCATCGCCAGCACCTGCGCCATGGCGCCGACCAGGGAGGTGTCGACCTCATTGCCTTCGCGTCCTGTCACTTCACCGACAATGGCCACCGCACGTTTCAATTGTGCCTTTGAAAGATCGGAGGCGGCGTTCAGAAGCAGGATGTCTTTTTCCGAAAACTGCGGTTTCGCGTTGTTCATGGCACTCTCCTCGAATGAATGAAAACTGCAAGCTACCTTCGTGCCAGTGTTGGGGAATTCGCCCGATAATTCAACAGGAATTCAGCATAAGCATGAACATTTTCAAACATGCCGGCTGATCCAGCGTCACTGCGGTCAATGCGGTAGCGCCCGTGGCTAGAGCGGATTGCAGATGAATGTTCGGTCGCCTCGGCTTGCCCTGGGCGCATGGCCGCGTTGTTCGTCGCTGGTGTGGCCCGCCACACGGCGCTCCTCCCGCCTTGCCCTGCACCCCAGGGCAAACCGATTCTTCCATATATCACCTGCAATCCGCTCTAGACTGCGCGGTCCGCGCTCATCTGCAATCAGCCCTACCGCCGATCAACCTTCCGATAACCGCTGTCGACCCATGCGGATGCAACCTGCTTGCTCAGCCTGAAGCCGGCAGCGACGCGGACTTTGGCAAGCTCCTCTCCCGCTTCATCACAGGCCGCTAGCACCGCGTAGGAATCATCGTCATCGGGAACAATATCCAGCGTAACGGTAATGACAGCCGATCGGGTTTGTACCATCACGCTCTTGTGAAGCATGGCCTGCAGCTGACGTTCCTGCCGGCGACGCATGTCTGTTGCGGTTCTGATGAGCGTTTCGAACGCGGAGCCGTCCAGCGGCTTGGGATGAATCTTGTCCCGGTCAAGCTCCCAGGGACAGACCAATGCAGGCTCGGATTCGCCGTTCCTCTGGATTTCCGCGGCCCAGCCATTATTGGCTTCGTTTCTGATGACGCGCACCGTCCAGGTGTCGTCGGACCAGTGCCGAGGTTCCTGAATACCGGGCTCTGACGGTTCGGGCCCGGACTCCGGCTCCGAATTTCCTTCGCCTTCCTGTTCCAGATCTGCAGATTCCGGTTCGATCGCCAGCTCCGTGCCTGTCCTTGTTTCCACTTCTGTCACGGGGAGCAATGACGGCGGTTCCTGCGCCTGCCAGCCTGCCTCGTGCAGCAGCGCGAATTCCGGTTCGCTTTCCGTATGTTTCCCGGCCTTTCTTTTCTGCCGTTGCTGTCTGGGCCGCTGTTCGGCAGGAGCGGACGCCGCGTCGGGTTCCGTCGCGGCAGACATCCGGTCATCCCCGGGCGAGGCATGCGTGGCACCTATGCCGACCGATTCGGAGACTGACCCGGAGTCAAATAACAGGCCCAGCTCCATTTGATCCGGATGCTGGAAAGTTTTCCTTCGCTTCATCGACCTTCCCTAAAGTCCGGACGCCGTTCCGATGTCCGATCATGCCGATCCTGCACTGCGTGCGTTTGCTGCCCGCGGATCCTTGTCAATATTGTCAACCGTCCCAAGGCTGCCGCAAATGACCCTGGGGGACGCCAAGGGACATTTGAGGGCATGAAACATCCTGAGTTCAGCCGGATTGGATTTTACCCATTCCATGTGGGTACTGTATAGGCATACATATGATTTGGGCAAGGATTGTCGTTCATTGACCATGTTGTGGGAGGGGGAGGAGCGGCAAGACGTCTTCACTTCCTTCAGCCCGGCCGATGCATGGCGCTACGGAGAAGCGCAGCATTGTTGCCGCAGCCAGGTTGCCGCATCATTTTCCGCAGAATCGCTGTTCAAACCAGCGGGTGAGCATTGCGCGTTCATAAGGCAGCGGCGTGCTTTCGCCGCGCAGGTGGTGGCTGCGCAGGAGGTATTCGATATCACGGATGTCTTCCTGCGTTTCTGCCGCCGCGTGGCCGTCACGCTGCAGCACATAGGTAAGCATGATGCGCGGCCAGGTAATTTCGCGCATGGTGCGGTTCTGCCGGGACGGCCCTTGCCACCATTCGACCTGGCCTGCCAGGTCGATGTCATGAATGCGAATTTCCAGTGAATGACCTTGATGCAGGCATCGGCTGCCCAGCTGCTGCAGATGGCGCTCCAGGGTCGCCAGAACGATTGCGTCCGCACCGGGAGCCTGCCGGTTCAGCCGCGCATCGGTAAAGTTTTCCGGCTGTATGAAGCCTACCTTCGTCTCGCCGGCGACTGCATTCAAACCCGAAAGCAGCATTGCCGCGGTTAGTGCCAGCAAGGCGAGGCGCCTGGAAGAGGGATACATCATCTTGATGAAAGGGGAGTGATGCCGGCCGAACCGGCTTTCAGCGTTTGGACGCCGTAACCATGATTCCGTTCTGGCCTGAAGCGGTGAGTTTCCAATGACAGGCGATTCCCGGCTGACTTCGTGGGTGACTACCGGCACCGCGGCCGACCTTATTGAAAAAGCGAGACAACCGCCTCCACCGGCATGCGCTGCACGCCATGCGCCTGCGCGTGTTCGAAGAATGCGCGCTCGCCCGCCTCGAATCCCGTCACCGGGCTCATGCAGTCGCTCAGCAGCACAATGCGCGGCGAATGCTCCCGCTGTCCGCCGACGAAGCGCAGCAACTGCTCCACGCTCGCGCTGACGCAATGACTTGAAGCTTCGCCTGCCACCAGCAGCAGGTCCGCATCGCTGATCAGGGATAGGGCCAGCTTGCGATTGAATTGCGTGCTTTCCTCGTCCTCGAACGGCACCTCGGCCTCGAAGACGCCATAGTGTTCCGACAGCAAATACTCACCCTTGAGCACCTTGCGTACCGATGCCTGGTGCAGGAATTCCCACTGGGCGAGGCTTTCCGCCACGGCCGGATGGATATTGTGGCCCCAGGTCCCGGTAACGCAATGCACCGGCCAGACCATCAGCTTGTAACGCTTGCCCGCTTCGAGTTGCTCAAGCATGCGCAGCACTTTTTCGGTCAGGGCTTCATTGCGGGGCAGAAACCTGTGCGCCCGCACATCGGCGGCGCTCACTTCGGTGAAAGCCGGCACTTCGCTTCCGTCACCTCTTTTCCAGAAGCTGGTGCGTTCGACGGCAACGCTGGCATGGGAATCGAGCGTCACGGTAATTCCGGAAATCCGTTGCCCGTGGCGGCCGATGAATGCGGCGAGGCGCTTCATGTCGGCGTCGGCGCCGGGTACCGGCAATGCCGCTCCCGGAATGTCGCAAAAGTCGTTCTGCGGATCGATGATGAGAAGCCTGATATTCATGTTTTCTTCCATTCCCGTGAATCGGCGTGACCTGCATGGCGTTCGCTCATTTTGCAGCTCTCCGCTTGAAGAAGCAGGCGGCCTGCAGAAAATGGCCCGGCGCGGTTACACTGGCACCCGCAGCTTCCCGGCCTTCATGCGCATCTCTGTTCATCTGACCGCAGTTGCCGTGTCCAGCGGGCGCCGGAAAGCATTCTTTCAAAAAGTAGACCACTCACAAGCCATATCGATCCATGATGCGCAGTCACGATTGGCACAGCTTACACAAGGAATTGAGCATGACACCACAAGACATATCCGCAAGCTTCAGGCAGGCCCGGCTCGATGGCAAGGCATTGCCCGCCTATCCCGGCGGCACCGTTCCAGCAGACCTGGAGAGCGCGTATGCGATTCAGGACATGAGCATCGGCGCCTGGCCCGACCGGGTGGCGGGCTGGAAGGTCGCAATGATCCAGCCTGCATGGCGCGAAACCTATCCTGCCGAACGCGTCATCGGCCCGGTATTCGAGAAAGCGGTGTGGCATGCCGCAGAGGCGGAGGTGGAGATTCCCGTCATCGACGGCGGATATGCGGCGGTGGAAGCCGAGTTTGCATTGCGGATTGGACGAACCATTCCTCTGGAAGCCAGGTTTGCCGATCCATCGGAGCTGCTGCCTTACGTGGATGGCGTGCATGCGGCGATCGAACTCGCCGGCAGCCCGCTGGCCAGCCTCAGCGCTCTGGGCCCGGGCGCCGTGGCATCCGACTTCGGCAACAACAGCGGCATGGTCGTCGGGCCGGCATTGGGAATGGAACTGCTTGCCGATCCTGCCCGCGGAATCTCGGAGACCTTCGTCAATGGCGCAAGCGTCGGCAGCGGCGGGGCCATGCGCGTGCCGGGCGGACCGCTCGCCGCCGTGGCGTTTCTTGCCGAGACACTGAAGAAGCGCGGACGCACACTTAATGCGGGCGAATGGGTTTCCAGCGGCGCCACCACGGGTATTCACCCGGTCAAGGCGGGCGATCATGTGCTGGTCACGTTTGGCGGGCAAGTGCGGATCACCGCCCGCATCATCGCCGCGCGGACCTGACGCCTTCCATTCGCGCAGAAACCCTGGGCGAATGAACAATATAATACCGGGATCGACAACCTGCCTGCGCATGCGCGGGCCTTTCATATCTGCAACATGCACCGCCAGACCCAATCCCCTAATCCCATGTCTTCCTCCAACCAAACCATGCATTGCGCAAAGTACGCCGGGCAATCCCGGCGGTTCAAGACCCTCCTGGTCGCCACCGTGCTTGCCTGCGGCAGCCATGCGGCGTATGCCCAGCAGGCCCAGCAGGCGCAGACCTGGCCAACGGCCCCGATCAAGATGCTGATTCCATTCCCGCCCGGCGGCGGTACGGACATCCTGTCGCGGCTGGTATCGAACAAACTTGCCGAAACCAACAAATGGACTATCGTCGCCGAAAACCGCCCCGGCGCCGGCGGAACCATCGGCATTGCGGAAGCCGCCAAGGCCACGCCGAACGGCTACACCATGGTGATGGGACAGAAGGACAACATGGCCGTCGCGCCCTGGCTCTACAAAAGCCTGTCCTATGAGCCGACAAAGGATCTGACGCCCGTGGCCCATGTGGCCTATACGCCGGTCGTCATCGTCACCTCGGCCAACTCCAAGTTCAAGACGCTTGCCGATGTGGTGACCGCCGCGCGCGCCGCGCCCGGAACCATCCCCTACGGTTCGCCCGGAAACGGAACCACCATCCATCTCGCCGGGGAAGCGCTGAACAACGCCGCCGGCATCAAGCTGGTGCATGTGCCTTACAAGGGATCGAGCGCGGCAATGACCGATGTGATGGGCGGCACGCTCGACCTCGCACTGTCGTCGGTGCCGTCGGCTTTAAGCCAGATCCGCTCCGGCAAGCTCAGGGCGCTCGCGGTGACCTCCGCTGCGCGCAGCACCTCGCTGCCGGACGTGCCCACCGTGGCGGAATCCGGCTACAAGGGCTTCGATGTCAGCACCTGGTATGGCGTGTTCATGCCGGCCGGCGCGCCGAAAGATGTGGTTGTGCGCCTCAACAAGGAAGTCAACCGCCTGCTTGAGACACCGGAAATGAAGAAGGCAATCCATGCGCAGGGCGCGGAGCCGCAGGCGATGACGCCGGAAAAATTTTCCACCCTGCTGCAGGGCGATTACCGCAGCATGAAAGACATCGTGAAGCAGGCAGGCGTGACGATCGAATAACCGGCCGTCATGAACGCCTGAAATCATGACGGCATGAAATCGCCATCATGCTGTCGTGCCGTCATGCGCGGTATACCCGGCGGCTCACGCTTCGTCCGCCACTTCCTTGTACTGTCCCGCCATGCGCTGCTGCATGGCCGGCGGCACCGCTTCATAGTGGCTGAAGCTGATGGTATAGCCGCCGCGGCCGGCGGTGGAGGAATGCAGGCGCGATTGATAGCCGTTGAGTTCGGATAGCGGGATCAGTCCGCTTACCAGTGCGCTGTCGCCATGGCCCCTGCGCATGCCGCTGATCTGCCCGCGCCGCACCGAGAGATCGGCGGTGATGTCGCCCATGTTTTCTTCCGGCCCCGTTACTTCAATGCTGACCACAGGCTCAAGCAGCAACGGCCTGGCTTTCATCACCGCATCCCGGAACGCCTTGCGGCCCGCCACGATGAATGCGATTTCCTTGGAATCGACGGAATGGCTCTTGCCGTCGTGGACGGTTACCCGCACATCCTGCATCGGATAGCCGGCCACCGGCCCGGCTTCCATCGCCTGCAGTATCCCTTTCTCGACGGCGGGCAGGAACTGCCGCGGGATGACTCCACCCTTTACCGCATCGACGAATTCAAAGCCCGACCCGCGAGGCAGCGGCTCGACTTTCAGGAACACTTCGCCGAACTGGCCAGCGCCGCCGCTCTGCTTCTTGTGCCGGTAATGCCCCTCGGCGACCGCGGCGATGGTTTCGCGATAGGCGATTTTCGGCGGATGCGTGATGACCTCGGTCTTGTACATTTCGGTCATGCGGTCCAGCACGCTGCGCAGATGCAGCTCCCCCAGGCCCGACATCACGGTTTCGCCGGTGCTCATCATGCGGTCGACACGCAGGCAGGGATCTTCCGCGCAAAGCTTCTGCAGGATGTCCCACAGGCGCTGCTCATCGCCGCGCTTGCGCGGCTCGATGGACAGGCCGTAGATCGGCTGCGGCAGAGGAATCGGTTCGAGGTGGATATGCGCATCCTCGGCGGCGTCATGCAGGATGGCGTCATAGAAAATGTCGTCGATGCGCGCGACCGCGCAGATGTCGCCCGGCACGCCTTGCTGCACTTCGATCTGCTCCTTTCCCTGCAGCTTGTACAAGTGGGACACGCGAAAGGGCTTGCGCTGATCGCCGATGTAAAGCGTGCCGTCACGGCGCACGGTGCCCTGATGAATCCGGAACATGCCAACCTTGCCGACATAGGGATCCGCCGCGATTCTGAAGACATGGGCCAGCACATGCTGAGCCGGGTCGGGCACCGCGTGAATCCGCTTCCGCGCCTGCGGCTGCCCGGGAGTATCCTGGTAGAAGACCGGCGGGTTGCATTCGGCAGGATTGGGCATCAGGCGGGCGAAGATATCCAGCAATTGCGCAATCCCCGCGCCGGTCTGTGCGGAGACGAAGCAGACCGGTATCAGATGGCCCTCGCGCAGGGCCTGCTCGAACGGCGCGTGCAGGATTTCGGGATCGATGTCCCCCTGGTCGAGATAGGTTTCCATGAATGCGGCGTCGACTTCGACCACCTGGTCCATCAACGCCCTGTGCGCAGCGGCCACGGTGGAGAAGTCCGCATCGCCGTCCGGCTGGAAGAAGCAGTCGGCGACTTCATGCGCGCCGGCCGCCGGCAGATTGATGGGAAGGCATTCCCTTCCGAACAGTTCCTGGATGCGCAGCACCAGCGCAGGCAGGTCGATGCCGGGCGTATCGATCTTGCTGATGATGATCAGCCGGCACATGCCGCGTGCGCCGGCCAGTTCCATCATGCGCGAGGTCATCATTTCTATTCCGCTTTGCGCGTCGATGACCACCGCCGCGGTGTCGGCTGCGGGGAGGGCGCTGATCGCCTGTCCGATGAAGTCCGGATACCCCGGCGTATCCAGCAGGTGGATGCGCACGTCCCGGTAATCGATATAGCTTGGCGTGGTGAACAGCGAATGCCGATACTTGCGCTCGAGCGGATCGTAACCGGCAACCATGTTGGTTCGTTCCGCAGCCCCGTTTCCGCCGCTTCCGTTGTTTCCCCCGTGGCCGCGTGATGTGCCGGCTGCCTGCAGGAGCGTGTCGACAAGCGTTGTCTTGCCGCATCCGCCGTGCCCGACAAGCGCGATATTGCGAATGGCTTCAGTACTGTACGGCATGGTCGATTCCTTCCTGCAACGAAGCGTAAAGGAAATGAAAGGAGATGCAGCTGAAGATGTCTCCATTATCGCTGGCGTTTGCGGAATGGGCAAAGAAATCAGGCAAGGGATGCAGGCGTGGCCACATCCGGCTTGCATGCGCAAGCTTCCTGCCTATACTGAAAAATCGTCCAATTGCCCGTGGAGGTTTTATGAAGCGCGTTCTCCTTGCCCTGCTCGCATTTGCCGCCTTTGCCGGTTCCGCCGGCGCAGTCGATATGCGCGCCCCGGCGGCCGACGACATGGCCAACTGCACCGGCTCTCCCAAAACCGGCGACCCGAGCTGACACCACTCCTGACCGGAAAACTCCAGCAAGGCAACGTCAGATCAGCATCAGGCATCCCATTCCGGCGCAAAGCCGGGATCGGCGATGCGTTCGTTGCGGTCCAGGGCTTTGATTTGAGCGAGGTCCTCTTCCGTCAGGCGCAACTCCAGCGCGGCGAGATTGGATCGCAGGTTGTCCATCTTCGTGGACGAGGGAATCACAGCGTATCCTTGCTGCAGCAGCCAGGCGAGCGCAACCTGTGCCGGCGTCGCGCGATGGCGCGCGGCAATCTTCCGTACTATCGGATCCTGCATGACCCGCCCGTAGGCGAGCGGCATATATGCGGTGAGGTGGATGCCCTGGCTGCGCGCGAATGCGGCCAGCCGCCGGTTTTGCAGGAACGGATGAATCTCTACCTGATTCGTGGCGATATTGCCGGCACCCACCGCATCGATGGCTTGCTGCATGTGTGCGACGGTGAAGTTGGAAACGCCGATCAGCCGTGTCAATCCGCGCTCGCGCGCCTGCATCAGGGCATGCATCGTTTCCGCGACCGGCACCGCGTCTGCCGGCGATGGCCAATGGATGAGCGCCAGGTCCACCTGCCGCACGCGCAGTTTGTCGAGGCTTTCCTCAAGACTGGCGACCAGTTTGCCGGCGCCCATGTTCTCAATCCAGATCTTGGTCGTGATGAACAGGTCTTCGCGCGGGATGCCGCTCGCTTCCAGCGCTGGACCGATGTCGGCTTCGTTGCCGTAGATTTGCGCAGTGTCGATATGCCGGTAACCCGCAGTCAAACCATTGCGTACCGATTCGACGACCTGCTGTCCCTGCAGGCGGAACGTACCCAGGCCGATGGATGGAATCTGCATGATGCTCCTTGTTTCAAAAGAAATGAAAAATAATCTGAAGTCGACCGGCTCTTAATGCGCCGTCACGGCTGCGGGGCGGGCCGCGGCCGGCACGCCGCTGCGGCGGTCAAGCCTGCCCGCCAGCGTGGTCAGCCCGATTGCCGCCACCACCACCAGCGCGCCGATCCATGGCGTCGCCGTCAGGCCGAAGCGCGCAACAACCAGTCCGCCCAGCCACGCTCCTCCCGCAATGCCGAGATTGAATGCGGCGATATTCAGCCCCGAGGCCACATCCACCGCCTGCGGCGCATGGCGCTCGGCCTGCTGCACCACGTAGACTTGAAGACCCGGCACGTTGCCGAATGCCACGGCTCCCCAGGCCAGCACGGTGGCGATCGCCAGCCATGGATGCGAGGCGGTAAACGTGAAGACGAACAGGACGGCGGCCAGCAGCGAGAACACGATCTGCAATGCCCGGACCGGTCCCTTGTGGTCGGCCAGCTTGCCGCCCCAGATATTGCCGGCGGCCACCGAGACGCCGTAGACGAGCATTACGAGGCTGACGCTCGATGCGGAAAAGCCGGTGACTTCCTGAAGCATCGGCGCCAGGTAGGTAAAGGCGATGAAGGAGCCGCCATAGCCGAGTGCGGTCATTGCATAGACCAGGAGCAGGCGCGGTTTCTTCAGAACCGCAAACTGTCCGGCCAGCGATGCCGCAGGAGGCGTGGCAATGGTGTCCGGCACCAGGATCAGGCTGCCGACGAAGGCGATCGCGCCGAGCATCGACACGGCGAGAAAGGTGGTCTGCCAGCCCAGGGTTTGTCCGATGAAGGTGCCCAGCGGCACGCCGGTCACCAGCGCCACGGTGAGTCCCGTAAACATCAGCGCGATGGCGCTGGCCGCCTTCCCGCGCGGTACGAGGCCGGTGGCAATGGTCGAGCCGATCGAAAAGAAAACGCCGTGGGCCAGGCCGGTCAGCACGCGCGCAGCCATCAATGCCGAATATCCCGGCGCCATCCAGGCCACCAGGTTACCCAGGGTGAACAGGGCCATCAGGCCAAGCAGCAATGGCTTGCGCGGGACGCGGCCGGTCAGCGCCGTCAGCACCGGCGCGCCGACGGCCACACCCAGCGCATACAAGCTGACCAGCAAGCCGGCCGACGGCACCGAGACCTGCAGGCTGGCGGCGATGGTGGGGATGAGGCCGACGATGACGAATTCCGTCGTGCCGATGGCGAACGCGCTCAGGGTCAGCGCCCATAATGCGAGAGGCATGCAATTCTCCTTGAAGAAGTAACGATGGCTCGCAGTGTGCGCGTTCCGCCCGCAGACAAACAGCGGGTTGACTACAATACACTTTTGACTCGGAGTCACAAATGCTGAATGTCGATGCCTTGACAGCCTTTGTCGCGGTGATAGAAAGCGGCTCCTTTTCCGCGGCTGCGGAGCGCCTCGGGCAGACGCCGTCGGGCATCAGCCGCACCATTTCCCGTCTTGAAACGCAGCTTGGCGTCACGCTGATCACCCGCACCACCCGGCGGCTGGACCTGACGCGGGAAGGCGAATGGCTGTTGTCCCGCGCGCGGCAGATCCTTGCCGATTTGCAGGAAACCGAGGAAGAACTCGCAGGGCATCTTGCCGAACCGTCCGGCGTGGTGCGCCTGAATGCCGCCACGCCGGCGCTCGATCACCTGGTGGCCCCGTTGGCCGCTGAATTCCTGGATCTTTATCCCAAGCTCAGGCTGGAACTGGTCAGCGGGGAAACGGTGATCGACCTGATCGAGGAGCGGGTCGATGTGGCCATCCGCATCGGCAACCTGGCCGATTCCACGCTGAATGCCCGGCGGCTGGGCACCAGCCGGCTGCGGCTGCTGGCCGCGCCGGAATACCTTGCGCGGCATGGTGTGCCGAAAGATGTGGCCGAACTGGAGGGAAGGCATCGCACCATCGGCTTCACCGCGCCGGCATCCCTCAATATCTGGCCGTTGCGGTGCGACGGCAGGGAAGGTTATGCAATCACGCCGTCCATCGCTGCCTCCAGCGGAGAAACCCTGCGCCACCTGGTACTGTCCGGCGCCGGCATTGCCTGCCTCGCCGACTTTCTTACGCATGCCGACCGTGCGGCCGGCCGCCTCGTCAGCGTACTCGAAGGCGATACCCTGCCATGGTCGCAGCCCGTGTGGGCGGTGTTCTACAAGCAGGGCGCACTGGCCCCGCGTGTAAGCGCCCTGGTGGATCTGCTGGCCCGGCGCTTGACCGGTTCAGTTCTTGACGACGAGCGCATGCGTGCCTGAACGATGCGCTCCTGCATCAGCAGCTCATCGCATCGCGCCAAACACCTTGCCAAGTATCTTGCTGCCGGTACCGACCGGATCCTGGCGAATGGCTTTCTCTTCTTCCGCAATCATGGTGAACAAGCCATCGAGCGCCCGCTGCGTGACGTAATCCTCGACCGTGACCTGCTGTCCCGCGATGCCGAGCTTGGCGACCTGGCCCATCGTGGCATTGTATTGGGTCGAAAGGGCGGAGCGATCGGTAACCTTCTTCACGATCGGCATGAACTTTTCGGCGAGCTGAGTCGAGGTCTTGTCTCTGAAAAATTGCGTGACCGAGGTATCGCCGCCCGTCAGTATCTGCTTTGCGTCCGTTACCGTCATCGACTTGACGGCACTGAGCAGCAGCGGCTTGGCCAGCGGCACCGCTTCTTCCGCCGCGCGGTTCATCGATACGACCAGCTCGTCGAGCTGCTGCCCGCGGCCCGCCATCTTGACCAAAGGCCGTGCCTTTTCAAGAATGGGCGGCAACTGGATTTTGACCTTGTCGTTGCCCAGAAAGCCGTCTTGGACTCCCAGCTGGCTGACTGCGGCATTGGCGCCTTTTTCGAGGGCGGTTTTCAAGCCGGTGGTTGCGTCCTTGTTCGACAGGTCCGCCATTGAAACGGCGATAGCGCTTGACGCAACAAGATAAAGCGGCAACAGGACCGACTTTCGAAGTGAGAAGATTGGCATTGCAGACCGTGAAAGAGAATGAGTTGTGCGGAAGTCCGAGTCTACGCCGATCCACCCGTTACAGCCAGAGAGGATGCCTTGCTGAGTAATTGCAGCCTTGCTTTACACTGCCCGCTTTGTGGAGCATTGCCCTGACAGATCATGCATGACGCGCCGCAGCTGTCATTCCTTGATCAGGGACCGATGTCGAGACAGATGAATGACAGACTTCCCGAAGCACAGCAATTGCAATTGCAAATGGTGCGTGAGCGTGACAGCGGCTCCAAGGATACTATCCGGCATAGCCTGTTCCGTCCGTCGGTAAAGGGCGCTCACGACTTGTCATCCTGGCCACAGCATTGACATCTGCCGCATCTCGAAACTTCCTGTACGGACCGATATAATCCGGGCGGAAGACGTTTTTACGTTGTACGCCGTCAGGCATCGGGGCCGCGGCATGACTTGTTTAGAGAGCGATGGGCCTTTGCGTGAGCGTTGATATGGATGACCTGAATGCACCGCGCATCTGTCACATTGACATGGACAGCTACTTCGTCTCGACAGAGATCCTCCGCTACCCTGATCTGAAGGGCGTGGCGGCCGTGGTAGGCGGCGGGAGCAGGCATCAGCCCAGACTAATGCCCGACGGGACCAGGCAATACGCACGGTTGAAAGACTATGTCGGCCGCGGCGTGGTCACTACCGCAACCTACGAAGCGAGGGCGCTCGGCGTATTTTCAGGCATGGGCTTGATGAAATCCGCCAAGCTTGCGCCAGAAGCCGTACTGCTGCCGACCGACTTCCAGCGTTATAAACATTACTCCGCCCTGTTCAAGAACGCGGTCAGGACCATCGCATCGACTATCCAGGATGTCGGCATCGATGAAATCTATGTCGACTTGAATGGCATACCGGGTGACGTTCTCGCCATCGCTCGAAGCATCAAGCACGCGGTCACGGACGCAACCGGAGGACTGACCTGTTCCGTAGGAATTGCGCACTCCAAGCTCGTAGCCAAGATTGCAAGTGACCTGCAGAAGCCGAACGGTCTCACGGTCGTGCCGATGTCAGCCATCCCCGACATTATCTGGCCGCTGGCTGTGAGCAAGGTAAATGGCATCGGCCCAAAGGCTTCTGCCAAGCTCAATGCCTTGGGAATCATGACCATCGGCGAATTGGCCAAGGCCGATCCCGCCCTTCTTCAGGAGGCTTTCGGCCGGACTTACAGCGAATGGCTGCTGCGCGCCGCGCATGGTGTCGATCGACGTCCGGTCACAACCGAGCGCGAGAGTAAAAGCATGAGCCGCGAGACAACCTTCGATAGGGATTTGCATCCGAAGGGCGACCGCGGGCGGCTCGGAGAGATCTTTACCGACCTGTGCATACGCGTATCGGAAGATCTCAAGCGCAAGGGCTATGTCGGTCGAACAGTCGGAATCAAGCTGCGGTTTCAGGATTTTCAAACTGTCACCCGGGATTACAGCCTTCCCGAATTGACGGACGATGCCTTAGTGATAAGGCGTGCGGCCACGGAGTGTCTTAAAAGAATAAAACTGAATCAAAGGATCAGATTGCTCGGCGTGAAGGTGTCGGCGCTGGAAAGAAGTGATTCGACCAAGCTGCAATTGTTTCGCCAAGCGGATTTGTTTGAGTAAGCTGCATTCAACGAGGGCTGCGAACGTTTCGGCGTTGCGTTGCCTCGCGTATCCCATGCGTACGTCTTGACCGGAGAGTACTCCCGCAATCAGCCGGTCTGCTCCGCCGGCAGTGGAATGCCGGCTTGAGTTTCATCCATTTGCAATGACCCCAACGGTTATTGGGGTGACGTTTTCCACGGCGCGCGACTATGCAAGGAAGCTATTTCCCATACCTTCCTTCCAGCCTAGCGGGATGCGGCCGCCCCACTGGCCCGCGCCATATGCAGTTTGTTGTAGCTGTCGATCAGGCGCTGGTGCCTGTCGAGTCCGTCCAGTTTCATGCTCGTCGGCGTCAAGCCGAAGAAGCGCACGCTGCCGTCCACTGATCCCAGCACCGCATCCATCCGCGGATTGCCAAACATACGCCGGAAATTCGCCACGTAATCGTCCAGTTCCAGGTCGTCATCGAGCAGCACCTCCAGCACCACGTTCAAGGCTTGATAAAACAGTCCGCGCTCAACCGTGTTGTCGTTGTACTGCAGGAAGGCGCCCACCAGCTCGTGCGCCGCTTCAAATTGCCGCAAGGCGAGATGAATAAGCAGCTTCAACTCGAGAACCGTCAACTGCCCCCATTCCGTATTCTCGTCAAACTCGATGCCGATCAACGTGGCGATGTCGGAGTACTCATCAAGCTCACTGTTCTCCAAACGTCCAAGCAGCGCTTCCAGGCTCGCGTCGTCGAGGCGATGCAAGTTCAGGATATCCGCGCGGAACAGCAGCGCCTTGTTGGTGTTGTCCCAGATCAAATCTTCCATGGGGAAAACTTCCGAATAGCCGGGCACCAGGATGCGGCAGGCAACGGCGCCTAGCTGGTCATACACTGCCATGTACACTTCTTTGCCCATCTCTTCGAGAATGCCGAGCAAGGTCGCGGCTTCGTCGGCATTGGAGTTTTCACCATGGCCGGAAAAGTCCCACTCAACGAAATCGAAATTCGCCTTGGCGCTGAAAAAGCGCCACGACACCACACCGCTGGAATCAATGAAGTGTTCGACAAAGTTATTTGGCTCAGTCACTGCGTTACTGACAAAGGTGGGCTGAGGCAAATCGTTCAGGCCTTCAAAACTGCGGCCCTGGAGCAATTCGGTCAGGCTCCGCTCCAGCGCAACTTCGAAGCTCGGGTGCGCGCCGAACGAAGCAAAGACGCCGCCGGTTCGCGGGTTCATCAAGGTGACGCACATCACCGGGTAGACTCCGCCCAGCGATGCATCCTTTACCAGCACCGGAAAGCCTTGCTCTTCCAAGCCCTGGATACCGGCGAGAATGCCAGGGTATTTCGCCAGTACCTCGTACGGCACATCTGGCAGTGCCATTTCGCTTTCGAGGATTTCGCGCTTTACCGCCCGTTCAAAAATCTCGGACAGGCATTGCACCTGCGCTTCGGCCAGCGTATTACCAGCGCTCATGCCATTGCTGCCGTAGAGATTCTCGACGAGGTTCGACGGGAAATACACCACTTCGCCATCGGACTGCCGCACATACGGCAGCGAGCAGATACCGCGTTCCACATTTCCCGAGTTGGTGTCGTACAAGTGCGAGCCACGTAATTCACCATCGGGATCGTAGATGGGCAGGCAGTATTCATCGAGAATCTCCGCCGGCAGCGCATCCTCAGGGCCGGGCTTGAACCAGCGCTCGTTCGGATAATGGACAAACGCCGCATTGGCGATGTCTTCGCCCCAAAACGTACCGCTATAGAAATGGTTGCAATTCAGCCGCTCGATAAACTCTCCCAATGCCGACGCCAGCGCGCTCTCTTTGGTCGATCCCTTGCCATTGGTGAAACACATCGGCGAATGCGCATCGCGGATATGCAAGGACCAGACATTCGGAACGATATTGCGCCATGAAGCAATTTCGATCTTCATGCCCAAGCCTGCCAGGACTCCGGACATATTGGCGATGGTTTGTTCCAGGGGCAGGTCCTTGCCCGTAATATAGGTACCCGCATCGGAAGCAGGCTTCAGCGTCAGCAAGGCTTGAGCATCGGCATCCAGGCTCTCGACCTCCTCGATCACGAACTCGGGCCCGGCTTGCACCACTTTTTTCACCGTACAACGGTCGATCGACCGCAAGATACCCTGGCGGTCCTTGGCCGAAATATCCGACGGCAACTCGACCTGAATCTTGAAGATCTGCTGATAACGGTTTTCCGGATCGACAATATTATTCTGGGACAACCGGATATTTTCAGTAGGAATATTGCGGGTTACGCAATACAACTTCACAAAATAAGCGGCACACAAGGCTGACGAGGCCAGGAAGTAATCGAAAGGACCGGGCGCCGAACCATCGCCCTTATAGCGGATAGGCTGGTCGGCTATGACCGTGAAATCATCAAACTTCGCTTCGAGACGAAGCTTGTCGAGAAAGTTAACCTTAATTTCCATGGGAGAATTCCAAAATAGTGCCTAGAGTGATTTAGCCGCCATTATCCGCTCTTTTGTAGCCCGTACGGCAGCGGGGGTGATAGGCTGTACGCCACGTCTTCGCAGGGAACAGGAGAGCCACTCGATCGGACGGCACGACTTTTATTCAGAAGAGACGGCCAAGCCTGTGCGTGCCGTGCATACTGCGCAATGTGGCCTGTGGCCGGCCCCGGTCGTCACGGACATCGAAGCCGACTAGCCCTGATGCCCCTGTACGTTCCTATGGGATGCATCATGTACTCGCGGATGTGCTTGAAGGCGACTATGACGGGAAATGAACCAGAAAACAAAAAAGCCAACCTGTGAAGGCTGGCTTTTTCGCTTGTACTTGGTAGGCCGTGCGGGATTCGAACCTGCGACCAACGGATTAAAAGTCCGCTGCTCTACCAGCTGAGCTAACGACCCGAAGCGCGGAACTATACCAGAAATTGCCGGCTTGCCAAAATGGTTCTCGAACTTAGTGAGTCTATCAGCATACCGCTCCCGCATTGTGCCGCCTTGCCTTACCTCTATAGTGTCTTTGCCGGTGCGCACTGTTATTGTCATTTTAATAGGATCTCTTGGTGATGGCGCCTTGACCGGCCATATGCAACAACATCGCCGGTACGATGCTGATTGTCCACAATGATGAAATGAACGCATCGTCGATAGTAAAAAACGAAAACCATGTCTACTCACTCTACTCAAGTCGACTTGTATCGGCAGTCACCAAGTTTGCGCGGCTTATTTCGTTGCACGACTGAAAAAGGCGAGCACCGGAATTTTAAGATCGGGATTTCCGCTTTGCGGTCAGGACGATGTCGATGTTGAAAATCGCTGGAAATGCATCAAATGCGGTGAGCATGAAAAGCTTTCGAGCGGCATACAGATGCCATCAAAATGCCTTGGTCGAGGAGGTGAATTGCAAGCCTTTCACTTGTGGTTTTTCGCCACAAAAAAATAGTTGGCAGTCGCCGAAAGCCTTTGCTATAGTTCGGCTCCCGTCGCGAAACGCAGCAAACAAAGCGAAGCGCGGCAGGGACAAAACGGTGCAGCAGGAGTCGCAATATCGACCCTTGAAGCCCGCCAGCCGGACCCTATATAAGGTGGACGGCGACAGACACGACGCTCTGTCAGGCAACAGGTCTTTAACAACCAACAACCGATAAGTGTGGGCGCTTGATGAAGCGGGCCGGCGGCGCAAGCTGCAAGCTCAAACAACATGAAGT
>NZ_VFAH01000032.1 GCF_008929045.1 Noviherbaspirillum aerium | reverse complement strand
AGCCGACGACGAAGTGGATGACGATCTCGAACTTCTCGCGCAGTTTTTCGGGCAGCAGCACGAGGATGGATTCCATGCCGATGTGGCCGGCGTCGCGCACGCCGGCGGCGGCGCCGAGCATGGTGACGTAGATGACCAGCACCAGGGCGGCGCCTTCGGCCCAGGTGGGCGTGTCGTTCATGACATAGCGGCCAAACACCTGCCATATCACCACGAAGACGATGCCGAACAGGCCGAGCACCGCCAGGATCATCGCCGCGCGGCACAGGGCCGCATTCATTTTGGTAAGAAACATCGTCTTTTCTCTTTCGACAGGCGTGACGAAGCCTGGCTTGATTGCCGTGTCCAACATGCTGATTCCTGAATCTAGAATGAATTTGAATAGAGAGCCTATGGTTTATGGCTCAGGGCTCCCTATTCATGCGTGCTATCGATCCGGCCCGAAAAATGAACCATTTTTCGGGCCGGATCTATACTGCAATCAGTGCGCGGTCTTCTGGATCTTGGCTACGACGTCCTTGAGCGCCGGGTCGGTCACGAAGCGCTCATACACCGGCTTCATCGCCGCCGTAAAACCGGCCTTGTCCACATCCGTCACGATCTGCGCGCCGCTGGCCTTGACCACTTGCTGCGCCTTCGCCTCGCGCTCGTCCCACAGCTTGCGCATCGCCGGCACCGACTCCTTGGCCGCCTTGCGGATCAGCGCCTGGTCGTCCTTGGACAAACCGTCCCATACCTTCTTCGAGAACAGCAGCACTTCCGGCGCCATCGAATGCTCCGACAGGCTGTAGTACTTCGCCGCCTCATAGTGGCGCGACGATTCGTACGACGGCCAGTTGTTTTCCGCGCCGTCGATCAGCCCGGTCTTCAGACCCGTGTACACCTCGGCATACGGCATCGGCGTCGCATTCGCACCCACCGCCTGCATGATCGCCACCCACATTTCCGACTGCTGCACCCGGATCTTCTGACCCTTCATGTCGGCTACCGTCTTGATCGGCTTCTTGGTGGTGTAGAACGAACGCGAACCGCTGTCATAGAAGGCCAGGCCGACGAAGCCTTCCTTTTCCAGCGAGGCCAGCAGCTGGTCGCCGATGGGGCCGTCGAGGGTTTCGCGCATGTGGGCGGTGGAGCGGAACAGGAACGGCAGCGACGGCACCACCATGGCCGGGGAGATCGCATGCAGCGCGGCGCTGTTGATGCGCACCATGTCGAGCGCGCCGATCTTGACCTGCTCGACGGTATCCTTTTCCGAACCCATGGAGCTGTTGGCGAAGACCTTGACGCCGAGGCGGCCCTTGGTCTGCTCGGCGAGCGCCTTGCCCATCTGGCCCACGGCGACGACGGTCGGATAGTCGTTGGGATGGACGTCAGCGGAACGGAAGTCCTTGGCATGGGCCATGATCGCGGCCCCTGCCAGTGCGGCCGTGACCATGTGGGAAAGAAGCGTTTTCAGTTTGAATTGCATTCGGTATCTCCTGTTTTCAAAAATTCCGGCCTTCTTCAGGGCAGCAGACACTGCCTCTTGCGAACCGTCTAGCGTCACACCAAATAACCGAAAACCCGTTCCGCCGATCACGGAAGGTGCCCCGAATTGCTTGGAAAACGTTTAACTGAATTAAACCGCTTTTTCTGAAAGTGCGCAAGAAGTTTTATGCATGGCGCTGACACGTCCTTTCGTTGCAGCACCAGATGTAAATCCCGAGGCATCCTGGATTGTGGACCACTCAATTTAACGTTTTCCGTCTGGGAGTCCGCTGCGTCGCGATGCCGTGAAAACATAAACTTTCACGGGCGGCTATTGACCGCGGTTCGATGGATTAGAATTGCACATTCGATTCATGCTTCGATCGCACCTGTCCGCCGGACTTCCCCAATGAAAAAAAACGCTCCAACACTTCACGATGTTGCCAAGGCAGCCGGCGTGTCCATTGCCACGGTGTCGAAATTCCTGAATGGAGCCCAGCGCTTTTCGCCGACGGTCGAAGCCACGATCAATTCGGTCGTCGCGGAACTCGGATATCGCTCCAATGAACTGGCACGCTCGATGGTCACCGGAGAAACGAAGACCATCGGCGTCGCCATCCTCGACATCAACAATCCGCACTTCACGGCCGTCGTCAAAGGCGCCAACCGCGTGGCCATCGAGGCTGGCTACACCCTGCTGTTCGTCGATACCGAAGAAAACCAGGCGCGCGAACTGCAGTTGCTCGATACCCTGAGCCGGCGCGTGGACGGTCTGATCATCAGTTCGCGGATGCAGGAGGCCGACATCAAGACCGTGATCAACTATGGCAAGCCGATCGTCTTCTTCGGCCGCCTCGACACGACCAAAGTGGTGAGCGTCGCCAGCGGCGGACAGCGCGGCGGTTACATGCTGGCCCAGCATCTGGTCACGCAGGGGTACAAGAAGATCGCCTATCTCGGATTCGCGAAATCGCGCTGGAACAGCGACCGGCTGGCAGGCATCAGCGAATGCCTGGAAACGCATGGATTGCAGTTGCAGCGTTACGAGGCGCAGGCGCCCTTCGCGTCGGAAGGCGAGCGCCTCTGTTCAATGATCATGCTCGGCAAGGAGCATCCCGACGCACTGATCTGCTACAACGACTTGCTCGCCATCGGTTTCATGAAGGAAGCGCAATCTCTCGGCTTCCGGCTTCCCCAGGATATCGCGGTCGGCGGTTTCGACAATGTTCCTTATGCGGAATACGTATCGCCCTCGCTGACCTCCGTCAACCTGCAGAGCGAAGGCATGGGAGAACTGGCAATGAAGAAAATGCTCGACCTGCTTGCCGGAAGAGAGACCGAGGAGCATACGGTGCTCGATCCGCAGCTGGTATTGCGCGCGTCGACCACCGGCAAGACGCGATAGGATGGCTGAGCTGCATTGAGGCGACGCGCCGAGGACGATTTCCGACACCCGCATTACTGTCGCTCCCGCGCTGCAGGATGCTGAGAACAGCACCCTACCCGCGAACGCCACGTCGCGGATTTGCGGACGGGTGTAAGGAAAACTGGAAGCCGAGGCCGGAATTCTGACATTCCGGCCTCGCAGTCGACGGCTTTCGCCGCAGGGCCGGTATCAGTAGCCGAGCCCGAACCCGAACGGATACAGCGTATCCTTCGCCGGATAGCCAGGAACATCCGGCTGGTTGTCGATCACGGCCTGGAGGTTGTTTGCCAGCGCGAACGGAAGCTTGCCCTGCGGCTTGAACCTGCCGCTCAGGACATCAAGCAGGGCCGCATTGCTGACGCCGAATCCGGCCACGATCGCACCCGCGTTCTTCAAGCCGCTCGCCTCATCCAGGACATAAGGCTGACGGAAATAGATGCTCAGCACCGTCTTGCTGGCGCCCACTTCACCCATCACGGCCTTGATCTGATCCAGCGACGGAGACATCCTCCAGGACTGCGATTCGGCCATCTTGGTAAACGACAGGTTGTTGGCTTCCCAAGGGAACGATCCGCCGAAAGTGAGTCCATTGTCGGTGCAGGACAATGCCGCGTTGGTGCTGCAGCGGTCCTCGGCGCCGTACGGCTTGCCGGTGAGCGGATTAACGAAGGATGGATTGGCGCCGGTGGTCGCACCATTGCTGGCGTAGGTGCTGGTGACCGCCTGCGGATTCGACACTTCCACGCGGATCACCGCGTAATCGTGGCCTGCCGCGCTGGGCCGCACGCCGTTGGCCAGGGCTTCGCCATCGGTGACGACATATCCGTATTTCTCGACATCCGATTTCGCGATACCCATCGTGTATACCTTCGCACCGGCCTTCAGCGGCAGCGTCTTGGCGCCGGCGCCCTGGTCCTGGTTTTGCAGCAGGACGATGGACTTGCGCTGGATGTCCATTCCCTTTTCCCGGTTTGCCTGCTTGCCGACGATGCCATTCGCCTGGGCCGGATCGACGTAGGGGTTCTCGAACAGGCCGAGCTGGAACTGCGCCTTGAGGAGACGTTTCGCCGCCTCGGTGACGCGTTCCTCGGTTACCAGCCTTGCCTGCACAAGGTCGGTGATTGTCTTGTTGACATTGAAGCCCGACAAGGTATCGGTACCGCCGTTGATCGCGGCAGCGACGCGCTCCGGCACGGTTCTGCTTTCCAGGCCCCAGGCGCGGTCGTTGATGATGCCGGTGTCGGAATTGACATAGCCCTTGAAGCCAAGCTTGCCGCGCAACAGATCGGTGACAACCTGCTTCGAGAACGCCATGCCGGTCTGTTCGTAGACGACGCCGTCATAGGCCACCGAGATCGGAACGCCGTAGTAAGGCATGATGGATGAGACGCCGGCATTGATTGCCGCCATGAACGGCTTCAGATGGTAGCCGAAATTATTGCCCGGATAGACCTGGTTCTTGCCGAACGCATAGTGCGGATCCAGGCCCTGCTCCTGGGGTCCGCCGCCCGGGAAATGCTTCATTGTCAATGCGACCGCCGAGTCCTTGTTGAGCGGTCCGCCCTGAAGATTCTCGACAAGCGTTTTCATGATGTTTGCGTTGAGGTCGGCGTCTTCCGTGAACGTTTCATGAACGCGATACCAGCGCGGCTCGGTGGCGAGGTCGGCCATATAGCCATACATGCCCCGCAGGCCGATCGATTTCCACTCCTCGGCCATCACCTGGGAAAACTCCTTGATGACGCTCATGTCTCCGGTGCCGAGCGCCGCCGCGGCGAGCCCGCCCTCCTTCGGAAACTCCGTGAATGCGCCCGCGGCTTCATTGATGCCTACCCGGGCATCTTTTTCATAATGATTACGTGCATTGGACTTGAACAGTGCGGGAATGCCGAGGCGGGTTGCTTCGCGCAGGGCCTGCACCGAATTCATGAATTTCGCCGCATCTTCCGGCGTGACCGGCTGGCCGCTGCGTCCTGCGGTCGCCGTGCAGGCGGGGGTGCCGGTGACGACATTGCGGAGAATGAAGCGCGCCATCTTCTGCGTGTTGACGAAATCGACACCTGCCTGAGGAACCGCGCCCTTGCAGTCGGCATTCAGGGTATCGATCAGCATCAAGCCTGCTTTTTCATCCAGGGTCATCTGGCTGGCCAGGTCATTGACACGGTCGTCGACAGGCAGGCGCCAGTCTTCATAGGGATCGAGCTTCTGGTTGCCGTTCAGATCCTTGAACTGCAGGTTGTCGACAGTAAGAAGCGCTTTTGACCGCACCTCAAGCTTGGGCTGCACCACTGACTGGCCGGCACTCTGCGCGCCGCCGGAACCGCCTCCGCACGCCGTCAGCGACAGCAGCGCGCCGCCGAGCAGGGCCGTGAGCCCGATGCCCGACCTGTCGCCGATGCCGTCTTTCCCGCCCTTGATGCAGGCGGCGCCGCCTGCATCACCCCCCGGTTGCCGTGCTGAGCCGGTCCGTTTTTTCCTTGTCATTCTCGTCTCCATGAAATACCGTCCGCGACTTGCGGACGCAATGTGGTTTGGCTTTCTTAGTTAAGCGCTTAACTTAGTATGCCATCGATGAATTTGCCTTGGCAAGGAGATTTTTGTCAGCTCACTATGCTGGTAGGAGCGGTGCGGCACTCACGTTCCGCCTTATGAATATTGGTCAATAACGAGGGGAGAGAGCGATCCAGTGTAAACCGCAATGGTGGATGATTACACTGGGAAAATCTTTTTCACTTATCAATACCGAACTAAATGGCAGTCTTTAGTGAAACGCTTTCCTGAATAACTGCTATCGATGCCACCGATACCTCATCAAATGATTGCCTGTCGTCCGAACTTCGTCCGGCATGTGTTCAACATGGATTCATCCGCAACCGACATCGATCCACCGCAATCAATTGAAAGCACGAGATGGATTTGACGGAAAGAAACTCGGGCGGCGGATGTCAAGAGTGCCGGTCAAAATGCCGTTGGCAAGGAAGGCGACCAGTGGAGACAGTGCGGACATACGGCAAGGAGGCGCAATGCGGCTTTTGATAGGCGCTCCAAGAACGCGTCCCAGGCCCCGGGGCGGAAAAGACGCAGGTCCTCGCTTACTAGAGCGTTTTCGCCCTGACCATGGCCAAGCCATGGCTAGAAGTCACAACGCAGTGCCGGCGGCTATCTGTCCGGGATCGGCAGGCAGGTCAGGGTGAAACCGCTCTATCCCTTGCATGCGCCTTCGGATATTTTTTGTATCGGCGAATTTGGCACAATCGCTTCCCATGCCGCATTGGGATCAAAGAAGGAGTCAAGCAGCTGGCCTTCACCCATGCGCTGGGAATGATAGGTAAGGTAAGTCACGCGCCACATATTTTCGCTGCAATGCAGTTCGACCTGGACCTTGCTCGACTTGTACGTTCCCTTGGCCGCTGTCTTGACGGTAGAGTGATCGACAAGATGCCAGAGCCGCAAGTATTTTCCCGTCTTGCGGACCATGGTCGATTCGTAATAGAAGGCATCGTCTTCGGTCTCCGCAACCTTGATCCACTTGGCATTGGCGATACTGCATGCTGCGAGAAGGAATACCCCCGCCGCAAATTTACTTTTGTACATACCGTTCCGACATCATTTCAGCATTCAGCGAGCACCCGCATGCGGGCGGACTCGCGGATTTGAGAGCGTCTATCAAAATGACCGATGGCAAGGCGCGCAACGCGGCAAGCTGCACTTTGATAGACGCTCTACAACAGGATTTCTCGATCGGCCAGGATATCCCCCCGGTGTTCGAAGTCAGGCAGCATACCGCATGCGGGCAGCCAAAATCCGTCATCCGATCAAGGAATGCCGGATTTTCGCATGGGCGTGATCGGCCTGACGAGACATCCTTGGGTGAAACGGGCAATTCGCAGACTGGGAACCCATCGCGAATGAACACCGCTCCGCCGCCGGCTTCTTCTCTTTACTCCAGCCGCGAGCGGTTGGCGTTGACTGTCTGGCACGATACGGCGCGAGCCACCACCAGCCGCTGGCGGCGGGCGGCGGGCGGCGCAATTCCTCTATCGATTCCCGGCCGCATTTCCCCTTCCCGCACTTCCGGATCCCGAACCGGAATTACCGCGAGTGCTATCTGCAGAAGTGCCAGCGGGGTCGCTTACCGGTGTGGTTGTCGGTGTGGTTGTCGGTGTGGTTGTCGGTGTGGTTGCCGGTGTGGTTGCCGGTGTGGTTGTCGGTGTGGTTGCCGGTGTCGTTGCCGGTGTCGTTGCCGGTGTCGTTGCCGGTGTCGTTGCCGGTGTCGTTGCCGGTGTCGTTGCCGGTGTCGTTGCCGGTGTGGTTGCCGGTGTCGTTGCCGGTGTCGTTGCCGGTGTGGTTACCGGTGTGCCTGCCGGTGTGGTTACCGGTGTGCCTGCCGGTGTGGTTACCGGTGTGGTTACCGGTGTGCCTGCCGGTGTCGTTGCCGGCGTGCCTGCCGCTGGCGACGCGGAAGGCGTAGTCGCAGGCGCTGCGGATGGAACCGGCCTGGCTGCTGCCGGGCGGGCCGGCCTTGCGCTTGCCCAGGCGCCTCTGTTACCGGCGGCATCAGTCCAGGTGCCGACAAAGGCACCTTCCGGCTGAATGATGCCATTGAGGGTCCGTCCGGTGGTTGAGGTCAGTGCAATGGCGCCATCGTCCCTGACGCTGCCGCTGACCGGGACAGCGCTTCCACCAGCGCCCGTGTCGGCCAGGGAACCGGTTACCGTGCCATTCGTATTGATGGTCAGCGCGACGCTGGCGACTGCGGCACTCGGAGCGGCCGGGTCGCGGCCGCTGGCAAGCGTGGCAGACCACTGGCCGGTGAAATCGGACTCGGCGACGGTGGCAACCGGAGCGGTAATGGTGTTGGTCGTGCCCTTGCCGAACCGGTCGGACATTTCCGCCGCCCCCTTGCTGAGCGATTTCGGCAAGGTACTTGCATCGTAATAAGCCGTCTCCGCGGGCGCGGCCGGTGTCCTGTCGAGTGCCGCGCCATCGACCGTGCCATCGGTAAGATCTCTTGCAAGCTGCTCGGTGATGCCTAGTGCCGGCGGTGCCGCGGTGGTTGGCCGGCGTTTGGCCGCCGCTTTTGCCAGCCCGCCGAGCACCGTCGCCGCCACGCCGTAACGATTGGCGGGCAGGGCATTTTCCGCGCTGCTGCTGTCAACCGGTGTCGGCAGACTCTTCACCGAGGCCAGCTGCAGCTGCGGTTCCAGGGTGGCATTGACTGCGTTGCGTACCGCTTCATTGGCCGCGCGCACCTGTTCGGCGGTCAGACCGGTCAAATTGCCGGCAGACTGTGCCGCCGTACCGCCCGCGGTAGGGGATCGGAAATTGTTGAGCGCGTAACGGTAGGCCGACTCGGTCAGCGGCGACACGCCGATGTTTTCGTCGAACCTGTCGACGAGCGCATGCAGGACCTGCCCCGGGCCGAAGTCAACAAGCCGGTCCAGGCCCTCGTCATAGTATTGCGCTCCCGGACGCCCGGTCAGTGTCAGCAGAACCGGCCCATCTGAAGCGCGCGGGCGAATGGTGACCAGTCCGCGCGCAGAATCGGTCACGGCCGAGCCGAGCACGGCGCCGTCGGAAAGCCGCGTCACCGTCATGAGCGCATTGATAACCTTGCCCTCGCCGCCGCCGGCACCGGCGCCGCCTTCGCCGCCTCCGCCTGATCCGCCCGACCCACCTGATCCGCCGCCGCCCGAGCCGCTGCCTCCGCCAGCACCGCCTTCACCGCCACCCACACCGCCTGCATTGCCGACGCCACCGCTCTGGCTTGCGCCGCAGTTATCGACGCCGGTCTGCAGCACGCCGCCCCAGCCATCCGGATACACCGCGTTGATGTCGCCGCTGAATCCGGTTGCGATATAGCCGACGCAGGGCAAGGTTTGCGTACCGCCCGGCGCGTTCGCCGATGGTGTTCCGGTCGGCGTGGTTTGCGCCGTATTCGCACCCGCGCCCGTAGAGGCGGGAGAGCCGCCGTCACCGCCACCGCCGCCGCAGGCGGACAGTGCCAACGCCATTGCCAGGGCAAGGGTGGCGGGCTTCAAGGGGCGGGAAATTTGATTTGTCAGTTTCATGTCGGTGATTCCTTTATTGCGGGTGATGTCCGTAGTTCCGTGCCGCCGGCGATGCCGCCAGGTGGTTTGCTTCCTTGTTCAACCGCTGCTGCGCTGCAGACGGAAAGCCAGCCACGCCGGCCGATGCCATGTCTGCGTGCTGGTCCTGCAATCGGTGCAGCGCCACGGATGCCTTCCGGGCTTGTTTTCCGTCCTGTTCTACGTCCTGTCCCATCGCCAATGAACGGCCAACCACTTCGGGCTTGAAATATTTGTCGCGGTAGCGCGACATCGGGTAGTAGTCGGTCCGATCTCCATCGGGGCGATTGATGGTCCACCCTATCAGCGCGTCGGCGCCCTTGGCGGCATCGAAATATCCATCCTCGTTCCACAATACCCAGCGGCCGTCGCGCGTGGCGAACAGGGACATCAGCAGCGTGCCATCCTGCACCCGGCGCCAACGCAGGGTGCCATCCGCCATTGCCACCACAGCCACGCGGCCGTCCGCGCTGATGTTCACCGCACGCGCTTCGGTGGCGAGCGGAATCTGCCAGCGTTCGTAGCCGTCCGCCTCGATTCGGCGAAGGCTTCGGCTGGTTGCCAGCAGCAAGGCCGAGTCGTCCGGCAGAACGGCGACCGCGCGCGAGATCTCCGTCGGCGCCATTGGCACCGGACGCCCGGCAACCGAGACTTCATAACTGTTTTCCCAGATGCCGATCGGAATACGCTTGCTGCTTGTCCTGGATTGCCGTTTTGCATTGCGTTCGCCGGGCGTCAGATTGCGGCCGTTCACGGAAAAGGAATGTTGCTGCTCGCCCGGGGCGAAGCGCCAGGCGACGGTCTTCGCATCGTCGCTGATGGCCAGCGCATCGGCCTCGTAGAACTGGGCGCTCTTGGGCGCGGCCATGATCCTTGCGCGCTGGCCTTGCACCACGCCCCACGCAGGCTCCACCGTCGAGAACAGCACGCGGTTGTCCGACAAGGGCAGCATGTCGGTAATGGAATTGGTGGCTGCGCTCGTGTCGCTCACTTCGCCTTGCGGCCAGCTGATGCGCTTGATGACGAAGTCGTTGCGGCCGCGATAACCCGATCCCGCCGCATACAGGGCCGCGCCGTCGCGCTGCCAGGCAACATTGCGCAGATTGCCATGCGCAATGTCGTCGAATACGAAGGTCTTGGCCAGCGACTGTGTTGCCACGTCGAATACGTCGACCTGCACTTCGCGGGCCGACTTGCGCGACAGATAGCCGACGGCCAGCAGGTCGCCCTCGGGCGAGAACTGTACTCCCCTGGGATCCGGAAGGGCGCCGCGCAAGGTGGCCAGCAGCTGAACCGCACCGGCGATCCCGTAGACCCGCACCGTGCCGTCCGATACCGGCAGCGCAAGCAATCCGTTGCGCGAAAGCGTGATGCTCCAGGCATCCGCAGGCAAACGTTCCTCATGCACGAGATCGCCGTCGTCGTCGAATACGCGGAAGGCAGACGAGCCGGCATAAGCGGCGGCAAGCAACATGCCGTCGGGCGACCACTGCAGGGACTTGATATCGCCGCCGCGCGCGTTGACTGCCTTGAGAAAGGCCATTTTGCGGAGGTCATAGAGATAAATCCGGTGCCGGCCCTCGGGTGCCGCGGTAGTGCCGGCGAGCGCGAGCTTGCCTTGCGGGGAAACGGCGGCGGCGTAGAGACGACCGATGTTTTCCGGGCCGACCGGAAGATGCAGAGTCTGCAGCAGGCGGCCGCTGGATATCTCCCAGATGCGCGCCGTCTTGTCGTCGGAGGCGGTGACCAGGATCTTCTCTTCGGCATCGACCGCGATCTGTCGAATCGCCGCGGTGTGCGTGCCCGGATCGAGGGTCAGCACGGGGCCTTGCAACCTGTCCGTCGCCGCAGCGGAAAACGCCGCGGTCATCAGGAAGACGAAAGCGGCGATGCCAGGCGTTATGCGTTGTATCCGGTCACAAAGCCATTGTAAAAACGTGATGTGAGTCATGTTCCTGCTTCAATCATCGCCCCGTGGTTCTGCCTTTTCATGCTGGAATGAAAGGTGGGATCGGTAGTCCAATCCAATCTGCGCAGCATTCCGGGGAGCCAAGCCCGCGCAATAACGCCGGGCAGAGGCAGCCAGGAAATAACTGGCATAAGTGGCAATAAAATACTGTGGACTGCAGAAAACAAAATGAAGTTCAGGCTTCTTACAAATACGACTTGCATGAATGCATTTCCGCCGCTGGAATGCGGTGATGCCAGGCCTGAAAGTGTTATGCGTGAAAAGGAGAAAGTTTTCGCAAAGGAAAATGAACAGCGGTCGCCTTCGGACAGTAACAGTGACAGTGCTATGCCCTGTTCGTAATGAAGACCCCCGTGTGCGGATGAACGTGATGCTGATACCAAAACGGCCGTCCCAATGACGGCCGTTTTACGTGCTTGCTGGTTTGATGGCTTGCAGCATGGCTGCAGGATCAAATGACGTGATCGGTTACCGCATTCGCAAAGCGCTCCCTCGCGCTACGCCGGTAGCCCGGCACTCGCATCGTCATGTGCCCGGATGCCGGCAATAGCGCCGGGGACGCAGTCTTCCACCGCAGCCAGTCGCGATGTCATGCGAGAGTTTGCTTACTGCTGCCGCATGATCCCCGTGGTGGCGCCGTTCGTGATTACATGCACCGTCTCGCCAACCTTGTGCTGCATGGTCGGGCGCTCAATGACATATCTGCCTTCGGTACCGTCATTGAAGAGCACGGTGATTGCCGCGGGTCCGCCGGTTGCGGTAGTCACGACGGCGCTGTTGCCGGAGCTGGTGCCCACCAGTGCCTGGTCGACCACGGCGACGGTTTCGACGGCGGTCACCTTGCCGGTTTTATGACCGCTCTGGCCGGCGGCGGCACGTGTTTGCGACGCTGACGATGAGGGCGACGATGCGCAACCCGTGATCAGGGCAACGCCCAGCGAACAGATTGCGAGCGATTTAATGATTCCTGAATTCATGATGTTCTCCTTTTTAAGTCGGCGAGCAAGAAATTGATTTTCAGCATCAGACATTCGTAAAGCAGACGTGTGACTTCAAAGGTCCGGGCGAGTTCATCAAAGGCGATCCGGTGCGGCGCGGGCAGGCCGCACAGTGCGCTCCAAAACGGAAGATGCCGGACACTATCCCCGCGGCATCGCTTTGCCGCTAGAGCGGATTGCAGGCGGATGTATGGGAGAATCGGTTTGCCCTGGGATGCAGGGCAAGGCGGGAGAAGCGCCGTGTGGCGGGCCACACCAGCGACGAACAACGCGGGACACGCCCGGGGCAAGCCGGGGCGACCGACCACTCATCTGCAATTCGCGCTGAGGTTTGCATGGAAATGGTTCCATGCCGCGCTGGCCGGCATCAGCGCAGCGTCAACTCGTCGGCCTGAGACCAGCCGCCGCCGAGCGCCTGTATCAATGCGACCGCGGAGGTTTGGCGGTCGACTTGCGCCTGTGCCAGCGAACGACGCGCATTCAGCGCCGTCACCTGCGCGTTGACCACTTCCGTGTAGCCTACCTGCCCTGCCCGATAGCGGTTCAGCATCTGCTCCTCGGCCTGATCGGCCGCGGCCGATGCCTGCCTGCGCAATTCGACCTGGCGTCCCAGCACCCTAGTGGCCGCAAGCTGGTCTTCCACATCCTGGAATGCCGCCAGTACTGTCTGGCGATAGCGGGCGGTGACTTGCTCATGGGCGGCGCGAGCGGCGTCGACCCGGGCTCCTGTTGCACCGGCATCAAATATCGTCTGCACGGCGGACAGGCCGAGCGACCATAGCGTCGACGACGCGTTGAACAGATTCGCGACGCTGCCCGCGGATGTCCCATAAGCCGCATCGAGTCCGATGTTGGGAAAATAACCGGAGCGGGCGATGCCGATCTGTTCGTTCGCAGCGGCAACGCGCCGCTCTGCGGCGGCGATGTCGGGACGGCGCTGCAGCAGCGACGAGGGCACGACGGCGGGAACATCGGGCACGACGCTTTTCCAGGGGGCGGGCGCCAGAGCAAAAGAGGAAGGCAGCTTTCCGATCAATACCGCGATCGCATGCTCGAGCTGCGCGCGCTGGCGTTCCAGTCCGGCTTCGTCGGCCTGGGCATTGGCAAGCTGGGTTTCCGCCTGGAGGACATCGGTCTTCGGCGCAATGCCGGCATCGTAGCGGTTGCGCGTGATCTGCAGCACCCGCTGGTATCCGGCGATGGTGTTGCGCAGCAAGGCGGTCTGCAGATCGGTCAGCCGGAGCGTGAAGTAGTTGACCGCCAGCTCGCCCTGCGCGGAAAGGCGTGCCGATGCCAGATCGGCCGCGCTCGCCTGTGCGCTCGCGCTGGCATTATTGACGCCGGCCCGCAATCTGCCCCAGACATCCGGTTCCCAGCTGCCGCCGATACCGAACTGATAGGAATTGGATACGCGCCCGCCGCCTGCCGCCGCGATGGCGCCGCCGGTGCCGGTGCCGGTGGCAGAGCGGCGGGCGCCGGAACGGCCGGCGCCGCCATCGATCGATACCGCGGGAAAAAATGCCGAGCGCTGTTCGCGTACAAGCGCCCTCGCCTGCTCATAGGCTGCCGCGGCGGCTCCGACATTCTGGTTCGACACTTCGACCGCTGCCGCCAGTTCATTCAACACCGGGTCATCGAACACGGACCACCATGCCCCGCGGTCGATGCCGTCGGCGGGAGCCGCCGGCTGCCAGCCTTCGGCTTCCTTGAAGTGCGCCGGCAGCGGCGTCGCCGGCCGCTGGTACTCGGGTCCGATGGCGCATCCTCCGAGCAGGGCGGTGACGGCTGCGGCAATGGCGAGACGGCGGAGCTGGAGCAGGGATGTGTTCATGTCGAAGTGGGAGTGGCGTCATCAATGCGGCGCAGGCCGCGCTCGTCCGGGCTGCGCAGCCGCAGCTTGTCGAGCAGGAGGTAAACGACGGGTGTGGTCAACAGGGTGAGGAGCTGGCTTGCGATCAGGCCGCCGATGATGGCAACGCCGAGCGGACGCCGCAGTTCCGAGCCTTCGCCGAAACCGATCGCCAGCGGCAGCGCCCCAAGCGCGGCAGCCAGCGTCGTCATCAGGATGGGACGGAAGCGCAGCAGGCAGGCTTCGCGCACCGCCTCGAGCGGAGTCAGGCCGCGCGAGCGCTCCGCGTCCAGCGCGAAATCGATGATCAGGATCGCATTCTTCTTCACGATGCCGATGAGCAGGAACACGCCGATCAGCGCGATGATGGAAAAATCCATCTTGAACAGCAGCAGCGCCAGTACCGCTCCGACGCCGGCCGAGGGCAAGGTCGACAGCACGGTGAGCGGATGGACCAGGCTTTCGTACAGGATTCCCAGCACGATATAAATCACCACGAGCGCCGCCAGGATCAGCAGCGGCTGCTGGCTCTGCGATTCCTGGAAGCTGCGCGCCGCGCCGGCAAAGTTGCCGCGCACATTGGTCGGCATGCTGATCTCCGCCTCGGCCGCCTTGACCGCATCCTGCGCCTGGCCCAGCGTGGCGCCGTCGGCGAGATTGAAGGAAATGGTGGTTTCGAGTTCGGCATCCTCGTGGCTGACGGAGGCGGGAGCCGGCCGTTCCGCAAAGCGGGCGATGCCGGCCAGCGGCACCATGGTACTGGGAGCGGTGCTCAGGGCCTGGCCGGCGGACGGATCGCGCAACGCCGGGTTGGACACGGTGGCGGAGGCGGAAGCCGGCGCCGTCGCGGCGCCGGCCCCGGCAGCAGCGGTGTTGGCCGCAGTAGCAGTGCCGGTAGCAGCGCCAGCAACAGCGCCAGCAGCAGCGGCCACGTTCCCGCCGGCCCGCACCGGCACATAGATGTCCTTCAATGCCTCGGGGCTCCTCGCATATTGCGGCGCCACCTCCATCACCACGTGATACTGGTTCAGTTCGTCATAGACGGTGGCGACCTGCCGCTGGCCGAAGGCGTTGTACAGGGCGTTATCGACATCGCGCGAACTGACGCCCAGGCGAGCGGCCGTTTCGCGATCCACCTCCACATAGGTTTCGACCGCGTTCTCCGCCTGGTCGGTATCGACATCGATCAGGGCCGGCTGCCGCTTCATGGCTTCGGCAAGCTTCAGCGCCCAGGTCTTCAGGTCGGCGCTGCTGTCGCTTTTCAGGCTGTACAGATACGTGGAATTGCTCTGCCGTCCGCCGACCCGCAGGTCTTGCACCGTGTTCAGAAACAGCGTGACCCCGGTCACCTGCGCCAGCTGAGGACGCAGGCGGGCGATGACGGCCTGCCCTCCTTCACTCCGCTCCGAGCGCGGCTTGAGGTTGATGAACATGAAGCCGCCGCCGGCGCGGCGTCCGCCGGTAAAGCCGACCACCGTATCTACCGCGGGATCGCGCCGGATGATGTCGACCAGCTGCTGCAGCTTGCCCTGCATGGCCTGGAAGGAAATGCTGCGGTCGGCGCGCAGGCCGCCGTTGATCTGGCCGGTATCCTGCTGCGGAAAGAATCCCTTGGGCGCCGCGATGAACAGATAGACATTCAAGCCCACCACGGCGAGCAGGATGAACATGACGATGGCACGGTGATACAGGGCCCAGTCAAGGCTGCGTTCATAGCAGCGCAGCACCCAGCCGAAGCTGCGCTCGAAGAAGCCCGACAAAGACCGCGACAGGCGGCCCCGCTGCGTTGCTGCCTGTCCTTCGGACGCGGGCTTGAGCAGCAACGCGCACATCATCGGCGTGGTGGTCAGCGATACCACCATCGAAATCATGACCGCCGCCGACAGCGTCACGGCAAACTCGCGGAACAGCCGTCCGATCTGTCCTTCCATGAAGAGCAGCGGTATGAACACGGCCACCAGCGACACGCTGATCGACAGCACCGTGAAGCCCACTTCGCGCGCGCCCAGCAGGGCGGCCTTGAAACGATCCATGCCCTGTTCGAGATGGCGACTGGTGTTTTCCAGGACGACGATGGCATCGTCGACCACGAAACCGGTGGCCACCGTCAGGGCCATCAGGCTGAGGTTGTTGAGACTGAAGCCGAGCACGTACATGATGCCGAAGGTGGCCAGCAGCGATACCACCGTCGCCACGGCGGGAATGACGGTGGCGCGGAAGCTGCGCAGGAACGCGCTGACGACCAGCACCACCAGGACCACCGAAAGAATCAGCGTGAATTCGATTTCATGCAGCGATGAACGGATGGAATTGGTGCGGTCCGACGCCACCTGCAGGCGCACGTCCTGCGGCAACTGTTCCTGCAGCTCCGGCAGCAGCGCGCGCACGCCGTCGACGGTCTTGATGACATTGGCCCCGGGCTGCTGGGTCACCAGGACAATGACCGCCGGCTGGCCGTTGAAGAGGCCGATGGTCCGCCGGTCCTCGACGCCATCGATGACTTGCGCGACATCCTGCAGGCGGATCGCGGCGCCATTGCGCCAGGCCACCACCAGCCCACGATAGTCGGCGGCGCTCTTGCCGCCGTTCACGGTATCGGCCTGCGAATAAATCTGCAGCCGCCGCTCATCGCCTTCGATGGCTCCCTTCGGCCGGTTCGCCGTGCTGGCCTGGATCGCCGCACGCACGTCTTCCATGCTCACGCCATAGCGGTTGAGCGCGAAGGGCAGCAGCTCGACGCGCACCGCCGGCAGCGAGCCGCCGCCGATTTCCACGTCGCCCACGCCGGGCACCTGGGACAGCTTCTGCTGCACCAGGTTGGAGACTTCTTCGTAAATCTGCCCCGGCGAGCGCGTGCGTGAGGTCAGCGCCAGAATGATGACCGGCGACGCCGACGGGCTGACCTTGCGATACGTCGGATTGCTCTTGAGGGTGGCTGGCAAATCGACGCGGGAGGCATTGATCGCCGCCTGCACTTCGCGGGCGGCGGCATCGATCTTGCGGTTGAGGTCGAACTGCAGGCTGATGCGCGTCGACCCGGTGTTGCTGGTCGAGGTCATTTCATTAACACCCGCAATCACACCAAGCCGCCGCTCCAGCGGAGTGGCCACGCTGGTCGCCATCGTGTCCGGGCTGGCGCCGGGCAATGAGGCGCTGACCGTGATCGACGGATATTCGACCTGCGGCAGCGGCGACACCGGCAGGACAAAGAAGCCGACAATGCCGGCGAAGGCAATGCCGATCGTCAGCAATATGGTGGCGACCGGGCGGCGGACGAAGGGTTCGGACAGGTTCACGCAACCACCTCGTTCGTGCCGCGCCCTGTCCAGCGCCGCCCGAGCCGGTCGAAGGCGAGATAGATGACGGGCGTGGTGAACAGGGTCAGCACCTGGCTGACGATCAGTCCGCCGAAAATGGCCAGGCCAAGCGGCCTGCGCAGCTCGGCGCCCTCGCCCCAGCCGAACATCAGCGGCAGTGCCGCGAACAGCGCGGCCAGCGTCGTCATCAGGATGGGACGGAAGCGCAGCAACGCGGCCTGGTGAATCGCTTCACGCGGCGGCATGCCCTGGTTGCGCTCGGCATCGATGGCGAAGTCGATCATCATGATGGCGTTTTTCTTGACGATGCCGATCAGCAGGATGATGCCGATGATGCCGATCACGCCCAGCCCCTGCCCGGTAACCATCAGCGCCAGCAAGGCGCCCACGCCGGCCGAGGGCAGGGTCGACAGGATGGTCAGCGGATGGATATAGCTTTCGTACAGCACGCCCAGCACGATATAGACGCAGACCAGCGCGGCCAGGATCAGCCACAGCTGATTGGTCAGCGAAGCTTCATAGGCGCCGGCGGCGCCGAGGAAACTCATGGTGACCGAGCCCGGCAGGCCGATCTCTTTCGCGGCCTGCCTTACCTCGTCGACCGCCTTGCCGAGGGAAGTGCCGGGGGCGGTGTCGAACCCCAGGGTGGTGGCGGGAAACTGCGCCACATGCGTGATCTGCAGCGGCGCCGGGCGCTCGGTGATGGTGGCGACGGCGGACAACGGCGTGGACTTGCCGGAGCCGGTGCGCAGCGGCAGCAGGCCCAGCGACTCCGGCGTCGACAGCAGTCCGGGCCGGGCTTCCAGGATGACCCGGTACTGGTTGGTCTCGGTGAATATGGTGGAGACGATGCGCTGGCCGAAGGCGTTGTACAAGGCGTCGTCAATGGAGGACGCGGTCACCGACAGCCGCGAGGCGGTGTCGCGGTCGATCCTGACGAAAGCGGAGACGCCGGTGGCACCCGCGTCGGACACCACGTTGCGCAGCGCCGGCATGCCTGCCATGCGCTGTGCCAGCCTGTCGGCCCACTGCACCACGGTCGCATTGTCCGCGCCTTCCAGGGACACCCGGAACTGGGTCGGTCCGGTTTCGGCATCGATGGTCAGGTCCTGTGTCGGCTGCAGGTAAAGCGCCAGGCCGGGAATGCGGGCGACGCGTTCGCGCAACCGGTCCATCGTTTCCTGCTGCGAACCGCTGCGCTCTCGCTTGAGATTGATCAGCATGCTGCCGGTGTGAAGCATGGTGTTGTTGGCCGCATCCACGCCGACCACGGAGCTGAGGTTGTCCACATCGGGATCTTGCAGGATGGTCTCGGCAGCCAGCTGCTGCAGTTGCGCCATGCGCTGGTAGGACACCGACTGGGTTGCTTCGAGGCGGGCCCGGAGCTGGCCGGTATCCTGCACCGGGAAGAGCCCCTTCGGGATCACGATGTAGAGCACGGCGGTCAGCACCAGCGTCAGCAAGGCCACGGCGAGCGTCAGACCCTGGCGCGCCAGCACCCATTGCAGGCTCCGGTCATAGCGCACGACAACCCTGTCGAACATGCGCTGCAGTTTGCTCTCCCTGCGTTCCTCGCCGGGGCCATGCAGCCAGCGGGCGGACATCATGGGCACCAGCGTGAGCGACACCAGTCCGGAAATCAGGATGGTGATCGACAGCGTGACGGCGAATTCGCGGAACAGCCGTCCGATCACGTCGCCCATGAACAGCAGGGGAATCAACACCGCGATCAGCGAAACGGTCAGGGAAATGATGGTGAAGCCGATCTGCGCCGCGCCCTTGAGCGCCGCGGCCATCGGCGTCTCGCCCTCCTCGATATAGCGGGCGATGTTCTCGATCATGACGATGGCGTCATCGACCACGAACCCCGTGGCGATGGTCAGGGCCATCAGGCTCAGGTTGTTCAGGCTGTAGCCGAGCAGGTACATCGCGCCGCAGGTGCCGATCAGCGAAATCGGCACCGCGAGGCTGGCGATGACGGTGGCCCGCAGATCATGCAGGAAGGCGAAAATGACGAGCACCACCAGCACCACGGCCAGCACCAGCTCCATCTCGACGTGCTCGACCGAAGCGCGGATGCCGGTGGTGCGGTCGCTCAGCACATCGACGCGCAGCGATTCCGGCAGGCCCGCCTGCAGCTCGGGCAGGCGGGCCTTGATCGCATCGACGGTGGCGATCACGTTCGCGCCCGGCTGGCGCTGGACATTGAGAATGATGGCCGGCTTCATGTTGGCCCATGCGCCGAGCCGGACGTTTTCCGCGCTTTCCACGACTTGAGCCACATGCGACAGCCGCACCGGCGCGCCGTTGCGGTAGGCAACGATCAGGGCCTCGTAATCGGCCACCGTCAGCAGCTGGTCGTTGGAATTGATGCTGTAGGAACGGGTCGGGCCGTCGAAGCTGCCCTTCGCGCCGTTGGCATTGGCGGCGGTGATCGCGCTGCGCAAGGTGTCGAGCCCCAGGCCGTAGGAAGCCAGCGCCTGAGTATCGGCCTGGATGCGTACGGCGGGGCGTTGTCCGCCGTTGAGCGTCACCAGGCCGACGCCGGGCACCTGGCTGATCTTCAATGCCAGGCGCGTGTTGACCATATTCTGCACTTCCGTCAGCGGCAGCGTATCGGAGGTGATGGCCAGCGTCAGCACCGGGGCATCCGCCGGATTGATCTTGGCATACACCGGAGGCGCGGGCAGGTCGGCCGGCAGCAGCGAGCCGCCCGCATTGATGGCCGCCTGGACTTCCTGTTCGGCCACGTCGAGCGTCTGACCGAGACCGAATTGCAGCGTCACGATGGATACGCCGGAGGCGCTGGTGGAACTCATGCGCTGCAGGCCGGACATCTGCCCGAACTGGCGTTCAAGCGGCGCGGTCACCGTCTGGCTCATCACTTCCGGGCTGGCGCCGGGATAGAGCGTCTGCACCTGGATGGTCGGAAAATCGACCTGCGGCAATGCCGACAGCGGAAGGAAGCGGAAGCCGATGATGCCGGCAAGGACGATCGCCAGCATGAACAGCGACGTGGCCACCGGCCGCTGGATGAATGGCCGGGAAGGATTCATTGCATGGCTCCCAGTCTGGGTATTGGCGGCGCCTGTGTTGCCTGCATCATTGGCTCGGCGCCTCGCGGTTGCGGCGGGGTTCGCCGGCGGATGGCGTGGCCGGCAGGGGTGAGGCGCCGCCCTGCTCGACATTCGGGGCATTCGAAGCATTCGGACGCCCGCCTTCCCGGGCGCCCTGCCCCGAGTTGCCGTTGCCATCCCCGCCCGCATTGCCGCGGCGCGCGCCGGGAGCGCGGTTGCCGCCCGGACGATCGCTCGACAGCGTCACTTTCGCCCCATCCTTGAGCCGGTCCGCGCCCTCGGTAATGACCTGTTCGCCCGGCTTCAATCCGGAAACGATTTCCACCTTGTCCACCATGGACTGCCCGCGCTTCACCGATCGCAAGGACACCGTACGCTCGGCGGCATCGAGGACATAGACGAAATCGCCGTTCATGCCGTGGCGCACCGCGGACACCGGCACGACGGAAGCCCCCTCGATCGTGCGCAGCAGCAGCCTTACATTGACGAACTGGCTGGGAAACAGCAGTGACTTCGCATTGGCGAAGCGGCCTTTGGCCCGGATCGTGCCGGTCTGCGTATCCACCTGATTGTCCAGCGCAAGAAATTTACCGGTATCCAATTCATTGCGGCGATTGCGGTCGAGTACCGTCACCGGCAGGCTGGCGCCCTCGTTGATGCGTGTGCGCACCTCCGGCACCATATCCTGGGGCAGCGAGAATTCCACGTCGATCGGCGATACCTGGGTAATATCGGCAATGCCGTTGGCATCGCCGGCACTCACCAGGTTGCCGACATCGATTGCCCTCAAGCCAACCCTGCCGCTGATCGGCGCGACAATTCTGGTATAGCCGAGATTGAGCTTTGCCGCCGCCTCGGCCGCCTTGTCGACAACCACCGTTCCTTCAAGCTGCTTGACCAGCGCAGCCTGCGTGTCAACCTCCTGGCGGGCGATCGAGTCCTGTTCGAGCAAGGTCTTGTAGCGCTCGAGCAGCACCCGGGCATTCTGCAATTGGGCCTCGTCACGCTGACGCTGGCCGCTGGCCTGCATCAACGCCGCTTCGAACTGGCGCGGGTCGATGATGGCCATGAGCTGACCGGCGCGCACCGTCTGGCCCTCGGTGAACAACACTTCCTTGAGCACGCCCGACACCTGGGGCCGGACCACCGCGGTGGCCGAGGCGGCGACGGTGCCGAGCGCGTCCACCGTCACCGGAATATCGACACGCTCCACGGTTGCCACGCCCACCGTGGTAGGCGGCGGTCCCCGGCGGGCCTGCGGCGCCGGAGCACCCGAAGCCCCCGCAGCACCCGGCGGGCCGCCCGCATTTTCCGATGAGGGATGGGTCAGGTACCAGGCGAGCCAGGCAAGCAGCGCCAGCGCAATGACAGCGATGATGCTTCCGATCGGCAGTTTGCGCTTGGGCACCGTCGTTGCAACTTTTGAAACAGGTGGTTCGGCTCGTTGGTCCATTCAGTGTTCCTTGTGCCTCGCGACGAGCCTATGGTGTGCATTTGTCATGAGAAATCCAGCGAAGTGATGTTGGTGATCGGATGAGGCGGGCCGAATGCAACGCATGCATGGCACGGGCATGAATGAGGCCGACGTCGCCATGCTTGCATTTTGCCAGTGCAATGTATCGGATTGTTGTCTGTGGCGACGCCATTTGTATCGTACTGTTTGCCAGCATCCGGGATTGGCTTGCTTTGCCTTCGTTCCTGGGCGTGACGCTCATTGTAGACGTTTGTCGGAAGGCATAAGTGCCGCACCCCGGCGGCCTGCGGAAACTTGCCTTTTGGTCAAGCGGGCAGACATGAGGGGATGTCATCCACGACCAGGACAGGACGAGGAAATCTTCTTCGCGGACACGGTAGGGAACTTTATTCCGCCCCGCTCCTTGACGGCGTTTTCACGGTGGCGGATACGGATGCCGCAAACCTTATCCCGGGCATCGCTTTCTTCATCACGGCATGGCGGCACCGCGAGCGGGTCCGGGCCTGCGGTCAGCCGTTTGAGTCAGGTTTGAGTCAGTCGCCTCGATCTGACCGCCTAAACGCGAATTGGACGACACCTTCGCGGTCAGGAAGGCTTATAACCATCCCAAGCCATTCCGTGCCATGGGTTCGGAATCAAATGACAACCCAGTGATTGTCCAGGCGCAGCCTGGCCGGCAGGTCGAGTTCCGCATGGAGGTCCGGGCCGGCACCGTGCGCCTGCATGCTTCCGCCAGCCCACAAATCCCGGTCCCGGTTGGCGAGCGCGCAGGCTTCCTGCAGCGACAGGCCTGCCTGCCAACCGGATCGGGGGCGCCAGCAAGCCACGCTGTGGGCGCGCGGCGCGCTGACGGCGAAGCCATCCCGCCAGGCTGCAATGTCGCCGCCGTAGCCGCGCAGGGAAGCTGTTTTCGCATTCTCGGGGAGAGTCAGGACGCCGCCATCAAAGACGGCCAGGACGGGCGCGGCTTCCCGCTGTGCCGGAGTATCGTGTTCGGCCTGCATGGCGATACCGATCAGGTCTCCGTTGCGGGCAAGGTGCCGCAGGCTCAGCCGGCTGTCGTCGAGCCGCCACTGGCCCAGCATGGATCCATCGCGGGCATCGAGGCGAACCAGGGAAGAATCCATCTTGTGCAGATCGCGCTTGGCCCGGCCTGTCTCGGGCTGGGTGGGCACGCCGCCATTGGCAACCAGGAGTGAAGCGCCGTCAACCAGGATTTCATGCGCATCGATCCCCCGGGTTGGCCACTCGCCCTGCTTTTCAAGTCCGCGCGCATCCCAGACGCCGATCAGCCCCTTTCCCGAATCAAGATCCGTCTCGGTGGTGAAGATGCGCTTGCCGTCCGCGCTCCTTGCCGCATGGCCATTGAAGGCGCGGTCCGCTTCCGCCCAGACCCACTGCGGCTTGCGGCGCTCGGGATGCCAGCGGACCATCCAGTCGCCGGGCCGGCGTGCAAGCGCAAGAATGCTGCCGTCCGCTTCCGCCATCAGCCCGTGGGCACGCGTGGGTACTTCAAGGCTGGACACCGCCGACATGCCATGTCCGCGCGGCTGAAGAATACCGACATGATGGCCGCTGCCGTCATTCCAGGCCGCCGCCAGCCGCGGCCGGCTGGTCCGGCCCGCTGGCATTGCTGGCGTTGTTGAAGTTGCTGATTTTGCCGCGCTCCATGCAGGCATGACGCCGCACAGCAATGACACCATCACCAGGCGACGGCGCGCCAGCAGTTTTTCAGTCGCCGTCCGCATCCGAGAAACCGATACTGACGTTGAGCGCCGGCGCCACTTCATCTTCCGCCATCCGTTTCGTCGCCGCCAGGCTTTTGGCAGCCGGGAGCAAGCGGTTTTGTGCGCCGGGCGAGATGCCGCGCATTTGGGAATCCGCCTGCATGACGCTTGTCTTCCAGCGCTCGGCCAGGGCCCCTTGTCCTCGCCCGCGAAGATAGAGATCGATGGGAATCACGGCGTCGCCGGGCCTTGGCGCATCCTGCCCGGTGGAAATGGCCAGCGCGCGCAGCGATTCCCAATGCGCAGCCCAGCTGCGCGCCGTGGCGCCGCTGGCCGATCTGGGGAAACGCACCGCGCTGCGCGAAGCGGAATTCCTTTCACGCACCGGCCTTTCGATTTGCTGCCAGCGCAGCCGCTCCGCCGAGCCGACCCACTGGTTGATGAACTCGGTGAATGCCGCCGAAGTCATGTCGCTTTCCCACTCTGCCGGCGTGGCGCCGGCAAATGCGCGGTGAATCGCATCCGCCTCGCGAACAATGTCGGCGGCGACTTCTTCCGCATACGCACAGGCTTGAGCGCCCGGCGAGACCGGCTTTTCCCACAACAGCCACTCGAGCGCGGGAAAGCCCTTGGCGGGCGTGCCGATCCTTTCCATTGCGGCCGCGCCGCGGGGCGCCTGCTTGATGGCCCGTTCAATCAGTTGCGGACGCGTCGGCGTGAAATCGATGGCACGTATCGAACGCCGCTCGATGAGCGGGCCGAAGGGCACGGCGGCAAGCCGCTCCCAGGCGGACACGCCGGCTTCCCAGGCGCTCCTCGCCGTCGCGAGCGGTGCCGAAGGATTTGCAGGCGAAGCGCCGCAATATGACGTCAATGCCTGCTGCAGTTCCTTCGCCGCGTTCAGGAACGCGACCGCGCGCGGCTGGCCCCAATGCCGGTATAAGCCATTGACCACATCCGCCGGCTTGTACAGCGGCACGGCGACGTCCTGCCCGGAGAGCTGGGCGAGAGTCGCCGTCGCTGAAGTGGACAGCACAGCGGCAAGGGTCAGTTTGAGGATTTGCCGTCGATGCAGCCTGGTCATAAGGACTCCACGAATTTCACGAGTGCTGCGCGCTCGGCCGGGTTCATCTTCAACACCTGCTGCCTGCTTTCTTCCGCTTCGCCGCCATGCCAGAGAATGGCTTCCAGCACGCCGTCCGCCCGGCCGTCATGCAGCAGCCGGGTATGGCCGTTGACGTCCTTGATCAAACCGATTCCCCACAGCGGAGGTGTGCGCCACTGCCTGCCGTTGGCGGCGTAATCCGGACGCCCGTCCGCCAGACCCTCGCCCATGTCATGCAACAGCAGATCGGTGTACGGCCAAATCTTTTGGCCCTGCAGCGCCTTGCTTGACAGGCTGGGGAAAGGTCCGGCGCCTGTGGTATAGCTCGGCCGGTGGCATGCCGCGCATTGCGCCTGCATGAACAGGCGCTGCCCCTGCTGCAAACTACCCGCATCCTTCATCCGGCGCACGGGCGGCGCAAGCACGGCCTGGTAGAAGATCACATTGGCGAGCGTCTCGTCATCGATTTCCACTCGGGTGGCGGCATCACTGCCGTTCTTCGCCGAGAGGCAGTCCTTCTGCGCCTGCGAGCAGGTTTCGCTTGGAAATTTCGACGAGGTGATGCCGATGTCTCCCACGAATGCGCCGGCCGTCTGATGCGCAAGCGTGGCCACATTGGCCTTCCAGCCGAAACGGCCGATCATTTCGCGCGCGGCGAACGCATCCCAGACCCGGTTCGGCACGCCCTTGACCGGACCAGGGGCTGCGGCCTGCATCGCGGCATTGTTCAGGATTTCCTGTTCGGGAATGGCTTCCAGCAGGCCGGCCCCGATCAGCTGCGGTGCAATGCGCGGACTCACCAGCACATCCCTGGACATGGGGCCGTAGCCGAGATTGCGAAAACCATACAGCGGCTTTTGCAGGGTGTAGGAAGTGCCGTCGGCGAAACGGCCGCGCACTTCCTGCCAGCGCATCCGCACTTCGCCTTCCGGCTTCACGCCACGCACCGCCATGGTGCTGAACTGATCGCCGTAAGTCGGTTCCGGTTTCGGCGCACCGTGTTCGTCCCTGCCCGGCACGGACAGTCGCAGCAGCAGGCCCACCGGCTGCTCATCGCTCAAGCCCTTGCGGAATGCGGGCGGAGCCGCCCTGCCGTCCTGCACGTGGCAACCGCCGCAGGAGCGTGCAATGAAATGGGGGCCGAGTCCGTCGCGCGCAGTGGTGGAGGCCGGCGCCTGCACCCAGTTGCGGCGGAAAAAGGAGTTGCCGATGGCGAAACGGGTCCGCTCTTCGTCGCTCAGGTTGGCGGCGGGGAACGAGAACGCATTGCGTCCGTCGGCATGGACCGTGGTCGCGCCGCCGGGGAGTTCGGCTTGCGGATCGTTTCCGTCGAACGGGATGGCGGCGTGCAGCAGGGTCCCGCCCGCCGCCAGCAGAAAACCGGAGAAGAGAAAAACAGGTTTGATCACGGTTGAACCAGGGTCAGCCGGGTGATGCCAACCGCGTTTGCCGCATCCACCAGGTTCTTGGACTGTTCGACAAGGCTGTCGATGGTTGCCTGCACCCGCTGCCGCCCGGGCGCATCCTTGCCGCCCGAGATCTCGCGATCGAACGGTGCCTGGATGGCTTCCGCCGCTTGCACCGATGCGCGAATTCGCCGCGTCGTCTTTTCCGCCAGCGCGGCATCGCTTGCCGCCACCAGCGCCTGCAGGCCGGGGCCTTTTACCACTTCGCCGCCGGGCCGCTTGTATTCCCCGAGCCAGACGTTTTCTATTCCCTTCGCATTAGTCACCGCGTCGCGGTGGGTATTGTCGGAGAAGCAGCTATGCTCGTCTTCCTGATCCTGGCTCGACAGCGCCACTTCCAGGCGTTCTCCGGCGAGTTCGCCGCGAGACAGAGAGCCGAGGCCGACGAAGATCTTGCGCAAGGATTCCTTGCCGCCCTTCTCGAAGCGCGCACGGTAGTTCCCGCGCTGGCCGGGCGCCCACGCCTTGGTCAGGCTCTGCAGGTCGTCGATCAGCAATTCCGTCGTTACCTTGAGATACTGGCGGCGCCGGTCCGCGTTGGGCGCCTTGCCGTCGACGAAGTCTTCGAACGAACGGTTGCCGGGCCCGTTCTGCGAAAGATCCTGCCCCCACAGCATGAACTCGATGGCATGCCAGCCGGTGGCGATGTTTTCCTCGCCGTCGCGTTCATTCAAGGCGGACAGGGATTTCTTCGTGATCGCCTGCTTGCGGTTGTTGATGATGCCCGCTTTCGGATCGCCTTCGACCGAATCGACGTAGGACTCATCCATCGGCCAGGCATTGAGACGGCCTTCGGGGCCTTTTTCATCATCGATCGGCCCGCCGTAGAAACGGAATGCTTCCGTCTGCCCGTACACCTCGCGGGCGTCGAGCCAGGCCTTGCGGGCCTTGTCCAGCGCTTCCCTGGAAGGAGCGCCGAGAAAGGCGTTGACGGCCTGCTGCATCTGTTTTGCGGCGAGAACCGTGTCTGCATAATTGGCATGGACCAGATTGGCGTAATGGCCGACGACGTGCTCGGGGGTCGGCGCCCCCTGTGCCAGAGCGAAGGGGCTGGACAATCCGAGTGACATTCCCAATACGACTGCTGCAAGCGTACTTTTCATCTGAGTGTTCTTTCCATACCTGATGCCGCAATGATCGCAGCGGATGCTTCCATGGTTGCCGAGTGACTTGCCCGAGGCGACGCCAATATCCTTAGAAATCCACTTTCGCGGCCACCTTCAAGGTTCTCGGACCGCCCACGCCCAGGAAGCCGTTGCCGGCAGTGCTCCAGTAACTCTTGTCGGTGGCGTTATCCAGGACGGCCTGGAGCGTGGTTCGCTTGCCGGCGATCCTGGTGATGTAACGCGCACCGAGAGATACCGTGGTATAGCCGCCGATCGATGCCTGGTTCGCGTTATCTACCGGCCGTTCGCCGACGTAGAAAAGCCCGCCGCTCAATGCCAGACCCGGAACCTGCGGCAAGCGGTACTCGGCGAACAGGCTGGCGGTGCGGCGCGGGGTGTTTTCCGGCGTCCGGCCATAGGTCGCGGCGTTTGCCTGGTTCAATTGTTCGGCATCGAGGAACAGGGCCGAACCGATCAGTGACAGCTGCTTCGTCAGTTCGCCGGATGCCGCGAGCTCAAAGCCCTTGTACTGCGCCAGGCCGTTGAGCACGAAGCGGTTTGCCGAATCAATCGCCGTGGAGGGACGCTTGATGTCGAAGTAGGCTGCCTGAACCAGCACGCCCTGCGCGACTTCGGCCTTGACGCCGACTTCCTTTTGCTTCGCCACCGCCGGCGCGAGCAGCTCGCCGGCATTTGCGCGATTGGCCGGCGCCTGACCGCTCTCTTCCACGCCTTCGATATAGCTGGCATAAACGGACACGTTGGACATCGGCTTGAACATCAGTGCAAGGGCCGGATTGACATCGTCCGTCTCGTAGCGAGTGGTCGCGGTCGTGCTCTCGTATTGGCTCGAACGCACCCCCGCGGTGAGCTGCCAGCGCTCGCCAAGCGAAACCCGGTCCTGCACGTACCATCCGCGGTCCTTGATCGAGGACGGCGCCAGCACCGGAGCGACGGATGGGGACCGTGGCGCGATATCGACCGGACTGTAGAGGTTCTGGGCGACATCGAAGGAACCGTTGGAACGGGAATTCGCATCGCGGTCGTTGCGCGTGAAGCCGAGCGTGAGTTCATGCGTCATCCAGGAACCCGGAATCATGCCGAACAGCTCGGTACGATAGTTCGTGTTTTCCCACTCCTGTCCGCGATTGAAGAAGGTGCGCAGCGTGCCCGCGCCGGTGACCAGACTGTAGTTCTGGAACTGCGAGAAATTGCGGTCGCGTTCCGTCTTGGCATGACCCGCCTCGAACAGTACGCTCCAGGTATCGCTCAACCGATAATCGGTGCGCAAGAGAACATTGGTCGCCTCGGCGTCGTACTTTTGCCATTCTCCCGCCAGGTTGCGCTTCGCATCCGGTACCTGGGGCAAGGCGATGCGACCGCCGGACGCCGGCAGCAGGGCGATGGCGGCCTGCTCGGAAACGTCCTTGCGGTAGTGTTCCAGATCGAGCTTGAAGGAAAGATCCCGGGTGGCCTTCCAGTCGAGCGCGGCGGAAGCCAGCTGGCGGTCGCCCGAGTAGCGATCAATGCCGATGTCCTCGCGGCCCGTTACCAGGTTGATCCGCGCGCCGAACTGTTCCTGCTCGCCAAAACGGCGGCCGATATCGGCATGCGCGGTTGCCGCGCCGTACTGGTTCGCGCTGAGCGCAAAGCTGGTGACCGGCTCTTTGGTCGCGCGCTTGGTCACCAGATTGACAATGCCGGAGGGCGGCACGAAGCCGTAATACAGCGAAGACGCGCCCTTCAGCACCTCGACCCGCTCCTTGTTCTCGAGCGGAATGTCGATGAGGTTGATGATCGGAAGGCTGCCGTTCAGCCGGTAATTGCCCCGGTTTTCCACCAGGATGCCGCGGATGGCCACGTTGTCGTAGGTGGAGCCGCTCAACTGCGAGCGAGTCACGCCGGCGGTATTGCGCAGGGCGCCGAACAGGGTCGTGGCGGCCTGGGCGTCCAGGACCTCCCTTGTCACCACATTGCTGGTCTGCGGCACATCCAAGGGAGCCACGTCGCGGAAAGTGCCGACCTGTACGCTGTTTGTCTTGTAACTGCCGGATCTCTCCGCGGAAACAGTCACCGTGCCCAGCTCCTTTTCCCCTGCCGCTCCGGCTGTTTGCGCAGTTGCATGGGAAGAAGAAAAGGCAAGCGAAAGTGCACTTGCAAGCAGTGTCAGACGAGGGCGCATGTTATCCTTTTTTTGAATGTTAATCTAAATGCGAGTCATTATCGTTCCCGAATGATACTATGATTGGTATCATTCGTGAAAGTCCCGCACCACCATAGTGAAACAATGAAAAGGCCTCCCGGGCCGGATAACTCTCATGCGAAAGCTCTTCGTCCTGCTTCACCGCTATGCCGGTCTTGTACTAGGCTTGTTCCTGTTCGTCACCGGACTGACGGGCAGCGCGATCGTGTTCAGCAAGGCGATAGATACCGCATTGAATCCGGCACTGATGTTCATCCAGCCATCGGCGGACAGCAGGCTCCATCTCGAGGAAGGCCTGCAGAACGCGAGACGCGAAGTCCCGCAGCAGCGCGCGGCCTTCATCTACATGCCTCTCAATGCTGATGAACCGGCCCAGGTCGTCTTCCAACCCGGCGGCGCAAGAGTGCATGCCAACCCCTATACCGGCGAAGTGCTCGGCGTACGGCATCCGAACGAGTCGCTCACCGGATTCCTCATCGATCTACATGTTCACCTGCTCGCGGGCAAGACCGGCCAGAAGATCCAGGGCTGGATCGGCCTGGCAGCAATCCTTCTGACCGTCGTCGGCTTCGTCTTGTGGTGGCCGAAAACCGGCCGGTGGAACCAGGCGCTTTCGATCAAGTGGCGCGCCGGTGCATTCAGGGTGTGGTTCGACTGCCATCGGGTCGTCGGCGCGACGGCAGGAATCCTGATCGTGATCACGGCGCTCACCGGGTCGGCGCTGGCTCTCTATGACATGGTGACCGAGCCTGTCCTTGTTGCGCTGACCGGCAAGGGAACGCGCGAGCCGCCGCCGGCATCCCCGCCCGGCTCAGCCCCGAAGGCCTCGCTGGACAGCCTGATTGCCGAGGCGCGGAAAATGTATCCCGATGCCACGGTGACCCGCATCACGCTCCCGGCCAAGGAAAACGGCGCGGTGGGCGTGCGGATGCGACTGAACGGCGAAGTTCATCAGTTCGGACGTTCGTTCGTATGGTTCAGCCAGAGCGGCGGGGTTCTTCGCGTTGACAATGCCCTCGAAGCCCATCTTGCCGTGAAAATCCAAAGCTGGCTGTTTCCCCTGCACACCGGCTTTTATGGCGGCGCCGCGACCCAGTGGCTGCAGTTGTTCACCGGATTGGGACTTTCCTTCCTGTCCGCCTCGGGCATCTGGCTATGGTTGAAACGGACGCGGGCAAGAGCGGCGGCCAGGCTGCCCTCCGCAACGAGAGTGGCGTAAGCCCGGTTCGTGAACATCTTCTCGGCCGGGAAACGGTGCGCTAAAAGCTAAGTGGATTCCGGATACCGGGCAAGCCCGCAGGCGCCGGGAGCCTCGTCCGGCGGCTGCAAGCGCTGAGCGATCACCACTTTGGCGGCGGCTGCAAACGTCGGGGCGTCGAGGCGATAAGTACGGTAGGAAATCATGCTTCCGCTGTCCGGCCTGACCGCGCCGAAACCTTTCTTCGGTATCTCGCGCATGCCGAATGAACGTGCAAGTCCCGACGCCCTTTCATTCGAGTCCCGGGACTGCACATTGACGAACTCGATCTGCGGATTTTCAAGGAATAGCGCGTCGAAGGCCATCGCGGTCAGCAGCTTGGCCAATCCCCTGCCTTCCACATGGTCAAGCAGCGCATAGGCGAGATTGCATCCCTCACTGGCTTCAACGGCACGAATGTGCATGGCCCAGGCCGCGGCAACGACTTGGCCGTGCAAGCTGGCTGTAAAGCAGAATGGCGAAGTGGAAGTGGTATGCCAGCCGGCCTTGTTGACGGCGTCATGCCCCGGACCGATGACATCGGCGAAGCGCCTGGTGTTTGCCCAGACCAGTTCCTGCGTGCGCCTGGAAAACAGCCGCCGGGCCTCGAGGAAAAGCGGAAATTCATCAAATTGACCGACCGGCACCGGCGCCGGGTCGGAAGCGTTCCAACTGATGCGCATACGACTAAAGATTAAAAAAGGTAATCAAACTGCCTGAGATAGCAATCTTGTCGCAATGTTTAGCGACTGGCTATCGCACTTCCGGCGCGGCGCGGTTCTCGAACCGCCGGTTGTCATCGCCGATTGAGCTTGTGAGCCCAGCCTGAAACCCGCAGCACAATGAAAAAAGCCCGCAGTCCTTGAGGACGGTGCGGGCGAATCCAATTCAAGAAGAGTTGGAGGAGACAGGGCAATGTTAATGGTCTCTCGCAACATAGTCTGCTTTTAAAATGGAATAACAGATATGGGATTGCTGAATACCAACATGAAAAGCCAGGCCTGACCGCTTACCCTGCCCGGCTGACCTGAGCCGTCAGATGGGCGGAGTGCCGGATCACGAAATCCGCCATCGTGGTGACGGCGGGATTATGGTGTTCGGCATGCCAGACAAGATGAAGCTGCGCGGTGATGTCGTCGCGCCAGATTGGCTTGAAGACAATTTCCGGATAGGGAAGACCCATTGCCGATGCCGGCACGATGGCCAGTCCGAGTCCGCCCCTGACCAGCGAAAGAATCGTGTGCGTCTGGCCCAGCTGCTGGACATAACGGGGATGCACCTCGGAGGCGGCGAACAGGCCGGTCACGAGATCGAAAAAGTATTTTCCATCGTCCGGCGAATACATGATCATCGCTTCCTGATGGAGGTCGCCGGCGGCAATCCGTTTGCGCCTGGCCAGTCGATGTCCGCGCGGCAGGGCAAGCATCAGCGGCTCCCGCGCCAGCGGATACTGCTGGAGGCTTCCGTCCGTCGCGAGCGGCCGCACCAGGCCGATATCGATGGATCCCGAGGCAAGCGCCTCCATCTGATCCTTCGACACCATCTCCCTGAGCACGATATCGATGTTGGGCAGCCCTTCCTGTGCGGCTGAAATCAGTTTGGGAATCAGTTCATAGCCGGCAACGGCGGTAAAGCCGATGGTTACCCGCCCCGCTTCGCCCTTCTCAATCCGGCTCGCCAGCACCGCAGCCTGTTCCACATGCCGCAGGATGGATACGGCGTCCGCATAGAACACCTGGCCTGCGGCCGTCAGCCGCACGGCCCGGCTGGTGCGTTCCAGCAGCTTGACGGACAGCGCATGTTCCAGCAGCTGGATCTGCCGGCTCAGCGGCGGCTGGGTCATGAACAGCCGTGCAGCCGCGCGACCGAAATGCAGTTCTTCGGCGACCGTGACAAAACACCTGAGCTGGAAGAGTTCGAACATCGATACAAATCTTGAATTGATCAATACAGCATCTAGCTTAGACGAATATCGATGTCGCGCCTACACTTGCCTGCGTGGTTGTCCTTCAAGAGCAGGACTTCCGCTTGCTGGACACCAGCGAATGCTCCCCCTACCGGATACCGACCCATAGCCCCATAGCCATAGCCATAGCCGATCGCAAGGTAAATAATGAAGAGACTACCCATCCTGTTCGCCGCGAGCCTTCTTGCTCCCCTCGCCGCCCTGCCTTCGCTGACGCACGCGCAGACCTTTCCGGCGCGCCCCGTCACCCTGGTCGTACCCTTCGCGCCCGGCGGCGGCAGCGATACCGGCGCCCGCATCGTGGCGCAGAAGCTGACACAGCGCTGGGGCCAGACCGTGCTCGTTGAAAACAAGCCGGGCGCCGCCGGAATGATCGGCGCCGACTATGTCGCCCGCGCCAATCCCGATGGTTATACGCTGTTGATCGGCAATATCGGGACGCAGTCCATTAACCAGTCGCTGTACAAGAAGATTTCCTATAACGCCGAAACCGCATTCGCGCCGATCTCGCTGATTGCCGAATTGCCGCTGGTACTGGCCGTCAATCCTTCGGTGCCGGCGAAAACCGCCAGGGAGCTTGGCGCGCTTGCAAAGAGCAAACCCGGCGACCTCGCCTACAGCACCTCCGGCGCGGGCAGCGCGATGCATCTGGCGGCGGAATTATTCCAGGACGGTGCGGGAGTGAAGATGCTGCATGTGCCCTATAAGGGAGGCGGTCCCGCCGTGCAGGATCTGCTCGCGGGCCAGGTGTCGCTGTCCTTCCCCACGCTGCTCGAGGCCAGTTCGCACATCAAGTCCGGCAAACTGCGCGCCCTGGCAGTGACCGGAAGCAAGCGGTCTCCCGCCCTGCCCGATGTGCCGACCGTTGCCGAATCCTATCTACCCGGATTCAATTCCATTTCCTGGATCGGCGTACTCGCTCCGGCACGCACGCCGCCCCCCTTGATCGACAGGATTTCCCGCGACATCGCCGACGTCGTGAACATGCCGGAAGTGCGCGAGAAGCTGATCGGCCTCGGCGCGACCCCGATGGCCACCACGCCGGCCGAATTCCAGAAAATCATCGACGATGACCGCAGCCGTTACGCGAAGCTGATCAGGGAAAAAAGCATCAGCGCTGACTAAGAACGTCCATCAACACGACGATGGCAAGGAGTCACAACGCCGTGCCAATGCCAATGCCAATCTGTCCGGCATCGGCGGGCAGGTCAAGGTGAAACCGCTCCAAGCATGATCAGCCCCCCATGCATCGAACACACGGAAACGAAACAATGAAGAAGCGCATCTTGCAAAACGGCCGGCTGCTGCCGGCACTCGAAACTGCCTTGGCCGAGGAATACGATCTGCATCCCTTGTGGCGCGAGCCGGAACCGGCCGCCTACCTGCGTCAGCACGGCGCCTCTTTCGATGGCCTGGTCACGTCGGCTCCGGTCGGCGCCGACGCGGCGCTGCTGCAGGCGCTGCCGAACCTCAAGATCATCAGCAGTTTCGGTGTCGGTTTCGACAAGCTCGATCTGGACATGGCCAGGGAAAGAAAGATCCGGGTCGGCTACACGCCGAACGTGCTGAACGACTGCGTCGCCGATCTCGCCTTCGGCATGATGATCGATATCGCGCGCGGCATCGCTGCCGCGGACCGTTTCGTGCGCCGCGGCGACTGGCTCAATGCCAAATTTCCGATCGCGACGCGGATCAGCGGCAAGCGGCTGGGCATTGTCGGACTTGGCCGCATCGGCCAGGCGATTGCCAGGCGCGCCGGCGGCTTCGACATGGAAATTGCCTACACCAATCTCCAGCCGGTAGAAGGCTTCTCCTATCGGCACGAGCCTTCACTTGCCGGCCTTGCGGCATGGGCGGACTTTCTGGTTGTCTCGGTTGCGGGAGGCGCACAGACCCGCCACCTGATTTCGCGCGATGTGCTTGCCGCGCTTGGCCAGAAGGGCTTCCTCATCAATGTCTCGCGCGGAACCGTGGTCGATGAAGAAGCGCTGGTCGATGCGCTCGTCGGCAAGACCATTGCCGGCGCAGCGCTGGACGTATTCGCCAATGAACCTCATGTGCCCGCCCGACTACTTGAATGCGACAACGTACTGGTCCTTCCGCACATTGCCAGCGGCACCGCCGAGACCCGCGCCGCCATGGCCGATCTTGTGCTGTCGAACCTGCGTGCGCACTTTTCCGGAAAAGAACTGGTGACGCCGCTTGTGTGACCGCTCTAGTGGCTCAAATCGGGGACGCCTGACCGCCGGCGTCAGGCGTCGGCCATCGAGGAAGGACGGATGCCGAGGTGCAGCTGCATTCCATGAAAGAACCTGGTAATGCATGTAACTCTTTGTCGTGTGAGAGATTTTTCAGTCATCCACATTGCCTGTGGAAAACTTTGTGCATAACCGCCCCTTGACAAGAGGCAATGCCATATCTGACGCGGCTTTCATTAGATTGCCTTTTTCTTCAGCAATATGCTGAGGCGATATAAATCAATGACTTAGGAAAAATCAAGTCTTCCGCGCAGCGCGCTTGCGCATGAGGGTCGAAAAATTTTTCAACGTACCCGCGTGTGTACAAGTTCTACGATTCACTGTTTTGTCAAGAGGCTGTCTCCCGCCTTGTTTTCGGCCGGCCGTGCGGGCCATGCCGAAACATCTCCAGCGCAAACCTGAACCATCAGGTCCATTGCCGCATCCATATCTCATCCCGTGTTCCCTCCTGTGCGGTTGTGTAAGCACGGAAATGTCTGATATAAGGCTGAACTCGGCAATGATGTCGGGCGTGCCTGTTACGGCAGTTAAGCATTGCATATCATGACCAGAAAGACGCCATCCCTTTTTGCCGAATACTTTACTGAACGGACAACATGCTGAGCGGACATTATGAAATTCCGCTGGTGCTGGTTTCCATACTGGTCGCCATCTTTGCCTCCTATACCGCGCTCAGCCTGGCCGGACGAGTGAAGAATTCGCATGGGTTGAGCGCGCGGCTCTGGATCAGCGGCGGCGGGCTGGCGATGGGCACCGGCATCTGGGCCATGCACTTCATCGGCATGCTGGCTTTTCGTCTGCCCATCCCGATCGGCTATGACATACCGATCACGCTTCTTTCCCTGCTGCTTCCGGTTACCGTTTCCGGCATGGCCCTGTGGCAAGTCAGCCTGCCTAACCTGCGGCTGTCCGACCTTGCCATCAGTTCCGTACTGATGGGCGTCGGCATCAATGCGATGCATTACACCGGCATGGCTGCAATGAAAATGAATCCGGGGATCATCTATGATCCGCCGCTCTTCATCCTTTCCGTCGCAATTGCAATTATCGCCTCGGCGGGCGCGCTGTGGATCGCCTTCAAACTCCAGGACAACACGCCCAATGCCTGGAGGCTCCGGATCGGCGCCGCCGTCGTGATGGGGTTTGCGATCGTCGGCATGCATTACACCGGCATGGCCGCGGCGAGCTTTCCGCTCGGCAGCGTCTGCACGGCGGCATCGCGCGGCGTCAGCCAGGATGCGCTGGCCGTGCTGGTCATCATTGCGACCGTCGGCGTGCTGACCGTTGCACTGATGGCGTCCATCTACGATGCCCGTCTCGAATCGGGATCCCGCAATCTGGCCTTGTCGCAGGCAAAGGCCGAGGAGCGCCAGCGCATGCTGATGCTGGAGCGCGAGGCGCGCAGCCAGGCCGAGCGCATGAGCGAGATGAAAGACGAGTTTCTCGCCACGCTTTCCCATGAATTGCGCACGCCGCTCAATGCCATCCTCGGCTGGGCGCAGATCCTGCAACGGGGCGTCACCGACGAAGCGACCTTGCGCAAGGGCCTCGACACCATTGAGCGCAACGCCCATGCGCAGGCCCAGCTGATCGAAGACCTGCTCGACATGAGCAAGATCATTTCCGGCAAGGTCAGGCTGGAAATGAAATCCATCGATCCTGTCGGCTTCATCGAGGGCGCGATGGAAACCGTTCGGCCAGCGGCAATGGCAAAGAATATTCGGATGGAAAAATCGCTGGACAGGGATACCGGTCCGATCTATGGCGATCCGAACCGGCTGCAGCAGGTCATGTGGAACCTGTTGTCCAATGCCGTCAAATTCACCCCCGGCGGAGGCACGGTCCGGCTAGAGATGGAAAAGCATGACCGCGGCATCCGTATCCGTGTCAGCGATTCGGGCATCGGCATCAGTCCGGATTTCCTGCCTTATGTCTTCGATCGTTTTCGCCAGGCGGACGCCTCGACCACGCGCCGTTACGGCGGCCTCGGCCTCGGACTGTCGATCGCGCGCCAGCTGGTGGAGCTGCAAGGGGGAACGATCGAGGTGGCCAGTGCCGGTGAAAACATGGGAACCACTTTCACCATCCATCTCCCTCTGATAGAGGCACAACCCGAACCGCTGATGCTCATGACCACCCGGGATCGGACAAATGCCGCACCGGCACTGCTTGATGCAGTCGATCTCTCTGCCATCAAGGTGCTGGTAGTGGATGATGAACCCGATGCGCGGGACCTGGTCGAGCACATTCTTTCCCGGAACGGCGCCAGCGTCATTACCGCTGCAAACGCATTCAAGGCGCTGGCGCTGGTGGAAGATGTCCGGCCCGACGTCATCGTCAGCGACATCGGCATGCCCGATATGGATGGCTATGAATTCATGCGCCAGGTCAGAATGCTGAGCGAGGCGCGGGGCGGCAATGTGCCGGCGCTCGCACTGACCGCCTTTACACGGTCCGATGACCGGATGCGCGCATTGCGGGCCGGATTCAACAGCTACATGTCCAAGCCGGTCGAACCTCCGGCATTGCTTGCCGCCGTAGCGAGCCTGAACCGCAAGGTGGCGGAACCCACCAGCAAATGACGAATAGCCAACGACATGAATTCGTAACTGCATACCGCATAGGCGAATTCGCCTCGTCATCGTTATTGCCCTCGGGACCGCTGCAGATCCTGTCGGCAACGGCATGCTGCAGTGCCGGCGGCAATCCGGCCGGGATCGGCAGGCAGGTCAGGGTGAAAACGGTCCAACCACGCAACGTGTCCTGGAAGACAGCGAGTTGACGCACGACAACTTGAACAGGATTACTTCCTATACCATCGAACTCCGTGACGATGAGGCAAGTCGAACCGGATTCGAGATATAACGGAAGCGTGCTTTTCAGATGGAATGCATACAAGTATTTGATGTCAGTATCGCCGAGCATGCTGCCGACTCCGTCTTCATCACTGACACCTCGGCACGCATCATTTACCAGAATCCCGAAGCAAGAAGAGTATTCCGCTTTCCTGATGAGGAATTGTTCGGACGCTCCATTGTTGAATCCCTGCATCATCACTATCCCGATGGCCGTCCCGTTCCGTTGGAGCAGTGCAAGGTTTATCGGGCTGCGGTCCTCGGGGAATCCGCACGGGATTTCATCTGGCAGTTCATCGGCAGAGATGGCGCCAGCGTGCACGCATCCTGCACCGTGTCGCCATTTTTCTGCGAAGGCAAGCGGGTTGGCGCCATTCTCTTCGCTACCGACATCACCGCCCGCCGCAAAGCCGAACAGGAAGCGGCACGCAACGCCGAAAAACTTCAGCTGGCAATGGAAGCCGCGGAAATTGCCATGTTCGATCATGTCGTCGGTGAGCGGCATCTCGCCTGGTCGCCCAAGCTCAAGGAAATGTTCGGCCTGCCGGCCGATACCGTGGTCACGCTCGATACCTTCTATGCCGGCATCCACCCGGATGATGTCGAAGAAGTGCGGCGGCTCATTCTCGAATCGGCACGGCCGGGCATCGACGGACGATTTCAGTATGAGTTCCGCACCATCGGCCAGCTTGACGGCAAGGAACGCTGGATCTCGGTCCGCGGACAAACGCATTTCGACGGGAACGGACAGGCGGTGCGGCGTGTCGGCGTCGCCGTCGACATCACCCAGCGCCGCGAAGCCGAGCGGCGCATACAGGAGGCTGCGCAGCACGACAGCCTGACCGGACTGCCCAACCGCGCCTTGCTTTATGAATACTGCACGCACCTGTTCGCGCAGGCCGATCGTCTCCATGCCGACTGCGCCGTACTGTTCATCGACCTGGACAGGTTCAAGCCCATCAACGATCTTTACGGCCATGATGTCGGCGACAAGGTGCTGCAGGAAGTGGCGCGCCGGCTGCTGCAATGCACGCGCAAGGAAGACATCGTCAGCAGGCTGGGCGGCGACGAATTCATCGTCGTCCTGCCGCGGGTGCAGGGCAAGGAAGACTCCGAAACCGTGGCGCTGCATATTCTTGAGAGCATCCGCAAGACCATGCATTTCAATGGCCTGCAGATCAGCGTTTCACCGTCGATCGGCATCAGCCTGTATCGAAAGGATGCGGCTTCCATCTCCGAACTGATCCGGTATGCGGACCTGGCCATGTATGCCGCCAAGCGTGCCGGGCGGGATACCTTCAGGCACTTCATCACCGACTACCTGCATCTGGCAGAAGACCGGGTCGAACTCGAACAGCGCCTGAAGGATGCGCTGCGCTCCGGGACTCTCAAGCTGCTCTACCAGCCGGTCATCGATATCGGCACCGGCAAGCCGGTCGGCGCGGAAGCCTTCATCCGGCTGCCGGACAACAATGGCCACCTCGTCAGCCCGGATCGTTTCATTCCGATTGCGGAGTCGGCCGGCCTGATCGACGAGGTCGGATTCTGGGTGGTGAGCGAAGCCTGCCGGCAACAGCAGCGCTGGCGGGACAGCGGGCTGAGCGTATCCAGCATGTCGATCAACGTGTCCGCTTCGCAGTTCAGACATCCGGAATTCGCAATGCGCTTCATTGCCGCCATTGACGAATACGGGATCGAACCGGGCTGGATGGAAATCGAATTGACCGAAAGCGCACTCATGGAAAATATCCCCGACGCCATCAGCAAGCTTGACCAGCTGAAAGCCCGTGGCATACGCATCGCCCTGGATGATTTCGGCACCGGATATTCCAATCTCGGCCATCTCACAAGCCTGCCCCTGGACAAGCTCAAGATCGACCGCTCCTTTACCGACAACCTCGAAACCAATGAAAGCGGCAAATCCATCGCCGACACGATACTGGGCATCGGGCGCGCGCTTGACTTGCAGGTGGTCGGCGAAGGCATTGAATCCGAGGAAGCAATGAATTACCTGCGCGACCATGGATGCAACCAGGTGCAGGGGCATCTGTTCAGCAAGCCTCTTGCGGCGCCGGAATTCGAATCGTGGTATCGCTCGCGGCTCGGTCTTTACCACTGACATGTTGCCGCATATTGCAGGCCAGGCCTTTTCCCGATCAGCTCATCATTGCATGAAGTGAAAAAACAGCACCATAAATCAAAGCCGGAAACTTCATACCGCCGTCAACACAATGGCACAGGATACGAAGCGCAGGATATTAACCAACAGTTGGTCGAAAACTCCATCGATGTTCTCTGCGCCCTCAATGCCACGGGAGAAATTCAACGTATCAACACGGCATGCCTGCAAATGTGGGGCTACCAGTCCGAAGAATTGCAACAATGCCGGCTCTCCGACCTGGTGCACGCCGAGGAACGCAAGGCCGTCGAACAGGCGATGCTGAGCCTGCAGCGGAACGCGCCGTGCGAGACATCGCATGTCACGCTGCAGGCAAGGTTCCTGCGCAAGGGCGGGCAGCCCGTTCCGACCTTGCTGCGGGCAAGGTGGTCCGAATCCGACAAGACGTATTACTGCGTCGCCCATGAAGTTTCCCGCCATGAACCGGTCTGGGGGCGACATCCGGCGACACAGGCCGATGAGGCGCATGAGCGCCTGCGGTCGCTGTTCGAATACCATCCCGACGGCGTGTTCGCCTTCAATCTCGAAGGCGCGCTGATTGCCGCCAACCCGGCATTCTCCGCGCTGACCGGTTATGCGCATGATGAACTGCTGTCCATGCGCTACCAGACCCTGGTCTCGCCGGAAAGCCGCAAAATGGCCAAGGAGCGCTTCATCGCCGCGAGCAAAGGACATGCTTCATCCTTCGAAAGCGCCGGTCTGCGCAAGGATGGCACCCGATATGACGCCGCGTTGACTGCCATACCGATGATGGTCGGCAGCAGGATCGTCGGTGTTCACGGTATTGCGCGGGATATCACCCAGCTCAAGAGCCGCGAACGCTATATCGAGCGCCTTGCCACTCACGACAGTCTGACAGGCCTGCCAAACAGGAACCTGCTCGACGACAGGATCAAGCATGCGGTGGTGCAGGCGGAACGTTCGGGGCGCCGGGTTGCCGTCCTGTTTATCGATCTGAACCGCTTCAAGGTGGTCAATGACAGCCTGGGACACGACAAGGGCGACATCCTCTTGTGCATCATCGCGGACCGCCTCAGGCAGTGCGTGCGTGAAGCCGACACGGTGGCCCGCATCGGCGGCGACGAGTTTGCCATCGTGCTGGAGGAAGTCTCGATGCCGGAAAGCGTCATCACGATCGCCAAGCACGTGCTTGCCGCCATTGAGCGCCCCGTCAGGCTGGAGGGACATCAGCTCGTCGTGTCGGGAAGCGTTGGCTGCAGTCTTTTTCCGAAGGACGGAAGCGATGCGGCGGCGCTGCTGCACAATGCCGATCTGGCAATGTACGAAGCCAAGGCCGCCGGCGGCGGCGCCCTGCGGCTCTACAAGGCCGACATGGATGAACGGGCCAAGTCCCGCCTCACCCATGAACACGATCTGCGCCGCGCGCTGGAGCAGGATGAACTGGTCGTCTATTACCAGCCTCGCGTCGACATCAGCAGCAAGGCCATTGTCGGAGCAGAGGCGCTGGTGCGCTGGATTCATCCGGAACGCGGTCTCGTTCCTCCGAACGAGTTCATTCCCCTTGCCGAGGAAATCGGCCTGATCAGCCAGCTGGGGGAATGGGTGCTGATGCAGGCCTGCAAGCAGAATCGAAGCTGGCAGAAAGCCGGCCTGCCGCCGCTCAAGGTCTCGGTGAACCTGTCGCCGCTGCAGCTCGATCCGGACTCCACCATTACCGAGGCGGTGATGCAGGCGCTGGAGAGAACCGGGCTGGATGCAAAATGGCTGGAACTGGAAATCACGGAGACGAGCCTGATGCAGAACGTGGAATCCACCCTGACCAAGCTCGAAGAAATAAGGAATGCCGGCGTCTCGATTTCCATTGATGACTTCGGAACCGGCTACTCGTCACTCAGCTATCTCAGGCGCCTTCCGGTCAACGGCCTCAAGATCGATCAATCCTTCATCCGCGACATTACGGCGAGCCGTGACGATGAAGCGATTGTTGCCGCCACCATTGCGCTGGCCCACACCATGAACCTGACCGTGGTGGCGGAGGGAGTGACAACGGAAGAGCAGATCAGGTTCTTGCATGCCAATGAATGCGATGAAGTGCAAGGCTTCCTGTTCGGCGCTGCGGTTCCACCGGAGGAACTGGGGCAATTGCTCATGCAGGCGCCCCATAGCCGGCGTACGGTGCATTAGGCTGAGTTTGATAAGCTGCTGCGCGATCCGGATTGGCGCCTGCGGTGCTCGGCGTGCTCGGCGTACCCTGCGTACGCATGCGCTCCCCGGCGCCCATCCGAACCGCTCGCAACGCTTATCAAACTCAGCCTACAGCGGCTTGCCCTCCTCGCCCTCGGTATTCTCGGGTGTTTCCCCGGCTGCCTTCAAGACCAGTACATAGTCGTCCAGCAAGTCGATGCCCGGTGGCTGCCCGGCCGGATCAGGTTCCGCAACTTTCTTGCGTACCGAGAACGAAAGATCGGCCATATCGTATTTGCCTGTAAGACCGGGGCCGAGGATCTGCTTGATGTCTTTATTCGATCTCACGTTCACTTACCTCCTGTGGGCAGACGGAAACCGTCCATCTCCAGTATCCGCCCTTGCTGGCGCGCACCCAAGCGGAATCAAGCGTTTGATTGACGGAAGTAAATGAGTGTCGGCAATTCGTCCATCCGGTTGAGAAACGTCAAGTATTGCCCGGCTTCATGCAATTGGAGGCCTGAAACAGCATTTCGCGTTCAGCCCGGGCCTTGAAGCTAAAATAGCAAGCATGTCCTCCATTTACATTCCGGCCGCTGCATCTCAGCTGCAACGGTATTTCAGCGTCTCCCCTTCCGATTTCAGCGTCGGCAACGAAGTCGCGCCCGGCGACATGGCGCCGATGATCCGCGTGCCGCAACCCGGCGCCGCGCTCGGCGACAGGGCTTGCTCCCAGGCGATGTTCGGTATTGTTCCCCATTGGGCCGAAATGAAAATCACGAGCCAGACTTTCAGCGTGCGCAGCGAAGCGCCCGAAAGCAAGCCGGTGTTTCGCAATGCCTTCAAGCGAGGCCGCTTCTGCCTCATTCCGGCGGAATCCTTCTTCGAAGCTTCCTATGAGCATGGCGCGCGCAAGATGCGCTACGAGGTGGCGCATGCGGACGGCAGCCCGATGGCGATGGCAGGGCTCTGGGAATTCAGGCCGGCGACGGATGAGGCCGGACCGCTGCTGTCCATGTCCATGTTCACCATCAATGCCGACGAGCATCCGCTGATGCATCGTTTCGGCCGCCCGGGGGATGAAAAGCGCATGCCGGTGCTGATCGATGCTTCCCTTTACGATGAATGGCTGCATTGCCCCGTGGAGGAAGCGGAGTCCTTCTTCCGGCAGTATCCGGCGGAGCGCCTGATCGCCAGGCCCAGCCCGAAGGCCAGGAAAAAGGCGGGCCAGCCTTCGCTGCCGTTTATTTGAAAGGAACATGACGGCACCATGCTGACGGGCAGCAAGGCAAGAGCAGCGGGCAGCAGGCAGACCGCGATGTCATTCCGGCATGCGATTTTTTCAATATCCGCCCCGCCGCACCGCGCAAGCCATGACGAACTGTCAAGCAATCCGCCTCTTTTTGCACGCGCCCCGTGCCGCCCGGGGCCAATACCTGCTACCCTGACAAACTCTGTTACCCGATCCTGATAACCCGATCCCCGCAGTATGTCTTATCTTCCGCTGATCCTTCCGCTGCTCTTTATCGTCGCGCTTGCCCTGATGCTGAAACACTTCCTTGCCTCGCTGGCATGGGCGGGCTTGCTTGCAGTGATTACCTGGCCTTTGCACGAGGCCTTGCTGCGGCGCGGCTGGACTCGGGCCGCCAGCGCCACCGCGTTGCTCGGAGGCCTCATCCTGCTGTTCGCCGGTCCCTCGCTGTTCGTTCTCAACGCCTTGAGCGGCGAACTGGCCGCGGTCGAACGCTTCATCGGAAGACAAAATACCGCCGGCATTCCGGTACCCGGATGGATATCGCAGTTGCCGGTGATCGGCACCCATGCGGTCGAATGGTGGGGCAAGCACCTGGAAACGCCGGGCAGCCTGGAGGCGCTGATCCGCTCCACCGTGGGCGGCATGGTGCCGCAATTGTCGGCTGCGGCCAGTGCCGTCGGTTCCACCCTGCTGGCCAATGCGCTCTACATGTTCCTGGCGCTGCTGACATTGTTCATCCTTTACCTGCATGGCAATGCGGTGCGCCACTATGTCGACAGCGCCGGCATGCGCCTGCTGCCAGCCCACTATCCGGCGCTGGCACGGCTGTTTCCGCTTTCGGTGCGCGGCACGGCGCTCGGCTTGTGTTCGGTTGCGCTGCTCGAAGGCGTGGTGCTCGGCGTGGCCTATTACATCGCCGGCGCGCCTTTCCCGGCGCTGCTGGGCGTGATCACCGGATACATGGCCCTGATTCCCGGCGGCGCGCCGCTGTCGTTCACGCTGGTGTCGCTGCTTCTGCTCGGCAAGGGGCAGGCGACGGCGGCGCTCGGCCTGTTCTGCTGGGGTGCGTTCGAGCTGTTCCTGGTGGACAAGTTCGTACGGCCGAAACTGATCGGCAGCCGGGTGGAACTGCCCTTCCTCGCGGTGCTGTTCGGCCTCCTCGGCGGCGTCTCCACGCTCGGCGTGCTTGGCCTGTTCATCGGCCCGTTCATGATGGCCGTGCTGTTCTGGTGGCTGCGCAACCTGCCGAGCACGCCGATGCTCAAGAATTCCAGCAACGAGCAAGGCAAGGCGGACGATCACCGCGAAGCGGCGTAGACCGCTCCTTGAGCCTTTACGGCAGCAGCGGCTCGTTCCTCGCCCGCTTCTGCTCGATGGTGGAAACCATCCGCGGAATCGCCTGCAGGCGCTCCCGGAACCCGGGATGCAACACCGCGTAGCTATTGACCGGCAACTGGGCGGCGGGCACGGCGGAAGCAGCCTGTGCCATGCGCTCCCAGAAAGGACCATAAGCCCGGATGTCGTAGCCGCTGCGTGCCAGCATGTACAGCGCCAGGCGGTCGGCCTGTACGTCCACGGCGGCGGCATAGGGCTTGATCTGGATCGGGGCGGCACTGGCCGCCGTGCCGGTTTTCAGGAAACGGTACTGGTCGATCAGCGAGGCGGCGGCATTGCGGTCGCCTGCGGCCAGCAGATTGCGCGCGAATTCGCCGGCCATCACATACGCCAGTTCGGTTTCCGAGCTGACGAAAGCCAGCATGCCGCGGGTCACCATCACCCGGTAACCGTCCGCGTAGCTGCCGATCTCTTCCGAATCGCCGAGTTCGATGCCGAACGCGCAAGCCTCGGTCAGCGGCACGTCCAGCGCCGCCGCCTGGCCCTGGCGGTCCACGCCCAGCCTGACCTGCTGCTTGCCGCGCGTTTCCGAAATGATCAGCACCGATGCCTCGCGCTCGGCCTGCGGGCCGGAAGGCACCGGCTGGCCGTTGAATTCGAGCAGGATATCGCCGCGCTGAAGTCCCGCGCTCTGCGCGCCGCTGCCCGGCAACACCTGGATTACCTGCAGCCGATCATCGAGTCCGAGCGCGGCCGCCGCGGTATCGGCGAACTGGCTGGTATAGGAAAATCTGTTCTTGGCGGTAAAGCCGAGAATGCGGCGGGCGTTGTTGGGGCAGAGTTCGACGTTGCGTATCATCAGCTTGCCGGCCACGTCATACAGGCGGTTATGGTCGGCGACCCAGCCCCGCAGGCGGTCGATGTCCTGCTGAGACACGACCGGCGCATCGGGCAGCGGCCTGATGCCGTCATCGCGCGGCGCGCCGAGATCAACCGAATAGGTTACCGGTTCTTCTTTCTGCACCTGGGGCGGCGGCACCGGAACCGGCGCTGGCGTAATTGCGGGCCGCGCCGGCGGAACCGGCGTATAGAGAGGAACGCGCGCCGCGCATCCGGCAAATCCGGCGGCAAGGGACAGGATAAGCGTCAGGTTGCCTGCAAGACGCACGCCTTGCAGCCCGGATTGATTCCTACGGTTCATCAGTTCGCCTTTCATTCTTATTGGTGTCGGTTGCCATGCTTGCATCGGCTGCATGCCTTGCGCGCACGCATGCATGATTCATTGCGGATTTTGCAAGCAGGTGACAATGATAGCCCGAGTTTGCAAAACCGCATCTGACGCAAGGGGGTGCGGCCGACCTGCGGTACGTGATTTCACTTAAAAACTAATTGTCCGGCGCCGGGGTCTATCGCTTGCCCCCTTCGACCTTGAACCGCGCGGCAGCACACAGACGCGGAAACCGCCGCAAGCAGAGCCACGACGAGACATGAAGCGTTCATTCCAGCGCGAGAACGACCCGGACAACGCGACCCGGGCATCCCTCCTTCGTTTTCCATTCTCCTCTTTTGCCGGGAAAATCAGCCGGCCGGCGAAATGGGCAATCGTCCTGGCATTGGCGCTGACGCTGCTGCCGGTGCTGCGTTCCCTGCCCTTCTATTTCCAGGCGGCCGCCGGACATCTGAAGCTGATTGCGGCAGCAAGGCCGATCGATGCGCTGCTGCACGACCCGAACACCCCCGAAGAACTGAAACATAAACTGCTGAAAGTCACGCAGATCCGCGAATTCGCCGTGCGGGAACTCGGCCTGCCGGATAACGGCAGCTATCGGGATTATGTCGATATCGGCCGGCCCGCCGTCGCATGGAATGTGTTCGCGACGACGGAGTTTTCCCTGCAGCCGGTGGAGTGGTGCTTCCCGGTGGCGGGCTGCGTCAACTACCGCGGCTATTTCAACAAGGATGACGCCATCGCTTACGCCAAGATCCTGCAGGACGAGGGATATGACGTGCATGTATCCGAAGTGCCGGCCTATTCGACGCTGGGCTGGTTCGGCGATCCCGTGCTGTCGAGCTTCATCCATTATCCGGAAATCAACCTGGCGCGCCTGATCTTCCATGAGCTCGCGCACCAGGCGGTGTATGCAAAGGGCGATACCCAGTTCAATGAATCGTTCGCCGTCGCGGTGGAGACCGAAGGCGTGGCGCGCTGGCTGTCCCGGCACGGTAGCGAAACCATGCGCAAGACTTATTTCGCGTACCAGGCCCGAAAGAAGGATTACCTCGATCTTCTCATGCGCTACCGGAGCCGCCTCGACGCCTTGTATGCCAGCGGCGAAAGCGCGGCAAGCATGCGCAGCGGCAAGGCGAGAATCTTCAGTGAACTGAAGAATGAATTCGGCATGCTCAAGGTTGGCTGGGGCGGCTATACCGGCTATGACAACTGGTTCAATCAGCGCCTGACCAATGCGCACCTGGCGTCCATCGCCGCCTACCATAGCCTGGCGCCGGGCTTTCGCGCCCTGATGGCGCAGCAGCCGGACATGCCGGCATTCTTTGCCGCGGCGAGGGAGCTGGCGGCCTTGCCCAAGCCGCTGCGGGAGCAGAGGCTGATCGCACTGGAAGCCGGCGCGGCAACCGCGGCTCCGCTCCCAGTGCACAGGCCGCAGCCCGCACGCCCGGTGCGGCCGGCCAGGCAAACTGTCGGCTGAAGGAGGCCCGGATCCGGGCTTCAGGCTTGCCGGGCAGTATTGAGCAGCGCCGGCAACTGCCCGCTTTCGATCAGCCTCTGCAGCTCGCTTGCGCCGCCGATCAGCACGCCTTTGACGAATACCATCGGAAAGGTCGGCCAGCCGGTCCACATCTTGAGTGCGTTGCGGCGGCGCCAGCCGCTCAGGTAACTTCCATATTCCAGGTAGACATGCTGCAGGCCGGCGCTTTTCAGCAAGGCGCGCGCCTTGCGCGGAAACGGATTCTGCGCCATGCCGACCACCACGATATCGTGCAGCGCCACGGCGGATTTGACTTCACCGATGATGTCGGCATGGTTGCCGGAAATAGCGGCGCGGATGGCCGGATGGATATGCGCTTCGTCAAGGATGTTGCGAGTCATGCCGGCTCCCGTCAATGCTGAAAAACCTTAGGATAGCCTGCTTTGCCGGATATCGATTCCGCCGCATGCCGCTGTTCATGCGGCCGTGCCGGTACAGGACCGGTCCACGCAGGGTCGGCGGCGCATCAATTCAGCCGTTCACTATCAAGCCATTCTTATAACCGGTATTGGCAGTTGACTAAATCGCCATGCCGGCCGCGGGCTACCATCCTCCAAAAATCTGCAAACAATCATTTACCCCGGCCTTCAAGGCCTGTTCACACTTCGTTCGAGAGTGCGAAGCGAGAACAGGCCCTGGGGCACCGATCAACAAGCAGCAATGCCGGACCCAAGCTTATCCGCGCATTGGAGGAGACAAGCATGTCAGCACCATCCCCGACCCATCATGACCAGACCGGCCAGGCCGGCCAGTCCGACCTCGTCGAGCAGAAATTCCCCTTGTTCAAGCTGGGCACGCTCGGCTTCCAGCATGTACTGGTGATGTATGCCGGCACCGTCGCGGTGCCGCTCATCGTGGGCGGCGCGCTCGGCCTGTCGAAGGCGGATATCGCCTTCCTCATCAATGCCGACCTGCTGGCGGCAGGCATTGCCACCCTGATCCAGGCCCTGGGCAGCCGCCACTTCGGCATCCGCATGCCGGTGATGATGGGCGTGACCTTTGCCTCGGTAGGACCGATGATCGCCATCGGCACCGATCCGTCGATGGGCTTGCCGGCCATCTTCGGGGCGACCATCGCGGCCGGGCTGTTCGGCATCCTGGTGGCGCCATTGATGGGCCGGCTGCTCGGCGTGTTTCCGCCGCTGGTCACCGGCACCGTCATCCTGCTGATCGGCGTATCGCTGATGGGCGTGGCAATCAACTGGGCGGCCAACGGCCAGCCTTTCGTCAGCACGATGGTCGATGGCGTCAAGATGCAGGCGCCCAACCCTTCGTACGCCGACCCGGCCGCATTGGCGATCGCCGCGCTGGTGCTGCTGGTGGTGCTGTGCCTGAGCCGCTTCGGCAAGGGCCTGATCGCCAACATCGCCGTGCTGCTGGGCATCGTGGTCGGCGCGCTGGTGTCGCTGGCGCTCGGCAAGATGCATTTCGAGGGCCTTGAAGAAGCCAGCTGGTTCGCCGTAACCACCCCCTTCCATTTCGGCATGCCGACCTTTCACCTCGGCGCGATCGCGACCATGTGCATCGTGATGCTGATCACGCTGGTGGAATCGACCGGCATGTTCCTCGCGCTGGCCAACATCACCGGCAAGAAGATCACGCCGCAAAGCCTGACCGCCGGCTTGCGCGCCGACGGCCTGGGCACGGTGATCGGCGGCGTGTTCAATGTCTTTCCCTATACCTCGTTCTCGCAGAACGTCGGCCTGGTCAACATTACCGGCGTGCGCTCGCGCTATGTCGCTGTCGCCGGCGGCGTGATCCTGATCGCGCTTGCGCTGTTTCCGAAAATCGCGCATGTGGTGGCCTCGGTGCCGCAGTTCGTGCTCGGCGGCGCGGGCATCGTCATGTTCGGCATGGTAGCCGCCGCCGGCATCCGCATTCTCGGCACGATCGACTTCGAGAAGAACCGGCATGCCTTGTTCGTGATCGCGGTATCGGTCGGCATGGGACTGATTCCCACTCTGTCGCCGTCCTTCTTCCAGCACCTCCCGGCGTGGGCGCATGCCGTCACCGACAGCGGCATCGTGCTTGGCACGCTGACGGCGGTCATACTGAACCTGTTCTATCACGGCGTGGTATCGGCCGACCGGGCCTTCGAAATGGCAGCCGCGACGACGCATGGAACAGAATGACTTTATCGACTACTTGATGGAGATGTAGAAATTCTCAAAAATGTTGACGTACGTCATCTAACGGTCATCAGGCACCGGTATGATGCCGTCATCTGCTGCACATGCAACCGATATGCATGGCGGCAGGCGCAACGCCCTATCGAGCGGATCAGGTCGACAGCCGGCAGGCACATGCCTCCGGCGGACCGGGATCACGGATGGGGCGTTACTTTTTCTGCGCTGATTTTTGGCGTGCCGCCGCCGTAGTGCTTCATCGTTGTTGCGTTCCGGGATCGTCGCGCGGCGCGAGAGCTATCTGTAAGGTACCCGCGCACGTGCCGGAGTTCTTTTGCCGGGACCATCTTTTATCAGGAAATGGTCCGCCCGCCATGCGAGGGCTTTAGTCGACAAATCCACCAGCACTTCGCGTAATTCGCTCGGCATGTTCTGGCCGTCATGCATAAAGTAGTGATGTGCCAGCAAGACGCGTCCGGTTTCATTCGATACCGTGAAAGCCGGACCGATACCCGTGTATAGATAGAGATTCGCTTCCAGCAGCGCTCGGTATGCCTCTGCCTCCCGCCCGATGGGAACATCGCCGAAATCACAATAGATGAACACCATGTCCGGATGAATCGCGTCGTTATGAATCAATGAAAATACGACGTCATTGACAACAACGGCGCCGCCTTCCATGACGCGGCTTGCGTCGGGAAGGCCGCAAAGTGCGCAAAAGCCCTCGATCAGCAGTCTGAATCGATCATTCACTGAAGTTCTGCCTTCCAATGCAAGCCGTATGTTCCGGTCCGGGATAAAGGTGAGTGATAGGGGGCGCGAAACGGTTCCGCAAAATTCTCAGAATCGACGGTGACAGTTCCCGTCATGGCAAGGAACGGCAAGTCGTAGCGAACTATTCCCGGTCTCATGACACTCACGTGATGGGCATAAAGGTACGGCTTCCTGGCATGGGTATTCAGTAAATGATGCCGAGCGATGAAATGGAATGAGCCGATTGGCAGATAAGCGTGTGCGGAGCATGGGATGGTAAATTTACGAACGCAGCAATGGTCAGGCATCGCGGATATTCATCCGATGCTTCGGACTGGTGTATCCCTTCTCCAAACAGCACAGCGAATTTCGCAGCTGCCACTGCCTGGCCCATGGAGAGGCCACCATCCAGCTCTGTCGATGCCGGCACCCATGCATTTCATGGCAATGCGACCTGGCGGACCGATTGCTGGTCCGAACGGGGCACCGGCTGCAGTCCGTTTTGCGCATGCCAATTCTCTTCCTCCGATGCCGCATAACCCGCTTCAATGGATGCTGAATGCGCGGTCCCAATCCGGGCTCGCCGCAACGGCGCGCGCTGCGGTGCAGGACTGGCTGACCTCGGCGACTCAGCAGCATGTCGCGCATCCCGGCCAGCCTTGGCGGCAGAATGGGCCGGCAGGACTGCCGACGCTGCGCCAACTCGGGATTGCCGCATTGGAGCATGCCGTGACGTGGTCGCAGCCGTTCCTGGCGAGCCAGCAGATTTCCGCACGCCCCGCGAGCTACTGGCGGCCAGCCTCGTCGGTGTCAAGCCCTGCTACCTTGCCTCACCTTCTCCGGCAGGGGAGGCGCCTTCAAAGGACTTTGCAGGATTGGCCGACAGGCACGTTCCCGATGACTAATACAAATCGTCCATCACCGCAATCTTTGCACATGCCAGCAACACCCCGATGGCAGACGGCAGCGGTGCGGCCTGCGGCGCAGCGCAATCAATGGGTAGGCGGACAGCCGGTCCTGACGCAAAAGGTAAACGAAAAGACCACCATTCTGGACATGGTCAGGTGGAACACGAAATCCAATATTGATCAGGCGGGAGATGCCATTGTCCTGGGAGCCGCCGCCGGCAATTCCTACTCCGGATTAAAAAATATCAACATAGTTAACAACAAGACGGAAATCAATTTGGGGCTCGACCTGGGCCAGCAGATGTCGCCTGGTCAAAGAATGCAGGCAGAAAAGCAGGGAAAACAGGCCGTGGCGCGCATGCTGAACAATACGATAAGCGAGTATCGGCTGCAGGGTACGCCGGCAGAGGCGCATATTCGACAGGCGATCGCACGGCTGGAGCGCCCGTTTTTCAGAATGACCGTGAAAGCACTGGCCGACATGACGAAGGAAGTGAGCGAAGCCGTGCATGCCGAAGCCAGCAAAAAGCTGGGCGCTTCCGCGGCCGCCCGTGAAGCGGGACGGATGCCGATGGAATGCATGACGCACCTCGCCTCCGAGATACGGCAGGCGCGATCGACAGCGACGCCGGAGCAGAGAGAGCGTTTGAACATGGTCGCGGAGTCGATAAAGGACCGTGTCCTGCGGCATAGGCTGACCTTTCAGGAAACCAGGGATTTCCTCGCTCATGCGGAGAAGGATTTCCAGAAATCCGGGCTGCGCGATCTGAGTGCGCTGGCAAGAAACCTGCGAGCCGACATTCCCGATCCGACCAGGGCCGGGGCATACCAGACCCGGCTTCACGACAATATATATGGACGCGCGATGGAATCGGTATTGATGGCCGAACTGGTCCATAATCCGCCGGCAAACGTCAAGACCTGCATGGGCAAGATGGGTACGACACTGGCGAGCGTTCTGAATACTCAGCCGCTGGCATCGCAGGAAGCAACGGCGCTGGACATGCAGAATATGCTGAGGCAGGAACGACGGGCCTGGCAGGCGCAGTCGCCTGCGCTGGAACGTTTCATTAACGCGCCGACGCCCAGGGAAGCCCTCATCGCCCTGAAAGCATTCCTGCAGGCGCCGATGCACACCGGGATCGACTGCATCGCCATTCCCTACGCGGCAATCAAGCTTTCCGTCTGCATGCAAAATCGCAATGGCTACGCGGTTGAATGGATGAGCGGCGCAAACCGCATGTACGGGGGCGTGGTGAACAGGGCGGCCGCCCGTATTACCGAAACCGCCGCCAATCCCAACCGCATGATCCGAAAGGCGGACATCACCATGCACCATCAACCCGCCATCGTCAAGGGAAGATGGATGGAAGCCGTCATGCATCCCGCAGACCGGAACAGGCCCGACCTAAGCAATGCGACTCCGGAAGTGAAGCAGGCGCTCCAGCATGGCATCGCATATGCGAGCGGCATCTCCGGCACCACCAACATCATCATGCACATGGTGGATGCGTTCAAAAAACGCGGTATCGATATCGATGCCAAGGATGCCATGCTGGGAACCATGATGTTCATCAACTATGACGGCGGCCATTCCATGCACGAGGCGCTCTGGGTCGGTAATCAGCTTGACCGGAAGCTCGGGCTCGGCCTGGGAATGCCCGGCGCAGACCCGAAGACATTCGTCTCCGATTACAAGCAATTCATCGACTCTTTTCCGACCGGGAAAGGCGGCGAGCAATTGAAAACCGCTGCCGACAAGGCATGGAACAGCACGCTCGACTATTTCCGCCAGCACAGCCATTATGCGCAACGGCGCACTTGAATCCGCTGCCCGATTCCTGAAGCCTGCGCACGGCAGCGCATCGGACGGGAGAAAACCAGCGCCGGCATGCGATAACCTGAGGGCCTGAGGGCACATGCAATAGGCGCCGCTCCCCGGCGCTACAGCAAGCTGTCGGCCCAGATGTTGCGTGCCCAGACGGCGGCATAGGCGCCTTCCAGTTCGCTCGCCGCCGACGACACGCCGCCCGCGCCCGGCACCGCAACCAGCGTCTTCCTGCCGGCATCGTAGGCATGCACGGAAGTCACGTGAATGACATCCTTGTCGGAGACATAGCTGTAGCAGGTGTTGGTGAGCATCGGGCTTGCATCCGGCGCGCGCCCGGCGAACATGTCGATGATCGCCGCGGCGCAAATCTTTGCATGCTGGTTCGCCATGTGCGCCGACTTCGGCATCAGCGGCGCGACCTGGATGGCATCGCCGAGCACATGGATGTTCTTCTCCTGCGTCGACTCGAAGCTCAGGAAATCGACCGCGCACCAGCGCTTGTTGGAATTGGCCAGTCCGGCCTGCACCGCAATGGCGGCCGCCGACTGCGGCGGAATCACGTTCAGCACCGCGCCCCGCACTTCGTCGCCGAGTTCCGAGACGACGGTACGGGTCTTCGCATCGACGTCCGCGGCGCGGAAACTGGGCCGGTAATCGATCATGTCCTGGTAGCGTTCCGCCCAGATGCGCTTGAACAGCGCGCCCTTGGACACCACATCCTCGTTGCCGTCGAGAACAATGATCTTCGACTTCGGCTTGGTCCGGCTGAAATAATGGGCAACCTGGCAGGCGCGCTCATACGGCCCCGGCGGACAGCGGTAAGGCGCCGGCGGGATCGACATCACGAAGCTGCCACCGTCTTCCATCGCTTCGAGCTGGCGGCGCAGCGCCGCCGTCTGCTCCCCCGCCTTCCATGCATGCAGCACCGACTCCCGGGCGCCGGCTTGCTGCAGGCCTGGCAGGCTGTCGTACAGGAAATCCACGCCGGGCGACAGCACCAGCCGGTCATAGGCGAGCTCCCTGCCGCCTGCCAGCCTGACGATGCGCTTGCCCGGATCGATGGCCTGCGCGCAGTCGCGCACCAGCCGTATGCCGTGGCGCCGCGTCAGGGCGTCATAGCCGATCGTGAGATCGCTCAGCTGCTTCGAGCCGCCCAGCACGAGATTGGACAACGGGCAGGAAATGAACGAGGGGTTCGGCTCGACCAGGCTGACGTCGATGCCGCCGTTGCTCCACAGCCGCAGGTAGCGGGCCGCCGTCGCGCCGCCATAGCCGGCGCCGATGACGACCACCCTGGGCCGGGCCGCTGCGGCAGCGAACACGGCGGCGGGAACAAGCGCGGTTCCCGCGCCCAGCGTGCCGGCCGTCTTGATGAACTGCCTCCTTTTCATCGGGCCTCCGGTGTCGTCTTTGCCTTCCGGGTTGCCTGGGACGTTTGCGTCTTCTGCATCTTCTGCGACTCAAGGAAGCCGGCGATGAGCGCGATCTGTTCGTCGCTGTAGGCCCTGGCGATCTGGTGCATGATCGTGGGCGATCGTTCGCCGGCCTTGAATGCCTGCATGCTGGCGATCAGCCGCTGCTTCGGCTGACCCGCCAGCGGCGGCAGAGCGCCATTGCCGGCGGGCCTGCCGTCGGTGCCGTGACAGGCGGCGCAGTTTGCATACAGGCGGCGCCCGGCCATGTCCTGGTCTGCCGCCATGGCGGGAAGTGCCATGGCACTGGCAGCCACGCAGCCTGATGCAACAAGCAATCGCAACATTCTCGACAAGGGCATGATCCGCCTCTCCTTTTTCAAGGGCCTGCTCATGGACGCACGCCCGGCGCTTCCATCGGCATGCCCCTGGCCCGCTCGGCGAGATACAGTTCCAGTTCCACCAGTTCCCGCGAACCGAAGGCATGGGGCTGCGCCCTGACGCCGTTCATGCAATTGCGCAGCCGCCGCTGCAGCGATCCCATGGCCTGCCACTCCAGCCGGTAGATCGGATAGCCGCCGGGATGCGCCTGCGGTATCGGGCTGCTGCCCAGGCGCTTGCCCCAGTTGTCGTCATGGCACTGGGCGCACGACAGATTGAGCTGGCCGATGCGCTGCCGCCAGCGCTGCGCGCCGTGCTCGACATGCGGCCGCAATGCGGCATCCTGCGGCGGCGCAATCGGCATGCCGCGCGACTGCAGCGCCACATACGCTTCCAGACTCAGCAAGGACTCGCTCTCGGCGGCGAAGGGTTCGGCCTGCTGCCGCTGCTGGCGGCACTGGTTGATGCGCTGGCCGAGATTGAGCGGCAGCCGGGTCTGCTTATCGAGCGCCGGATAGCGCGCCGCCGCGCCGCGCATGCCTGTCTTCGCCTCGCCGTGGCAGCTTGCGCAGGAACGCTCGCTGCGGCCGGCATTGCGATTCCACAGCGCCTCGCCTTCCTGCACCCACAGCATGGCGGGATTCTGGCTGTCGTCGCTTTGCATCTCCTGCGTGGACCGGCTCATGAAGGCCGAGCCGGGCAGGCGCGCATCGGCGGCCTGCTGTGCATTCGCCGCGGCAAGCCAGGCGAATCCGATCAGCATCAGCGCAGCGCTCCGCATATTAGCCGGTGACCGTAATGGCGACCGATTCGGTCTGGCTGAACCCCTGATCGCCTTCCCAGGTGAAGCTGAGCGTGCCGCTTTCGGTGGCGACGGTATGGAACACGATGTTGGGATTGGCGGCAATCGCGGGATGCAGTTCGGCGCTGAACACGACTTCGCCGTTGTAGCGGCAGGAAAACCGCCGGATGATGTTGCGCGGCAGCACCTGGCCGTCGGCGCCGGGACGATATCCGGTTTCCATCGGATGGCTGATCAGCGTGCGTATCTCGATGACTTCGCCGCGCCTGGCGTTGGGCGGAACCTTGATCAGTGCGCGCGCCATCTCAGCTGTCTCCTTCGATGCAGGCGGCCAGCGTGACCACCACGTCGACCGTATGCGACCAGTAGCTGCCGTCGCTGAGCCTGGCCACCGCCATCAGCTTCTGCGATGTCGCCAGGCGCATCCGGGTCGACACGGCGGCCCTGCCGGCGCGCGGTCCGAGGGTGAAGCGCGCCACGTCCGGCAGCGGATTGCGCTCGTTGAAGATGGCGATGGCCGCCACATGCTCCGCGGCCGTCATCGGACTATCGACGCTGACGGCGACCGGCACGGCATTGCCGTTGTCGACCAGCGTCGCCACATCGAGCCTGACCTTGCCTGGCTGGATTTTCGCGCCGCCGGTAAAGGAACGGATCGCGGCTTCCATCTCGGCCGGTGCCGCAGCTGCCGGTTTCAGCGTCAGCCACAGCATCATGCCGGCGCCCGCGGCCAGCACGCGGCGGCGCGACGCATCATGCCGGCAGGCGGCATCCTCGGATTCAGCCATCACTTCGCCTTTTTATCATTGACATGCGGTCCATCGGCGTCTTTCGTTTCATTGCGCAGGGTGCGCAGGGTGCTCAGGTAAGCCACCACATCCTCGATCTGCTGCGCATCCAGTATCGGCTTGCCCTGCAGGGCGGGACTGACGCGCACCAGTCCTTCCGTACGATAGTAGGAGGGCATGATGGTCGCCGGGTTCAACCGGCCGGCATCGGCAATGCGCAGGCGCAACTGCCCTTCGCTCCAGCGCGAACCGGCCCCCGACAAGTCCGGCGCCAGGTTGCCCTGGAACCACTCCTCCGGAATCGGCCCGGCATGGCACAGCAGGCACAGGCCGACCTGCCGGTTGGCGACGATGGCGCGCCCGCGTGCCGCGTCGCCGCGCCTGCCTTCCAGCGGCTCGCGGATTTCATCGCCGTCGACGCGGACCGCCGGCGAGGCAGCGGCAGCCTGCGCCGACATCATTGCCAACGCTGTCACCGCTGCCACCGCTGCCATCGTTGCTAACGATGCCGCCGATACCATGAAGCCCGGCCGCATCTGAATGCTCAGCCGCATGCTGCCAGCCCGGCCCGTCACGGACTCACGTCCGCTTCAGGCTGTGGTTCTTCAGCGGCAGGTCGCGGATACGCTTGCCGGTGGCCGCGAACACCGCATTGAGCACCGCCGGCGCCGCCACCGCGATGGTGGGCTCGCCCACCCCGCCCCAGAAACCGCCCGAGGGCACAATCACCGTTTCCACCGCAGGCATTTCATCCATCTTCATCACCTGGTAGGTGTTGAAGTTCTCCTGCTCGATGCGGCCGTCCTTGAGCGTGCATTCGCCGTACAGCGCCGCCGACAAGCCGTACACGAACGAGCCTTCCACCTGCGCTTCGATCTGCTGCGGGTTCAAGGCATGGCCGGGATCGGTGGCGGCGACGATGCGATGGATCTTGAGCACGCCATCGTCGCTGACCGACACTTCCGCCACGGCCGCCACATAGCTGCCGAAGCCCATGGTCTGCGCAATGCCGCGATAGACGCCCTTCTTCAGGGGCTTGTCCCAGCCGGCGCGCTCTGCCGCCGCGTTCAGCACCGCCAGGTGCTTCGGATGATTGGCCATCAGCTTGCGGCGCAGTGCCAGCGGGTCCTGTCTGGTCTCATGCGCGATCTCGTCGAGGAAGCACTCCAGGTAGATCGCGTTCTGGTTCAGGTTGACGCCGCGCCAGAAGCCCGGCGGCACCGGCGGATTGCGCATCGCATGATCGACCAGCAGGTTGGGGAAGCTGTAGCCGATGGAGGCTTCCGGCCCCGGCGGATTGAGTCCCTGGAACACGACCGGGTCCTTGCCGTCCTTGATGTTTTGCGGGAACACGCCGGCAAGAATCGACTGCCCGGAAAGACGCATGTGCAGCGCGGTGACATTGCCATCCTTGTCGAGACCGGCGCTCAGCTTGCACTGGGTGATCGGATGATAGCGGCCATGGGTCATGTCTTCTTCGCGCGACCAGATCAGCTTGACGGGCGTGCCCGGCATTTCCCTGGCAATCGCCACCGCCTGCCGCACCCAGTCATGCACCGCGCCGCGCCGGCCGAAACCGCCGCCGAGGTGCAGCTTGTAGACCTCGCACTTGGAGGCCGGCAGTTCGGCGGCCTCCGAGGCTGCCGCGAGCGCGGCTTCGCCGTTCTGGGTGGGCGTCCAGACTTCGCAACGCTCCGGCGTCCATTTCGCCGTGGCGTTCATCGTCTCCATGGTGGCGTGGTTCTGGTGCGGATAGGAGTAGACGGCTTCCATCCGGCGCGCGGCGGAAGCCAGCGCGGTGCGCACATCGCCGTTCTGGTTGCCGACCACCGCGTCATTGGCGGTGAGGCCGGCCTTCAGCATCTCCGCCACGCCGGCGCTGGAAGCCTTCGCATTCGGGCCTTCATCCCATTCGATGGTCAGCGCATCGAGCGCGGTCTTGGCATGCCACCAGGTGTCGGCCACCACGGCGACCGCGCTGTCGCCGACCTGCACCACCTTCTTCACGCCCGGCTTGCCCTGGATCTGGGCGGCATCGAAGCGCTTGACCTTGCCGCCGAATACCGGGCAATCCTTGATCGCCGCGTTCAGCATGCCGGGCAGTTTCAGGTCCATTCCATAGATCTGCGCGCCGGTGGTCTTGTCGACCGTGTCGAGGCGCGCCAGCCGCTTGCCGGCGATCTTCCAGTCCTTCGGATCCTTGAGCACGACGTCGGCGGGCGGCGTCAGCTTCGCCGCCGCTTCCGCCACCTTGCCATAGGTGGTGGTGCGGTTCGACGGGCCGTGCGTGATGACGCTGTTGGCAGCGCGGCATTCGGACGCCGGCACCTGCCACTGGTTGGCCGCCGCCTGCACCAGCATCATGCGCGCCGCCGCGCCGCCCTTGCGGACGTAGTCATGGGACTCGCGGATGCCGCGGCTGCCGCCTGTCGAGAAATTGCCCCAGGCGCGGTTGCGGGCCAGGTTTTGTCCGGGCGTCGGATATTCGGTCGTGACCTTGGCCCAGTTGCAGTCCAGTTCCTCCGCCACCAGCTGCGCCAGCCCGGTCAGCGATCCCTGCCCCATTTCGGATCGGGCGATACGTACCACCACGGTGTCGTCCGGCTTGACCACCACCCAGGCATTGATTTCCGGCGGCACGCCGCCCTGCGCGGCGGCCGTGCCGGCAAAGGGAATATGGAAGCCCACCATCAGCCCGCCGAAGGCGGCGGCCGAAGTGCCGAGAAAGCGGCGGCGGGACGGACTGGCGATATCGCCGGTTTCGGGAGCGGCGCGATTCATGTCGTGCTCCCGTCTGCGTGCTGGATGGCGAGGCCGGCGCTGCGGGTGTTGCCGCCCTGCGCGACGACCTTGATTGCCGCGCGCACCCGGTTATAGGTGCCGCAGCGGCAGATGTTGGTGATCGACTGGTTGATGTCGGCATCGGTGGGATTGGGCTTTTCCTTGAGCAGCGCGGCGACCGCCATGATCATGCCGCTCTGGCAGAAGCCGCATTGCGGCACGTCGAGCGCCGCCCAGGCCTTCTGCACCGGATGCGAGCCGTCTTTCGACAGCCCTTCTATGGTGACGATCTTTTGTTCGGCGGCGACGGTGGAGACCGGACGCACGCAGCTGCGCGTCGGTTCGCCATCGATATGCACGGTGCAGGCGCCGCACTGGGCGACGCCGCAACCGTACTTGGTGCCGGTCAATCCCAGTTGTTCCCGCAGCACCCAGAGCAGCGGCGTATCCTCCTCCGCCTCGAACTCTCTTAACGTACCGTTGACGTTCAGTTTTGCCATGTCTCAACTCCTTGTTGTTGTCGGGCGAATCCGGAGGGGCGCGGAGCAGCATGTCCGGCCTGCGCGGCCTGCGCAGCCGTCATCGATGCTGCCAATGCGGCCTGGATATATTACGACTGTTTTTTCCACCCTGCTCGGCCGGGTCGAAATCGGGGCGATGACGAAGGTTAAGTGATCGGCGAGCCGTGTTGACCGGCATAAAGAACGCGATCCATTCACGATATCAATTGAATCTTCATGCTCCGAGATGGTCTGGATTGACGAACACCCATATCCAACACCACTCTTTTCACCAGCCGCGACCATGGACGCTACTCCCGAATTCGATTTTTTTCCTCCCCTCGAACCGCGCCGCAGCGGCCTGCTGCGGCTGGACGACCTGCATGAAATCTACTGGGAAGAGTGCGGCAATCCCGACGGCATCCCGGTCGTGTACGTGCACGGCGGCCCCGGCGGCGGCTCTTCGCCGGACAAGCGCCGCTGGTACGATCCGGATGCCTACCGCATCATCCTCTTCGATCAGCGCGGCGCCTTCCGCGCCAAGCCACTTGGCGAAGTCGAGCGCAATACCACGCAGCTGCTGGTCGAGGACATGGAGGCGCTGCGCAAGATGCTCGACGTCGACAAGTGGCTGGTGACCGGCGGCTCCTGGGGCACCACGCTGTCGCTGGCCTATGGCCAGACCTATCCCGATGCCTGTCTCGGCTTTGTCCTGCGCGGCATTTTTCTCGGCAGCCCGGACGAGATCGACTGGTTCATGCGCGGCATGCGGCGCTTCTTCCCGAAGGCGCATGACGACTTCATCGGCTGGATTCCCCAGGCGGAAAAGCATGACATCCTGACTGCCTACGAGAAACGCCTGTTCGGCAAGGATGCCGATGCCCGCATGGACGCGGCCCGCCGCTGGTTCAAGTACACCGAATCCTGCTCGCTGCTGCGCCATGATCCGGACCTGGTGGAGGAAGCGGTGAAGAACGATCCGGTGGTCTACGGCACCGGCAGGCTCGACGCCTTCTACTTCAGGAACAGCATGTTTCTCGAACCGGGGAAACTGATCAGGGACATCGGCCGCATTTCCCATCTGCCGGTCATGATCATCCAGGGCGGACATGACGTGATCGCGCCGCCGGCTGCCGCCTATGCCATTCATCGCGCCTGGCCGGGATCGGTCCTGCATGTCGTTGCGGACGCGGGTCATTCGCCGTCGGAACCCGGCATACGCAGCAAGGTCATTCAGACGATTGAATACTACAAGCGCAACAAGCGCTTCGACGCGGCCGCGCTGCAGGCATCGGGGCCGGTCTGATGCATTTCTTACTTCACCTTGCGATTTTTTTTAATTTTTGAAAGAGAGGTTTTCATGGCAACTGTTCGCCTCAGCACCAAGGAAGTTCAGGTCGACGACACGGTTTATGTATTCGATGTGGTGCAGATTGCCGATGCATTCGAAGCCTGCGTGGCCGCCGCCGACGCCGGCCATTGCGAAGTCGATCATCCGCCCGTGTCAAAACGGCCGGCTTCCGCGGAAGGTTCCGTACAGAATGAATGATCAGTTCCATCATTGGAAGGGAAACTGTTTGCAAGACTGGTAAAAGATGTCTGTCTGCAAGCTGACATAAAGCAGCGAAAAGTCCATGTTTTTACGGGTTGTTCCATCTTCATCAAGGCTAGGCCTTCAAAATGGAACGAAGTAGCAACACTCGCCTCGAAAAGTGATTAGCTTCTTACTAACGTTATTTCGTCGAGGTTACATGGATTCGATCATCGTCTTTTGCCATCTGCGCTGGAACTTCGTCTACCAGCGCCCACAGCACCTGCTCTCCCGGCTCTCGCGCCATTACCGCATCATCCTCGTCGAAGAACCCGAATACCGCGACGGCGAGCCGGAACTCCAGGTTTCCCACCCGCTTCCCAACCTCACCGTCTGCAAGCCGTTCACCCCGGTGCGCGAATTCGGCTTCCACGACAAGCAGCTGCCCTACCTGCGCAAGATGGTGCGCGCCCTCGGCAAGCAGCATCCCGATCCCATCGTCTGGTTCTATACCCCCATGGCCCTGCCCCTGCT
>NZ_VFAH01000031.1 GCF_008929045.1 Noviherbaspirillum aerium | reverse complement strand
AGCGACGACTCCTGCAACGCCGCCTTCTGCCCGCCGCACCAGCATCATGCGAAGGTCGAGTTCAACGGCGGCCACCGCACCCACCGGCGCGGCGGCATCACCCAGCTCAGCGCCCAGCGTAGCCTGCAGTCCTCGCGCGTGGCGCTCAACACCTTCGACTTCAAGGCGCCGTCGGCGCCACAATATGTCGAGCAGCCCACGCTGGCCAGGCAGGGCGACGTGCCGCAACTGGAAGTGTTCGACGGCAACCCCGCCTTCATGTACCGCAACGTCGGCGAAGGCGCGCGCGAAGCCAGGCAGCGCATGGAAGTGCTGGAATGGCAGGCCAAGCTGTTCGGCGGCGCCTCGGACTGCCGCAGCCTGAGCCCGGGCCGGACCTTCCAGCTCACCGAGCACCACTGGTTCGACGGCCACGATGACACCGACGCCGACTTCCTGGTGGTATCGGTGAGCATCGACGCCCGGAACAACCATGCCGACCGCGGCAATGCGCCGGTGTATGCCAACAGCTTCAGCTGCATCCGCCGCAAGATCCCGTACCGGCCGCAGCGCCGGCACAAGAAGCCGCGCATGCCGGGCCCGCAGACGGCCACGGTGGTCGGGCCCAAGGGGCAGGAAATCCACACCGACCCGCACGGGCGCATCAAGGTGCAGTTTCCCTGGGACCGCTACGGGCGGCACGATGAACGCAGCTCCTGCTGGATCCGGGTGTCGCAGCCCTGGGCCGGCGCAGGCTGGGGGACGGTGGCGATCCCGCGCATCGGCCAGGAAGTTGTCATCGACTATCTCGAAGGCGACCCGGACCGGCCGCTGTGCACCGGCAGGCTGTACAACAGTGCGCAGCCGCTGCCGTACGCATTGCCGGGCGCGGCGCACGTGATGGGCTTCAAGAGCCGTTCGACGCCTGGCGGAGGCGGTTTCTGCGAGATGGTGATCCATGACAGGAAGGGCCAGGAGCTGATCAACATCCACTCGCAGAAGGACATGGTGACCACGGTGCAGCATACGCAGGCCACGGTGGTGAACGGTCCGCACCAGACGAATACGGTGACGAACGGCTTCCAGGTGACGAAGGTGAAGAAGCGGGTGGAGCTGGAGTCGCAGACGGAGTGTATTCATCTGAAGGCGGCGACGAAGATTGTGCTGGAGGTGGGGGCGAGCCGGATCGAGATGGAGGCGAACGGGAAGATCACGATACGGGGCTTGCATGTGGATGTGATCGGGACCAGTCGGATTGATCTGAATACCAATACAGGTATTGGGGCAGTTCAACCAGCGAAGGCACCTGGACAGGAAGTCGGAAAGCATGGGCAAGCGGCGGTCGGCTCCAGTGAATGGAAGGCTGAACGGCAGCAGGCGCAAGCCTTGCAGCAACCGATTATTGCGCCGGACGACTTAATTGGCGGTCCGCTCAAGTTAGGCGCGAAAGGAATTGCGGTTAGTGCTGGCGCGGTGATGGGGGCGATGAAGAGTATTGGGGCCAAGGAAAGCAGTGTATTGTTGAGGGGTGGGGCAAAGAGCGCAGTTGAAGCTGAAATTGTACGTATTGGACAGGAGGGGCATGCACTTATACGCCATGGTGGAGCAGTAACTGACCATCAATTGTTTAAACGTGCAACAACTGGAATTGCGCCTGATGGTTCGTCAGTTATCAAAAATGGTCAAATTGTAATACCTCCATCTTCAACAGCATTTAATTCCGATGCGTTACTTGTTCAATCAGACTTGCTGATTAGAAAAAACTATCTTGATCGAGCGATAGCCCTAAGCAAACCAGGGGTGCAGCGAGTCACAATTGAGGGAGTTGACACAGGCAAGGTAATTGGTCGCGGGTTCGATCGTGTGTCATCTGTGCCTGGCGTTGTTGGTCCACTCCAGTTTCACACCAATCTATCTCGCGCTACTGCAGTCTATGATTTCGATGCAGCAGCAGGAGTCTGGCAAACAACTACTATTTATGCAGTGAAATAAATGTACGAATACATAGATCACGTCTTAGGAAATTACTTTAGTGCAGGTGCAGAACTTTCAGAAGACGAGGCAATCTCGATACTGAAAAAACACTTTGCGAGCAGTCCTGAATTTGCTCAAGGATTACGTACCGAATTGCAAAGAGCGTTAGATGATGATGATTACTCATGGCAGCATGCTCTCGCGGAGCATGATGTTCTTATTGTGGAAAACGAAGGTGAAGCACGCTCTTACGTAAAGAAAATTCTCTGGGTCCCTTTATTTACAGCGTAAGTTATTAGGGCAAAAAGGAGGAGAGCCAACGGCTACACAGTTTAAAAAGAATGATCGCCTAGCAATGAACGAATCCGAAGCGATGGCGCGTCATCGCTTGGTTGAACTGGTGCAAGCAATGTTAAATGGCGCAGAATCCTTTTTTGAAGGCGCTGTTCAGGTGCTTGCACTTAAAAATCAAGTAGGAGGTATCGCTGATAGAGACGCCGATTTTGATGTTTTTGTTGCAATCGTATCTGAGTCAAATCACTTGCCTCTTAAACAGCAGCATTCGCTTTGGTCACCTGAAGAGCTAAAGCGCCTTGAACCTGAATTTAACCGTACAGAAGAATGGGCCAGCTCATTTGCTCCTGCTGCCTGTAAAAGTCTTATCGCCCGATTCAAGGGAAATGAGACTGAAGAATCAAATCCTTGACTGGAAAACAGCTCTAATCAAATCGTTCGCAGCGACAGTGAACCAACAAACTCTTAAGGAAGCAGCAGAGCTAACGGTTTCCGTTAGCGCATAGATGTTACTTATCACGAAGAACGTCTTGCCACGCTCAATGAGGGCTATCACCCTACCTCAACAGCTACTCGCTGACTTCCGCGAAATCTATTTGAAGGAGTATGGGAGCGCCAGTGGAAAAAGCGGACAACTAGCGACAGCTTCTTTTCGGCGCAACATGACCAAACTTGATGAGGTTGAGTTGAATCGCTTTTGGCCGTAGCCAAATTTTCAGACACGGTCAAGGATCGCTAGTACATTCAGTTGCAAAGCGTCCTAATGTCAGCAATGAAAAACAGTTAGCTGCGCCGTCCCACCCCTCAGTTGTTCACCACCAGCCGCGGCTCGCCCTTGCTGCCGAAGCGATTGCGGATCGACTCCGCAATCCCCTTCGCATCCAGCCCGCACATCGCCAGCAGCTGCCCCGCATCGCCGTGATCGATGAACTTGTCCGGCAGGCCCAGGTGCAGGATGGGCTTGACGATGCCGGCTTCGGCCAGCGCTTCGGCGACGGCCGAACCGGCGCCGCCCATGAGCGCGCCCTCTTCCACCGTGACCAATGCCTCATGCGTGGCCGCCAGCTGCTTGACCAGTTCCACATCGAGCGGCTTGACGAAGCGCATGTTTGCCAGCGTGGCATCAAGCTCCTCTGCAGCCGCCAGACCGGGTGCGACCATGGTGCCGAAGGCGAGAATGGCAATGCCCTTGCCTTCGCGCCGCACCTCGCCCTTGCCGAGAGGCAGCGTGGTCAGCTGCTTGTCGAGCGCGGCGCCGATACCGGAACCGCGCGGATAGCGCACCGATGCCGGGCCCGGATAGTGATAGGCGGTGGAAAGCATCTGGCGGCATTCGTTTTCATCCGACGCTGCCATGATCACCATGTTGGGGATGCAGCGAAGATACGGAATGTCGTAATTGCCGGCGTGCGTCGCGCCATCGGCGCCGACCAGGCCGGAGCGGTCGAGCGCAAAGGTCACGTCCAGATTCTGCAGAGCGACGTCGTGAATGAGCTGGTCGTAGGCGCGCTGCAGGAAGGTGGAGTAAATCGCCACCACCGGCTTCATGCTTTCGCAGGCGAGTCCGGCGGCGAAAGTCACGGCATGCTGCTCGGCGATGCCGACGTCGTAGTAGCGGTTCGGGAAGCGCTGCTCGAATTGCACCATGCCGGAGCCTTCGCGCATCGCCGGCGTAATGCCGATCAGACGCTCATCCTGCGCCGCCATGTCGCACAGCCAGTCGCCGAAAACCTGGGTGTAGGTAACCTTGCTCGCCGCCGCAGGCTTGATGCCTTCGGCGGGATTGAACTTGCCGGGGCCGTGGTAGAGCACGGGATCGGCCTCGGCCAGCTTGTAGCCCTGGCCCTTGCGGGTGACCACGTGCAGGAATTGCGGGCCTTTCAGGTTTTTCAGGTTTTGCAGCGTCGGCACCAGCGAATCGAGATCATGGCCGTCGATCGGGCCGATGTAATTGAAGCCGAATTCCTCGAACATCGTTGCCGGCACCACCATGCCCTTCGCATGCTCTTCCAGGCGCTTGGCTAGTTCCAGCATCGGCGCCGGCAGCACGGTCTTGCCGACATTCTTCGCCGCCGCATAGAACTTGCCCGACATCAGGCGGGCGAGATAGCGGTTGAGCGCGCCGACCGGCGGCGAGATCGACATGTCGTTGTCGTTGAGGATGACCAGCAGGTTGATGTCGTTGTAGACGCCGGCATTGTTGAGCGCCTCGAAGGCCATGCCGGCCGTCATTGCGCCGTCGCCGATGACGGCGATCGCATGGCGGTTCTCGCCCTTGGTCTTGGCGGCCATGGCCATGCCGAGCGCCGCCGAGATCGAGGTGGAGGAATGCGCGGTGCCGAAGGTATCGAACTGGCTCTCGTCGCGCCGCGGGAAGCCGGAAATGCCGTTCTGCTGGCGCAGCGTATGCATGCGGTCGCGGCGGCCGGTCAGGATCTTGTGCGGATAGGTCTGGTGGCCGACATCCCATACGATGCGGTCTTCCGGCGTATTGAAGACGTAGTGCAACGCAATGGTGAGCTCGACCGTGCCGAGGTTGGACGACAGGTGTCCGCCGGTCTTCGAGACCGAATCCAGCACGAAGGCGCGCAGCTGGTCCGCGAGCGGCTTGAGCTGCCCCCGGGAGAGTTTGCGCAGGTCCGCGGGTCCGTCAATATTCTTCAACAAGTCCATACTAGGCTTTCCGTTGCACGATCAGATCAGCGATTTCGCGTAGCCGACGTGCCTTTTCTCCGAACGGCACGAGCGCACGATGCGCATCATTCCGCAGTGTCTCCGCCAGCGCTTTCGATTCCTCCAGGCCGAGGATCGATACATAGGTCGGTTTGTTGTCCGCCGCATCCTTGCCGGCGGTCTTGCCCAGGGTCGCCGAATCGGCGGTCGCATCCAGAACGTCGTCCACCACCTGGAACGCCAGGCCGGTTGCACGGGCATAGGTATCGAGCGCCGCGCTTTCGGCCGGTGTCAGCGACTTGCCCGCCAGCGCGCCCAGCAGCACCGAGGCATGCAGCAGGGCGCCGGTCTTGAGCTGGTGCATGCGCTCCAGTTCAGCCAGCGACAAGGCCTTGCCGATGCTGGCCAGATCGATCGCCTGGCCGCCGCACATGCCGGCCGAGCCCGACGCCCGCGCCAGCAGGCGGAACATCGCCAGCCTGCGCGCGGCATCGCCAGCGCCTTCGGACAGGATGATGAAGGCCTGCGACTGCAGGGCATCGCCGACCAGCAGGGCGGTAGCCTCGTCGTACCTGACATGAACGGTCGGCTTTCCGCGCCGCAAGGCGTCGTCATCCATGCATGGCATGTCGTCATGGACCAGCGAATACGCATGGATCATTTCCACCGCTGCCGCCGCACGCGCCAGCAGATCGGCATCGGCGTCGAACAGGTCGCCGGCCGCAAATACCAGCAGCGGGCGCACCCGCTTGCCGCCGTCGAGTACCGCATAGCGCATCGCCTCGTGCAGGCGCTCCGGCACCTCGGCAGCTGCCGGAAGGAAGGACGACAGCGCATCTTCCATGGTCGACTGGACGTGTTTCATCCAGTCGGCAAAGGCGAGACCGGCGACGTTCATTCGTCGTCCTCGTCATCTTCGCTCTCGCCGTCGACAGCGAACGGCTTGAGCATCTCGCCTTCCAGCACCTTGACCTGGTGATCGACCTTGTCCAGCTGCCCGGAGCAGAACTTGACCAGTTCCGAACCGCGCTTGTATGCCGTGACCGACGCTTCCAGCGGCAGCTCCCCGGCTTCCATCTGGGCAACGAGCTGTTCCAGCTCCGCCATGGCCGCTTCGAACGACGCCGGTTCGCCGGAAGGCACTGTTTTCTTTGACATAGTGGACAATCTTGATAAGTAGCCCGGTATTTTAAAACAAAGGGCCTCATGCAGTTGAGAAGCAGAAACCGCAAAACCTGCAAAAGCTGTCTGCTATTCGGACTTTTTATGCGCAGAATCAAGCGCAATTGAAGAATTTGCAATACCACTGCCAAAAAGAAGTAAGATGAGCGTCTCTTTGCATGGTGCTCCGCCGCTACCGCGACCGGAATCCCTTACCGGACCTCTCAACCACTATCCGACATGGCGCAGCGCCTTTTTATCCCTCTTCCCCGCGACGGACCCGCGACAGTCTGCTAAGCAATTGTCTGGGGTATAATCCCCGGTTCTGTCCAAAATTTCCGTTTCATCTTATTTGATCCTGGTTTTTGCGGATTCTTTCTCTCTTAGGTTGGTGCAAATTAATTTGGGGGTGGGGATGTCCGATCTGGCTACTGTCGCCAAGCTCGCGCGATCCAACGCGCAACTTCCCGTAAACGTCTATTTCGGCGACGCGCTGTTACAGCAGGAAATTCAACAACTTTTTCATAAGGGTCCGCGCTACGCCGGTCATGAACTTCAGGTGCCGAATGTCGGCGACTATGCCACGCTGCCCTGGGAAAACGAAGGCCGCATGCTGGTGCGCAATGCGCATGGCATCGAACTGCTTTCCAACGTCTGCCGCCATCGCCAGGCCAAGATGTTCGACGGTCGCGGCAATGCGAGCAACATCGTCTGCCCGCTGCATCGCTGGACTTACGATCTCAAGGGTGAACTGATCGGCGCGCCGCATTTCGGCGAAACGCCGTGCATGAACCTGTCCCGCACGCCGCTGCAGAACTGGAACGGATTGCTGTTCGAGCAGAACGGTGTCAACGTCGCGCAGATCATGTCGAAGCTGGGCGTGACGAAAGACCTCGATTTCAGCGGATACATGCTCGACCATGTCGAAGTGCACGACTGCGATTACAACTGGAAGACCTTCATCGAGGTCTATCTGGAGGATTATCACGTCGAGCCCTTCCATCCCGGGCTGGGCAGCTTCGTCACCTGCGACGACCTGCGCTGGGAGTTCGGCGAGCACTACAGCGTGCAGACGGTGGGGGTCAATCATGCACTGTCCAAGTTCGGCACGCCGAAGTACAGGAAATGGCAGGAGCAGGTGCTGCAGTTCCGCAACGGCGAACCGCCGCCCTATGGCGCGATCTGGCTGACGCTGTATCCCAACATCATGGTCGAGTGGTATCCGCATGTGCTGGTGGTGTCCACCGTCTGGCCGAACGGACCGCAGAAGACGCGCAATGTCGTCGAGTTCTACTATCCGGAAGAGATCGTGCTGTTCGAGCGCGATTTCATCGCGGCGGAGCGCGACGCCTACATGGAAACCTGCATCGAGGATGACGAGATCGGCATGCGCATGGACGCCGGCCGCCGCATCCTGCTGGAGCGCGGCGTCAATGAAGTCGGACCCTACCAGTCGCCGATGGAAGACGGCATGCAGCATTTCCACGAGTGGTACCGCAGCCGCATCGCGGTATAGGGCCTGTTCACAGCATCAGTCGGCAGGAAACGGGCGGCACCGCGAGGCGCCGCCCGTTTTCCATTGACGGGCATTGGCGGCATCAGCGGCATTGAGGGCCCTCGTTCGGTCGACACCGTGACACCGTATGCGCCCCCTGCCCGCCTCTGCAAATCGGCGTATCATCGAAAGCTTTTCAATCGCCCCGATGCCGGCTGTCGGGCTCATTCGTCTCCCCCTCCGTTTTATGCAATCACTCTGGATGCTGGTCGCCACCTTCATGTTTTCCATCATGGGGGTCTGCGTCAAGATCGCATCGGACATGTATTCCGTTTCCGAAATCGTTATGTATCGCGGCCTGGTCGGCGCGGTTTTTCTGGGCATCCTCATCGTCATGCGCGGCGGCAGCTTCAGGACGACACTGGTCTGGCACCATGTATGGCGCGGCCTGATCGGCGTCGTTTCGCTGTGGCTGTGGTTCTGGTCGATCGGCAAGCTGCCGCTGGCAACCGGCATGACGCTCAATTACATGTCGCCGATCTGGATCGCGGCCATCCTGTTTGCGGCCGGCTGGTGGCGCGGGCAATCCCGCTTCGAGCCGGGGCTGACCGTTGCCATTCTCTGCAGTTTCGCCGGCGTCACCATGCTGCTGCAACCGGCCTTTCATGCCGACCAGTGGCAGGCCGCGCTGGCCGGACTGGCCTCGGGACTGATTTCGGCCATCGCCTATCTGCAGGTGCGCAGGCTGGGACTGCTCGGCGAGCCGGAGTACCGGGTGGTGTTCTATTTCTCCCTTACCGGCATGCTGGCAGGATTGGCCGGCACCTTCATCGACGGCGAAGGACTGCGGGCGCTTTCGGTGAGCAGCCACGGCACGAAAGGATTGCTTCTCCTGCTGGCCATCGGCATCAGCGCGATGTTCGCACAGATGGCGATGACGCGCGCCTACCGTCTCGGCAAGACCCTGGTCACCGCCAACTTGCAATACACCGGCATCGTCTTTTCCAGCGCCTGGGGCATCGTGCTGTGGGGCGATGCATTGAGCCTGCTCGCCTGGTGCGGCATTGCCGTCATTCTCGGCAGCGGCCTGGCGGCAACCTATTACAATACGCGGGGCGCTTCCGTGCCGGCTGCCAAGGCCAAGGTCACCGAAGCCAACGACCCGATTGCGACTGAAGTGTAGAGGAGAACCTTCCATGCCCTATACCACCCTGATTGCCGCGGAAGATCTGGCCAGGCATTACCAGGACCCGAACTGGGTCGTCATCGATTGCCGCCATGATCTGATGAACCCGGCCGCCGGCCAGCAGGCCTATGCCGGCGGTCACATTCCGCTGGCGCAGCATGCCAATCTGGATACCGATCTGTCCGACAAGAGTCCGGGCGCCAACGGCGAGTTCCGCGGCCGCCATCCCTTGCCGGAGACCAGGACCTTTGTGGAAACCCTGCGCCGCTGGGGCGTCAATCACGGTTCGCAGGTGGTTGTGTATGACGCGCAGGGCGCAATGTTCGCCGCCCGCCTGTGGTGGATGCTGCGCTGGGTCGGACATGAAGCGGCGGCGGTGCTCGACGGCGGCCTGCAGTCCTGGCAGGCGCTCGGCCTGCCCCTCTCGATTGCGGCCGAAACACGTCCGCGCGGCAATATCGAACCGCATGCCTCGCTGGTCCGCACGGTCGATGTGAACGATGTGCTGGCCAACCTGCAACGTCCGGCGCGCACGGTCATCGATGCGCGCGCGCCCGACCGTTTCCGCGGCGAGAATGAAACCATCGACCCGGTCGGCGGCCATATTCCCGGAGCGAAGAACCGCTTCTTCAAGGACAACCTGCATACCGATGGACGCTTCAAGTCGCCGGAGCAGTTGCGTGCGGATTTCGGGCCGCTCATCGATGCGCCGCAGAACGCCATCATGCAGTGCGGCTCCGGCGCGACCGCCTGCCACAATCTGCTGGCGCTTGAAATTGCGGGCATGCCGGGAGCGGCCCTGTATCCGGGCTCCTGGAGCGAATGGTGCGCCGACCCGGCAAGGCCGGTGGCGCGCGGGGAATAAACCAGATAAAGCAAGCCGGGCCTGACGGCTTGCCGTAGCATGTTTCGCCGATGGTTGAATCGGCGAAACATGCGGCGCCGGTTCAGTGCGCGTGGCTTTGGCCGGTGAGGAACAGGACGATGCCCACGCCCACCGCGATCAGCACGATCTGGGGAATGGTTTCCCTGAGCGTCGCCCGGCGCTGCATCTGCGGCATCAGGTCGCTCACCGCGATGTAGATGAAGCCGGAAGACGCAAATACCAGCACATACGGAATCCAGCCGGTCGCGCGCTCCAGCATGACATAGCCGAACACGCCGCCGATCACCGCCATCAGGCTGCAGATCAGGTTGTAGACATAGGCCCGGGTGCGGCTGAAGCCGGCGTTGAGCAGCACGATGAAGTCGCCGATTTCCTGCGGGATTTCATGGGCGATGATGGCCACGCCGGTGATGATGCCCAGACTGGGATCGGCCAGGAAGGCGGCTGCGATCAGGATGCCGTCGGTAAAATTGTGCAGGCCGTCGCCGACCAGGATCATCCATCCCGCCTTGCCGGCTTCATGCGCATCATGCCCGTGTTCATGGCCGTGGCCGTCGCCCTCGTAATGATGGGAATGGCGCAGGATCGCGAATTTTTCCAGCAGGAAGAAACCGAGCAGGCCGCCGAGCAGCGTGGCGAACAAGGCATGGGTATCGGCGTCGGACTCGAAAGCTTCGGGCAAGGCATGCAGCAGCGAAGTCGACAGCAGGATGCCGACCGACAGGCTGACCATGCGCTCCACGACCTTGGAAAGCAGTGAAAAGGAAAAAATCGCCGCAGCGGAAATGCTGATGACGCCGGCGATGGTGGTGGCCAGCAGGATGGAAAGAAGCGCGGAATCGATTTTATGCCCCGTCGAAATGTGCAACAAAGTTGCAAATTAAAGCACAGACGGCGAATTTCGGCAAACGGACAGGCTAAATATCCTGCCGATAGCCGAAAAAATCCCGGCGCATGGCCGGGATTTTTCAGCGCGATGTCGAAGCGACCGGGGGAAAGGACCGGCGCAAGGACCAGCGCAAGGTCCAGCGTTCAGGCCACGCCATGCGTCTTGAACCACTCCGTGCAGCGCTTCCAGCCTTCCTTCGCATCCGCCTCGACGAAGCTGGGACGGTAGTCGGCATGGAAGGCATGGCCGGAATTGGGAAACACCACGAATTCCGACTTGCTGCCGCCCTTGGCCAGTTCCGCCTTCATCTTCTCGACGGTATCGAGCGGAATGCCGGCATCCTTGCCGCCGTACAGGCCGAGCACCGGGGCTTTGAGCGAAGCGGCGATATCGACCGGATGCGCCGGAGCCAGTTCGGTCTTGTCCCCCACCAGGCGGCCATACCAGGCGACGCCGGCCTTGACCTTGGGATTGTGCGCGGCATACAGCCAGGTGATGCGGCCGCCCCAGCAGAAGCCGGTGATGCCCAGCTTGTCGGTATTGCCGCCGTTGTCCTTCGCATAGGCCACCAGCGCGTCGAGGTCGCCCATCACTTGCGCATCCGGCACCTTGGAAATGATGTCCTTCTGCAGTTCGGGAATGGAGGTGTATGTCGTCGGGTTACCCTGGCGGATGAACAGGTCGGGCGCCAGCGCCAGGTAGCCGAGCTTGGCGAAGCGCCGCGCGACGTCGGCGATATGCTCGTGCACGCCGAAAATTTCGGAAATCACCAGCACCACCGGCAGATTGCTCTTGCCTTCCGGCTGCGCGCGGTAGACCGATACTTTCTGGCCTTTGACGGTGATGCTGACCTCGCCCGCGGTCAGGCCGGCGGTGTCGGTCTTCACCACGTTCTGCGCCGAGACCGGCAGCACGGCGGCGGCAAATCCCGTACCCAGCGCGGTCTTCAGGAAACCGCGGCGGTCGACGCCGTCGGACAAGGAGGTTTTTGCTACCAGACTATCGAAATCCTCTTTGAAATTCTGCATTGCCCATTCTCCGATTATTCATTGTTGTCATGGCGGCGGACGCCGCCCTGGTTCCCTGCACTGCATTACTGCATCACTGCATTTCACTGCTTATCCCTGCACCGGGGCGCACCGGCATCAATGCGCCTCGTCCCAGTTCTTGCCGATGCCGACTTCGGCGATCAGCGGCACCTTCAATTCGGCCACGCCGCGCATCAGTTCCGGCACCTGCTGCCGGATAGTCGACAACTCGCTTTCCGGCACTTCCAGCACCAGTTCGTCATGCACCTGCATGATCATCTTCGATTGCAGGCGCTCGTTCTCCAGCCACTGCTGCACCGCGATCATCGACAGCTTGATCAGGTCGGCCGCCGTGCCTTGCATCGGCGCATTGATCGCCGCGCGTTCGGCCGCCTGGCGGCGCGGGCCGTTGGGAGAATTGATTTCGGCCAGCCACAGGCGGCGTCCGAACACCGTCTCGACAAAGCCGTGGGCCTTGGCCTGGGTGCGGGTTTCGGCCATGTACTGGGCCACGCCCGGATAGCGCTGGAAATACTTGTCGATGTACATCTGCGCGGCCGATCGCTCGATGCCCAGATTGCTGGCGAGTCCGAATGCGCTCATGCCGTAGATCAGGCCGAAGTTGATGACCTTCGCATAGCGGCGCTGTTCGCTGCTGACCTCCGCCGGCGCGACGCCGAAGATTTCTGAAGCGGTCGCGCGGTGCACGTCCTCGCCCTCGGAGAAGGAACGCAGCAGGCTGGCATCGCCGGAGATGTGCGCCATGATGCGCAGCTCGATCTGGGAATAGTCGGCCGACACGATCACGCTGCCTTCCGGCGCGACGAAGGCTTCGCGGATGCGCCGGCCCTCCGCATTGCGCACCGGGATGTTCTGCAGGTTGGGCTCGTTGGAAGCGAGGCGGCCGGTGACCGCGACCGCCTGCGCATAGTTGGTATGCACGCGGCCGGTATTGGGATCGACCATCTTCGGCAGCTTGTCGGTATAGGTCGACTTGAGCTTGGACAGGCCGCGGTAGTCGAGCAGGATCTTCGGCAGCGGATAATTCTCGGCCAGCTTCTGCAGCACTTCCTCGTCGGTCGACGGCGTGCCCGACGGCGTCTTCTTCACCACCGGCAGCTGCAGGCGCTCGAAAAAGATTTCACCGATCTGCTTCGGAGAATTCAGATTGAAGGGCTGGCCCGCCAGTTCGTAGGCCTGCTTTTCCATTTCCAGCATGCGCAGGCCGAGATCATGCGACTGCCTGGCGAGCCTGTCGGTGTCGATCAGCACGCCGTTGCGCTCGATCTTCTGCAGCACCACGGAAGTCGGCACCTCGATCTTTTCATAGATGAACTTCAAGCCGTCATTCTTCGCCACATGCGGCCACATGACCTGATGCAGCTGCAGCGTGATGTCGGCGTCCTCCGCCGCGTACTCGGTGGCGCGGTCGATGCTCACCTGGTCGAAGCCGATCTGCGATGCGCCCTTGCCGCACACTTCCTCATAGCTGATGGTCTTGCGGTTCAGATGGCGCAGCGCGAGGCTGTCCATGTCATGGCTCTTGTGCGACTCGAACACATACGACTCGAGCAGCGTGTCGTGCACGATGCCGCGCACCGTGATGCCGTAGTTGGCAAAGATATGGCTGTCGTATTTCAGATGCTGGCCGACCTTGGGCCTGGACGCGTTCTCCAGCCAGGGCTTGAGCCTGGCGAGCACCGCGTCGCGCGCCAGCTGCTCGGGCGCATCCTGGTAGCGGTGCGCGACCGGGATATAGGCGGCGATGCCCGGCGTGCAGCAGAGCGAAATGCCCACCAGCTGCGCCTGCATCGCATTGAGCGAGGTGGTCTCGGTATCGACCGCGGTCAGCTCGGCGGCGTTGATGGTCTCGAGCCAGCGGTCGAGCTGGGCTTCGGTCAGCACCGTCTCGTATTCCCTGACGGCGGGCGCCGCGGGCGCCTCAAGCAGGCTGCCCTGCGCATCGGACTGCTCGGGCGACGCGGTGGGACGCCCTCCCGCGGTCGGATCGCCGGTGAGTTCGCGCAGCCAGGTCTTGAAGCCGTAGCGCTTGAAGAACTCGATCATGGCGTCATTGTCGACCGGCCTCGCTACCAGCGATTCCGGAATCGATACCATGTGCTTGGCGAGGTCGCAATCGGTGCGAATGGTGATCAGCTTGCGTCCGGTAGGCAGCCAGTCGAGGGCCTTGCGCAGGTTTTCGCCGACGGCGCCGCCGATATCGTTGGCCTGGGCAATGATGTTGTCGAGCGAGCCGTACTGGGTCAGCCACTTGACGGCGGTCTTGGGACCGACCTTGGCCACGCCGGGCACGTTGTCGACGGTGTCGCCGACCAGCGTCAGGTAGTCGACAATGCGCTCGGGCGGCACGCCGAACTTGGCGATCACGCCGTCGCGGTCGAACTTTTCGTTGCTCATGGTATTGATCAGCGTGACATGGTCGTTGACCAGCTGCGCCATGTCCTTGTCGCCGGTGGAGATCACGGCTTGCATGCCGTGCTCGACCGCCTGCGCGGCCAGCGTGCCGATGACATCATCGGCTTCCACGCCTTCGACGCTCAGGATAGGCCAGCCGAGCGCGCGCACCGCTTCATAGATGGGTTCCACCTGGCGCGCCAGGTCTTCCGGCATCGACGGCCGCTGGGCCTTGTAGTCGGCATAGAGTTCATCGCGGAAAGTCTTGCCTTTTGCGTCGAAAACACAGGCCATGTATCCTGCGGCGTAATCATTGCGCAGCCGGCGCAGCATGTTGATCATGCCGTAGATGGCGCCGGTGGGCGCGCCTTCCGGATTGCGCAAATCGGGCATCGCGTGGAATGCGCGGTACAGATAGCTTGATCCATCCACTAACAACAGGGTTTTATTCATATGGTGTCAAAGGGAAAAAACGTACCGCGCCTGCGGCAGGTGGCTGACATTTCACGCGCCACCGAAAAGAAGGCGCGCGAGTCGTGGCATATGCTCACGATTATGGCAGAGTTTATCGAGTCGACCGAAAGGCTGGCCGAGCTGCGTCCGGCGGTCTCGCTTTTCGGCTCGGCGCGCACTCCCGTCGACCATCCGGACTACCTGAAAGCCATCGATATCGCGCGCCGCCTTTCCGATGCCGGTCTGGCGGTCATTTCCGGCGGCGGGCCCGGCATCATGGAAGCCGCCAACAAGGGCGCTTTCGAAGGCGCATCGTCGTCGGTGGGGTTGAATATCCAGCTGCCGCGCGAACAGAAGAGCAATGCCTGGCAGGATATTTCCATCAGCTTCCGCCATTTCTTCGCGCGCAAGGTTGCCTTCGTCAAATATGCGGATGCCTATGTGGTGCTGCCCGGCGGCTTCGGCACGCTCGACGAATTGACCGAAGTCTTAACCTTGATCCAGACCGGCACCTCGCGCCGCATTCCTGTAATACTGGTTGGGACGGCGTTCTGGAAAGGCTTGCTGGACTGGTTCCGCAGCGCTCTTCTTGCCAACGGCATGATCGAGGCCAAGGATCTGGATCTGCTGCAGGTGATCGACGAACCGGCCAACATCGTCGATGCCATTTTTGCATTTTATGAAGCCAGGGAAGATCTGCTGTCGACGCAAAGCAAGGAACCGGGTGCCTATTTGTAACTTCAGGTGCGAAGCCTGGAGTGGGCTTTGTTAAAATGTTGCAGTCGGGCGAGAGCGGGCTGTTTCCGCCGCGCCTGCCGGCATCTTCACCAATCGACAACTATTATGCGCACACTCAAGGCCTGGCCGATGTTTGCGGCCTGCATCGCGGCCGCACTACCCCTGGCATCATCGGCTCAGCAATCCGGCAATACCGCTCCGCCGCCGCCGCAACTGGAAAGGCTGGAGGAAGGCGAAGAACCCGCCGTCACCATCCGCCAGCCCGATCAGCAGCGTGCCCGCACCGTGGAAAAGCGCGCCCCCGGCGGCAAGGTGACGGAAGTGCAAGTCACCAGCGGCAAGAGCACCTATGTGCTCAAGGCGAACGACTCTTCCGGCAGCGCCCTGCCCGGCGATGCCCAGGGCAGCTTCCTGCGCGCACCGCAATGGGAAGTGCTGGAGTTCGACCTGAGCCGCTCGAAGGAAGCCAGGGAAGCCGAAGCGGCGCAAGCGGCCCAGGTTCCTCCGCCGCCCGCGCCCGCAGCCGCACCGGCCGCCAAGTAAGCATCCCTATTCAGAACCCACATTACATTTCGCTCATGGCAGTATTCACCCCGGTCAGCCTTGATGACCTTACCGACTGGATGCCCCAGTTCAATCTTGGCAAACCCCTCGCAATCAAGGGCATTTCCTCCGGCATCGAGAACACCAATTTCTTCCTGACCACCGAGAAGGGCGAATACGTACTGACCATTTTCGAAAAGCTGACCTTCGCCCAGCTGCCGTTCTACCTGCACCTGATGCGCCATCTGGCCGAGCGCGGCGTGCTGGTGCCGGCGCCGGTCGCCAACCACGCGGGCGAGATCATTCACTCCCTGCACGGCAAGCCGGCATCCATCGTGACCAAGCTGGAAGGCAGTTCACAGCTCGATCCGCGCCCGGTGCACTGCGCGGCGGTCGGCGCGATGCTGGCGAAGATGCATCTCGCCGGCCGGGATTTCCACATCCGCCAGCCCAATCTGCGCGGCCTGGACTGGTGGCGAATGACCACGCCGACGGTGCTGCCCTACCTGTCGGAAGACAACCGGCATCTGCTGCGGGCCGAGCTGCATGCGCAGGAAGCCTTTGCCGCTTCGACAACCTACCGCGAGCTGCCGCACGGGCCGGTGCATGCGGACCTGTTCCGCAACAACGTGATGTTTGACGGCGAGCGCCTCACCGGCTTCTTCGATTTCTATTTCGCCGGCTGCGACACCTGGATCTTCGACGTCGCTGTCACCGTCAACGACTGGTGCATCGATCTCGACAGCGGCGCCCTCGACCATGCGCGGGTGCGCGCCCTGCTCGATGCCTATCATGCGGTGCGCCCGTTCACCGCCGCCGAACAGGAAGCATGGCGGCCGATGCTGCAGGCCGGCGCCCTGCGTTTCTGGCTGTCGCGCCTGTACGATTTCCACATGCCGCGCGAAGCGGAGATGCTGACGCCGCACGATCCGACGCATTTCGAGCGGATACTGCGCCAGCGCATTGATAACCCGGTTCCGGAACTGTTCTGAACATGGAAAAACTGCCCGCAAACGCCGGCTGGCTCTGGGTCAAGCAGGGCTTCGCCTTGTTCCGCAAGCAGCCGGCCGAAATGTCGACGCTGTTTCTCGCCTACATGTTCCTGATGGTGGTGGTCGGCATTCTGCCGCTCCTGGGCCAGATCCTCCCGATGGTGCTGATCCCGGTGTTTTCCATGGCCTTCATGCAGGCCTGCGTGCAGGTCGAAGACGGCAAGAAGGTCTACCCCAACCTGCTGCTGGCGGGTTTTCGTTCGCCCGCCTTCCTGTCACTGGTCAAGCTCGGCTTTCTCTACCTGATCGCCGCGGTGGCCGCCATCGCGGCATCGGCGCTGATCGACGGCGGCGTGTTCTGGCAGGTCATGAGCAGCAACAAGGCGATGGATGCGGAAACCATCCGCAATTCCAACATGTCGCTCGGCATGATGTTGTCGGCGCTGGTGTACACGCCGGCGGCCATGGCCTTCTGGTATGCGGCGCCGCTGATTGCATGGCAGAAGATGGGCATCGGCAAGGCGATCTTCTACAGCTTCTTCGCCGTCAAGCGCGCCGGCAAGGCCTTCCTGGTGTATGGACTGGCCTGGCTGCTGATCGGTGTGCTGGTGCCGGTCATCGTGAGCAGCATCGTTGCACTGCTGATTTCCAAGCCCTTCGTCGTGATGCTGGTGCTGCTGCCGCTGTCGCTGATGCTGACGGTGGTCATGTACTGCTCGTTCTATCCCACTTACACGACGGTGTTCGGGCGGCCCGAATCCCTGCCCGCACCGCGCGGCTGACAATTTCCGGTAATAGGCGCGCGGCCGCCATGCGGCGGCGTTCCAAGGTTATACTCGTTGCTTGCTGCAAAGCCACATTCATTCAGTCGGTAATACAGGGGGAGTCCGATGATCAAGAAAATCGGCGTGCGCGAACTGCGGGTTGGCATGTTCATCCATGATCTCAGCTGTCACTGGATGGACCATCCCTTCGTTCGCAGCCGCCTGCTCCTGACGTCCGAAGACGAAATCCGCAAGATCATCGACGCCGGCATCCACGAGGTGTATATCGACACCAGCAAGGGTCTGGATGCCGCGCATGCACCGACCGCCGAAGAAGCCCGCCAGGTGCTGGAGAAGGAAATGGTCGACATCGCCCGCCGCGAACCAGCGCCGGTGATTCGCATTTCCGTCGCCGATGAACTGGCCCGCGCGGCGCAAGTCAAGAATCAGGCACATCAGCTGGTACGCACCGTCATGCACGATGCCCGCCTCGGCAAGGCGATCGAACTCGACCAGGTCGAGCCGGTGGTGCAGAACATCACCGAGTCCATCCTGCGCAATCCCGGCGCACTGACCGGACTGCTGCGCATCAAGAACAAGGACGACTATACCTTCCTGCATTCGGTCAGCGTCTGCACCCTGCTGGTAGCCTTCTGCCGCTCCGCCGGCATGGATGCGGAATCGACGCGCCAGGCCGGACTCGGTGGACTTCTGCACGATACCGGCAAGGCGCTGGTGCCCGATGAAGTGCTCAACAAGCCTGGCCGGCTGACCGATGCGGAATTCGACATCATCCGCCGCCATCCGAAGGACGGCTACGACATATTGCTGAAAACGCCCGGCGTCGGCGAGATCCCGCTCGATATCACCCTGCATCATCACGAGCGCATGGACGGCAGCGGCTATCCCGACAAGCTGCCGGGGGAGCAAATCAGCACGATGGCGCAGATGGCGGCCATCGTCGACGTGTATGACGCGATCACCGCCGACCGCTGCTACCACAAGGGCCTGCCGGCGGCCGAAGCCCTGCGCAAGATCTTCGAATGGAGCAAGTTCCATTTCAATCCGCAGCAAGTGCAAAGCTTCATGCGCTGCGTCGGCATCTATCCGGTCGGCACACTCGTCCTGCTGGAATCGGGGCGGCTCGGCGTGGTCACCGAACCGCATGAAACCAACCTGCTGTCGCCCAAGGTGAATGTGTTCTTCAGCACCAAGTCCAATACCTATATCAAGCCGGTGCAGGTCGACCTGTCCAAGCCGCTGGGAATGGGTGGCGGCGACAAGATCCAGAGCTACCAGTCGGCGGAAAAGTGGCGCGTCGATCCGATGAAGTTCTTTGTGCTGCCCGCCTGAACGGATTTCCCGGCATGCGCAGCGGCCGATGCATCCACGAGCGCAGCGGCACGCTGACCGACATATTGTCCGGCCAGAAATGAAAAAAGCCCGCCGAGGCGAGCCCTGAACTACTACCGGCATTAACGCTTTTCAATCCGCGACCCGTGCTATCTGCATGGTGTCGCTGGATTGAACCCGGAGCCCGTGCTATCTGCATGGTGCCCCACTCTTTGCATTATTGCCGGATTGGTTTCGGATGGAGGTCGGTCAGGAAAACCGACGTCCAATCAATTGCAGCACCTGCGTGCCGCATCTGTTCTTTGCATGCGCTTCTTTGCATGCGCAGCAGTGCGAAAACTTAGATGACGCGGATGTTGCTCGCCTTTTCACCCTTCGGACCGGTGCTGCGCTCGAACGAGACGCGCTGGTTCTCGCTCAGGCTTTTGAAGCCGTTCGACTGGATGTCCTGGAAATGGGCAAACAGATCGCCGCCGCCGTTGTCCGGTGTGATGAAGCCGAAGCCCTTGGCGTCGTTGAACCATTTTACTGTGCCGGATTGAGTACTCATTTGTTTGCTTCCTTTGGAAAATTCTGAAAATAAGGGCATATCACCCAGGATGGGCCTGAGATCAAGAAAGACTACCGAAGGAAATCAAACGGGAATGGCTCGGCAAAGAGCAATACGGGAAAGAGACCAACAACAACGACTTGATACAAGCATGAAACCCACTATACAGACCAAACCTGAAATGTCCTAACGATACTTTGCTTATTTTCGTATCGTGCTTGCGTACAGGGAATGTTCACGTAATGACGGCCTTGACGTGGACAGCCCTATAGCGGGTGTATTGCGCTATCAGCGGCGGCGCTGATAGCCTGAGGGCGCAGGACCGCGCTTTTCAAGATGGCGGAAGGTAATCCGTCCCTTGCTCAGATCATAAGGCGACATTTCGATCGACACCTTGTCGCCGGCCAGTATGCGTATGTGATGCTGGCGCATTTTCCCCGAGGTATAGGCAATAAGCTTGTGGCCGTTTTCCAGGTCCACGCGAAAGCGCGAATCCGGCAGGACCTCGGTGACTTGGCCCATCATTTCCAGCAGATCTTCTTTAGACATTGAGTTTTCCAGTATCGTATTGCGCCTGCAGTGACATAGCGTTGAGATCGCGGGCGCGGCGCGCGGATCGGCACACTTACGGACATGCAAGCGACAGCGTGAATGGCCAGCACATCACTTGCCCGTCGCGTGCGACGAACTGTGCCGGAGCGTATCAACCGCCGTTGAAAGGCAGCGATGATGCAGTAACGAACGATGAAGGCGGTCGGATCATGCCGGGGTCGGTGCGACTCCATGCATGGCCGAAGGACGGGAAGAGGCGGGATATGAGGAACAAGAACCTGACTCTGACCAAACGGGCAATCTGCCATCGGACAGGCAAACTATATCACAGGCGGGGCGATCAGCCCGAAAGCCTTTTTATTCCGCAACGTCCGGCGCGGGCTTTGTCCCGTTCGATATCGGCACAAGAACACGCACGCGCGCGGCGCGCGGTCCATGCTGAGAGCGGTTTCACACTGGCCTGCCTGCCGCCCCGGACAGATTGGCACTGGCACTGCGTTGTGACTCCTTGCCGTAGCACCGCTACGACGCGTCGTCGCGTCTAGCCCTGCAACGCCTACGGCGCCTTCGCACTCCCGAATCAAGTGTGAGCAGGCCCTGGTCCAGTCAAGCCGAAAACGTTCTAGCGCGGCGGTCCTGCGAATGTATTGCGGCTCAGCACCAGCGGTGTGCCCTGCACTCCCGCGGCGACAAGGCGTCTTGCCACGCCGTTGATCTTGCCTTCAAACGCATGGAATACCTCCATCATGCCGACCGTGGAAGCGTCGGCATTCTTTGACGACAGCTGCTGCAATGCCTCTTCCTTGATCAGGCATTCGCGCTTCAGGGAATCGACGATGACGGTAAAGATCACGCCTTCGTTGGTCAGGTACGGTTCTTTGGTGGTATGGCTCATTGCATGATCCTTATGAAAATCTTATGGAAGGGAAATGCCCGGCACGCTTCAAGATGAATGCATCATCATGCCTGGCGCGCGGGTCTCGCGAATGCCCGCCACTGCGCTATGGCCCGCAGCCTGTAGCCATTAACCTATAACCAGTAGGTATTGATGGACGGGGCTTGATAAAAAGAGGGAGAGAGAAATGCCCGGCACTATTGAGATGAGATGTCTTGCCATCTTCCTGCAACCATCATGCGGGTCATCGACATCGATAACCTTGATAATTCTCTTTCCTTGCCTTTGTTCGGGCGCCGATATCCCGATATTTCGGTAGCGGTCCGGCTTGCCTTATGCCAACCCGGCGCCTTGGAATCCAGCAAGAAGATTTCCCAATCCCTAGGCAATAGCCTCGGCGATCCAAATAAGCCTGGGTGAAATGCTTGCCGGCTCATATAGTGAAAGCAGGCTGTTCATGACTTGATGTCGGATACCCGCCTGCGCGACCGCAGATTGACTTGCCTTGACTTGCCAGCTGCTGCTGCAAGATATCACAGTCCGGGGGAACGAACGCAACGAGCATTTTCATCCATCCACCAGCTATTCGATGACGGATAGCGTTTCTCTTTCTTTCAAAGAGGCAGACCATGATGAATCTCGATGCGGCAGGCAAGCCGTCGCGGCCGGATACGGCGACTGATTTTTTTCAGCCATCCGATGCCGATGCCCTCCAGATGTCGGAGCTGCACGTCCGCTTCGACGGGCGCACCTACCGCTATGGGCAGTATTGCTACGATGTCCTCAAGGATGCGCTGGCTTATGCAAGACTGGATCAGGGGCGAAGCGCCCAAACGGGAGCGCCTGATGACGAAGCCTCTGCATGGACGCCGCCCATGATGCCAAGCGAAAGCGAGCAGCGCCAGATGGATCAGCTTCAGGTAAGGTTCGACGGCCGGCATTACCATTATCAAAGCTATCGCTACGACCGTCTTGCCGATGCCCTCGACTATGCGCGCCGGCATGCATGAATGAGCCTGGATGCGGCGGAGTGCACCGCATCGCCGGCTGCATCATGATCGAGCGAGGATGCAGGAGCACATCAGGCCTGCATCCGGCGACAAGTCATTGTCGCGTCGCTTTGCGCGGATGCGCAAGGAAGAAGCGCATCATTTCGGACGACGCATCCGGCCCCTTCGGATCCGTATAGGAGCCCGCCTTGCTGCCGCCGGACCATGCATGTCCCGCGCCGTGGATGGCCCAATGCTCGGCGACCGACCGACCATCCTTGTCCTGATAGACGGTCTGCGTATAGGCACGTCCGCGCGCGGTCTTGCCCCGGGTGGCGCTGCTGTTATACGTTCCATGCGCGGCGCTCCCGCCGGCGCCAGCGTCTGCCGCCACGCCCATGCATTGGGCAAGCACCTTGCGGCCATTGTCCGGATGCACGGTATGGTCGCGGTCTCCATGGAAGACGATGACCGGAACCGGTTGCTCGCAAGGCGCGGCCGCCGGCGCCTGGCCTCCAACTCCAACTCCAACTCCACCTCCATGCATCGCGCCGAAGGCCGAGGCAACATCATGCGCCGAGCCGACCGGAAGCCCGGAATGGATGGCCGCCGCCGCATACACCTCGGGATACCTCGCCGCCATGATGGCCGCCATCGCGCCGCCGGCGGACAGCCCCGCCACATAGACACGCTCAGGATCGATGCTGTATTCCTGCATGACCTGCCGCGTCATGTCGGCAAGGATGGAAGGTTCGCCGTGGGCGCGGCGCTGGTCCGACGGATTGAACCAGTTCCAGCAGTTCGAGCCGTTGGCCTTGACCGCCTGCCCCGGATAGAGGACCAGGCAGTTGTGCTGCTCGGCCAGCCGGTTCATTCCCGTGCCGGCGGCGAAGTCCTCGGGATTCTGCTTGCAGCCATGCAGCATCACCACTAGCGGCAACGGTTCGCCGCGATAGGAAGTCGGCACATAAAGCTTGTAGGAGCGGGTGCCGGCGCGGTTGGTGCAGGAACCGGAAAGGAACCGGCCTTTGCCCTCCTCCGGCGTGCGGCGCCTTGCAGCTTCGTCGCCGCGAGCCTCCGCCTCTTCAACGTCCTGAACCTCTTCGGCGTCCTGCACCGATGGCCTGCGCCATGGCATGCCGGAACGGCTGCGCATGCGTTCCAGCATGCCGCGCATGTCCGCCTTCGACCTCATGCCTTCCTTGAAGGCGGGATTGATGTCGATGAAGTCCTCCGCGCCGACGGTATTGCCAGCGGCGGCATCACTCGTGTCATTGAAGGCTCCGGGACCGCTGCCTGTCAGGCCGGCGGCGCCGAGCGCGCGTTGTATGGCTTCGCTGGCTGCCGTCGGACCGGAAGTCTGGAGCAGCGAGGCGGCCTCGCGCATTTGCGCGAGAAAGTGTTCATTCAGTTTCATATTGAGCTTTCAGAATTCGTTATCGCTTTATCGCGTTATCGTATGCGGCCTGCGAGAGCCGCCTTGACGGCCGGGCTGGCATGGAATGCGCCCAGTACGGTGATGGATTCAATCGTTTCCATTGCCAGTTCGGGCGTGACATCGCTGTCGATGCTGGCCATGCCCAGCACCCTGATCTGCAGGATCTGCCCGGATTGCCGGACAGCCTCCAGATCGGCGCGTGAAAAATGCTGCAAGCCAAGCACCAGACTCCTGCGCATGACTGTCTGGCGAACAGCCTCGGCATGGGAACCAATCTGGTTGCGTATCGCGGTACGGATCAGGTCGGTCCGGTTTGCATAGAAGCCTTCCTGCACGAGGAGATCGATCTGCCCGAGATCGATGGGACCAAGATTGATCGTGATCTTTTCGCTATCCGCGACTTTGGTACGCAGCTCGATGTCTTTCATGTTGAACAAAGGAAAGGTGACTGGGTTTAAAAAACCATCCATGTGGATGGTGAATGGATGGTTTCCAGCATACTCCCCTGATCCTGAATGTCAAGCTCCGCAAAAAGCGCAGATGAAAGAACTTATGCGTCCACGGCATTGCCGCGGCGGCGTACACTGGCCGATTCCATTCTGGAGATTGATATGACAAAGGACGAAGTCCTGGGAATGTTTCGTGAACAGGCCAAGACCGACACGACGGAATCGCCCTTGATGAACACGATTATTCTCGACCTCGCCGGCTTGCTTGCCGAATCGCGCGGCAGACTGTCCAAGGAGAATTTCGATGCCCTGGTACGCATTGGCGGCGCCTTGTACAAGGAAGGGCACAGCCAGTACCAGGCGCGGACCGACGTGGGCGTCATCATGAAAAACGCGACGGATAGCGAAAATCAGGGCTGAGACGCGCCGGCAGACGAAGAGACGCGCCGACAAGCGTTGAGAAGCCCGTCCGCACCGCTGCCGCAAGGCGGCGCGCAAATAAAAAAGAGCCGCATGCAATGCGGCTCTTTCTTCTTGCAGCGGCGCCCGCAATCGACATTGCAAGGCGCCATTTCCTGGCAATCTTTACCCGTTGACCCGCTCCAGCTTGGCGATGTTCAAGTCCAGCAGCTTCATGCCGTGCTTGCCGAAGTTGATGTGCGCGCGCGAGTTGGTGCCGCCGCCCTCGATGTTGACGATCACGCCTTCGCCGAACTTCTGGTGCGAGACGGTTTCGCCGATGCGCCAGCCGACATCCTTGCGCGCAAAGCTCTGCGCGATGTTGTTGGCGCCGACTTCAGGAGCATCGTCCCAGGCGCTCTTCCTGCTATTGCCGAACCACTGGTGCTGCACCTTCGGCGACAGCCACTTGAGCGCGGCCTCGGGCAACTCGTCGAAGAAGCGCGACTTCATGTTGTAGCGGGTCTGGCCGTGCAGCATGCGCGTCTGCGAGAAGCTCATGTACAGCCGCTTCTTGGCCCGCGTGATCGCCACATACATCAGGCGCCGCTCCTCTTCCAGTCCGCCCTGCTCCTGCGCGCTGTTCTCGTGCGGGAACAGCCCCTCTTCGAGGCCGGTGATGAACACCGCATCGAACTCCAGGCCCTTGGCCGAATGCACGGTCATCAACTGCAGCGCATCCTGCCCCGCCTGCGCCTGGTTGTCGCCGGCCTCGAGCGAGGCATGCGACAGGAAGGCCGACAGCGGCGACATCACGGTGGCCAGCGGCGCATCGGCGTCGATCAGTTCGTCGCCGTTGGGCAGCGGCGTGCCCGCCACTTCCTGCGCCTTCGGGCCGAGGAAGGCGGGCGTGTCGATGCCGAAGCCTTCTTCGGTAACGAACAGCATCGCCGCGCTGACCAGCTGTTCCAGGTTCTCGATGCGGTCGGCGCCTTCCTTCTCGGTCTGGTAATGCGGAATCAGGCCGCTCATGTCGAGCATGACCTTCACCATTTCCTGCAGCGGCAGGTTCTGCGTTTCGAAGCGCATGGCTTCGACCAGCTTGACGAAGGAGCCGAGCGAACTGCCGGCCTTGCCCGCCACATACGGCACCGCCGCATAGAGCGAAATGCCGTACTGGCGCGCCGCATCCTGCAGCTGCTCGATGGAGCGCGCGCCGATGCCGCGCGTGGGGAAGTTCACCACGCGCAGGAAGGCGGAATCATTGTGCGGATTGTCCATCAGCTGCAGATAGGCGATCGCATGCTTGATCTCGGCGCGCTCGAAGAAGCGCTGGCCGCCGTACACGCGATACGGAATGCCGGCGGTGAACAGCGCATGTTCGATCACCCGCGACTGCGCATTGGAGCGATACAGGATCGCGATCTCGCTGCGCAGCGCGCCTTCGCCGATCAGGCTCTTGGATTCCTCGATGATCCATTGCGCTTCCTGGATATCGCTGCTCGCCTCGTAGATGCGCACCGGTTCGCCGTGGCCGGCATCGGTGCGCAGGTTCTTGCCGAGGCGCTTGCTGTTGTTGGCGATGAGCGTGTTGGCGGTATCGAGGATGTGGCCGTGCGAACGGTAGTTCTGCTCCAGCTTGATCAGGTTCTGCACGCGAAACTCGCGCTCGAAGGCAACCATGTTGCCGACGTTGGCGCCGCGAAACGCATAGATGCTCTGGTCGTCGTCGCCCACAGCGAACACCGCATTGTGTTCGCCGGCCATCAGCTTGAGCCAGTTGTACTGCAGGTTGTTGGTGTCCTGGAACTCGTCGACCAGGATGTGCCTGAAACGCGCCTGGTAATGCTCGCGCAGCGGCTGGTTGCGGCTCAGCAGTTCATACGTGCGCAGCAGCAGTTCGGCGAAGTCCACCACGCCTTCGCGCTGGCACTGATTGTCATAGGCTTCATACAGCTGCACGAAGCGGCGGTTGTAGTCGTCGTGCGCTTCCACCTCGTGCGCGCGCAGGCCCTGGTCCTTCGCGCCATTGATGAAATACATCAGGTTGCGAGGCGGATATTTTTCATCGTCGACGTTCAATGCCTTCAACAGGCGCTTGATCGCCGCAAGCTGATCGGCCGAGTCGAGAATCTGGAAAGTCTGGGGCAGCCCGGCATCGCGGTAATGCGCGCGCAGCAGGCGGTTGCACAATCCGTGGAAGGTGCCGATCCACATGCCGCGTGTATTGATCGGCAACATCGCCGACAGGCGCGACATCATTTCCTTGGCCGCCTTGTTGGTGAAGGTCACGGCCAGCACGCCGGCGGGAGAGACCTGGCCGGTCTGCACCAGCCAGGCAATGCGCGTGGTGAGTACGCGGGTCTTGCCGGAGCCGGCACCGGCAAGAATCAGCGCGGATTGCGCGGGCAGGGTGACGGCGGCAAGTTGCTCGGGATTGAGATTGTGAAGAAGATTTTGCATCCGGAGATTATAAGCCCGGAGGGCAAAGGCCTTCCGGCAATTTCCGCCGCCCCGCGCCATCGCCTCGCCCCTGCAACATGCCGAACATGCCGTTCTGGCATCTCATGTCCGCCATGGCAACGCAATCGGCGTGCCGTCCGGAAAATAGGCTTGCACCGGGCTGACGCTGAACACCGCGACAAAGCGCAGCGGTTCACTGCCGACGCTCAAGATCTGGTGCTGCGCATTGGCTGGAATGACAACGACCTGCTCGGCGCTGAAGCGCTCGATGCGTCCATCGATATGCAATTCGCCGGTGCCCGCGTGACACATCACGACTTCCTCGCAATCGTGCCGATGCGGCGGCGTGGCCGCGCCGGGCGCCACCGACTGCTGCCAGATCGACATCGCGCGCAAGCCTTCGGCGCTGCCGGCCAGGGTGGCGTGTTCGATGCCGGGAAATCCGGTTGCCGCCGGCTTGTTCTGAGCGATTACATGCATGTCTGTTCTCCTCGAGGCTGTCTGGATCGGAAGCCGTCGGTGACCGGTGAACGGTGACCAGTGACGGCATGAAGGGCAGTATGCCCATTTCAGGCTGCCACTTGAACAACATGGAATGTCGTAACATTGAGGAAAATTCTTCCGCAATCGCCCCCAACCATCGGCAGCCCGACATGAGTGGATTCACGCAATTCATCGCCTTCGCCAGCGCGGCCCGGCATCGCAGCTTTGCCCATGCCGGCCGGGAACTCGGCATCACGGCATCGACGGTCGCCAAGCGCATCGTGCGGCTGGAAGAGCAGCTCGGCGTCAAGCTGTTCCACCGGACGACGCGGCAGGTGACGCTGAGTTCGGATGGCGAGGCGCTGTATGCCCGCTGCGAAAAGATTCTTGCCGACATCCATGAACTGGAAACCCTGGCGGCGGGCACCCATGGAGAGCCGCGCGGGGAATTGCGCATCAATGCGCCGATCACCTACGGCAAGCATGTGGTGCTGCCGGCGGTGTCGCGCCTGCTGCAGGCGCATCCGGAACTGAGCGCGGATGTGCGGCTGACGGATCAATTGTGCGATGTGGTCAAGGATGGCATCGATGCGGCGGTGCGCATCATGCCGCTGATCGATTCGCGCCTGGCGAGCAAGCGCATCGGCTGGCAGCACTTGGTCGTTTGCGCCAGCCCGGAGTATCTGGCGCGGCGCGGCGAGCCGACGCATCCGGCGCAGATGGACGGGCATGCCTTCGTCGTGTTTCGCGTTCCCACGTCCGGGCGGGAGCGTCCCTTGCAGTTCGCCGTCGATGGCGAGGTGCTGGAACTGCATCCGCGCTACCGGATGCTGATCGATGATGGCGAAGGCATGGTCGAAAGCGCCTGCCACGGCACCGGACTGATCCAGGTGCCCGATTACATGGCGGCGGATGCCATCCGGCGCGGCAGGCTGGTGGAAGTGCTGCAGGCATTGCGGCCGCCGCCGCTGCCGATCAGCATCGTCTGGCCGGGCAACCGCCTGCTGCCTGGCCGGGTACGGGTGTTGATCGACGCGCTGGCGACGATCAGTGACAGTGACAAGCGTGGTGAACCGTCGTGAACGGCAGTCAGCCGAACAGCACCGCAAAGCCGTGCGCCGCCGCTTCCGGGTCATCCGCCATGTAGACGCTGCTGATGGCGGCCACCATGTCGGCGCCGAGCACCACCAGCGGCGTGCAGTTTTCCTGCGTCATGCCGCCGATCACCACCGCCGGCAGGGGAATCTCGGCCTTCGACTGCGCCACGATCTCCGGCGGCGTTTTCATGTCGTACTTCTTCACCCGCGACGGATAGAAGCCGCCGAATGCGACATAGCTGGCGCCCGCCGCATGCGCATCCCGCGCCAGCTGCAGCGTGCCGTAGCAGGAGGCGCCGACGATCTTGCCCGGGCCGACCGCCGCCCGCGCTTCGGCGACCGATGCATCGGTGCCGCCGACATGGATGCCGTCGGCATCGAGTTCGATGCACAGGTCGACATGGTCGTTGATGATGAAGGGCTTGCCGTGCTCCCTGCACAGGGCTTGCAGCGCCGCGGCCTGCTCCCTGCGCAAGGTCGGCGATGCCGTCTTGTGCCGGTACTGCACCAGCGCCGCGCCGCCGCGCAGGCCGGCTTCGGTGACTTGCAGCAGCTTTTGCGTATCGTCCCAGTCGGGCGTGACGAGATATAAACCTTTCATGTCCTGCTCTCCATGTTGTCCACAGTGATGCCGCGGTCGGGCATGCGTTGTCCATCGGCGACGGCGTAGGCGGCGGTCAGCGCATGCTGGCAATACCATTGTCCCTGGTCGACCGCATCCCGCATCGGCCGGCCGCGCGCCAGCAGCGCCGCGATGGCGGAAGCCAGCGTGCAGCCGCTGCCGTGAAAGCCGCCTTCGAGGCGCGGCCAGGTCCAGGTGCGCCGGTCGCTTCTTGAAAACCAGCGGTTGACCACATCGGGGCCATCGCCGTGCCCTCCCTTGATCAGCACGTTCCTGCAGTGTTCGAGCAGCAGTTCCGCCTGCGCATCCGGGCGCTGCTCGCCGCCGCACAGCGCGCTGGCTTCCGGCAGGTTGGGTGTCACCAGGCTCGCCAGGGGCAGCAGCCGCATGATCGAATGGCGCGGATCATCCTCCGACAACATATCGCCGTGCCCGCTGCCGAGAACAGGATCAAGCACCACCGGCAGGTTCGGACGCCGCTGCTTGAGCAGGCCGATGGCTTCGGCGATCGCTTCCGCATTGGCCCGGTTGCCGACGATGCCTATCTTCACCGCGGCGATGTCCATCTTGTCGATGAGCGTCCGGGCCTGCTGCAGCACCAGATCGGCCGGCACCGGATGCACCTTGTAGACGCGATCGTTGTCCTGCACGGTCAGCGCGGTGATCGATGACAGCGGATGCGCGCCGAGCGCGGCGACGGCCTGCACATCGGCCTGGATGCCGGCACCGCCGCTCGGGTCGGATCCGGCGAATACGAGAACGCTCGGACGAATCACGTTGCGCGGCCTTCCATCGGCGACGACGGCGAAGCGGCGAAGCGCTTCGGAATGCGTCCGGCAAGATAGGCTTCACGCCCCGCCTCGACTGCCAGCTTCATGGCCCGGGCCATGCGGACCGGATCCTTCGCGCCGGCGATCGCGGTATTCATCAGCACGCCGTCGCAGCCGAGTTCCATTGCGATCGCCGCGTCGGACGCGGTGCCGACGCCCGCATCGACCAGCACCGGCACTGTCGACTGCTGGATGATCAGCGACAGGTTCCAGGGATTCAGGATGCCCATGCCGGAGCCGATCAGCGAGGCCAGCGGCATGACGGCCACGCAGCCGATGTCTTCGAGCATCTTCGCCTGGATGGGATCGTCGCTGCAGTAGACCATCACGTCGAAGCCGTCCCTGACCAGCGTCTCGGCCGCCTTCAGGGTTTCCGGCATGTTGGGGAACAGCGTCCTTTCATCGCCCAGCACTTCCAGCTTCACCAGCTTGTGGCCGCCCAGCAGTTCGCGCGCCAGCTGCAGCGTGTACACCGCGTCCTTGGCGTTGTAGCAGCCGGCGGTATTGGGCAGGATGGTGTACTGCGACGGCGGCACCACATCGAGCAGGCTGGGCGCGTTCGGGGCCTGCCCGATGTTGACGCGGCGAATCGCCACGGTAATGATTTCCGCCCCGCTGGCCTCGGTGGCCAGGCGCGTCTGTTCGAGATCGCGGTACTTGCCGCTTCCCACCAGCAGGCGCGAGCGGTAGGTCTTGCCGGCGATGGTGAGGCCTTCGGTTTGGGATTGCTGCGGATTGCTCATGGTGCGCTCCTTTTGCATCGTCCGCCCTTCGGGGAAGGTGCGGAATAGAATTGAATGCTCTGTTTCCAGGTTGTTGTCGTGTTGCGATCCGGGCTTGCAAGCGGCTCGGAGCCCGCAGGCGCGATGCCATGCATCGCGAAACCCCTGCTCCCTCTCCCTCAAGGAGAGGAGGGAACATCTTTTATTGACGCGTCAGCAGGCGGACCGGGACACGTACAAGGCAAACATCACCCGCCTCCGATCGCCCGCACGATATCCACGCAATCATCCGGCCGCAGCAGCTGTTCCGCCCAGCGGTGCCGCGGCACCACCTCGCGGTTGACTGCCACCGCGAGCGACTTGCCGGCGAGGTCTAGCGACGCGATCAGGCCCTGCACGTTCTCGTTGTCCGCGACCGCGTGCGGCGTGCCGTTCAACTGGATCTGCATGGCTTACTGCTTGCGATAGAGTTCGGCGCCGGACTTCACGAATTCCACCGCCTTGACTTCCATGCCCTTCTTCAGCGCCTGCTCGTCGGAGATGCCCTGGCTGGCCGCATAGTCGCGCACGTCCTGGGTGATCTTCATCGAGCAGAAATGCGGCCCGCACATCGAGCAGAAGTGGGCCACCTTGGCCGAATCCTTCGGCAGCGTCTCGTCATGGAATTCACGCGCCTTGTCCGGATCGAGGCCGATGTTGAACTGGTCTTCCCAGCGGAATTCGAAGCGCGCCTTCGACAGGGCGTTGTCGCGGATCTGCGCGCCGGGATGTCCCTTGGCCAGATCGGCCGCGTGCGCCGCCAGCTTGTAGGTGATGATGCCTTCCTTCACATCGGCCTTGTTGGGCAGGCCGAGATGCTCCTTGGGCGTCACGTAGCAGAGCATCGCGGTGCCGTACCAGCCGATCATCGCGGCGCCGATGCCGGAAGTGATGTGGTCGTAGCCGGGCGCGATGTCGGTGGTCAGCGGGCCGAGCGTGTAGAACGGCGCTTCATGGCAGTCCTTCAGCTGCAGCTCCATGTTTTCCTTGATCAGGTGCATCGGCACATGGCCGGGGCCTTCGATCATCACCTGCACGTCGTGCTTCCAGGCGATCTGCGTCAGTTCGCCCAGGGTCTTGAGCTCCCCCAGCTGCGCTTCGTCGTTGGCGTCGTAGATCGAGCCGGGGCGCAAACCGTCGCCGAGCGAGAACGACACGTCGTAGGCTTTCATGATGTCGCAGATGTCTTCGAAGTGCTCGTACAGGAAGGATTCCTTGTGATGCGCGAGGCACCATTTCGCCATGATGGAGCCGCCGCGCGAGACGATGCCGGTCATGCGCTTGGCGGTCAGCGGCACATACTGCAGGCGCACGCCGGCGTGGATGGTGAAATAGTCGACGCCCTGCTCCGCCTGCTCGATCAGCGTGTCGCGGAAGATTTCCCAGGTCAGTTCCTCGGCCTTGCCGTGCACCTTTTCCAGCGCCTGGTAGATCGGCACCGTGCCGATCGGCACCGGCGAATTGCGGATGATCCATTCCCGGGTTTCATGGATGTGCTTGCCGGTGGACAGGTCCATCACCGTGTCGCCGCCCCAGCGGATGGCCCAGGTCATCTTTTCGACTTCCTCGCCGATCGACGAGGTGACGGCCGAATTGCCGATGTTGGCATTGATCTTCACCAGGAAGTTGCGGCCGATGATCATCGGCTCGATTTCCGGATGGTTGATGTTGGCGGGAATGATGGCGCGGCCGCAGGCGATTTCGGAACGCACGAATTCCGGCGTGATCTCGGCGGGAATCGCCGCGCCGAAGCTCTGGCCCGGATGCTGGCGGCCCATCAGGTCGGCCAGCTTCTGGCCCATCGGACCGGAAGCCTTCAGTTCTTCCAGATATTCCTTGCGGCGCAGGTTTTCACGGATGGCGATGTATTCCATTTCCGGCGTGATGATGCCCTGGCGCGCATAGTGCATCTGCGACACGTTCCTGCCGGGCAGCGCGCGGCGCGGCTTGCGGTGCAGGTTGAAGCGCAGTTCGGCGAGCTTGGGATCGTTCAGGCGTTCGACGCCGTATTGCGAGGTCGGGCCGGGCAGCTCTTCCGTATCGCCGCGCTCGGCGATCCACTTGGCGCGCAGCGCCGGCAGGCCGGAGCGGATATCGATCTGCGCCTGCGGGTCGGTATAGGGGCCGGAAGTATCGTAGACATAGATCGGCGGATTCTTTTCGGCGCCAAAGGAGGCCGGCGTATCGGACTGGCTGATTTCGCGCATCGGCACGCGGATGTCCGGGCGGGAGCCTTCGACGTAGATCTTGCGGGAATTGGGAAGCGGCTGGATGGCGGCTTCGTCGACCTTGGCGGTCGCGGCGAGGAATTGCGGATTGGCGCTCATGTTGCTCCTTTGCTAAAACGAAAAAGCGAAGGAGCGGCGGAAGGATGACACGTAAGGTGGCGCGCGGTTCCGGTTGCTTCCCTTCGCTGGCATTATCCAGATCAGGTTCAAGGGTATTTCTCACCCGGTTGCGCATTGCAGGACTATTGCAAAGCTGGCCAGGACCCCTAGCAGGTTGTAGTGCGGTAGTCATCAAGGAGCGGGCTCCGTAACGACTTCGGCGAATTATACGCGCATCCGCACCGATGTCGGCATGCGCCTCATTTATAATGGTTAGTTTCGCAGAAACATAAGTTAAATCATGGAATTAGCCAAGTCTTTCGAGCCCGCCGAGATTGAGAAACACTGGCGCACCCTGTGGGAACAGCGCGGTTACTACACCGCGACCACCGATGCCGGCAAGCCTGCATTCTCCATCCAGTTGCCGCCGCCCAATGTCACCGGCACGCTGCACATGGGCCATGCCTTCAACCAGACCGTGATGGACGGCCTGACCCGCTACTACCGCATGCGCGGCCATAACACCGCCTGGATTCCCGGCACCGACCACGCCGGCATCGCCACGCAGATCGTGGTCGAGCGCCAGCTCGATGCGCAGAAGATTTCGCGCCATGACCTCGGCCGCGAGAAATTCCTGGAGAAGGTCTGGGAATGGAAGGAGCATTCCGGCTCCACCATCACCGGCCAGATGCGCCGCATGGGCGCCTCCACCGACTGGAGCCGCGAATACTTCACCATGGACGAGAAGATGTCCAAGGCCGTCACCGAAGTGTTCGTTCGCCTGTACGAGCAGGGCCTGATCTATCGCGGCAAGCGCCTGGTCAACTGGGACCCGAAACTGCTGACCGCGGTGTCCGACCTGGAAGTGGTGTCGGAAGAAGAAGACGGCCACATGTGGCACATCAAGTATCCGCTGGCCGACGGCAGCGGCCATATCACCGTGGCGACCACCCGTCCGGAAACCATGCTCGGCGACGTTGCCGTCGCGGTCGACCCGACCGACGAGCGCTACATCCCGCTGCTCGGCAAGCTGCTGACGCTGCCTTTGACCGGCCGCCAGATCCCGATCATCGCCGACGAGTACGTCGACAAGGAATTCGGCACCGGCTGCGTGAAGATCACGCCGGCGCACGACTTCAACGACTATGCGGTCGGCCAGCGCCACAACCTGGAAAAGATCAACATCTTCACGCTCGACGCGAAGATCAACGAGAACGGCCCGGCCAAGTACCAGGGCATGGACCGCTACGACGCGCGCAAGCAGATCGTCGCCGACCTCGAAGCCGAAGGCCTGCTCGAATCGGTCAAGCCGCACAAACTCATGGTGCCGCGCGGCGACCGCACCAATGTCGTGATCGAACCGATGCTGACCGACCAGTGGTTCGTGGCAATGAGCAAACCCGCGCCGGAAGGCACGCACTTCCCCGGCAAGTCGATCGCCGAAGTGGCGCTGGAAAAAGTCTCCGGCGGGGAAATCAAGTTCGTGCCGGAGAACTGGACCACCACCTACAACCAGTGGCTCAACAATATCCAGGACTGGTGCATCTCGCGCCAATTGTGGTGGGGCCATCAGATTCCGGCGTGGTATGACGACGACGGCAAGATCTACGTCGCCCGCAACGAGGAAGACGCCAGGGCGCAGGCCGGCGGCAAGAACGTCAGGCGCGACAACGACGTGCTCGACACCTGGTTCTCGTCGGCGCTGGTGCCCTTCTCCTCCCTCGGCTGGCCGGAAGAAACGCCCGACTACAAGACCTTCCTGCCGTCGTCGGTGCTGGTCACCGGCTTCGACATCATCTTCTTCTGGGTGGCGCGCATGGTCATGATGACCACCCACTTCACCGGCAAGGTGCCGTTCGAGACGGTGTACGTGCACGGCCTGGTGCGCGATGCGTCCGGCCAGAAGATGTCCAAGTCCAAGGGCAACACGCTCGACCCGATCGACCTGATCGACGGCATCGACGTCGAGTCGCTGGTGGCCAAGCGCACCACCGGCCTGATGAATCCGAAGCAGGCGGATAGCATCGCCAAGGCGACGCGCAAGGAATTCCCGAACGGCGTTCCCGCCTTCGGCACCGATGCGCTGCGCTTCACGATGGCAAGCTATGCCTCGCTCGGCCGCAATATCAACTTCGACCTGAACCGCTGCGAAGGCTACCGCAATTTCTGCAACAAGCTGTGGAACGCGACCCGCTTCGTGCTGATGAATACCGAAGGTAAGGACTGCGGTTTCGACGGCGCTTCCTGCGGCGAAGGCGGCCGCGATTTCTCGCAGGCCGACCGCTGGATCGTGTCGCTCCTGCAGCGCACCGAAGCGGAAGTGGAAAAAGGCTTTGCCGACTACCGCTTCGACAACATCGCCTCGGCCATCTACAAGTTCATCTGGGATGAATACTGCGACTGGTATCTCGAAGTCGCCAAGGTGCAGATCCAGAACGGCAACGAAGCCCAGCAGCGCGCCACCCGCCGCACCCTGCTGCGCGTGCTGGAAACCGTGCTGCGGCTGGCGCATCCGATCATTCCGTTCATCACCGAGCAGCTGTGGCAGAAGATCGCGCCGATGACCGATCGCCAGCTCGATCCGAACGGCGAATCGATCATGCTGCAGGCCTATCCACGCCCGAATACGGAAAAGCTCGACGAGCAGGCGGAAGCCTGGATGGCGCAGCTGAAGTCGATGACCGATGCCTGCCGCAACCTGCGCGGCGAGATGCAGCTGTCGCCGGCGCAGCGCGTGCCGCTGGTCATCGAAGCCACTGCCACTGCCGCTGCCAAGGCCGAAGCGCAATCCTTCGCACCGTACCTGCAGGCGCTGGCCAAGCTGTCGGAAGTCCAGGTGGTCGATGCGCTGCCGGAATCGCCGGCGCCGGTGTCGGTGGTCGGCACCGCCAAGCTCATGCTCAGGGTGGAGATCGATGTTGCCGCCGAACGCGAACGCCTGTCGAAAGAGATCAGCCGCCTCGAAGGCGAGATCGCCAAGGCCAACGCCAAGCTCGGCAATGAAAGCTTCGTCGCCCGCGCGCCGGCGCAGGTGGTGGCGCAGGAGAAAGAGCGCCTTGCTTCGTTCGGCGCTACGCTCGACAAGCTGCGCGAACAGTTTGGCAAGCTGCAAAAGAGCTGAATCGCGAGCACGTAAGATCGGGATCTGCCGCCGCACGTTCGGCGGCAGACCCGTCCAATCACAGGGAGACAAGCCTGACATGAAAAAAGCATTTCTGACCGCTTTCGGCATCTGCGGCAGCCTGGCCGCGCTGACATTGACCGCATCCCTCGCATGGGCGCAGGACGCCTCGCCCGTCGGGCTGTGGAAGACCATCGATGACGAGACCGGAAAGCCGAGATCCCTGGTGCGCATCACCGAAAGCAACGGCGAATTGCGCGGCAAGATCGAGAAACTGTTCCGCGAGGCGGGAGACGAGCAGAATCCGAAGTGCGACAAGTGCGAAGATGCGCGCAAGGACCAGCCCATCATCGGCATGACCATCATTACCGGCATGAAGAAGGACGGCGATGCCTATAGCGGCGGCCAGATCCTCGACCCGGCCAGCGGCAAGATCTACAAGAGCAAGATGACGCTCGGCGACGGCGGCAAGAAACTCGATGTGCGCGGCTATATCGGCGTGCCGATGCTGGGCCGCACGCAGACCTGGGTGCGGGCGGATTAGGGCCTGTTCACACTTCGTTCGGGAGTGCGAAGTGAACAGGCCGTAGTCAGGCATCATTCGTTGCCATGCATGCAGGGCGCCATGTCGGCGCCCTTTTCTTTTATGTCCATCCAATGGGAACCGCCTGCGCTACAGCGTTACTCATTCGTTAGAGGGATGCGGTTTGCATCCGTTGCCGCCACTCTTCAGGAAGGTTGACAGAAATGGATGACTTGCTTGCTCCTCATGCCTTCGCCTCCACTCCGCTCGGTCGGGCGGGAGATGAGGCATTCTGGAGAGCGCTGAACCCGGATCTGCACATCAGTGCCTTCCCCCTGGCGGCCAAGCTTGCATACGCTTCGCAGGTCTCGCCGCAGCAAGCCGACCAGTGCACGCGTCGCATGCTCAAGGATGGCTATTTCGAGACGCCGCCACTGATCTCCAAGGCCAAGGCCGCCCGTCTGGCCAGCGTCATCAGCGATCTTGTCGCCAGAGGTATCGCACCGGTGTTCGCCTTCATCTATGACGAATTCTGGCAAATCGCCTGCGGCACCAATCCCGTGCTGACGTCGCTGCTGGGCAATGACTACCATCTGACGCCCTGCGACATCTGGGCATGGCACATCGATGCGTCGTCCAACGCCGCCGGATGGGGACCGCATCGGGACCTGGCCGCGAAGGAGGCGATGCGGGAAGATGGCCGGCCGCGCCTGGTGACTGTATGGGCGCCGCTGACGGACACAACACCCTTGAACGCATGCATGTATGTGCTGCCGGTGCACTGCGATCCGAATATTCCGGACGCGCTTGACCGGTCTCCCTTTTCCAGCCTGGGCGCCGTTCAAGGCATTCGTGCAGTGCCGGCTGTGGCCGGATCCGCCATTGGCTGGAACATGCATGTCCTGCACTGGGGAGGCCGCAGCAGCGAATGGGCGCAAGAGCCCAGAATCAGCGTTGCGCTCTATTTTCACAGCCAGGATTGCAGGCTCAACGATATTGAATATGCTTCCGCCCGCGAAGGATTCGATGCCCAGCAGTTCGGCAGCCAGTTCGAATTGCCTTTCGCAAACCGCCTGCGTGCCATTGCAGGCGCGATCGGCCTTTACAGCAGCAGGTTGAAGCTCACCTTTCCCGATACCTGGGAAGAACTGCAGGCGTTCGCAGACAAGTACATCGGCGGCTGAGCAGCCCCTTCCTGTTCGGCCACCGGCCGGGGCTATACGAATGAAATGGTCAGCCCCGGCAGGCTCAGCCCCGAAAAAGCCGAGGTCCATGTCTCGCCCGGCGCGATCGGACAGACATCGGTCCAGGTGCCGGTGGTGATGATTTCACCAGCGGCCAGTCCCGAGAACTGCGGCTGCTGGCCCAACAGCTGATGCAGGTGCCACAAGGCGTGCAGCGGACTGCCCAGCACGTCGCTGCCGAAGCCGGCCGAACGCAGTTCATCGCCGCAGGACAGTGACAGGCTGGCATTGGCGAGCACTTCGCCAAGACTGCGGCGGCTTGCTTCGGACAGCATCTTCGGTTCGCCGACGATCAGCGATCCATGCAGGCCGAAAGCGGCAATCGAGTCCGCCATCTCGAATTTCCAGCCCGGGAAAGGACAGATGACGATCTCGAACGCATGCGCCATCCATTCGATGCACTGCGCCAGTTCCTCCATCGTGGCATCCGGAGCCGGCGTCGAGCCGAGCTTGAACACCAGTTCCGGTCCGATGCGCGGCTGTTGCGCGCCGGTCAAGCTCTGGATTCCCCGGTTGTCTTCGGTAAAGCGCACCGTCTCATTGAAGACCGGCGTCCAGATCGGCATGCTGATCGGCTCCTGCTGCCCGTATTTTGACCAGATCTTGCGGTTGGTAAAACCGATCTTCCGGCCGATCAGCGTCTCTCCCTGGGCAATGCGCACATCCATGATGCAGCGAACGATGTCGTAGCTGTCGGCAATGGAAAGCGGAGACTGGGCGGACAGAGGGGGCATCAATTGCGCCTGCGCACGCGCATCAAGCAATTGATACGCGTAGCGGTTGGCTTGCGTGGACATGAGCATGGTGGAACTCGATCGGAGCTGGGGAACGGGTTGAACACCGCAACCTGAACAAACCCTGAACTCTACCGTTCAGCGGCTTCGCAGGCTTGCGCTTTCTCAAACAAAAAAGTGCGATCGTGCTTTAGCCGGCAATTATAAATTGTCTTTGCCCGATTGTTAGCATAGATAACAATTACTGCCGCAGTACTCGTAGTACTACGCATGACAAAAGATCAATTGAATGCCGATGAATCAGCAGGACTGGCGGCCGGGTGACTTGATGGCTTGGTCACCCGGCGGCTCGACCGCGATCGGACGAGTTGGTCTGACTATCCAGTGGCTGGAAGGTTGCAGGGTCTGGAAGCTCCGCCGGCCGCATGCAGCTTGCCGCCTTGCAAGAGGTAGCCAGGAATCAGCCCGGCGGCAAATCCCACAAGTCGCCGCCCGGCCCTCGCGGTGCCGTTACGCCGAAATGGCTGTAGGCAGTTGGGGTGGCAATCCGTCCGCGAGGCGTGCGCTGCAGGAAACCCTGCTGGATCAGATAAGGTTCCAGCACGTCTTCAATGGTGTCGCGTTCTTCCCCGATGGCGGCGGCAAGGTTGTCCAGGCCGACCGGACCGCCATTGAACTTGAACAGCACGGCTTCGAGCAGCTTGCGGTCCATGAGGTCGAAACCGACAGGATCGACATCGAGCATCTTCAGCGCGGCATCGGCCATGGCCTTGGTGATTTCGCCGTTTCCCTTCACTTCCGCATAGTCGCGCACCCGGCGCAGCAAGCGGTTGGCGATGCGCGGCGTGCCCCGGCTGCGCTTGGCGATTTCCAGCGCGCCGTCGGGCACGATGGCGGCATTGAGCAGCGCAGCGCTGCGGGTAACGATGCGGGCCAGTTCCTGCGGCGTGTAGAACTCCAGCCGGGCCACGATACCGAAGCGGTCGCGCAGCGGATTGGTCAGCATGCCGGCGCGGGTGGTGGCGCCGACCAGGGTGAACGGCTGCAGGTCGAGGCGCACCGACCGGGCTGCCGGGCCTTCGCCGATCATGATGTCGATCTGGTAATCCTCCAGCGCCGGATACAGGATTTCCTCCACCACCGGCGACAGGCGGTGGATCTCGTCGATGAACAGCACGTCGTTCGGTTCGAGATTGGTCAGCAGCGCGGCCAGGTCGCCGGCGCGTTCCAGCACCGGGCCGGAGGTCTGCCGCAGGTTGACGCCCATCTCGCGGGCAATGATGTGCGCCAGCGTGGTCTTGCCGAGACCGGGCGGGCCGAACAGCAGGGTGTGGTCCAGAGCCTCGCGCCGCTGACGGGCCGCGGTGATGAAGATTTCAAGCTGGCTGTGAATTTTTTCCTGCCCGACATATTCGTCGAGCTGCTTGGGCCGCAGCGCGCGCTCGATGGCTTCCTCGTTGGGGGAAGCCGGCGTCGCCGCAATGATTCTCTGCTCGCTGAAGTCGTCGGTTTGTATGCTCATGGTGTGACCGCTTTCTTGCGTTTAATGCATCTATGCTTTCGAGAGCGCCTTCAGCGCCAGCTTGATGCCTTCCGAAACGCCGGTCCCGGCCGGCACCTGCTTCAGGGCCAGCACCGCTTCCTTTTCGGAGTACCCCAGTGCCAGCAGCGCATTGGAAATATCGGCGGTGGCATCGCTGTGCGCGATGCCGCCGACCGCCCCCAGGTCGGCCCCGAGCTTGCCTTTCAATTCCAGCAGCAGGCGCTCGGCGGTTTTCTTGCCGATGCCGGGAACGCGCGTCAGGCGCCCGGCTTCCTGCAGCGTGATCGCCTGCGACAGATCGGCGACCGACATGCCGGACAGGATGGACAGCGCCGTGCGGGCGCCCACGCCGGAGATCCGGATCAGCTGCTTGAAGACATTGCGCTCTTCGACCGTGCCGAATCCATACAGCAGGTGCGCATCCTCACGCACCGCCATATGCGTCAGCAAAACCACTTTTTCGCCCATGGCCGGCAGGTTGTAGAAGGTGCTCATGGGCACATCCACCTCATAGCCGACACCATTGCAATCGATCAGCAACTGGGGCGGATTTTTCTCAAGCAGCGTACCGGAAAGGCGTCCTATCATGGTCTGTATATGGGGATAAAAACTGTTTAATCATACAGTAGTTTTGCTGCCCCGCCCGGCAAAAAAACAGTATGTCCGGCACGCCGGCGAGACCTTCCGGCGCCTTCTGACCAAGGATTTTTTCCGATGCGCGAAGCTCCAATACGAGATCTGGATTCTGACCTGAACGCCTTCAAGTTCACGCCGCGACGCGCTGCCGATCAGGTTGGCCTCCGGCATCTGCTCAAGCGACGCATGCTGCAAACCATACAACGCCTGTTTCAAAGCTCGCTGATCCGTCTTCCCCTGTCCTGGACCGGGACGCTGTTCGGGATTATCTGGGCGTCTCCCTTGACGGCTTTCGGTATCGCGCTGGCAATACCGATCGTCATCTTCAGCGGCCATGCGCAATTGATACGCGGACATACGATCGCGCTGCTGGTGCGCGGCAGACTGGCCGACTTCATGCTGCAGCGCCATCCTTTCGGTGCGATGAACGCCATGGCCATCGGCCATGTGGTCATTGCGGAAAAGTCGGGATTGTCTTCGCGGGTGCTGATCCATGAACTGGCGCATGTACGCCAGGCGGCGTGGTGGGGGCCGTTCTTTCCCTTTGCTTATCTTGCTTCCAGTGCATGGGCGGCATTGCGGGGAAAGAATGCCTATTGGCACAACCGCTTCGAAGTGGCCGCACGAAAGGCGGAAAAGCATTTCTAGGCCGGCGTCGGCGGGAATTCAACCGACGAGACGGCCGCGGCGTACGCGCAATCCCTTTTTCGCCAAGGCGGGAGCGAGTCCGCCGAGAGTCGCCAGCGTGTCGCCGCTATGCGCATGGCAGATTGCCACGCCCAGCGCATCGGAAGCATCCGTGCCCGGCATGCCCGACAGGAGCAGCAGTCTTTGCACCATGTCCTGCACCTGCTGCTTCTGCGCCCTGCCGTGTCCGACGACGGCTTGCTTGATTTGCAATGCCGTGTATTCCGCTACCGCAAGATCGGCATGAACCAGCGCGCAGATGGCGGCGCCGCGGGCCTGCCCGAGCAGCAGCGTCGACTGCGGATTGACGTTGACGAAAACCTTCTCGATCGCCGCGCAGTCCGGATCATAGGTTCGGATGATCTCCGACACGCCGGCAAGAATGACCTTGAGACGTTGCGGCAGATCGGCATCCGGCGTCTTGATGGTGCCGGATGCGATGTAGCTGAGCTTGTGGCCCTGTTTATGGATTATCCCGAAGCCGGTGGTACGCAGGCCAGGATCGATGCCGAGGATTTTCATTGATTGACGCGCTGGCAAAGCCGGCACGAACGGGTTAGGCAAGGTAAGCAGAGCGCAGATCCGTTGCATCGGGAACATGATGATTCCTCAACGCGGACGGTTGCGCGTTCGTGTGGCGATTCTATCGAATCGGCTTGCCCACACCAAATAAATTTATTGTTGCCGCACCGGTGCGGGTGCGGAGTTGAGACAGACTTGATGCTTTGTCATCGCCGCGGAAACGGTTCGATACAGTCGGGATGAAGGAAGAAACTGCAGGAGAAGACCGGATCGGGCGCAGGATCCGGCCTGCTTGCCGCCGCAATGCCGCCTGGTGAAACTGCGGATAGGAGCGGCAGGGGCGGCAGGGGCGACGGCAACCGTCGATCAATGACGGAAGTGACGTGTGCCGGTGAACAGCATCACGACGCCGCGCTCGTCGGCGGCATCGATGACTTCCTGGTCGCGCATCGAACCGCCGGGATGGATGACGCAGGTGGCGCCGGCATCAACGACCACGTCAAGGCCATCGCGGAACGGGAAGAAGGCATCGGAGGCCACCGCGGTGCCGGCCAGGGACAGGCCGGCATTCTGCGCCTTGATCGATGCGATGCGCGCGGAGTCGATGCGGCTCATCTGGCCGGCGCCCACGCCCATGGTCATGCCATTGGCGCAGAACACGATGGCATTCGACTTCACGAACTTGGCCACGCGCCAGGCGAACATCAAATCCTGCATCTGTTGCGGCGTCGGCTGCTTCTTGGTGACGACTTTCAGTTCGGAGACCGCGACGTTCTTCGCATCCGGCGACTGCAGCAGCAGGCCGCCGCCGACGCGCTTGAAGTCGTAGGCGTTGACGGCATTGTCGAGCGGGATTTCGAGCAAACGAACATTCTGCTTGGCGGCGAACACCTGCTTGGCTTCGGCGGTGAACGACGGCGCGATCAGCACTTCGACGAACTGCTTGGCGACCGCTTCGGCAGCCTTGCCGTCAAGCTCGCGGTTGAAGGCGATGATGCCGCCGAAAGCCGAGGTCGGGTCGGTCTGCAATGCCTTGCCGTAGGCTTCCAGCGGCGATGCGCCGACGGCCACGCCGCAGGGGTTCGCATGCTTGATGATCACGCAGGCGGTTTCCTCGAAGGTCTTCACGCACTCCCAGGCGGCATCGGCATCGGCGATGTTGTTGTAGGAGAGTTCCTTGCCCTGCAACTGCTTGTAGTTGGCGAGCGAGCCCGCCACCGGCGCCAGGTCGCGGTAGAACGCGGCGGACTGGTGCGGGTTTTCGCCGTAGCGCATTTCCTGCACCTTCTCGAAATGCAGGTTGAGCGTCTGCGGATAGGCGCTGCGCGTCGCATGCTGCTTGTCCTCGCCGAGCGCGGTCAGGTAGTTGGTGATCGCGCCATCGTATTGCGCGGTATGCGCGAATACTTTCTTGGCCAGGGCGAACTTGGTGTCGTAGCCGACTTCGCCGTGATTGGCCTTCATCTCGTCGAGCACGCGGCCATAGTCGGCCGGATCGCAGACCACGACCACATCCTTGTGATTCTTCGCCGAGGAACGCAGCATGGTCGGGCCGCCGATGTCGATGTTCTCGATGGCGTCTTCCAGCGTGCACTGATCCTTGGCCACCGTCTGCTGGAAGGGATACAGATTGACCACCACCATGTCGATGGTCGGAATGCCGTGCTGCTCCAGGGCAGCAACATGTTCGGGCAGGTCGCGGCGGGCCAGGATGCCGCCGTGGACTTTGGGATGCAGGGTCTTCACGCGGCCATCAAGCATTTCCGGAAATCCGGTGTAGTCGGCGACTTCGGTCACCTTCACGCCATTGTCGGCGAGCAGCTTGGCGGTGCCGCCGGTGGAGAGGATGTTGACGCCTTGAGCGGCGAGCGCCTTGGCAAACTCGAGCACGCCGGTCTTGTCGGACACGGAAATGAGGGCTTGTTTGATCATGATGGGCTTGCAGTAGGAGGTGGAGGAGATGGATAAGGAAAACGGTGATCGCAGGTTTGCAGGGTTGCACGGTTGTCGCCGGACGTGCGTCCATCCATTGGACAGGCGGTCATCGACAGCGCCGCATTGCGGCCGGTGGTACCGCGCTACAGCAAGCCGTGCTGCTGCAGCTTCTTGCGCAGGGTGTTGCGGTTGATGCCGAGCATTTCGGCGGCCAGGGACTGATTGCCTTCGGCACGTTCCATCACCGCTTCAAGTATCGGTTTTTCCACGGTAAAGACCACCATTTCATAGACGTTCGACGGCTGCTGTTCGCCGAGATCCTTGAAATATTTTTCAAGGCTCTTCTTGACGACGTCCTGGATATTGTCTTTGCTCATGAGAATCTGTATTGGGTTTTTTAGGGTCAGGCTGCCAGCTTCCGCGCGGCGAGGCCGTATTGTAACCGCTCGCCGAAGGCCGACTGCGATTCGAAAAACGCATCGACGGCCGCCAGCTGCTCCTCGCAGCTTTCCAGCCGGTTCATGCGCTGCCTGAATTCTTCGCCGTCCGGCAGGTCGCGCACATACCAGCCGATATGCTTGCGCGCGGTGCGCAATCCCATGAAGTCGCCGTAGAACGCGTAATGCGCGAGCAGATGTTCCCGCATCAAGGCGCGCACTTCGCCGACCAGCGGCGGCGGCAGGCGCTCCCCGGTGCGCAGGAAATGATCGATTTCGCGGAAGATCCAGGGCCTTCCCTGGGCGGCGCGTCCGACCATGACCGCGTCGGCGCCGGTGAAGGCCAGCACCTGCCGCGCCTTTTCGGGCGAGGTGATATCGCCGTTGGCCACCACCGGTATCGATACCGCCGCCTTGACGGCGGCAATGGTGTCGTATTCCGCTTCGCCGCTGTAGCCGTCGGCGCGGGTGCGGCCATGCAGGGTCAGCATCGCGATGCCGGCCGCCTCGGCCATCCTGGCGATGGTCAATGCATTCTTGTTCCGGCGGTCCCAGCCGGTGCGGAATTTCAGCGTCACCGGCACGTCGACCGCACCGACGACGGCATCGAGAATTTCTCCGACCAGCCTTTCGTTCTGCAGCAGCGCAGAGCCGCACCAGCTGTTGCAGACCTTCTTTACCGGGCAGCCCATGTTGATGTCGATGATCTGCGCGCCGCGCTCGACATTGAATTTCGCGCTTGCGGCAAGCATCGCCGGATCGGCGCCGGCGATCTGCACCGCCTTCGGCTCCATTTCCCCTTCGTGGTTGATGCGGCGGGAAGTCTTTTCGCTGGCCCACAGGCGCGGGTCGGATGCGGCCATTTCGGATACCGCATAGCCTGCGCCGAGCTGCTTGCAGAGCTGGCGAAAAGGCCGGTCCGTCACTCCGGCCATCGGAGCGACAAAGACATTGTTACGAAGCAAATGAGGACCGATGTTCACAGGAGGACAGATTTCGGGCAAACCGCTATTCTAGCCGGTTCAGCCTGCCTATCAAATAAGCAGCTCCGGGAATTTGCCGTTGCGGCGTGCCGGTCTTGTCAACGGGCGATTTCGTCGAGCGCCTCGGCATCCAGTTTCGCAAGATGCGAAACATCGCCCCATTGCAAAAGACTTAATTCCCTGCCATCCCATGCGAAGCGGTTGACGCTGGCATTGAAGATGTCGAAGGTGCGTTCCTGCGCGAAGTCCATCTGCTGGGCGGCGCGGTACGCGCATTCCAGCACGCCGCCATGCGCCACCATGGCGATCCGCCGGTAGCTGCCTTCGCTTGCAATGCGCTTGATCGCATTGATCGTGCGGGTTGCGAATTCGCGCATGGTTTCTGCAACATGCACGCCCGGCGGAAAGCGGGCATCGATATCGCGCGCCTTCCATGCGGCGAATGCCTGCGGATAACGCTCGCTGATTTCCGCATACAGCATGCCTTCGAACGCGCCGTAGCAGCGCTCGCGCAATCCCGCATCGGTCCGTACCGGAAGGCCGTGATGAACGGCAATGGCTGTCGCGGTCTGGCGTGCGCGCTGCAGATCGCTGGAAAAGACCGCATCCAGCCTGGTATCGGCGAGACTGCGGCCCAATGCGGCGGCCTGCCGCTCGCCTTCCCCGTTCAAGGGAATATCGAGATGGCCCTGCAGGCGCCTGATGGCATTCCACGCGGTTTCCCCGTGGCGGATCAAAAGTATTTCTGTCACGGGGACTCCGTATGGCTTCGATGTGCTCTTGTCGTGTTGCTTATTTCGCCGCAACCTGCGGATTGAGCGTGTAGGTGCCGGTCATCTTCGCTTCGCCGAGGATGTGGCCTTGCATCGCCTCGATAAGCTGCGCGCCGGTGAATTTGCCGTCGACCGGCAATCGCTCGACGTCGAGGGCATAGACCGTAAAGACGTAACGATGAAGGATGGAATCGTTCCATGGCGGACAGGGACCGTCATAGCCGTAGTAATCGCCGGACATATTGGCGTCGCCGGCGAACCAGCTGGTGTAATCATTGATGCCGTGGCGTCCTGCGCCCCCGCCGCTGATCTCGGGGCCGGACTTGCCGCGTGCCGTCACTTCACTGCTGTACTGTCCAGCCGCGATCGACTGCGTACTCGCGGGCAGGTCGATCAGCGTCCAATGGAAAAAACCCACGCGCGGAAGATCGGCCGGCACGGTCTTGCCTTCCTGGTTCACATCGTCGCCGCGCGACGGCACGTCGATATCGTGGCAGATCAGCGCGAAGGATTTGGTGCCGTCCGGCACGTCGCTCCAGGCAAGATGCGGATTCCGGTTGGATGACATCGCGACATGCGTGGCGGGATCGATCACGCAGAATGCAAATTCACCCGGAATCGGTTCACCATCCTTGAATGACTCACTCCATAGCTTCATCGAGGCCTCCTGTTGTGATTGTGACTGGTTATGACTGGAAAACACGGGTTGCAAACCTTGAAACGCCTATTGTCCATCAAGTCGGAATTCGCGGCTTGACCTGCAGCCAGAAGGTCACCGGACCGTCGTTGGTCAACGAAACCTGCATATGCGCGCCGAAGCATCCGGTTTCCACCGCGGCATGGCTTGCACGCGCCGCGCTCACGAAATGATCGAACAGGCGGCGGCCCTCTTCCGGCGTAGCGGCAGGCGTGAATGAGGGACGGGCTCCAGACCGGGTGTCGGCGGCCAGCGTGAATTGCGGCACCAGCAGCAGGCCGCCGCCGGTATCGGCAACGCTGCGGTTCATCTTGCCCGCATCGTCGGCGAACACCCGGTAGGCGAGCAGCTTGGCCAGCAGCGCATCGGCCTCCTTCACGGTGTCGTTGCGTTCCGCGCAAACGAGCACCATGAGGCCGCCATTGATGGCGCCCACCACCTCTCCTTCGACGACCACGCGCGCCTCGAGCACGCGCTGCAGCAGGGCGATCATGCGCTCAGGCCAGCGTGACGCGCGCGAACTTGCGCTTGCCGACCTGCAGCACGAAAGTGCCGGCCTCGACCTTCAGGCCCTTGTCGCTGACGGTGTCGCCGTCGATGCGTACGCCGCCCTGCTCCACCATGCGCAGCGCTTCGGAAGTCGATGCGCACAAATTGGCCTGCTTGAGCAGCTGTCCGATGCCGAGCGGCGCTCCGGTCAGGCCGACTTCAGGAATATCGTCGGGAATGCCGCCCTTCGCGCGGTTGTTGAAATCGGCCAGCGCATCTTCGGCGGCCTGCTTCGAATGGAAGCGGGTCACGATTTCCTGCGCCAGCAGAACCTTGATGTCGCGCGGATTGCGTCCGCCCTCCACTTCCGTCTTGAAAACCGCGATCTCGTCCAGCGAACGGAAGGACAGCAGTTCGTAATAACGCCACATCATGGTGTCGGAAATGCTCATCAGCTTGGCGAACATCGTGTTGCCGGGTTCGGTGATGCCGACATAGTTGCCCTTGGACTTCGACATCTTCTCGACGCCGTCCAGACCTTCGAGCAGGGGCATGGTCAGGATGCACTGCGGCTCCTGGCCATAATCCTTCTGCAGCTCGCGGCCGACGAGGAGATTGAATTTCTGGTCGGTGCCGCCGAGTTCGAGGTCGGACTGCAGCGCGACGGAATCGTATCCCTGCATCAACGGGTACAACAGTTCATGTACGGAAATAGGCGTGCCAGCTTTGAAACGTTTTGTAAAATCCTCACGTTCCAGGATGCGGGCTACCGTATATTTTGCGGATAGCTGGATCATTCCGCGTGCACCCAGCGGATCGCACCATTCCGAGTTGTAACGAATCTGCGTGCGAGCCGGGTCCAGCACCAGGCTTGCCTGGGCGAAGTAAGTCTTTGCGTTTTCCTCGATTTGTTCCCTGGTCAGGGGCGGTCGCGTGATATTCCGGCCCGACGGATCACCGATCATCGACGTGAAGTCGCCAATCAGAAAGATGACGGTATGCCCCAGATCCTGCAGCTGGCGCATCTTGTTCAGGACAACAGTATGACCAAGGTGCAGATCCGGCGCGGTGGGATCCAGCCCGAGCTTGATCCGCAGAGGCTTGCCCGTCTGCTCCGAACGCGCGAGCTTCTGGGCGAATTCGGATTCGATCAACAATTCGTCGACACCGCGTTTGGTGATTGCAAGCGTTTCCATGACGGAGTCCGACAGGGGCAATGACTGCTGCGGAATAGTGTTTTGCTGCAATGTCTTGGAGGTGTCCATGTGCTGATCAAAATTAAAATTTAACTGTGAAAAATCAATACGATCGCTTTGATATAATCTCGGCTACTTTTCAGTCCTGCAATGGTATTGTTTTTATTGCATGGCAGAACATGCGAAGCTTGTGACAGATCATCAACGCTTCGGGCTAGAACAAGAAGTGCCGCCGGCATTCCCTCGCCGGCACAGCCCGCATGATCGAATCACCCCGTCACCGGCTTCTTGGCTAAACCGCAAATTCTAACTTATTGCATGCTCCCTACAGACAAATTCATGAGCCTGGACTCGAGCAGCAAGTCACCAACCGGTGCGTCGCGCAAGACGCGCATCATTTCGGCCACGGCCATCTTCCTCGCGGTATGCGCTTTCGGCGCGGCCGGCGTGGCGCCGATGGCACCCGACGCATCCGACCTCCCGGTCAAATCCATCACCGAAGAACTGAACGTCCCCAGCCTCTCCGAACAGATCGCGCAGCTGCACTCCGATAGCCAGAGCTATCGGCGCGAGGAAAGAGTGCGGCCGGGCGACACGCTGGCAACGCTGCTGTCGCGGCTCGGGGTCAATGACGACGCCGCCGCAAGCTTCATCAAGTCGGACAAGCTTGCGTACAACGTTCTGCAACTCAAGGCAGGACGCCGCGTTCAGGTGGAGACCGACAAGGATGGACAACTGCACCGTCTGGTAACGACGCTGACTGACAATAGCGGACAACCAACCAAGAACATTGTCATCGCCCGCAGCGGCGAGGGCTTTACCGCAAAGGAGAGCCCCACCACGCTTGAGCGCCGCGTGGAAATGCATTCCGGCGAAATCCGCTCCTCCCTGTTTGCCGCGACCGATGCCGCGCAGATTCCGGACAGCGTGGCAAGCCAGATCGTCGACATGTTCTCCACCAACATCGATTTTGCTTCCGACCTGCGCAAGGGCGACCGTTTCAATGTTGTCTACGAAACCTTCTGGCAGAACGGTGAATTCGTCCGTGCCGGCCGCGTCCTTGCCGGCGAATTCCGCAATGGCAACAACCGCTATCAATCGGTATGGTTCGATGAACCCGGCAGCAAGCAGGGAGGCGGATACTACTCCTTCGACGGCAAATCGCTGAAGAAGGCCTTTCTCAAGTCGCCGCTGGAGTTTTCCCGCGTATCCTCCGGTTTCTCGATGCGCCAGCACCCGATCTCGGGACAATGGCGGCGTCATGAAGGCGTCGATTTTGCGGCGCCCACCGGTACGCCGATCCGGGCTTCCGGCGATGGCGTCGTCGACTTCGTTGGCATGCAGACCGGCTACGGCAATGTGGTCGTGCTCAAGCACTGGAACAATTACTCGACCGCCTATGCGCACATGAGCCGCTTCGCTGCCGGGCTGCAGAAGGGAGCCAAGGTCAATCAGGGCGAGGTCATCGGTTATGTCGGCAGCACTGGCTGGTCTACCGGTCCGCATCTGCATTACGAGTTCCGGGTCAATAATCAGCCGCGCGATCCGATGTCGATCGACGTGCCCAACGCGCAACCGCTGGCCGCAGCAGACCTGCAGCGATTCCGCGAAGTGGCGAGCGAAATGAGCCATCGCTTCGCTTTGCTGAATCCGGCGGAAAATCGGGGCAAGGACAGCGGCACCACACTGGCAGCGAAATAATCGCCGCTCACGCACGCCGGCAACCAGCGAACCGTGGATGAGCCTGTAAAATCAGCAGGCTCATCCACGGTTTTTTTATGCTTGATTCTTCCACACAATTTTTCATCGGCCTCATGTCCGGCACCAGCATGGACGGCATCGACGGCGTGCTTGCGGCCTTCTCCGGAAACGAAGGCGAGCAGATCTCGACGATTTCCACCTCGTATCTTCCCTTCCCCGATGCCTTGCGCGAAGACCTGATGGCGTTGCAGGCGCCTGGGGAAAATGAAATCCATCGTGAGGCGCTAGCCGCCAATCAACTGGCGCGGCGATACGCCGAATGCGTGCGCATACTGCTTGCCGAGTCGGCACTCGATGCGACCCGCATCAAGGCGATCGGCGTCCACGGGCAGACCGTGCGCCACCGTCCGGAGTTGGGTTATACGCGCCAGACAAACAATCCTGCCCTGCTGGCCGAACTCACCGGCATTGATGTGATCGCGGACTTTCGCAGCCGGGATATCGCAGCGGGCGGACAAGGTGCTCCGCTGGTCCCGGCATTCCATCAGGCGGTTTTTGGCATGCCCAATGAAATCCGGGCGGTAGTCAACATTGGTGGGATGAGCAATATCAGCGTTCTCAATCAGGGACACAGCATTCTCGGTTTCGATACCGGACCGGGCAACGTGCTGATGGATGCCTGGATCCGCGAGCACCAGGGAAAAGCCTATGATGCAAACGGTTCCTGGGCGTCAGCCGGGATGATTGATCCGGCATTGCTGCGTGAATTGATGGCCGAGCCTTTCCTTGCCTTGCCACCGCCCAAGAGCACCGGCCGCGATCTCTTCGACCGAGCCTGGCTCGAAGCGCGATTACAGGCTCACCCCGGATTGCGCCCCCAGGATGTACAGGCAACCCTGGCCGCGTTTACCGCACAGACGCTGGCTGAAGCGATTGCGGCACATGCCGCAGGCGCCCGCAATGTGTACGTGTGCGGTGGCGGCGCGTACAACGCGCACCTGATGCAGCTTCTGCAGCAGGCGCTCGGGGAGCAGGGCCATCCCGGTCTTCTGCACTCGACCGATATTCTGGGTATCTCGCCGAATCATGTGGAGGCACTGGCATTTGCCTGGCTTGCCTATCGGCATGCGCACGGCAAGGCAGGCAACCTTGCCTCTGTCACCGGTGCCGCCGGGCCGCGCATCCTTGGCGCATGCTATCCGGCTTGAAGAGGATGAGATCGAAAATTGACCGATCCGGCAGAAAACAAAAAACGCAGGCCAAGCCTGCGTTTTTTACTGAATCGGAAAGAAGGTTCTCATGCAGAGAATGAAGAACCGCATCCGCAAGTGGTGGTTGCATTCGGATTCTTGATGACAAACTGTGCACCTTCCAGGTCATCCTTGTAATCGATTTCTGCGCCGACCAGATACTGGTAGCTCATGGAATCGATCAACAGCTGGACACCATTTTTCACCATGGTGGTGTCATCTTCATTCACGATTTCGTCAAACGTGAAACCGTATTGAAAACCCGAACAGCCCCCGCCCTGCACAAACACGCGAAGTTTCAGATCCGGATTACCTTCTTCTTCAATCAATTGTGCAACTTTTGCCGCGGCGCTATCGGTGAAGACGATCGGTGCGGGCATTTCGGTAACTGCGTTCATTATGGGAGCTCCTGCAAAGGTCAATGCCTGATTATAGACGCTTGGCGCATTTCACGTATTTGACATCGCCAGTTTGAGCACCGGCTCGCCCACTTGGTCATGTGTCAATTTCCCGGAAACAATTGCACCGCCGTGCATTTCCAGCGCCTTGTAAAACACATCTCCAGTTATGCGGGCGCGTGGCTGCAATTCAAGCAGTTCGGATGAATGTACCGGACCGATGATTTCGCCGTTGACGACCAGATGCGCCACCTTGACCTCGCCTTCGACCTTGGCATGCTCGGAAATCACCAGCATGCTCGGTTCATCGCCAGTCGCAATAACGTTGCCTTTCACATGGCCATCGATGCGTAGGCCGCCCTGGAAGTGCACGTTTCCCTCGATTTTTGTCGATATGCCAATCAGACTGTCGATCGTGCCTTTTGTTTTGCGGCCTAACATGGGGCTCTCCTTTAAAAATTGGCGGACAGTTGCGCCCGAATCTGTCCCTTGTCGAGCACACGCGCCTGTACCATTTTTGCTACGCTTCCTTCCGGCAGGGTGAGGATCCCTTCAACGCGCTGATAATGACGGAAGCTGAGCTTGAATTTGTCCTGCTCGGCGGAAGCGGCTTCCGGAAAAACCATCATAGCACTCTTGCCGGCCTGCAGCGTATTGACAGTCAACTGGAGATTTCCAGTAAATAACTGGTCTCCCTTTCCTCCCTGCATGATCAGCAAACGATACCTTACCTGGTTCGGCGCTATTTGATCAATCTTCAACCGGCGAATCGTAATACCTTGCGGACCCGTTGCGTTCGGCAACAAACTTTCAAAAAATGCAAGATCCTCCTTGAGACGAATGTTTTCCGACTCAAGCACCTTGACCTGTGCCGCCAGCTGCTTTTGCGCCGAGCGTTCGATGTTGAGCTGGCTTTCAGCGGCATTGGCAGTAGCCGAGTACTGGTCCCGCTCCGTGCTCAGGGTTTCGACCTGACTCTTGTAGCGGGATAACTGGGCTCGAAATGTATGCGGGTCGGCACCGGGAAGCACCTGCCCGTTCTCGAACGCCCACATCGCGGCAGCACCTGCCAAGCCGATGACGGCAACAAAAAATGCGCGAACCGGCCAGGGCAGTGCACGCTGCACGGTCAGTTTGGGCAGCGCCATCGGAACGCGACGGCGCGACAGCCGATACTTCATCGATATGAATTCAACAGAAAGTTGATCAACAGCACTACTTACGGCAATACCGGAACCTGGGTCAGGCCGGTTGTTTCATCAATACCGAACATGATGTTCATGCATTGGACCCCTTGACCGGCGGCGCCCTTTACCAGATTGTCCTCAACGACCAGGATGACGAGCAGATCTCCGCCATCCGGGCGATGCACCGCAATCCGCAGCTTGTTGGACGCGCGCACCGAGCGGGTTTCCGGATGGCTGCCAGGCGGCATCACGTCGACAAACTTTTCCCCTTCGAAGTGGGCTTCGTACAATGCCTGGAAATTCACATCGCGGGCCTCGGGCAGGATATTGGCGTACAGAGTTGAATGAATGCCGCGGATCATCGGGACAAGATGAGGAACGAAGGTAAGCCCGACCTTGCGGCCGGCGATGGCTTGCAGGCCCTGTGTGGTTTCGGGCAGATGCCGATGGCCCTTGACGCCATAAGCCTTGAAATTGTCCGCCGCTTCGGCCAGCAGCGTATGCACTTCGGCCTTGCGTCCCGCCCCGGAAACCCCGGACTTGCAATCCGCGATCAGCATGGATTCGTTCACCAGCGGCTTGCCTTGCGCGAGAAGCGGCGCATAACCCAGTTGCATTGATGTCGGATAGCAGCCTGGCAAACCGATCAGACGCGCCTTTCTGATGGCTTCGCGATTGACTTCTGGCAGGCCATAGACGGCTTCAGCAAGCAGGTCGGGACAGGAGTGCGGCATCCCGTACCACTTTTCGAACATGGCGGTATCCTTGATACGGAAATCCGCGGCAAGGTCGATGACCTTGACTCCCGCAGCAAGCAACTCCGGCGCTTGCGCCATCGCCACGCCATGCGGAGTGGCAAAGAACACGACGTCGCATTCATTCAGCTTCGCCTTGTCCGGCGAAGAGAAGGCAAGTGAAACATGGCCACGCAGCGACGGAAACATGTCGGCCACCGGCATGCCGTCTTCCTTGCGCGAGGTGATGGCAGTGAGTTGCGCTTGCGGATGGGCTGCAAGCAAACGCAGCAACTCTACACCCGTATATCCAGTGCCGCCGACAATACCGACCTTGATCATGTTCTTTCCTTGCCAAAAATGATTTCAACTTTGAAATTTTAACAGCCCGAACGCTTCCGCTTGCTGGCAATTCCTGTTGCACAACGATATTGCTGGCACCGACACCGGGCTGTGTCTGATAAGCATCGCGAGCAGTTCGAAGTCGCGTTGCGTTGAGGAGTGGCACCGCACGCACACGAAAAATACGCCGAGCACCGCACGCCGGAATTCAGAACGCGCAGCAGCTTATCAAACCCAGCCTAGCCCCGGCCTCGCGTCCGCATGAGTACTGCAAGCGGAAAAACAAAAAGCCGCCAGGCGCATACCTGACGGCTTTTCGATGCTCTGAAAACGCAGATTAGCGCTTGGAGAACTGTTTCGCGCGGCGTGCCTTGCGCAGACCGACTTTCTTACGCTCGACTTCACGTGCATCACGTGTGACGAAACCGGCTTTGGCCAGTTCCGGCTTCAAGCCTGCATCATAGTCGATCAGTGCACGGGTGATGCCGTGACGAACAGCACCTGCCTGGCCGGACTCGCCGCCACCATGCACGTTGACCAGGATGTCGAAACGCTCGACATTGCCGGTCAGTTCGAGAGGCTGGCGAATCACCATCAGACCGGTTTCGCGGGAAAAATATTCCGCAGCGGGCTTGCCGTTGACAACGATATTGCCGCTGCCGGTTTTGATGAAAACACGAGCCACTGCACTCTTGCGACGGCCGGTTCCGTAGTTGTAGTTACCGATCATGTCCGTTCCTTAGATTTCGAGTGGCTTGGGTTGCTGAGCCGCATGCGGATGAGTGCCGTCGGCATATACCTTCAGCTTCTTGATCATTGCGTAGCCAAGCGGACCCTTGGGCAGCATGCCCTTGACCGCCTTCTCCAGCGCACGACCCGGAAAACGCTGTTGCATTTTCAGGAAATTGGTTTCGTAGATACCGCCCGGATAAGTCGAGTGACGGTAATAGATTTTGTCCTGAGCCTTGTTGCCGGTCACGCGCAGCTTGCCTGCATTGATGACGACGATGAAGTCGCCCGTGTCGACGTGGGGAGTGAACTCGGGTTTGTGCTTGCCGCGCAGTCGGAGTGCCACTTCGCTGGCAACACGTCCGAGGACTTTGTCCGTTGCGTCAATCACGAACCACTCGCGCTGTACCTCATGGGCTTTAGCGGAAAAGGTTTTCATGATGATTTCCTAAATAGATAAAAACGCTCAAATTGGCGGTTCCGGTTCGATACTGCATGCCGGACTCTTCCTTGTTGTCTTTTCCTGAGCGAACGGAAAGCCCGAAAGTATAGCCTTTTCAAAGACTTGCCGTCAAATGATTATCGCACCCCGCATGGATGCCTGGCGTTGATGCGGCATGTCGACCCGCTTGTTCCGGAACGGTCATGCAAACAGGCGCGCCTGTCCGGCGGGCCAGGCTTGATACGAGGAACCCTTGCCGGCTCGCGATACCGTACATGGACCTCCGCCATGCCGGGAGCATCGGCACCCTGCCCTGCGATAGAACCCGTCTGAAAATAGTTACAATACCGCCTTCCGACTTGAGCGAGAGTAGAAAATGGAATGCACAGTACGCTGGACCGGACTTTCTGGAATGACCTTTATGGCGGAAACAGGATCTGGCCATGTAGTCACGATGGACGGTGCGCCGGATGGTGGCGGACGCAATCTGGCACCCCGCCCGATGGAAGTTGTTCTGGCCGGCACCGGCGGCTGCACCGCTTATGATGTCGTGCTCATCCTGAGGAAAAGCCACCAGGACGTGCGCGGCTGTGACGTTACGCTGAAATCGGAGCGAGCCGAAAAAGATCCCAAGGTTTTTACCAAGATTCACTTTCACTTCACCGTGCGCGGCCGCAATCTCAAGCCGAACATCGTCGAAAGGGCCATCAAGCTATCACACGAAAAGTACTGCTCGGCCTCGATCATGCTGGAAAAGACGGCTGAGATGACGCATTCATTCGAGATAGTCGACGATCTCGCGGAAAGCGGCGCTGAAGCCTGAACTGCATTCCCATCGACAATTCCTGCGTTCTTTCGATGCCAGGCCGGCGCCGGGAGAACGCGGGCTTTCAGATGTAATACGCCGTCCCTGTCATCACTTTTGACATTGCCGTCATGACCAGGCGCACAGGCGCCGGCACTTCAGCTGCACCCAATGCTTTTGCATGGGCGCCATGTGCTGCTTCGTCTTCCCGCATCTGGTCGACAATAACGCGTGACTTGCTGTCGTTTGCCGGCAGCGTTCCCAGATGTTCAATCAAATGGGCTTCGACCTGGCGTTCCGTTTCAACAACAAAACCCAGGCTATGGGCATCACCCATGCGAGCCGCAATTGCGCCGATGGCATAGGAGCCGACATACCACAGCGGATTGAGCAGGCTGGTGCGGGATCCGAGCTCCCGCAACCGCTCGGAAGTCCATGCTAGATGATCCTCCTCTTCCCTGCCCGCCTGCCTGAACTGTTCCTTCAAATGTGCATTCTTGGCGAATTGCGCCTGAGAATCATAAAGGGCTTGGGCGCAAACCTCGCCCACGTGATTGACGCGCATCAGGCCGGCACTATGGCGGCGGTCTGACTCGGGTAACTGGGCATCCATCACTTTTGCCGCTGGATTCTGTCGCGACGCATGCGTCACGCCCGCGACAACGCGCAGCATCTTGTCAAACCCGATCAAAACATCGTCCAGGTGCGCCATCAAAAACCTCTCTTGTCGTGAATCATTAAAAACATGTTCCAGCCCCCCGTTACAAAACCTTCTCTTTGTATCGGGAAAGCGCATAAGTCAGCATGGTGAGCCTAAAAAATTTAGTACGACCGTACCGAAACGCGATGCGGCGCCATGGATTTTTATTGCAAATACGCTATGAAAAGCGCAATTTCTGTTGTTGTTGAACCACATATTCACCGGTAGATTGTCATATACGCCAAATTCCCTTTGCTCAAAGCGGCCACATTTGATGAAATCACCTTAACTTCTTTACCAGAAGGTCGGAAGTTCCAGTAGCGCTGCAGGCTTTGCCAATGCGCCTGCTGAGGAAAAAGGCAAGAAAAAAATTTTAGCATGCCAACCCTTGGAGATAATTTAATGAAAAAGTCGCTTCTCGCACTCGCAGTCATTGGTGCATTTGCAGGTGCTGCTCAAGCACAAACCAGCGTGACCATCTACGGTTCCATCGACGCTGGCCTGCGTTATACAAACAATGCTAATGCTGCTGGCGATAGCCGCATTCAAATGGGTGGATTCAGCAACGGTAACTTCAACCGTAACCGTCTTGGCTTCAAAGGTGTCGAAGATCTGGGTGGCGGCATGAATGCCCACTTCACACTGGAAACCGGCTTCAATTCCGGCACAGGTTCGCTTGATAACGCCACCAACAGGCTGTTCAACCGTTCCGCATTCGTCGGCTTGGGCGGCGCTTGGGGCTCTCTGGACCTTGGCCGTCAGTACTCGGTCAACTTCAAGACGATCGCACTGTATGACCCGTTTTCCTACAAGTTCACCAGCATCGTCCCGCTGGCTGGCAACGGCGGCCTGACTTGGCTGGATAACGATATTCAGTACACCGGCACGTTCGGCCCGATCACTGCGCGTGCAGAATGGGCATTGGGCGAAGTTGCGGGCAGCACCAGCAACGGCTCGACTCAGGCAGTTGGCCTTGGTTATACAGGTGGCCCATTCACAGCAGGCGCAGCTTATACACGCCGTGAAGTCGCTGCCTCCGCAGCTGCAGGCGCCCCCTTCGTCGACGCAACCAACTGGACAGTCGGCGGCGCATTCACGACCGGCCCGTTCCGTGTTGCAGCTGGTTACGCCAGAAACGAAACTGATGTTGTCGCTGGCGGCTCGAATGAGATTGATGACGCATGGGTTGGCGGCAGCTGGTCCATCACTCCGGCAGCTCAGCTGACCGTTGGTTACTATCGCACCAAGCTGGATGCAGTTGCAGCTGGCGCGGATGTCCGTCGCAACACCTGGATCATCGGCACGACCTATGCCCTGTCCAAGCGTACCAACCTGTACGCAGACATCGATCGCAGCTCCTACACCGGCGCAGGCGCAAGCAATCCGGCTACTTGGGGCATCCAGCGCGCCGGCGCTTTCTCGAATGTCACCGGCGTGTCGATCGGCGTGAACCACCTGTTCTAACAGAGGAAGACCGGCCCGGGGCCACAAGCCCGGTCGGATCTCTCTGATATGCCAGAAGCCAGGCTCCTTGGGAGTCTGGCTTTTTTATTGCGCATTTGTTTTTCAGAGTGCTATACAACCGGAATTTCAAATTGGAAACGATGCAATAATTGCAACACCCATAGCAGTTTCCGAGTACGCCGATTGGCAAGGACGTTGCAGCGCCACCACAAAAAAGCCGCAAACTGATGTAAAAATCGAAATTCCCTTTGTCCTTAGCCCTGATATTTGATGAAATAACCATCGGCTTCTTAGTTAAATTCTAAAGAAGCATAGCTTTCTGGCAGATGCCGTTACCTTGGCAGCCTCGCCGAACGCACTACTAAAAATTTAGCTCGATAAACCTTTGGGGATTATTCAATGAAAAAATCGCTTCTCGCGCTTGCAGTTCTGGGTGCTTTTGCCGGCGTAGCTTCCGCACAGTCCAACATCACCATCTACGGCGTTGCAGACGTCGCCATCGAGCGTTTCAAGACTGATCCGGGTGCATCGACAACTCGCATGTCCAGCGGCGTTCAGTCCGGTAGCCGTCTCGGTTTCAAGGGTACGGAAGATCTGGGCGGCGGTCTGTCCGCTTCCTTCACGCTGGAAAACGGCTATGACATCAGCACCGGCGCAGCAGCACAGGGCGGCCTCCTCTTCGGTCGTCAGGCATGGGTTGGCCTGAACGGCGGCTTCGGCTCCGTCAAGCTCGGCCGTCAGTACACTCCGATCTTCGGCGCACTGGATTCCATCGATCCGTTCGGCACCGGCATGACTGGCGACGGCTCGGGCATCATCGCCGTGTTCCGTCCGTACGGCGTTCGCATGAACAACACCATCAACTATTCCGCAAGCTTCGCTGGCTTCAATGGTCAGCTGGCATATGGTCTGGGTGAAGTCGCCGGCAGCAGCTCCATCGGCCGCCAAATCGGCGCATCGGTCGGCTACAACAACGGCCCGATCACCGGCGTGTTTGCTTATCATGACCAGAACACAGCAACTGCAGCTGGCGTGGACACCGGCAATGCTCGCACCATGCTGCTGGGTGGCGCGTTCAACTTCGGCGTTGCAGCTATTCACGCAGCTTACGCGGACAACCGCGACGAAGGCGCAACTGGCCTCCGTACAAGCCGCAGCCGTGACTACATGCTCGGCGCAAGCGCTCCGATCGGCGCAGGCAGCATCATGGCTGCATACGTTCGTCACGACGACCGTTTCGCAGGTGGCGCAGCTGACGCTGACTACTGGCAGCTCGGCTACAGCCACAGCCTGTCCAAGCGTACTAACCTGTACACTTCCTACTCCATCATCAAGAACGATGGCGCAGCTACATTCGGCGGCGCAGCAGCAGGCGGCGACGCTAGCTGGATCAACGTCGGTGTCCGTCACCGCTTCTAATCATTTGCGGGCGCAAGCCCGCTTTGGTTCGAAAACAAAAAGCACCTTCGGGTGCTTTTTGTTTTTGTTGGTCGCCCTAGGCTGTGTTTGATAAGCGGCTGCGCGCTCCGAATTCGCGCCTGCGGTGCTCGGCGTCCTGTCCGTACGCATGCGTTCCGCTCCTTAACGCAATGCCGAGTCGCTCGCCCCTTAATCAGACCCCGCCTACCGGTGGTTTGTTGAACTGAGCGGTTAGAGCGGTTTCACCCTGACCTGCCTGCCGATCCCGTACAGGCTGCCGCTGGCATTGCGTTGTGATTCCTTGCGATGGCTTGCTCATGTGGAGTCGTCACGCCTTGTCTCAGCGGCAATGTGCCTCGGCCTAGACCGCTCAAGGCGAAACCGCCTAGAGCGGATTGCCGGTGAGTGTAAGGAAGCATCGGTTTGCCTTGGGATGCAGGGCAAGGCGGGAGGAGCGCCGTCTGGCGGCCACACCAGCAACGACCAACGCCGCCATGCGCCCAAGGCCGGCCGAGGCGACCGTACAGTCGTACAGTCGCCTGCAATCCGCTCTCATTCTCTTATCCGCTCGACCTTTGGCAAGGCTCGCGAGAAATACCTTGTTGCATGCGACGCGGTTAGCTTTGTGACAGCACTCCTCCTGGATACGCATCCTTCACCACTGCGTCCACCTGCATGACGGCTGCGTGTACGCTATGGAGTCGCTGCCTGATCGGTTCGACGTTTGGGACGAAAGACCTTTGCGTCGCCATAGAAGATGGCATCCTGCTGCTCATGCCATCCTGGTATGCCGAGCACGGGCAAGGGATTGTAGGCGCGCATTGTAATATCGCTCTGCAGAGATGGCGCGATTGCATCGTCGAGCCAGCGTTGCCGCTCGGCTGCACTCCAGAAGAAATACCGACGATCGACAATCATCGGCCAGGCGTGCGCGGTGATTGCCTTGAACGGCGTGACCAGCTTCTCCATCAGGGCGTGGCCAAACAGCCTGACCTCGCAGACCGAGACAAACTCATCCCGCCGTTCGACAAACAGCTCATGCCATCGATGTCCACGCAAGGCATCAATCAACCCGGCCTCTGATGTCACGAAAATGGCGGCGTTCTCATCGAAGATCGTGGCAACGTCGCGTGCCGTGCCTCTTTGAGATGGCATGCCGGAATTCCTGGCAAGTTCCGCTGCCTGCAGGCTGTTGAGTTGCCGCTTGATGACGGGAAAGCGAAGCCAGATCAGCGCATTGAAAAAATCGTGCAGATTGTCACGGGTAGGCACGCCGCCGGTTTGACTGATGAAGCTTTCGTACGCGACGTCGTCAGGCAGGTCTGTCTGAGGCACAAAACGAAGCTGAAGGCCACGATGATTGCACAAGCCGCGTTTCACCGCGATGGCATTGATTTCATCACGCCAGTAGCCGCCGGCCCCGAGTATGGAGGTGCCCAGTTCCCGGACCGGGGCAAGCCATGGCCTGTCCCAGTCAATCGTTGCGAAGGCGGACGGATTCATGCGTAAGGTCTATCAGGTTGCGACGGCATCCGAACGGCAATGAATCAAAGCAGTTTCCATCCGATCGACTCGCCGCCATTCAACGGCACGACCGTCGAATCTCCCATCGACAGTTCCGAAGGCAGTGTCCATTGCTCGCGCTGCAGGGTCACCTTGCCGGTATTGCGCGCCAGTCCATAGAAGGCGGGTCCATTGAAACTGGCAAAGGCTTCCAGCTTGTCCAGCGCTCCTGCCTGGTCGAATGCCTGTGCATACAATTCCATCGCATGCAATGCCGTATAACATCCGGCGCAACCGCAGGCATGTTCTTTCAATCCCTTCGGATGGGGCGCAGAGTCTGTACCGAGGAAGAACCTCTCGTTTCCGGAAGTTGCCACCTTGACCAGCTCCCGACGGTGCTCTTCCCTCTTCAATACGGGAAGGCAGTAATAGTGAGGACGGATGCCGCCCTTGAATATCTCGTTGCGGTTATAGAGCAGATGATGCGCCGTGATGGTGGCGGCAATCGGTCCCGCCGCTTCGGTCACGTATTGCGCCGCATCCCTGGTTGTAATGTGTTCGAACACCACTTTCAGCGCCGGCATATCGCGACGCAGCGGCTGTAGCACGCGGTCGATGAATACGGCTTCGCGGTCGAAAATATCGATGTCGGAATCAGTCACCTCGCCATGAACGAGGAAAGGCATCCCGACTTCCTGCATGACTTCCAGCGTTTTGTAGCATTTAGTCAAGGCCGTCACGCCGGCATCGGAGTTGGTCGTGGCGCCTGCAGGATACAGCTTGACCGCATGAATAAAGCCGCTGTCCTTCGCCCGGCGGATTTCATCGGGCGGTGTGTTGTCGGTCAGGTAGAGGGTCATCAGCGGCTCGAACTGCATCCCGGCCGGCAAAGCGGCCAGAATGCGTTCCCGGTAAGCCCCCGCCTGCTCGGTGGTGGTGACCGGCGGCTTCAAGTTCGGCATGACAATGGCACGCGCGAACTGGCGCGCGGTATGCGGCAGAACGCTGGCCAGCGTAGCGCCGTCGCGCAGATGCAGATGCCAATCATCCGGACGGGTCAGGGTGATACTGGAGGGCTGGGAGGTAGTAACTGGGCTGGACATGATGTGGCTTCCTCGAAAGAGCCGCTATTTTACCTTTGACGGTGCAGGATGGAGCCAGGCACGCTTCCATTCCTCCATGCAATGTCCAATAAAAAAGCCGCTCCGTGAAACCTGGAGCGGCCAGTAGAGCCGAAGCGGCGGGCTTATTTAATGCGTGATGATCTTGGCCAGGAAATCGCGCGCCCGTTCCGAGCGCGGCGCGCCGAAGAACTCTTCCTTCGTGCAATCCTCGACAATATAGCCGCGGTCCATGAACACCACCCGGTTGGCCACCTTGCGCGCAAAGCCCATCTCGTGCGTAACCACCATCATCGTCATGCCGTCCTGCGCCAGCCCCACCATCACGTCCAGCACTTCATTGATCATTTCCGGATCCAGCGCCGAGGTCGGCTCGTCGAACAGCATCGCGATCGGGTCCATCGACAGGGCCCGCGCTATCGCCACCCGCTGCTGCTGGCCGCCCGACAGCTGCCCGGGAAACTTGTCCTTCTGCGCCAGCAGACCCACCCGGTCAAGATACTTCAGCCCCTTCTCGGTGGCTTCCTCCTCGCTCCTGCCCAGCACCTTCACCTGCCCGATCGTCAGGTTCTGCCGGATCGACAGGTGCGGAAACAGCTCGAAGTTCTGGAACACCATGCCGATCCTCGCCCTCAGCTTCGACAGGTTGGTCTTCGGATCGCCCACCGA
>NZ_VFAH01000030.1 GCF_008929045.1 Noviherbaspirillum aerium | reverse complement strand
GAGCCGGGCACGCAGATCGCGCTGGGCCTGGACTGCGCCGCCTCCGAGTTCTACAAGGATGGCAAGTACCAGCTGCACGGCGAAGGCCTGTCGCTGTCATCGGCCGACTTCACCAACCTACTGGCGACCTGGTGCGACAAGTACCCGATCATCTCGATCGAAGACGGCATGGCCGAAAATGACTGGGAAGGCTGGGCGACGCTGACCAACGCGCTGGGCAAGAAGGTGCAGCTGGTGGGCGACGACCTGTTCGTCACCAACACCCGCATCCTGCGCGAAGGCATCCAGAAGAACATCGCCAACTCGATTCTCATCAAGATCAACCAGATCGGCACGCTGACCGAGACGTTCGCCGCCATCGAAATGGCCAAGCGCGCCGGCTATACCGCCGTGATCTCCCACCGTTCGGGCGAGACTGAAGATGCAACGATCGCCGACATCGCGGTTGGCACCAATGCGCTGCAGATCAAGACCGGCTCGATGTCGCGTTCGGACCGCATGGCTAAGTACAACCAGCTGCTGCGCATCGAGGAAGACCTCGGTTCCGCGACTTCCTATGCAGGCCGGTCGGCATTCAGCAAGTTCTGAAGACGACGGACGTAGTAACGAAAGGGGCCGGCATGGTCCCTTTCATCTTGCCGGCGCGGGAAGGCGGTATTCGGAGAACAGGCGCATCAGGCTTCGTGCCTGCCCGTCGAGGCCTTGCGCAGCAGCGGCTGCTTCTTTTGGCAACGCAGCCTTTTCCTGCGTGCCCTGTCCATGGTCGCAATGACCTGATTGGCGTGGATACGGGCGCATGTTCTACAAATGAATCCAGCCGAACCAGCCAGCTGCGGCGCCGGCGGCAAGCAGCCACAGCAGGTGAATCCGGGTGCGCCAGACGGCAATGGCACTCAAGGCGGTGAGCAGCCACAAAGGCCAGTCCCCGGATGACCGGCTGCCCGATGTCGCGATGATCCAGCCGGATGCAATGAGGAGTGCGACCACCACCGGCGCCAGCCCGAGCTTGAAGGCTCTGACCGATGGAAGAGTGTGGTTGCGAAGTGCCCAGCGAACTGCAAAGTAGGTTACGGCCGTACTTGGCCCCAGCATGCCCAGCATGGCCAGCAGTACTCCCAGGAATCCGTATCCGATGCCGCCGGCATTGAGGCCGACATTCCAGCCAAGCACGGCGACAAACAGGACATTGGGGCCGGGTGACGCCTGCGCGATGGCTATCGAGGTACTGAATTCGATATCAGTGAGCCAGGCCTGTTCCACGACAAGGAAACGGTGCATCTCGGGCACTGTCGTGATGGCGCCGCCTATCGAGAGCAGGGACAATTGCGCATAATGCCCGAACAAGGCCAGCCAATCCATCCAGGACATGTTCATCGGCAGTCTTTCAGCGCTTGATTTTAAGGTAGGTCACGCCGCAGGCGATCAATCCGAGCGAGGGCAGCACATAGACGAGAGGCCAGCGCAGGAGGGCGACGCCAACGAAGCTGGCGCCGCCGAGAAGTACGCAAACCGGAGTCCCTAGCGGATGCTTGCGGAGGCCGGAGGCAAGCTTGAGACCCATGCCGATGATCATGCCGGCGGCAACCGCGCCCATGCCACGCAGTGCATTGGCGACCTGTGGATAGCTGGAAAATTTCGCATAGAAAAATGCAAGCAGCAATGTCGCAATGAGAGGCACCGTGAAGAGACCCGCCAGCGCCGCCAACGCACCCCGCAGGCCGAAATGGCGGCTGCCGAAGATCAGTGCCATGTTTGCGATGTTGGGACCCGGCATCACTTGCGACACGGCCCAGTCTTCAAGAAACTGTTCATTGGTCAGCCATCGCTTCTGCTCCACAAGTACGCGCTGCACGACCGCAAGCACGCCTCCAAAGCCTTGCAAGGCCATGATGGAAAACGTGAGGAAGAGGTCCATGCATGAATGCGGGGACAAGGTGGCAGGGGAGGTGGCGGACATATTGAGTTCAATGTTCAGGCGCAGGGCGTGAATGCATAACGTGCACGCCGTCCCCGTCGGCCGGCTGGTCGGCGAGCGGCTTGATCGCCGGTGTCCGGTCAGGAAGAATGCCCATGGCGCTTCAGATATCAGGGGCAGGGCACAATGCCGGCAATGGCCGGTAATGGCCGGCTCGATGCGACGACAGGGGCGTCGATGCAAGGCACCGCATGACATCCCTTCTCCCGAATCCGCAAGACGGCTTTGCATCTGCCTGGCGAATTCGGGAGCCGATGTTACGCCGTCCGATCAGAAGCGATGGCGGATGCCGGCGTTGAAGACGCTGGTATCCACGGCGCCCGCCGGCTTGCGGTTGAGGCGGCCGTACGATGTGTAGAGATTGGTCCGCTTCGACAGCGCATGCGTATAACCCAGTGCCCATTTGTCGGCATCGGCTCCTGCGCCGGTCCGGTTATCGTGGCGGAGGTAGGAAGCGATCACGGTACCCGGGCCTACCGGTGCGCTCACGCCGAGCATCGCATCGCGGCTCTTCGCAGTGGTCACGCCGGCAGAGGTCTCGCTCTCGTTGTTCGCATAGGCAGCGTGCAGCTTGACGACCTTGAGATCGTAGACGCCGCCGACGAAAGCGGTCTTGCCGTCCGCGGTACCGGCCGCATTGTTGTTGTCATGGTAGCCGACCAGCGCGGTCAAGGGACCCGCCGCATAGCCGCCGGAAAAACCAAGCTGGCGCCCGGCCGAGGTGCTGCCGGCGACCTCGCCGAACCCGTAAGCGATCTGGGCGCTGAAGCCGCCGAAGTTCGGCGTTGCGTAATTGATGGTGTTATCCATGCGCACGTTCTCCGCGCCGATATCGGTGCCGGCGGCGTACAGGCCATTTGCGGTGAACACGGATTCGATATCGCCTGCAAGGCCGGTGCCGAAGGGATCGATGGTGTCGAGGGCGCGATGCAGCGGCGTATCAAGGCGACCAAAGCGCACGGTACCGAATCCGCCTGCCAGGCCGACGAAAGCCTGGCGGCCGAACAGGCGTCCGCCTTGTCCCAGCGCGCCCGTATCGATGTTGTAGCCATTTTCCAGGGTGAAGATTGCGGACAGCCCGCCGCCCAGGTCTTCGGTGCCACGGAAGCCGATGCGGCTGCCGGATTGAATGCCGCTGCCAAGGCCCCAGACAGCTTCGGTCGTGCTGGTGTCGCTACGTGTCAGGCCGACGTCCGCTACGCCATAGATCGTGATGTTGGTCTGGGCGGCGGCGGAACCGCAGACGGCGGCCAGCGCTGCGAGCGCGATGATTGTCTTGTTCATTAAATCTCCACTTGAATTACTAGTTATTGTGCGGAACGGTGAAGCGAGGATGCGGCATTGTTCGATCGCCTTCCGGTAATCGCTGATGGACAGATGTCATCGCAAGGCCGTCGGGAGCGAACGGGCACACTGTAGAATTGTTCTAAAATAGTGTCAAGTACAATATGTGTAGTGCGGAACCGGCTCAAAATGGGAAATATATTGTACTTAAAATGTACTAAGTGAAAATGTGTATCATCAAATCGAACAATCGCTTCATCACTGGCAACGGAGTGTGGCGAATTCTCCCGGATCAAATCGCATGCATAAGCTCGTCCATCGCGCTGCCATGAAATGCTGATCCACCCACATGGCCTTGCCAGCCGAAAAAATGCATCGATCTCATCCGGCATGGGCTCGCGCGGGATCGGCGTGACATCGATACTGATGCCGCATGCTGCTCTTCCCTTCCGGCCATGCACCTTTCCGGAGCACGTTGATGCCGGGCATGACCGCTTGCATTGAAAGCCCGATGACAGCATTCAGCAGCTATCATGCAAAGGTATCAAGGCGTGTCATCCACCGGTTCACCCAGGCATCCGCGCCGAAACGCGGGTTGCGGCTCCTTGCCGAAACACCGCCATGACGCTTCGCTGCGCCCGGGCCGGCAACGCATGGACCCTGTTGCCTCTGGAGACCGGTGGGTGACACGCCTTCACGCGACGATCAAACAACAAGGAGGCAGCAATGGAAAGCGCACGCACCGGCATACCGGCAACCCTGATTCCGGGCGATGGCATCGGACCTGAAGTGACCAAGGCAACGGTCGACGTACTGGCGGCGCTGGGATCGCCCTTTGAATGGGAAATCCAGAATGCCGGCATGGCCGGCATCGAAGCCGGCGGCGATCCTCTGCCCGCGGCAACGCTCGACAGCATCCGCCGCACCCGGCTCGCGCTCAAGGGCCCGCTCACAACGCCTGTCGGCGGCGGATTCCGCTCGGTCAATGTCCGCCTGCGTGAAGAGTTCAAGCTGTATGCGAATCTGCGCCCGGCCAAGACCATCATTCCCGGCCGCTATGAAAACATCGACATTGTCCTGGTGCGCGAGAATATCGAGGGCCTCTATGTCGCGCATGAGCATTTCATTCCTGTCGGCGATGATCCGCGCGCCGTGGCAGTGTCCACCGGTGTGAATACCCGCGACGGCTGCCGCCGCATCGCGCGCTTTGCCTTCGAGTATGCGGTGAGGAACGGCCGCAAGAAGATCACGATCGTGCACAAGGCCAACGTCCTCAAGGCGCTGACCGGCATTTTCCTGGAAGCCGCGCGCGAGGTGGCGAAAGACTATGCGGGCCGGGTGGAGGTGGATGACCGCATCGTCGATGCCTGCGCGATGCAGCTGGTGCTCAACCCCTGGCAGTTCGACATGCTGCTGTGTACCAACCTGTTCGGCGACATCCTGTCCGACGAACTCGCGGGCCTGGTGGGCGGTCTCGGACTGGCGCCGGGCGCCAACATCGGCGAGCACGGCGCCATCTTCGAAGCCGTGCATGGTTCGGCCCCGGATATCGCCGGCAAGGGCGTTGCCAATCCGGTGTCGCTGATGCTGGCTGCGGGCCTGATGCTGGACCATGCCGGCAAGCCGGAACTGGCCGCCCGTCTGCGCGCCGGCATCGAGGCCACGCTGATGGAAGACAAGGTGCGTACACGCGACCTCGGCGGAACGGCATCCACCGAACAATTCACTGCGGCGCTGATCAGGCGTCTTGGATAGAACGGCTAGGAGCGAGCGGCTAGGCGGCTTCAGGCCGGGCCGTTGAGCCTGCCGGGCGATTGCCACTGTCACGCTGTCATAGCGCGGCGATCGCCCGCCGTACCTCTTCCAGGTAAGCGCCGGCCTTGCCGGTGCCGGTCTTCGATTCCAGGATGGCGAGGTGCCAGTAGGCCGCCACCGACTGCAATGCCTCGCGATCGCCGGCATTGTCGATGCGCCTGACAAGATCCCCGGCAAGCAGGCCGAGATGGCGGCTTGCCGCTGCGGCCATCATTTGCTTGACCGGCGCAAGCGCGGCGCGCCGGATGCCATCTTCCTTCGCGCAAGAAGGAACCGCCTCGTCATTCCTTTCCGAAATGAACAGCTCCGCCAGGAGAAAGGGCACGGTTTCCCGCAATTCGGGCAAGGGAATGAAGCCGGCGATCGCCGCCAGATCCTTCTTGCCATTCATCATGATCAGTGCCCTGCGCTGCTTGGGCGACAGGCCGAACGAGCGCAGCGATACTTCCTCATGCCCGCGCGCGGTCTTTGCATAAATGGCGGAAGGCCGCAGAACCAGGTCCGGCACATCGCCGGGGCTCGGGCATATCACGGTCTCGGAAAATGATTCAGGCATGCGAGTTCGATCGACGGTGTCATGAGCTTCATTTCAGGCATGGTAGCCCGGCGTCATGTCATGACGATGACAGGCTGGCCACGGCATGCGATTCCACCATCAATCTCAAGCCCTAGAGCGGATTGCAGGTGAATGGTCGGTCGCCTCGGCTTGCCCTGGGCGCCTGGCCGCGCTGTTCGTCGCCGGTGCGGCCCGCCACACGGCGCTCCTCCCGCCTTGCCCTGCATCCCAGGGAAAACCGATTCTTCCATACAGCCACCTGCAATCCGCTCCAGCCGCCTTCACGTCATCGGCGGGTCACAATTCGTGGGTATCGTTGCCAACGTTTTGATAATCCACAAAGAAGGAGTAGTCATGCGTCTTGGCAAGTTCATTCAATCTTTCGGAGCGATGGCGATTGCGGCAGCCGCGTTTTCCCATGCTTCGGCGGCCGACATCACGGGTGCGGGCGCGACCTTCCCCTATCCGATCTATGCCGCCTGGGCGCAGGAATACAAGAAAGTCACCGGCACCGGCCTCAATTATCAATCCATCGGCTCCGGCGGCGGCATCAAGCAGATCAAGGCGAAGACCGTGGACTTCGGCGCTTCCGACATGCCGCTCAAGGCAGAAGACCTGGAAGCCGACGGCCTGATGCAGTTCCCGGCGATCATGGGCGGCGTCGTGCCTATCGTTAATATCGACGGCGTCACACCGGGCCAGCTGAAGCTGACCGGCGGCGTGCTGGCGGACATCTATCTCGGCAAGATCACCAAGTGGAATGCTCCCGAGATCGCGGCGCTGAACGCGGGCGTCAAGCTGCCGGCCGAAGACATCACCGTCGTCCATCGCGCCGACGGCTCCGGCACTTCCTTCCTGTTCACCGATTACCTGTCCAAGACCAATGCCGAGTTCAAGTCCAAGGTAGGCTCCGGCACCGCGGTCAAATGGCCGACCGGCGTGGGCGGCAAGGGCAACGAAGGCGTGTCGGCCAACGTGCAGCGCATCAAGAATTCGATCGGCTATGTGGAATATGCCTATGCCAAGAAGAACAAGATGTCGCATACGCAGATGCAGAATCGCGACGGCCAGTTCGTGCAGCCCGACGACGAGACTTTCAAGGCAGCCGCAGCCGGCGCCGACTGGGCCAAGACGCCGGGCTTCGCCGTGGTGCTGACCGACCAGCCCGGCAAGAGCAGCTGGCCGATGACGGGAGCCTCCTTCATCCTGATGCACAAGAGCCAGGCCGATTCCGCCAAGGGCAAGGAAGTGCTGAAGTTCTTTGACTGGGCGTACAAGAACGGCGGTGCGATGGCGGCCGACCTGGATTACGTTGCCATGCCGGCACCCGTGGTCAAGCTGGTGCAGGATAGCTGGAAAGGCCAGATCAAGGACGGCAGCGGCAAGGCCGTCTGGTAAGTCAGCCGGATAAGGCAGCACGCACCGCATCATCACCGGCGTGGCGGAACACTTCGCCACGCCGGTCTCTTGCATCATCCGCTTCCATCATTCCACCGCGATTGTCCTCATTGCTCAAGCGCTCCTGATCGCGCATCTCCTTGCGCTTCCGCCGTCGTCGCTCGGAGCGATATGTCCTCCTGCCATCATGTTGCGATTTGTTAAGCGCGGAGAGCAGGGCATTAAACTTGCGCGGAAATGCACGGTCACACCGACATTGTCATCTCTGCAGGAGAACGCATGCCGGCCAATGCAGCCAAGGAAGCCATTCGTTATCTCGACAAGGAAATTGCCGCAGCGGTGGACCGCAGCGGCCAGGGTAGCACCGCGCGTGAACAGGCCAATCTCGAAGGACCTTCGCACATCGGCGCCATCATCGTGTCCGCCGAGGAAACAACCGGTTCGGATTCGCTTTCCTTCCATGCCTACCTGGAGTTGTACGACGAGGCCGAGCACCAGTATGAAGCCGAGGTGGCGGGCACCTGCGTGCGCATGCTTGCGCCGGAAGGAGCATGGAGGCTGACCCATCTGCGGGTAATCGATTCCGGCGCGCTGCCGAAGGGCGGCTGAGCCGCGGCCAATGTCGCGACTTCGCTCCAGGCGGTGTTTGATAAGCGTCGCATACGCGACCCGACGCAATTCCGAGCCGCTCGCGCCGCTGAACAAGCGCAGCCTAAGCGATGTCGATCATCATCGGCTGGTGATCGGACGCATCACTCTGCGGGTCCGCTCGCACCTCCCTGACTCGCGGCGCCAGATCGCTGCTGACAAAAATGTAATCGAAGGTGAATGGCGCCTGCGGCCATTGCTCCTTGTCGTACAGGCCAACGGTGGGCGGCCGGGAGGCTGCAGGATGGAGCACTTCCCATGCATCCCGGTAAGCGGGTGTTTCGCCGTCGATGTTGGCGGTCAGAAGGGCCTTGTCGGATGAATCGGGAAGGAAATTGAAGTCTCCGGTCAGGATGGCCGGACCGCCCCGCTGCGGCACATGAAACGGCCCGTCGGACGGCGTTCCCACCAGCTGGTTCTGCGAGTGCATCCATGCTTCATGATGGAGCAGCCGCAGCCTCTCCACCTGTGCCCGGCGCTGCTGCAGCGAATAATATTCAAGATGCGTGGTTGTCACCCGCAGCGGACCGAGCGGCGTCTCGAGCGTGGCTTCCAGCGCCACCCGCTGCATGCTCTTGACGCCGGCCTGCGGCGGCCACGGCAGCAGGTGAGCGAAGGTCTGCCGCACCGGATAGCGGGACAGGATCATGTTGCCGAAGCGCCGGCGCTTGCCCATGCCCATGCCATCAGGCAGGTCGGTGGCGATACCGGCAACAGGCATGAATTCCGGAAGCCGCGATGCAAAGCCGGCGAACTGGTCCGAGTCATCGTTGCCCGCCAGATCGGCAAAGCCGGCCGACACCTCCTGCAGGCAGAGCACATCAAAATCAGTAAAGCGCCGCGCATGGTCGATAATGCGGTCGAGATCCACCCGGCCATCGACGCCGCGCCCCCATTGGATATTCCACGTGACAAGTTTCATATTTATCTAAGAAGCTAGCGTTCGTGCGGGTTAGAAGGAAATTCAGTTGTTCGAAAATCATTCTGGCTACCCATCTAGCTACCCACAAAAGCGGCGGTGGGATTTGGCGGTGGATAGGGGCGCGCGGCCCTCTACCACCATCCTAATCCACAATGCCCAGTACGCTTTGTTCTATCTAAACAGGCATTGACGCTTGCCCGCGATTACTCCGCGCCGGATGCGATCGTCACCACCGGCGTGGGAGTGAATGCGCTGCGGTCCGATTCGTGAAGGCGGCGCGGAGTCCATGCGGAAAAGGCAGCGCAGTTCATCTTCATCGAGGCATTGCCCGCATCCACGATTGCGTGGAGTGGCTTGCGTGATGGGCATGGCTACGGCATGGCCGCGCCGTCATGCCTGCCGCAGGTCCGGTACCATGCCGCGTTGTCTTCGTCTCTGCCCTCCACGTGACGCTGGATTGAGCAGCAGGACAGTCGCATGACGTCCCAAGGCAACAGATCCCCGCCACACCAGCGCAAGAGGGAGGTTATGTCCTCCAGCCGATCGACTCGTCAATGATGCGGCCGTTCCGCGGCCGGCCTCCTCACTGGCTGAGCAGCTTTACCGCCTTGCCGATTTCGTATGGCTTGGCCAGCAGCTGCACGCCGGGGATGTCGATGCGCTTGTCGGTATAGCCGGTACTGAGTACCACCCTGATGCCCGGATAGCGCTCGCTTACGATTTTCGCCAGGTCGATGCCGCTGATGCGGCCCGGCATCACGATATCCGAAAACACGACGTCCGGACGGGGATGCGCGCCGCTCTCCAGCATTGCCAGCGCGGCATCGCCTGAGCCGGCAACCAGCAAGCGGAAGCCGGCTGCCTCCAGCGCCGGCAGCACCGCCTCGCGCACCAGAGGATCGTCCTCGACCAGAAGCACGGTCATGCCGCGCCCCGCGCCGATGGCTGCCGGTTCCGCATCCGGCAGCTCCGCCATCGCGGAAACCGGGTGCGTTCCCCTGGGCAGGTATATCTCGACGGTGGTGCCGGCACCAGGCGTGCTATGCAACAACAGCGTACCGCGCGACTGCGTCGCAAAGCCGTACGCCTGCGGCAAGCCCAGGCCGGTGCCCTTGCCGACCCCCTTGGTCGTGAAGAAGGGATCGAGTGCCTTGGCCAGAACCTCCGGCGGCATGCCGAAGCCGGTATCCGAAACCGCGATGCGCACATAATCGCCGGCGGGCAATGTGTTCAAAGGATGCGTTAAGGCGTGGTTGCCCGCCTGGACACGCAGCCGCCCGCCTTCAGGCATAGCGTCCTTGGCGTTGAGCGCGATATTGAGCAGGGCGAGCTCAAACTGCAGCGGATCGACCGTGACCTGCCACAAGCCGGGGGCGCAGTCGACTTCGAGCGCGATATTGCTTGGAAGTACGTTCTGCACCAGTTGAACGAAACTGCCGATGCGTTCGTCGACGCTGGTGGTGACCAGGCGCGCATCCTGTATGCGGCCGAAGGCGCCGAGCTGGCTGGTCAGCGCCGTGGCCCGGTCCACTGTCTTCTTGCAGGTTTCGATCAGGGATTGCACGCGCTGCCGGTCCGAAGTGATCTCGGCCAGCTGCAGCGCGGTGGCGAGGGTTTGCAGGAGGTTGTTGAACTCATGCGCGATGCCGCCGGTCAGCCGGCCGAGCGCCTCCAGTTTCTGGCTCTGCAGCAGCGCCGACTGCGCGCGCTCGAACGCGGACACCGCCTCGGCGACGCGCTGTTCAAGTTCGGTCTTGGCGCGCTGTATCTGCCGGCTGGCATTCACCATGGTGTAGCCCACCGTATCCGCTTCGGCCAGACCCTGCGGCGTGTAGCTGACTTCCTGCCCCTGCCCGAGGATCTCGGCGGTCCTGCCGAGATCCTCGATGGGCCGGATGACGCCCGAGGCGAAGCGGCGCGCCGCGATCACCGCCAGTGCCAGCAGCAGCAGCATGACGGCGCCCAGCAAGGCGGCGGCGCGCAGGGCGACACGCCGAACCTCCGCTTCCGGAATGCTGATCAATACTTTCCAGTCGGCGTTCGGCACATGGCTGTAGAACGCCTTCACCGGGATGCCATCGAGCGAGACACTGCGATAGACGCCTTCCCGGCGGCTTGCCAGCTGCTGGCGGCTGCTTTCGCGCAGCACCCGTCCGACATTGCTCTGCGGGTCCCGGGTGCGCGCAACAATCGTACCGGTACGGTCAACGATCGAACCTATCCAGCGGGATGGAAAACTCTGGGCCTGGAACAGCGACTGCAATTGCGCGGTGTGCACTCCCATCATCAGGAAATACCGGATCTGCCGGTCGACCTTCACCGGCACCTGTATGTTGAAGTCGTAACGCCTGCCGACCGGCGCGAAAAACATGTCGGACACCAGCGTGTTATCGGCGCCGTACCTGTCCATCAGTTGCGCCAGGTTCGATGAGCGCTGCGTCGGCACCGGATCGCCGAATGCGGCCCGGGTATTGAAGACCTGGCGGCCGTCGGGCTCGATCAGGATGATGGCGGTATCCGCGGTTGGCGCCATCTTGCGGGCGAAGGCATAGAACAGGGAGAAATCCCTAGCGCGTATGCTGTCTTCCAGCGACGGCGAGCTGGCCATGGTCCGCAGTATGCTTTCCCGGTTGCGCAATTCGCTGTCGACCAGCAGCGCAAAGGCGCGCGCCGTCTCGGCCACGGTACGCTCCTGTGCCTTCTGCTCCTCGCGGTAGACGTACGAGACCACCAGCGCCGATGCGATGAAGGTGGGCAGGAACAAGGCAAGGACGAGCAGCAGCAGGCGGTTTCTAATGCGCATTGTGAATGTGGTGACGGTAGGCTTGCGAACCGCACAGTGTATAGAAAATCCGGAGCGGGCAAGGTTGTGCGCCGGCGCCTGCTGCCGGCGCCGGGTCGGTACGACGGGAATGTTTTAGGCGCAACTGATCGAGCAGCGGCGCGCTGCCGTCATTGCGTCAATAAATGCTGGTCTTCAGGCGCTCGGGCAAGTCCTGGTCATACTGCTTTCCATCGATCTCCTGCCGGCTCAGGTCTTGCAGGATCGTCCCGAGACTCGGCAGGGAAGAGCGGGCCACATGCTCTTCCGCATCCCACAGCCGGGAGCGCAGTATCGCCCGCGAACACTGGAAGAAAACGGCATCGACATGAATTTCCAGCACCGAACGAGGCGGCTTCCCATCGATCGCGAAGCGGTCCAGCACCGCCGGGTCGATCAGGATGCGCGCCCGGCCGTTGACGCGCAGGGTTTCGCCGACTCCCGGAATCATGAACATCATGGCGACGCGTGGATCGGCAATGATGTTCCTCAGGCTGTCGATGCGGTTGTTGCCGCGCCGATCCGGCAGCAGCAGCGTCTTTTCATCGCGGACCTCGACGAATCCTCTCGGATCGCCCCTGGGCGACACATCAAGACCGCCCGGGCCGCTCGTGGCCAGGGCAAGGAAAGGAGAGGCTTCGATGAATGCCCGGTAATGGGGGTGGAGGTAATCGACCTCCTTGCTGATCGATGCCGCCGCAGGCACGCCGTAAAGCTGTTCCAGCGCCGCCATGTCGGAAATGCTCAAGGGCTCATTCTCTGCGTGCATCGTTGGCTCCTCCGCCGGGTTGTCGAAGTGTAGGGATGTCCGTCGATCATCCATCAATGAAGCCATTGTCCTTCATTTTCTTTTCCGAGACATATTCCCTGACGGCGAGCGTGACGACAAGGACGATCCCGATCAGTATGCCCGCCGTGACGGACAGTTTGAAAAACACTTGTGCCGAGACCGGCTGGATCCAGATCTGGGCAATGGCGAGCAATGCCCAGGCGACCGCAATGGCAAGCGTTGTCAGCAGGCCGGCTTTCATTCATCCCTTTCCAGGACGACGACATAGGCTTCCCTCTTCCAGAGAAGCAGCATGCGCCGGATATCCTTTTCCATGGTGATGACCCGCCAGCCCTGGCTGGCATTCTTGTTCAAAAATTCGGTGAAGCGGACCGGGTCGACTTTGGAAGCGCCGAGCAGCAGCGAACCCAGCATGCCTTCCTGATAGATAACGACTTTGTATTGTTTCATGGTGTGAATGAGTGAAGAAAAAATCGGCACATGCGCCCGGCAGGATGATATCTCCGCCGCGCGCGGCCGCGCCAGCCCGATAGTAGGGGAAAAACGCAAGTCGTGAGAACGTGATCGATCACGGCGATGATCTCAAGCCGCCTATCCCAGCGCTGCACCCTGTCCAGTCCCGAGCGCCAAGGAGATACCTGGCACTGTACTCGATCGCCGCGTTCATCGGTGAACAATGAGCCAAGCAAAAGGCAGTTGGCTTCCGCCATGCCGCCCGCCGCATGGCCATCGTTTGTTTTCATCGCGCCGGAACCATGCCTTGACGGATGTTACTCATTCGTTATGACACAGGGCATCGTGCCGATCACGAAAAGAGAAGCGCATGAACTACAAGGCATACGAAATCGCCGGGACCGACTACGTGATCGTTGATCATGAGGGATATCGCTATCTGATGACCCGGCAAGGAGAAAATGCGGCACACGGCCGCATGGTGCTGGAAGATCCGGACGGCCTGCCCGGGGAATACCTCGTCGCCACGTTGCGCGTGATGCTGTTCAAGCCGGATCCTGCAGATGTGCTCAACGTCGGTCTCGGCACTGGGATGCACGCCAAATTCTTTCATCGCTTCATGCCGAAGACACGTGTCGTCGCGGTGGAAATCGATCCCGATATTGTTGCCGTTGCACACCAATATTTTTTCTTGCCGCCCGACGATGAACGGCTTTCCATCGTCATCGACGACGGCGCGCGTTATCTGGCGCGGCAAAGTGACCGGTACGATCTGATTTTTTCCGATTGTTTCGACAACACGTTTTCCATGATCGATTCGCTTGCCGACGAGCCCTACTACCGCTCCTGCAGGCAAGCCTTGCGGACCGACGGAATCCTGTGCATCAACGTCTTCCGCAGAGATGCGGATTGGCAGAAATGGCATCTGGCCTTGCTGCACTCATTGTTCGCGGCAGTGCTGGTGGTGGCGGTTTCCCATGAACAGAATGTGGTGTTTGCATTCAAGTCGGCGCCCGAGCTGGACCTCGATGTGCTCGCCGAGCGTGCCCGCGCTCTTGAACCTGCTCTGCAACTCGGGCTGCCGGATTTCGTTGATCGGCTTCCGGCACTCTTGTATCTCCAGTCTCCGATCCATGCGGTAGCGCCATGATATCGAGCCTGCAAAACGGGTGCGTCTTCCCGGTCCGTCCTATTCCGCCTCGAAATATTCAAGGTCCTTGATGCGCTTTTCCGCATGATTCTGCATGCAGCCGATATGCATCATGGTGCGAATGCTGCCGCCCGCATGCTTCTGATAGACGGCATTGCAGTCAGCCTCGCGGAATTTGACCCATGCCCGCTGCGCCGCGATGAATGCGTTACGCACTTTCGCATCCGGCTGTTCCGCATCCTTGTCGTCAAGCGACTTCAGAACCCGCTGATAAACCCGGTTCAAGGTCGCTTCGACTTTCTTCTGTTCGATCGAGGCGCATTGATTCAGGTCTGGCGTCGTGATCGCCTTGCTGCAGTCCAGGCCGAAAGCGCTCCTGGATGCGGCCAGGATGATCAGGTAAAGGAGGGTGCGCTTCGCGATGGAGAAGTAAGGCATGGATTTGCGGGGGCAGGACGTCGTCCCTGAATGATAAACGGGTTGCGGCACGGGTCAAGCGCCATCGGGCAGGAAGCGGCGGCATGGTTTCGGACCGGGAATGGCGACGGCGATGGCGCGGAAGGCGCCGCCGCCTTTGTCATGTAACCGCTCTCATCCGCATGAGGCGATGAACCCGCTGATCAGGGCAATGGTTTCTTCGGGCCGTTCACGGTGCGGCACGTGATAGGTATCCTTCATGATCTCCACCTGCGAAGGCCCGCCGCTGAGCTTGCCGATCAATTCCGGATGCCGCGTCGAACCATATTCGTCGAACTCGCCGTGAATCGCCAGCACCGGGCAGACTAGCTCGGGCAGAACGCCTGCGATAGTCCATGAGGCGAATGCCGGATCGAGCCAGGTGCCCGTCCAGGCATCAAGCACCCACGCCGCCTTGTCTCCGTGGTACTTCTTGAGGCGATCCACCTGCTTCTCATCCTGGAACAGCTGTTGCGCCTCGCGAATGCCCTGCAGGGTCCGGTCTTCGGGAAAGACTTGCGCCGACTCGGTGATCAGCGCCTCGCAATCCGCGGCGAAGAGAGCGGCGCAGTGAACCGCCATGCCGCCGCCGACGCTGTGGCCGAGGGCGATGAATTTTTGCAGACCCAGCTGTTCCCGCAGCACCGGAAAGTAGGCATGCGCTTCCTCGGCAACGAAGTCCAGTGCCGGCCGGTCGGTCCGTGCATCGGATTGTCCAAACCCGAGCCTGTCATAGGCGATGATGGCGCGCCCGGTGGCTGCGCTCAGCTGCGCCGGAAAATCGCGCCACAAGTCCACGCAGCCCAGTGAATCGTGAAAGAGCACCATCGGCGCTTTTTCCCGGAACGCGTCTGTATCGCGCGGTCCATTCCAGGTTCTGACGAAGATCTTTCCGCGTGGATGGTCGATCCGGAGGTCTTTGGAAACAATGTCGGCGGTCTCGAAGTTTTTCATGTCGGCGATGTGATGGTTGATCTTGATCTGGCAATGGCTCTGCTCTTCCAGCGGAGTGGATACGGCTCCCCGCCGATGGGCATGGCAGGCAGGTTGGCGGGCGGCCCCGTTACCGGTTTGCAAGCTTATGATAAGCGACCTGGATTTTCCGCGTCGAAGGTGGAACCGGGTCCCATCGGCGCAGCATGGAGGGCAAGCAGCGCGCGCATTTTGGCCGTACACTGCCAAGCTGATGGCGCGCAATGGCGCCGCTTCGTGCCAAGCCCTGGAAAGTCCCAAGCATGCCCGCTCGCCACATGGCCCTGACCGCCGACCTGGTCGCCCTGGTGCATCGACAGGTCGAAGACCCGGGGCCGCTTCCCGATGTCGGCTATCAGACGGACGGCGATTACGACAGCATGGTGGACGGCCTTCTTCATGCGCTTCCCGAACAGGAAGACGCCTGGCTGTTTGCGTTCGGCTCGCTGATCTGGAAACCCGAATGCGAGTTCGCGGAAGAACGCTGCGGCACGGCGCATGGATGGCACCGGTCATTCTGCTTCCGGATCCGACGCCATCGCGGCACGCCGGAATGTCCGGGGCTGATGATGTCCCTCGACCGCGGCGGCCAGTGCACGGGCATGCTGTACCGCCTGCCGCGTCGGGCGCTGCGCGAGCAGCTCCACAAGCTGTGCCGGCGCGAAATCACCATCAAGCCGCCGAACACGGTACCGCGCTGGATCAATGTGGCGAGCGATGGTATCTCCATGCGCGCCATTGCCTTTGTGATGAACCGGGAGTCGAAGGCGTATGTCGGCACACTGGCGCCGGAGGAGATTGCGGAAGTTCTTTCCAGCGCATGCGGCCACTGGGGTTCGGGCGCGGAGTACCTCTTCCATACGGTATCCCGGCTTGAAGAGCATGGAATTCATGACCGCTACCTGTGGCGCCTGCAGGAGCTCGTCGCACAGCGGATTGCAGCCGGCAGGTAACCGCACCGGCGGCATGTTCCCTGAAATTCGCCTCAGTTGCCTCAGTTGCTTTAGCCGCCCGACGCCTGCCTGAGTGATGCGATATGGCCGAGCACATCGTCCGCGCGTCCATCGTTCACCAGCTGCGCCGGAGTCTTGCCGTCAAAGGCAGGCAATGGCTGGTTCATCCACGCGCTTGCGGCGTCATCGCTTCCCGCGATGTCCCGCGCGCTGTGCATTACCGTGTAATAAGCCTGCGCCTTGCGCGACTGCTCCTGAAAACGTGCCCGCAGCGCATCGATTCCCTGAGGGGAAAGATTGCCTTCTTCTTTAGTCATGACTGGATGCCTTGCAAAACTGGGAATTGTACGCACGACGTGCCTTGTCTGCTGCGCGCCATGCTTCTGGCCGCGATGAACAGCTGCATTAGCTAGGATATCTGCGGTTGGAGCGGGACCGCATTGCCATGACATCATCATCTGCCAGGTTGACGGCTCCACGGCGAACGGAACAACTGGTGCTATGATGGCCTCCCGCCGTTTGTGCCTTTTTGCCGTTGCTCCCTAGTGCGATGCGGCTTCGGCATTGAACGGCGGATTTCAACTAAAGACAGGAAATTGCAATGGCCAAGAAAGAAAAGCTCGATCCGGAAACAGAGGCACTGATCGCATGGTGCACCGAGGTGGAAGGCTTTCTTGTCGCCGGCGGTGCTACGCTCGCCCAGGCGCAGGAACATATCGAGGAACAGGTCGAGTGGTTCACCGACATGTTCTATGAAGGATTGTCGCCGGAAGACGCGGCGAAAGCCGCATTGGCATGACCGATGCCATCATCCCGGAATGGCCGCAATGGCCATTCCGTTGACGCGCCGTTGATCTACCGGCTGCCTTCAGCTTGCCTGATCGGGCCGGGAGCGCGCCTGTTGTACCGTTCCCCTGCTGTTTCCCCCGCTGTTCCCGTGTTCATGCCCGACTCGTCCTGGTGTCAGGCTTCCTTTGGCAAAACTGTTCTAGAATAAAAAGACAAGACCTGAGCAGAAAGCCATGTAGTTTCGGCGGAGCATTTTTTCCATGGCAACACAGCTCCCTGCCGCCGCAGCTTTACAAACGCAGCGTGGTGAGGCAAGTTAGTTAAATGTCGGCCAGATGATGGACGCGCATGACGTCGAACCCGTGCCAGCGAGGCGCGCAAGGTTTCGGTCTCCCCATCCTTCTTGCTTGCCCCGGCCCGATGTTATGGAGTCATGATGTCGCCGCATTTGCCTTCAACACATCTTCCACTTATACCATGAGTGAAATCGGAGAGCGGATGAACACCAAGGTGCTTATTGTCGGAGCCGGGCCGACCGGCTTGATGCTCGCCAACCAGCTTGCAAGACGGAATATTGCGGTAACCATCATTGACCAGCATGCCGGTCCGTCCACGCAGACCAAGGCGCTCGGCGTGCAGGCTCGCACGATGGAAATCTACTCCCGGCTCGGCATCGCGGAGCGCGCGCTCGAACTCGGCAAGCGCGCTGCCGGCGCCACCATCTGGGTCAAGGGAAAATCGGTGGCGCGGGTGCCGCTGGGCGATATCGGCGCGGAGATAAGCCCCTATCCTTTCCTGCTGATACTCGGGCAGGACGACAATGAGGCGCTGCTCGGAAATGCGCTTCAGGCACATGGCATATCCGTGCAGTGGAACAGCAAGCTTGTCGATCTTGTGCAAACCGCCGATGGTGCTCTGGCAAGGATAGCGCGGCAGGACGGATCGATCATGGAGATCGCCGCGGACTGGGTTGCGGGCTGCGATGGTCCGCGCAGCATGGTGCGCGATGCATGCCAGATTCCTTTCTCCGGCGCGCTCTACCAGCACGTGTTTTATGTCGCCGATACGCAGGCAACCGGTTTCATGAAGCCGGACGAACTGAACGTCTATCTCTGGCGCGGCGGATTCCACCTGTTTTTTCCATTGCGGGGAAAGGATCATTGGCGCGTCGTCGGCATTCTTCCTGCCGAGCTGCACGACAGAGAGGCGCTTGACTTCGATGCGGTCGCTCCCTTCGTGCGCAGGGAAGTCGAAGGCGCGGAGCAGGGGACCGCATTGTCATTCCAGGAATGCCGCTGGTTTTCCACGTATCGGGTACACCACCGGCGCGCCGAACGCTTTCGCGACCGCAGATGCTTCCTTCTCGGCGACGCCGCCCATATCCACAGCCCTGTCGGCGCGCAGGGCATGAACACCGGCCTGCAGGACGCCTACAACCTTGCATGGAAGCTGGCGCTCGTCATCTCCGGGAAAGCGGACGAAGCCTTGCTGGATACCTACGCAATCGAACGCATACCGGTCGCCGAACGCCTGCTGAAAACCACGGATCGCGCATTTTCCTTTCTTATCTCGGAGCGGTGGCTTGCCGAAGTGTTTCGCACGCAGATCTTTCAGCAGATCGTCGCAAGGGCAATGACGCGGGAGCGTACCCGCAAGCTGGCATTCCAAACCATCTCCCAGACCGGCATCCGCTACCGCCGAAGTCCCCTGTCACGCATGCAGGCGCACATGCCGGAAACGGCGCCGCAGGCGGGCGATCGGTTTCCCTGGCTGCAACTGAAGTTCACCGCAGGCGGTCCGGTGGAGGATCTGTTCAGGAAACTCGATGACAGGGGGTTCCATCTCCTGCTGTTCGGTCAGAAGCCGGACGCAGGCGGCCTGCAGGCAGGAGCTGACGGAATCATCCGCATCCATGAGATACCGAGAGACACCTTCAATGACCAGGTTCTCGCGCACGCCGGCATTCCGCTGCCTTCGTTCTACCTGGTGCGCCCGGATGGACATGTGGCAATGGCAGGTGCCGGACTGGATAGCCATGCGCTGCATCACTATCTGACCGATGCCCTGAAACTTCATCCACACGCGGCAACGGCATCTGCCGCGGATAGCGCCGCCTCCCATTCTCCTCATTGACGGGAATAATTACCGCGCCACATCCGCGGTCATGCCGACAGGCATTCCGCCAGCAGCGATCAACAGGCAAAGCCTTGCAGGCAAGATTGCCTGTCGTTAACTCAACGCCAAGCTTTGAGATTCTTCAAACTTGCGGCCAGACTGCTATGGCACCGTAGACGCCTGCATGAATTGACCCGCGCCTCGACTTGCGCTGGCGCGGCTCGCCTTGCATGAATGCAATCCATCTCGGCCCCCGAATCCAGGCGGTAGGAAAGACAGGCTCGACCTGGTAATTCAAGCCGGAATTTTCCGGGCAAATGATGGACGAGAATCATGCGGATACTGCGTCAACAATGCGCCCAAGGCTCTCGCCTTGCCGTGCTTGTTTCCTTGTCCTGATTTCTAACGCGCGCCACTGGTCTGGCTGGCAGCAACAGTGGAAACGACTTGCCGACCAAGGCAGCGTCCTCCGTCCATAAGCCTCCTTTTTTACCTACGCAGGAAGATACATGGCCATTCCCTCGGCAACTCCTTTTCCTCTCACCGGCGACGTCGCAACCGATGTCACCACTCACGGCTACGCCTGGCAACTCGACGCCGGCCGTACAATACGCTGGTCGGTGGCCGGCGGACTGAACGGCGAATTCTGGAGCGACCCCAAAGCCATCGCCGATCAGATGAACCTGATTTTCGGCAGCCTGGCCTCCTATGCCAATGTGCAATTCGCCTACACGGGAAGCTATGCCAATCCGATAGCGGCGGCACCCAACTCGGATATCACGATCACCCTGAGCGGATCGACGGCACTGTTTCCCAGCGCTTCCATGTGGGCTCTTGCCTTCTTCCCGGACGCCAGTTACAACGCGGCTTACGAGGGTGCGCCGGGCGACGTCTTTCTGAATGTCCGCAGCCAAGCCAACTCCCTTGCCAGCTATGCGCCCGGGTCGGCGGGATACTTTCTTTTCCTGCATGAAATCGGCCATGCCCTTGGATTGAAACACCCCCATGACAGCGGCGGCACCGAACGGCCGACCTTCGCCCAGCTGGGGCTCACCGAACTGGACAACGACTGGTTCTCGGTCATGTCCTATGAGGACGAATTCAATTTCAACCTCACCAGCTACGATCCGGCGACGCCCATGCCGCTGGACGTTCTCGCGCTGCAGTATTTGTACGGCAAGAACATGAGCACCAACGCCGCCGACAGCACCTACACGCTCCCGGTCAATAATTTCTATTCCACCATCTGGGATGCCGGCGGCAAGGACACGATCGACCTGAGCAACGCGGACCGCGGCTGGTCCGTCAGCCTGCCGGACATGCAACTGTCCGGGCTGGTCGATACCAAAACCGGCATGGCCTTCCTGGAAAGCGAGAAGACTTCCTCCACCCCCACGACACTCCACTGGCTGATGGGAGACATCGAGAATGTGACAGGCTCCGCGTTCACCGACACGCTGGCCGGCTCCCCGGGGACCAACGTCATGCGGGGCGGCGGAGGAAACGATGCGATCGATGGCGGAGCTGGGACCGATTATGCATTCTTCGGATCGTCAAAGGACACTTACGCGATCACGCGGGCACCCGCCGGCATTACTGTCGCATCGAGAGCCGGCAATGAAGGAACCGACAGCCTCAGCAATGTGGAGCGCCTGTTCTTCGCGGACAGGAGCGTCGCCTTCGACGGCACCGGCGAATCCGGATTCCGGCTTTACCAGGCGGCGTTCGACAGAAAGCCGGACGAGGCAGGGCTGGGCTACTGGATCGCGCAGCTTGACGCAGGGCTCAGCTTGCAGGACACGGCCTGGAATTTCATCGCGTCGCCGGAGTTTCAGCAAAAGTATGGCGCGGATCTGAACAACGCCGGTTTCATCACCGCGCTATATGCGAACGTGTTGCACCGCGCACCCGACGCCCCCGGCTTTGCCTACTGGTCCGACGTGCTGGAGCGCGGCGCGATCAGCCGCAATGCCATGCTCGCCGAATTCAGCGAAAGCCCGGAGAATGTCGCCCAGCTTGTCGGTGCGGTGCAGAACGGCGTCGACTATATCCAGTACGGATAAAAGCGTCTTCGCATTTGTCATCGCGTTGCGCCGCCATCAATGTGACGCGTCGACCTGCCTGGCCCTGCGCGATCCGCACCCGGGGAGCGCAGTTCAGGCGCTGCCCGGCAGCTTGCCTTGCGCTGCCGCCTGAGCCGACGCGACGTCATCCGTGCCGACGTCGGCCGAGGCTTTCAATGGATTCAGCGGCTTCAGCGGCTTCAGCGGCTTCAGTGGCTTCAGCGACAGCCACTGCCGCAGCGTCTGGTAGGCGGCGATCAGCACCGCCCCTGCATAGATGCAGAGTACAACGAACGTGCACCGAATCCATAGAACCACGGCAGACATGTTTTCTTCTAATTCGCTCATGGTACGCCCTCCATAGGTATCCCTGATTCAGACTCTACTCCCGGCAATGGGTAAAACATTGAGAGGAAGCAAAGGACTGGCGGCAACCTGGCGCACGCGAATGACGCCATGTCGGCTTGTATCGCTCCCGGGTCGTGGCATCACGAAGGAGAGCGATGGCTTTTCAATTGCCAGGCATGGTGTGGCAGTTCACAAGCCCGAGGCAGGGCAGCGAAAAACGGATGGCGAGCGCCACGCCGCCATCCGAAAAAGACGCGGTCTCACGTGACGTCATGACCCCGCTTGGGTATTACATTGCGGGGCCGACCCCAACCGGCGGCGGCGCGATGTTGACAATCAGCGAGAACAGCTGCTGCATGCCTGCCTCATGCCGGCTTCCCGCCAGCGGATTCTTCTCTTCGGCGAAGGCGGCATCCAGCTCCCGCCAATCGTCCTCGCTCAATACCTTCAGGGCGACGGCAAGAATGGTCTGCTCCTCCAGCCGCATGTGCGCCTTGTAGAAATCGGCGTACTGTTCGGCCATCAACGCAAAGGCGTCGAACGCCGCAGCGCCTTCCAGCTCAAAGCGGTTCAGCGCATGTTCCAGGTCGAGCACCAGGCGGTCGCCGAGCGCGTGCTGCGCTTCCAGTTCAATCATGGCGTCGTCGGCCTCCCTGGTGCGCTTGCGAATCATCGGAAACAGGAAGCGGTCTTCCTTGGGATGGTGAACGCGCTCGGGATACTCGTGGATATAGAACAGCATGGCCCGCAATACCTTCAGGTCGGGCGCCTTCCCGCTCTCGCCGATGGCACGGATGATCTGCAGCATGCCTTGAAGGACTGCGCTGAGAACGTCGTGGTCGTGCTGGATGATGTTGACCGCCGGATGGGATGAGCGCAAACGCATGGTGAACCTGCCTGTCGTGGATGATGAGATGGGAATGCGCTTCCTTGCGGCGGGCTGGGCACGCGGCTTGGGGGCGACACGGTAGGCAGATGCTATTGGGGCGCCCCCTTGAAATCCTTGACCTCAATCAAATTTCTCCGGATCGCGGGCTGAACGGCATTTCGGTCAGGCGATCAGCTTCAGCCCCGGCGGCAGCGAGTCGCCGAGGAATCCGCGCTGGCCGGCTTCGTCGAGCTCGATCTTCTGTTCCACCATCGTCACCCATGCCGCCGGTGCGCCGGACAGCTTCAGGCGCTGCGCGACACGCCCGCGCATGTCCTCCGGCAGGTCGCGGCTGCGGTCATCGGTGGCGCGGGCGATGTGGGCGGCGGCCAGCGCCGCTCCTTCGGTGCGCTTCCAGTCGAGTGCCAGCAGTCTTTCCAGCCAGGGAAGAGCGGTGGCGGGCGGGACCACGTCGTTGGCATTGCCGTAGAAGGGATGGCGCGCGCCGATGCGGGCAAGTGTCCAGAGGACCAGGCTGTCGGCGGGCGCGGCGGCGCCGCGCTGGACCGGCGCCGATTTATCCAGCAGGCCGAGCAGCCAGCCGCCGATCTCCGCCTTGTAGTTCGCCGGAATGCGTTCCAGCGAACCGGCCAGGCGCAGCATGTCGTCGTAGCCGGCGATGACGAGATGCGGCGGCCGGTCCCGCAGTGCGGCCTCGTCTTCCTGCACATTGAAGGCAAAATCGTCCAGCAGGCGCAGCTGCCTGGCATTGTCCAGCCCGCCGGCGACGCGCCGCCACATGGTCCACCATTCCGTTGCGACCTGGCTCTCCTTCACATGCTGGATGCCGGTCTCGAAGACGGCCCAGAGCTGGTCGATCCTCCAGTCGTCGAGCGGATAGCCGAAGCCCGGGCGCAGGCAATAGCCGGCCAGGTTCAGCCAGACGCGTTCATGATCGGCGGAACGGCGCCGCGCGCGGGCGCGCTGCAGCAGCGCATCGAACAGCTTGCGCAGCACCGGCGTGCTCCACTGCTCGCGCCCGCCGATCAGTTTTTCCAGCTGGGCGCGCAATTGCCTGACTTCCTTCGGCGGCAGTTTTTGCGCACGGGCGCCGAAGATGCGATCGATACGCTCCAGCGCTTCGCCGAGGCGGGCCGGCAAGGCGTCGCCGCCAGCCGACGTCGACGCGGCTTGTCCCGGTTCGACGCCGGATGCCTGCTGGCCGTCACGCAGCTGGAACTCGAGCAGCCAGCGCTGGCGGGCATCCTCGGTGCTGACGCAGTGCATTTCCAGCGTGCCGACCTCGGTCAGCGCGGTGGCAAGCCGCACCGGCACCTCCGGCTTCGCGCCCGCCCTGGCCGGCAGCACGGTGGCGATCGGCGGCAGGGGCACGAGATCGGCGGGTGCAAGTTCGACCAGCTCGCCGGGAAGCGGAGCCCGGTTGCCGGCGTCCACCGTGGACGACATCAGGTGAAAGCGCACCGGCCGGCCGAGACGCAGTGCGAAGATGCGGTCTTCGAGCAGGAGTTCGCGCCCCTGTTCGCTGCCCTTGGGAAGAATGCAGACGGCGCGCAGCGGGCGTTGGGAATCGGGCTCGTGCTGCTCATCGGCGCCGCCTTGCGCAGCCGCCGCTCGCGGCGCGGAAGATGCCCTGGCGCGTTCATCGAGCATCAGGAAATAGGAGCGCGGCGAGCCGCCGCCGATGCGCGGCGCCAGGCCTTCCCGCGCGAGCGAGTAGGCGACGGCGCCGCGCGCGACCGCGACATCCGGGTTGTCGTTGTGCAGCAGATGCAGGGGCTGCCCGCGCCAGCGGCCAAGCGCATCCCGCAGCCGCGAGGCAAGGGCCGGCGCACGGAACACGCCGCCGTTGAGCAGCAGGGTATCGGGGATCGCCGGCGCATTGGCTCCGGCATCCGCATCCTCATGGGCAGGCAGGCCGAGGGCTTCGCGCGAGGCGGCGGCAAACTGCGCGAGGAAGGCGGCGAGATGGCGGGTGACGGCGGGATCGCTCGCATAGGGCAGGCCGAATTCAACGATGCCGCTGCGCCGCTGCTGCACCGGTTCATCGGCGGCAACTAGGGGAAAGAAACCGTCGACCACGATGCGTTCGGCTTCCTCGCGCGTCAGTTCGACGCTGCGCGATCCGCCGATCAGGCGCGAGCCGGCGCCGAGCAGCGTGACCGCCACCTTGTCCGGCGCCTCCGATGCAAGCAGCTGTTCCTTGGCGCCGCGGCAGCGTTCCAGCAGTTGCGACAGCTCGGTGGCGGACAGACGGCGCTGGCCGCCGTTTCCACTGTCGCCGCCCTGCATGCGGCTTTCGGCCAGATGCGCCAGCACCAGGTCCATGTTGTCGCCGCCCAGCATCAGGTGCTTGCCAACGCCGATGCGCGTGAGCTGCGGCTGGCCGTCCTGCAGTTCCACCCGGATCAGGCTGAGGTCGGTAGTGCCGCCGCCGACATCGCAGACCAGTACCAGGCGGGTCTGGGCCAGTTCCTGCGCCAGGCTGCCGCGATGGCGGAAGACCCAGTCGTAGAAGGCGGCCTGCGGTTCTTCCAGCAGGCGCAGCTGCGGCAGGCCGGCTTGCGCCGCTGCGCGTACGGTGAGGGCGCGTGCGCTTTCGTCGAAAGACGCGGGCACTGTCAGGATGATGTCCTGGCGCTCCAGCGGCGCGTCGGGAAAGCGCAGGTTCCAGGCGGCGTGCACATGGGCCAGGTAGCTGGCGCTGGCGTCCACCGGCGACACCTTGAGGACATCGTCGCCGGCGCCCCAGGGCAGGATGGGCGCAAGCCGGTCGACCGCCGCATGCGACAGCCAGCTCTTGGCGCTGGCCACCAGCCGTCCGGGTACCTGGGCGCCCAGCCTGCGCGCCAGGGCGCCGACAATGACAGGCGCGCCCTGCGATGCCTGATCCTGCCCGGTCCACGGCAGCTGCAGATCGCCCGGCGCCAGTTCGCCGGGCGCGGCATGGTAGCGCAGCGAAGGCAGCAGCAGCGCCGCCCTGACTTCGCCGGGGGCGCTCAGCTGCTCGATATCGAACAGGCGGATGTCATGGCTGCCGTGTTCCGCATAGGCGACGACGGTATTGGTGGTGCCGAGATCGATGCCGACCCTGTAGCGTTTCATCGCATCCTGTGTTGAAGTCGCTTCAGGATTGCGCCTGGCCGCGCACGTCGAACTCCACCTTCCAGCGCTCGCTGCCGTTGCGCGGCACCGCCGACAGTTCCAGCGTGCCGGCTTCGGTTACCTTCGCCTGCAGCCTCACCTGTACCACTTCACCCGGCTGGCGGCCTTCGGTCGGCAGCATCGACTGGATCTCTTCGAGTTCCTGCAGCTCGTCGGGCTGCCAGAAATCGAGCATGGTGCCGATCTGGTCCTGGCGCCGCGTGGAAGAACCGAAGAAGCGGAAATGCACCGGCTCGCCGACCACCAGGCCGAATTCCTCGGTCTGCAGTTCGGCCTCGGTGCCTTCCTCCATGCCAAAGGGCGCGATGCACAGCGCCTGGATCGGCGGCTCCATGCCGGGAATGGCGGGCATCGAGGATTCGACGCCGACATAGAAGGCGCGTGCCGTGCCGCCGCGGATGCGCACGCCGCTGCCGCGCCGCACATAGCCGTAGTAGGCCGCGCCGCGCGCCACGGCCAGGTCGAGGTCGGCGCCGGTGAGCAGGCGGGCCGGCTCGGCGTTCTCGGCGGCGAGCCAGCCGTTGATGGTGGCCAGGGTGCGTTCGGCGAGGATGCCTGACTTGAACACGCCGCCGTTGAACAGCACGGCGGTCGGATGGAGGAAGGAGGCATCGGTGCGAACCCGGCCTGCGAAGTCGGGCAGCTCCGACAGCGCGGAGGTCTGGCGCGCCAGGAAGGCGGCGAGATGGCGGGTGACGGCCGCGTCCTGGGCGAAGGGCAGGCCGAGCTGGGTCAGCGCCGCGCGCGTACGCGTCGCCGGGCGGGCCGAGGCATCGACCTGCGGGAAGAAGCCTTCCAGGATGACCGAGGTGACTTCCTCGCGGGTGAGTTCGGTGCGGATGGAACCGCCGATCAGTTTCGAGCCGCGGCTGGGCACGACGATGGGCACGTTCTGCGCGCCGGCATCCGACAGCAGGCTTTCCTTGGCCGAGCGGCAGGCATAGGTCAGCGCCCGCATCTGCCAGGGATCGAGCTGGGTGCCCGCGGCGGACAGCTTGCGCGCCACCACGTGGGCCAGCGTCAGGTCCATGTTGTCGCCGCCGAGCAGGATGTGGTCGCCCACCGCCACCCGGTGCAGTTCCAGGTTGCCTTCACGCTCCAGCACCGCGATCAGCGAAAAGTCGCTGGTGCCGCCGCCGACGTCGACCACCAGGATGATGTCGCCTGGCCTGACCTGCTTGCGCCACTGGCCCTGGCTGTTCTGGATCCAGCTGTAGAGCGCCGACTGCGGCTCTTCCAGCAGCGTCAGCGACTGGTAGCCGGCGGTGCGCGCCGCTTCGGCGGTCAGTTCGCGCGCCGCCGGATCGAAGGAGGCGGGAATGGTGACGGTAACGTCCTGCATTTCGAAGGGCGCGTCCGGATGCGCATGGTTCCATGCGGCCTTGAGGTGTTCGAGATAGCGCACCGAAGCTTCCAGCGGCGACACCCGCGTCACTTCCGGCGGCGCATCGCCGGGCAGGATGGCGGCGCGGCGGTCGACGCCGGGATGGCAGAGCCAGCTCTTGGCGCTGGACACCAGGCGGATCGGCGTGGTGGCGCCGCGTCCGCGGGCCAGTTCGCCGACCACATAGGGCAGGTCGCCGCTCCAGGGCAGGGTGCGCTCGCCCGGCGCCAGTTCATCGCCATGCGGCAGGTAGAGGAAGGACGGCAGCAGCGGCTGCGCCTCCACCGCGCCGGGCGCCGTCAGCTGCGGCACTTCCAGCACGCCATGAATGGTCTTGTCGCCGTCGCTGGCGCCCATGTCGGTATAGGCGAGCGCCGAATGGGTGGTGCCGAGATCGATGCCGATCGAATAACGGGCGGTGCTCATAGCTCCACCTCCGCCGGCGCCAGCACCGAGGCGTCATGGCTTTCCGCCAGCTTCGGCAGGCGCACGTCGGTGGCGCGCCAGCCGCGGTGGGTCAGGGTGCCGCGGAAGGGCGCGCTGCCGACCACGTTGCCGGTGAGGCGGATGGCGGCGGCATCGAAGCCTTCCTGCAGCGTCACCGTGCTGCCCTCATTGTCTTCGCGCACCGGCGCGATGGTGAAATGCTCGTTCAATACCTTGCGGCAACCCTCGTGCACCACGCGCGCGGCGGCGCCGATCTCGGCGTCCGAATAATTGGCCAGGTTTTCCTGCGTGAAGTCGATCAGGCGCGCATCCCGCTGCAGCAGGCTCAGCAGCAGCAGCGCGGCATCGGAGGAGGCTTCCTTCAAGGGCGGCGGCGCGGGTTCCGGCTGCTTCTCGGGTTCGGGCGGGGTAGGAGCGGCAGCGGTGTCGGCGGCTTCGGGCTCCCTGCTCAGCGTATTGATGCGGGAGGCGAAATCGATATCCGAAAAGGTACGGAAAAAAGCGCCGAACGCCAGCGGAATCCTGCGGAGGAAGGACGGCTTCGCAGTGGTCGCCTGGCCGGGCGTTGAGTCGTTCATGTATTGCTCCTGTTCTCATGATGGATTCGAGCGGACATGCGCGGTCCCTGACCGGCCGCGCAGCGGCTGCGTTGCGATATTGCGATATCGCTCCCGCAGGGCGGCGGCATGCTGTCACGTGCTGTGACGTGCTGGCGCGTGTTGTCGAATCCGAAAGGGCTGGATTATGTCAGATTCACATCAAAAACAGATGGTTCGCGAATCCGGCTGGTAATGCAATGCGGAAATGCCCGGGCTCGGCCATGATGTCTTGCGAACAAGCATCCCGGCGCGGCCCGGAGAGACATGGATGACACTTCGTCCACTCCGCGCTGCCGCAATTTTCGCACAAGGGCGCAAAGGCGGCCGCGAGCGAGCTCAATTCCTCGTTGCCGGCCATGCCGAACAGATAACGCAGGCATGCCGTCGGTGGCCATTAACGTTAACGATTCAACCATGTTTAAGGGACTTTTCAGCGCACGGCGTTGTTCCGAGGGCTGTATTACTTACATTGGGGCAATACATAAAGCTATAATCGGAAGCAGATACAACAGCAACTCCCACCCCGTCAGCCCCATCCCCGCCGTCGGTCATCGCGTTGTTCGCATATGAAGCCGTTTGTCGCCCAGGTATAGCGGCAAACATTCCGAATCCGTCATCAGCACGGCTCCCGTTGCGCCTGCATCCACCTGCGCGGCGACTGCCGGCATCGGCTGACGGTGATTCTGTTGATTGACTCACATCGACAATATGAAGATTAAAAACTTGAAAATCGGCGTGCGCCTCGGCGCGGCCTTTGGAGCGGTGCTCGCCCTTACCGCATTAATGACCGGCGTTGGCATAATGGAACTGTCGCGCGTCGCGCAGGCCAAGAACAACATGGTGGAGGCTTCCCAGAAGAGGCAGCTGGCCGAAGAGTGGCTGCGCGGCATCGCCACCAACTCGGTGCGCACCTTTGCCAAGGCGAGAAGCAACGACGCCGACGACCAGCGCTACTTCGAATCCGAAATGACGGCCACCAGCAAGCGGGTCACCGAGATCCAGAAGGAGCTGGAGAAGCTGATTCAGTCCGAAGAAGGCAGGCGCCTGATGGGCAATGTCGGCGACATGCGCAAGACCTATGTCGAAACGCGCGACAATGTCTTCCGGCTCAAGAAGGACAACATGGGCGACGCGGAACTCAAAGCCGTGATCGATGCGAAGATGGTGCCGGCGATGAATGCCTATGTCGAATCCGTGAAAACCGTGCTGGCCTTCCAGGGGAAGGTATTCGACGACGCCAATGCGCGCATCGATGACGTGTATGCCGGCGCGAAATGGATGCTCGGCGCACTTGGCGCGATCGCCATCGCGCTCGGCGCGCTGCTCGCGTGGCTGCTGTCGCGCAGCATCACGCGCCCCTTGCAGGAAGCGGTCGAGATTGCGCAGACCGTGGCTGCCGGCGATCTCACCCGCGACATCAACGCGGGTTCGCAGGATGAAGTCGGGCGCCTGCTCGCTGCATTGAAGCAAATGAATGCCAGCCTGCTGAAGACCGTGCTCGAGGTACGCAACGGCACCGACACGATCGCGACCGCCTCGCACCAGATCGCCGCCGGCAATCTCGACCTCTCTTCCCGCACCGAGCAGCAGGCCAGCTCGCTGGAGGAAACCGCATCCTCCATGGAGGAGCTTGCCGCCACCGTCAGGCAGAACGCCCAGCATGCGCGCCAGGCCAATACGCTGGCCATCGATGCTTCCGGCGCGGCGGCCGAGGGCGGCAGCGTGATCAAACAGGTGGTCGGCACCATGACCGACATCAGCGCATCGGCGAAGCAGATCGTGGACATCATTTCCGTGATCGACGGCATTGCCTTCCAGACCAATATCCTCGCGCTCAATGCCGCTGTCGAAGCGGCACGCGCCGGCGAGCAGGGCCGCGGTTTCGCGGTGGTGGCGGGCGAGGTCCGTACGCTGGCGCAGCGCTCGGCCGCCGCCGCCAAGGAAATCAAGACGCTCATCAATACCTCGGTGGAGCGGGTCGAAACCGGCAACCGCCTGGTGAATGCGGCCGGCGGCAGCATGCAGAACATCGTCGACAGCGTGCGCAAGGTGACCGACATCATGGCGGAAATCAGTGCCGCGAGCCAGGAGCAGACTTCGGGCATCGATCAGATCAACCAGGCGGTCACGCAGATGGATCAGGTCACGCAGCAGAACGCCGCCCTCGTCGAGGAAGCCGCCGCCGCCTCCGAATCGCTGCAGGACCAGGCGGCTAAGCTGGCGCAGGCCGTCAGCACCTTCAAGCTGGGAATGGCGTCCGGCCAGTTGCAGGCGCCCGCGCCGAAGCTGGCCGCAAGTACGGCAAGTTCGATGCAGCCGGCCGTTAAACGAATGGCCGCGCCACAGCGCGCGGCAGCGCCGGCCGCGATTCCCCGGCAGCCGCAGGCCCGCGCCCTTCCCGCGACGAGCAATGGCGATGAGTGGGAAGAGTTCTGAGGTCTCCCGACTTGCCTTGAGGCCGGCATGAACCGCATGGATCGCAGGCAATCCATGCGCCCGGGGAAATTTCGCTATCATTCGCCGCTGTAACGAATTTCCCCATCCTCATGCTCCTCGCCCTTATCTTCGTCGCCGGCCTCTGGGCCGGTCTCCAGAATGCCCTGGCCGGCGGCGGTTCCTTCGTGACGCTGCCGGCGCTGATGCTGACCGGCATGTCTCCGCTGGCGGCCAACATCACCTCCACCGTCGCGCTCTTCCCAGGGCAGATCACCTCCGGACTGGCCGGGCGCAAGCTGGTGACGGGCGCCGGCGCGCTCCCGTTCCGCGCGCTGTTCATCGTCAGCATCCTCGGCGGCGCCGTCGGCGGCCTGCTGCTGCTGAAGACGCCATCCTCGGTCTTCGCGAAACTGGTGCCGTGGCTGGTGCTGTTCGCCACCACCGTATTCGCCTGGGGCAGTTTCTTCCGCAGGCAGGGCGCCGCCAGCGTGCATCTCGGGCCGGTCACGACCGCCTTCGCCCAATTCGCGATCGCCATCTACGGCGGCTATTTCGGCGGCGGCATCGGCTTCCTGATGCTGGCGGCGCTGACCATGGCGGGCCTGCCGACGCGCAATGCCGGCGCCACCAAGAATGTATTGGCCGGCGTGATGAATGCATCGGCCGTGGCGCTGTTCTTCACTTCACCCCATCTGCACTGGCTGGAAGCGATCATTCTCGGCGCCGGCGCCATCATCGGCGGCCTGTGCGGTTCATGGGCGCTGCATCGCGTCAATGAAAAGATCCTGCGCATCGCGGTGGTGTGCATCGGCATCGCGCTGACCATAGGCTTGTTCGTCAGGCCGCTCTGAGAACCCGTGTAGACGGCGGCAAGCGGCCCGGCCATTCATGCTTGTTGTTCCTGTGCCGGGCCCGTTCCGCTTTCCGCTTCCGCTTCGGTTGCGCGGCGCGGTCGCGCGGTTCACTGCCGTATCGCGGTCACATGCAGGTATTCCGCCTGCACTTCCGTGATGTTGCCCTGCGCCCGGTTGCTGGCGCTCCATAACTGCACGAGCTCTTCACGCAGCGCGGCCTGGCCGTCCGGCGCCAGTGCCGCCAGGGCGCGGTTGGTCGGACCGTAGTAGGTAAAGAAGAAATCGACCACCTGTTCGGGTGGAAACGGATAGCGCATCGGATACAGGAATTTCTCGACGCTCACCTGTGCCGTGCCAACTCCCAGCCGGTCCCGCACGATGGCTTCGTCACCCCATTTCATTGGCGACGGCATGAGGGGAGAAGGCGGAACATGACGGCCGATGATCTTGAACATCTGGCCGACATGCCCCTCCGGCGTCCAGTTCGCCATGACGATCCTGCCGCCGGGCCGGCAAACGCGCACCAGTTCCGCCGCCACCTTGTCGGGGCGCGGGGCGAACATCGCGCCGATCAGGCTGACCACGATATCAAACGAGGCATCCTCATACGGAAGCGCTTCCGCATCACCTTCCTCGAAGCTTGCTTCGATGCCTTCCGCCGCCGCGCGCTTGCGCGCCTGCTCTATCAGGTTGGTTGCAATGTCGATGCCAGTGACCTTGATGCCGGCGCGGGCCGCCGGAATGGCGATCTGCCCGGCGCCGCATGCGACATCCAGCATGCGCGTTCCCGGCGTCAGCCGGAGACGATCAAGGAATTCAAGGGCGCCTGGTTCCAGGTACTGCGCGAAGTGACCGTAGTCGCCCGCCATCCATGTCGCTTTCAGGCGGGCCTTGAAGCTTTCCATTTCCGGCGACATTCCCGCGGGCGCTTGTGACGCAATGGTACTCATGTTGAATTCTCCTCAAGACAGATACGCAAAGGTGCAAAAGGGAAAGGATGCATGCCGGATGCCGCCAGGCGTGCGCGGCGTAGAGAAGTGCGAGGCTGGCCGGCCCGGGATGCGAAAGCGGCATGTCGGCAGGGGCAGCGTGCGCTTGACGGAGCATGGTGTCCAGTCCAGAATCTGAAGCGGTTGGCTCGCCTTGAAGCCGGGAGGTTTGCATGGATGAAAGCTACGGCCGGTCCTGCACGTTCGCGCGCGGTGCGGAAGCATTGTGCGAGCGATGGACAACGCTGGTGCTGCGCGAATTGTTATGCGGCAGCAGGCGCTTCAACGATATACATCGCGGCGTGCCGCGCATGTCGACCAGCCTGCTGGCGCAGCGTCTGCGGCATCTGGAAGGCATCGGCGTCCTGCGCCGGGTGCCCACCGGAAAAGCCTGGGAATACCGCCTCACGGAATCCGGCCAGGAACTGGGCCCGATCATCATTGCCATCGCCAAATGGGGCTCGCGCTGGATGAACTACCGCTTTCGGGATGAAGAGCTCGACCCCGGGCTGCTCATGTGGGACATCCGGCGCGTCTTGCGCCTTGAAATGTTTCCGCAAGATCCAGTCGTTATCCAGTTCGTCTTTCATGATGCCCGACCCGGCGAAACGATGTGGTGGCTGGTGGTCGGCGATGGACAGGTCGATCTCTGCCGGGATGAGCCCGGCCGCAAGGCGAACCTGATCGTGTCTTCCACCGTGCGCGCAATGACGGAAATCTGCGTCGGCAACATGAAGCCCGAGGATGCGATTGACGAGCGGCAAATGCGGGTGGAAGGTCCGCCGCGTATCGCACGACATTTCTGGAACTGGCTGGGAACCGGCAGCCGCTCTCCAGGCTGCCGTCGCGCCGACCGGGCTTGCCTGGATCAGCGAGTCGATGCGCATTGATGGGAAGCAGGCGATCCGCGTCCACGATACGGGCATGTCGTATTCGAAAGCCCTGCGGCATTGCTTATTGAATGCATGGCATGCCGCGCTCATGTGCCTATCACAAACTATCGCAACCTACCGCGCCGGCTGTTCGCCCTCATGCTTCGCCGTCCGCTTGCCGGCCAGCCTTGCCTGACCATGCGGGCAGAGATCCAGCAGCACGCACTGCCGGCATTTCGGATCGCGCCAGGTGCAGGTTTCCTTGCCGTGCCGCATGATGATCTGGTGATTGTCGTACACCATCTGCGCATCCCATTCGCCCGGCAGCTGGGATTCGAGAACGCGGTGCGAAGGACCCACCGGCAAGTCCTCGGGGATCAGGCCAAGCCGCGCCGCGACCCGGTGATGATGGCTGTCAACCGGCAAGGCCTTGCCGCGCAGGTTGCTGAAGGAAATCACCGCCGCGCTGGTCTTGGGACCGACGCCGGGCAGGCTTTCCAGCCAGGCGCGCGCCTTTGCCACCGGCCAGTCGCGCAGGAACTCCAGAGACAGGCTGCCATTGTTGCGTTCGCCGACTGCGCGCAGCACCGCCTGCAGGCGCGGCGCCTTCTGTTCCGGCCAGGTACAGGCGGAGATGGCGTCCTGCACCTGATCCACCGGCGCATCGCGCGCCTGTTCCCAATCGGGAAAGCGCTCGCGCAGCGTGCGGAAGGCGAGTCCCGAATCGCGATTGCGCGTGCGGTGGGACAGCAGCGCCGATACCAGTTCCGACAACGGATCAAGCCGGTGGAAATAGCGCAGCGGGCAGTCGTATTCCTTGCAGAGACGCCGGTGCACTTCCAGCGCCTTGGCCTCGGGAGGATCGTTCGGCACGTCGGTATCGAACAGGGAAAGGGTTTGCTGGTGCATGAGTGTTCTTCGTTGATGATGCGGTGAAAGCATGGTGAATAAAGGATGAAAACACCGCGCCTATGCATACCGCCGATATCGGATGTGACCCGCGCCGGCGGCAATCGTTTCCCGCAACAACCTCAACGCCCGGCTTCGCCGTCCGCAACCGTAAGGCCGATGTGCTTCTTTTCCGATGCGCCGGAAGCGTGCCGCGATGCCGCCGCGCCACATTGCATCCGGTTAAGCAAGAAGCACCGATTGTCCTTTCAGACATTGAGCAAACACAGCGTTGTTGGTTTACACCGTCTTATTATTCTCAATCTCGAGGTAGATAATGTGTATGGAGTGCTGCCGCTGCCGCTGCCGCTGCCGCTGCCGTCTTCCTCGATCGACCGCCGGATGGTCGGACAGTTGCTGTAACACCAGCAGTCAGGCCGCTGCATGCGCGCTTTGTCAATCGCGCTTGCCCGGCGGCGCCGTCCTGCATCTCAAGGAGAATGCGAAATGACCGAAATAGTGCGCATCGACGATGAAGTCATCGGCTTTGAAGATTTCGTCAGGACATTGAAACTGAGCGGGCAATTCGACAGCCTGGTCGAGCAGATTGTGCGCGACAAGCTCACGGTCAAGGCGGCGAAGCGGCAGGGCATCGTCATCAGCCCAGAAGACATACAGGAGCGCGCCGACCAGTTCCGGCGCGTGCAGGGCCTGCACCGTGCGGCGGACATGAACAATTATCTCGACGCGCTGCGCATCAATCTCGATGAATTCGAGACTTACATCACCGACATGCTCTACCAGGAAAAGATGCTGGCCCAGGTCTGCAGCGACAAGGCGGTGGAGAACTACTTCAAGCTCAACTTCCCGAAATTCGACAGCATTGAAATCAGTCATGTGGTGCTCGACACCGAGGGCAAGGCCAAGGAAATGATTTCGGTGCTGGAGGACGATCCCGACAGCTTCGAGGAAATGGCGCGCGAACATTCCATCGCCGATACGCGCGACAAGGGCGGCCTGATCGGCAAGGTGCTGCGCGGTTCGCTCAAGAGCGACATCGAGGCCAAGGTGTTCAATGCGCAGGTGGGTGAACTGCTCGGGCCGTTTCCGTCGCCGGACCGCAGCTTCTTCGAGATCTTCAGGGTGAACGCGAAAACCCCGGCCCGGCTGGATGAAGAGGCGTCCGCGGAAATCCGCCGCCTGCTCAAGGAAGAGTGGCTGCAGGCGAGGGCGCAGGAGCACATTATCGAAGCACGATAATCCTTCACCCGCTCCAACGCCCGCGCAAGGCTGCATGCCGATCCCGGATTCCTCCATGCCAGAACCCGGGATCGATAACAGCCGCACGGCAGGACGGCCCGAACGCAACCAAGCGAGGAAGATGGCGAATTCATGGACACCTCTCCCCAACTGCATCCGCTGACCGACTTCCTCGCCAACGTCGAAATCCTCTCGCCGTTCAGCCGCGAGGAACTGGAGCGGCTCGCCGCCAGCGCCGAATCGCGCTTCTTCGGCTTCGGCGACACCGTCTGCAACGCCGGCGACGCGGCCGAGGGCCTGTTCGTGATCAAGAGCGGTTCGGTGCGCATCTTCACCGAAGAGCAGGGCAAGGAGATCAGCATGGGCGTGCGCAAGGCCGGCGAAGTGTTCGCCGACATTGCCATGCTGCGCGAATACCGGCATGAATCCTCGGTGCGGTCTTCCACCAAGACGGAACTGCTGTTCATTCCGCGCCAGGTGATCGGCCCCATCGTGATGCAGAATCCGGCGGCCTATGCCTTCGTCACCAGCTATGTCGCCATCAGTTCGGCCGGCGGTTTCGTGGCGCGGCTGTTCGATCTCAAGGGCAAGGTCAACAAGAAGGAGCTGGAAGAATTCATCCGCAGCGTCGGCGTCAAGCGCGTCGCCGCCGGCAAGGAAATCCTGAAGCAGGACGCGCGCGAGGATCGCAGGCTGTATGTGGTGCGCCATGGCGAGGTGCGCATCGTGCGCACCGAGGAAGGCGCGGAATATCCGCTGGCGACGCTGCGCGAAGGCGAGATCTTCGGCGAGAAGGCATGCGTGATGCGGCAGGAGCAGATGGCCACCGTCACCGCCAATGTCGACACCACGCTGCTGGTGATACCGGAAAAGACCGTGCACCAGCTGGTGGAACGCAATCCCAAGCTGCGCGAGGCGCTGGAAGCGCGCATCCAGTTCATCGAGCGCGAACTGCACCGGCAGAAGAAGCTGGCCGAGCGGCGCAAGCATCCGGTGCGGCTGGACCTGCTTTCGGAGCCGGAGCATGGCGAGAAGCTGATCAAGCGTTTCCCCTGGGTGGAGCAGGCGGAAGAGATGGATTGCGGCGCCGCCTGCCTGGCGATGATCTGCAAGCATTACGGCATACCCATGACGCTGGGCAAGCTGCGCGAACTCGCCAACGTGACGACGCAGGGCGCCACCCTCGACAGCCTGGCGCGGGTCGGCGATTCGCTCGGGTTCACCACGCGCGGCGTGCAATGCACCTATGAATCCCTGCTCGGCTTTGAACTGCCGTTCATCGTGCACTGGGAGGGCTACCACTACATCGTTGTCTACGGCGTGTCGAAGCGGCATGTGCGCGTGGCCGATCCGGCGGTCGGCTACCGCAAGATGACGGTGGAGGAATTCGAGCGCGGCTGGAGCGGCACCTGCCTGCTGTTCACCGCGCGCGAGGACATGGTGCAGATGGCGGCGACCCGCTCGCCCTGGATACGTTTCGTCGCCTACCTCAAGCCCTATAAGAAGATCCTGCTGCACCTGTTCCTGGCCACCTTCGTGATCCAGATGCTGGGGCTGGTGCCGCCGCTCATCATTCAAAACATACTTGACGGCGTGATAGTGCATCAGAATTTCGGCCTGCTGCACCTGCTGATCGCCGGCCTCATCATTTCCAACGTGTTCACGCAGCTCATGAGCACCATCCGCGCCTATCTCGCCAACTTCATGGTGCGCAACATGGATTTCGCGATGATGTCGCACTTTTTCCGGCACACCATGTCGCTGCCGTTTTCCTTCTTCGCCAAGCGCAAGACCGGCGACGTGCTGGCGCGCTTCCAGGAAAACCAGACGATACGCGGCTTCCTGACCGAATCCACGGTCACCACGGTGCTCAACCTCCTGATGGTGTTCATCTATTTCACCATCATGTTCATGTACAACGCCAAGCTGACGGTGGTGCTGATCGCCTTCGTGATTCCCATCATTACGCTGACCGTGCTGGTCACGCCGAAGAGCAAGAACTATGCACGCGAAGCCTTCGCCTCCGCCACGGACGCCCAGGCCTACCTGATGGAAACCCTGGGCGGCGTGGAAACCGTCAAGGGCATGGGCATCGAGCGGGCGGTGCGCATGAAGTGGGAAAAGAAGTACGCGAAGTCGCTCGACGTGCAGTACCGCGCGCAGGGCTTCAACATCGTCGTCTCGCTTACCAGCCAGGTGCTCAACGCCGCCACCACCATTACCATTCTCTGGGTCGGCGCCAACCTGGTGCTGTCGCGCGAACTCACCATCGGCCAGCTGATGGCCTTCAATGCATTGATGGGCAGCGTGATGGCGCCGCTGATGGGGCTGGTCGGCCTGTGGAGCCAGCTCAACGACGCGGCGGTGGCCATGGAGCGCCTGGGCGACGTGCTCGACATGGAGCCGGAACAGAAGCCGGAAGACTTGCCGTCGCGGGTGGTGCTGCCCGACCTGCAGGGCGATATCCGCTTCGAGAACGTGTATTTCCGCTATGGCGGCAACGAGACCGACTATGTGCTGGAAAACATCAGCTTCGACATCAAGCCCGGCGAGCTGGTCGCGGTGGTCGGCCGCAGCGGCTCCGGCAAGACCACGCTGGCCAAGCTGCTGGTCGGCTTCTATGCGCCCACCGAAGGCAAGATCACGGTCGACGGCTATGACGTCGGCAAGATCGACAAGGATTATTTCCGCGCGCAGGTCGGCTATGTCATGCAGAGCAACCTGGTGTTTTCCGGCACCATCGCCGAAAACATCGCCAGCGGCGAGGAAAGTCCGGACCGCCGCCGCATCGAGGAAGTGGCGAAGATGGCCGATGCCCATCCCTTCATCGCCAAGATGCCGCTCGGCTACGAGCAGATCGTCGGCGAGCGCGGCGTCGGCCTGTCGGGCGGGCAGATACAGCGCCTGTGCATCGCGCGCGCGCTCTATCATGATCCGCGCCTGCTGGTGTTCGACGAAGCCACCTCGGCGCTCGACACCCAGTCGGAGAGCAACATCATGGGCAACATGAATGAAATCCTGAAGGGCCGCACGGCGGTGATCATCGCCCACCGGCTCAGCACCATCATGCGCGCCGACAAGATCCTGGTGCTGTATGAAGGCGCGATCGTGGAGCAGGGCCGGCACGATGAACTGGTCGACCGCCGGGGCATGTATTACCAACTTGTGCAAAAACAGCTGAGTGCCGCATGAAGCTATATAACCCCGGCCTGCCAGGCAACTCCGCGATGTCCTATGCGGGGGTGATCGAAAAGATAGAAATTCTCCGCACCACGCTGCGCTGGGCCAACCGGCTGGAACGCAGCGACATCGAAAAGCTGCTGCGGCAATCGAATGCCTTGCGCGATGAAGTGATGCAGCTGTCGCACAAGGAGCGCTTCATCAAGGCCGCCGGCGAAAGCGAAGGACCGGAGGCATCGAGCCGGCTGCCGGGCGAGCGCCGCAAGGCGTTGCTGGCGCGCAGCTTCGTCTTCGAAGGCACCTTCGGCGACAACCCCGACCTGCTCGATGCGCTGGAGGTCGCGGAAAAGGCGGCGCCGACCGAGCTGCCGGTGCTGATCGACGGCGAAAGCGGCACCGGCAAGGAATTGATGGCCAAGGTGATCCATGCCAACGGTTCGCGCGCCGACAAGCCCTTCATCTCGGTCAACTGCGGCGCCATCCCGGAAAACCTGATCGAGTCCGAACTGTTCGGCCACAAGCGCGGCTCCTTCACCGGCGCGGCCACCGACCGCAAGGGCAAGTTCGAAAGCGCGCACCGGGGCACCATCTTTCTCGACGAGATCGGCGAGCTGCCGCTGACCGGGCAGGTCAAGCTGCTGCGGGTGCTGGAAGCGCACGAGATCCAGCGCGTCGGTTCGGACGAACCCATCCCGGTCGACACCCGCATCGTGGCCGCGACCAACCGCAACCTGCGCAAGCTCAGCGAGGAAGGCACATTCCGCGAAGACCTGTTCTACCGGCTGAGCGTGATCCATGTCAGCCTGCCGCCGCTGCGCCAGCGCAAGGACGAGATTCCGCTGCTGTTTTCCTATTTCTGCGACGAGGCGGCGGAAATGATGAAGCGCAGGCCTATCAAGATGACGCCGCAGCTGCGGGAGTTCCTGCTGAACTACCGCTATCCCGGCAACATCCGCGAACTGCGCAACCTGATCTACCGGCTCAGCTGCCTGGCCGGGGAAACGGCGGACCTGGCGCACCTGCCGGTGGATATCCGCCCCGCGAAGGCGGAGGATGCCAGGGCTTTTTCCGCAGGCATGGGAAGGGACGCGCCTGCGGCGCCGGAGGCCGGCGCCGGCCCGGCTGCCATGCCCATCCCTGCTTCGCCGTCCGCAGTCATCCCGGCGCGCCGCATCGATGTGTCCGGCATGCCCCTGCTGCCGGGTTCGCTCAGCGATGCGCGGCGCATCGCCAGCGACGAGGCGGAAAAAGCCTTCCTTGAAAAAGGCTTGCGCGAAGTGGGCGGGACCGTGTCGGAACTGGCGCGGCGCTGCGACATGAACCGCTCGCACCTGCAGATGCTGCTCAAGAAACACGGCATCCATTCCAAGGATTTCCGCGCGCCGCGCAATCCTCGCGCGCAAGGGGCGGATAGCGGTCAGCAGCAGTTGTGAATGTGCTGCGGCGGGCCTGAATCCGGATGCGCCGTCCCGAGCATGCCCGGTCCCTCCTTTCGATTCCTGATATATCGCCGAGACCGGGGCTCGCGTTTCCAGCGGCAATCTGTCCGGGATCGGCAGGCAGGCCAGGGAGAAAGCGCTCCAATGGCGGGCCGGAAAAATGTGCATCGGAATCCGCAAAGAAGGCAGGCTTCAAGGCCGTTCACAAAAGCGGCAAGGGAAATGCCGTAGCCGAAAGATGCTTGAAAAGAACACTCGACTGGCGCCGACGCATTCGGATGGGCTTCGCCGCGGACTTCGTCGTTGCGTCGCGCGGCCGGCATGCATCTGCGCTACAGCGCCGGATTGAGGCTGGTCATTTCGATGGTTTCGCCTTCGCCGCTGGCCCGCACCACCACCACGGTGATGTTGTCCCGGCCACCGCCGTCAAGCGCCAGAGCGATCAGCATGTCGGACGCCTGCGCACAGTCGCCCGGCGCCATCGCGCCGCAGATGTCGGTTTCGCTCACGGCATTGCTCAGGCCGTCGCTGCAAAGCAGGAACATGTCGCCGTCGCTGACCTCCACGCTTTCCTGGTCGATATCCAGCACGTCGGCGGCGCCCACCGCGCGCGTGATCATGTTGCGCAGCGGATGCATGGCGGCGTCTTCCTCGCTGAGTCCGCCGCGCATCTTCAGTTCCTCCAGCTGGCTGTGATCGCGCGTGAGCTGCCGCAGCTTGCCGTTCCTATAGAGATAGATGCGGCTGTCGCCGGCCCACAGGTAGCCGCATTGCCGCTCGGAGGCCATCAGCACCACCACGGTGCTGCCGATGATATGCGTGTCCCGCGCCGCCGCCTCGCTGCGCAGGCTCTTGTTGGCCATCTGTATCCGCAGGCGGGCATCGCGCAGGGAGGCGGCGAGATTGTCCGCCGGCTTCAATTCGGCAAGGCCGTTGACGACCGTCTGGCTCGCGTAATCGCCGAAGGAATGTCCGCCCATGCCGTCCGCAACCGCCCAGATGCCGCGTTCCGGCAGCTCCAGGAAAGAGTCTTCATTGAGCTCGCGCACCAGTCCCACATGGGAACGCGATGCCGAGGTCCAGTGAAGTTGGCTGATAGTATTCATCGCATCCTCCATGGTCGACCGACTGCGGATGAAAGCGGTCCTGCTGCCCGGTTCAGCTCTTTGCGACAGTCTTGCTGTTATTGCTGTTCCCCGACACCGCCACGTTGATGCTGGAATTGGCCGCCGAGTTGTGCACGTCGATCATCTGGATCTGGTTGATCATCTGGTCGGCGCTGTAATTGTTGATCTGGTAGAAATTCACCACACCGCCGAAACCCGATCCCGATTTCGCATAGGGTTGTATCCAGCCGAACACCCAGGGTGCGCCGCCGCCATGGATGGCGGACATTGCCTTGCGGTCGAGTGCGCGGTTCATCGGCAGGTCGTTGATCGTCAGGGTGGCCATGTCTGTTCTCCGTATCGTTGATCAGGGTGTCGCGGCTTGTCGCACACTTTCATGCTCCATGCCGTATGTTGCAAGCGGCGTGCCTGCTTCATGGTCGATCATGATCGCAGGCGGAACGGGGCGCATGCGGGAGCTTTTTCACCCTGCCGATATTCACCGGTATCACACCGTCGTATTCAGCATAGCCCATTGATTGGGGCTGACATTGATCTTCGGCACGGCGAAGCCGGGGCCGATGGAGCCGACGTTGTTGAGGGTATTGACTTCGACGTTCTGCAGCTGCGTCAGGTTCTGGCTCACGCCGACATTGACGTTGGCAATCGGGCCGAGGCCGGCAAGCCAGGAATTGCCGCCGCGTACCGCCGCCATCGAGGCATGGTCGAGTTCGCTGCTGCTGGCGATATCGTTGATCTGGATGGACATGGGATGCTCCTTGCTGATGTGAATGAGTAAATACATGAATGCGATGCCAGCTTGCCGCTCGTCGGCGGAGGCCTTGCCTCCACCGTAGCGATAGGTTCAAGCGTCTTGCATCAGGACATGAAGTTGATGGTGTTCTTGCCGGTCTGCGTCGGGTTCACATCGGACTTGATGCCATGCACGAAGGCGGCATTGTTGCCGTTGTTGACCAGCGTGTTCTGGCCTTGGCCCAGCATTTGCTCGGCGCCGAAGCTGATCTCGCTCTTGGCCACGCTCACCAGCGGACCCCAGACCAGTGCCGGGCCCTTGACCATGCCGGTGCCGCCGGAGACGGCTGCCATGTCCTTCTGGTCGAGGTCTTTGGAAACGGACAGGTCCTTGATGTCGAGTGCTTTCATGATGATGCTCCTGATAAAAGTCGTAAGTGGCGATGATGGAATCGTTGTGGTCAAGCCCGGCGGCTCAGGACATGAAGTTGATGGTGTTCTTGCCGGTCTGGGTCGGGTTGACGTTGGACTTGATGCCGGAAGCAAAGGCGACGTTGTTGCCGTTGTTGACCAGGGTGTTCTGTTCCTGGCCGAGTGCCTGCTGGGCGCCGAAGCTGATTTCGTGCTTGGAGAAGCTGGCCAGGGGGCCGACGAAGAGGGCGGGCATCTTGGCCAGGCCGTGGCCGCCGCGAACGGAAGTCATGGCTTGGGCGTCGAGTTCGGAAGTGATGGACAGGTCCTTGATGGTCAGTGCTTTCATGGTGGTTCTCCAAAAGAGTGATGGTGTGGTTTGCGGGTGGTGAGCGTTTTGTCGCACTCGAGGGAGATATAGCAGGGGCTGTGCCAGGTGCCGCCGAAGAAAACGAAAATCGCCGCAAAGCCTTGTAAACAAAGGCGTGTTTGAGATTTTGCTTGGGCGGGGAAGAATTGGATTGACGCCGGTGCGCGCGCGATGGCGGCTTTTATCCGACACTGCGGCGCGGGGTGTTGGGCTGGATGCGACAGACGCTTGCCGGGGCCGACAAGTCTTGTGCATTCGAACAAGACAGGGCCGCCCGAGCGGAGGCCGCAAGACTTCCGCTCAGGCGCCAGGTATCACGCGGTGCGCGCTTCGCCTCGCGCAAGCGGGCTGACGCCGCGCAGGACAAGCACGCAGGAGCCGGCAATGATGCAGGTGGCCAGCAGCAATGCGCCGAGCATCGGCAACGGCAGCGATCCGGAAGGCGGGCGCGGCTGGAATGCCGGCAGATTGCGCAGTTCATCTGGGCCGAAGCGCCGTTCCTCGAAGACAAGCGGATAGAAATAGTGCCGCAGCCGGCCGTGGAATTCGGCAATGCGGTCACGGTAGGCGAGTTGCGCCTGGAGGTCGGTGTCGGCCAGCCGGTGCAGCGCCAGCTGCGCCGCTGCTGCCGGCACCAGCCATGCCGTGCGTGCCGTCCATGCTTCGCGCTGCATCATGCTTTGCCGATAGGCCGCTACCTGCGCCGATACCGCTTCGTCGCCGACCTGGTGCATCGCGTAATACCACTTCCAGTGAAATCTTCCGATCACCGGCGGCGTGTTGCTCCATTCCGGATGCGTGCGGAAAAACTTTTCCATCACGACCGCTTTCGGAAGATCCCATCCCTGGTGAACTTCCTGGCGCTGGGCCATCGCCAGTTCCACGCCCTTTGCCACCGGCACCAGCCGGTTGATGGCGGCGTTGGCCAGCGTCGGCAGCAGCAGCGTGAGAGTGACGAAGAGGCCGAGCTGCGTGGCGGCGGCGCCGGTGGACGAGCGGGCAAGCGCCCCCACCAGCACGCCGGCGCCTATCCAGAAGGCGGTGTAAAGCGCGGCGATCGCCAGCACCCCGGCCGCCTGCGCGATACCGGCCGAGGCGAACAGCAGGCCGGCGGCGAGCGGCAGCAGAATGGCAGCCATGATGAGCCCGTAGCGCAGCCAGGCGCGGCGCCGCCACAAGCCTTCCTGCCGCAGCGGCAGGGACATCAGCAGGCGCAGGCGGCCCGACTCGCGCTCGGCCGTGATCCAGTCATGGGTAAGGGCGATGACGAAGAGCGGCACGAGATAGATGAGCACGAAAGCAAAGTCGAACTTGCCGAGCAACACCAGTTCCGGATTGAAGTTTTCGGATTCGTAAAGCTGGGAATGCAGCCCGAGCATGCGGACGCGCAATGCCGGCGGCTGCAGGTCGCGCTGGCCGAAGGCGAGGAAGGCGAGCGGCGACGGCGCGTCCCAGGTGAGCTGGAATCCGTAGTACGCCGCGGACCCGGCATCGCCGCCACCGCTTCCATTTCCATCCTTGCCCTCCTTGCCAGCCTTGGCATGGGCGTACCTGGCGGCGAACGCCTTCTGCTCTTCCTGGTGAGCGGCGGTCAGCCGCGCCAGCGTCTGGTGCTGCGCGGCGACGGCGCGATAACCGTTCCACACGGCCAGTGTGGCCAGCGCCAGCAGCAGCGCCAGCGCACCGGCGGCCAGGCGGGATTGCAGGATGATGCGCAGTTCCAGCATCCAGGTTGTCATGCTGCCTTCCTTTCCAGTCGTTTGCCAAGCAGCGCGAGCGCAAGCATCAACACCGCCAGCCAGCCTGCCAGCACGCCAAGCGAGGGCAGCACCTGCGCGCGCAGGGTGTCGGCGAACGGACGCGGCGCGGGGGCGAAGCGCGGCAGGGACTGCCAGTTGCGCTGGCTGATGCGCTGCTCCTTGTCGTTGTGGTAATGCACCTGTTCCGCATGCATCCGGTTGAGTGCCTGGATCAGCGCATAGCGGTATCTTTCGGCGTCGGCCAGGAAGCGCTCGTAGCTTTCACGGTCGCTGCCGGCAAGCGCGGCGGAGAGGCGGCGCACCGCAAGGACCGGGCTCACGGGAGCGAATGCATTGACCCAGCCGCTCTGCGCCTGCTGGCGTTCGAAGTTGTCCCGCATGTAGCGGTCGAAGAGCTCGCTGGTCATGCGCTCGCCTTCCGCCATCAGCAAGCCGCCGTAATTGACGGGCAAGTCTTCCACGCGTTTTACGCCGTAGCGCGCCAGGGTTTTCTCGCGGAACTCGCGGAAGTAAGGATCATCGGGATTGTGGCTGTCGCCGATGGCCGCCAGGTCCTTGTGGATGGCGACTTCGGTTTCGATGCGCGAGGGCAGGATGATACGGCTGGCGGCAAGATCGGGGAGCATGCGCGGAAGCAGGATGACGATGCCTATCCACAAACCGGTAAGCATGATCAGCGCATCGCGCGCGCGGCTTGAGCAGGCGGAAATACCTACCGCGACGCAGCTCCACATCAGCAGGTAGGCCGTGTAGCCGGCCAGCATGAATGCCGCCGATGCCATGATTGACATGGCTGCGCCGCCGCTGCTGCTGCCGGAGGACGCGAAGGCGATGAATGCAATGCCGGCGAAGGCGGGCAGCGCAAGCAGGCCGGGGATCAGTGCATGGGCGAGCAGCTTGCCGAGCAGCAGGGAACGGCCGGCGATGCCCTGGGCAATGGAGAAGCGCAGCTGGCCGCGTTCCCGCTCGCGGGCGATGCTGCCGAACGCGAGGAAGCCGATGAGCAGGGGCACCAGGGTTTGCAGCACGAAGGCCGGCGTCAGCAGGCCGAAGCGCAGCAGCACCGATGACTGGCCGGCATCGCTGAAGTTGGCTGAGTTCTGGCGGTGGCCTTCCAGGTAGAGGGTGTGGCCGGTGAAGGTATCCACGCCGAAGTCGAAGAAGGCGAGCGGGCTCAACGGCCGGAACACATAGTGGCCGTAATGCGAGACGCGGTGCGGATGGCGGTCGGGCTGGGCATCCCATTGCTGGTCGGCCAGGGCCTGGAAGCGGGCGCGTTCGCTTTCGATCGCATGCCGGTGCTCGAAGCCGACGAGCGTGGCGGTCAGCGTCAGCAGCAGCATGACGGCCACCGCGGTGAGCGCGACGCGGCTGCGCAGCAGCGAGCGCCATTCTTCCCGGGCAACGACCCATGCGGTCCGCCAGGCGGTGGGGCGCGGTCTCATGCCTGTCTGCTCCATGCGGCATCCTGCGGGGCAATGCGGCCGGCATAGTGCCGGTACAGCAGGCGTACATCGAAGCGCTCCGGTCCTGACGCATGGAATTCCTCCACGATGCGCCCCTGCGCCAGGAAGCCGATGCGATCGGCCACTTCGGCCGCGCTCAGCAGATCATGGGTGACCATGAAGACGGCGATATCCTGCGCGCGCAATTGCTTGAGCAGGCGGTTCAGCTCGCTGGTGGCTTGCGGATCGAGGCCGGTGTTGGGTTCGTCCAGCAGCAGTACCGGCGCGTTGCGCGCCAGCGCCAGTGCGATGGCCACTTTCTGGCGCATGCCCTTGGAAAACCCGCCCAGCCTGCGGTCCCAGGCCGCCGGATCGAGCCCGACGGCGTGCAGCGCCTGCCCGATGGCGTCGGAATCCTTCATCGGCATGCCGGCCAGGCGCATGAAGTAGTCGATGTTCTCGCGTGCCGACAGGTGTTCGTACAGCGCAACGTTTTCCGGGACGTAGGCAAGCTGCGCGCGCGCCGGCAACGGATCTTGCGCGACGTCATGTCCGCAGACATGCACGCTGCCGGAGGCGGGGCGCACGAAACCGAGGAAGGCATTGATCATCGTCGACTTGCCGGCGCCGTTGCCGCCGAGGAGTGCGTAGATTTCGCCGCGATGGACATGCAGGTCGACGCCGCGCAGGACGGGGGCGGCATGGTAGGAGACTTCAAGGGCGCTTGCCGCCAGCGCCGCCTTGTCATTGGCTGTGTTGTTTGGCATGGTCATTCAGACTTGGTGGATGGAGGCCTGGTAAAGGCCGGTGCGTAGAAAATTCCCTTCTTCCGCAGGCAGGAGAAGGGTCAGGGATGAGGGGGCTTGTCAAGACATGCGGCCCTGCCAGGCGGAAAAACACCGGCCTCATTCGGCATGCGATGACGCAGGATGGGTATTGCCAACCAACCCGCCTTTACCCCGCGCAAGAGAGAAGGCGATCAATCGCTTGCCAATCTTAAAACTTCGCCTGCAAGCCAAGCACCACCGTGCGCGGATTGCCGGGCGATACCCAGGTGCGCTGGAAGGAGCTGGCGTAATAGGTCTTGTCGAAAAGATTCTCGACATCGAGGGAGAGCCGCAGCGTCGGACTGAGCCGCCAGTAGGCGGCCAGCCTGGCCACCGTGTAGGACGGCAATTCGAAGGCGGGCCTGCCCGCGTTCGCCTGCGCCTGCGTGCGCGCCTCGCCGAGGCGGCTGGCGCTATGGGTGAAACCGCCGCCGATGCCATAGCGGGTGCCGTTGGCGAGCGCATCTTCATACATCGCCAGCAGGCTGCCGTTGAGGCGCGGGATATTGAGCAGGCGGCCGCCGGTTTCGAGCAGGTTGTCGCGTTCGACCTCGGCGTCGATATAGGCCAGGCTGGCATTGACGCGCCAATGGCGGCTGAGCTGGCCGCTCAGGTCGAAGTCCATGCCGCGGCTGCGGACCTCGCCCGCGGCCATGGAAAAGCCGGTATTGACCGGGTCGGCGGTCAGCACGTTCTTCTTGCGGATGTCGTACAGCGCCAGCGTGGCGCCCAGGGTCCCGGCTGCGTTTTCCCACTTGGCGCCGACCTCGGCCGCGCGCCCCGATTCCGGATCGAAAGGCGCGGCGCTCGCGCTTGAACCGTTGTTCGGCCGGAACGACTTGCCGGCGTTGGCAAACAAGGTCCATTGCGCATTGGCGAGGTAGCTGATGCCGAGCCGCGGAGAGGTGGCGGTCGGGCTTTGCTGGCTGCGCGCGCCGCTCCTGTTGTTCAGCAGGGACTGATCGTAACGGTCGAAGCGCACGCCGGCCAGCAGGCGCCATTGCTCGCCCAGGGACATCGCATCCTGCAGGTAGAAAGCCAGGTTCTTCTGGTCTTCACTGGTATCGGTGTTGGGCAGCGGCACGGGCCGCGGCTGGCCGTAGACCGGATTGAACACGTCGATCGCATAGGGCGACGTGTCCGTGGGATTGGCGCGCAGCATGCGCTGGTCGAAATCGAGGCGATAGGTTTCCATGCCGGCCAGCAGCTCATGCGCCACCGCGCCGGCCTGCAGCCGCCCGATCAGCTCGGCCTGCAGGGTCACGTCGTCGGACGCATAGTCGCGGTAGCGGCGCTGGCGCGGCAGGCTGCGCCCATCCGAGGCCAGCGCCGGCTGCGCCTCGGTGGAATACCCCTTGAGCGATCCCTCCTTGTAGGACAGGCCGATGCGGCTCGACCACCTCGCATTGAACATATGCTCAAGGGCAAGCTGATGCGTCTGGTTGTCGACGCGCACGTCGCCGTCCGCGGGCTCGCCGAGGAAGCGCGAGCGCGGCACGTCGCCGAGGCGGTTGCCGACGGCGACGATGCCGCGGTCGAGCGGCGTTTCGTGGCGCAGCACTTCGCCGCTGTAGTCGAGCCGGGTCGCAGGCGAGAGCTTCCAGGTGAGGGCCGGCGCGATGATGGCGCGCTGCGCATCGACATGCTCGCGGAAGCTGCCGCGGTTCTCGACCGCCGCATTGAGGCGGTAGGCAACGCGTTCGCCGAGCGGTCCCGTCGTATCGATGGAGGTGCGGTAGAAGTCATCGGTGCCGGCATAAAGCTCGACCGAATGAGCGGCTTTCCACAGAGGCTTCTTGGTGACCACATTGATGGTGCCGCCCGGTTCGCTGGTGCCGTACAGCGAGGCGGCCGGTCCCTTCAGGAATTCGATGCGCTCCACGTTGGCGGTATCGCGCGGCGCATTGAAGCCGCGGTTGCCGGAAAAGCCGTTGAGCAGCAGCGGCATGCCGCTGTTGATGTCGCCCGCAATGCCGCGGATGGCGACGTTGTCCCACAGGCCGCCGAAATTGTTCTGGCGCGAAATGCCGCCCACGTAATCGAGCGCATCGTCGATGCGCGTGGCGCCGAGGTCGTCGAGCGTTTGCCGCGACATGATGCGCACGGCCTGCGGCAGTTCGCGCAGGGGCAGGTCGGTCTTGGTGCCGCTGGCTTCATCGGCGTGATAGCTGCCCGACTGCCTGCGGCCTACGACTTCTACCGCGGGAAGGGAGGCGTCGGCCTCGGCCTGGGAGGCTTGCTGTTGTACGCCGTCCTGTGCGGCGGCGGGCAGGCAAAGGCAGGTGCCAAGCGCGGCAATGCCGGACAAGGCAAGGCGCCGGCTCATCGGAAATGGCATGTGAGCTCCATTGTTGTTGATTGTTGTTATGGCTTGGGCAACCGGAAACCATGCCGGCGGGTCGGCTTCCGGCCGTAAATGCAACTGCGTTGCAAAAGGCGCTTGATCATAAGCCAAGAACGAATTGATTGCAACCGTGTTGCATTTGGAGGGCCGGTAACCGATCCGAGCCCGGTGAGCCGCTTTCAGGCGGGGCTGGCGGAATGGCGCACGCCCGGGGAGGCCAAGGCCGCAAGGCAAAGTCGAGGCGCTCCGAAAATTGTTGAATCCGAACCGCGCTGGCGTGCGTAGCAATTGCAGCAGCGGAAAAAGCAACAGGGAAGCTGTCTGCCTCGATTCCCGGTCATGTTCCGAAACGGGCCGGGATCGGCCTTGAATTCATCGCCTGACAATTATGGAGAAAACAATGAAAACATCACGCCAGACCCGTATTCCTTCCATCGCCGCGGCGCTCGGAGCGCTTGCCGTGCTGAGCGCCTGCGGCACCATGTCGCCGAAAGCGGCCATGTATTCCCAGGACAGTCTGCCGGATGCCGTCAAGGTCCCGGCCGGCAACAGGGTGGCCATGGAAACCGTGGGCGTCGGGGAAATCACCTATGAATGCCGCGAGAAGGCGGCAGCGGCCGGTGCGCCCGCCGTGGCCGCTTCTGCAGCCATGCCGGGCCAGATGGAATGGGCATTCGTCGGGCCGAAGGCCGTGTTGAACGACCGCGGCGGCAAGCAGGTCGGCACCTACTACGGACCGCCTGCGACCTGGGAAGCGTCGGACGGATCGAAGATCACCGCCACCCAGCTCGCAGTGGCGCCGTCCGGTGCGGGCAACCTGCCGTACCAGCTGGTCAAGGCCAATCCGGCAAGCGGCTCGGGCGTCATGAACGGCGTCACCTACATCCAGCGCGTCGCGCTCAAGGGCGGCGTGGCCCCCGCAAGCGAATGCAACGCCGCCAGCAAGGGCAAGCGGGAAATCGTGCGCTACCAGGCGGATTACATCTTCTGGAAAGCGGCCTGAGCTTAAGAGATTAAGAGCTTGAGAGCTTGAGGCTGCGGCGGCCTCCTGCTCCGGCCGCCTCATTGGATCAGCGCCTTGCATCAGGCGGCGAGGCGGCCCCCTTCATCGAATCAACATGGCATCAACACGGCACCGAGCCGGTGCCGTGTTGCATCGTCAGCGCATAAACCGTATCAACGCATCAGCGTATCAACGCGACGATCCCTGCTTGCTCGGCACGACCCTGTGGGTAAACCCGGAAGGCGTGTTGATGAGGCCGCTGCCGCGCACCAGACTGCGGTGCGGAAAAGCCTGCCTGCCGCCGCTGCGGGAGCCGCCGGTAATCGTCCGCATGGCTTCCCGGTCGAGTTCGATGCTGTCGGGCAGATCCTTGATGGTAATGCTGGACATGATGTCCTCCTTGAAAGGCAAAGCGGCCCGAGGCATGGCTGCATCGGGCATGGGCTGCACTCCTGCACGGTTTGGTGAGAGCCTATCAGCCTCCGCTTCAAAAATCCACGTTGCTGAACATCACCGGAGATGGCTCGCCGGTGACAGGGCATGCAATACCTGTGACTGCGCCGGCGCTCAGACCGAAACATCCAGCTTGCCGAACTGGGCCGGGCTGACATTGATCTTCGGCACGGCGAAGCTGGGGCCGATGGAGCCGACGTTGTTGAGGGTATTGACTTCGACGTTCTGCAGCTGCGTCAGGTTCTGGCTCACGCCGACATTGACGTTGGCAATCGGGCCGAGGCCGGCAAGCCAGGAATTGCCGCCGCGTACCGCCGCCATCGAGGCATGGTCGAGTTCGCTGCTGCTGGCGATATCGTTGATCTGGATGGACATGGGATGCTCCTTGCTGATGTGAATGAGTAAATACATGAATGCGATGCCAGCTTGCCGCTCGTCGGCGGAGGCCTTGCCTCCACCGTAGCGATAGGTTCAAGCGTCTTGCATCAGGACATGAAGTTGATGGTGTTCTTGCCGGTCTGCGTCGGGTTCACATCGGACTTGATGCCATGCACGAAGGCGGCATTGTTGCCGTTGTTGACCAGCGTGTTCTGGCCTTGGCCCAGCATTTGCTCGGCGCCGAAGCTGATCTCGCTCTTGGCCACGCTCACCAGCGGACCCCAGACCAGTGCCGGGCCCTTGACCATGCCGGTGCCGCCGGAGACGGCTGCCATGTCCTTCTGGTCGAGGTCTTTGGAAACGGACAGGTCCTTGATGTCGAGTGCTTTCATGATGATGCTCCTGATAAAAGTCGTAAGTGGCGATGATGGAATCGTTGTGGTCAAGCCCGGCGGCTCAGGACATGAAGTTGATGGTGTTCTTGCCGGTCTGGGTCGGGTTGACGTTGGACTTGATGCCGGAAGCAAAGGCGACGTTGTTGCCGTTGTTGACCAGGGTGTTCTGTTCCTGGCCGAGTGCCTGCTGGGCGCCGAAGCTGATTTCGTGCTTGGAGAAGCTGGCCAGGGGGCCGACGAAGAGGGCGGGCATCTTGGCCAGGCCGTGGCCGCCGCGAACGGAAGTCATGGCTTGGGCGTCGAGTTCGGAAGTGATGGACAGGTCCTTGATGGTCAGTGCTTTCATGGTGGTTCTCCAAAAGAGTGATGGTGTGGTTTGCGGGTGGTGAGCGTTTTGTCGCACTCGAGGGAGATATAGCAGGGGCTGTGCCAGGTGCCGCCGGAGAAAACGAAAATCTCCGCAAAGCCTTGCGGCGCAAGGAGGAAATGGAAATCGCATCGGAATCGGCCGTGCCGTTACTCTCGCCGCACCGCCAGCAGTGGCGGAGAAAAACAGACACCTTTCACCCAACAGTCGGCAGGCAGGGCCTCGTTTGTTGTCCTCGGCCGCACAGATGCTGCGCTGAACACGGCGCGCGCGCGGCGCCCATGCCTGCAAAAGCCCTCGAACAGCATCGCGCCGTGTACTATCTTGATAGCCAGTGGTACGCGTCGAATACCAAGCGATCAAAGGATGGAGGAGAGCGACGCCGATATCGCGTCCACCGTGCGCGCAAGGTCTCTGCTCATCCTCTGTTGAAGCTCAACAGTCGTCCACATGCCGAAGGCATCATGTTTGCATGCACAGGTAACGATACGAGCATTCACCTTCATAACCATGGCTACTCTTGCTCAGGCGATACGTTCCTTCCAAAGCGGCGGGCTTTCGCACAAGGAGCTCCTTGCGCAGATCGATCACGTGCTTGCGGCCGACCATGCCAATACCGCCCGGCTGCGGGATCTGCTGAGCGACGAGCATACCCGCATCGAGTTGCCGCCCGAGGTGTATGCGGAATTGAAACGAAGGGTGGAGCCGTCGCCGCAGGTCAATCCTCTGCGCAATGGAAACGGGCCCGGGCATGGCGACGACACTTTCGTCATCACGCGTTCGCCGGAAATTCCTTCGCATCCCGCGCCGTCCTATCCGTCGATGCCATCCATTCCCTCCGTGCCTTCATTCAAGGCAGGCGACACGCAGGCCGAGCCGGAGCGGATGAAGGGCGTGGGCGATACGCTCAACGGCCGCTTCGTGCTGGAAGAGTGCATCGGCTTCGGCGGCATGGGAACGGTGTACAAGGCGCTGGACCTGCGCAAGCTGGAGGCGTCCGATCGCAAGCCCTACATCGCGATCAAGGTGTTGAATGTGCAGTTCCGCGGCCATCCGAAATCGCTGATCACGCTGCAGCGCGAGGCGAAGAAGGCGCAGGCGCTGGCGCATCCGAACATCGTGACGGTGTACGACTTCGACCGCGACGGCGCCACCGTCTTTCTGACGATGGAGTACCTGGCCGGCAAACCGCTGAGCCGGATCCTGCGCGCGCCCGACTTCAAGGGCATGCCCTTCGAAAAAGCCTGGCATATCGCCAACGGCATGGGAAAGGCGCTTGCCTATGCGCATGAACGCGGCTTCGTGCACTGCGACCTGAAGCCGGCGAACGTTTTCATCACCGACCGCAACGAGGTCAAGGTGATCGACTTCGGCATTTCCCGCGTATTCCAGAAACCGGAAGACGACGCCGATGTGACGGTCTTCGATCCCGGCAGCCTCGGCGGCCTGACGCCGGCCTACGCCAGTCCGGAAATGCTCGAGCGCCTGGAGCCCGACCCGCGCGACGATATCTATGCGCTGGCCTGCATCACCTATGAAATGCTCGCCGGCCGGCATCCGTTCGACCGCATGTCGGCGACGCAGGCGCGCAGCATCGGCATGAAGCCGGCGCGGCCGAGTCATCTCGGCTGGAGCCAGTGGCAGGCGCTGCGCCATGCGCTGGCGTTCGAGCGCAAGTCGCGCACGCCTACCGTGGCGCGCTTCGTGCAGGAAATGAGCGGCCGAAAGTCTACCGCCGTGTATGCGGCGATCGCCGCTTCGTCGGTGGCGGCGATTGCGCTGGTGTCGGGCGGCGTGAGTTATTACCTGAAATCGGAGCCTGACACGCCGGCGGTGGCGGCGAGCAGCGGCGGCGGTGCGGCTGGCGAGGCGGCCAGTGGCGCCGGTGGCACTAATGGAACTGGCGGCGCTGGCGGTGCTAGTGGTGCTGGAGGTACTGGCGGTACTGCCGGAGCGAGCGGCAATGAAGCCGGCAGCGGCCAGCAGAAGGGAAGCGGACACGAGTCCGCCGCCAAGTCTTCCCCGCCTCCCGCCACCCCGGTGCAGCCGCCAGTGGCCGCGGCGCCCGCTATTCCAGCTCCAGCTCCAGCTCCTGCTCCAGCGGAAGCGCCGTTCTCGCTGGCCGCCGTCGCGCCGGTGCTGAAAGGCATAGGGTGTTCCGCGCTGACGGCGTCCGGGCGCGAGCGCGAACGCGCGCTGCAGGTGCAAGGATATCTGTCAAGCGATGTCAGCACGGCGCGCCTGAAGGATATGCTGCTGGCCGTGCCGGGCGTGCGCACGGTGGATCTTTCGCTGCAGCAGATCACGGAAGAGAAGTGCGAGGTGATCGAGCTGCTCGCGCCGTACTGGAAGGCCAACCGCACTGCCGGCGGTCATGCCGCCATCCGCACCCAGGCATCGAACGCCATCCTGCATGAAGGCGATTCGCTGATCGTCGATGTCAGGACGCCGTCCTACGATACCTATGTCTACGTCGATTATTACGCGCTCGACGGCGGCGTGGCCCATCTGCTCCCCACGCGGCGCGCCCGCGCCAACCAGGCGCCGCCGAATCATCGCGCGACGATAGGCGGCGGCACCGGAAACTGGATTATTTCCAAGCCTTTCGGCAATGAATTGATCGTGCTGCTGGTAACCCCGGTACCGCTCTTCGACGGTGCGCTGCCGGAATTCAAGACGCGCGAGGAATACCTGAAGGCACTGGGCAAGCAGCTCGACCAGGTAGCCGCCAAGCATGGACGGGAGCGCATCCTCGCCGATTTCGTGCAGATCACGACCAAGCCCGGCAAGCGCTGAACCCGTCACGCTGGCGCGCCCCACGCAGCGGATTACTTCAGATCGCGCGCCACGCGGAAGCCGTTCTGCGAGTGGCGCACGCTGGCGTCGTACTTGAAGCGGGTGGAAGAGGGCATGTAGCTCGCGCCTTCGCGCCAGGAACCGCCGCGGATCACGCGCACCCGGCAGCTTGCCTCCTCCCAGGAACGCGCATCCGCCGGTGCGCCCTTGTAGGAGTTGTGCCAGCAGTCGCTCACCCATTCCCAGACACTGCCGTTCATGTCATGCAGGCCGAAGGGATTGGGCGCGAAGGAGCCGACATTGGCCGGGCCGTCACGCTGCCATGGCTCGCCGCATTCCTTGCAGTTGGCCTTGCCGCTCTGCATCTGATCCCCCCACCAGTAGCGCGAGGAAGTGCCGCCGCGCAGCGCATATTCCCATTCGGCTTCGGTCGGCAGCCGATAGCTCTTGCCGCTGGTCTTGCTCAGCCATTGCACGAACAGCTGCGCATCTTCCCAGCTGACATCGCGCACCGGCGATGTGCGCGGACGGGTGGCGTCGGTTGAAACGCGCGGGCAGGCGCCGGCTTGCGTGCAGACATCCCACTGCTCGACGGTGACTTCATACTTGCCGATGGCGAAGGGCTCATTGACCGTGACGCGATGCGGCGGCCGCTCGGACGGATCGTCCGCCGCGCTGCCCATGGTGAAGGTACCCGCCTTGACCGGCACCAGCACCGGGCACTGCGGGCAATCCTTGATTTCTCCCGAGGCGACCGGCGGCATCGGTTTCTCGCGCGCCGGCGCGTCGGCGGCCTTGGGCGGCGGAGCCGCCGTATCCGGCGCCGGCCTGGCGGTGTCGGTGCGCGGTTTGTCCACCGGCGGGCGTTCCGCGGGCGTCTTCGCCGCCGGCGGCGGCTTGGCCGAGGGCTTTTCCGCCGCGGCCTCGGGCTTCGCAGCGGCGGGCGCCTGCGCCTTCAGGCGCTGCACCCGGGCGCGTGCGAGCGGCGCGAACCTGCCGTTGGGATAGGACTGGAGATAGGCTTCATAATCGGCCGCGTGATTGCTGTCCTTGATCGATTCCCAGAACGTGAGCTCATACTGTTCGGCGCTGTCCTTGGGCAGCACGCCGGCTTGCGCCGCGCAGGCAGACATGGCGAAGAGGCAGGCAACGAATGCAGTCAGAAGATTGGGTGGCACGGCATTTCCTTCACGTCTGATACCTGGTGCTTGCGTTTGGGGAACGGACATGCGGAGTGGGAATCGGCTTTCATCGCATGGTCCGTTTGTCATTTCCTGCGTGAACTCGGGGCTGCTTTTTCCTTGTGCAATCCATTCAAGCTTAGCCCACCTCTTCATGCAATCAAGACGGCGCCGTCAACTTCCCGCCAGACCTGTCTGCAGTGTTATCTTTCTGCCGCGGCGAGCCTTCAACTCTGTTTAATATCAAATGCGCGTGCCTTTCCTTTCTATTCGCGGCACGTTCTGATCTACGCTGTACGGGAATCAACGATGCATCGGCAATGCATCATCGGGACGCCGCCACCAGCATGTGCCCAGTATGTGTTGAGCATGTGTTGCAGTCATTTTGCGCGGAACATGCGGCGTGCTCAACCTACTCGAGAAGCGCAGGTGCCCTTCCGGCGGCGATCAGCACAGGCAGGCCGGCAGCAGGAAACAGGTTTCGAAGGCAAACGTCCGCCAGAGCCCTATATCGGGCACGAGCGGATCGTCATCTCAATAAGAAGAGGTGCAGCATGCAGAGAGCATACGTCTTCGCCGCGTTCGCATTGTTCGGCGGCTCCTTCCTTCCCGTGTCGAATGCCGCAACGCCCGCGCCGCAAAACGCGCAGGTGTATTTCATCTGGCCGCAGGACGGAACCGTCATCAACGGCGGCAAGTTCTGGGTCAGGATGGGACTGCGCAACATGGGCGTGGCGCCCAAGGGCGTGGACCTGCCGAACGTGGGGCATCATCACCTGCTGATCGATGCCGGTCCGCTGTCGATGAACGAACCGATTCCTTCCGACCGCAATCACCTGCACTTCGGCGCGGGCGAGACCGAGGCGCGCATCGAACTGCCTCCCGGCAAACATACGCTGCAGCTGATGCTGGGAGACCGCGATCATGTGCCGCACGATCCGCCGGTGCAGTCGAAAAAAATCACGATCACTGTTCGCTAGCGCCCGACTGCGCCGACAGCAGCGCAGCCGACTGTGCGGCCAGGGCAGACATGATTGTCGGGATCATGCCAACACGATTCGAACCAACCTGAACTGATGGGAGCCTTCATGGACAAGCTCGCCGGTGCCATTGCAATCATGATCAGCCTGTTGTCGCCGCTCGCCATCGCCGACGAAAAGCCCGCCAACCCCGAAGCCTATCTCTATATCGGATGGCCCAACGACGGCGAAGTCATCGCCGCCGGAAAGCCCTTCCGGGTCTGGTTCGGGCTGCGCAACATGGGCGTGGCGCCGAAGGGGGTGAACTATCCCAACACCGGCCATCACCACCTGTTGATCGACACCGCGCTGCCGCCCGCCGGCCAGGAGATTCCGTCGGACCGGAACCACCTGCATTTCGGCGCCGGCGAGACGGAAGCCATGGTGGAGCTGCCGCCGGGAAGGCACACGCTGCAGCTGCTGATGGGCGACGACAAGCATGTGCCGCACAAGCCGCCGATCGTGTCGAAAAAGATCACGGTCACGGTGCGATAGCAGAAGTCTGTCCGCAGGCATGCCGGACAGGGCATGCAACTTGCAACGCCAGTCTGGCGAATCGGGTTCGGACAGGTTCATGGCATGCGCCGCGCATGACGCTGCATTGCTTGCCTTGCATTGCGCGGCAGGCCGATGGTCCGGCGATTGGCTATTTTGAGTCCGGTTGACGATACTGTAATCAGCTGCGGATCGTCGGACGCGGGCATCCGGCAGATTGGATAGCAAAATGGACAAGGCAGTCGCTTTCTCCCAGCCAGGCAAGGCGGTGCTGGCATATCTCGAAGTCATCGGCGACGTTGGCTCGGGGCCGGCCATGTATCCGCTCCAGGAAGAAGTCGTGATCGGACGGGAACAGCAGGATTCGCTCGGCGACGATCAGTTCCTCTGCATTCCCGAACACACCATCAGCCGCCGCCATGCGCGCATCCGCCGCCGTGGCCTGACCTATTTCATCGAAGACCTGCATTCCTTCAACGGCACCTTTGTTTCCGGCACGCGATTGACGCCGGGTGCATGGCGCGCACTGCGTGACGGCGACGAACTGTTCGTCTCCTCCGTACAGATCGTGTTTCATTCCCTGCTGGAGCCGGCCGAAGACAGCCAGCCCACCATCATCACCAAGACCGTGGACGCCACCGAATACGCCAAGAGCCTGAAGGAAGAGGCGGCGGAAGCCCGCTCGGCGGCGAGCGCGAGCGACATGCAGCAGACGGTACGCAAGTTGCATGCGATGGCGCAGGTCGGGATCGCGCTGGGCGCGGTCACCGACGAAACCACGCTGACCGAAAAGATCATGAATTTCATCTTCGACCTGTTCCCGCTGGCGGAACGCGCCTTCATCCTGCTGCGCAAGCATGCCGATGAAGCGCCGTCTCCGGTAGCGGTGCGCCGCCGCGACGGCAGGCCGGTCGAACTGTCCTCGGTGCGCATGTCGCATACCCTCATCAATGAAGTGGTCAACAACAAGCAATCGGTGCTGTCGGTCGATACCTTGTCGGACAGGCATTTCGGTTCGCAGGAATCGATCATCAGCCAGGCCATCCGCAGCGTGATGTGCGTGCCCCTGCTGCTCGAGGGCGAATGTCTCGGCCTGATACAGGTGGATACCTCCTCCGATCCGTATGCCTTCAAGGAGCAGGACCTGGAGATGCTGACCGGCGTATGCGCCGAGACGGCGGTGGCGCTGCGCAACTTCCAGCTGTATTCCGACATCGAGCGCCTGCTTGACGGTTTCGTGCGCGCATCGGTGCAGGCCATCGAGGAACGCGATCCGGCCACCGCCGGGCATTCATTCAGGGTCGCCGATTATGCCGAGGGGCTGGCCTGCGCGGTCGACCGCGCCGACATGCCGGAACTGCGCCGCGTCGTCTTCAGCCGCGACCAGGTGCGGGAGATCCGCTATGCCGCGCTGCTGCACGACTTCGGCAAGGTGGGCGTGCGCGAGCATGTGCTGCGCAAGGAAAAGAAACTCCACCACATGGAAATGCGCCTGCTGGAACAGCGCTTCAAGTATGCGCAGGCCTGTCTTGAACGCGAAGCCTACCGCAGGCTTGCCGAAACGCACATGGAACACCGCCTCGGCATGACGGCGTTCTGCGAGGAGAAGCGCAGGATAGAGCGAGGCCTGCGCGAGGAGTCGGCCAAACTGGCGCGCTTCCTCGATGCGATCCGCATGGCGAATGAACCGGCCATCTCTCACGGCGAGGTGGCCGACCTGCGGGAAATCGTCGACTATGCGGTGCGCGATCTCGACGGCGCGATGATGGGCCTGCTCGATACCTCCGAGGCGGCCGCGCTGAGCATCTCCAAGGGTTGCCTGACCGAAGAGGAACGGCGCCAGATCGAATCGCATGTGGTCGATTCCTATTCCTTCCTGATCCTGATTCCCTGGACGCGCGATCTTTCCTCCGTGCCCGGCATCGCCCACGGCCATCATGAAAAGCTCGACGGCTCCGGCTATCCGATGGGATTGTGCGGCGATCAGATCAGCATGCAGACCCGCATCCTCACCATCTGCGATATCTACGACGCGCTGACCGCCAGCGACCGTCCCTACAAGAAAGCCTTGCCGGCCGAACTGGCGCTCGACCTGATCGGACGCGAATGCCGCAGCGGCAAGCTGGATGCAAATCTGTTCAATGTCTTTGTTGAATCACGTGTATGGGCACCATCATGAACACCAGGAAAGGAATTGGCCGCGACATGCGAACCATCGGAACCATCGGAACCAACGTAAGCGGAACGCGCGGATTCCTTGCGCTCGACATGGCGCTCGGCAGGCCTGCGCGCATCGCCGCAGTGCTGGCCGCGGCCATGCTGTGCGGCTGCGCCGACGTCAAGATGAGCGAATACCGGCAGCCGGAAACGCCGATGAAGGCATCCTGGTCGCAGCAGAACTCAACAGCAGTGGCGCCGGCGGAAGCCATCCGCCCCGACTGGTGGCGGGAGTTCCGCGATCCCTATCTCGATGCGCTGGTGACCAAGGCGATCGCCAACAATATCGACGTGAAGATCCTGGCGGCGCGTACCCGCGTGGCTTCGGCGCAGATCGGCGAGGCGCGCGCGGGCGCGCTGCCCATCCTCGATGCCGGCGCCGGCGCCAGCTTCGAGAAGAGCACCGGCCAGAAGCTGAGCAAGACCTTCAATGTCGGCACCCAGGTCAACTGGGAACTCGATATCTGGGGCAAGGTGGAAAAGGGCGTGCAGGCGCAGACCGCCGAGTTCAACGCCACCGAGGCCGACTGGCGCGCCGGTTACCTGAACCTGGTATCGGGCGTCTCGACTTCCTATTTCCAGATCCTGCAGCTCGACGAGCAGATCGAACAGCAGCGGCAGGCGCTGGAGAAGAACCGGCAGATTCTTTCGATCTACGAGGCGATGCACAAGAACGGCCTGCTGCCCAACACCCGGGTGCTGCAGCAGCGCGCCGAGCTGAACCGCCTCAACAACGACATGCTGGAACTCAACCGCGCCCGCGATCTGACGGGCAACGCGCTGGCCACGCTGCTCGGCGTGCCGGCCGGCGACTTCAAGGTGCCGGCCGGCCGCCTGCAGCAGAAGGTGCATCTGCCGGCGGTGCCGAATGGCCTGCCCTCGGAACTGCTGAAGCGCCGGCCCGACATCGTGGCCGCCGAATACCGGGTGCTGGCCGCGCACAACCTGACCGGACAGGCCAAGCTGGCGCAGCTGCCTTCGGTAAGCCTTACCGGCCGCGGCGGCAGCTCCAGCTTTGCACTGACGGACCTGCTCAAGACCTTCACGCTGGGATTTTTGCCAAGCATTAACTTCCCGGTGCTCGACCCCAATGTGAAGGCGCGGGTGCGCACCAGCGAGGCGGAATCGAAGCTGGTGGAAGAGGAATACCGCAAGACCGTGATCGGCGCTTTCGAAGAGGTCGAGAATGCGCTGGTCAACCTCGACATCCACAAGCGCCAACGCGACGAACTGCGCCAGCAGGTGGAACATCTCGATGTGGTGGCCGCGCAGATCGAAGGGCAGCTCCGGGAAGGCGTGGTGTCGCAGCTTGAAGTGTTTGAAACCCAGCGCTCGCTGCTGGGCGCGAAGCTGGCGCTGCTCGCCAATCACCAGCAGATCCTGTCCGATACCGTCACGCTGTACAAGGCGCTGGGCGGCGGATGGCCGACCATCGCAGTAGGTGCAGCAGGGAAGGCTGAACAGTAAATGTTGTCTCAAAAAAACCTGGCCGGCGAGGCCGCCGTATTGGCCGATCCCGCGATGTCCACGATGCTCGACGCCGGCATCGGCATCGTGCTCAAGCCGCTCGCCCATACCGAGCTGTCCGAGATCCGCATCCGCGACAGCCTGTTCGCGATAGGGCGCAGCGAGCCTCCCTTCGTCGACTATCCGCCCGACCTGGTCGGCGATCTGTCGCGCCGGCATGCGCGCATCTTTTGCGAATACGGCGCCGCCTACATCGCCGATCTCGGCAGCAAGAACGGCACCACCGTCAACGGCGACGACATCCGGCAGAAGACGCGCATGCTGCACGACGGCGATACCGTCTGCTTCGGCCGCGAACTGTCGTTCCGCCTGCAGATCGGCGAACGTATCAATGCGCCGCGCAAGACCACCCGGCTGGCCAGCGTGACGCTGAGCCCGGAATCGGGTGTGCCGGAGCTGCAGCCGGTGGTGGTCACCCAGTTTCCCTTCCTGATCAGCAAGAGCGATACCGTCTTTTCGCGTTACCGGGAGCAGTATCCGGAGCAGGTCAACTACCTATCGCGGCGGCACGCGCACATCTTCCTCAAGAGCGGGGCGCCCTTCATCGAGGATCTCGGCAGCACCAATGGCACCTTCCTCAACGGCAAGCGTCTCGACGAACGCGCCATGCCGCTCAAGCAGGGCGACACGCTCGCCTTCGGCGGCCATCATTTCGTCTACAAGATCGGCATCGAGGAAGCGCAGCTGCAAAGCGACAATACCGTCACCAAGTTCGGCAAGGCGATGCGTCCCGCCGAGAATGAGAGCGCGTCCGACAAGACCACCTTCGTTGCTTCCGCCGATTCGTTTCTCAACATTTTCTGCGTCGATCCCGCGCCCTTGCAGGACGATCCTGGCGGGGATGAGCCGGAACCGGCCGATCACCCGGAACGTCCGGCGCAGCCCGCGCAGGGCAAGCGGCGGCAGGGACGCATGGGGATCATGCTGGCCGAGATGCGCAAGGCGCTCGGGCACGGCGAGGGCCGCGATGCGGGCAAGGCAGCCAGGTCGGGATGGACGCGCGGCCGGATCGCGGCGGCGGCGGTCGTCGCCGCGCTCGCCGCCGGCGGCACCTTCCTGCTGATGCCGGGATCGGAACAGCAGGTCAGGGAACTCATGGCCGAGGGCAATCATGCCCGGGCCGCATCCATTGCCTCCGCCGCGCTGGCAAGGGATGCCGGCAATGCCGAACTCAAGGCGCTGGCCACCGAGGCATTGATGAAGACGCACGTGCCGGCATGGCTGTCGGCATTGCAGGCCGGGCAGTACGACCGCGCCGACGCCGTGCTGGCCAAGGCCAGTGCCGAAGCGGGGCAGAACGACGAAGCGCAGCCGCTGCTGCGGGAACTCGGCTGGATCGGCCGGCTGGAGCGTTTCGTGCTGGGACGCGGCGGGCTGGAAGCGCCGATCCGCCTGTTTGCCGATGAACAGCAGATCAGGACCCTGCTCGGGCAATGGGATGAGGACCCCGCCGCCCACCAGCGTTTGCTGGCGCGGGTCGCCAGCCTGGTGCCCGAATTCAAGGAGCCGTATGCCCTCGCGCTCAGCCACCTGCGCAAGCTGCAGAGCGACAATGCCGTCTATGTCGCCGCAATCGACAGGCTGAAGGCCACCATCGGGGAGGAATTGCGGCAGGAGAGGCCGCAGGCGCTGGAAAACGTGTTCAACGATGTTGCGGAAAAATATCCGCGCCTGGTCGGCGTGGATGCGCTGCGCCAGGACCTGCGCCGTTATTCAGCGATGCAGGGCCATATGCGGGCGCAGCAGCTCGGGCCGATGGTGACGCTGCTCAGCCAGGGCGGCTTCACGACGCCGCCGTTCCAGGCGCATGTCCGCTCGCTCATGCAGGGCGGCAGCCTGCCGCCGGAAGCCCTGATCGGACAGTACCGGCAAGTCATGCAGGCATGGCAGCAGGGCAATGCCCGCCAGGCGTTCACGCTGCTGGAACAGGCGCCGCGCGGCCCCTGGTCCGACGTGGCGGCGCGGCAGCTGGCGCACAAGAAGGAAGTCGCCGCCCAGTTCGCGGAACTGCAGCGCGCGCGCGGCGGCAAGGACTATGAGGAGCGGCTCCTTGCCTTCTACACCTTGCTCGACAGCGAAGAAGACACCTGGTACCTGCGCGGCATCGAACCCGAGATCAAGGCGCTGACCGTGCGCGCCGGCAAGCGCGCCGAGGAAATGCTGACGCGGGCCCAGGCGCAATGGCGGCGCTATCGCGACAACGGCTCGATCGGCGGCGCGCAGCGGCTGGAATCGGGCGTGTCGGGCCAGTTCCGGGCGCAGGCGCGGCTGTTGACCGAAGCCAATGACAGCGCGGTCAAGGGCATGCGCCTCTACAAGGAACTGAAGATCGCCTACCCGCCGCAATGGGACAAGCTGCAGGCCGAGATCGCGGCGGAAGCCGAACTGCAGCGGCGTTCGATGATGGAATTGCAGCGGGTGCTCGATCCGGGCGTCGTGAAAGCCAAGCTGGCCCTGCTGGGAGGAGCGGAAAAATGAAGGAAGCGCAACTCAAGCCGCTGTCGGTGGCGCTCGAAGACCACAGCGCCGAAGGCATTGCCATTCTCGCCTCGGAGCCGTGGCGGCTGACGCAGGCGGTGGTCTATACCATGCTCGGCCTGATCCTGACCGGACTGGTCTGGTCCTTCGTCGGCCATGCGGATGTGATGGTGGCCGCGCCCGGCGCGCTGGTGCCCGACTCGGAAGTGCGTCGCCTGTATGCGCCGGTCGACGGCGAACTGGCCAATCTCTACATCGCCGAAGGGCAGCCGGTATCCAAGGGCGACGTGCTGGCGAGGCTGAACGCGCGCGGCGCGATCGAAGCCGCCACCAATGCGCTGGAAGCGCAGCTGAAGCTCGAAGACGCGGAACGGGAATGGAAGCAGTTCCCCGAGCGCAAGGCGCTGATGGAGCGGCGCGTCGTCACGCTCAAGCAGCAGATCGAAGTCGCGCAGCGCCTGCATGAAAAACGCATGGCCGAAGGCACCTCCAAGCTGGCCGAAGGGCAGAAGGCACAGCTCGAAGAAGCGCGCAGCAACCTTGACAATGCGCGCCGCGCGCGGGATGTGGCCAAGGAAGAGGCGGACAAGTATGCCCGCCTGTTTGCGCTGCCGGGCGGCGGCGGCGTCTCGGCGCTGCAGGTCGAGGGCAAGAAGAGCGCGCTGCTGGCCGCCGAGAATGCGCTGCGGGTGGCGCAATCGAAGATCGGCGAACTCAATTTCCGGCTCAGCCAGGAGTTCGGCGAAGCCAGCGCCCAGATCGAAGGCAGCGGGCAGGAGCTCGCCAAGCTGCAGCTGCAGTACGATGCCGCGCTGCGCGAGATCGCCAATGCCGAGGACAAGTCGCGCCTGCAGGTGCAGACCGCCCGCCTGGTCGCCGACGCCGCCGCCCGCATCCGCTTCGAGAACATCGACAAGGACAACTTCCTGCTCATCGTCGCGCCCACCGACGGCGTGATCACCGATGTCATCTCCACCCAAAGCGGCGACAAGGTGCAGGCCAATACGCCGATCGGCGGCATCGCGCCCAAGAATGCGCGGCCCGTCCTCAAGATCGACATCGCCGAGCAGGACCGCGCCTTCCTGCGCGAAGGGCTGCAAGTGAAGCTCAAGTTCAATGCCTTCCCCTACCAGCGTTACGGCCTGATCAACGGCACCGTGGAATTCATCTCGCCGGCCACCAAGCCTTCCGCCCAGAGCAAGCAGCCGGTCTATGAAGGCCGGGTGGCGCTGGAGCGCGACTATTACGAAATCGGGGAAACCCGCTTTCCGCTGCGTTACGGCATGACGGCCACCGCAGAAATCGTGGTCCGCGAACGGCGCGTCATCGACCTCGCGCTCGACCCCTTCCGCCAGATCGGCGGATGACGCATCTTCCTGTTTAAGCTTTCTCTTTCTGGCCACGACATGCCGGGCGCGCCGTTCCCGTAATGTCTTGTTCACCCATCTGTGTTATCAAAACAACATCATCAATGTTAAAAGGATGCTAACATCGCGCGCTGGTTTTGTTTCCTTCCCGACAAGTCCCAGCCGCCATGTCCAGTCACCCCAGCCCACCCTTCCTGCCTTCCTCCAGCCCCCACTTCCGCAAGCTCCAGCACCTGCTCGACGACTACCAGCGCCTAGCCGCGCATCCCGAAGTCGCCTTGCGCGTCGCCATCGAGCAGCGCCTCGCCGCCTGGTCCTTTTCCTCCGCCAGCTTCGACAACCTCGTCCGCCTGGCCCATGCCCATAGTCCCACCCTGCGCAGCTCGTCCTGCGTCATCCATGCCCTCAGCGACTCCAATGCCCGCGCCCGCCTGCTGCTGCGCCAGCAGATCGACGGCATCGACCTGAGCGCCATCTGGAGCGGCCTGTGGGAAGTGCTGGCCGAATCGGCCATGTACCTGGGCGGCGGCATCGTCATCGGCGGCGCAGGCGGCGCCGCGCTCGGTTTCTTTGCCGGCGGCGGCGGTGCCGTGCCCGGCGCCATGGCCGGCGCCTCGGTCGGCCTGCAGGTGGCCGGCTACGTCATGACGCTGATGGGCTTGCCGGCCCTGGCCGAGGGCATCAGCGACGCCGCCGTGGAAGTGGCCAGGGCCTATGGCGGCGGCTTTGCCCATGGCTGGCAGGCCGGGCGCCAGCGGCCCGAGGATGCGACGGCGTATGCCCGCCACATGCAGCAGGCGGTGGAGAACTTCGCGCGCGGCCATGTGATGCTGGTGCGCGCCCTGCTGCGCTCCATCGTGCTGGTGCTGCTGCGCGGCGGCGCCGGCAAGGCGCGCCTCTTGGGCGAGCTGGGCAAGAGCCGGCTGGGGCCGGGTTTCGGCAGCTGGCTGCAGGCCCATGAAGCACGCCTGCTCAAGCATCCGGCCCTGCAGCCGCCGATCAAGGCGGAAGCGAGAACGCCGGCAGTCCCGCCGCCGCCGGCAAAGACCAGCAAGCCGGCACCGGAGCCCGACGCCGCCACGCCGGCCAAACCGGTCAAGCAGGGCGAAGGCCTGGCCTGCAAGAGCTGCGTGGAGGTCGGCAAGCCGGTCAATCCCCTGTTCGGCTGCAAGCTGCTCGAAGGCGACACCGAACTCGACTTCGACCTGCCGGCGCCCCTGCCGCTGCCCTGGCAGCGCACCTACTGCTCCGACAACCCCCATGCCGGCTGGCTCGGACAAGGCTGGAGCCTGCCGATCTCGCTGGC
>NZ_VFAH01000003.1 GCF_008929045.1 Noviherbaspirillum aerium | reverse complement strand
GACCTGCCGAACGGGCAGGGCGGCATCCTGGTGGTCAAGCGGCCATGGCCGTCGATGATCCGCACCATCTGGAACGACCCGGAGCGCTTCAAGAAGAGCTACTTCCCGGAAGAACTGGGGGGCAAGATCTACCTGGCCGGCGACGGCGCGGTGCGCAACGAGCAGACCGGTTACTTCACGATTACCGGCCGCATCGATGACGTGCTGAACGTGTCGGGCCACCGCATGGGCACGATGGAAATCGAATCGGCGCTGGTGGCCAATCCGCTGGTGGCGGAAGCGGCGGTGGTGGGCAAGCCGGACGAGACGACGGGCGAGTCGATCTGCGCGTTCGTGGTGCTGAAGCAGGCCAGGCCGAGTGGCGACGAAGCGAAGCGGATTGCCAAGGAGTTGCGCGACTGGGTGGGCAAGGAGATCGGTCCGATCGCCAAGCCGAAGGAAATCCGGTTCGGCGACAACCTGCCGAAGACGCGCTCGGGCAAGATCATGCGGCGCCTGCTGCGTGTATTGGCCAAGGGCGAACAGATCACCCAGGATGTCTCCACGCTGGAAAATCCGGCCATCCTGGATCAACTGAAACAAGCGCAGTAACGCAGTAAAACAGGGAAAACAAAAGCTGCTGTAACCAATAACACCCCTGGAGACAAAGCCGGCGGAGCCACAAGCTTCGCCGGCATTATTATTTCTGCATTCAGAGTTTGATTGTTGCCTTAGAAAAAATTGCGGCAAAATTCCAAACCTTTGCTATAATCTGCGGCTTCGCAAAGGCGAAAACCGAATCCAGGAGAGGTGGATGAGTGGTTTAAGTCGCACGCCTGGAAAGCGTGTATAGGTTCATAGCCTATCGGGGGTTCGAATCCCCCCCTCTCCGCCAAGCACAAGAAAAAGCCCCTGATATCAGGGGCTTTTTTGTTGCCACATTCATCCGCGGTTGCGTACCTCCGCAATCTTCAGTTCGCAAGAATTCGCCAAACTGGAAAAACTGTCTTTCCGACAGCATGCGCGAATATCCGAGGATTACGCATCGTTCTTCCCTTGCCTCTCTGAAGATGCCGAGGGTGACGAAGTGTGCCGTTCAACATGAACCGGCTTGGCTAAGGACGTTGCTTTCTGTAGTTCTTCTAAAGATGTGCGTCCCATTAATCCCCTTATGTCATCGGACTTGATGCCGGCAACAAATGATTTGAACAATGGAGGATACTCTTTGAGCTTCGAGTATTTCACGATAAATTCTTCCGCAGCCTCTGGACTAAACTCACTTACCAACTGGTAAAGCGGCCCGGTAGGGAGGCGTTCTCCGAAATGCTTGGCAAGCTGTTTTACGCAGACGTCACGCATGTCTTTCCTCCGGGCGGGTTCGAACTCCATGGTGACACGTTGCTTGAAGCGACCCAAGGCCTGGGCAGCAACCAAGGCTTCCTCATTCGCTCGTGAGCCTTCACTGTCCCTCAATAGTTTTTGCCGTTCTGACAAACGTTGCGCCTTCAACTCCGAGCGACTAGCCCCGATCGATAGACGCTCCTTCATGGTCCGCTTCGTTTTACTCCTGGCTGCTTGCTCGTCATTGGACGAAGGTGCTTTCTTTGCGCTCCGGATATCTTCATATGCCGTTAACCTGAGCTCTTCTATGCTTCGATTTACCTTGTCGTCGATTAGCGCCAAGTCCCTTTTCAATTCCAAAATACATTTCTTCGCTTCTTCATCCTGCCCTTCAAGCAGGTAGTTCATCCAATTAATCTCATTCCCGGAGTTCTTCATGCTGTCATTCCGAAATTTCTCGATTTCCGGATGAAGCTCACGGTTTTCCGGTTCCTTTATTTTGCGAAAGGTGGGATCGTCCCTGATAACCGGCATGCCGATATGCAGTGTGGACCTGGATATTCTGGAGGCCGATCCAAGAGGGGGTGCGGCGGCCGTACTGCTGGTCCGGCTCACGCGCGTCGAGAATCTCTTTAAATTGGCAACGCCGCTCTGAATTGACGATGGGAGGAATCCTGTTTTGGATGGCTGCTCCACAGGATTCGCAACTGCAGGCGAGCGTGCTGTTTGAGCAGAATCTTTACGATCCGCTGGTGACTGTAAAGGAGATGAGGGCGGACCTGTAAATCGGAATCCGATAACCATGAGGTGCTCTTGTGCTGTTAATGTTCTCAATACCTAGCAATTCACGAACTGTAATATGAGTGGTTCGAAGTCCCGCTTCGGTTCGTTTTCTTCTTTCTAATTGCAGACAGCCTGCATCCTCTCCTTTACATTCGGCACGCCGGCCATTGGTAAGTTTTCATGTCGTTTTTTTAATAAGATATGGAGGCTGTCCGCCAGATTGACTCTATTACTTAGTGGCACTCCGCTTACTTGCTGGGTACCCACAATCAAGACTGCAGTATTTACCGCATCTGCAGTTACTGTATGTATAAGCAAAGCCCTCTGTGAATTCATGCAAGTGATTTGCTTCCGATACCTGGAATGCGCCGGAAGAGACTCAAGTGCCGAGGCTCCGGTTCGCGTGGCCGCCATCTGCGATGCACCTGATCCGGACGCGCGGTGCGGTCTGATCGGCTTTACATCCGGACGGCGCGGTCAAGATGAACATCAGGTTTAAAGCATTTATCTTCAACGGTGAGCCTTTTCCGTTTTGGGCTCGCCTAGCTTGCGACTCGCCTGATCCTGATGCGCCCGTTCAAGAGCGAAGTTGCACAATATCCGGAGCGTGATGGATATGGCAGCCTTCTTCTGCTGTGAATTACGAATGTCGCGCGTCACGGCTTTTGATTTCGCGAAGTCATTCTTGCAGATGTTTTGAAAGTATTTCATTCCATAACTTGCCATTCCTCGCGATGCAGGTGTGTCACCCCATGTTTTCACGATGCATGCTTGTTTGCTTGATTGCCTTCGCAATGAAGGATGGAGGGCTGCGCGGCCGGCTGCTTTTGTTCTTCAGGGAAAATGGCATATGTCTTGCAGCACTCCATGGATTCAATTCCAATGATGGAGCTTCCTCATGAAAACATTGACCTCATCCCTATTGCTGAGCGCCTTGCTTGCCGCCACTGGCCTCGCGCACGCCGATGCCACGCAGAACACCCAGAACCCGCAATCCGGCCATCCGAATGCGGGTGAGGTAACTCCCGGGCTTGGCAGTCCTGCTTCGGGCACTTCAGGTTCCACCGGCGGCTCGCGCACTCCCGGCACATCGGCATCCGGTGCCGCGGTGAAGTGCCCCGAATCGACCATGCGCCCAGGCAGCAACGGCAATGCCGATACCGGGACCGCACGCCAGATCGGTCCTTCAATGGCGAAGAACAGTGCGCCCAGTGTCAGCACGTCGTGTGTTGATGAAACGACGTCATCTGCTGCTTCCGCAACGACCACCACAAGCTCGGGAGGAAAGGATGGCGGCAGCCAGGCCGCATCGGGCGCGGGCGACTCGGGCAAGGCCAAGAGCGGCGGCAGTCAGAGCAGCAAACAGTAATTGCTTGTGATATGTGTGGCCGCACGAATCGAGTAGGGCGACGCATGCCGCTCCACCCGGTTCATGCGATGGCTCGATGCAGTCATCTGCAACTTACACAAGTTGCGCCGTGCAGGGGATTAACGCAGATAGCAGGCATGTAGCCTGTTCTTTGATGGCCATCATGGTGCGGCAACATGTGCAAGGTATGATTCACTCATCTGCGGTACATGCAACCGATATGCATGACGGCAGTCGAACATGTCTTTCCTCATGCGAGTGAAAGGCATGTTCATTCCCCGACCCGCCTGCTTCACATTCCCCATCCATCATGAAACGCAGCGGCATTACTGCCATTCCTCATTGCGCTTCCTACGTGTGAAATGATGCATCTTCCTGACGGACGTCTTCCTCAATGCGTTCATATTCCGCGATGACCTGAGCGCCGAACAGCAGCAAGGTCGCAGCGATTTCGAGGCTCAGCAACACGACAATGGCCGTGGTCATCGAACCATAGACGACATTCACTTGCGAGAGCGTGACGAAGTACCAGACCAGCACATGGCGCGTCACCTCCCACAGCACGGCTGCGGTGACGCCGCCCAGCAGCGCGTGCCGCCATGACAGGCGTCCGACCGGCATCACCATGTAGACGGAGGACAGCAACAGCACTTCGCCGGCAAAGCCCAGCAGGTAGAGCAATACGCCGGACAGCCCGCTCAGCGACCATGTGGTCCCGAACAGGTCCACATGCTCCTGCCCGATGGATTGCAGGCTGCCGGCCACCAGCGTCACGATCAGCAGGCCGAGGCCGAGGAAAAGGATGTAGCAATAGGGCAGAAGGGCGGAGACAAGGAAATGCCGGCGGCGGATGGCAACGCGGTGGAAGAAGATGACCGACATCGCATTTTCCAGAACGGTAAATGCCAGCGAGCTGAAGAAGATCAGCGTTGCGCCTAGCAGCCAGCTGATGACTTCACGATGACCAAGGAAATTGGCAAGCTCCGTGACGACTTCCTTGGACTGTCCGGGAATCAGCCATTCGAGATAACGGCCTATCGTTTCCAGCAGCTCGCCCTGATCGATGAAATGCGACAGCGCGATAACCGTAATGATCAGCAGCGGCACAATGGAAAGCAGTGCGTAGTAGGCAACTGCGCCGGCCAGCAGCAGCCCCTGGTTTGCGCGGAAGCCCTTGAGCGCTCTTAACGCGAAGGTGCCCGGTCGCTCGATCATGAATAGGACTTTGCGGTCGGTGATCTGCATGAGATGCCTGCCGTGGAAGGTGGCGATTATGCTACGCCAGAGTCGGTCTGTCCGGGCTTGCGCGGCGGGATGGCTTGTGATCGCGCAAGTGAAGATCGACGGCAGCGGCGATCAAGCGTTGCCGCAAGTGACAAAAAGTCGAGGTATTTTGCTCAACTTCAATAATGCGCATTGTCTGTCACATCCGGGTCATCAAGGGGTTTTTATAATACAGGTATCGAGTGTGCTCATTGGAGAGACAGCATGGGTAAGTCACTGCATAACAGAATCCGCCTGAAGTCCCGCGCCTCCTATTTGAAACTGCCGGCAATGCGTAGCGCAGCACTTGGCGTATCGGCATCCATCGCGCTGCTGGTGCTTGCGATGAAAAAATTCCGGTAAGCCGCAAGCCGGGAATTCGACATCCTTCTTCTCTCGGGTTGAAGGAGCATCCCGCGGGAAGGTAGCGTTATTGCCCGGGTGCTTGCAATGTCAGCACTTTCCAGCAGAACAAATTTTTGACATTCCGATCGGGCTGCCGATATAATGCGGCCTCTGTTCCCTGATAGCTCAGTCGGTAGAGCGACGGACTGTTAATCCGCAGGTCCCTGGTTCGAGTCCAGGTCGGGGAGCCAGAGTCAAACCATCTTCCAGCTTTTCCCCCTTTGCCCTGTAAATCCGCGTCATTCCGGCCAGGACGCGTTCCCGACAAAACCATCCCGCTTACTTTCGTGAACGAGCAAGTCCAAGCGCTCGCGGCGTTTCCAGTTGCGTTCGGTGTGGGCTCCTACCGCTGCCGCAAAACTTATGCGGACATTCCCGGCGTGGAATCGTCCGATGAATGGCCGGAATGCACTGAGCTCAAGTGCGCCTTCATTTTCTTGGTGCCGATCCATTCCAGCCGCGGAAAGCAGGACATGATTGCTGCCATGGTGTAGACGTACATGATCACGCATATCACCCTGACGAGAAGTACTGTTGAACCCTCTTTCATTATGTGTCCCTCAAACTCTTGAACGCTTCAACGCAGCGTTCCGTGCCAGCCTCTATATTGGCGACGGCCAGCAATGGCATCTTGAGCTAACTTAAGCCAATGTATGCAATTACTGCAGCATGACTGCAGCATGACTGCAGCCCGGACCGCGATCTGCAGCAGCTCAGGCGCCAATGCGTTCCAGCGCATTGCGTTCATCCGCCCGGCGAGCAAGAGGGACAATGTGCGGCAAGCCATGCCGCCCTGTGCGCGAAGCATCGCTGATCAGGCAAGGCGGCCTGCGATACTGCCGCACCGCGAAGCCTGATGACGCTTGACGATGGAGCGAAACACTACGGTAACTGCACAGTTACTGCGGCACCTGCTTCTGTCGCTGGGGCGGGACCTGACGTGCTTTCGGCGCGCAGATATTGCGCAGGACCTGGTCTTCTATCGTATCGGGTACGGGATTCGTCATGTCGGGCGATGTGGATTTCACGGTGCCGACCACCGCGCCTTTGGCAAATCGCTCGCCATAGTAGGCCACATCCGCCACGCCCAGACGGCTTGCCTTGCAATCGACCAGCAAACGCTCGCGAATGGAATGGTAAGGCTTCTCCTTTTCGAAATACTCCACCGACGCCAGCTCCCGGTGCATCCAGACGGCGATGCGCCCATCACTTTCCCGGCGCCGATCGGTGTGCACGAATACGGCTGCGTCATGCGACTTTCCTGCGCCGCGCCATGCGGAAGACATTTCGCCCTGTCCCTGCGTGTACAGTTCATCGATGCCCCGCTGAGGATCTTGAGGTGCCGCCGAAACTGCATGCGACAGCAATAGCATCGCCACACAGGTGAGCGCCTTCACACTCAAAGAGGTCGGCCCGAGATGACGAGGGGGAGGGGTGGTAATGTTCATTTCTTTGGTCGCTGTTGAAAGCTTGTTGGAGCGGCGCGGGCACTGGTGTAATATTGTCTATCCCCAATCCCATACAAGGGAATCTGCAAGCCGGCCACAAGCCGGCTTTTATTTTGCAGATTTCACCTTCGTCGCTTCATTGTTCGCCACGACATTGTAAATTGGTCGGAACTTCCATGGAAAATTCCGTACGAAGCACAATACCGTTGATTCCGACGACGATTGAGGTTTGAGATGCCCGCCGCCGAACATACCGCTCGACAACTTGAAATACTCGTGGAAGCCGCCTGTCACTATGGCCTGGTGCTCGAGCTGTTGTCCGCGATTCATGAGATGCAGAACGGGCGCGAGCTTGATGACGCCGATGCCCGGCTTGTCAATACCGCTTCGATCGCCGCCTTGCTGGCGCGCGTGGAGCGTTCAAACCGCGGTATCGACTCGGAATGAGGCTATGGTATTTCCCGGGCGCGGGAGGCGCCGGCGAAGGGGCAGTTAGAAGAGCGCGCTCAGGCTTATCCAGCGCACAACCAGACCATACTAGCCCGTTCAGGTCTTCCTGAACAATTTGCGCGAGAGCTGATCGAATGCCAGCCAGGCTTTCTGCAGAGTCTTCAGCAACGGACTGGAATGCTGATGCTTTGCCAGAAACGCTTCAAGCGAGGATGAGTGATGCCGTCCATGGCGTGAACGCCTGCGCGATCGGTGCCGAATGGCCATATCGACATTGTCAATACGGCTTCCTCCCTGAGAATCCTGCGACTCCATGCGGGCGATCCATTCATCATGTTCCCGGCGCTTTGCCGGGTCCGACAGCACCGCATACGCTGAATTGATGATTTGAATGACGCGGATCGCATCCGGATTGTCACTGTTTCGGTCGGGATGGTATTTTTGCGAAAGCGTCTTATACGCCGCGCGAATTACCTCCGGCGGCGCATTGCGAGCGACTTTCAGGTTGTCATAATGCGTATGGAGCTGTCCCATCCTGGGCAATCCGAAAAAAGTTTTAAACGAAGGGCATCGGTGCAGGCTTTGCCGGATATTTTCACCATGTTATTGCACTGCACAGAGGCCTCATTGCATTTTATCAAGTCATTCGTTGAGCGTTATGGTCTTTCAGTAAAAGCCTTATACGAAAGCCAAGTGGACTTAAAGTTGTTGATGCTTCAATAACTCGGTGCCGGCGCGTCTCGCCACTTCTAGGGCTTCCTCATAGCTGAGAGCCGGTGTTTCCGAGGCTCTGCGCTTCTCGACCACACAGCGGAAATCGCCGGCGCTATCGTCAAATTTGAGAATGGTCACAAAGGGATCCCATTCTCTTCCTCCAGGCAACTCATGCGCTACCAGGTGCAACTGGTATTTTCCTATCGTTTCTATCTGCATTGCCGCTCCGGAAGGTATAAGCCGGCTTTCATCCTAGCAGGGGTGGCCCAGGCTTTTTTGACCGTGGTCATGCAGAGCGACAAGGCTGGAGCAAGTGCGCAACTTCATATGCCTATTTTTGATAGGAATGTTTAGGGGCCGGAACAAAGCTGGAGAGCATCAGTCTAGGTGCTGCACACCATTTTTTCCACAAGGAATAAAGATGACAACGTCTGAGCGACAAAGCAATGAGCTCGCCGCACTGCTGGAACTGGAAAAGGCGGTACTCGCCTGCGGTCTTCCCACCATGATGGTGTCGGGTCAGCGCCAACTCGATCTGTTGGCTGCCGCCCTGCATGCCCTTAACCGTGCGCGTGCCGCGGAAGCGGCCCAAGCCTGAACGAACGCCTATTCGGTGGAATTCCACCAGGCGCCCAGCAAACCTGTCATGTAAGTGCCAATACCCACCGTAACCGAGACTCCCGCAAATACAAGGGCGTCGGCCAGCACCGCAAGGAATCCGGCGCAACTGAGGCCAATTCCAGCCAGCTGCATGAGCCTGTACTCCTTCAGGGATGCCGGGACGGTCTCCTTATCGGTCGGCGAGGCTGGCTGGCCCCGGGCCATGACCGGATAGCCGCACTCACGGCATGCTTCCGCATGCGTGGAAAGAGCCGCCTGGCACTCGCTGCATAAAATCCGCGACATTGTTATACCTGTTATTCGTCTGGTTCGTATGGAGAATCTATACGATAAAAGTGGCCTCATTAAACACGCAGCCGGGAGCCGCGCATAGCCATATATATGGGAGATATGGGCGCTAAACACCGGGAAGTTGAGGAAAAGCGTTCTAGGGTCTGTTCACACCTGGTTCTGGTGCGAACCCTCGGGGACGGAGCCGTAGGCGCGGCGTGGCGGCGTCACGAGGGGACGCCGAGTCCTTCTTGCCGTAGCACCGCTAAGACGCGTCGTCGTGCCTGGCCCTGCAACGCCTAAGGTGCCTTCGCACTTCCAAATGAAGCGTGGACAGGCCCTGAAGCGCCGTTTTGATGCGGCACGGCTCTTGCACAGGTAGTGTTCTCGGCCAGCGTGTTGCTGGAAATCGCACAGTTTCGCAGGACGTGATTCATCAAGGGGTCACAATCCCGATACAGACTGTCTTTCCGGTGCCGGCATGCATGGCCCTCGCCGCTGCACTCGCTGAGATGTCGTTGCCAGGGAGGCTCGGCAGCGCTACTCAAACAGGAGGTTTGGGATGAAGATTACGACCGAAATGATTGATGCCGCGATGAGAAAGGCGACCGAAGCGGGATTGCTTCCCAGGCACGCACGCCGGGAAGATGTTTCCATCAATCGTGAGCTGATTCGCATGGTGCTGCTGGCGGCACTGGAGAGCAATCGCAAGTCTGGCAAGCCTGCCGTGCCGGATACGAAAGGCGGTCAGAGCGTGGAGGCGGCTGGGGGAAACGGATCGCGTTATTCCGGCATGTCCAACTTCATGCCGGGCTTGCGTTGACTTGAAGTGAGCCGCGTTTCAAGCTGTGGTCGATGCGGAATACCGGAGAACGCGAGAGCCTGTTATGGCCGCCGCCAAAGCTCTGACGGGATGAATAACACGCCTTAAGGACTTTCCCACATCTCCTGTGACCAAACCTGTGGATAACCGGAGATATGAAGCGGCATCCTTTTGATTTAACAGGATAAATTTGCGATGGTAAAAAATGAGGCAGGCTGACGGCATGGGGATTGCCGTCAGCCTGCCGTTACTTCAGGACCGCAGTCCGGAACTTGCCGAACACTCTCGTCCTGAAATGCGCTTTTATCTCTTCAGAGATATTTGGCAAAGTAGATTGCCGGGAATGTGACGGCAGTCCAGTAATCAACGGTAGTCTTGATGAGATACTCGTTGAAGGACAGGGCAGTCTGATAGTTGTCAATATAGTTCGGCATAAGGTGTCTCCTCCCAGATCGGATATGCACTGTAGCAACTCTCGATTCGCCGAGGTTTGCGTTATCTCAAGCCTGCGGCTTGGTGAAGGATGGCGTCTCATCCGCCTGTTTTTCCCGCACTGCGGTATCCGTCATGACTTCTGCGCGCAGTTTCGGTAGATACTCCGCATGCTGCCTCTGTACATAATCGATCAAACCTTCCCGGAGACGGCAGCGAAGGTCCCATAAACGGCCTGCGTCCCCCGCGCTCACCAGTATCCTTGCCTGCATCGACCGTTCGCCGGCCTCGACGACCTGGGTAAGGCACAAGCGTCCATCCCATTCCGGCGCGGATTCGCACAAGCGCTGTGCTTCGCTTCGCAGCAGGTTGACCGGCATTCTGTAATCGACCCAGATACTGACCGTGCCAAGGATGTCGGAATTGTTCCGTGTCCAGTTCTGGAAGGGGTTTTCGATGAACCACTGCAGTGGAACGATCATGCGGCGCTGGTCCCAGATGCGTACGACCACGTAGGTGCCGGTGATTTCCTCGACCTGCCCCCATTCATTCTGTACGATGACCACATCTTCAAGTCGGATCGGCTGTGTTAGCGCGATCTGCATTCCCGCCAGCAGATTCCCCAATACCGGCTTGGCGGCGAAGCCGACCACCAGGCCCGCGACTCCTGCGGATGCAAGCAGGCTGGTGCCGATCTGGCGAAGCACGGGCAGGGTGGAGAATGCCGCGCCGGTTCCGATGAGGATGATCACGACCATGACGGAACGAGCCAGTACCTTGGTTTGCGTCTGTATGCGGCGCGCCTCAAGATTGTCCGGCGCATCCGCCGGGTTGTTGGCAAGGATGGTGTGCGCGATGGCGCGCACGCAACGTACGCCGAGCCATGTCAATGCTGCTATCAATGCCAGAGCGCCGGCATGGCGGGCCGATGCAATGCCGGGCAGGCTATCAGGCGCGTTGCGCAGCAGGACCTGGGCTAGCAGCAGATAAAGCACGCCGGCGGCGGCACGATGTCCATATTGGACGATGCGCCGGGAATAGGGCAGCGACGCGCTGATCCCAAGCAGGAAGTGGGTCGCGAAATGATGCGTGAGCAGAACCGCGATCAGCAGGATCACGAGCTGCACGACCAGGCCGATCCACGGCAGATGAGTCACAAGCAGAAACCAGGGCATCAGCGCGAGCGCCAATGCTTCCAGCCCGCCGGAAAAAGCATTGTTCATTACTTGTTTTTGAAGTGAAGCGTTTGCGTGAGGCGTGTTGTTGCTGCGCTGGCGTTATCCATGATTGAGCGCCGAGCATCGAGCGGATTGCAGGTGGATGGTCGGCCGCCTCGGCCTGCCTTGGGCGCCTGGCAGCGTTGTTCGTCGCTGGTGTGGCCCGCCCACGAGGCTCTTCCCGCCTTGCCCTGCATCCCAAGGCGGATCGATTCTTCGGTACACCTGCCTGCAATCCGCTCTGGGCTATGTTTGGCAAGCTGTTGCGCGGTCCGGATCCGCGTCTGCGGTGCTCGGCGCATGTCCGTGCGCGTGCTCTCCCGCACCTCAATGCAACCCGACTCCGAACCGCTCGCGACGCTTGTCAAACACCGCCTAGTGCGGTGTCGGCCTCGCACAAACAGTTGGGTCGATAACGCCGGTCGCGCTTCGCAAGCGGGTATGCGGCAAACTCGGCCGCAGCCTGACCGCCCAAACAGGGAGGGTCCGGAATTGAGGATGGAAGAAGGCTCAGGCGCCGCACGCCAATTTCGCTGCGTCATCCACGACTGCCGGATTAATCCTTCTTTTTGCCCGAAGCGCTGATCGGATTATGGTCCGGCACAGGGTTCTGGTCCGGCGTAGGGTTTTGATCCGGCGTCGGCTCATCTCCGGGTACCGGATCAGAGGGTGCTTGATGGTCGTCTAACAGTGACATGTCGGTTGAGCTCCCATGCGAATATGCAGCAGATCCTACACTGCACCGCACTGCCTGGTTTGAGCGAGGTCATCGACTAATGAAACCGTTCACGTGGAAGGGGGCTGGAATGGAATGGGAGGGCGCATATAACTCAATGGCATATCAGTCATAAGAAAAATAAAGCAGACTGATAAAGCGGCTTTGGTTATAGTGATTCCGTCTCCTCCAACTCTCCTTGAATTGGATTCGCCCGCTGCCGAAAGGTGTGCGGGCTTTTTTTCGTCCAATGAAAAGTGAGGAAACCTCAGGATTGCAGCTGCACAATCAACAAACCGGCTTGTTGTGGCATCCCCGTCACCGGCATGAAGCGGCTGGACCAGGTGCCACGCACAATGCGGCTTCTGAAGCAGCAGGGCTTTTGCCTTGCGAATCAACGGCTTCCGTCGTCATTCACAGGCTTATCCACATACTTGACCACAGAAGATGTGGGTAAGTGCCGCTGCCGAAAAATACGGCTTCAGGCTGCGGTATTGTTCGCTTTCGGCTTGAACTGCTTGTCGCTGATCCTGAACTTGTTGCGGCGATCGCCCATCAGCTGGCGCAGGTCGCGAATGCTGAGATCGGAGACCTCATGCATGCGAATCAGCAGCGATGCGCCGACAGGAAGACGGCGATGGCGGATCTTGCTGATCAGCGGCGGGGCGACTTCCAGCGCGCGTGAAAGAGCTGCGTCATTCTTCAGGTTCAGCTTCTCGATCAAGGACTCCAACAGATTGTTCGGGTCGTATTGAAACTGCTCGGTCGCGTTCGTTTCTTTAGTTTGGTTCATGTGGATTTATCCCCGTCATTGGTTCAATCTGGGTTTTATTCTGACCAATCGCCCAGATGTCTTTTTGATAATTCTCAGAGGTGCTTAGTTCTGAGTTCTGCGATGGACCTTCATTGAACAACTGCTGCGGTGATGCGTGATGAATGCTCTTGACGACGCTTGCTTGAGACATGCGCGCCATGATGAATGCGCAACAGGATGGCTGCGCATTCATCATCGCATGCATGCGAGACGCGGCTTGTGAGAATCGTCAGACGAAATACGCCGCGCCAAGCACAAGGGGTGTGCCACTGACTCCGGCGACAACGAGGCGGCGTGCCACGCTGTGAATCTGGTCCTCGAATGCGCGATAGATTTCCATGAAATCCTGCTGGCCGCCTTTCAGGCGACGCAGATGGGCGAGCGCGTTTTTCGATACCAGGCATTCGCGGTCAACGAAACCCACTTCCACGGTAAATGTCACTCCGTCTTCTGCCACGCGCGGTTCCGACATGGTTTTCTGCATGATTGTCTCCGATAGATAGTTTGCAGGAATCGAACATTGGTGTGCTTGATGGTAATGAGTCAATCTGTCAATGTCTTGACAGCACTCAATGGTTGCGATGCGCGCTATCGAGATGGCGCAGGCAATGCAGACATGCCTGCAAGGACACGCGTGCTAACGGAGCAGTGCCGGACTTCAGGGAAGATTCGAGGATTTGAAGAGGGTCATCTGCCAGTCGCTTGATGCCCCGGTGTAGCGGAGTATGTAAGTCGCGCCGTCGGACGCGGCGATTTTGAAATAGCTGTATTCCAGGGCCAGCCACCGATCCACGATCTCGATGACTTCTATCCTGCGCGCACCCAGCATGAATGCACGCGGTTCGATATCGCCGTGAGGTCCGGGAGCGCTTTCTACCTGCAGTTCCATGTCACCTTGTCCAATACCGGCAAATGTGATCGCTTCAATCGGATACCGCGACAGTACGGCATACATGTCAGCTTGGGCATTGAATTGTCCGGCGCGTTCAACGTCATGGCCAGGCACCGTGGCTGCAGGTGGCGCAGCCTGGAATGATTGCACTGCCCGCGTCGGGGTCCGGGGCAAAGCTCTTCGTCAAGGCGCGGGGTCAAGGCTATTTGGCCGCCGGCACCAGCGTGATGACGTTGGTCGTGGAAATCTGATCCTGAATCTGTTCGATCTCGGCAAGCAGGTTCATCAGCGTACGCAGCCATGGATAGCGAGCATAGCGTGTAGTGCGGTTGCTCGATTCCAGATCCGCGATGAACTGCGGTGTCATGATGTGTGGATGACGATTGCTGCATACGCCGCCATGCAGCTGCGCGCGGCGGCCGAGATAGGCGAGCGCGCAGGCGCGCTGATAGGCCGTGATGCTGCCGTACTGCTCGATGATCCTCGTCTTGTTCTCCTTGCATTGGCCAATGCAGTTGAGATAAGCCTTCCAGTCGCCTTCGCGTATCTGAATTGCGCCTGGCGCTGCACCGTCCTTGGATGATGCTTCTTCACTTGATTCGAGTACCGCTGACACACTACCTCCCGGGCGTCGAAAACGGGGCTGACCCCTTAAACAAACAGGTCGGTTTGACGCAGCCGGCTCGTGGAAAGTTCATCAGGGAAACATTAAGTTTTTCGCCCGTGCCGGTGGTCGTGGCGGAAAGCTTTTTCCTGTTCGCTTCCTTTTCGGCAGAGGTCAAAAAGAAATTTTCACGCGGTGTGAACGGGGTTTTCTTATACGACTATACTGGCTTGAGATTGGCACCACGGCAACCGTTGTATGAAGAAGGGCGGCGGAATCATGCATGATGCGAACCACAGTGACGAGCAGGATGAGGCTCCCGGGAGGCTTGAGCTTGTAGGGAGAACCGCCATGGCGGCGCTCAAGCCCAAGGGGGCGTGCTGGTATTGCAATCAGCCGCTGGACAACGTGCGGCGCTTCTGCGGAAAGACTTGCGCCGATGATTACAGGATCGAGGAAGAGGCGTTCAGCAATCCTTCCTCCTGAATTCCGCAATGACGAAGCGGCGCGGGCGCATCGTCCCGAAGGCAGGGATCAAGCCTGGTTTTCCGGAATCGACTGCGACGCAAGTCGCAGCATGCTGCCTGCCGCACGCTGCAACGGCGCAACAATGCAGCAATGCAATAGGACAACTGCATCTGTTATTGAATTGACAGGCCGCAATCTGGTGACCGCGCCTATACGAAATTGCGCATGTCGCTGCCGCCACAGTCTCTGAAACTGGCCAAGAAGCATTCGACTTTCGCCGCCATGGCCCAGGAGACTGTATGACACCGGATGAAATCATCAACAGCATCAATACCAGCAATCGCGAGATTCTCTATGGCATGGAAGATTACCGGCACCTGACGCCTGAGCAGGTGCTGGCACTGATGGATTCCGCAGCGATGCGTGGTTTCAAGATGGGCAGCAATACCGCGTTGTCCATGATTCAGGGCGCGATTGCCGTGCAGCTTGCGCGCTCCACCGGAGCGCGCCCCGATATTGGGGAGCTGTAGCATCTTCGCAAGCAGGAAAAACACTGGCGCTAACACAGGACGGCTTGAGTGCCCAAAGTGAGCGCTTGCCAAGGGCAAAGCCTGCAAGATCCATGTTGCCGCTGATACACGCCGATACATTCACCTGTATAACATTTACTTGCTTCAACCGTTGAACGACGTAACATCTGTTGTCGTTTTGTTTGGAGGAAATACATGTCTACTTGCGTGGTGCTTCGTAACCGTTTATCCCTTATTCTTCTCACCGTAACGGCGGCAACTGCCGTGCAGGCGGCTGACTTCGATGACTTTGCGCGCGTTGTCAACGTGACGCCCCAAATGGAGCAGGTCAACTATCCCCAGCAGGAATGCCGGACCGAATATGTGCCGGTGCAGCGACAGGTTCAGCCGCAGCGCGGGATGGGCGGCTCGATCGTCGGCGGGATCGCCGGCGGCATTCTCGGAAACCAGGTCGGCGGCGGCAGCGGCCGTACCGTGGCCACGGCAGCCGGCGCCATCGCCGGTGCCATCGTCGGCGACAGGATGGAGAACAATACCGCCGGGGCCGGCAATGTCGTGGAGCAGCAGCCAGTACGCCAGTGCCGCACGATCGACAATTGGCAGACCCGCACCAACGGCTATGCCGTGACTTACGAGTACCATGGTCATACCTATACCAGCATGATGCCCTACGACCCCGGCGATCGCATGCGGGTACGGGTATCCGTCACGCCGCGTCCGTAACACCCTGTTTGCCCATCACGATTCAGCCGCTGTGCCTGCCGCATGACCATGCGGGCGACCGGCGGCCGAACCGTCTTTCCCGTTTTACCATCCGCAAGCGCCAACCCTAGGCGGCTGGCCATGCCCATTCTCTTTTTCCTTCCTTCTCTCCTTCTTGCCTGGCAGATGCGTGTTCCCGGCTAGGCCGATATCAAGAAGTGCGCAAGAAGTGCTTCAATCAACGCTCCTTGTCGAAATATTAAGGGAACGTTTTCTTTTGTCGCCCGGTCAGGGTAATAAGTCAATCCGCAAAACGCTCCAGGCTTGTCTCGCAACCTGATGGAATAACGTTTCCATCGTTCATCCGCTATTGACCAATTTCGCGTGCGGAGCTGAGTAACTCCGTAGAGTTGATCGTTGTCACAACGTTCAACAAACGAGACTGGATCATTTCATCGATTTCATTCCTGCGATTTCCAACGATGATTCCATCTACTACGAGCAACAACATTTCCACACCTTCCGCCCAGGCCCCCCTCGAATTATGGGGTGGCATCGAATGCACGGTAGTGCGCATCGAGGACAAATTCCGCAACCAGAGTGAAGAAACGGGGCATGCGCGGCGCCTCGACGACCTCGACGCGATTGCCAGTCTCGGCATACGCACGCTGCGCTATCCGGTGCTTTGGGAAACCATTTCCCCTGAGCATCCCGACCAATGCGACTGGGCCTGGCATGATGAAAGGCTGGAGCGCTTGCGCGAACTCGGCATCGCTCCGATCGCGGGCCTGGTTCATCACGGCAGCGGCCCGGGCTACACCAGCCTGCTCGATCCCGAATTTCCCGAGATGCTCGCCCGGCATGCGGAGCGCGTCGCACAGCGCTATCCGTGGATCAAGCTGTTTACGCCGGTCAACGAGCCGCTCACGACGGCGCGCTTTTCCGGCTTGTACGGACACTGGTTTCCGCATGGCCGCAGCCAGGACACGATGCTCAAGGCCCTCACCATCGAATGTCTCGGGGTGCTGCTGTCCATGCGCGCCATCCGCCGCGTCATTCCGGATGCGAAGCTGGTGCAGACCGAAGACATGGGCAAGACCTTCAGCCTGCCGCGGCTGAAGCATCAGGCCGATTTCGAGAATGAACGTCGCTGGCTGTCATTCGATCTGCTGTGCGGCCGCATCGTGCCAGGCCACTCCTGGTACCAGCACTTCCTCGATGCCGGCATCAGCAAGGAAACACTCGCCCGGTTCAGCGACGATCCCTGCGTGCCCGACATCATCGGCATCAACCACTATGTCACCAGCGAACGCTTCCTCGACCACCGTGCGCGCGATTATCCGCCGGCGTTTCATACCAGCGAAGTGCCTTACGTGGACGTGCATGCGACACGCGTGCCGCAGGCGCATGGCCTGCTGGGCCCGGAGGCGCGCCTGCGCGAGGTCTGGGAACGATACCGGCTGCCGATGGCCATTACCGAAGCCCACCTCGGCGGCACGCGCGACGATCAGCTGCGCTGGCTGAACCAGATGTGGCAGGCCGCGCAGAACCTGCGCGCCGAGGGCGCCGATATCCGCGCGGTCACGGTGTGGTCGCTGTTCGGCTGCGTCGACTGGAATACGCTGCTCACGCAGGAGCACGGTTTCTATGAAAGCGGGGTGTTCGACGTGCGCGGCAAGTCGATACGGCCGACCGCACTGGCGAAGGCGGTGGCGGACCTTGCCAGGGAAGGCCGCTTCGATCATCCGGTGCTGGACGAACATGGATGGTGGCATCGGCCCGATCGTTTCTTCAGTGCGCCGTCTACGCCCATCGTCATGCCGGCGCTGGTGGAGTCGCCGCGCAAGCTGGTCATCACGGGCGGCAGGGGCACCCTTGGCCGGGCGCTGGCCCGCGTCTGCGAGCAGCGCGGCCTGGCGCACGATCTGCTGACGCGCGACGAGATGGATATCGCCGACCAGGCATCGGTGGAGGCGGCGCTCGCCCGCCATCGTCCCTGGGCCGTCATCAATGCCGCCGGCTATGTGCGGGTGGCGGATGCGGCGCGGGAACCCGACCGTTGCTTCCGCGAAAACGCCGCCGGCGCGGAAATGCTGGCGCGCGCCTGCGCCCATCTCGGCATTCCTTACGTCACCTTTTCCTCCGATCTGGTGTTCGACGGCAGCCTGGGCCGCGCCTATGTCGAAAGCGATACGGTGTCGCCGCTGTGCGTCTACGGCAGCAGCAAGGCCGAGGCAGAGAAACGCGTGCTGGAGGTGTTTCCGGACGCCCTGGTGGTGCGCACCAGCGCCTTCTTCGGCCCCTGGGACCGCTACAACTTCGTGCATGCGGTACTGCGCGACCTGAGCGCCGGGCGGGCGGTGCATGCCAGCGATGCGCTGCATGTCTCGCCGACTTACGTGCCCGATCTCGCCAATGCCACCGTCGACCTGCTGATCGACCGCGCCGGCGGCATCTGGCATCTGGCCAACCAGGGCGTGGTCTCCTGGTATGAATTTGCCGAGCGTGCCGCGCATCAGGCGGGGGTCGATGCTTCTTCGCTGGTGAAGACCGACGACAGCGGCCGCGGCATCACCGCGCTGACCAGCGAACGCGGGCTGATCTTGCCCAGCTTCACCAGTGCGATCGAACGCTACATGCATGAGAACACGATGGCATGGAACGACGGTCCGGCGGACCGGGAAGCGGCCTGACTTCAGCGACAACCAGTATGGCCTGAGGCGGCGGGCCGGTGGTGGCAGGGCATCTTCTTTGTGCTTCGGGAACAGCCTCGTTCGGATCTACTCCAAGCGGGGTAACGCCGACCAACTAAAGGAAAAAGAATGTCTGATACTGCATACCCGCGCCCGCAGCTGGTGCGCGAGCATTGGCAATCGCTGAACGGCCAGTGGAAATTTACATTCGATAACGACAGGAAGTACGAACACCCCTCGGATCCAATTCAATGGACGCATGACATCAAGGTTCCTTTCCCGCCGGAATCGCAGGCCAGCGGCGTAGGCGATCGCGGCTTTCACCGCGGCTGCTGGTACCAGCGCGAGTTCGACATCACGCCGGACGACGGCCGCGTGTTGCTGCATTTCGGCGCGGTTGATTACCAGGCCACGGTCTGGGTGAACGGCCATCGCGTGACCGAGCACGAAGGCGGGCACAGCTCTTTCTATGCCGATATTACCAACGCGCTCGGCGAGCAAAGCCGCCATGTTGTCACCGTGCATGTGCAGGACGACCCGCAGGATCTGTCCAAGCCGCGTGGCAAGCAGGACTGGCAGCTCGAGCCGCATTCGATCTGGTATCCCCGCACCACCGGCATCTGGCAGGCGGTGTGGCTGGAAAAAGTGCCGCACACCTACATCCGCAAGCTGCGCTGGACGCCGCATTTCGAAGGCTTCGAGATCGGTTGCGAAACCTTCGTCACCGGCGAGGTGGAAGAGGATCTGTCGGTCGAGGTGAAAATCAGCCATGGCAGCAAGATGCTGGCCGACGACCACTACAAGATCATCGGCGGCGAAGCGCACCGCAAGATCGCGCTGTCCGATCCGGGCATTGACGATTCGCGCAACGAGCTGCTGTGGAGCCCGGAGCATCCGACCCTGCTCGACGTGGATATCACGCTGTGGCACAAGGACAAGGTGATCGACAAGGTCAAGTCGTATACCGCGCTGCGCTCGGTCAACATCAACCGCGACCGCTTCATGCTCAACGGCCGTCCCTATCATCTGAGGCTGGTGCTCGACCAGGGTTACTGGCCCGATACGCTGCTGTCGGCGCCGTCCGACGACGCGTTGCGGCGCGATGTGGAACTGGCCAAGGCGATGGGCTTCAACGGCGTGCGCAAGCATCAGAAGATCGAAGACCCGCGCTACCTGTACTGGGCCGACCGCCTCGGCCTGCTGGTATGGGAAGAGATGCCGTCGTCCTACCGCTTCACGCCGCAGGCGATCCAGCGCATGGTGAAGGAGTGGAGCGAGGTGATCGACCGCGATTACAGCCATCCCTGCATCATCGTCTGGGTGGCCTTCAACGAGTCGTGGGGGGTGCCCAACCTGACATCGATGCAGGCCCATCGCAATGCGGTCGAGGCGCTGTATCACCTGACCCGGACGCTCGATTCAACCCGCCCGGTGATCGGCAATGACGGCTGGGAGGCGTCGGCGACCGATCTGCTCGGCATCCATGATTACGACGGCGACCCGGAGCGTCTGGCGGCGCGTTATTCGTCGGCCGCGTCGCAGGAACTGTTCGACCGGCGGCGTCCCGGCGGCCGCATCCTGACCCTGGACGGCTATCCGCATCGCGGCCAGCCCATCATCCTGACCGAGTTCGGCGGCATCACCTATGCGAAGGAGCCGGAGCCCGGCGTCAAGAATGTGTGGGGTTATTCCATGGCCGACAGCGACCAGGAATTCTTCAACAGCTATCGTCGCCTGCTGGAAGTCGTCAATGAAACCCCAATGTTCAGCGGCTTCTGCTACACGCAGTTCGCCGACACCTTCCAGGAAGCCAACGGTTTGCTGCGCGCCGACCGCTCGCCGAAACTGCCGCTGGCCGACATCTACGCGGCAACGCGCAATGTCAAGCCGAATGCCAAGGCGCAATACGGGGTTTGAGACCGGGCCCGCAGTGAAGGTGCACGACCCTCGTCAGGAAAGTGTTGGCGGGGGCGGTCCGCTGCAGCGCTGCGTCCTGCGTCATCACTGATGCCGGAATCAATCGCGGAAGACCTATTTCGCTTTCTGCCATTCCCGGGCATTGCGCTCGAGATGTTCCAGAAACACGGCGGCGATCGGCGACAGCCGCTTGCCCTTCGGGTAGAGCGTCCACCAGTTGGACAATACCGGGAAACCCTGCACGTCCAGGATCGCAAGCTGTTCATCCGAAGGGTGGTCGGCAAGCGCATGGCGCGACACCACGGCCAGCCCCATGCCCGCGGCCACAGCCTGCTTGATCGCTTCATTGCTGCCCAGTTCCAGTCGCACGTCCGGCTGGAACTGCAGTTTCCGGAAATGGTTGTCGCACGCCAGCCGGGTCCCGGAGCCCTTTTCGCGAAGAATGAATCGCAGTTGCGCCAGCTCGGAAAGCGTGATCGACTTGCCGTGTGCAAGGGGGTGCGCCTGCGGAGCAATGACTTCCAGCGGATTCGACAGGAAGGCATGGCGTTCCAGCTCCATGTCTTCCGGCGGCATCGACATGATGTACAGGTCATCGCGGTTCTCGCGCAGGCGGGCGACGACGCCGTCCCGGTTCAGGACTTCGAGCGCGATATCGATATCCGGATGGCTGGCGCAGAACGCGCCAAGCAGACGCGGCACGAAATACTTTGCGGTACTGACCACCGCCACGCGCAACCGGCCGCGCGTCATGCCTTTCATCGCATCGATGTGTTGTTCGAAGGCGCTCCATTCATCTTCCATGGCGCGAGCGGTCCTTGCGAGGGCTTCGCCCGCCGGCGTGAGGTAAAGCCGCTTGCCGATCTGTTCATAAAGCGGCATGCCGACGGCCTCGGCCAATTCCTTCAACTGCATGGAAACGGTCGGCTGAGTGACATGGCAGGCCTGCGCCGCAGCGGTAATGCTCAGGTGTTCAGTGAACGAGAGAAACAGGCGGAGCTGGCGAAAAGTGGCATTCATAGAGATTTATCTATTCTAGCCATCATGATAATCGATTTTCAATTATTGCTGGCGCGGGGTAGCATGCACTGCCTTTATTGACAGCAAACAAAACATGCAAAATTTCCTCGATCCCGCCATCCTCTTCTTTGCGGTTGGTGTTTTAGCCGGTTGCCTGAAATCGAACCTCGAAATCCCGCAGCCGATTTCACGCTTTCTTTCCCTGTATCTCCTGATGGCGCTTGGCCTGAAGGGCGGATTCGCCCTCGCGAAATCCGGCTTGACTTCGGAAATCGCAGTCAGTCTCGGTTGCGCCATCCTGCTGGCGGTCGTCATCCCGCTGGCCGGGTATCAGTTCCTGAAACGCATCCTGCCGTCCTTCGACGCGGCGGCGGTGGCAGCCACCTACGGCTCCGTCAGCGCCGTCACCTTCATTACCGCAACCCAGTACCTGGACGGACAGCAACTGGCCTATGGCGGCCATATGGCGGCCGCCATGGCGCTGATGGAATCGCCGGCCATCATTATTGCCGTGCTGCTCGCCAATTCCCTGCGCCAGTCCGCCCGAGCGCAGCCGGTGCTGTCGGCCGGCGGCACGGCCGTATTGGGAGGGACGGGCGGGCCGGTCGAGCCCACCCGGATCGGCAAGATTCTCCATGAATCATTCACCGACGGCACTCAGCTGCTACTGATCGGCGCCATGCTGGTTGGCCTGCTCACGGGCGACGCCGGCAAGGCTGCCATGGCACCATTCACGATTGACCTGTTCAAGGGCATGCTGGCCTTCTTCCTCCTGGACATGGGACTGCTTACCGCACGCAACCTCGGCCAGCTTCGCGGCCGGTCACCATGGCTGATTCTCTATGCAGTGCTGGCGCCGGTCGCGCATGCCGCCTTCGCACTGGGCCTTTCCATCGTGTGCGGTATCGCTGCCGGCAATGCGGCGCTGCTGATGGTGCTCGCTGCGAGCGCCTCCTACATAGCAGTGCCGGCGGTCGTGCGTTACTCCATTCCCGAGGCCAATCCATCGGTGTATTTCGGCATGTCGCTCGGGGTGACCTTTCCGCTGAATATCGTGATAGGGATTCCTGCTTACACGGCGATTGCCCACTCCGTACTGGGGTAGAACCGTTCGGCGGCGGTGGTTGCGGAGCCACATGTGAGAGTCATTGGCAACCGGACTTCAGGGGCGATATGAACCGCAGTCCCGGCGCGCGGGGCATGACGGGGCGCCGGGACTGCGGTGAACAGCAAGAGAGCGGAGGCGAGGCGCAGCCGCTCCGCGAACGATCATTCAGGCCGCCAGGTTAATCATCCTGCTCGGCGCCGCAGCACTTCTTGTATTTCTTGCCGCTGCCGCAGGGGCAGGGATCATTGCGGCCTACCTTGGGCGCATCGCGCTGCACCTGCTGCACCCCGGATTTGCGGTGCGGCTTCCAGTAGCGATGGATATGCGGAATCGCGGCCTCGACTTCGATGGCCATCTTGTGGCGCTTGACCGGGTCGTCGACCAGCGTCATTTCCTCTTCCTCGATTTCTTCCGCGCCGAGCAGATAGATTTTTTCCACGAAGTCGGCCACCTCGGATGACCAGATCGGCTCCCAGGCTTCGGCGCGCAGTTCCATGCCTTCCCAGAAACCCCAGGCCCAGGCTTCGCCGTCAATGAGCGTGCGGCCGTCGACTTCATGTTCGCAGTACAGCGGCTCGAATTCCTTGGGCGCGACTTCGAAGGTGATTGCCACTTCATTCATGAAGCGGGCGATCAGGCCGGTAATGCGGTCGGCCTCCTTCTGGTTCTTGAATTCCGGTCCCTTGACGCCATGCGAGCCCCATACCTTGGGCAGCCATTCCGCCATCGGCACTTCTTCCGGGCCGATGGCCAATGCGGTAAGGTAGCCATGGAGGGAATCCATGGTCATGCCGTCTTCGGCACAGCGGTCGGAGAGGAGGAACTGGTCCAGTTCCTGGAATTCCTTGTCGGAAAGCGGTTCGTCGAGATGCATCGGAATGATTGGTAAAGGCTTGGAAAGCCGACAGTGTAACCCGAGGCAGCGCGCCGGCGCGGGCACAATGCAGGCCGGGCCACTATACTGGCGGCTGCAGGACCCTGGTGCACGGTACGCCGGTACCGGAAGCTGCAGTCTTGCTGCATGCCATCCATCTTTTATCGACCCTTCTTCGCGGCCCATCATGCATTCCTTCCAACCCGAGTCCTTTGCCGGCTTGACTCCCGACATCGTCATTGCCGCGCTGGAAGAATGCGGCTTTTATTCCGATGGCCGCCTGCTGGCGCTCAACAGCTATGAGAACCGGGTCTACCAGGTCGGCATGGAAGAGGGGCCGCCGCTGGTCGTGAAGTTCTATCGCCCGCGCCGCTGGAGCGATGAGGCGATCCTCGAGGAGCATGGCTTCGTCGATGCGCTGGCCGGGCAGGAGATTCCGGTGGTGCCGGCACTCAGTCTGGGGACGCAGGGCACGCTGCGCGAACATGCGGGCTTTCGCTACGCGGTATTTCCCCGGCACGGCGGCCGGGCGCCGGAACTGGACGACAGCCGGACCCTGGAATGGCTGGGCCGTTTCATCGGCCGCATCCATGCGGTCGGCGCCGCGCAGGCCTACGCCCACCGGCCTGTGCTCGATCCGGCTTCCTTCGGCGAAACGCCGTACCGGTATCTGCTGGAGCAGGGCTTCATTCCGAACGATCTCGTGGAAGCGTATCGAAGCGTCGTCCGCCAGGCGCTGGAAGGCGTGCAGCGCTGCTATGAGCGTGCCGGGGAGGTCGGCATGCTGCGCCTGCACGGGGACTGCCACGTGGGCAATGTGCTCTGGACCGATGCCGGTCCGCATTTCGTCGACTTCGACGACAGCCGCACCGGACCGGCGATCCAGGATCTGTGGATGCTGCTTTCGGGCGAGCGCCAGGACATGGTGCGGCAATTGTCGGATCTGCTTGCCGGCTATGAAGACTTCTGCGAATTCAACGAGCGCGAACTGCATCTGATCGAAGCCCTGCGCACCCTGCGGCTGATCCATTATTCCGCGTGGCTGGCCAGCCGCTGGCATGATCCGGCATTTCCGGCCGCCTTCCCCTGGTTCAATACCCAGCGCTACTGGCAGGACCGCGTGCTGGAATTGCGCGAACAGGTTGCGCTGATGCAGGAACCGCCGCTCTGGCCGCTGTAGGCTGCAGGCTGCAGGCGCCGGATCAGACCTTCTGGCCGGCGGCCGCCAGCCGGTCGAGGTTCTCGATGATCCTGTCCATGGACGGATCGCTGTTGGCGATCAGCACCGCGCGCTCGATCGCATCGTCGCGCGCGCTTTTGGCGAAGTAGTTCAGCAGGTAATCGGCATTTTCCACGCCCGGCACGCCGCGCGTGTCATCCCTGGCCAGCTTGCGCACGTACCACACCGCATAGCCGTTGGACTCTTCGCTGCAATAAACCTCGGCGGAATGATAGGGGCCGAGCGGGTGCTCGTCCGGATCGGTGTGCCAGACCACCTTGCGCCACAAATGATTTTTCTTTGATTCCGGAATGGTGTGCATGGGTTTCTCCCTTCAGCCGCTTCTGGCGCGTCATCCCGCGAACACGCGCGTAACTGCGTAGCGAAGCTTAATGGTTTTCAGCCGGTTCAGACCGGACTTCTGTCAATTCTCTTGGTCAGGATGATGGAGGTCGATGTCTGCCGCACGCCGTCGATCGCGCCCACCTGGTCGAGCAGGCGGTCGAGTTCGCCGGTGGACTGGCAGCGCAGGGTAAGCATGTAATCGACCGGGCCGCTGACGGCGCACAGGGTTTCCACCTCCGGCATCTTCTGCAGCAGTTTGACTAGGTTGGCCGCCTTGCCCGGATCGACCGCGATGCCGACATAGGCGCGCACCGCCGGCTGGTACAGCTCCTGATTCAGGCGCACGCCGTAGCCGGCGATCACGCCGCGTTTTTCCAGGCCGGCGATGCGGGCGATCGCGGTGGTGCGCGCGATATCGACCTTCTTCGCAATGGTTGCCACCGGCATGCGCGCATCATCCATCAGCAGCGCAAGAATCCTGTTGTCGATGTCGTCCAGCACGGGCTTCATGTCGTTTTGTCTCGCCGTTTCGTCATTCTGTCGCGCAATCATACAATGTGACGACGCTTTGCTCTCTATTTTCTGACAGTCAAGGGACTTACACTTTTTGCATCGTCATCGCGGCAGCCATGCTGCGATGGACGGACAAGAGGCATCGACAAGACCAGAAAGAAAAGAGGGCAACATGAAAACCAAAGTCATTCTCCTCGGCGCCGGCAAGATCGGCGACGCCATCCTCAACCTCCTGTCCCATAGCGGCGATTACCGCCTCACCGTGGCCGACCGCGACCCGGAGCGCCTGGCCCATGTGCAGGCGATGCAGTTTCCCGACGTGACGACGGTGCAGGCCGACATCGCGGACGGCGGCGCGGTGGCGAAGCTGATCGACGGCCATGAGGTGGCGCTCTCCGCCTGCCCCTATTTCCTGACGCCGGTGATCGCCGGCGCGGCGAAGAAGGCGGGCGCCCATTATTTCGACCTGACCGAAGACGTGGAAAGCACCCGCGTCGTCAAGCAGCTGGCGGAAGATGCGGCCACTGCCTTCGTGCCGCAGTGCGGCCTGGCGCCGGGCTTCATTTCCATCGTCGCCAACGACGTCGCCAGCCGCTTCGACACCCTGCGCGATGTCAACATGCGCGTCGGCGCCTTGCCGACCTTTCCCAGCAATGCGCTGAAATACAACCTGACATGGAGCACCGACGGCCTCATCAATGAATACTGCAATCCCTGCGAAGCCATTGTCGACGGCCATCTGCGCGAAGTCTCGCCGCTGGAGGAAGTCGAGCATTTCTCGCTCGACGGCATCGACTATGAAGCCTTCAACACCTCCGGCGGACTCGGCACGCTGTGCGAGAGCCTGGCCGGCCGGGTGCGGAACCTGAACTACAAGACGGTGCGCTATCCGGGGCATCGCGACATCGTCAAAATGCTGGTGCGCGATCTGCAGCTCGGGCTGCTGGAGCGCCGGCCCATCCTCAAGGAAGTGCTGGAAACCGCCATTCCCATCACCAGGCAGGATGTGGTGCTGGTGTTTGCCAGCGTCTGCGGCATGCGCGAGGGCCGGCTGGAGCAGGAAACCTATGCAAGGAAAATCTACAGCCAGGAAGTCAACCGCCATCTGCTGTCGGCCATCCAGATCACCACCGCGGCCGGCATCTGCACCATGGTCGACCTGATGCTGCAGGGCCGGCTGCCGAAGCGCGGCCTGGTGCGGCAGGAACAGGCTAGACTGCAAGACTTCGTGGACAACCGTTTCGGCCGCTTTTACGCGGCATGAGGAGAACAGCGATGGAGACAATCAAGGATGTGCTCGCCAGCCTGGGCGTCGGACTGGAAAGCTACCAGGGCGAGGATCTGCACGGCAGGTCGCCGATCGACGGCGCCATGATGGCCAGCCTGCGTGCCGACATGCCGCGGGAAACCGAAGACAAGATCGCGCGTGCGCATGCCGCCTTTCTGCAATGGCGCAACGTTCCGGCGCCGCGCCGCGGCGAACTGGTGCGCCTGCTTGGCGAGGAACTGCGCGCGAACAAGGAAGCGCTGGGCCGGCTGGTGACGATGGAAGCCGGCAAGATCCTGCAGGAAGGCCTGGGCGAGGTGCAGGAAATGATCGACATCTGCGACTTCGCCGTCGGGCTGTCGCGGCAGCTGTACGGCCTCACCATCGCATCCGAGCGTCCGGGCCACAGGATGATGGAAACCTGGCATCCGCTCGGCGTGGTGGGCGTGATCTCGGCATTCAACTTTCCGGTGGCGGTATGGTCGTGGAATGCGGCGCTGGCCTTCGTCTGCGGCAACAGCGTGGTGTGGAAGCCATCAGAAAAAACGCCGCTCACCGCCATCGCGGTGCAGGCCCTGTTTGAAAGAGCGGCGGCGCGTTTCGGTAGCGACGCGCCGGCCGGCCTGTCGGCGCTGATCATCGGCGGGCGGGACGCCGGAGAGATGCTGGCGGACGACAGCCGCGTGCCGCTCGTCAGCGCCACCGGCAGCACCCGCATGGGGCGCGCGGTGGCCGAGCGCTGCGCGCGCCGCATGGCCCGCTCGCTGCTCGAACTCGGCGGCAACAATGCCATGATCGTCGCTCCCAGCGCCGACCTGGAACTGGCGACGCGCGCCATCGTGTTTTCGGCGGTGGGCACGGCGGGGCAACGCTGCACCACGCTGCGCCGGCTGTTCGTGCACGACAGCGCCTACGACACCCTGGTGCCGCGCCTGAAGAAAGTGTATGAAACCCTGGCCATCGGCAATCCGCTGGAAAAGGGCACGCTGGTCGGCCCGCTGATCGACGCGGCGGCGCATGAGGCAATGCGTCAGGCGCTGGACGCGGCGCGCGCCGAAGGCGGAAAGGTGCATGGCGGGAACCGGGTGCAGGTGGCCGGCTGCGAGGGCGGCCATTACGTGATGCCGGCACTGGTGGAAATGCCGGAACAGACCAGCGTGATGCATCATGAAACCTTCGCGCCGATTCTCTACGTCGCCCGCTACCAGTCGCTGGAACAGGCCATCGCCTGGAACAATGCGGTGCCGCAGGGCCTGTCGTCGAGCATCTTCACCACCGACATCCGCGAAGCCGAAATCTTCATGTCCGCCTCCGGCAGCGACTGCGGCATCGCCAATGTCAACATCGGCCCCAGCGGCGCCGAGATCGGCGGCGCTTTCGGTGGCGAAAAGGAAACCGGCGGCGGGCGCGAATCGGGGTCGGATGCATGGAGGGCCTACATGCGGCGCGCGACCAATACGGTGAACTACAGCCACGCCTTGCCGCTGGCGCAGGGAATCAGCTTTGATATTTGAAGGAGCAAGCCATCCGCACCGGCAAGCTTGTTGAAAACTTCCCGAGGCATCGCAAGGAGGCTGTTGAAAATCCTTTCTGCCGACGGCATTTTTACTTCGTTTCCGGCGAAGCAAAAGCAGGCGGCTTGCCGGAGCCAGACCCGGCAAGCCGCCACGGAGAAAGCAAGATCCGGGATATCTCTGGACAACTGTCCTTTGTGCAAGCACGGAGGCCTGCACTATCACGATGGGGAACGCTCGGGAAGCTCGGGAACGTTCACAAACATGTTCCCGGTCAACACCCGGAAATGCGCCGACGACACATCACCGCCGAACAAGTACACTATCTCCAACGGCCCCTCCCGGAGACCCTCATGTTCATCGTCAGGCCCGTACAGACATCGGACATCCCGGCACTGGAAACCCTCGCCACGGCAACCACCCCCGGCGTGCACACCCTGCCGCGCACGCGCAAGTCCATCGAAAAGGCGGTTGAGCGCTCGCTTGCGTCATTCGCCCGCCAGCCCGAGATGCCGACCGATGAATCCTATTATTTCGTGCTCGAAGCCGACGACGGATCGCTCGCCGGCACCGCATCGATCTCGGCCACGGCCGGCGCCAGCGGCAACTTCTTCGCCTTCCGCAACGACGTGCTGAACCAGGTCTCGCGAGACCTCAACATCAGCCACAGCGTGCATGCGCTTACCCTCTGTTCGGACCTCACCAGCCATTCGCAGCTCTCCAGCTTCTATCTGCGCAACCGAGGCAATGCCGGCGACGAAGCCGCCTTGCTGTCGCGCTCGCGCCTGCTGTTTGCGGCCGCCGCGCCGCAGCGCTTCAGCGACAAGTTCTTTGCGTCCATGTCCGGCATCACCGATGCCGAGGGCCGGTCGCCGTTCTGGGAAGCGCTGGGGCGCAAGTTCTTCCAGATGGATTTCCTGGAAGCCGAGCGCCTGATCGAAGGCGCGCGCAACCGCACCCTGATCGTCGAACTGATGCCGCATTACCCGGTCTATGTGCCTTTGCTGCCGGCCGAGGCGCAGGCGGCGATGGGAGAGGTGCATCCGGAGGGTGCGCTGCCGTTCCGCATCCTGTCGAAGGAGGGCTTCGCGCAGGATGAATATATCGACATCTTCGACGGCGCGCCGGTGCTGCGTGCGCACAAGCTTGCGCTGCGCTCCTTCTCCGAGTCCGTCGAATGCACCGCCGCCGCCGGCAATGCCGGTGCGGATGCCGGGATCTGCCTGGTGGCGACGCGGCGCGACGAGCGGTTCCGCGCCGTTCTCGCCCGCTGCAGCCTGCCGGCCGCGCCCGGTCCCGTCGCGCTGCCCGCCGACGCCATGCGCCGCCTCGACATCATCGACGGCGATCCCATCCTGTGCGTGACTTTATGAGGCCGCCCATGCTAGTCGTACGCGCCATCAGGGAACAGGATCTGGACGGCTTGCTGGCATTGGCCATGCAGGTCGGCCCCGGCATGACGACGCTCAAGCCGGACCGCAAGTCGCTGGGCCGGCGGGTCGAGATCGCCTGCGCCTCCTTCGCCGAACAGATCCCGCCGCCGCAGCGCGATTATGTGTTCGTGATGGAGGAGGCCGGATCGAACCGCCTGGTCGGCGTCTGCGCCATCAAGGGCGCGGTCGGCCTGGATGAACCGTTCTACAACTACCGGCTCGGCACGCTGGTCCACTCCAGCAATGAACTCAAGGTCTTTTCGCGCATGCAGACGCTGTACCTGTCGAACGACCTGACCGGCTGCGCCGAACTGTGCTCGCTGTTCCTGCATCCGGATTACCGCAGCGGCAGCAACGGCAAGCTGCTGTCGAAATCGCGTTTCCTGTTCATCGCCCAGTTCCCGCATCTCTTCACGGAAAAGCTGATCGCCGAAATGCGCGGCTTCCAGCGCGCCGACGGCACCTCGCCCTTCTGGGACAGTCTCGGCCGGCATTTCTTCAAAATGGATTTCAACCGCGCCGACGACCTCACCAGCCTCGGCCAGAAATCCTTCATCGCCGAGCTCATGCCCAAGCATCCGCTGTATGTGGCCTACCTGCCGCCGGAAGCGCAGGAAGTGATCGGCAAGACCCATGTCGATACCGCGCCGGCGCGGCGCCTGCTGGAACAGGAGGGCATGCACTACGAAGGCTATGTCGATATCTTCGATGCCGGCCCGGTGCTGCAGGCGCGCGTGATCGAACTTCGCGCCTTGCGCGAAAGCGAGCTGGCAAGCGTCGATGCGATTGGCGATGCCGGCGCCGGCAATGCGGGCGCAAGCGACCAGCCCTTCCTGCTGGCGGGCACGTCGATGGCGAATTTCCGCGTAATTGTTGCGAACGTCGAACCGGAACAGGGCCGCATCGGCCTGTCCGGGGAGCATCGGCATCTGCTTGCCATTGGCGAAGGCGATGCCGTGCGCACGATGGCGCTCAACCCGAAGAAGGTGTCTCATGCATAGTCATTATCTGAACGGCCAATGGATGGCCGGAGGAGGGCCGCCGCTGAAGGTGACCGACCCCGCCACCGGCGAAGTGATCTGGACCGGCGCCGAAGCCGCGGCCGAAGAGGTCGATGCCGCCTGCCGCGCGGCGCGCGCCGCCTTCGAACACTGGGCATCGACTCCGCTGGATGAGCGTATTGCCGTCTGCCGGCGTTTCCGCGACCTGCTGAAGGAGCAGGCGGAAGCGCTGGCAGTCCTGATTTCGCGGGAAGTCGGCAAGCCGTTGTGGGAGGCGCGCACGGAAGTCGCGAGCATGGCCGGCAAGATCGATATCTCGGTGCAGGCCCACGGCGAGCGCACCGGCGAAAGCATGAACGCGGTGGCTGACGGCACGGCGGTATTGCGGCATCGGCCGCACGGTGTATTCGGCGTGTTCGGGCCCTACAACTTTCCCTGCCATTTGCCCAACGGCCATATCGTGCCGGCGCTGATCGCCGGCAACACGGTGGTCTTCAAGCCGAGCGAATATGCGCCGCAGACCGCAATGCTGACCGTGCGGCTATGGAACGAGGCCGGTCTGCCGCCGGGGGGGCTGAACCTGGTCAACGGCGGCCGCGACACCGGCGCGGCGCTCTCGCGCAACGAGGAACTCGACGGCATCCTCTTTACCGGCAGCTACCAGACCGGCGCGCTGCTGCATCGCCAGTTCGCCGGCCGGCCGGGCAAGATGCTGGCGCTGGAGATGGGAGGCAACAATCCTCTCGTTGCGTGGGATGTCGAACAGATCGATGCCGCCGTCCATCATGCGATCTTTTCCGCATTCGTCAGCGCCGGCCAGCGCTGCACCTGCGCGCGCCGCCTGGTCATCGAGGACTCGGCGCGCGGCCAGGCCATGCTTGAGCGGCTGGTGGACGTGGCCGGAAAGATCGCGGTAGGCCGCTATGACGCGACGCCGGCACCCTTCATGGGGCCGGTCGTATCCGCACGCACCGCCGAACGCCTGTTGCAGGCACAGGCCGATCTGGCCGCTCGCGGCGGCAGGAGCCTGCTCGGGATGCGTTCATTGCAGCAGGGAACCGGATTTCTCAGCCCCGGCATCATCGATGTGACGCAAGCGGCGGAGGTGCCGGACGAGGAATGGTTCGGTCCCTTGCTGCAAGTCATCCGCGTGCAGGACTTCGACGAGGCGATACGCGCCGCCAATGCGACGCAGTACGGCCTTGCCGCCGGACTGCTCAGCGAAAACGCATCATTGTGGCCGCGCTTCCAGGCACGAATGCGCGCCGGCATTGTCAACTGGAACCGGCCCACCACCGGCGCCGCCAGCACGGCGCCGTTCGGCGGCGTCGGTCATTCCGGCAATCACCGGCCGAGCGCCTATTACGCCGCCGACTATTGCGCCTATCCGGTGGCATCCATCGAGAACAGCCGCCTGGAATTGCCGAAGCAGCTGTCTCCCGGCCTGCTGTTCTGACCAGGACCATACCGGGGCCATGCCATGACCATGCAAGGATCAACATGAACAATGCACGCGAATTCAATTTCGATGGGCTGGTCGGTCCATCGCACAATTATGCCGGGCTGTCCTTCGGCAACGTTGCCTCCTTCAGCAATGTCAAGAGCGCATCCAACCCGAGGGAAGCGGCGCTGCAGGGGCTGGCCAAGATGCGTGCGCTGGCCGCGCGCGGCTTCGCGCAAGCCTTGCTGCCGCCGCAGATGCGGCCCAACTTCCGCCTGCTGCGCAGCATAGGCTTCGGCGGCAGCGATGCCGACGTGATCAGCCGCGCCTACAAGGACGCGCCCGTCATCCTGGCCAGTGCCTACTCGGCATCGCCGATGTGGACCGCCAATGCCGCCACGGTCAGCCCTTCCGCCGACACCGCCGACGGCCGCACGCATTTCACCGTGGCCAACCTGAACAACAAGCTGCATCGCTCCTACGAGCATCTGCAGACCGCGCGCACCCTGCGCGCGATATTCGGCGACGAGCGGCATTTCTCGGTGCATGATGCGCTGCCGTCGACGCCGGCCTTCGGCGATGAAGGCGCAGCCAACCATACCCGGCTGTGCGCAAGTCATGGCAGCCGCGGCGTTGAAATGTTCGTCTACGGACGCGTCGAATTCGATGCCGATGCGCCCGCGCCTCGGCATTACCCGGCCCGGCAGACGCTGGAGGCGAGCCAGGCGGTCGCCCGCCTGCACGGTCTGGAAATGCGGCGCACGATTTTCGCGCAACAGGCGCCGGACACCATCGACCAGGGCGTATTCCATAACGACGTGATCGCGGTCGGCACCGGCGATGTGCTGTTCTACCACCAGCGCGCTTTCCTCGATGAGCAGGGAACGCTGCACCGGCTGCGCCGCGCGCTGGAAGGCGTGCATGCCGAGCTGCGCGCGGTGCGTGTCGACGCGGCGGAAGTCTCGGTCCCGGATGCGGTATCGAGCTACCTGTTCAACAGCCAGCTGCTGGACAAGCCCGATGGCCGCATGGCGCTGGTCGTGCCGCAGGAATGCCATGAGCATCCCGCCGTGTCGCGCTATCTTCAATCGCTGGTCAACAGCGGCGGGCCGATCGATGAACTGATCAGCTTCGACCTGCGCCAGAGCATGCGCAACGGCGGCGGCCCGGCCTGCCTGCGCCTGCGGGTGGCGCTGACGGAGCAGGAGGCGGGCGCCATGCATCAGGGCGTGGTGATGACGGAAGCACTGCATGCCCGCCTGGTGAACTGGGTGGAAAAGCATTACCGCGACCGCCTGAGCCCGGCCGATCTCGCCGATCCGGCGCTGGCCGTCGAGGTGCAGACGGCGCTGGATGAACTGAGCGGCATTCTCGGTTTGCCCGGCTTGTATGCTTTCTGAAGGCGGAACCGGATCCATGACGGACAATTACGCAGACCGCCCCGACGAGTGCAGCGCCTCTGCGATGGTGGAAGCGCTGGCGGCCGGCGATGTGTCCGCGTTGGCGGGACCCTTCGTCAACGCAGGATTCGCGGTACGGCTGCCCGGGCCCGGCATGCTGCAGCTATCTCAACCTGCAGCGGCACCGGCACGCATGCGGCTGCTGCTGTCGGTTGGCATGCATGGCGATGAAACGGCGCCGATAGAAATTGTCGGGCGGTTGTTGCAGGAGCTTGTACAGGCGCCGCACCGGCTTGCGCTGGACTTGATGCTGGTGGTCGGCAACATGGCGGCGATTGCCGCCGGCAAGCGTTTCATCGATGCCGACCTCAACCGCATGTTCAGGGCGGAGCGCGGTGATCTGGAAGGCACTGCGGAAGCGCTTCGCGCCGACGCCATCATGCACGCGACGGCGGCATTTCTCGGTGAAGAAGACAGCGCAGGCAGCGAAGGAAAGTGGCATCTCGACCTGCATACCGCGATCCGGCCATCGCATTATCCCGCCTTCGCGGTCGTTCCCGACAGCATCGCTGCAGACGCCAAGCGCTCCCTGCTCGGTTGCCTCGGCGCCGCCGGGATCGAGGCCGCGATACTCAATCCGGCATCGGCCGGCACCTACAGCGCCTATACCGCCGAGCGCTTCGGCGCGGCGGCGGCGACGGTGGAACTGGGACAGGTCGGCGCCATCGGCCGCAACGATCTTGGCCGCTTCACTGCGGCGTCCGATGCGATTGCGCATTTCCTCATGTCGGGCATGCCGCCTTCCGGCCCTCTGCCGGCTGTGTTCCGCGTCACGCAGCAACTGGTCAAGCACAGTCCCGCATTTCGCATGGCCTTCGACAGGACCACCTGGAATTTCACCGAGATGCAGCCCGGCGACCTGATTGCCGACGATGGCGACGTGATCTATCGCGTCGGCAGCGAAGCGGAGTATGTGGTGTTCCCCAATCCCGATGTGCGGCCCGGCTTGCGCGCGGGGCTGATGGTCGTCAGGAGCACGCTCTAGCGATGCGCCTTCACACCGACCTGTTCACACATGTCCAGCACCGGACAGGTCGAGCAATGCGGCCGGTTGCCGGTGCAGACATGCTTGCCGAAGGGCACCAGCAGGCGGTTGATTTCTATCCAGTATTCGCGTGGAAGCTGCGCTTCGAGCGCCAGCAGGGCTTTCTCCGGCGTGGAGGCCTTCACATAACCCCAGCGCCCGGTCACGCGATGCACATGCACATCCACGCTGATGAAGGGTTCGCCGCAGGCGATGCCGAGGACGAGATTGGCGCACTTGGGTCCGACGCCGGCGAACGACAGCAGCACTTCCCGTTCGCAGGGCAGGTTGCCGCCGAACTCATCCCGCACGCGCTGCGCGATGGCCAGCATTTGCGCGGCCTTGCGTTCATGGAAGGTGCTCGGACTGATCAGCGCATCGAGTTCTTCATAAGTCAGTTCGCACAGCCCGGCAGGGGTGCGGGCACGCTCGAACAGCTTGCGCGAGACGGGCAGGGTCACTTCATCGAAGGTCCGGATGGAAATGATGCAGGCCAACAGCTGCTCGAAAGCGGAGGTGAATCCCTCTTCGGCCAGTTGAAACAGCGCCGCTTTCGGCCAGGGTCGGACGGCAGTCCGGAGACGCGTGACAGCCACGCTGATGTCAAAGGGTTTTTTCTCCATGGCGCCGGCCTCCATTCCGAAGATCATGACAGGATCAAGGAAGCCGGCATTCTTAGCGTTTCATATCCTTCCCGCGCTGCAGGCACTGACCGACTGCATCCATTACCTTCATCGCATTGAAAGGCTTGACGACAAAACCCGCCGCGCCGGCTTCCACCGACTTTTGGACATTCTCCAGCGTCGGAAGTGCGCTGACCATGATGATGCCGGTATCCGGCGCCTGTTCGCTGAGCTTGCGCGCCGCCTCGTGCCCCGACAGCCTGGGCATGTCGATGTCGAGAAAGGCGATATCCGGCCGGTGCAGCAGGCAGAGTTCGACCGCCTTTTCGCCGTCGCGGGCTTCGCCGAGCACGCTGAAGCCCTGTTCGCGCAGGAGCAGCCGCAAGACGCTGCAGGTCATGTTGTCGTCATCGGCAATGACGATCTTCACGTCGTTCACCGGCGCCATGGCATTCATCCCTTCAAGAGCTGGATTTTTGCGTCGACACGCTGGTATTCCGCTTCTATCCCGATAATGCGCTCGCCGAAGCCGCCGGGTGCGCCGCCCTTAACCGCATTCTCCAAATCCCGGCACAGGGCCGACAGCGCGGTCGCGCCGATCGAGGCGCTGCTGCCGCCGAGCGCATGCGCCACCCTGGCCAGTTGCGCATGGTCGCCTGCCGCATGGGCATCGCGCATTGCGGCGATGCGCGGCGGACTGTCATGGCGATAGAGTGCCGCAAGCTCGGCGAAGTCGGCGCCGAACATGTCCCGCACCGTTTCCAGTTCGTCGGCTGTCACGGCCTCGGGAGCTTCCGCAGCCAGGGGGCGCGGCATCCAGCGCGCCAGCATGTCCTTCAGTGTCTGCGGCCGTATCGGCTTCGACAGGAAATCATTCATGCCGGCCGCCGCGCACTTGTCGCGCTCTTCCTGCGTCGTGCATGCGGTGAGCGCAATGACAGGCACATGCTTGGCGGAGCCGTCGAGCCGGCGGATAAGGGCGGTAGCCTGGAAACCGTCGAGCAGCGGCATGTCGCAATCCATCAGGATCAGATCGTAGGCCTTGTCGCGCTGCATGCCGACCGCTTGCTGGCCATCGCATGCGACATCAGGGCGGCAACCCAGCTTTTCCAGCATGCGGATTGCCACCTGCTGGTTGACCGGGTTGTCGTCCGCCAACAGCACCCGCTGTCCTTCGAAAGTGTGGCCGGGATGCGCTGCGGGCATGCCGGATTCGTTCAAGCGCGATATCGGGCCGTGCGCCGGTACAAGGCCGGCAAGCTTGAGCGCCGCCTGCATCAGCATCGTAGCGGTCATGGCCGGCGTGATGACGGCGTCGACTCCCGCATGGCGGAGCCGGTCGGTGCCGCCGGCGCCGTTCGAGAGCAGGCCGATACCGGCTCGGGCGTAGTGCGGCTCGCTGCGTACGGCGCTGCACAGGGTATCGGCATCAATGCCTTGCACGGACGAAGCGAGCAGCAGGAATGCATATGGTGCGCCTTCCGATGCGGCCTGGCGCAGTGCATGCATCGCCGATGCGATGCCGTCCGCATGATCGATGCGCACGCCGGCCTGTGCGAGAGGCGCCAGGGTGGCGTCCCAGCTGCCGGCCTGTTCCTCCATGACGAGGACGCGCAGGCCGGCAACGGTGCTGGCGGCATGCGGAAGATCGAGCAGCAGGCGGAAGTTCGCGCCCAGCCGGGGAGCGCTGTCGACGCTGACGCTGCCGCCCATCAGGCGCGCGAGACGCACGCACAAGGCAAGTTCAACCGCATTCTTGCCATGCACCTTGAGTGCCGCCATGCCGGTGCTCAATGGCAGGTTGAGCGCGGTCGCCAGCTGTTCGCCGGCTTCGGAAGGGCCGCTTGCATGAACCGCCATGCGCAGTTTGCCGAGACCGCCGTCCACGCGCATTTCATGGCTGACCGCGATATCGCCGTGGTCGGCGACGCGAATGGCGGTGTTGACCAGGATGCCGACCACCTGCCGCAGGCGAACCGGGTCGCCAACCAGCAAAGCCGTCTCCGGATAGCGCACGCTCAGGCGCAAGCCTCGCTCGGCCGCTGCCGCCCGCTTGTCCTCGCAGGCGGCGTGCAATACCGGCAGCAGATCGAAAGGAGTGCGCGTCAGGCTGAACTGGTTCGACTCCAGCAGCGACAGATCGACGATCCGCTCGATGACTTCCAGCAGGGTGTCGACGCTGTTCTGCGCAACGCGGGCATACTCGTGCTGGGCATCGGTAAGGTCGGTCTCCAGCAGCAGTTCCAGCATGCCGACGATGCCGTTCATCGAGGTGCGGATATCGTGGTTCATGTCGGCCAGCAGGCTGCCCATCGCCATTGTGGTGAGATCGCCGCCTGCGGCAGTGGAGGGCGATGTCCTGTTATCGGTTTGCATGGGTGCTGGCCTTTCCTGCGTCTTCTTCGGGTTGAATGCTGGACAAATGTTGCATGAATGTAAATGCCGTGCGAGGCAAGCGGTCTAATGTAATACGATTTCCAGTCCCTGTCCGTCCCACATATTGGGGAAGTGGCCCGGCTTCCTTCACCTGTTCGGCGGCTGTTTTCTTTCCCGCGCAAGGATAATGCATGGTATGAAATTCCGGCCGGCAAACCGAACAATAATGCGCCGGAATCGGCCATCGTGCGGGAGCAAACCAATGGATAACAATCAGGCATGGCGCAACAGACTTCACTCCGCGGAAGCGGGGCTGGAGGAGGCCGACCGCGGGAGCGCAGTCGAAACAGCCGCGGCAGGCACGGCAGCCGAGGAAGAAGGCCTCGGACGCAATGCCGGCGTCGACCTGAAAGCCATCCGCGAGGCGATTGCCCGTGTCGAGGCCGAGGCCCGCGCCACCGTCGCCGCCGAAAACCGCGCCAATGCGGAAGCCCGCGTGCGCGCCCTGGCCGAAGAAAAGGCGCGCCTCGATGCCGCCGCCGCCGCCGAAGCCTACCGCAATGCCCGGGCGGCGGAAGAAGCGATTCAAGCCAGCCGCGCCCGTCTTGAAGCCGAACAGCAGGCACGTGAAGCCGGAGAGGCACGCGTCGCAGCCATCCAGCGCGAGACCGAAGAGTTGCGCGCCCGCGCTGAAACCGAAGCGCAAGCCGCCCGCGTTGCCGATGAACGGGCCCGCGCCGAGCAGGCCGCCCGCGAGCGCGCGGCCGAACATGTCGCTACCCAGACCGAGATTGCCGCCCGCACCGCGGCGGTGGCGGAAGAGCTTGCCCAGGAAACCGAACTCGCTCGCTGGCAGGCCGCGCAGCGCATCGCCGCCACCGAAGCGGCGCGCCAGGAAGCCGAGGCCCGTGCGCGCGCCGATGCTCGCATCGTCGCGCTGGCGCGCGAGCAGGAACGCCGCGAGAAGGAAGCCCGCCAGGCGGCCGAATCGCTGGCCCAGGCGCGCAGCGAGGCGCTGGACGCGACACGCCAGCGCGAACTGGCCGAATCCATGGCATTGCAGGCCGCGCTCAGCCGCGGGCCGGCGGAAGTGCGCGCCCGCGAAGAAGCCCGCGCCCGCGCGCTGGTGGAGCAGGAAAGCGAAGCCGCCGCCCAGGCCCGCATCGAATTCGAGCGCAAGGCGGCCGAAGCCATGCAGGCCCGCCTGCTGGCGGAATCCGAGATGCGCGATACCGCGGCCCGCCGCGAGCACGCCGAAGCCAGTGCCGCGGCCGCGGCGCAGGCAAGGCGCGAGGCGGAGGAGCGTATCCTGGCTGCCACCGAATCGCGCATCCGTGCGGAACGGGAGCTGCAGCAGCTGGCAATGAGCCGCGCCGAAGCCGAACACCGGGCCGACCTGCAGGCGCGGCGGCGGGCCGAGGCCGAAAGCCGCGCCGCCGAGGAGGCGGGCGAGCGGGCGCAGCTGGAACAGGCGATGGAAGACGCCGCCAGGCGGCGCGGCGACGAAGAGCAGCGTGCCCGTGCCTTGGCCGAACGCCGGCTGGAACTCGAGCGCGTTGCAGCCAGGATGGCAGGAGAAAAGGCGGTCTCCGAGCAGCAGGCCTATGAACGCGCGGCGGAGCATGCCGAGCTGCAGCGCCAGGCCGCTGAAACGGCGGCCCGCAAAGCCCATGAAGCGATGCAGCATGCGCGTGCCGAACGCGAGCGCGCGGAAGCCGAGCAGCAGGCGGTTGACGCCCTGCAGGCAAGGATGCGCGCCGAGGAAGAAGCGGCCGCCGCAGCACATGCGCGCGCTGAGGCGGAGCAGCAGCACGCCAGCCTGCTGCGCATGCAGGAACAGACCGAGCAGGCCCGGCGTGCCGCAAAGGAAGAGGAGATTGCCGCCGGCAAGCTGGCCCTGGCCAAGGCAATTGAAAGCGCCGATGCCCAGCGCCAGGCTGCCGCCGCGGCGGTTCAGCAGGCTCGCGAAGCGGTCGAGCTTGCCAAACTGGAGCGTCAGCGTGCAAGTGATGAAGAGCAGGCGCTTGCCGCTCTCCGCCAGAAGGCGGAAGTGGAAAGGAACAAGGCGCTTGCTGCCCGCGAGGCGCTGGAAGCGGCACGGGAAAAGCTGGCGGCAGAGCAGGCCGCGTTCGCCCAGGCCCGGCAGCGCGCCGAAGCCGATCGCCAGCAGGCCGCGGCGCTGAAGGTACAGGAAGAACTCGACCGTGCGGCCGAGGCCGCGGCAACTGCGCAAGCGACGGCGCTGCATCATGCCAATCAGCAGTCCAGGGCAGCCGTGGAACTCAGGCGCAAGGCGGCGCTTGCCGCGCTGCTTAAGGCCAGGGAAGCCACCGAGGCGGCCCGTGCCGAACGCGAACGCGTCGAAGCGGAGCAGCAGGCGCTGCATGCCGCGCAGGAAAAGCGCGAGGCGGAAGATCGTCTTCGCGCCGAAATGGATGCCCGTCTCCATGCCGAACAGGAGCAGACGCAGCTGCTTCAGGAAAGGCAGGCGCGGGAACAGATCTCGCGCGAGGCATGGGAAGTCAGGTGCGAAGCCGAAAAGCTGGCGCTTGAACAGGCTGCGCTGCATGCCGCCGCCGAACGTGCAGCCGCCGATGCTGCCGAGGCCCGTGCTCGCGAAGCCGTCGAACTCGCGCGCGTCGAACAGGCTCGCGCCGCAGCGGAGCAGCAGGCGCTGGAGGCGGTGCGCAATACCCTGGACGCCGAGCGGACGGCGCATGCCGAAGCCGACATGCGCGCCCGCGCCGAAGAAGAGCGGGCCGACGCCATTCGCATGCGCGAGCAATCCGAACGCTCGGCGCGCCAGGCGGCCGAAGCCCGGCTCGCCGCCGAAAGGCAGCTGGCGCAACAGGCTGCCGAACGGGCCGAACTGGAGCGCAAGGCGGCGCATGCGGCGCTGGCAAAAGTGCGCGAGGCCATGGAACTGGCCAGGGTCGAAAAGGAGCGGGTCGCCGCGGAACAGGCAGCGCTTGCAGCCATCCAGGAAAAGCTGGCGGCGGAAAAGACGCTGCGCGATGAAAGCGAGGCGCGTATCCGTTCGGAGCGCGAGCTGGCGACTCTGCTGGCGGAGCGGGAAGCCGCGGAGCGTTCGGCCCGTCTGGCGAAGCAGGATCAGGCTGCAGCGGAAAAGATCGCCCTGGAGAATTCGGCGCAGCACGCCGAGGCGCAGCGCAGGGCTGCGGAGTTGTCGCGCGCCAGGGCCGAACAGGCGGTAGCTCTCGCCATGGCCGAGCAGCAGCATGCCGAGGCAGAACGCCAGTCACTGGAAGCGCTGCAGGAAAAAGTCGCGTCGGAACAAGCGGCAAGCCGCGAGGCCCGGCAGCGCGCCGACGCTGAACGCGGCATGACCCTCATGCAGCAGCAGCGGGCCGCTGCGGAGCGCGACATGCGTACCGCCGACGAAGCCAGATGCATGGCTGAAAAGGCATTGTTCGACAAGACGGCGGAACAGGCGGAACTCCATCGCCAGGCCGCCTCGCTTGCGATTGCCCGTGCGCGCGAAGCAGTCACGCTGGCAGCGGCAGCGCGCCGGCGCGTAGCGGCGGAGGAAAAGACACTCGCTGCGCTAAGGCAGAAGCTCAAGCTGGAACAGGAGCGCACCGCGGCCGAACAGCAGGCGCTCGCGGACATCGACGCCAGGCTGGAATCGGAAAGCCGGACGCATGCCGATGCGCAGGATTGCGCGCGCTTTGCCGCCGAGCAGGCGAGCATCACGCGTGCCCGTGAAGAAACTGCGCGCCAGGCGCGCCTGGCCGCCGAAGCCCGTCTTGCCGCGGAAAAGCGGTTCCTGGAAGCTTCGGTCGAACAGGTACGCCTCAACAAGGAGGCCGCCGACGCCGCCGAAGCCAAAGCGCGCGGGATGATCGAACTGGCACGGTCCGACAGTGCGCGTGCCAAGGCGGAGCAGGAGGCGCTGGCTGCCATCCAGGAGCGGATGCAGTCCGACAGCATTGCCTGCGAACACGCGGAACAGCGCGCCGTCGCGGAACGTGAAGCCGCCGAACTGGCCATGCAGCGCATGAAGGCGGAAGCCGAGGCGCGTACCGCCGAAGAACTGCAGGCGGCGGCCGAACAGCGTGCGCTGGAAGCGGCCCGCAGCCGCAAGGCGTGCGCCGAGAGCGCCGCAAGCGCAGCCGACGACCGCCGCCGCAGCTGCGATCAGGAACGCGACGCTGCACAGGCGGCCGCCAAGGCCTTGCTCGATCGCCTTTCGGCCGACGCCAGCCAGCTGGGCGACTGGAGACGCCGTGCCGAAGCGGTGCTCGCCGATTCGCCGGTCCCGGCCCGAGGGGGACTGCTTGTTCGCCGCCCCGTGGTTGCGCTGATGAGCGGCGTCGCCTTTGTCGTGGGCGTGGCAGCTTCCGCATGGTTCATCCATGATGCAGGTACCGCCGGTGCCGCCGGTGCCGCCGGTGCCGCCGGCGAACGTACCGAGGTCTCATCCGTCACTCCAGGCCCCGCAGTCGACGAACACGGCGGCATGCTCATGCCAGCGGGCATGCGCATGACTTTTCAGCTTGCCGAGGATGCAAGCGCGGAGCGTTGAATCCCTCAAAATACCTCAAGGGTCCCGCGGCATGCTGCACGGATGCGGCATTGTCCTGCACAATGGCGCTTTACGGGCGAAAACGCTCTGGAATGTTCCGGGCTGCGGAGAGGGCAATCGGATTGCCTCTCTGGCAAAGCATTCCCGGGTGTTGGCATTCTGGCTGTTGTAGCGGCAAACGCATGACCGCCGGATAAGCGAACTCCTGTATCGCGCATCCGGTTTTTGCTGCAAAATAACGCCCATCGATTCATGACTTTCTCGACCCGCCGCATGTCCAAAATCCGTTTGCGTCCCGCCATCAATAAAAGCATCCTTTTGTCGGGACTGCTGGCCGCGCTGTCTGCCGCGCCTGCGCTCGCGGATGACGCAGCCGATATCAACAAGCTCATGCGTGCCGGTCAATACGGCGAAGCCCTGAGCAAGGTCGACGCCTCGCTGTCCCGGACGCCCCGGGATGCGCAACTGCGTTTCCTGAAAGGCGTGATCCTGGCCGAGCAGAACAAGTCCGCCGAAGCCATCGCCATCTTCGCCAAGCTGACCGACGATCATCCGACCCTGCCCGAACCCTATAACAACCTGGCCGTGCTTTATGCGGCATCTGGCCAGTATGACAAGGCGCGCTCCGCGCTGGATGCGGCGATTCGAACCAACCCGACTTATGCCACCGCCTACGAAAACCTGGGCGACGTGCATGCGAAGCTCGCCAGCCAGGCATATGACAAGGCCTTGCAGCTCGATTCCGGTAATTCCGGGGCGAAGTCCAAGCTGACGCTGATGCGCTCGCTCGTCAGCGTCAACGGGGTGGCCGGGAACGTCAAGCCATCTTCCATTCCGCCGAAACCGCAGGAGCAGATCATCGCGTCGGCGCCGAAGCCGGCACCGGCACCTGCGCCATCACCGGCGCCGGCGCCCGCGCCGTCCCCCGCGCCCGTGCCGGCAGCCAAGCCCGCGGACCAGGTCCCCGCCACCAAGCCTGCCCCTCCCAAACAGGAATCCGCCAAGCAGGAAACTCCGAAGCAGGAATCCGCCAAGCAGGAAGCCAAGCCCGCCGCCAAACCCGCGCCGGAAAACAATGGCGAGCGCGACGACGTGATCGAAGCCGTGCGCGACTGGGCAAAGGCCTGGAGCGCGCAGGACGTCAAGGGATATCTGAACGCCTATGGCAGCGATTTCCAGGCGCCGAACGGACTGGCGCGCAAGGCGTGGGAAGAAGAGCGTCGCAGCCGCATCGTCGGCAAGGGCCGCATCAGTGTCAAGATCGAATCGCCTCAGGTGAGCGTCAACGGCAATACGGCCACCGTCAAGTTCAGGCAGGTCTATCTGTCTGATCAGCTGACTGCCAACACCCGCAAGACCCTGGTGCTGACCAAGCAGGGCGGGAAATGGAAGATCAAGCAGGAAAACACGGGCGGCTGATGTTTCGTGTTCAACCCATCAAGCCGCTCCTGCGGCGCGGACTCTTCTTCAGCCTCTCCGGTGCGCTTGCGGCTGCCTGGAGCGTATCGGCCCCGGCTGCCGCGACGAGCCCCGCCATCCGCGAAGCGATGCAGGCTGTCGCATCCAAGCCCGATCCGGAGGCCTTGCTGATCGATGTCTACAAGGAGCTCGGCGCCAATCATCTTCGCAGCGCCCTCGAGAAGGCGGACCGCCTGGTCGAGGCCTATCCGAATTTTCGGCTCGGCCACCTGATTCGCGGCGACCTGCTGCTGATGCACAACCGGCCCGTCGCGACGCTGGGCGCCGTGGTCGGACCGGAAGACAAGCTGAAGAATCTGCGCGAGGAAGCCATGGTGCGCATGAAGTCGCTGCGCGAACGGCCCGATCCGGATCTGATTCCGCGGCAGGTGCTTCAGCTGCGCGAAGACCAGAAGCATGTGCTGCTGGTGGATGCCAAGCGCTCGCGGCTCTATGTGTATGCGCATCGGGCCGGAAAGCTGAAACTGGTCACCGACTACTACATCAGCCAGGGCAAGTACGGCGTCAACAAACTCAAGGAAGGTGATCAGAAAACCCCGATCGGGATCTATTACATCACCAGCCGCCTCTCCGGCACGCGCTTGCCCGACTTCTACGGATCGGGGGCGCTGCCCATCAATTATCCGAACGAATGGGACAAGCTCAACGGCCGCAGCGGTTCGGGCATCTGGCTGCACGGAACGCCGTCGGACAGCTTCAGCAGGCCGCCCCTGTCCTCGGATGGCTGTGTCGTGCTGACCAATCCGGACCTGCACAGGCTGTCCAGTTCGGTCGAGATCGGCAAGACGCCTGTCGTGATCAGCGAGACCATCGACTTCGTCAACCAGACCAAATGGGACAATGACCGTGCGGTTGCCACCCGCATTCTCGAGGAATGGCGCCAGGACATCGAAAGCCTGAACCCATTGCGGGTCGCCCGGAATTATTCCCGCCAGTTCAAGTCCGACCGCGGCGAGGATATCGATGTCTGGCTCGGCAAGCATCAGCAGTCGCTAGGCAACGTAAAGGCATTGAAGCTGACCTTGCGGGACATGACGCATTTCTTCTATCCCGGGCGCGATGACATGATCGTGAGTACATTCACTCAGGAAACCATGGTCGGGAAAAACAAAAGCACCTTGCGCAAGCGCCAGTACTGGACCAAGGAAGGTGCGTCATGGAAGGTGCTGTACGAGGTCAATCTCTGAACGCAAGAGCCGCATATCGAATGCCGGATACCGCTGCCTTTCCGGCTGCCTGGATTAGGCTCTGCAGATAAGCTGCTGTTCGACCCGGGTCCGCGCCTGAAGTGCTCAGTGTACTGTCTCTTGCGCGTGCGCTCCTCGACACGGCTCCGAACCCGCACGCTGATCACATACCTCCTGGCATGAGCGAGCTCAAGCACACGGCGGATTTTGCTGCTGGCGCATGGCCAATCGCATATCTCTCATCTATCCTGTTGAACCACTGAAGTGCCGCGTTGTCTTTCCTGACATAAGTTACCGTTTATTCAGGCTGGTTCAACATGCGGTGCTCATATTGCGGGTTGGAAAAGACCGCCCGGGGTTGCGCGCGGTGCGATCAATCGCAGGTCGTCTGCAATGCGTCGACATACATACCCCCTGCAGCCACCACGCGCTTTAAGAGCCTGAACTGCCATGAGGACCTGGCGGGCAGGAGGCGAATTCCTGCGGCTTCGCTGCCAGGAACGGTCACTGCTGTGCTGCTACGGAGGACACGTTACTTGACTGGCTTTTCTTCATCGATTCCGACACCCGATCCCGCGGCATCCGGAGGCGACAGGCCCCGGATGGAGCCGCGGGATGCCGGTGCTGCGATCCCTCCGAAGGAAGGACAGCCGCCGCAACCTGCGCAGCAGCAGAATGGCGAAGGCCCCGACACATCGGCGTATCGCTATGGCAATCTTCCTCCCAATCCCGCTTATGAAGAGTTCCAGCGCGAGTATGCGGCGCGGTATGCCCCTTACAGCGAACCGGTGGTCAGCCGGCGGCGCAAAGGTTTCCGCGCCATTCATATGGCCCTGATTTTCACGCTTGGCGCGGCTGCGGGACTGGGTGGCGCATGGTGGGCTGATTCCTCCGGCCAGCATCCAACGGCGGCGTCGCCGGTGCCTGGCATCGTTTCCTCCAAGCCTGCCTTGCCCCCATATGAAGAACTGATCCGGCGCGATAACGGCCAAGGAGCACGCGGCATCCGTTCCAGCGAGCTGCCCTATGACGGCAAGCCGCCCGGTGAGAGCGAGCAGACCGCATCGGCGCCACTGGTGGCCCCGCTGTCATCGGCGGCGATATCTTCCGGCGGCAGTGGAGAAGAGGAGGGCGTCGCCTCTGCGCAGCCTGCAATTCCCCCGGCCTCCGTTTCGGTGCCGGAGCAGGCAAGGAAGTCTTCTCCATCACCGGCTACGCCAAAGGAAGCCGCTGCGTCGGCCAACCGTGCGCCTGGTTTGGGAGAGATGCGTTCGAAGGAATCCGAAAACAAGGCGGCAGCGCCCGCCCCGGCTACGTCCAAGCGCACTACGGTGGCGAAGAATGCGAAAGATCAGGAAATCGAGCGTATGCGCCGCCAGGCGGACGAGGAATTGAAAAAGAAGAATAGTGCGTCCCGCCGTGCCGACGATGATGGACGCAATGCATCGCGGGTCGCACAGAAAAGCCAGGCTAACACGCAGCCAGCCAACTCGTCATCCTCCTCATCCAACAGCCACAAGGTCATGCTCGCGCAATGCGAGGCGGCGCCGAATATCTTCCGGCGCGAACAATGCAAATGGAAACTGTGCAACGGCATGTGGGGCAAGAACGGCTGTCCGTCATATGCCAAGCCGAACAATCTCTACAATTATTAAGAATTAAGAGCGTCTATCAACATGCCGCTTGCTGCGTTGCACCTTAATGCCGCAGGTCTGTGCTGTCTTTGTCGTCCTTCCTTGCCATCCTCATGTTGATTGACGCTCCAAGAGTTGGAACAAAGTAATGACGTCGTAGTAATCCCTGCAGTCGATACTCAAACCTTCGCACTCTGGTCCCACCACCTCTCTTCGTGCCCTCGTTCCATGTCACGCCGGTCGCTTTCCCGGGCGAGAGAATGCATTTGCAAGAGTCTGTTGTTGCATTCTTCAGGAAACCTTAAGCACTCTGTTAAGAGTTGTTGCGCCGTTCGTACATGGTATGTACATCGGTAAATACTAAGTAGCATTTCCACGGGAAAAGTTCGAACATTGTTTAAATAAACATTTGCCGTATGGGAAGTTTGTTGTACTATGTTCGTACATTCTGTTAAAGGAATTTCTATGAAGACTGCAATCCGCAAGATGGGTAATTCGCAAGGGATATTGATTCCCAAGCCGTTCTTGTTGCAGACCGGTCTTGATATCGGCGAGGTGGAAATCGACGTGGAAAACGACACCATCGTGATCCGCAAGCCGAAGAAAAAATCGCGCGAAGGATGGGCAGAGGCATGCCAGAAAATCGCGGCGAGCGCGGCGGAACAGGCAATTGGATGGCCGCTCATCACAAATGAAGCAGATGCTGGATTTTCATGGTAAAGCGCGCCGATGTATGGCTGGTTGATTTCGAAAAACCGGTCGGTAGCGTGACGCAGCAGCGCTGGCCCTGCGTCATCGTCTCACCTGAAGAAATGGATGAGTACCTGAGCACGCTGATCGTGGCGCCGATGAGCACCCATGATCTGCCGGCTCCGTTCAGGATTCCCGTGATGTTCATGGGAAAGCAGGGGCTCATCCTGCTTGATCAGATCTGCACGCTGGAAAAAGTGCGGTTGATAAGGAAGCTTGGTGCAATCGGCGACGACACCATGGCTAAGACTCTCGAAGTATTACAAGAAGTTTTCGCTTATTAAGATAAGGACGACTCACATGGCCAATGATTACCTGTCGGAGATTCGCGATGTCAATCTCAGCTATCTGATGATTGCTCAGCAGATGATCCGCGACGATCGTGCCGAAGCAATCTTCAGGCTTGGCATCAGCGGCGAAATCGCCGACCTGATTGCCGGCATGAGCAATGCCCAGGTGCTGAAGATGGCAAGCTGCAATGTCATGCTTTCGCGTTTCCGCTTCAACGATACCGCCATTCTCTCCACCCTGTTGCGCGACAAGGCGGGTGCAACGAGCGCTCCTGTGCATGCCTCGATCATCATGGCTTCGCAGGCGCCGGAAACCTTGGTTTGACGAGGCAACTGGCGTGACCATCTGCAAGCGCCGCGGCCGAATGTCCTTGCTGCCTCTTTCCATGTGCCATGGGAAGCGTGCAGTATTGCACCCGCGTGCTTGTGCATGGTCTCTCCCGGATTTGCGTTTCGGTCCCGCTCTTTACGGAGGCTGAGATGCATGCCTTGGACGTCGTCGACAATCCGCTGCAATGGGAAACCGAGCGCCAGAATCGCATCCATCAGGAGGCGGTCGAGCAGCGGAAGAAGCTCGCCGGCGGTGGTGCTGGCGGCGGGCTTGCAGCGCGCGGTCAATCACGAAATGACGGCATGTCCGAAAAGACGGACGTTGCGGCCTCGACCGAGTCGGCGCAGAAGACCTTCATCGGCGATGTCGAACGCCTTCGCTACTATTGGATCGACAAGGTCCTGCGCATCCCGCGCATACGTTCAGCCCTGATTCCGCTCGATGAAGCCACCGAAGGCGATGGCTGGAGCAAGCCGCTTTCCTTGAAGAAGGCGGATATCGAGCCGTTTGCTTCATTCTTCCGCGGTTATTGCCAGTCGCGCCTGTTCCTTGAGCAGGTAAGCCTGCGTGCCGGCCAGATCGACAGCAGTGAAGTGCTGCAACTCGATTTCCCGGTGCGGGCACTGTTTGAACTGCGGGGGCTCAATACCGGCATCATCTTCGATCCGCCGGTACAGATCGATGCGCAGATCGAATTTCATGATCTTGAAGAAGACCTGCGCGCATGCCGTGACTATGCGCGCATGCGCGGCTTGATCGAGATGGCGGAAAACATGCACGACAGGCAGCTGGAACAGGCTGTCGTCAAAGGGCGGGAGATGGGTGATGCACTTCACGACGCGCTGATGGGAGACGGGCACGTCAATCTGATTCGCGCATGGGAACGCGTGCATCAGCGCAAGCCCACCATTCAGGAACTGCACCTGATGCTTACAAGAGGGCGCATCAGCGTCGATCAGCGCCAGGACTCCGCGCCGATATCCGGCACGCCGCGTCCGGCATTCATGCCCGAGGCTCGAGCCCCGGAGGCATCGCCTAGAAAGTCCGCTCCTGTTTCGCCGCGCGTCATGGCGCCGCAGCCACCGCAGCCACCGCAGCCACCTCAGTCATCTCAAGCAGCCATAGCCGACACCGAGGCGGATCTTCCTGAAAAGGATGCCGATACCGGCATCACCGCAAAAGACCCCAAGCCATCTTCTTCTGCGCGCGCGCGCCAGATCCTTTGGTATGTGCTTCATGCGGCGGTCGGCACTGCCGCAGTGGCGGCGTACACTTGGTACTTCTAAAGCGCTTCGGCTTGATGGACTAGGCAAGGCAAGGCCGAGAAGATTTCGAGTCGGCGGATGGCTAGAGCGTTTTCACCCTGACCTGCCTGTTGATCCCGGACAGATAGCTACTGGCACTGCGTTGTGACTCCTTGCCATGGCTGGCCATGTCGCGTCGTCACGCCTTGTTCCAGCAGCAATCTGCCTTGGCCTCGACCAGGCCGGTCAGGGCGAAGACGCTCTAGGCTGTGTTTGATAAGCTGCTGCGCAATCCGGATTGGCACCTGCGGTGCTCGGCGTACCCTGCGTACGCGTGCGCTCCTCGGCACCACTCCGAACCGCTCGCAACGCGTATCAAACACAGCCTAGCGCAACGAGGCCAGATGGAAAAGATGCGGCCTCACGGCATGAGACTGGAATGAGAGTGACGACCAGCGGAAGATGGTGGCCTTTCTCGAAGGGAAAGTGGCATGCCGAGAAGAGAGGCACGAAGCGCAGGCTTTGAAAACAGAAAAGGGTCTAAGCTTTCACTTAGACCCTTCGTATTCTGGTAGGCCGTGCGGGACTCGAACCTGCGACCAACGGATTAAAAGTCCGCTGCTCTACCAACTGAGCTAACGACCCAACGAGGCCCGCATTATAGCAACAATCTCCGGAAATGGTAGCCGTACGTAGAAAAAATCTCTTTCTGAACGGGCACATTCCATTTCGCGAGCATTCACACTGAATGTTGCCTGGTCTGGTATCAAGCCCCTCTGCCATGGAAAATGCCCATCGGCTGAGGGCACAGGACACGCATCGCAATAGCCGCGCAGTGTGATCTTTCTCGATGGCATATTGCGGTACATCCCTTCATACAGCTCTTATAAGGCGAGCTGAAACCTTGTTGGACTTGCTAGACTTGTTGGTCCAGTAAAGACAGGAATCGAGCCCATTCCAAGTCCAAGGTGCCTGTATGACGCCAGCCTTGTCGCACTGTCCGAGCGCATGGGCTCCCGCACTTCAATGCAACTCCGAACAGCTCTCGTCGCTTGGCAAACACAGCCTGGTCCGGTGCGGTTACCTCATATTTGCTCTCAACAGATCTTCAGCTTGGGCCTGTGAATACTGGATGGGCCTTCGCATTGAATAGTTATAAACCGGGTGCTGGCTGTAAAAACGGTATTACTCTCGCCCAGGGAGTATGTACTTCGTTGTTACGGGTATTAATTTTGTTGTTACGTGAATTTGGTCTTTCGTATTGACATAGACCCCGATCGAAATGGACTCACAATGTATGAACCGAGTGCGCGCTTGCGCAGCGGCGGGCAGATAGGCTTGCGTGGGCAGTCGGAGCAGCCGGCGAACACGACGCATGGTATGAACCCGCCACTTCACGACAACACCGACCACGGGAGGCAAGCGGAATGCAGCTGATCAGGTCAACGCGGAGGTAACCTTCAGCACTTCGTCCGCAGTGGTGACACCTTCGGCTATCTTCATTGCACCGGCGATGCGCAGCGGTTTCATGCCGTCACTGATGCTTTGTCGGCGCAGCGCATGGATGTCGGTCTCCTGCTTGATCAGCCTGGAGAAGGGCTGAGTAATCCCGAGGAGTTCATACAGGCCGGTGCGTCCGCGGTATCCGGTCTGCCGGCATTCCGGGCAGCCCACCGGGCGATATACGGTTGCCGGTTTCGGCAATGCCCATCCTTCGACCAGGCTGGCCCAGACATCATCGTTCAATTCCCCGTCCGGCTTCTTGCATTCCGGGCACAGCGTGCGCACCAGCCGCTGGGCCATGATGCCGATCAGGGTCGCTTCCAGCAGATAGTAAGGCACGCCGAGTTCCAGCAGGCGCATCACGGCCGACGGGGCATCATTGGTGTGCAGCGTCGACAGCACGAGATGTCCGGTCAGCGCGGCCTGGATGGCCATCTCGGCGGTTTCGAGGTCACGGATCTCGCCGACCATGATGATGTCCGGATCCTGCCGCATCAGTGCGCGCACGCCGTCGGCGAAGGAGAGGTCGATGCCGTGCTGGACCTGCATCTGGTTGAAGCTGCCTTCGACCATTTCAATCGGGTCTTCGACGGTGCAGACATTGACCTCGGAGGTGGCCAGCGCCTTGAGCGTCGTGTACAGGGTCGTGGTCTTGCCGGAGCCGGTGGGGCCGGTGACCAGGATGATGCCGTGCGGACGGGCCGTGAGCGCATCCCAGCGTTTCGCATCGTCCGGCGGGAAACCGAGTTCGGGCAGCGTCTTGACCACGACATCCGGATCGAAAATGCGCATCACCAGCTTTTCGCCGAAGGCGGTCGGCAGGGTGGACAGGCGGAGTTCGATTTCCTGGCCGCCGGCGGTGCGCGTCTTGATGCGGCCGTCCTGCGGGCGGCGCTTTTCGATCACGTCCATGCGGCCGAGCAGCTTGATGCGCGCGGTCATGGCGATCATCACCGCGATCGGCACCTGGTAGACCTGGTGCAGCACGCCGTCGATGCGAAAGCGGATCGCGCCGAGATCGCGCTTGGGTTCGAGGTGGATATCGGAAGCGCGCTGCTCGAAGGCATACTGCCACAGCCAGTCCACGATGTTGACGATGTGCTGGTCATTGGCATCGAGCGTCTTGTTGGACTTGCCGAGTTCAACCAGCTGCTCGAAATTGCTGCGCAGGGAGACGTCCTGGTTGCCGAACTTGTTGGCGCCCTTGATGGACTTGGCCAGCGTGAAGAACTGCGCGGTGTACTGGGCGATGTCGAGCGGATTGGCGACCACCAGGCGCACGCTGCGCCGGGTGATCTTGGCGATCTCGGCTTCCCATTCGATGGCGAGCGGCTCGGCGGTGGCAATCACGACATCGGTGGAGGTCAGTTCCACCGGCAGGATGTTGAAGCGGCTTGCATAGGTGGCCGACATCACATCGGCCACCTTGGTGAAATCGATCTTCAGCGGGTCGATGCGGAAGAACGGCAGCTTGACCTTGCCTGCCATCCATTCGCTCAGCCAGTCGAGCGTCAGCAGCCGGTGCGGCGGGGCGGCCGACTGCAGCTTGCATTGGGCGACAGCGGTCAGGGGATGCATGGTGACGGTGGCATTGCGCAGCAAGCCTTGCGCCTGGTTGAACAGCGTTTTCGCCTCCGTCTTGGCCACGATGCCGTCGGCCATCAGCCAGGTAAAGATTTGCTGCAGGTCGATGGTCCGGGTCGCCGCCTTGGCCGCGGGTGCGCCGGCCTGCTCGAGTCTCGCGCTCATTGCTTTCCTTGTTTTTCCATGCGCAGCTGATGCCAGACCTGCATGCCGTTCACCCAGGATTTGGTCGGCAGCCTGGTGGCGGCGGTAATCTGCGCGGCGCGCTCGTGCAGGGCCTTGAAGTCGATTTCCGGCTTGGTCTTGAAGGCGAGCACCACCACATTGCCTTCATGTACCGGCGCCAGGCATAGCGTGTCGGCAAATGCGTAGCGCATCGCCTTGTAGTTCTTGTTGTAACTGGGATGGTCGCCGAACAGGTTGACGGTCATGATGCCATGCGGTTTCAGGCAGGCGGCGCAGGCTTCGTAGAACTCCGGCGTATCCAGCACCGGCCCCTTGACGGTGGCATCGTAGAGATCAACCTGCAGCGCGTCGAGGGTACCGTGGTTGGCCGGATCCGTCACGAAATCCATCGCATCCATCTCGCGTATGGACAAGCGCTCGTCTTCCTGCGGCAGCTTGAACATGGAGTGGCATACCGTGATGACCGAAGGATTGAGTTCGACCGCCGTCACGCGCGCGTCGGGAAATTGCCGGTAGCAGAACTTGGTCAGTGCGCCGGTGCCCAGGCCAAGCTGGGCGACATGCGCAGGCCGCTCGATGAACAGCATCCACGACATCATCTGCTGCGCATATTCCAGCTCGATCCAGTCCGGCTTGCGCTTGCGCATCGCGCCTTGAACCCACTCGGTGCCGAAGTGCAGGAAGACCACGCCGTCCTGCTCCGAGAGAGTGATGGGTGCGAACTTGGGCTTGCGCGGCGCTTTCGGGGCCGCCGGCTTGCCGGGGCCGGCCTTGCGGTTGGCTTGCGCTTCCATGGAATTGCGTTTGATGAGCATGGCGATTAGGCAATCTGCCGTGCGCCGGAACGGCGGACGGTAAAAAATGTTTCTGTCATTCTACAGAATGATGTTCTTCCATTGCGCCAGTTTTTCCTCAAAGGAAAGCTGGGCGTTGGCAGGTGAAGACGAAGGCAGGACCAGTGTTTCAAATCCTGCATCGGCGAAGAAGGGCGCGTACTTGCCCGAGGTCTTGCCATTGAAGCAAACCTTGCGCAGCTGCGGCGCTTGATGGCGCAGGACTGCGAAGTCGTTCGCCTGCGCCTGCCTGATGTCGGCATCGAGACTGCCCTCGCGCTCGCATATGGCGATCACATCCCACAGGCCGATGCCATGGCTCAGCAGCCTGTTCAGCCGCTGTTCGTAAGGCAGGCTTGCAATGGGATCGTCCAGCACGGCCGATAGCAGCCGCCAGAACTGGTTGCGCGGATGGGCATAATATTGCTGTGCCGTAAGCGAAGCCACACCTGGAAAACTGCCGAGAACGGCGATGCGCGTGGACCGGTCGAGGACCGGCGGAAAGCCGGCCAGCAGGGCGGTCTGCGGGGTCGGAATGGAGGTCATTCCTGCATTGTAGCCGCAGCCTCGCCGGGCGGCAGGCCGTGCCGGCGGCGACGGCCGGAACGCTGGTTTAATATGTCGTTATCGGAAAGGCCACTACCCGGAGAAAACATGTCCAGAAAGGTCATCCTCATCACCGGCGGCAGCCGCGGCATCGGCGCCGCGACCGCCCAGCTCGCCGCGACCCAGGGGTACGCGGTCTGCATCAGTTATCTCAACAACCGTGCCGCCGCAGATGAAGTGGTGCAGGCCATTCTCAATTCCGGCGGCGAGGCGATCGCGGTGCAGGCCGATGTCTCGTCCCAGGAAGATGTGATCCGGCTGTTCGGCGCGGTCGACCAGTCGCTCGGCGATATCACCGCGCTGGTCAACAATGCCGGCATCCTCGAACACCAGATGCGCGTGGAAGACATGGATGCGGGGCGGCTCGCCCGGATCTTCGCCACCAATGTCACCGGAAGTTTTCTCTGCGCGCGCGAGGCTGTCAGGCGCATGTCGACCGCCCGCGGCGGAAGCGGCGGGGCGATCGTCAATGTGTCATCCATCGCCGCCAGGCTGGGAGCGCCGAACGAGTATGTCGATTACGCCGCGTCGAAAGCCGCAATCGATGCGATGACCATCGGCCTGGCCAAGGAGGTGGCGGCCGACGGCATACGCGTCAATGCCGTGCGGCCAGGCGTGATCTATACGGAAATCCATGCCAGCGGCGGTGAGCCGGGCCGGGTCGACCGCGTCAAGGAAACCGTGCCGATGAAGCGGGGCGGGGATGCGCTCGAAGTGGCCAATGCCATTCTGTGGCTTCTGTCCGACCAGTCTTCCTATACGACGGGTTCGTTCATCGATGTTGCCGGCGGCCGCTAGCACCGCGGACCGGGCCAGCATGTATCTCTGGCATGGCCGTGCGCTGATCGTCGGGCCGGGCATCGATTCCTCGCCGCATGCCCACTTCGCACTCCAGCTTACCCTGGGCCTGGACCGACCCTTCCGCGCCCGATTGGCACCGGACCAGCCCTGGCAGGAAACCGGTGCGGCCGTGTTTGCCCCCAACCAGGCGCACCAGATCGATTGCGGCGGCGCGATGCTGGCCCATCTGTTCGTCGAGATGCCGCTGCGCCAGCAGACGATAGGCACCGTGATGCCGGCGCAATATCAGGCATTGCCGGATTTTGCGGCGGTGCGCAGCGCGCTGGAAGCGGCGCGCCGAAGCACCATCAACGTGGAGGACGCCGCGCAGGCAGCCGGGCAGTGGCTGGCTTGTGCGGTGCCGCAGGCGCTCATGCCTGCCGCCTATGACGAGCGCATTGCGGCGGCGCTGGCCTGGATCGCCGCCAACCCCGGCAGCGAGCCCGACGGTGCCCTGCTTGCACGGAAGGTGCATCTGTCCGAAAGCCGCTTCACGCATTTGTTCCGCGAGCAAACCGGGATGACGCTGTCGCGCTACCTGCTGTGGATGCGGCTGCTTGCAGGAGTGGCCGCGGTGGCGCGCGGCGACAGCCTGACCACGGCCGCACATCAGGCCGGTTTCGCGGACCTGGCGCACATGAGCCGCAGCTTCCGCAATACTTTCGGCGTCGTGCCGTCGCAGCTGCAAAAGATGACGATTGCGTTCAAGCAGACCGTGCAATGAGGTTCTAAGATGATCAAGAGCGATCGAGCAGAATCGCCTTATCAAACCAAGGAACATGGAGACTCTCATGGAAACTGTTGCGCAAAGACAGGTCGATGCCCTGCTGGACAAATACGGTGAAAGCCATCGTCATCCCGCCAATGAACTGATCCACTGCATCTGCATTCCGGCCATCATCTTTTCCTTTCTCGGCCTGCTGTGGAGCCTGCATCCGCTGGCTGCGCTGGCCGTCACCATCGTCTCGCTCGTCTATTACCTTCGCTTGTCGGTATCGTTCGCGCTCGGCATGCTGGTAATGTCGGGCGTCATGCTTTGGGCGCTGTCGCTGCTGCCGCAGGCTCATGTACTGAGCGTTTCGCTCGCGGTGTTCGTGGTGTCCTGGATCGGGCAGTTCATCGGCCACAAGATCGAGGGTAAGAAGCCATCCTTCTTCGACGATCTGCGCTTTCTGCTGATCGGTCCGCTGTTCGTGCTGGCGATTCTGTATCGCCGCGTCCGCATCGCATACTGAGCCCTGCATGGAATGAAAATCGCCATCTTCGGCGCCGGCTCGATCGGCGTCTATGCCGGGGCGTCCCTGCTGGCTTCCGGCGCCGATGCGGTGCTGATCGGAAGGGCGCCGATGCGCGCCCGGATCGCCCGCGACGGCGTGCGGCTGACCGACCTGCGCGGCGGCGATCGGCGGCTTGAGCCCGAACGCATTCCGTACAGCGAGGAGGGCCAGGAACTGGGCGATGCGGACCTGATCCTGGTGACGGTCAAAAGCGCCGATACCGCCGCCGCGGCAGCAAGGATTCGCGCTCATGCCCGGCGCGATGCGCTGGTGATCAGCCTGCAGAATGGCGTCGGCAATGTCGATGTCCTGCGCACCGCCTTGCCCGAGCAATGCGTGCTGGCCGGCATGGTCCCTTTCAATGTGGTGCAGATGCCCGGCAACCGCTTTCACCGCGGCACCGAAGGTGAAATGATGGTGGAAGCTTCGCCGAGGCTGGCGCCGTGGCTCGACGGCTTCCGCAATGCGGGCTTGCCTCTGCTGGAACGCAGTGATTTCCTTGCGGTGCAATGGGGCAAGCTGCTGCTGAATTTGAACAACCCTGTCAATGCGCTGTCCGGCTTGCCGCTGAAGGCCGAATTGTCGCAGCGCGCTTACCGGCGCTGCCTGGCCTTGCTGATCGGCGAGGCGCTCATGATCTTGAAGGCGGCCGGCATCCGGCCGGCCAAGGTGGCCAAGGTGGCGCCGGGCGTGCTGCCCGTGCTCCTGCGGCTGCCGGATTTTCTCTTCGCCCGCGTGGCCGGCGCCATGCTCAACATCGATCCCGAGGCGCGCTCGTCGATGTGGGAAGACTTGCAGGCAGGACGGCGCACCGAGGTGGATTACCTCAACGGCGCCGTGGTGCGCCTGGCGCAGTCGTGTGGCCGCAAGGCGCCGTTGAATGCGCGCATCGTCGCGCTGGTGCGCGAAGCGGAGCAGGGAAGCGATCGGCGGTTTGCCGGTGGAGCACTGCTGTCGGCTCTGCAGACGACGGACGAGCTGCGGCGCGATCCACTCACCAGCGCCGACAGCTAGAGCGGTTTCGTCTCCACAAGAGCCTTCTGATCGCTTAAGCCGGTCTCATCGCCGCCCAGGCGGCATCCGAAAATATGTCGCGGTACGCCTTGATGTCGGTCTTTGCCCGGCCCGACAGCCAGAGGCGCGCATAGTCATGCGCCGCGCCGGTCATCAGCGAGCCGTACAGTTCAAGCGGCAGCTTCCTGATCCTACCTGCCTCGATATGCGGCTGGAACCACTGCACCACCGATTCGATATGCGAGCGCGTCTGCTCGCGCAGGTCGGCGGCCATGCCTCCCCTTGCCAGCACGCTGCGCCCGTAGAGCACGAAGCGGGCCTTGTCGGGATTGGCCGACACCCAGTCGACATAGGCATGGGCGATGGCCCGCACGCCTTGTTCGGCTGTGCCCGCCGCCTGCAGCAATTCCTGCTGGTAGACATGATGTTCGGCCAGCGCCGCCACATACAGCGCGGCGGCAATGCTTTCCTTGTTGCCGAAGTGATGGTACATGCTGCCGATGCTGGCGCCGGACCGCTCCCGGATCATGTCGATGGTGGTGGCCTCGATGCCATGTTCGGTGAAACACGCAAGGGCGGCCTCGAGGATCTCCTGCTTTCTGTTTTTCTTTTCTACGGTCATTTCCGGCTTTGCGCGACATGATGGATTCTGCATTGACTAGAATATTATTCTAGAATACGATTCTAGAGCGGTATTCTGCCAATGCGCCGAATGCAACCATACCGCGACTGTGCGACGGCGGCAATTCCTGCCCCGATTCCATTCAAGGAGCAGCAAATGAACCAGACTCTGGCCCTGTATGAGCAACTGGGCAATGAGGCCTTCGGCAAGGCGGTTACGCAGATTGCCCCCTATTTTTCCACGATCGCGCCGAGTTTCACCGCCTTGCGCCCGGGTTTCGCGGAAGTGAGTTTCGCCAACCGGCGCGAGGTGCATAACCATATCGGCACGGTGCATGCGATCGCCTTGTGCAACGCCGCCGAACTCGCCGCGGGCACCATGACGACCGTCTCCCTGGCCGAGGGGCGGGAATGGATACCGGTCGGCATGAGCGTGCAATACCTGGCCAAGGCGAAAACCGATATGCGGGTCGTGGCCGACGGCGGCGCCGTCGACTGGAGCCGGACCGGCAATGTCGAGGTGCCGGTCGATGCCTTCGACACCGAAGGCAGGCGCGTCTTCACGGCGACCATCACGATGAACCTCAGGTAGGCCGCCGCAACGGGAGAAAACCATGAATCTGCTGTTCCGGATGTTCTATGTGCTGCTGGGCGCGCTGTTCCGGCCGCGCATCGGGACCGATGCTTTTGCAAGCCGGCTCCGCCTGCGCACTCTGCCGAACGACCTCGACATCAACCTGCACATGAACAATGGCCGCTACCTGACCATCTGCGACCTGAACCGGGTGGACCTGTTCATCCGTTCCGGACTGGCGAAGGTGATGCTGAAGCGGAAATGGATGCCGATGATCGCCGACCACACCATGACCTACAAGAAGCCGCTGAAGCTGTTCGAGCGCTTCGACGTCGAACTGGCGGTGACGCACTGGGATGCGAAATACTTCTACATGACGCACACCTTCACGGCGGGCGGAAGGGTGGCGGCGATAGGCACTTCGAAAGGCGTGATCCGGTCGCGTGACGGCGTGGTGGATCCTGGGCTGGTGATGGAAACCGTGGGCCTCGTCCAGCGCATGCCGGACAAGGTGGCGTAGGCCTGGCCAGGGTGGAAGGTTGAAATCGCCAGGCGGGAAATAAAAGGAGCGGGCCAGCGGCGCCGCTCCTTTTTCATCAGGCATCCAGCACTGCGGCTTGCCCGGCAAGACATTGCCTGAACAAGGCGACGGCGGTTTCGGCGCCGCCGCCTGCCGTGCCGTTGTGCCCGGAATTACTTGCTTGCCATGCCAAGCAGCATTTCATTGAGCCGCTTGACGAAGCCCGCCGGGTCGGACAGGTTGCCGCCCTCGGCCAGCGTTGCCTGATCGAACAGGATGTGCGACCAGTCATCGAACCTGGCTTCCTCGTATTTCAGCCGCTGCACCAGCGCATGGTCCGGATTGATTTCCAGGATGGGCTTGGATTCGGGCGCATTCTGGCCGGCTGCCTTCAGCATGCGCAGCAGATTGCCCGACAGTTCATGTTCGTCCGCCACCAGGCAGGCCGGCGAATCGGTCAGGCGGAAAGTCACGCGCACATCCTTGGCCTTGTCGGACAGGGCGGTCTTCATCTTCTCGACCAGTTCCTTGTACTGCGACTCGGTTTCCTCATGCTGCTTCTTCTCGGTTTCGTCTTCCAGCTTGCCGAGGTCGAGATCGCCCTTGGCCACCGAGACGAGCTCCTTGCCCTCGACTTCATGCAGGAAGGACAGCATCCATTCATCGACGCGATCGGTCAGCAGCAGGACTTCCACGCCTTTCTTGCGGAAGATTTCCAGGTGGGGGCTGTTCTTCGCCGCCGCATAATTGTCGGCGGTGACGTAATAGATCTTTTCCTGGCCTTCCTTCATGCGGCCGATATAGTCGTCGAAGGAAACGGTCTGCGCATCATTGTCGTTGTGGGTCGAGGCGAAGCGCAGCAGCTTGGCGATGCGTTCCTTGTTGCCCTGGTCCTCGCCGATGCCTTCCTTGAGCACCTGGCCGAATTCGGTCCAGAACTTCGCGTACTTGTCCTTCTGTTCCTGTTCCTCGCCGTTTGCCATTTCTTCCAGCAGGCCGAGCACGCGCTTGGTGGAGCCCTCGCGGATGACCTTGACGTCGCGCGACTCCTGCAGGATCTCGCGGGACACGTTCAGCGGCAGGTCGGCCGAGTCGATCACGCCCTTGACGAAGCGCAGGTAGACCGGCATCAGCTGCTCGGCGTCGTCCATGATGAAGACGCGCTTCACATACAGCTTGATGCCGCCGCGCTTGTTGCGGTCCCACAGGTCGAACGGCGCGCGCCCCGGGATGTAGAGCAGCTGGGTGTACTCGCTGCGGCCCTCGACGCGGTTGTGGGTATAGGCGAGCGGCGCCTCGAAGTCGTGCGAGACGTGCTTGTAGAACTCCTCGTACTGTTCTTTCGTGACGTCGGACTTGCTGCGCGTCCAGAGCGCGCTGGCCTGGTTGACGGTCTCGAACTCGTCCCTGACCACGGTTTCCTTCTTCTCTTCATCCCACTCTTCCTTTTGCATCAGGATGGGCAGGGAGATGTGATCGGAGTATTTGCGGATGACCGACTTGAGCTTCCAGATGGAGAGGAATTCATCCTCGCCTTCGCGCAGATGCAGGGTGATGTCGGTGCCGCGCGCCGGCTTGTCGATCTGCTCGACGCTGAAGTCGCCTTCGCCGCCCGATTCCCAGCGCACGCCCTGGTCAGCGGGCAGGCCGGCGCGGCGGCTGTCGACGGTGATCTTGTCGGCGACGATGAAGGCGGAATAGAAGCCCACGCCGAACTGGCCGATCAGCGCCGCATCCTTCTGCTGGTCGCCGGAAAGCTTGGAAAAGAACTCCTTGGTGCCCGACTTGGCAATGGTGCCGAGGTGCTCGATGGCCTCGTCGCGGCTCATGCCGATGCCGTTGTCGGAAATGGTGATGGTGCGTGCCGCCTTGTCGAAGGTGACCTTGATCTTCAGCTCCGGATCGTCCTCGAACAGCGCGCTGTTGTTGATCGCTTCAAAGCGCAGCTTGTCCGACGCGTCGGAGGCGTTGGAGATCAGTTCCCGCAGAAAGATTTCCTTGTTGGAGTACAAGGAGTGAATCATCAATTGCAGCAGTTGCTTGACTTCTGCCTGAAAACCCAGGGTTTGCTTTTCGGCTACGGCCATTTTCACCTCGAGAATCAATGGTAGTAATTGTAAGGAGCGGAATAAGCAGCCGGCACGCAGGAAAGCTCTGCATGCAGGTCTGACAATTCCTGCGAAATGGGGACTGCCCTGAGGATTTCAAGGGCTGTTCTTGCAAATGGTTAATTTTGCGGTACCGGGGCGTGCGTGCTCCGCGGCGAACAATGCCGGCAGCCCGGTCAGCCAGGTTGCATGAACCTTCGCTAATTCTTTCCCAGCTCCCGCTCCAGGAAGCGCAGCACTTCGATATCCCCCATCGAGGCGACATTCACCCGCATGCGTGTCGACGGCAGCTGGCTTGGCGAGAACAGGCTGCCCGGCGCCAGCAGGATGCCCTCGGCCATCGCCTTTTCGGTCAGGACATTGGTGTCGCAGCCGGCGTCGGCCCACAGGAACAGGCCGGCCGGCGTGGTGATGTCGATGGTCAGTCCGACCCGTTCCAGCTGCTTGATCATCTTGTCGCGCGTGCCGTCGAGCTTGCCGCGCAGGCGGTCGACATGCTTGCGGTAGTGGCCTTCGGACAGGATCTTGTAGACGATGCGCTCGCCGATGTCGGATGTCGTGAGCGTCGACAGCATCTTGCGGTCGGACAGCCGCTTGGCCATTTCCTCCGTGGTGGCGATGAAGCCGACCCGCAGGTTGGCCGCCAGCGTCTTGGAGAAGCCGCCGAGGTAGATGACGCGGTTCAGCTGGTCGAGCGATGCGATGCGCGTGGCTGGCTGCACCGAACTGCCCGGATGCAGGTCGCAGTAGATATCATCTTCGATGATGGTGAAATCATGCTGCTCGGCGATCTTGAGTATCTGGAAGGCCTTGGCCGCCGACAGCGAAGTCGAGGTCGGATTGTGCAGCACGGAGTTGATGACGTAGAACTTCGGCTTGTGCAGCGCCGCCAGTTCGGCCAGTTTCGCGATATCCGGTCCATCTGGCAGGCGCGGGATGCCGATCACGTTGGCGCCGAGCGTGGCAAAGGAGCCGAACATCAGGAACCAGGCCGGGTCGTCGACGAAGATGGTGTCGCCCGGCCGGGTGAAATGCCGGGCCACGATATCCAGTCCCTGCGTGATGCCCGACGTGGTCACGATCTGCTCCGGCGTGGCGGCGATTTCCAGTTCCGCCAGCTTGAGCTGCAATTGCTGGCGCAGCGGCAGGAAACCCTGCGGATTGCCGTACTGCAGAAGCTGGCTCTGGTTCTGGCGGCTGATGGCGCGCAGCCCGTTGGCGATCAGTTCGCCGTCCAGCCAGTCGTTGGGCAGCAGGCCGGAACCCGGGGTGCGGTGCGCGGGATACTGGCGGAACATGTTGCGCACCAGCCAGACCACATCAATACGCTGCGGCGGCGGCGCTTCCTCCGTCCGCACCTGTCCGGCGACCGCCAGCGGCGAACGTTCGCGCACATAGAAGCCCGAGCCCCGCCGCGATTCCAGGAAACCCTGCGCCACCAGCCGGTCGTAGGCTTCCACCACCGTAAAGCGCGAGACGCCGTGGGTTTCCGCGAACTGCCGGATCGACGGCATGCGCGCCCCGCTGCGCAGCAGCTTGTCGTCGATGCGGGCCTGTATCGAGCGAACGATCTGGTCCACCAGCGATTCGCCCGCCTCCCTGGAGAGAACCGGCGTGGAGGCGAGGCTGAGAGCGGCCGCCTTTGCATATCGAGCTGTATTGGTCATTTTGCCGTGACAGTGGTCAGAATTATTTAAAAAAGTGTACTGGTACTGTATTGGTTTTGTCGATTAGCATAGTCCAACATTCCTGATGAAGCAACCTGAAAGGCCGCCATGATTTCGCCCCTGCCCAACCGTGAACAGCTTGAAGCCGCCGCCCGGACCGTCTACCGCACCATGCCGGCCACTCCCCAGTACAGCTGGCCGCTGCTCAATGAAGCGCTGGGAACCGAACTCTGGGTCAAGCACGAAAACCATACGCCGACCGGCGCCTTCAAGGTGCGCGGCGGCCTGGTCTACATGGAGGCGCTGGCCCGGCGCGCACCAGGTGCGACTGGCGTGACTGGCGTGATCTCCGCCACCCGCGGCAACCACGGACAGTCGGTCGGTTTCGCGGCGCGCCGCCAGGGCTTGCAGGCGACCATCGTGGTCCCGCACGGCAACAGCCGGGAAAAGAATGCGGCGATGCGCGCCCTTGGCGTCAATCTCGTCGAGCATGGCAGGGAATTCCAGGAAAGCCGCGAGCATGCGATTCAGCTGGCGGCGGAACGCCGCCTCCACATGATCCCGTCCTGCCATCCCGACCTGGTGAGCGGCGTGGGCAGCTACTGGATGGAACTGTTCACCGCGCAGCCCGGACTCGATGTCGTATTCGTGCCGATCGGGCAGGGCTCCGGCATTTGCGGCGCGATTGCCGCCCGCCAGGCGCTGGGCCTGTCGACCCGCATCATCGGCGTGGTGTCGTCGCATGCGCTTGCCTACAAGCTGTCGTTCGAGCACAAACGCAAGCTCGAATCGCCGGTCACCACCGTGACGGCCGACGGCATGGCCTGCCGCGTGCCCGATGACTGGTCGCTCGAGATCATCATGAAACATGCGGACGACATCGTCGCCGTGAGCGACGAGGAAGTCGAGGCGGCCATGCGCCTGTGCTATGTCGCCACGCACAACGTCGCCGAAGGCGCCGGCGCGGCCGCGCTCGCCGCGGCAATGCAGCAGAAGGAAAAGCTGGCCGGGCGCAAAGTCGGCGTGCCGCTCTGCGGCGGCAATGTCGATCACGACCAGTTCGCGCGCATCCTGACCGCGCATGCCGGCAAGCCGCCGCTCTGTTGAGGAAGACATCATGGAATCACTGTTGCCACTGGCGTTATTCGCCTTCGTCTCGTCGATCACGCCGGGGCCGAACAACATCATGCTGACTTCGTCGGGCATCCTGTTCGGTTTCCTGCGTTCGATCCCTCACATGCTCGGCATCACTTTCGGTTTCGGCGCCATGCTGGCGCTGTGCGCGGCAGGCATCGGCAGTCTCGTCCTGGCGGTGCCCGCGATCCATATCCTGCTCAAGGCATTGGGCTCTGCCTATCTGGTCTATCTTGCCTGGCAATTGCGCAGCATGGCATTCCGCCGGGATGAACAGTCGCGCGGCCAGCCGATGTCCTTTGTCGGCGCGGCGCTGTTCCAGTTCGCCAATCCCAAGGCCTGGGTCATGGCGGTGACCGGCGCATCGGCGTTTCTGCCGCTGGTCCAGCCGGCCTGGCTTGCAATCGCCTTGTTCTGCCTCGTCTTCTGCGCCGTCAATCTCCCGTGCATCGGCGTCTGGGCCGGCACCGGCGCCATGCTGCGCCGCTATTTGTCGGAACCGCGCTGGCAGCGCCTGTTCTGTATCGTCATGGTGCTGCTGACGCTGTATTCTGCTATCGCCATCTGGCTCTAATCAGGCTCGGGAACAACATATGAACACAAGCATGACGCAGGAAAGCCGGGGCATGTGGCTCGGACTGGCAGGCGTAGGCATTTTCAGCCTGACGCTGCCTTTCACCCGCATGGCCGTCGCCGAACTCAATCCGGTGCTGGTAGCGCTGGGGCGCGCGGTGGTTGCCGCCATCTGTTCCGCCGCGCTGCTCTGGTGGCTGGGGGCGCCGCGTCCGACGCCGCGGCAGTGGCGCGCGCTGGCGGTGACCGCTCTCGGCGTGGTGATCGGCTTCCCCGTATTCAGCTCGATTGCCATGCGCTACGTTCCGGCGTCGCATGGCGCGGTGGTGGTCGGCATCCTGCCGCTGGCCACCGCGCTGTTCGGCGCGCTGCGTTTCGGCGAGCGTCCTTCCGCCGGTTTCTGGATCGCGGCCGTCGCCGGCAGCGCCCTGGTGATCGGATTTGCGCTGTGGCAAGGAGGAGGTGAATTCCACCTGGCCGATCTCGCGCTGTTCGCCGCCGTGGTCGCCGCCGCCATGGGGTATGCCGAGGGCGGCCGCCTGTCGCAGGACATGGGCGGGCTGCAGGTCATTTCCTGGGCGCTGGTACTGTCCATGCCGGTGCTGCTGCCGATCACGCTGTGGCTGAGCTGGAATTATGGCCTGGAGGCATCGCCGCGCGCCTGGATAGGATTCGGCTATGTGTCCTTATTTTCGATGTTTATTGGGTTTTTCTTTTGGTATAAAGGTCTCGCGCTGGGCGGAATCGCGCGGGTAGGGCAGGTGCAGCTGTTGCAACCCTTCATGACGCTCATCGGCGCAGCGCTGATCCTCGGCGAATCGCTGGACGCGCGCAACATCCTGTTCGCGCTGGCGGTGATCGCGGTGGTCGCGGTCGGCCGGCGCATGGGCATCCGGCGCTGACCGGTAGAATGAGCGCCTCAACCATGACCTTTCACACCTGACTTGGAGTCCATCGTGTCCTTTTACGACAAACTGAAAACCCTGAACATCGAACTGCCCGCAGTCGCCGCGCCCGCCGCCGCCTATGTCATGTATGCGCAGACCGGCAATACCGTCTATCTCTCCGGCCATATCGCCAAGAAGGACGGCAAGCCCTGGGTCGGCCAGCTCGGCAAGAACATGACGACCGATGAGGGCAAGCTGGCGGCCCGCGCCGTCGCCGTCGACCTGATGGCCACCCTGCAGGCGGCCTGCGGCGGCGACCTCAACCGCGTCAAGCGCATCGTCAAGGTAATGAGCCTGGTGAATTCCACATCGGAATTCACCGAGCAGCATCTCGTGACCAACGGTGCGTCCGAACTCCTCGGCGAAGTCTTCGGCGAGCAGGGCAAGCATGCCCGTTCCGCATTCGGCGTGGCCCAGATTCCGCTGGGCGCCTGCGTCGAGATCGAGCTGATCGCCGAACTCGCTTAACGCTCTTTTCCTTTTCACGGACCGCCATGATCCAGCGACGCTTCAGGCAGGTGGATGTATTCACGACCGTTCCCTATCAGGGCAACCCGGTCGCCGTCGTGCTCGACGGCGACGGCCTGACGAGCGAACAGATGCAAGCCATCGCGCGCTGGACCAATTTGTCCGAGACCACCTTTGTCTGCGCGCCGGCGACGCCTGCGGCCGATTACCGGCTGCGCATCTTCTGCCCCGGAAGCGAGCTGCCCTTTGCCGGGCATCCGACCATCGGCAGCGCGCATGCGGTGCTGGCTTCCGGTTATGCACCGAAGCGGCCGGGCGAGCTGCTGCAGGAATGCGGCGTCGGCCTGGTGCGACTGCGGACTGGCGGAGACGGCATCGCGCTCGCCTTGCCGCAGGCCCGCATGCGGCCGGCGGATGATGACGTGCGCGCGGCCGTAGAAAAGGCGATCGGCGCACCGCTGCTGGCTGCGCCCGTCGCGGTCGATCTCGGCATCGTATGGCTGACAGGGCAGGTGGCCAGCGGCGAGCTGCTGCGTACGCTCCGGCCGTCGATGGAAGGCATCGCCGCGGTGGCGCGGCGGGCACAGACCAATGGCATCACGCTCTTCGGCATGGAGGGCGAAACGCCGGAAGTGCGTTCCTTCGCGCCGCATGAAGGCACTCCCGAAGACCCGGTGTGCGGCAGCGGCAACGGCGCGGTAGCCTGTTACCTGCGCCAACGGCGCGGCGCGCAGGATTACCGCGCGCGACAGGGCCGATGCGTCGGCAGGGATGGACATATCCGCATCACGCATGACGGCGACACCATCTGGCTCGCCGGACAGGCGGTCAGTTGCATTGAAGGCAGCATCGTTGCCTGAAAAAGAATGAAACCGCAGTACGGACAGTAACGTTCTTGCAATTCTCGCCGGGCGGAGCCTGTAAAACTGTCCTGCAGTTGAAATGAACACCGCCCATTATGGGCCGCATGCACTACAATTCTCGGTTCCGGCCGGCGTCTACCCGATGCCGGTTCGGCAGAAGTCCGCCACAAGCGGAGCTTAATAAAGGCGAATGCGTACACGGTGAATGCGAGTTGCGCCATTTGCCATCAACCCAGTGAGACAAGTATGAAAATGGAAAATCCGACCCCGATCCAATGGCAATTCTCCGAGCGCGCCGAACAGCTGCAGAGCTCGGCCATCCGAGAAATCCTCAAGGTGACCGCGCGTCCCGAGGTGATCTCATTTGCGGGCGGCCTGCCTTCGCCTGAAACCTTCCCGGTCGAGCGCATGCGCACCGTCTTCGACAGCGTCCTGTCGAAGCAGGGCAAGGTGGCGTTGCAATACGGTCCTTCCGACGGTTATCTGCCGCTGCGCCAGTGGATCGCCGATTCCTTGTCCACCGATGGCGCCAAGATCGTTCCCGAGCAGGTATTGATGGTGTCGGGCTCACAGCAGGGCCTGGACCTGCTGGCCAAGGTGCTGGTCGATGAAGGCAGCCGCGTGCTGGTCGAGACGCCGAGCTATCTCGGCGCATTGCAGGCCTTCTCCGTCTACCGTCCGGAATTCGTCTCGGTACCTACCGACGAGAACGGTCTTCTGCCTGAGCATGTCGCCGGCCTCGCACAAGGCGCGCGCCTGCTGTACGCACTCCCGAATTTCCAGAACCCCACCGGCCGCACTATGCCGCTCGAACGCCGCATCGCGCTGGTCGAAGCCTGCGCCCGCCTCGGCCTGCCGCTGATCGAGGACGATCCCTACGGCGCGCTCAGCTACCGCGGCGAGCCGCTGCAGAAGCTGCTGACCATGAACCCGAACGGCGTGATCTACATGGGCTCCTTCTCCAAGGTGCTGACACCGGGCATTCGCCTTGGCTACGTGGTCGCACCGGTCCCGCTGATCCGCAAGCTGGAGCAGGCCAAGCAGGCCGCCGACCTGCATACCGCGACGCTGACGCAGATGGTCGTCTATGAAACCATCAAGGACGGTTTCCTCACCGAGCACATTCCCACCATCCGTAAGCTTTACGCAGACCAGTGCCAGGCAATGCTCGATGCGCTGACCGAATTCTTCCCCTCGTCGGTCACCTGGACCCGGCCGGAAGGCGGCATGTTCATCTGGGTGACGCTGCCCAAGCATATCGACAGCATGAAGCTGCTCGACGAGTCGATCGAACAGCTGGTGGCCTTCGTGCCCGGCGCGCCGTTCTATGCAAATGCGCCGGAGCAGAACACGCTGCGCCTGTCCTTCGTGACCGTGCCGCCGGCGAAGATCCGCGAAGGCGTGGAGCGCCTCGGCAAGCTGATCGCCGCGAAGCTCTAAGCTCTGCTCTTTAGATCTGGAAGTCAATAAAGACGCCCCGCCAGCCGGGGCGTTTTGCTTTGCCGCTCCCCGGAGCCCTGCTATTTTTCGCGCTTTTGCCTTTGCCAACCGGGCATGAAAAACGGGCGTCTTCCCGCAAGAGAAAACGCCCGTTGTTGCTACGCGGACCGACGCGATTACTGATTAGGCAACAGTGCTGCGGGCTTGATCTTCGTTCCTTCGAGGCTCTTGCCCTTGCGTGCGCGCTTGCCGATATGCGGCGCCAGCACGGAAGCCGACAGGCTGAGTTCCTGCGCCTTGCCGCCGCGGCCCATGCCGACCACGGTCACGCCCTTCTGGCTGATCGGCTGGGCCGCCAGCAGCTTCTCGTTCGGCTCCAGTTCCATCAGGATCACGCCGCGTCCGCCGCCCGGCTGGTACTTCACCTCGTCCAGGCCGAACACCAGCAGGCGTCCCTTTTCGGACAGACAGGCAATCGCGCTGGCATTGCCTTCCACGATGCGCGGAGCGACCGGTTCATCGCCTTCCTCCAGCGTCAGGAAGGCTTTGCCCGCCTTGATCCGGCTGACCATGTCGCCGGCCTTGGCAGTGAAGCCGTAAGCGGCCGTCGATGCCATTAGCAGCGTGGTATCCGCCGGGCCGACGAAGTAGTGCAGCAGGCGCGAGCCGCTGGCCAGTTCGAGCAGCGTCGTCACCGGCACGCCGTCGCCTCGCGCGCCCGGCAGCGATGTGACCGGCACCGAGTAGATGCGGCCGTTGGAACCGAAGGCGAGCAGGGTATCGACGGTGCGGCATTCGAAGGTGCCGTACAGGGTGTCGCCCGCCTTGAAGGTGAATTGCGCCGGGTCGTGGCCATGGCCGCCGCGTGCGCGCACCCAGCCCTTCTGCGAGATCACCACGGTCACCGGCTCGTCGATGACTTTCTGTTCGACGCTGGCGCGTTCGGCTTCCTTGATCAGGGTGCGGCGAGCATCGCCGAACTGCTTCGCATCGGTCTCGATTTCCTTGATCACCAGCCGCTTCATCGACGCCGGATTGTCGAGCAGATCATGCAGCGTGGTCTTTTCCTTGCGCAATTCATCCAGTTCCTGCTGGATCTTGATCGCTTCCAGCCGCGCCAGCTGGCGCAGGCGGATTTCAAGGATGTCCTCGGCCTGCCGGTCCGACAGCTTGAAGGCTTGCATCAGCGCCGGTTTCGGTTCGTCCGATTCGCGGATGATCCTGATCACCTTGTCGATGTTGAGCAGCACCGCCTCGCGGCCTTCCAGGATATGGATGCGGTCATCGACCTTGCGCAGGCGGAACTGGGTGCGGCGGGTGATCGTCGCGAAGCGGAAATCGATCCATTCGCGCAGGATGTGGCCGAGGCCTTTCTGGCGCGGACGACCGTCGCCGCCGATCATGACGAGGTTGATCGAGCTGCCGCTTTCGAGCGAAGTGTTGGCCAGCAGGATGTTCATGAATTCCGTCTGGTCCTGGTTCTTCGATTTCGGTTCGAAAACCAGGCGCACCGGCGCATCCTTGCCGGATTCGTCGCGCACCGTGTCGAGCACGCCGAGCACCATCTGCTTCATCGCCAGCTGGTCCGGCAGCAGCGACTTCTTGCCGGTCTTGACCTTGGGATTGGTGAGCTCCTCGATTTCCTCGAGCACCTTCTGCGCCGAGGTGCCGGGCGGCAGCTCGGTGACGACCGCCTGCCACTGGCCGCGCGCCAGGTCTTCGATCTTCCAGCGTGCCCGCACCTTGAGCGTGCCGCGGCCGTTCTCGTACATTTCCGAGATGGCCGAGGTCGGGGTGATGATCTGGCCGCCGCCCGGGAAATCCGGGCCGGGGACCAGTTCCATCAGTTCCGCATGCGTGATCTTGGGATTGCGGATCATCGCCACCGCAGCCCTCGCCACTTCGGTCAGGTTGTGCGAAGGAATTTCCGTGGCCAGGCCGACCGCGATGCCGGAGGCGCCGTTGAGCAGCACGAAGGGCAGGCGCGCCGGCAGCAGCTTCGGCTCTTCCGACGTGCCGTCATAGTTGGGCGCGAAATCGACGGTGCCCATGTCGATCTCGTCCAGCAGCAGGCGCGAGATCGGCGTCAGGCGGGCTTCGGTATAGCGCATCGCCGCCGCGCCGTCGCCGTCGCGGGAACCGAAGTTGCCCTGGCCGTCGATCAGCGGATAGCGCAGCGAGAATGACTGCGCCATGCGCACCAGCGCGTCGTATACCGACTGGTCGCCGTGCGGATGCAGCTTGCCGAGCACGTCGCCGACCACGGCCGCCGACTTGCGCGGCTTGGCGGTGGAGTTCAGGCCGAGCTCATGCATCGCATACAGGATGCGGCGCTGCACCGGCTTCTGGCCGTCGCTGACGTCGGGCAGGGCGCGGCCCTTGACCACCGAGATTGCGTAATCGAGATAGGCGCGTTCGGCGAAGGTCGCCAGCGTCAGCGCTTCGCCGTCGCCTGAGGGCATGTTTTCAAACAGGTTCGCTTGTTCTGTCATCGTGGTTCTTGAGTCACTCTAGTACGGACGCCGGCATGTTGCGGCGCCCGGGAATCGTCATGTGAATGCGCTTGGCGCCGCCGCTCTCGCTGTCCAGCGCCGCTACCGTCAGCGACTGTGCCGCCGGTTTGTAGATCTGGTAGAACTGCTTGACGATCTGCACATAGTTGCGCGTCTCCGGGTAGGGCGGAATGTTGTTCCGGTACTTCTGCACCGCGCCTTCGCCGGCGTTGTAGGAAGCGACCACCAGTTCCGGCCGCGACGGAAACAGCTTGTGCAGATCGCGCAGGTAGCGCGCCGCGAGGCGGATGTTGGTTTTCGGATCGGCCAGCTTCTGTTCCAGCGTGCGCTTGCGGTCGCCCTGCAGCCCATAGCGTTCCGCGGTCGCGGGCATCACCTGCATCAGGCCGATCGCGCCCTTCGGAGACACTGCATTCGGATTGAAGCCCGACTCGGCGGCCATTACTGCTTTCAGCAATGCCGGGTCGATCGAAAATTCCTCGGCCGCCTCCTTCAGCAGCGGTTCCACCTTCGCCAGGCCGGGATGGCGTGAAAGATAACGCGACAACGGCGTGTCGCCGCTTTCCACGGCGGCTGCCCTGGCCGAAGAACCGAGCTGCGCGGAATCGAACGAGGCATTCCCGCGCTGGAACAGCTGGTAGCGCTCATCCAGCTTTTCAGTGGAAAAGTGTGCAATGCCGTCCGCATCGACGTAGCCATAGATATCCGCCCTGACAGCCGGAGCGGCAAAGGCGATGCACAGGGCGGCAATGGCGGCCAGTCGTTTCATGCGTATGGGCTTAGATATCGGCTTCCGCCTCGTTGCCATGCTCTTCCAGCCAGGCGCGGCGTGCGGCGGCTTCGCCTTTGCCCATGAGCATGTTGAAGCGCGACTCGGAAGCGGCAAGGTCGAAATCACCCAGCGACACCGGCAGCAGGCGGCGCGTATCCGGATTCATCGTGGTTTCCCACAACTGTTCGGCATTCATCTCGCCCAGGCCCTTGAAGCGGGAAATGCTCCACGCGCCTTCCTTCAAGCCGTCCTTGCGCAGCTTGTCCTCGATCGCTTCGAGTTCGCCGTCGTCCAGCGCGTACAGCTTCTGCGCCTGCTTCTTGCCGCGCGCCGGCGCATCGACCCGGTACAGCGGCGGACGCGCCACGCAGATATGGCCGCGCGCCATCAGCTGCGGGAAGTGCTTGAAGAACAGGGTCAGCAGCAGAACCTGGATATGCGAGCCGTCGACGTCCGCATCGGACAGGATGCAGATCTTGCCGTAGCGCAGGCCGGACAGGTCCGGCGTGTCGTTCGGACCGTGCGGATCGACGCCGATCGCCACCGCGATGTCATGGATCTCGTTGTTGGCGAACAGGCGGTCGCGCTCGGTTTCCCAGGAGTTGAGCACCTTGCCGCGCAGCGGCAGGATGGCCTGGAATTCCTTGTCGCGCCCCATCTTGGCCGAGCCGCCTGCGGAATCGCCCTCGACGAGAAAGATCTCGTTGCGGGTGACGTCGTCCGATTCGCAGTCGGTCAGCTTGCCGGGCAGCACCGCCACGCCGGAGGACTTCTTCTTCTCGACCTTCTGCGCCGAACGCAGGCGCGACTGCGCCTGCTTGATGACCAGTTCCGCCAGCTTCCTGCCGTAATCGACATGCTGGTGCAGCCACAACTCCAGCGCCGGCTTGGTATAGGTTGCGACCAGGCGCACCGCATCGCGCGAATTCAGGCGCTCCTTGATCTGGCCCTGGAACTGCGGGTCGAGCACCTTGGCCGACAGCACGAAGGAGACCCGGGCAAACACGTCTTCCGGCAGCAGCTTGACGCCCTTGGGCAGCAGCGCATGCATTTCGACGAAGCTCTTGACGGCATTGAACAAGCCCTCGCGCAGGCCGGCTTCATGCGTGCCGCCGGCCGGCGTCGGAATCAGGTTGACGTAGGATTCCCGCACCACGTTGCCTTCCTCGGTCCAGGCCACCACCCATGCAGCGCCTTCGCCCTCGGCAAAGCCTTCGGTATCGGCGCCGGCGTATTGCTGGCCTTCGAACAGCGGAATCAGCGGATCGGCATGCGAGGCCTGAGCCAGCGATTCGAGCAGGTAGCCGCGCAGGCCCTGGTCGTATTGCCAGGTCTGCGTGTCGCCGTTCTTCTCGTTCACCAGCGTTACCTTCACGCCCGGCAGCAGCACCGCCTTGGAGCGCAGGAGTCGCTGCAGTTCGCCCATGGGAATGGCCGACGAGTCGAAATACTTGCCGTTCGGCCAGACGGTGACGCGGGTGCCCGATTTCTTTTCCTCCCTGGCGAGCGGACGCGACTTCAGCTTTTGCACGACATCGCCGTCGGCAAACACGAGCTGATGGAAGCCGCCTTCGCGCCACACCGAGATTTCCAGGCGGGAGGAGAGGGCATTGGTCACCGATACGCCCACGCCGTGCAGGCCGCCGGAGAAGGAATAGGCGCCGCCCGAACCCTTGTCGAACTTGCCGCCCGCGTGCAGGCGGGTAAAGACGATTTCCACCGTCGGCACTTTCTCTTCGGGATGCAGGCCGACCGGGATGCCGCGGCCGTCGTCTTCGACGCTGACGCTGCCATCGCCATTGAGCGTGACGATGATGTTCTTGCCATGTCCGCCAAGCGCTTCGTCGGAAGCATTGTCAATGACTTCCTGGATGATGTGCAGCGGATTCTCGGTGCGGGTGTACATGCCCGGCCGCTGCTTTACCGGCTCCAGACCTTTCAGGACCCGGATTGACGATTCGCTGTAATCGGACGCGGAGGATTTTTTAGTGGCCATGCAATGAAGACATCAAAAATGGGAATTTCCAAAGGGAAGGTATTTAAACATAAGTCCCCCAGCATTCTAATGAAAATTGAGGCCGGCGAGGGCTTGGTACTGCGTGGGATTGCAACATCCAGCCTACGGTATATGGGGATAGTTCACCCTTATGCAACCTGAAGTGGACATTGGGAAGGCACTCGGGCACGGTTGTCGCATCGGCTTTTCATTGTCGTGTTGGCAATGAAGGAAAGATTTATTTCCATTGCCACAGCCAAAAAGCGATGTAATTGCTACAGAATTCAGTTGTGGTATTACGCCCTGGGAAAAAATTTATAGAATGCAACATCATGTCCGCTCAAACCTTTCCATTTGCCGTACGCCTCCTGGGATTCGGTCCACAGGAAGCCGATGCCTTCGATACCGCATTTGCGGAGAGGCAAGGGAAGGGTTTCGATTATGTCCGGCTGGATGATGACAACCTGCAGGATCCGGATCTTCATATTGCAGCCGCTTCCCATCTCGGGGCGCTGGCCACGCTGGCGCATTTGCGTCCCTCCGAGCTGCGCCCGGCGCTGCTCATCGGGCAACCTGCGATTCAGCTGGATTATCCCCGGATCGATATCCCGTTCAGCTGGAGCGGCCTTTTCGAAGTGCTTGATCGTCTGATTGAGCGGCGGGCCGATGCCTTGTCGCGGCTCGAGGCATCGGATGTCGTCACGGTGACGGAGCGCCGGCGGCGCCCGCGGCCGGATATCGACCTCACCCATCCAGCCGAATATGAACAGTTGCGCGGCAGGATCCCGGCAAATGGCGCGGTGCTGGTCATCGACAAGAGCAGCGTTTCGCGCGATTACCTGTCCGAACTCCTGGCGCGGCAGCGGGTCCCGGTGTTGTGGGCAACCGACGAGGCGACAGCCGTGGAACTGTGCCGGACGATTCCGATGGCGGTGGTCATGATCAATACATCGACCCCGGGCGTCGATCCGTATCGATTGTGCTGGGGCATCAAGGAAAAGGATTCTCCAATCAAGACGACCGTCATTCTCCTGCTCGGCAATCCGGCGGAATACGACAGGCAGCAAGCCCGCTATGTCGGCGTCGAAGGTTTCCTCAACAAGCCGATCGCGAACCATCACCTGCTCACGGTGATGAAAAAGTATCTTCCCCAGACCCGCTGAGAATCCGCATCTCGCCAGGCGGGGAAGCGCCTACTTGCTCAGCATGCGCATGCCGCGTTCCAGGCCCTCGATCGTCACCGGAAACATGCGGTTGTTCATCAGTTGCCGTATCACCGAAATCGATTGACGGTACTGCCACAGACCTTCCGGCTCCGGATTGAGCCAGATGAATTTCGGGAAGGTGCCGGTGAAACGCTGCAGCCATTCCGCGCCGGCTTCCTCGTTGTTGTATTCGACCGAGCCGCCCGGCTGAAGAATCTCGTAGGGACTCATGGTGGCGTCGCCGACGAAGATCAGCTTGGTATCCGGCGGATACTTGCGCAGGATGTCCCAGGTCGGAAACCGCTCCGCGTGGCGGCGCCGGTTGTTCTTCCACAGGTAGTCGTAGACGCAGTTGTGGAAGTAGAAGAATTCCATGTTCTTGAATTCGGTCTTCGCCGCGGAAAACAGTTCTTCGGTGCGGGCGATGTGGTCGTCCATGGTGCCGCCGACATCCAGCAGCATCAGCACCTTGATGTTGTTCTTGCGCTCCGGCTGCATCTTGATGTCGAGATAGCCGGCATTGTTGGCGGTGGCGCGGATGGTGTCGTCGAGCGCCAGTTCCTCCTCCGCGCCTTCGCGCGCGAACTTGCGCAGGCGGCGCAGCGCCACCTTGATGTTGCGGGTGCCGAGTTCGCGTTCATCGTCGTAATCGCGGTAGGAGCGCGCTTCCCAGACCTTGACCGCCGTGCGGTTTCCGCCTTCGCCGCCGATGCGGATGCCTTCCGGGTTCTGCCCGCCGTTGCCGAAGGGCGAGGTGCCGCCGGTGCCGATCCACTTGCTGCCGCCTTCATGGCGCTCCTTCTGCTCCTTCAGCAATTCCTTCAGGCGATCCATCAGCTTGTCATAGCCGAACTTCTCGATGGCGGCCTTCTGCTCCGGGGTCAGCTCGCGCTCCATGCGCTTCTGCAGCCATTCGAGCGGAATTTCCGGATGCTTCTCGAAGATGGCATCGATGCCGCGGAAATAAAGGCCGAAGGCCTTGTCGAATTTGTCGTAGTGCGCTTCGTCCTTGACCAGCGTGGTGCGCGACAAAAAATAGAATTCGTCGAGCGAAGGATTGATGACGCTCTTCTGCATGGCTTCCAGCAGGATCAGGAATTCCTTGATCGATACCGGAATTTTCGCGTCCTTGAGCGTAAAGAAGAAATCAATCAGCATGGTGCCCTCGTGTCGATGATGCTGCTCCCGCTTCAAGCTTGAACTGCAGGTTGGTTTTCACGCCGGGCCATTCGCTGCGAATGATGCTGTACACCACCGTATCGCGAATGCGCCCGTCAGCCATGATCATGTGGTTGCGCAGGAGACCGTCGCGCTTGGCGCCGAGCCGTTCGATGGCGGCCTGCGAGCGCTTGTTGAACCAGTCGGTGCGGAACTCGACCGCGATGCAGTCCAGCCGTTCGAACGCATGCTCAAGCAGCATCAGCTTGCATTCGGTGTTGATGCCGGTGCGCTGCATGCGTCCGGCATACCAGGTGCCGCCGATTTCGACACGGCGGTTGGCCGCATCGATATTCAGATAACGCGTGCCGCCGATGACCTTGCCGCTCGCATTGTCGCGAACCGCAAAGGGAAAGGCGAGTCCGCGCTCGCGCAATGCCAGCAGCTGGGCGATATAGTTGCCTATGCCTTCCGGCGCGGGCACCATGGTGAAGAACAGTTTCCACAGTTCGCCGTCACGGACGGACTCGCGGATGTCTTCCTCATGCTCGGGCGCCAGCGGTTCCAGCGTGGCATGCCGTCCTTGCAGCGTGACGGGTTCAACGAAGCTCATAGGCGAAGGCTCATGGCGTCAGGATGCGTCGGTGATCAGCGATTGGTGCGCGACATGTATACCAGGCGCTCGAACAGATGCACATCCTGTTCGTTCTTCAGCAGCGCGCCATGCAGCGGCGGCACGACGTTCTTCGCGTCCTTGCTGCGCAGCGCTTCCGGGGGAATATCTTCCGCCAGCAGCAGCTTGAGCCAGTCCAGAAGCTCCGACGTCGACGGTTTCTTCTTGAGGCCCGCCACGTCGCGCACTTCATAGAAGGTCTGCAGCGCCTGCGCCAGCAACTCCTTCTTCAGCTGGGGGAAGTGCACATCCACGATCTGCTCCATCGTGTCCTTGTCGGGGAACTTGATGTAATGGAAGAAGCAGCGGCGCAGGAAGGCGTCCGGCAATTCCTTCTCGTTGTTGGAGGTGATGATGACGAGAGGACGGTTCTTGGCCTTGACCATTTCGCGCGTCTCGTACACATAGAATTCCATGCGATCGAGTTCGCGCAGCAGATCATTGGGGAATTCGATGTCGGCCTTGTCGATCTCGTCGATCAGCAGCACCACCTGCTGGTCGGAAGTGAAGGCCTGCCACAGCACGCCCTTGACGATGTAGTTGTGAATATCCTTGACGCGCTCGTCGCCGAGCTGGGAATCGCGCAGGCGCGACACCGCATCGTATTCATACAGACCCTGCTGCGCCTTGGTGGTCGACTTGATGTGCCACTGCAGCAGCGGCATGCCGAGAGCCGCCGCCACTTCTTCTGCGAGCATGGTCTTGCCGGTGCCCGGCTCGCCCTTGATCAGCAATGGCCGCTGCAGCGTCAGCGCGGCATTGACCGCCAGTTTCAGATCCTGCGTGGCAACGTAATTCTGGGAACCTTCGAAGCGCGTTTCTTGTCGCATGGCATGTTATTCATCAGGAAGAAGATACAAACAAGTATAAGCGAGAAACCGCAGCCCGGCTGAAGGCCGGATATAGGGCGCAGTTATGGCCTTTTCCTTTCAAATAGCCACACGATGAAAATAACCCTCATGAAGTTCCGGGTGATGTGGCGTCGCTTTCGACGCACTTCACCGCAGCACAACGAGCATCAGCTTCGCTACATTCCCCAGATCGAGGCGCTCATGCGCCGGGCCAGTCCATTTGCTTCCTGGAGCGAGCGCGCCAACTGGATGATCGACATCGGCATCTGGCTGCGCCGTCCGCCTACGCATATCCGTCCGGGAAGGGACATTGCCGACGTGGTGCGGCGAGCCAAGCAGCAACGCACGCAATTCCTGCTCGACTGGCTCGACAACAACCGCGATGTCAAGCGGATCGTGCAGACCACCTTGCAGAAAACGCTGCGCGAGGCGGTTGGCCCGGAATTGTTTTCCGCGACCGGACTGCCGCGCGAGCCGGCCTTCTTCAGCGAACTCTGGGAGCGCATCACCCGGCTGATATTGCCGAAGGCCGCGGCGAAACAGGAGCTGTCCGTCTTGTTTGCAGCGATGTTTCCGGATGCCGCCGATGCCGACTGGCTGCTTGGCCTCGATCAGGCAACGCTTTACCGGATCTGGAAGCTGTGTGCCGACGACGGCATTTCCCATGGCGTCCAGCAGCAGCTCGACGAGGCGCTGATCTATCTCGTGACCATGATCATCGCCACCGGCATCAGCCTGGAATTCCGGCATCGGCTCGAGCCGCACATGCCGCTGCAGGCCACACCTTTCATGGCGCTGCGGCGCGAGCTGGAAAAGTACCTGATGGCCGGTCCGCGCGACGAAGCGGCATTGCGCAGCGTGCGCATGCTGATCGCCGTCTGCCAGGCGCAGACGGACCGGATCTATGCGCATCTCGACGAGCACGGCGTGTCGGTGGGCCTGGTGTACAAGGTCGAGCGAATGCGGGCGCAGCTGCTGCGCATGACCCGCCTGATCGACCTGCGCGCCGCGCTTGCGGCCGAACAGTCCTCCGATCAGATCCATGCCTTGCTGGTCGACCTGATCGAAGCGCATCATCGCCGTTCGTCGGTGCACGGTCTGGTCAGCCGCAGCTTTTCGCTGCTGGCGAGAAAAATGGTGGAGCGCAACGCGGATCGCGGCGAACAGTATGTCGCACGCGACGACGGCGGATACCGTTCCATCTTCACATCGGCTGCACGGGGCGGAGCCGTGACAGCCATCACTGCCCTTGTAAAGGCATTTCTTCCCGTGGGCGGCACCGCCCGATTTTTCGAAGGCGCGTTCGCGTCCATGAATTATGCCGCCGGCTTCCTTGCCATTTCCGCCGCTGGCGGCACGCTGGCGGCGACGCAGCCTGCCGTTACCGGTCCCGCGTTGGCGGCGAAGATGCATGCGCTCGATACGGTGGACGGGCTGCGCAAGCTGCTCGAGGAAATCGCCTCGATACTGCGATCGCAGGCAGCCGCCGTATTCGGCAATCTGGTCACGGTGGTGCCGACCATGCTGGTCATTGCGGCCGGATGGCTGCTGATCGCCGATGTCCCGGCGATGCAGCCCGAGAAAGCGGTTGCCGCCATCGAGTCGCTGTCCCTGCTGGGCCCGACCCCGCTGTACGCCGCATTCACCGGCATTCTGCTCTGGCTTTCGAGCCTGGCGGCGGGATTTGCCGACAACTGGTTCGCGCTGCGTAAATTGTGCGACGCCCTGGCGCATCAGCGCCGCCTGGTACATGTGTTCGGCCCGGTGCGGGCGGAACGGTTTGCGCGCTGGATGGAAGCCCGCTTTGCGCACATCGCGGGAATATTGTCGCTGGCGCTGCTGATGGGCATGTCGCCCGTCCTGCTCCAGTTCTTCGGCATGCCTCTCGATGTGCGGCACATCACCCTTGCGGCCGGCACGCTGACCGCGGCCGCATCCAGTCTTGGCTGGGAGGTACTGCTCACTCCCGCCTTCTGGCTTGCCGCAGGCGGCATACTGCTGACGGGCGTGTTCAACGTTGGAGTCGGATTCGCCTGTTCGCTCGGCCTGGCGTTGCGGGCTCGCGGTATTCCGCTGCGCATGCGGCGCATCGTGGCGTGGGCTGTGTTGCGGCGACTGGCCTCTGCGCCGTGGAAATATCTTTTCCCGGAACGGCGGCAGCGTATTGCCGAAGCACATGCTCCGGCCGAGTTGCCATCGCCGGCGCCCGAAGAGGTTGACGGAACGGGGGAGGCCGAACGGCGGACCGGATCGGACCGCTGATTGCCTCCAATTGCAACAGGGAGCAGTTCATTTCGCCTGGTTCAACGTCCGGCGTGGACTGCTCCAAAGTCTTAATGTAGAATTAAGCGGTTTTGGTGCGTAAAAGCAACACCCGGCGGAGACGGCGGTGTCGCATACAAAATTTATCCGTAAGCGATCTGGTTTGACCGGTCCGGCGTGTTTCCGCTGTTTCCTTCCCTGGTCTTCGGCAGAATCGGCAAGGCAATCCATCCCTTGCGGATAAGTTTTGAAAATTCATATTAATTACCCCAGCTATTATGAAAAAAATCTTTGCGCTTCTCGCGCTTGCGGGTATGGCTAATCTCGCTGCTGCAGCCGACGTGGTTGGCAATCCCAAGGCGGCGGAAAACAAGGTGGCAATGTGTATCGGCTGCCACGGCATTCCGGGTTACAAAGCCACATTCCCCGAGGTCTACCAGGTGCCGATGATCGGTGGCCAGTCGGCAAAATATATTGAGAGCGCCTTGAATGCGTACAAGAAGGGCGAGCGCAAGCATCCCAGCATGCGCGGTATTGCGGCCGGCCTGACGGATCAGGACATTGCCGATGTCGCGGCTTACTACGCTCAGCAGAAATAAGGGGGACGGACAATGAAAAGGATTTTTGCAGTCGCTGCCGTGCTGCTGTCGTTCAATGCGATCGCCGGTGGCAATGTCGAAGCAGGCAAGGCCGCGGCGGAAAAGTACAACTGCGCATCCTGCCACGGCAAGGATTACAACACGCCTATCGATCCCAGCTATCCGAAGCTGGCCGGTCAGCATCAGGATTACCTGGAGCAGTCATTGATCGCGTACAAGCGCGGCGGTGATGGCGCCAATGGCCGCGGCAATGCGATCATGGGTGCGCAAGCCAAGCCGCTGTCCCGTCAGGACATCCAGAACATCGCGGCCTATCTGCACAGCCTGCCGGGTTCCTTGGTGCTGCGCAAGTAATCGGCGCCAGCCGCCCGGCGGTTGCATCGCCGGCAGGTTCCTCCAAGAAGCCACGGTTCCGTGGCTTTTTTATTTGCCCCATGAATTTCCCGCATGGTTTTCATGCAGGTATTCCCGCCTGTTCCTCGATATGGTCCCGCGCCGCGGAACGAATGCCCAGGCGTTGAAATTTTCATCGTCGACCCCTATATCGATTCTGCGACCGGGCTGGTACGGCCCGGTTGAATAGTTCATCATTCACGGAGGACATCATCATGTATCGATCCATGTTCCCGCGCGACCTGTTCGCCGAGTTCGAACGGCTTCAGCACGACATGCAGCAGGCCTTCGACAGCGTGCCGAACATACGGGGCACCGGCGCAGGAAGCTTTCCCGCGATTAATGTCGGGCGTACTCCGCAAACCCTTGAGCTTTACGCGTTCGTTCCCGGATTGGATCCGCAATCCATTGAAGTCAATCTTGAACGCAATGTCCTGACCATTGCCGGTGAAAGGCAGTCCGATGCGCCTGCCGCCGGGAAGCGAGAGGAACGGACATCCATGCACATCAATGAACGCTTCACCGGCCGCTTCCGGCGTGTCGTCAGCCTGCCGGAAGACGACGTGAATCCGGACAGCGTCAATGCGCAATATCGCGACGGCGTGCTGCGAATCAGCATCAAGCGCCGGCAAGCGCCGCAACCCCGTCGGATCATGGTTCAGTAATGGCGATACCAGCAGGAGGTTCATCATGAATGCAAACAACAGCATGGCCAATCAGCGCTCATTGGAAGCTGCTACATCGGAAGCGGCACTGCTGCCCGCAGTCGATGTCTTCGAGGATGCATCCGGCATTACCCTGCTTGCCGATCTGCCAGGCGTTTCAAGGGAGGGCTTGAGCCTGCAACTTGAATCCGACAGCCTGACGATTGAGGGCGAGATGCGCCTGGAGACTCCGGAGAGCATGGAGTCCAACCACGTGGAAGTGCGCTTGCCGCGATATCGGCGTGTCTTTGCGCTATCCCGGGAACTGGACAGCGAGAAGGCGACGGCGGAGCTCAGAAACGGCGTTCTGACGCTGCGCATTCCGAAGGCCGAGCATGCCCAACCGCGCAAGATTGAAATTTCGATAGCCTAGTGGTGCGGGTTTGCAATTTGTTGCAAGCCAATGTGGCGAAATCATGTCGAGACAAGGAAAAAGCACAGCAAGGCCGCGCCTTTGCCAATCGTTGCGCGCATTGTTGACGCAGTATCGGCATGATTCTCGCCCGCCATTTGATCAACAAATTGTTAACTCGCACCATTAGGGCCTGTCATGCACCCCATAAGAGGCCGGAGGACATTGGAACGTGCCATCGCCGCGTTGTGAATCCGAGCTCTCACTCGTTACTGTCGCGTCGTCACGCCTTGCCTCCGCGCCGTTCTGACATCCCCGCACACCCTTGCGAGATGCATGACAGGCTCGAATCACGGTTTCAGGCAAGGCGCTAAACGGTCCGGCAGTGCGGCAACGTTCGACGGTGACACAGTGTGAAAGGAAATCCATATGAAACTCGATGAACTCAAGCAGGGAATTTCCTCTTTCTGGGATTCAGTCTCGGAAGGCTGGCAGCATCTGCGGCAATCGGCCTCGAGCGCCTTGACCGGTTTCAAACCGGGCAGCAGCACGAATCTGCCGCTGAAGACGCAAGTCGATGACGCCTTTTTTATTCCATCCGGTACCTGGTCCATGCTGGGCGGCGACCTGTTCGAGGATGAGCGAAGAGTTGTCGTCAGGCTGGAAGTGCCGGGCATGGACAAGAATGACCTGGATATCGAAGTGCAGGACGGGGCATTGATTGTCCATGGCGAGAAACGCTTCGAGCAGGAAAATACCGAGGGCAGATACCGGGTGCTGCAATGTGCCTATGGCAGCTTCCGCCGGGTCGTGCCCTTGCCGGTGGCCGTCCTTGCCGACCAGGCACAGGCGACCTACCGGAACGGCGTATTGCGGATTGAATTGCCGAAGGCGGAATTCGAAAAACCGCGCCGGACGACGATTCGGGTCGACTGATCCGAACGGTATAAGGCGGCGCGAATCGCCACGAGACGGACAAGCAGTGATTCAGCGCCGCTTCACGCATTCGATATAGGCGGCCCCATCCGGAGGCAAGCCGCTGCGCTGCGAATTCCAGATCATTTCGCCGAGGCACTCCATCATCTCGTGCTGCGCATCATGTTCGGAGCCCAGCCGCTGCGCCAACCCGAGGAATGCGGCGCGGATGCCGGGCGGCTGGTCGATCGAAATCTGTTCCGCGATCGACAGGTGCATGGACAGATGCAGGAAGGGATTGGTCTGCCCGCGCTCGACCGAATAATCGGCAGCGAGCGCCTCATCCACGTTGGAAAGGGCATCCGCATATTCTTCATGCTGGATGATCCAGTCGCGTGCAATCGCCTCCAATGGCGTCAGGATTTCATTGGCGCGAACCTTGCGGTAAGTTTCGCAGAAAAAGCGGCGCACATCGTGCTGGGAAGGCGTAAACATGGGATTCCAATTAACGTGAAATTCGCTGGGTAAGGTTTTCCGGCAAACTTTTCGAAAGCAGTCCGGAGATGGGTGCGGAAATCGGATATGCAAGAGACGGTTGATACAGGAAGCCAGGCATGCCGGACTCTGGAAAGCCCCGGTATCCTGGAGCCTGTCATGCGCCCGATAAGAGGTCTGGCTGCTGCCAAAGGTGGCCATCCGCCGCGTCGCAACTCGTACTTTCGCGTCGTCACCCCTTGCATCCGGCCCGTTGCGACGTCTCCCGGACGCCATTGCCGGGTTCATAACAGACGCTACACTCCCTTTTCCGGCAAGGGTGTCTTGTCTTTGTATTCACACAGATCGGCGACAACGCAATTCCAGCACTGCGGCTTGCGCGCGATGCAGGTATAGCGGCCATGCAGGATAAGCCAATGATGGGCATCATGCCGGTACTCCGCCGGGACGAACTTCAGCAGCTTGCGTTCGACTTCATCGACATCCTTGCCGGGTGCGATATTGGTTCGGTTGGAAACACGGAAAATATGCGTGTCCACGGCAATCGTCGGTTCCCCGAATGCCGTGTTGAGCACCACATTGGCGGTTTTCCGCCCGACTCCGGGAAGGGCTTGCAAGGCCTCCCGCGAGCGAGGCACTTCGCCGCCATGCTGCTCGACAAGAATGCGGCAGGTTTCAATCACATTCTTTGCCTTGGTGCGGTACAGGCCTATCGTCCTGATGTAGCTTTCCAGCGTTTCCACCCCAAGCGCATGCAAGGCAGCCGGCGTATTGGCGACCGGATAAAGCCTCCGCGTTGCCTTGTTGACCGAGACGTCGGTCGCCTGGGCCGAAAGTATCACTGCAATCAGCAGTTCGAATGGCGTCGTGTATTCCAGTTCGGTCGTTGGATGCGGATTCGCTTCACGAAAGCGTCTGAAGATTTCCAGGCGTTTTTCTGCGTTCATTGCTCGTCTTTGGCTTGTGCTTCCAGCTTGTGGTTGATGTCGGCGATCTGCTTCCGGACTCCAGCCGAAACATCATCGAGGCCGGTCGGGCGGGATGCCGAGGCCATCGCCATCTTTTCCTTCTGCAGGCGGGCGCGCTCCATGGCGGCCTGGATGATTGCCTTCTTGCGTTCCTGCGCGGCTTTCTCTTCCGGAGTCAGGATTGGTTCGTTCTCTACCGCCTTCAGTTTTGCCGCCGCTTTCGCGGCAAGGCGAGCGTCGTTTTCTTCCTTTTCCCGCCGCAGGCGTAAGGTGCGGAACTGATGCCTTTCCCTTGCCGCATCGGCTTCGGCCTGCGACCAGGCATCCCAGCCGGTGCGTCCGAGCGTCACATCGACCATCGCAATGCAATCGACGGGGCAGGGGGCGACGCACAGGTCGCAGCCGGTGCACAGTTCCGGCACGACGGTATGCATCTGCTTGGCTGCGCCCACGATGGCGTCGACCGGACAGGCCTGAATGCACAAGGTGCAGCCGATGCACAGGCTTTCGTCGATCACGGCGACCGGCCTTGGACGCTCGATGCCATTGGCGGGATTGAGCGGTATGACTGGCTTGCCCAGGACAGCGGCCAGGCGCGCCACGCCTTCCATGCCGCCGGGCGGGCACTGGTTATGCAAGGCGTCGCCGCTTGCCAGCGCCTCGGCATAGGGACGGCAGGCCGGATAGCCGCATTTCGTGCATTGGGTTTGCGGCAGCAGGTCTTCCAGCTGGTCGGCAAGGGCGGGTGAATGAGACACGGCAGGTTCTGCAATAAAAAACAGGATTATCCGGGGAAACCGGGCATGCTACAAATAAAAAAGCCGCTCACCTGGGTGAACGGCTTTGGGGAAACGACTGGACCGATTACGGCAATCAGGCATTTGCCCTGATGAATTCGCCGATTTTCGGGCAGATGACTTCACGCCAGCGGCGGCCGGAAAAGATGCCGTAGTGTCCGCACTTGGGTGCGGTAAAGTGAAGTTTCTTGTTTTTCGGGATGCTGGAGCACAAGTCGTGTGCCGCCTGCGTCTGGCCGGCGCCTGAGATATCGTCCAGTTCGCCTTCGATGGTAAACAGGGCCACCGATTTGATGTCCTGCGGACGTACCAGCTTGCCTTCAACTTCCCATGTGCCTTTCGGCAGATTGAATTCCTGGAATACGGTCTTGATTGTTTCCAGGTAATACTCGGCGGGCATGTCGAGCACGGCATTGTACTCATCATAGAACTTGCGATGTTCTTCAGCCGACTCGTTGTCTCCGGCGCGCAAGTGCATGTAGAAATCCCAGTGGCTCTGCGCATGGCGCCCAGGGTTCATTGCAACAAAGCCCGCATGCTGCAGGAAGCCGGGATAAACCTTGCGTCCGAAACCGGGATAGTTGGCCGGCACGCTGTAGATCACCTTGGTTTCAAACCAGGAGAAGGGTTTCTTGGTTGCCAGATCGTTGACCGCAGTCGGAGACTTGCGCGGATCGATCGGGCCGCCCATCATGGTCATTGTCTTGGGCAGCTTCGGATCGTTGGCGCTGGCCATCAGCGAGATGGCAGCGAGGACCGGGACGGTCGGCTGGCACACGGAGATGACATGCACGTCCGGACCCAGGCGGCGAATGAAATCCTGCACATAGTAGATGTAATCATGCAGGTGAAAAGCGCCTTCCGAGAGCGGCACCATGCGCGCATCGGTCCAGTCGGTGATATATACGTCATTCTCGGACAGCAGGGCACGCACTGTATCGCGCAGCAGGGTCGAATGATGCCCCGACAGCGGCGCCACCAGCAGCACGGTGGGCTGTTTCAGGTCGGCGAACTGGGCGTCGCTCAGGTCCTTCTTGAAATGGATGAGCCGGCAAAACGGCTTTTGTTCTGCAATCTCTTCAAATACGCCGACGGCCTTGCCTGCGACAGGGACTGTCTTGATGCCGAACTCGGGCTTTTCGTAATCCTTCCCGAGCCGGTAAAGCAATTCGTAGCCGGCCGCAATGCGCTGGGCAAAAGGCGTATGTGCAAGAGGCGATACCGGGTTCGTGAACAGCTTGGCGGAGGCTTCAGCCCACTGGATGAGCGGGTTCAGGAAAGTACGGTTTAATTCGTGAAATTGGTAAAGCATAGTGGCCTCTTTGAGGTATGACCGGTGTCGCTAGATTCTGAATAGAAATTTTCTGCAGTGCAATATATCAAAGGCAACTTTCAGGCCTTTTGAAGAAATAAATAGTGCAACCGTTCGTATGTAAGACAACTATGCAGCGGTACGAAGTATTGCATGGCAGAATTCAAATTTCTGTTAAGTAACATAGCATAAGTCAGCATGATCGCAACGTCCTATGGAAGCTGCTTCGGCTACGCCTCTGAAGATAAATAGTGACACGGTGCGAATCTACAACAGCCCTTTTTTAATGGACTTGGCTTTATGTCTAATTCAATTACCTGCATTTGTCGTAAGGCCGCAACGGCTTGGTGTTCCTTGGTGTTTTATCGCCAGCTTCGTTCTGCTACCGGGTTTGACGTACCGGGCACAGGAAATTGAAGTCAGTGTGCTGTAATCAGCCTCCTTGTGTTGCTTTACAAGATGAACTCTACTAAGCAGAAGCCGTGCCATCCTGTATCGGAACTAAGGACAGGGACTTACCCTAGAAAAATTGGAAAAATTCAGCTGGAAAAATTAGCATTCTTTCAATAGGAAGGGGTCTAGTCCGCCATTACATGCCGATGTCGTGTAATTTTTACTGGTGCTGATGGATCGGGACTTGGAGTTTTCGATTGGCAAAGATGAACCTGGAAGCTGGTTCCATTTTCAATCTGTATGGAAATATCCGACATACGAATACCCTCTGAACTGCCATCCTTAGGCCAGAGGCCTGGTTAAGATAGATGGCAGCAAGTGGACGAAAGGATGAACATGAACGGATTTGATGAAAGGGCAATCCTCCGGTCGGCCAGCAGGAGTGCCGTCCTGCTTCTCATGGCCATCGGCAATCTTGCCATGGCTGCTCCGCCAATCCAGGCGTTTGAAAGCAATTCCTTGAAGCACATTGTCGAAAGCCAGCAAGGCAGGCCGTTTGTCGTGGTTGTGTGGTCGCTCGATTGCGTGTATTGCCAGACAAGCCTTAAGAACTTGAGCGAGGAAAACAGCAGGCGAAGAGGGCGGACCTTGAACGTCGTTACGATTTCCACCGATTCGAGCAGTGACCCCGATGCTGTGGCAATGATGAGGCAGCGCCTTGAATCTCTGGGATTGGCCGGTAATGCCTGGGCGTTCGGCAACGCGCCGGCCGAGCAGTTGCGCTATGCGCTGGACCCGAAATGGCATGGCGAGAAGCCCCGCAGTTATTGGTTCAACGCTGCTGGAGACAAAATTGCCTATTCCGGCGTAATCACATCAAGAACGATTGCCAGGTGGGGCGCAAAGTAAGCTCGTCGTTTCGCGCAGCAGATTGCTCGCGGAAGCGGGCAAGCAGCCGCGTATTTGCACGAAGCTTGAAATCCACATGCCATTTGAACAGCATGGGACAGCATGCCAATTGGACCGGCACGGCGTCCGATGATTTGCATTGAAACGAATTACATCGAACGGCTTGCCAAATCCCATGAATTGCTGCACCATTGCTTGAAACCAGCTCTAGAACAGCTACGAAACATGACATTCGCGCGCTTCCACTTTTATTTTTACTTTAGCTATTCCAGCCCAAAGGCGGTGGAGAAGCGGTAAGCGCACGATTAAAAGAGCCAAACCGAATCCTAGAAAAACCGCCAGAGATGGCGGTTTTTTCATTTGTACAGTCTTGAAAACTTTTACCTGGAGAATGAACATGCCGCGCACCGATGACCTTCGCATCCGAGAAATGAAAGAACTGATTCCTCCTTCACATCTCATTCGCGAATTCTCCTGCTCCGACAAGGTCGCCAATACCACGGCAGGGGCACGCACTGCGCTGCATCGCATTCTCCATGGTCAGGATGACCGCGTGATGGTCGTCATCGGACCATGCTCGATTCATGATCCCAAGGCAGCGATGGAATATGCGAACCGCCTGATCAGGGAACGCGAGCGTTTCGCGGGCGAACTTGAAATCATCATGCGCGTCTATTTCGAGAAGCCGCGTACGACGGTAGGCTGGAAGGGTCTGATCAATGACCCCTACATGGATAACAGCTTCCGCATCAACGACGGCTTGCGCATGGCGCGCGAACTGCTCATGAACATCAATGAGCTCGGTCTTCCCGCAGGTACGGAGTTCCTGGACGTGATCAGTCCGCAATATGTCGCCGACCTGATCAGCTGGGGCGCGATCGGTGCGCGCACGACGGAATCCCAGGTGCATCGCGAACTGGCTTCCGGCCTGTCATGTCCCGTAGGCTTCAAGAACGGCACCGATGGCAACATCAAGATCGCCGTCGATGCCATCAAGGCCGCGTCCCAGCCCCACCACTTCCTGTCCGTCACCAAGGGCGGCCACTCTGCCATTGTCTCGACCAGCGGCAACGAGGACTGCCATATCATTCTGCGCGGCGGCAAAGCGCCCAATTATGATGCCGTGAGCGTTGAAGCAGCCTCGAAGGAAATCGCGGCCAGCGGTCTGGCTTCGCGCCTGATGATCGATGCTTCGCATGCCAACAGTTCCAAGAAGCCGGAGAACCAGGTGCCGGTATGCGCCGACATCGCTCGCCAGATTGCCGAAGGCGACACGCGCATCGTCGGCGTCATGGTGGAGTCGCACCTTGTCGCCGGCCGCCAGGATCTCGTCCCCGGCAAGGAGCTGACCTACGGACAATCAGTGACTGACGGCTGCATCGACTGGGATGCCAGCGTGAAGGTGCTCGAAGGCCTGGCGGAAGCAGTGAAGCAGCGCCGCCTCAAGGAAGATCGCGAGTAATCTGGAAGACTTCGCTCGACCGGCGATGATGTTCGCCGGGGATTCGAACTTGGGAAAGTTGCCCGGCCTGCCTTCAAAAGCCGGGAGTCAGAAGCGCTTGGTCAGCACCATCTGCTGGCCATCGCGCCGCATCTCGGTACGGTTGAGAAAGGACATGCCGAGCAGGATGAGCGGCAACCCTTGTTCCTGCACAACCGCATCCACCTGGTTGAGTTCAATGTCGCCGACCTTCACGGTATTGAGCTTGACATGATATGCAGGCACCGTCCCGTTCGCGGTGCTCAGGTATCCGACCTGGCCCTTGCGGTAATCGATCCCGAGACGTACCGCTTCCGACGCCGGCAGCGCGATCAGGGTGGCTCCCGTATCGAGCAGCATGCGTACGCTGCCGCCATTGATCTGTCCCTGCACCATGTAATGTCCGCGGCTGTCCGCCTGCAAGGTGGTGCTGGACCGGCCGGCAGAGGCCGGTGTACGGCTGACATGGTCGCCAATGGCAATGGTCTGGCGCCTGCCGTTGCTTTCGATGGTCGCGCTGGAGTCGCTCGCGGCTATCAGCTTCATGCCGTCCACGATGGTGGCGCCGACCGCATAGGTCTTGGGGGAGCCGCCGTCAATCACCAGCACCGCTTTCCCGGGAAACAGTCCGACAACGCTGACATCCGCGGCCTGCGCCGAGATTACGCAGGAAAGCAGGCTTGCGGTGATGAGGAAGGCGCGCATGATGTCGGATATCGGAACTTGGCAGGGAAAATGGAATCGGCTTGGCCTGTCGCTGAATGCGGCTGCCCGAGGGCAGTCGCACGGTGATGGCGATCCGTGATCAGTCGCGGAAGTTGTTGAATTCCAGCGGCAGGTCCGTCACTTCCTTGCGCAGCATGGCGATGGCAGACTGCAGGTCATCGCGCTTGGCGCCGGTGATGCGCACCGCGTCACCCTGGATGCTGGCCTGGACCTTCATCTTGCTGTCCTTGACGATGCGGACGATCTTCTTGGCCATGTCGGACTCGATGCCGTTGCGGATCTTGATGACTTGCTTGACCTTGTCGCCGCCGATCTTTTCGATCTTGCCGAGGTCGAGGAAACGCACGTCGACATTGCGCTTGACCATCTTTCCGGTCAGGACGTCGCGCACCTGACCTAGCTGGAATTCGCTGTCGGCATAAGCGGTCAGTTCCCGTTCCTTCTGTTCGACACGGGCGTCGCTGCCCTTGAAGTCGAACCGGGTCGTGATTTCCTTGTTCGACTGGTCGACTGCATTTTTCACTTCAACAATATTGGCTTCGGATACGACGTCAAAAGATGGCATGGCAATTCTCTCTTGCGATATTGATTGGGGAAACATGCCTGAATATTCTTGTTCTTTTCAGGCTTGTCATGCTGAAAACACCGGGCCATTCTAGCCGACAAAAAATCGGGTGGCTAGATTATGCACCCTCTATAATGCCAGCCCTATGAATGCAGACACTTCAGACACTTCGATCCAGCGCAATTTTCCGCTTCGCGGTCTCAATACCTTCGGCATTGACGCCAGTGCAGCGGCGTATTTGAAACTCACTTCGGCATCGATGCTTGAGAAGATTTCGCGTGATGCCTCATTGGCAAACTTGCCGCGTCTCGTCCTTGGCGGTGGCAGCAACCTGCTGCTGACCGGCGATTTCCAGGGCCTGGTGTTGCACATGGCGACCAGCGGCATCGAACTCGTCGGCGAAGACGATGAGGTTTTTTACATCAGGGCGGCTGCAGGAGAGAACTGGCATCGTTTTGTCTTGTGGACGCTGGAACATGGTTTCCCCGGGCTTGAAAACCTGTCACTGATTCCGGGGAGCGTGGGCGCAGCGCCGATTCAGAATATCGGCGCCTACGGCGTTGAGCTCAAGGACCGTTTCTTTTCACTGACGGCCTACGACATGGTCGATCGCAAGACTTTCAGCCTCGACCGGAATGCCTGCCGATTCGGTTACCGCGACAGCATCTTCAAGCATGCGTTGCGGGATCGAGCCGTCATTCTCGATGTGACATTTGCATTGCCCAGGCATTGGCAGGCGAATATGAAATATGCCGACGTCACGCAGGAACTGGCTGCCGCCGGCATTGATTCTCCTTCCGCGCGGCAGATCAGCGACGCCATCATTGCCATCCGCACGCGCAAGCTGCCGGATCCTGCGGTGATCGGCAACGCCGGCAGCTTCTTCAAGAATCCCGTCGTGTCGCAAGCGGCACGCGATGTGCTGCTGGCACGTTGTCCTGACCTGGTCAGCTATGCGCAGGCGGACGGCAGCTACAAGCTTGCGGCCGGCTGGCTCATCGACCGGGCCGGTTGGAAGGGCAGGAACCTTGGTGCAGCCGGCGTCTATGAGAAACAGGCGCTGGTGCTGGTCAACCGGGGCGGCGCCAAAGGCAGTGACATCGCGGCGCTGGCGGCGGCGATACAAGCCGACGTGCAGGAGAAATTCGGCGTGGCGCTCGAACCTGAACCGGTTTTCGTGTAGCACTTCCGGGAGAACACAGGCAACAAAAAAGGCGATCAATCGATCGCCTTTTTACTTTTCTACTTCAAGGTGCTCAATTCAGGCTGCGACGAAGTGGCAGACGTAGTCGAGTGTTTCCAGGGTCTCGATGTCGAAGCTGGAGTTGCCGGGCACGTTGAAGCTCTGGCCGCCTTCATAGGTGTTCCATGCTTCTTCTCCCTTCAGCCGGATGCGGCACTTGCCGGCATTCAGTTCCATGATTTCGGGGGCGCCGGTGTTGAAGGTCAGCGACGAGGGAAAGATCACGCCGATGGTTTTCCGGGTGCCGTCCGCGAACAGCACGGTATGGGAAACGCATTTGCCGTCGAAATAGAGATTGGCTTTCTTGACGACGGAGACGTTGTCGAATTGTGTGGTCATGGTGGTATCTGTAAGGATGATCGTTATTCGCCGCTGTCCTTGCCGAGGCGCGGCAGGCCGACGGAAGAGTTCGAGCCCAGCAGGCCGGCATTGCTGTAGATGCCCAGCTTGTCGCGCGTATCGGTGATGTCGAGGTTGCGCATGGTCAGCTGGCCGATACGGTCCTGCGGCGTGAAGGCGCCTTCGCCTTTTTCCATCGTCAGGCGCTCCGGCTTGTAGGTCAGGTTGGCCGACTCCGTGTTGAGGATCGAGTAGTCGTTGCCGCGGCGCAGTTCCAGCGTGACTTCGCCGGTAATCGCACGTGCTACCCAGCGCTGCGAGGCTTCGCGCAGCATGATTGCCTGGGGATCGAACCAGCGGCCCTGATACAGCAGGCGGCCGAGCTTGCGGCCGTTGTCGCGGTATTGCTCAATCGTGTCTTCGTTGTGGATGCCGGTCACGAGGCGCTCGTAGGCAATGAACAGAAGTGCCAGGCCGGGAGCTTCATAGATGCCGCGGCTCTTGGCTTCGATGATGCGGTTCTCGATCTGGTCGCTCATGCCCAGGCCGTGGCGGCCGCCGATGCGGTTCGCTTCCATCATCAGGTCGACCGGGTTCGAGAAGGTGATGCCGTTCAGGGCAACCGGGCGTCCTTCCTCGAAGCGGACGCTGACTTCCTCGCGCTTGACTTCGACGTCGTCGCGCCAAAAGGCGACGCCCATGATCGGCTCGACGATTTTCATGCCGCTGTTGAGGTGTTCCAGGTCCTTCGCCTCGTGTGTCGCGCCCAGCATGTTGGAGTCGGTCGAATAAGCCTTTTCCACCGACATCTTGTAGTCGAAGCCGGACTTGATCAGGAATTCCGACATTTCCTTGCGGCCGCCGAGCTCCTGGATGAAGCGGTCATCGAGCCAGGGCTTGTAGATGCGCAATGCCGGATTGACCAGCAGGCCGTAGCGATAGAAGCGCTCGATGTCATTGCCCTTGAAGGTGCTGCCGTCGCCCCAGATGTCGACCTGGTCTTCCTGCATCGCCGCGACCAGCATGGTGCCGGTCACCGCGCGGCCGAGCGGTGTCGTATTGAAGTAGGTGATGCCTGCGGTCGAAATATGGAAGGCGCCGCTTTGCAGCGCGGCGATGCCTTCGGCCACCAGCTGTTCGCGGCAATCGATCAGGCGTGCCTGCTCGGCGCCGTACAGCTTTGCCTTTTTCGGAATGGCGTCATAGTCAGGCTCGTCCGGCTGGCCCAGGTTGGCGGTGTAGGCGTAGGGAATCGCGCCTTTCTGGCGCATCCAGTGCAAGGCTGCGCTGGTATCGAGGCCGCCGGAAAAGGCGATGCCCACTTTCTGATTGGCGGGTACGGACTGAAGTATGGTCGACATGATTTCTGCTTCGCTAGATGAAACTGGGATGATGGATAAGATAATGGAACACTGGGCTGTCCGGGACGACAATCAGGCGAGCCTGCCCACGACCAGATATTCGAGCAATGCCTTCTGCACATGCAGGCGGTTCTCGGCTTCGTCCCACACGACTGACTGCGGGCCGTCGATCACTTCGGCGGCGACTTCCTCGCCCCGGTGCGCCGGCAGGCAATGCATGAAGAGGGCGTCGGCGTTGGCGCGCTTCATTTTCTCGCCGTCGACGATCCAGCCGTCAAAGGCCTTCAGCCGTGCCGCGTTCTCTTCTTCGTAGCCCATGCTGGTCCACACGTCGGTCGTGACGAGATCCGCGCCGCCGCAGGCATCGGAAGGATCGGCGAAGACGGTGTAGTTGCCGTTGCCGGGCGCAACCAGGTCCGGGTTGATTTCATAGCCCTTGGGCGTGGATACGCTCACGTGGAAGCCAAATACCTGGGCCGCCTGCAGCCAGGAGTAAAGCATGTTGTTGGCGTCGCCGATCCAGGCCACGGTCTTGCCCTTGATGGAGCCGCGATGCTCGATGTAGGTGAAGACGTCGGCCAGTACCTGGCAGGGATGGTGTTCATTGGTCAGCCCGTTGATGACAGGCACGCGCGAATGGCTGGCAAAGCGCTCGATGATGTCCTGGCCGAAAGTGCGGACCATGATGATGTCGCACATGCGGGACATGACCTGCGCCGCATCTTCCACCGGTTCGCCGCGACCGAGCTGGCTGTCGCGCGTGTTCAGGTAGATCGCCGCGCCGCCGAGCTGGTGCATGCCGGCCTCGAAGGAGAGGCGGGTGCGCGTCGAGTTCTTTTCGAACACCATGACCAGCGTGCGATCGACCAGCGGATGGTACGGCTCATAGTTCTTGAACTTCTGCTTGATGATGCGCGCACGTTCGATCACATACTCGAATTCATCAAGCGTAAAGTCAGAAAACTGCAGGAAGTGTTTGATGGACATAAATGAAAACGGCGGCAAGTGCTGGGTTGGCTCTTGCCGCCGGATTGTTGTAACCCGTTCAATTATAAGAGATTTTGTATCGAAAAGATAACCGCTTGCAGGCCCTAGTAGAGCTTTTGCGAGGATTCATGCACCAGTTGCTGGTAGAGCGCATGCCGGATCGGTGCGATCTCGCCGGCCTCGACCGCGCCGAGCACGGCGCAGCCCGGCTCCGTCAGATGATGGCAGTTGTAGAACTTGCAATTTCCCAGGTGCGGACCGAATTCCCGGAAGGCACGTTCCAGCATGCCTTCGGTAAGGTGATAGAGGCCGAACTCCTGGAAACCCGGCGAATCGATGATGGCCGTATCCTGCCCGGTCAGGAACAGGCGGGTGAAGGTGGTCGTGTGCTTGCCGGAATCGAGGGCCGCCGAGATTTCGCGGGTGGCCAGTTCGGCGTCCGGCACCAGCAGATTGATCAGCGACGACTTGCCCATGCCCGACTGTCCGATCAGGATGCTCGACTGGCCCTGCATCAGCGGCTGCAGCAGCGCCTTGGTCTGTTCCGGCATGCTCTTGGCGGAGACTTCATGGATCGGATAGCCGAGCCCGCGGTAAAGAGCGAGCCGCTCCCGCGTCGACGGCAGCAGTTCTTCGATATCCACCTTGTTGAGAATGATATGGGCGGCGATTCCTCCGGCTTCGGCCGCGACCAGGGAGCGTGAAACCAGGTCGTCGGAGAATCCGGGCTGTGTTGCCACCACGATGAACAGCTGGGTGACGTTGGCGGCAAGCAGCTTCGATTTGTACTGGTCCGAGCGATAGAGCAGGGTCTTGCGTTCGGCGATCGATTCAATGACGCCCTGATCGGGCGAAGTCCGCTTCCAGTGGACAATGTCGCCGGTCGCGACATCGCTTTTCTTGCCGCGAGTGACGCATTGCAATTTCTCTTCGCCGGCCTGCACCAGGTAATGCCTGCCGTGCGCCGCGATGACGGTTCCTTGCTGTCCTGTCATGTCTGTCGCTCTACCGGCTGCCGAGAAGATGGTGAATCCGGATGCTGGCAGGCGGATGCGAATCGTAGAAGGCGGAATGCAGGGGGTCGGGCGTCAGGGTCGAGGCATTGTCTTCATACAGCTTGACCAGCGCCGAAACCAGGTCCTGCGCATTGGTATGTTTCGCGGCGAAGGCGTCGGCTTCGAATTCATGCTTGCGGGAGGTGATCGAGGTCAGCGGCGACAGCAGGAAGGTGAAGACCGGCAATGCCAGCATGAACAGGACCAGCGCCATGGCGTCGTTGCTGGTCAGCAGCATCGGATCGACTCCCAGGCCGGTGTAGAACCAGGCCTGGGTTTTCAGGTAACCCAGCAGCGCCAGCAGGCCGAGCGATACGCCGAACATCACGGCGATGCGCTTGATGATGTGCTTGAGCTTGAAATGGCCGAGTTCATGCGCGAGCACGGCTTCGATTTCCTGCGGTCCCAGGCGCGCCAGCAGCGTGTCGAAGAAGACGATCCGCTTGGCGGCGCCGAAACCGGAGAAATAGGCATTGCCATGCGCGCTGCGCTTGGAGCCGTCCATCACGAACAGACCCTTGGAGGCGAAGCCGACGCGCTGCATGAGGTTCTCGATGCGGGAGCGCAGGCTTTCGTCCTGCAGCGGGGTGAACTTGTTGAACAGCGGCGCAATGACGGTCGGATACAAGACCAGCATCAGCAATTGGAAACCGCTCCACACCAGCCATGCATAGAACCACCACAGGCTGCCCGCCTTGTCCATCAGGCTCAGGATCACCCAGATCAGCGGCAGTCCGACGATGATGCCGACCAGCGTGTTCTTGACCATGTCGGAAATGAACAGGCCGAGCGTCATTTTGTTGAAACCGAACCTGGCTTCCAGCACGAACTGCCGGTAGTAGTCGAACGGCAAGTCCACCAAGCCTGAAATGGCGGCAAATGCAGCCAGCAGGGCAAGCTGATGCAGCATGCCGGGGCCGGTGAGGTTGAACAGCGCCACCGACAGCCATTGCAGGCCGCCGAGCAGGGTGAAGCCTACCAGGACGGCAGCATTCACCAGCAGCGTGACAAGACTCAGCTTGGTCCGTGCCACGGTATAGTCCGCGGCTTTCTGGTGTGCATACAATGGAATTTTCTCGGCGAATTCCGCCGGCACGGCGCCGCGATGGGCAAGCACATGGCGAATATGACGGGAACCGAGCCAGAAGCGGACGATCAGCGTCACAACCAGAAAGCCGACGAACAATACCGAAAACACGAGTGAAGACATGCTGTGCCTGTGAGAAAATGGCGAATTACTGAGGATTTAGATTATGTCACAAGCTATTGAAACAAATGCCGCGCCGGCGCCCGTCCGTCCCAATGAGTTCAATCTGGTCTGGGTCGATATGGAAATGACCGGGCTGGACCCGGACAGCGACCGCATCATCGAAGTGGCCTGCGTGGTAACCGATGCGCAGCTGAATGTTCTTGCCGAGGGGCCGGTGTTTGCAATTCATCAACCCGATGAGGTACTCGACAAGATGGATGCCTGGAACAAGGGCACCCATGGACGTTCCGGCCTGATCGACCGCGTCAAGGCTTCGACGGTGAGCGAAGCGGAGGCGGAAACGGCGCTGATCGATTTCCTCAAGAAATATGTTCCGGCAGGAAAATCGCCGATGTGCGGCAATTCCATCTGCCAGGATCGCCGTTTCATGGTGCGCGGCATGCCCAAGCTGGAAGCTTTCTTCCATTACCGCAATCTGGACGTGTCGACACTGAAGGAACTCTGCCGCCGCTGGAAACCGGAGATTTCCTCCGGATTCAAGAAACACCAGAAGCATACCGCGCTGGCCGATATCATCGAATCGATCGAGGAACTGCGTTATTACCGCGAGCATTTCATCAAGGCCTGACGAGCCGTCGGCCCGCCAGACCAAGTATCCGCAAACCTGCTGCCACCGTGGCAGGCAAGCTTCAAAACCCGTTTTTTAAAAGCCGAAACATGGCCTCAGTACCAGAGATTCCCTCGACCGATGCGGTCGACAGCACTGCCGACACCAGGAAGGTTCCCACCGAGCTGATCGCGCGCGAAGTCGCGCGCCGGCGCACCTTCGGCATTATTTCCCACCCGGATGCGGGCAAGACCACACTGACCGAAAAACTGCTGCTGTTTTCCGGCGCGATTCAGCTTGCCGGCACGGTCAAGGCGCGCAAGAGCGGTCGGCATGCGACCTCCGACTGGATGGAGATCGAGAAGCAGCGCGGCATTTCGGTAGCCAGCTCGGTGATGCAGTTCGAATATCGCGACCATGTGGTCAACCTGCTCGACACTCCCGGCCACCAGGACTTTTCCGAAGATACCTATCGCGTGCTCACGGCGGTAGACTCGGCATTGATGGTGATCGACGCGGCAAAGGGCGTGGAGGAGCAGACCATCAAGCTGCTCAACGTCTGCCGCATGCGCGCCACGCCGATCCTGACCTTCATGAACAAGATGGACCGCGAGACGCGCGACCCGCTGGAACTGCTGGACGAAGTCGAATCGGTATTGAAGATCCAATGCGCGCCGGTTACCTGGCCGATCGGCATGGGCAAGAATTTCCGCGGCGTCTATCATCTTCTGCGCGACGAAATTCTGCTGTTCAAGGCCGGCGAGGAACGCGCCGACCAGGAATTCGAAGTGATCAAGGGCATCGACAATCCGCGCCTGTCGGAGATGTTCCCGCTTGAAATCGAGCAGCTGAAAATGGAAGTCGAGCTGGTGCATGGGGCCTCCCATCCGTTCGACCTGGAAGCCTTCCTGGCCGGTACGCAGACGCCGGTGTTCTTCGGTTCGGCGATCAACAATTTCGGCGTGCGGGAAATCCTCAATGCATTGCTCGACTGGGCGCCGGCGCCTCGCGAACGCGATGCCTCGGTGCGCTCCGTCAAGCCGGTGGAAGCGCCGTTCTCGGGCTTCGTGTTCAAGATCCAGGCCAACATGGATCCGGCGCACCGCGACCGCATCGCCTTCCTGCGAGTGTGTTCGGGGCGTTTCGAGCGCGGCATGAAGGTAAAACATCTGCGCCTGAACCGCGAGATCAAGGTATCCAGCGTGGTGACTTTCATGGCGTCGAGCCGGGAGCAGGTGGAAGAAGCCTATGCCGGCGACATTATCGGCTTGCCCAACCACGGGAACATGCAGATCGGCGACAGCTTTTCCGAAGGCGAACTGCTGCAATTCACCGGCATTCCGTATTTCGCGCCGGATTTCTTCCGCATGGTGCGCATCCGCAATCCGCTCAAGATCAAGCAGCTGCACAAAGGCTTGCAGCAACTGGGCGAGGAAGGTGCGGTGCAGGTGTTCAAGCCGGTGCATGGCGGCGACCTGATTCTGGGAGCGGTCGGCGTGCTGCAGTTCGAAGTCGTTGCCAGCCGCCTGCTGAACGAATACGGCGTCGATGCGGTATTTGAAGGTACCAGCATCAGCAGCGCGCGCTGGATCTCGAGCGATGACAAGAAGGCCCTTGCCGATTTCGAGAAATCTTCGGCGGGCGCCAATATCGCCTACGATGCCGCCAACAATATGGCCTATCTTGCGACATCAGGCGTCAACCTCAAGCTGACGCAGGAGCGCTGGCCGCAACTGACTTTTCATGCAACCCGCGAGCATGCGGTGAAAGTGGGCTGATCCTGCCCGGAACCGGTTCGCGAGATCAGGGCCGGCGATACCAGGCGTATCGCCGGCTTTTTCATTTTTGAGAACCGCAAAGCGGAAAACCATTCTGAATCTGCAGGCACAACTGCTCCTGCGTCGCCGTTGAATACTTTCACTTCAGATAGCAGTTGATGAATGGAATATGCTGATAGATCGCCTCAACTTGCCGCACAATTTGTCCCATATCAAACAAGGGCAAGAGTAGGCCCCTATACTCACCGCACGCTTTCCAAGGCGACTTCGCTGTGTCTTGTTTTCGTGAAAACTTCCTGCATTTATCCGGTGGAACATCGTCAGTGCATCAGTTAGCCACATGCTTGCGGCGCGGCTGCGTGACCCGCGCGCGGAACGAAAACCATTGTGCACCGCCAGTCGTCGCCCGTAATTTTACTGCCGCATCCAATGAGCCTGATGTTTGATGGCGCGCTCTTTATATCAAGTTTCTTGAATCGAGAATCCAGTCGGCACTCTTATTGCTAGAAGTGCAGATCTTTTCCGCTTGACCTTATAGAGGTGCTCATGCTGACCGCAACCTATTCCATCATCGCTATCGCTGCCGAACAGGACAAAGCACGCCATATGCTTGGACGGATGCAGCAGCAGATGGAATCAGCCTGGAAGGGATTGCAGCGGCTTGACTTTGCCATTCTTGATGCTGCCTTCAACAGGCTGATGCATTTTGACCAATTCTGCCGTAGCCGCAAGATCGAGCGTTATCTGATGCCGACCTTGCGCCGCTTCGGCCGCGAGGCTGAATTGCTGGTCGTCGAACTCGAAATGCTGGGCGCAAAAGCCTCAGGCATCCTGCGAGCGGCAGGCGAACACCTGTCCACTTCCTTCGACCACGGAATGGCGAGGGCAGGCGAGGTTTGCAACTCGCTGGAGTTGTACTGCCGGCATGCCTTCCTTCGCCTTGACCGTGAAGAACGCGAACTGCTGCCGATGGCACGCCGCATGCTCACCGTGGAGGACTGGTTTTCCATCGCGGCACAATGCCTGTCCGAGACGTCCGGCGCGGCGAAGGGGCGACAGGGGCGAAGCAGCCCGCACTCGTCGCATGGCAATCGCTCATCCGCGAACTATCACTAATCTTCGCCCGGCGTTCGGACAATGCCGGTCTCGCAACAGCGAAAGGGAAAGGGTGCCTGAGAGGTAACTGCACGTTCCGGTGCTTGCGCCGGAAGGGGTTTCTTGGCATGGTGTCGCTCCATGAAATCCTTCCGATCACGCATGCCCAAGATGCTCAAGTTCACGCGTTTCTCATTGCGCGATTTTCTGATTGCAGCCGGCCCTGCGGCAATTGCCGTCCTCGCAACCTGCCTGCTTGCCTACTGGCTGGTTGATCCGTCACCGCCGACCATGGTTACCTTGTCGACGGGACAGGACAATAGCGCTTATGAAACCCTGGGGAAGAAGTACGCGGGCGCGCTCGCGCGATATGACATTCGCGTTGTGCAGAAGTCCTCGCTCGGATCGCTGGAAAATCTGCAGCGGCTGAATGATCCCTCATCGGATGTGGACATTGCTTTCGTTCAGAGCGGATCCACGGAGCATGAGGCCGCCGAACGCAGCGGTCTGGTTTCACTCGGCAGCCTGTTCACCGAGCCGGTATGGCTGTTCATCCGCAGTGCCAAGAATGTTCATCAGCTCACCCAGCTAAAGGGCCTGAAAATCAATGTCGGTCCGGAGGGCACCGGCGTACCCGATCTCTTCAGGAAGATCCTGTCGGTGAACGGCATGGAGGCCGGCGACGTTCGTCTGGGCATGCTCGAGAACACTCCGGCCACCGTGGAGCTGCTGGCCGGCCGCATCGATGGCCTGGTATTCAGCTCGGCCCCGGATGCTCCGCTCATCCAGATGCTGTTGCAGACGCCCGGCATCAAACTGTTCGATTTCTCGCAGGCGGAGGCTTACACGCGCCGCTTCCCGTTTCTCTCGCATGTCGTTCTGCCAAGAGGCATCGTGGACCTCGGGCGCGACCTCCCGCCCAAGGACTATCACCTGATTGCTCCGACGGCAACCCTGGTTGCGCGTGAAGACCTGCATCCCGCCCTGGTCAATCTGTTCGTGCAGGCGGCGACGAGCATTCACGGCAATGCCGGCTGGTTCAACCGGAAAGGAGAATTTCCCACAGCTAGTTATACGGAGATTCCGGTATCCCCGGCGGCCGAGAAATACTATAAGACCGGCTCGCCGCTGCTGCAGCGCTATCTTCCATTCTGGCTGGCGAACTTCCTGGAGCGGATGTGGGTGGTGGTGGTGGCCCTGGGAGCGCTGATTCTTCCGCTGTCTCGCATCATCCCGCCCCTGTATGTGTGGAAAGTGCGGTCGCGCGTCTATCGCTGGTACGGACAGTTGCGCGCGGTGGAACAGGAAATCGAGGACGTGCCGCGGGAAAAGCATGCACAGGTCTATCCGGCGCAACTGCAGCGCCTCAACGACATCGAGGAGCGCGTCAACCGGATTTCAATTCCGCTGTCCTTTGCCGACGAACTCTATGGCCTGCGCAGCCATATCAACTTTGTCCGGCGGCGCATTGTCGCCCTGATGGAAAAGGCGGCCGTTTCCTGAGCGCCGTCCAATCGGCACGCGGGCCGGGCCGGCGCTACTCAGGCGCCCGTCCAGGGCAGGCCCGCCTTGCACCAGCCGCCGACGGTCTTGCGGTGTCCATCCGCATCCTTGTCGCCTTCGAATCCTTCAAGAATGTCGAAGCAGTGGGCATAGCCGTTTTCAGTGGCCAGCTTCGCGGCATGGCGCGAACGCACTCCCGAGCGGCATAGAAAGAGCAGTACTTCCTCCTTGTCGGCGACCCGGGACAGCTCTTCCAGAAACGCGGGGTTCTGCACACTGCCGGGATAGGTATTCCATTGGACGGCCGCATGCTGGGTTTCCGGAATCGCTACCCGTCCCACCCAGTCGCGTTCCGCATTCGTGCGTACGTCAATGAGCTTCACTGTTGGATCGGAGCGCAGCAGCTCGTATGCTTCCGCCGGCGTGACCGCACCGGCATATGGCAAAGTATTTTCCTGCCCGCGTTCGCGGGCTTGCGTGAGGATATCCATGATGTTCGGCCTAAATAGTAGAAAGGAATGTTTGCTATTTTAGCCAATCAAGCCGCCGTCGGACCGATCAAACGACGCACCAATAATGTGCAAAAAATCGAGCGTGAAAATCGTAGATCACCAATGTGGTGCGATAACCTTGAGCTGCACTTTTTTGGTGAGTTGCGTTGCTGCGTTTTTGTTGGGAAAAAGCTTACAAATGCGCACTATTTTCGCTATTTAGCCTGCTTCATGCGGGTGCGGCGGGTTTGTGATTTCTCAAGTTGATGGCATGGAATCTGCTATCATTGCGGGCTGAGTTCTGGTCCCACTTCGATGTGTGCCGCGGCCTTCGCGTTACGGTGAACACAGTCGGCTCAATCGGCTCAACCCAATTGCATAACCACCGCATCAATTAGCTCATTTTAGGAGATTCGCATGGCACGTACGGCCGCAGAGGTCTTGAAGATGGCGAAAGACAACGAAGTCAAGTTCGTTGATTTTCGTTTTGCAGACACCCGAGGCAAGGAGCAGCACGTTACTGTTCCCGTTTCCCAGTTCGGTATGGACAAATTCGAAGCAGGCCATGCATTCGACGGTTCCTCCATCGCCGGCTGGAAGGGTATCGAAGCTTCTGACATGCTGCTGATTCCCGATCCGAACACAGCCAACATCGATCCCTTCATGGAAGAGACCACGCTGTTCATGCAGTGTGACGTCATCGAACCCGCAGACGGCAAGGGCTATGACCGCGATCCGCGCTCCATCGCCAAGCGCGCTGAGGCCTATCTGAAGTCTTCCGGCCTCGGCGACACCGCCTACTTCGGCCCGGAACCCGAGTTCTTCATCTTCGACAGCGTCCGCTGGAAAGTTGACATGTCCGGCTGCTTCGTCAAGATCAATTCCGAAGAAGCGTCATGGAGCACAGGCAAGGATCTCGAAGGCGGCAATACCGGCCATCGCCCGACCGTCAAGGGCGGCTACTTCCCGGTTCCCCCGGTCGACAGCTTCCAGGACATGCGCTCGGAAATGTCCCTGATTCTCGAAGCCATGGGCATCCCGGTCGAAGTTCACCATCACGAAGTCGCAGGCGCAGGCCAGAATGAACTGGGTACGAAGTTCTCGACGCTGGTCGAGCGTGCCGACTGGACGCAGAACATGAAGTACGTGATCTGGAATGTCGCCCACACCTACGGCAAGACCGCAACCTTCATGCCGAAGCCGCTGGTTGGCGACAACGGTTCGGGCATGCACGTTCACCAGTCGATCTGGAAAGACGGCCAGAACCTGTTCGCAGGCGACGGCTATGCCGGCCTGTCCGATTTCGCGCTGTACTACATCGGCGGCATCATCAAGCATGCACGTGCGCTGAACGCGATCACCAACCCGGGCACCAACTCCTACAAGCGTCTGGTTCCTGGTTTTGAAGCACCGGTCAAGCTGGCTTACTCGGCCAAGAACCGCTCCGCTTCCATCCGTATTCCGCACGTCGCAAATCCGAAGGGCCGCCGCGTGGAAGCGCGCTTCCCGGATCCGCTGTCGAACCCGTACCTCTGCTTCTCCGCACTGATGATGGCCGGTCTGGACGGCGTTCAGAACAAGATTCATCCGGGCGAGGCAGCATCGAAGGATCTGTACCATCTGCCGCCGGAAGAAGACAAGCTGATCCCGACCGTCTGCTCGTCGCTCGAACAGGCGCTCGAGTATCTCGACAAGGACCGCGAGTTCCTGACACGCGGCGGCGTATTCAGCGACACCATGATCGACGCTTACATGGAGCTGAAGATGCAGGAAGTCCAGCGCTTCCGCATGACGACTCATCCGATCGAGTTCGACATGTACTACTCGCTGTAATCAGCCACGCTGATTGCAACGCCGTGAGTTCGGCGGGCGCTGCAAATGTCAGCGGTAAGTGTTGTATGAAAGGGAAGGCTTAGGCCTTCCCTTTTTTGTTTCCAGGAACTGTTGTGCTATAAGAGGTTCTGAATCGAACGTTTGTAAAGGCGTGTTTCTCATACTAAACTTACTCCTGCCTTTACTGTTCTTATACAGAAAGATTATGAAACAACAATTTTTAGGCCTGCTGCTGTTTGCAGGCATTTCCGGACATACGGCGGCACAAAGCGAAGTCTTTCTCTGCGTTGATGAAACCGGCAAGAAGGAATACAAGAACACCGGCCTGACCAAGGGCTGCAAGAAAATCGATCTGCCAGGGATTACGATGATTCCTGCACCGCCCTCGGCGGCGCGCAAGCCTGTGGTGCAGACGACGGCAGCAGCCAAGCCGTCCAACTCGCCGTCCGACTTTCCGCGCGTCGACAGCGATACCCAGAAAACCCGGGATAATGACCGCCGCCAGATCCTGCTCGACGAAATGCGCAGCGAAGAACAGAAGCTTGCCAGTCTGAAGAAGGACTTCAACAATGGCGAGCCGGAGCGCCGCGGCGACGAGCGCAACTTCGCCAGGTATCAGGAGCGGGTTGCGGCGATGAAGGAAGATATCGGCCGCACGGAAAAGAATATCGAAGCGCTTCGGCGTGAGATTGGCAACCTGAAATAGCGATCGCCGCTGCTTCACCGCAGCAAAGGGTTCTTCAGGTATGGTGTTTGCATGACAAGGGCTGCTGATGCAGCCCTTAATTTTTAAATGACTCCCAAATCCACTCCCCGCAATTCACTCGAAGGACTTGAACTGCTGTCGTCGGCAGTCATCATCCTCGATCCCGGTAGCCGTATTGTCTATGCCAATGCCGCTGCCGAAAATCTGTTTGAAAGTTCGGTCAAGGCGCTGATGTCGCAACGGCTTGGCGATCTTTTTCTGAACGGCGATCATCTCGCCGAGGTTTTCGAAGAAGCTGTCCAGCATCGTTTCGCCGACAAGCGTCTGGATCTGACCCTGGAGCGTGCGGGGCGCGAAGCCCTGCAGGTGCATGTGATTGTCACCGCTGTCGACAATCCCGAGATGCCGGTGCTCATCGAGCTGCGGGAAAACGTTCAGCAGCTCAAGCTCGACCGCGAAGAGCGGCTGCTCGACCAGAGCCAGGCGAACAAGGAGCTCATCCGCAATCTGGCGCATGAAATCAAGAACCCGCTCGGCGGCATCCGGGGCGCGGCCCAGTTGCTGGAATTCGAGCTGCCGGAGCGGCAGTTGAAGGAGCTGCGCGAATACACGCAGGTGATCATCAAGGAAGCCGATCGACTGCAGACACTGGTCGATCGCCTGCTGGCGCCGCACAGGCGGCCGCATATCGTCGGCGATGTGAACATCCATGAAGTCTGCGAGCGGGTGCGCAGCCTGATCGTGGCCGAATTCCCGCAGGGCCTGACCATCAAGCGCGATTACGATCTGTCGGTGCCGGAATTCCGCGGTGACAAGGAGCAGCTGATCCAGGCCGTGCTGAACATCACGCACAATGCGGCGCAGGCCCTGTCGCAGCAGATCAGGGACGGCGGTGCGCAGATCACATTGCAGACCCGGGTGGCGCGGCAGGTGACGCTCGCGAAGATTCGTTACAGGCTGGCATTAGACTTGCATATTATCGACAATGGACCGGGCATCCCGCCGGATATCCAGGACCGCATCTTTTATCCGCTGGTATCGGGACGAGAGGGCGGAAGCGGATTGGGTCTGACGCTTGCGCAGACATTCGTTCAGCAGCACATGGGAGTGATCGAATGCACAAGCAAACCGGGATGCACCGACTTCAGGATTTTGATACCGTTGCCTTGAGTCCGAATGATCGGGGCCGGCTTTGATTAATGCCTTGCCATGCGAAACGCATAAGACTATATGAAGCCAATCTGGATTGTCGACGACGATGAATCAATTCGCTGGGTGCTGGAGAAGGCCCTCGCCCGCGAAAATCTCGCTACCAAAAGTTTTCCCAATGCGCGGGAGGCGCTCGACGCCCTGCAGACCAGCGTGCCGCAGGTCCTGGTTTCCGATATCCGCATGCCGGGGGAATCGGGCCTTGAACTGCTCCAGGCAGTCAAGGCCAAGTATCCGGGGCTGCCTGTCATCGTCATCACCGCGTTCTCCGATCTGGACTCCGCCGTCGCCGCCTTTCAGGGCGGTGCTTTCGAGTATCTCGCCAAGCCTTTCGACATCGACAAGGCAGTCGAGCTGATTCGCCGCGCACTTGAAGAAAGCCTGCGCGAATCCGGCGTCGAACAGGTGTCGGCCGAAACGCCCGAGATTCTCGGGCAGGCTCCCGCGATGCAGGATGTGTTCCGCGCCATCGGCCGTCTTTCGCAATCGAATGTGACGGTGCTGATCACCGGTGAATCGGGATCGGGCAAGGAACTGGTGGCACGCGCGCTGCACAAGCACAGTCCGCGCGCGGCGCAGCCCTATATCGCCCTCAACACCGCCGCCATTCCGAAAGACCTGCTCGAATCCGAACTGTTCGGGCATGAGCGGGGCGCATTCACCGGCGCGCAGGCAACGCGGCGGGGGCGCTTCGAGCAGGCGGAAAACGGCACGCTGTTCCTCGATGAAATCGGCGACATGCCTTTCGACCTGCAGACACGCCTGCTGCGTGTGCTCTCGGATGGGCATTTCTATCGCGTCGGCGGGCATCAGCCGCTGAAAGCGAATGTGCGCGTCATCGCTGCCACGCACCAGAATCTGGAGCAGCGCGTCAAGGAAGGGCTGTTCCGGGAAGACTTGTATCACCGCCTCAATGTGATCCGGCTGCGCCTGCCCAGCTTGAGGGAGAGGCGCGAGGATATCCCCCTTTTGACGCGCCACTTCCTGGCGCAAAGCGCCAAGCAGTTGGGCGTCGAAGCCAAGCGCATGTCGGAGAGCGCGATGCAATTCCTCTCCAGCCTGGAACTGCCTGGCAACGTGCGTCAGCTGGAAAACCTGTGCAACTGGATCACGGTGATGGCGCCGGGGCAGACGGTGGAAATCAAGGATCTGCCGCATGACCTTACCCATGGACAGGAATATGTCCCGCCACCGCTGACGGCAGGCATCGCCTCGGTGCCCTCAACGCCTTCGATGCCCCCCACGCCTATGCCTGCGCAGCCCCAGCTGCCCGCAGCGGCGCTCCCGGATTCCGCATCGACCGGTCCGCAATTCAGTGCGGGCGCCTATGTTCCTGCCGCGCCGATGCACCATCCGCTCAATAGCCATGCACCCGGTGTTGCCGGCAACGGCGCGGACAAGGCCGGCTGGATTGCCCTGCTCGAATCGGAAGCCGCCAGCATGCTGGCGGCGGGCCAGCCGGAAGTCATGGATGCTCTCGGCCGCCAGTTTGAATCCGCGCTGATCAAGACGGCGCTGAAGCATACGCATGGCCGCAAGAACGATGCCGCGATCCGCCTTGGCATCGGGCGCAATACCATCACCAGGAAGATTCACGAACTGGGCATTGACGGCGCAAAGGACGAGTAACGAAGTCCCCGTCGGCCGTCGGCATCCGGATCAATTCAGACCTGCCGGGCGGGGCGCATCTCACTGCCGCCCCGTCTTCCCATCCCGCTTTGCTTTCCCTTGCCTTTTGCGCTTTTGCGGTGCGCTGCTCCTTATTGGACCGGTGCACGCACCAGCATGAAGCTTTATCCAGCGCAAGACCGCGCATTGACGCAAGGAATAACATAGCCGAACAGCTTTTTGCTGTATTGGAACAATAGCGGATGCCGTGCTGCGCAATGTGTCAGGCAGCACGGGGTCAAGCGCTGCCGGCGGCAATTCCTGCGCGCCATCAGGGGGCGGACAGGTGAAAAAGCATTTCAGCATAATCCACATCATCATTGCGATCGCGCTCACAGCCATCGTCACCATCCTCATTGCCAATCTCAACGAGGGTGAGAAGAAGATCGAGACACAGATCGAAAGCCTGTACGCGGTTACGGATCCGCAGTTTCTGCGCTCGATGGGCGTGCTGCTTGGCCCGACCATCATGGAAGGCAACCGGGTTGAACATCTGGAGAACGGCCGCGAGATCTTTCCTTCGATGCTGGCGGCGATCCGTTCCGCGAAGAAAACCATCACCTTCGAAACCTACATCTACTGGTCCGGCCATATCGGCAAGGCTTTCGTCGAAGCCTTGAGCGAACGCGCGCGTTCGGGAGTGAAAGTGCATGTGCTGCTTGACTGGATCGGAAGCGCCAAGATGGATGAAGACATGCTTGCCCTGCTGCGCGATAGCGGCGTAGAAGTCGAACGCTATCATCAGCCGCACTGGGCGAACCTTACGCGCATGAACAACCGCACGCATCGCAAGCTGCTGATCGTCGATGGACAGGTTGCCTTCACCGGCGGCGTCGGCATCGCCGATCATTGGGACGGCAACGCGGAGGACAAGGACCACTGGCGCGACTCGCATTTCCGCGTCGAAGGGCCTGCCGTGTCGGAATTTCAGGCGGTGTTTCTCGATAACTGGATCAAGGCCAACGGCCGCGTCCTGCATGCATCGGAATACTTTCCGCATATCGAGCCTACAGGGACGATCCCGGCCCAGATGTTCAGCAGTTCACCAACCGGCGGCAGCGAAAGCATGCACCTGATGTACCTGCTCTCGATCGCATCGTCCCGCGAAACCATCCTGCTGGCGAATTCCTATTTCGTGCCTGATGAACTGGCTATCCAGGCTCTCGTCGCGGCCGCCAGGCGCGGCGTGAAGATACGCATCATCACGCCGGGAGAACACATCGATACCGAAGTGGTGCGCCGGGCGTCGCGGGCACGCTGGGGAGAACTGCTGGAAGCGGGGATCGAGATCTATGAATACCAGCCGACGATGTTTCACTGCAAGATCATGATCGTCGACGGTTACCTCGTCTCCACCGGCTCGACCAATTTCGACAACCGTTCTTTCAGGCTCAATGACGAGGCCAATCTCAACATCTACGACAAGAAGTTTGCGGAAGAGATGAGCAGGGAGTTCGAGCAGGATCTGGCCCGTTCCCGCCGCGTCACGCTGGAAGAATGGAAATCACGGCCGCTGCAGGAAAAGCTGTTCGAACATGCGATGTCGCTGCTGGGGAAGCAGCTATAGGTGGCAATTATCGATCAAGCCGTTGATGCATCACGAATTCACGACTGGCGGCGCGGATAGCCCTCCGCGGTGATGCGCATCCAGACCTTTTCCTTTTCCTCTTCCGTCATGAACACCCAGTTGGCGACCTCCGCCACAGTGCGGCCGCAGCCGCGGCAGACATCATCGAAGGTGGTTGAACAAACGGCAACACAAGGGGTGTCGGGGCGGGACTTGTTTTGCATGAAAGAAAGGGCGGAAGACATTCAGCGGCAATGATATCCCGGAGCGGGTATTTCCGCCCGTTCAACGTGCCGTTATCCGTGTTGCACGATTGCACGGTTGCACGGTTGCACTTCGCCGACGACTTATTCGCCGCGGTTGAGCTTTCGCCACAAGGTCGTGCGGCTGATGCCCAGATGCCGTGCCGCCGCTTCGCGATTGCCGTTGAAGCGCGCCAGCACCTGCGCCAGGGAGTCCGTCGGCTCCTTTTGCTCCTTCGGCTCCTTCGACGTTTCCAGGCTCGCCCGGCCGGGCACGGCCGCCATACCGAGTTCGGGAGCCGTGGCGGCGACGAACCCCGGCGACAGCGCCTGCAATGGCTCGGCGGCAAGGAACAGCGCCAGCCGCTCCATCAGGTTTCGCAGTTCCCGCACGTTCCCCGGCCATGCATAGCCTTCCAGCAGCGGAGCGCAGGCCAGCAGTTCCGCATGCAGGTTCGCATGCGGGCGCGTTCCGAGGGCGGCCAGCGCGTTCTTCAAGCCCCATTCCGCCAGCGCCACAAGGTCTTCCTTGCGCTCGCGCAGCGGCGGCAGGGTCAGGCGCAGCACCGCGAGCCGGTAGAAGAGGTCGGCCCGGAAGCGGCCATCCCGTACCCGCTGGTCAAGATCGCAATGCGTGGCGCTGATGATGCGCACATTCACCGGAATCGGCCGGGTGCCGCCGACGCGCACCACCTCGCGTTCCTCGAGCACCCGCAGCAGGCGCGTCTGCAATGGCAGCGGCATCTCGCCGATCTCGTCGAGGAACAGCGTGCCGCGATTGGCTGCCTCGAACAGGCCGGCATGCCCGCCGCGGCGCGAACCCGTGAATGCGCCTTCCTCATAGCCGAACAGCTCCGACTCCAGCAGCGATTCCGCCACCGCGCCGCAATTGATGGCGACGAAAGGCTGCCGTGCCCGCTGGCTCTCGCGGTGGATCGCCTGGGCGACCAGTTCCTTTCCGGTGCCAGTCTCGCCCTGGATCAGCACGGTGGCCGGCGACTTGGCGAACAGCACGATCGACTGCCGCACCCGCTGCATGGCGGCGGATTCGCCGCGAAGATCGTTCAGGCCATGCTTGGCGCGCAGGGCATCGGCCAGCGGGTTGGTGCGGGAGCGCCCGCTTTCCAGGTGGGTGAAGCGCGCAATTTCCAGCGCATCCTCGAATGCCTGCCGTATTGATGCCGCGGAATAAACGAACACGCCGGCCAGGCCAGCCTCCTCGGCCAGGTCGGTGATGAGTCCGGCACCGACGATGGCCTTGATGCCGGCGGCTTTCATTTCATTGATCTGCGCCCGCGCATCTTCCTCGGTGGCATAGGTGCGCTGCATGATCTTCAGGCCGAAGGTTTCCTGGAACTCGCTCAGCTCCGGCATGGTTTCCTGGTAGCTGATCATGCCGATATCGGCCGTGATCTTGCGGGCGCGCGCCAGCGCCTGCATCACGTCAAAGCCGCTGGCCTTGGCAATCACCACAGGCAGCGACAGCCGGCTCTTCAGGTAGGCGGCGTTCGAGCCCGCGGCGATGACGGCGTCGCAGCGCTCGTTTTCCATGCGCTCGCGGATATGGCGCACGGCTTCCTCGAAGCCGAACTGGATAGGTTCGATGCTGGCCCGGTCATCGAATTCCAGCGTGATGTCGCGGAACAAGTCCGACAGGCGGGAGATCGCGACGGTCCAGATGACCGGTTTCTCGGAGGAGTCCGACAGGGAATGGCTGCGTGGACGCATGTTTCTCGTTTCATGGGAACGTTTCAAGTGTAACGCAGAATGAAACGTTTCAGTGCGCCGGGATGCGTGCAAATCAGAGCAGGCATCCGCAAGTATTTGAGCAATAGGGGAATTTCTCTCTTATATCGGCCGCATTACCAATTGGCACACCCCTTGCAATCCATGAGGCAAACGCAGTTCCGTGAAACATCAACTAGGTGAATCCATGAGTGTTTATTCCGCAGGCGCCGCCTTCCGCAAGGCGGTCCAAGAAGAATCCCCGTTGCAAGTGGTCGGCGCCATCAATGCCAACCATGCCCTGCTGGCCAAGCGCGCCGGTTATCGTGCCATTTACCTGTCCGGCGGCGGCGTGGCGGCCGGCTCGCTCGGCTTGCCCGACCTTGGCATTTCCAATCTCGACGACGTGCTGACGGACGTGCGCCGCATCACCGACGTGTGCGACCTGCCGCTGCTGGTTGATGTCGATACCGGCTTCGGTTCGTCCGCCTTCAACGTCGCCCGCACCGTGAAGTCGATGATCAAGTTCGGCGCGGCGGCCATCCATATCGAAGACCAGGTCGGCGCCAAGCGCTGCGGCCATCGTCCGAACAAGGAAATCGTTTCCAAACAGGAAATGGTGGACCGCATCAAGGCGGCGGTCGACGCCCGCACCGATGACAACTTCGTCATCATGGCCCGCACCGACGCGCTCGCCGTCGAAGGCCTGGAGGCCGCGCTCGACCGCGCCCAGGCCTGCGTCGAAGCCGGGGCCGACATGATCTTCCCGGAAGCCATCACCAAGCTGGAGATGTACAAGACTTTCGCCGATGCGGTGAAGGTGCCGGTCCTGGCCAACATCACCGAGTTCGGTGCGACGCCGCTGTATACCGTCGAGGAACTCAAGAGCGCGGATGTGGGCCTGGTGCTCTATCCGCTGTCGGCCTTCCGCGCGATGAACAAGGCGGCTGAAAACGTCTACACCGCGATCCGCCGCGACGGCACGCAAAAGAACGTGGTCGATACCATGCAGACCCGCATGGAGCTCTATGACCGCATCAATTACCACGATTTCGAACAGAAACTCGATGCGCTGTTCGCGCAGCAAAAAGCCAAATAACCGAACGCAACACCGTAGAACTTTTCCCTGGAGACTTTCGTATGAGCGATCAGCAAGCCACAGGCTTCAAGCCGAAGAAATCCGTCGCGCTGTCCGGCGTCACTGCGGGCAACACCGCGCTCTGCACCGTCGGCAAGACCGGCAACGACTTGCACTATCGCGGCTATGACATTCTCGATGTCGCCAATGCCTGCGAATTCGAAGAGATTGCTCACCTGCTGGTGCATGGCAAGCTGCCCAATGCCGCCGAGCTGAGAGGCTACAAGGCCAAGCTCAAGTCGCTGCGCGGCCTGCCCGCCAATGTGAAGGCCGCGCTGGAAACCCTGCCGGCGTCCTCGCATCCGATGGACGTGATGCGCACCGGCGTCTCGGTGCTCGGCTGTGTGCTGCCGGAGAAGGATGATCACAACACGCCCGGCGCGCGCGATATCGCCGATCGCCTGATGGCATCGCTGGGTTCGATGCTGCTGTACTGGTATCACTTCAGCCATAACGGCAAGCGCATCGAGACCGAAACCGACGACGATTCCATCGGCGGCCACTTCCTGCACCTGCTGCATGGCCATAAACCGTCGGCGTCATGGGAGAGGGCGATGCACACTTCGCTGATCCTGTATGCGGAGCACGAGTTCAATGCCTCCACCTTTACCGGCCGCGTCATCGCCGGCACCGGCTCGGACATGTATTCCGCGATCACCGGCGCCATCGGCGCGCTGCGCGGTCCCAAGCACGGCGGCGCCAATGAAGTCGCATTCGAGATCCAGAAGCGCTACGACAATCCGGACGAAGCGGAAGCCGACATCCGCCGCCGCGTGGAAAACAAGGAAGTCGTGATCGGCTTCGGCCATCCGGTCTATACCATCTCCGATCCGCGCAACAAGGTGATCAAGGAAGTGGCGCGCAATCTGTCGAACGAAGCCGGCTCGACCAAGATGTTCGACATCGCCGAGCGCCTGGAAACAGTGATGTGGGACATCAAGAAGATGTTCCCCAACCTCGACTGGTTCTCGGCCGTGTCGTATCACATGATGGGCGTGCCGACGGCGATGTTCACCCCGCTGTTCGTCATCTCGCGCACATCGGGCTGGGCCGCGCACATCATCGAGCAGCGCATTGACAACAAGATCATCCGTCCGAGCGCGAATTACGTCGGTCCGGAAGACCTGAAGTTCGTTCCCATCGGCGAGCGCAAGTAAAGCATCAGATCAATGAAAACGCCTGCGATGCCTTCATTGCAGGCACTCCCTTCAAGAGCCACTCACTCGGATCATTCATGAATACCGCCTACCGCAAGCCCTTGCCGGGCACATCACTGGACTATTTCGATGCGCGCGCCGCGGTCGAAGCCATCCAGCCGGGCGCCTGGGAAAAGCTGCCCTATACCTCGCGCGTGCATGCCGAGAATCTCGTGCGCCGCTGCGATCCCGTCATTCTTGTCGACTGCCTGAAGCAGATCGTCGAGGTCAAGCGCGAGCGCGACTTCCCCTGGTTCCCCGCGCGCGTGGTCTGCCACGACATCTTGGGCCAGACGGCACTGGTCGATCTTGCCGGCCTGCGCGACGCCATCGCCCAGCAGGGCGGCGATCCGGCCAAGGTCAATCCCGTCGTGCCGGTCCAGCTCATCGTCGACCATTCGCTGTCGGTGGAGTGCGGCGGCTACGATCCGCAGGCGTTTGAAAAGAACCGCGCCATCGAGGACCGCCGCAACGAAGACCGCTTCCATTTCATCGAATGGACCAAGCTGGCTTTCAAGAACGTCGATGTGATCCCGGCCGGCAACGGCATCATGCACCAGATCAACCTGGAAAAGATGTCGCCGGTGGTGCATGCCAAGGATGGCGTGGCCTTTCCCGATACGCTGGTCGGCACCGACAGCCACACGCCGCACGTCGATGCGCTGGGCGTGATCGCCGTCGGCGTCGGCGGCCTGGAAGCCGAGAACGTCATGCTCGGCCGCGCCTCCTGGATGCGCCTGCCGGAAATCATCGGCGTGGAGCTGAGCGGCAAGCGCCAGCCGGGCATCACCGCCACCGACATCGTGCTGGCGCTCACCGAATTCCTGCGCAAGTCCAAGGTGGTCGGCGCGTATCTCGAGTTCTACGGCGACGGCGCCAGATCGCTGACGCTGGGCGACCGCGCCACCATCTCCAACATGGCGCCGGAGTACGGCGCGACGGCGGCGATGTTCTCCATCGACGAGCAGACCATCGAATACCTGAAGCTTACCGGCCGCCCCGACGAGGATGTGAAGCTGGTCGAACTCTATGCGAAGGAAGCCGGCCTGTGGTCGGACACGCTGAAGAATGCGCAGTACGAACGCCTGCTGAAGTTCGACCTGTCCTCGGTGGTGCGCAACATGGCCGGCCCGTCCAATCCGCATGCGCGGGTGGCGACCACCGACCTCGCGGTCAAGGGCATTGCCGGCAAGTGGGAAGAGGTGCCGGGGCAGATGCCCGACGGCGCGGTGATCATTGCCGCGATCACCAGCTGCACCAACACCAGCAATCCGCGCAACGTGATTGCCGCCGGTCTCCTGGCGCGCAACGCCAACCGCCTCGGCCTGACGCGCAAGCCTTGGGTGAAGAGTTCGCTGGCGCCGGGATCGAAAGCGGTGGAGCTGTACCTGGACGACGCCGGCCTGAAGGGCGAACTGGAAAAGCTTGGCTTCGGCATCGTGGCTTTCGCCTGCACCACCTGCAACGGCATGTCCGGCGCGCTCGATCCGAAGATTCAGCAGGAAATCATCGACCGCGACCTGTATGCGACCGCCGTGCTGTCCGGCAACCGCAACTTCGACGGCCGCATCCATCCGTATGCGAAACAGGCCTTCCTCGCTTCGCCGCCGCTGGTGGTGGCCTATGCGCTGGCCGGCACCATCCGCTTCGACATCGAGCGCGATGCCTTCGGCACCGATGCCAATGGCAAGCCGATCATGCTGAAGGATCTGTGGCCGTCGGATGACGAGATCGATGCGATCGTGAAATCCAGCGTCAAGCCGGAGCAGTTCCGCAACGTCTACATCCCGATGTTCGAGAAGAAGGCGGCGGTTACCGAAGGCATCAAGCCGCTGTACGACTGGCGTCCGATGAGCACCTACATCCGCCGTCCGCCGTACTGGGACAAGGAAGGGCAGGGCGCGCTCGCGGCCAATCCCCGTACCCTGAAAGGCATGCGTCCGCTGGCGGTGCTGGGCGACAACATCACCACCGATCACCTGTCGCCGTCGAATGCGATCCTGCCGAGCAGTGCGGCGGGCGAATACCTGGCGAAGATGGGCCTGCCGGAGGAAGACTTCAATTCCTATGCGACCCACCGCGGCGACCACCTCACCACGCAGCGCGCCACCTTCGCCAATCCGACCCTGAAGAACGAGATGGTGCGCAATGCGGACGGCACGGTGAAGCCCGGCTCGCTGACCCGCATCGAGCCGGAAGGCCAGGTCACGCGCATGTGGGAAGCGATCGAAACCTACATGGAACGCAAGCAGCCGCTGATCGTGATTGCCGGCGCCGACTACGGCCAGGGTTCTTCCCGCGACTGGGCGGCGAAGGGCGTGCGCCTTGCCGGTGTGGAAGCGATCGTCGCCGAAGGCTTCGAGCGCATCCACCGCACCAACCTGATCGGCATGGGCGTGCTGCCGCTGGAGTTCAAGCCGGGCACCAACCGCCTGACCCTGAACATCGACGGCACCGAGACCTTCGACGTGATCGGCGAGCGCAAGCCGCGCGCCGACCTGACGCTGGTCATCCAGCGCAAGAACGGCGAACGGGTGGAAGTTGCCGTGACCTGCCGGCTGGATACGGCGGAGGAAGTGTCGATCTATGAAGCCGGCGGCGTGCTGCAGCGGTTTGCGCAAGACTTTCTGGAATCGACGGCGAAGGCGGCTTAAGGTCTTTTTTAGCCTTCTTTTAGCCTGCTTTCCCGGCGTATTGGAGAACGGTATTCCCTCCCTTGCAATAGGGAGGGATATCCCTTGGAACAGGAAACATTCAAGATGCCCCACGTACCCCAAATCAAAATTCCCGCCACCTACATGCGCGGCGGCACCAGCAAGGGCGTGTTCTTCCGCCTGCAGGACCTGCCGGAAGCGGCGCAGGTTCCCGGCGCGGCGCGCGACGCATTGCTGATGCGCGTCATCGGTAGCCCCGATCCCTACGGCAAGCAGATCGACGGCATGGGCGCCGCGACTTCCAGCACCAGCAAGACGGTAATCGTTGCCAGGAGCACCCGGCCCGGTCATGACGTCGATTACCTGTTCGGCCAGGTCTCCATCGACAATGCCTTCGTCGACTGGAGCGGCAACTGCGGCAACCTGTCGTCGGCAATCGGTCCCTTTGCCATCAGCAACGGCCTGATCGATGCCGAGCGTATTCCCCAGAACGGCATCGCCACCGTGCGCATCTGGCAGGCCAACATCGGCAAGACCATCATTTCCCATGTGCCGATCACCAACGGCGAAGTGCAGGAAACCGGCGACTTCGAACTCGACGGCGTCACCTTCCCGGCAGCGGAAGTGCAGCTGGAATTCATGGACCCCGCAGCCGAGGAAGAGGGAGCGGGCGGCTCGATGTTCCCGACCGGCAATCTGGTTGACGACCTCGAAGTGCCGGGCATCGGCACGCTGAAGGCAACCATGATCAATGCCGGCATCCCGACCATCTTCGTCAATGCGGAAGCCATCGGCTATACCGGTACCGAACTGCAGGACGCCATCAACGGCGACGCCAGGGCGCTGGCGATGTTCGAGACCATCCGTGCCTACGGCGCGCTACGCATGGGCCTGATCAAGAACGTCGACGAGGCGGCCAAGCGCCAGCACACGCCGAAAGTGGCATTCGTCGCCAAGCCTGCGGAGTATGTGTCGTCCAGCGGCAAGCAGGTCAAGGCGGAAGACGTGGACCTGCTGGTGCGGGCGCTGTCGATGGGTAAGCTGCATCATGCAATGATGGGCACCGCCGCGGTTGCCATCGGTACTGCGGCGGCGATTCCGGGCACGCTGGTCAATCTCGCGGCCGGCGGCGGCGAGCGCAATGCCGTGCGGTTCGGCCATCCTTCCGGCACCCTGAGAGTCGGGGCGGAAGCCACCCGGGCGGGCGGGGAATGGAGCGTGACCAAGGCCATCATGAGCCGCAGCGCGAGAGTGCTGATGGAAGGCTGGGTGCGTGTGCCGGGAGATGCATTCTAAAACGGGCCTGGCAAACCGTTTCAGCGCCGGCGGTTCGAATTGCTTTACTGCAATGCGAACTGAACCGGCGCAGCTGCCACTTATGTATGAGTAATCTTTTTGCTCAAAACACATCATCAAGCATGCGGTTTCGGGACTGTCTTTTCCGAAAATCGACCGGGGCCAGGCTCCTGTCTGGCCGGAGTGCTGAATGATTGTTCGTTTATATAGCCATACATAGGAGAAAAGCATGGCATTAACCCCATTAAATAGCACATCGAATGCCCGGTCGCATCAGGTTCAGGATGATGAACCGAAAAAGACCAAGAAGGGTTCGGATAACGAAGCCAACAACGACCCGGATAAAAAGGCCAAGAAGGACCCGGATAACGGGAGCATCAAGGATCCCGATACCAAGGCCAAGAAGGACCCGGACGACGAGCCCATCAAGGACCCCGATAGCAAGGGCACCAAGGACCCGGATAACAATAATAATGCCCGGAAGTACCGCCTGACGGACTATGACGCAGCGCGCGAAGTCGACAGCTTCATGAAGAAGAATCGGGAGGATCTTCAAAACGGCCGGCTAAGTTATCAGAACATCTGGGAAGGGGCGGATTCCGGTACCGTCGGCGGGAACGGGAAAGTGATCGATCTGACGGAAAAGCAGCATGCCGCTTTCAAGAAGTTTGCGGACAATGATTTTGCTCTTTACGGCCGACTCAAGAACAAGGATCCAGATGATCCCGAGGGTGCGCTGGATCCCGAAAGGTTCCGGAAAAATATGAGGGATTCGAGCAAACTCCATGGTTCTAATGAGTCGGACGAAGGTCACTGGAAAGATCCTATTGGTTCCACGACCGGTCCCGATTCCCAGAAAGCATTGTCGAAGTATTTCAATGAGCAGTTCGGAGAGGACTGGAAAGACGTTTCCCTCAAAACCGTCGAGCAGATGGCCAACAATGGGCGCTATTACGACCAGGAGAAGAAGAACTGGGTCGAGGTCGATGATCCTGAAGTGACCAGGGCAGCCGCCTGGCTTCACAGGAATAGCGGCGAAGTCGAAACAGAAGGAATGAACGGGCTCGGACGGATCTCCAGGAGCGAATTTGACAACTGGAATAAGGTGTAGAGCCGCAACGCGCCGTAAGGAGCGTCTGCGCGGGAAGGTTTTCTTGCGTCGACTGAGCCCATATGTTGCGACGACATGGTGGTGATACGGAAAAGACTTTCCTGTTGCGTATCATGGTCGCGCGGTCATCCATGGCCAATCAGGGGCAGGGAGGGAGGAGGTCGTAAAGACAGCCGCGCATCCGTGCTATTTGCTGCAAAGCAGGAAAAGTCCGCGCGGGGGAGCATGATGTGGTTTGCTCCCCCTGTCGACGTAAGTCGGCAGTAAGCCAGTTCATCCAAACTCGATTCAGTATAACGATGATGGAGATGCCATGAACTTTGCGGATTTCTACCGGCAATCGGTCGACCACCCCGAGTCATTCTGGGCCCAGGAGGCGAAACGGATCGACTGGCAGCAGCCATTTTCCCAAGTGCTCGATGATTCGCGGCCGCCGTTTGCCAGATGGTTCATTGGCGGCATGACCAACCTGTGCCACAACGCGGTCGACCGCTGGGTGGAAACCCAGGCGGACAAGCCCGCGCTGATCGCCATTTCCACCGAGACCAACAGCGAAAAGGTCTACAGCTTCAGCGAACTGCAAGGCGAAGTCATGCGTGCCGCGGCGATGATGCAGGCGCTCGGCGTCGGCAAGGGCGACCGGGTGCTGATCTATATGCCAATGATTGCCGAGGCGGCGTTCGCGATGCTGGCCTGCGCGCGCATCGGTGCCATCCATTCCGTGGTATTCGGCGGCTTTGCCGCCAACAGCCTGGCAACCCGCATCGATGATGCCAAGCCGGCGCTGATCGTGTCCGCCGATGCCGGCTCGCGCGGCGGCAAGGTAGTGGAATACAAGCCGCTGCTCGACGACGCGATCCGCCTCGCCCAGCACAAGCCCGCGCATGTACTGCTCGTCAATCGCGCGCTGGCGCCGATGCAGATGACCGAAGGACGCGACGTCGACTATGCGGCGCTGCGCGAGCGGCACATGCAGGCGCAGGTGCCGGTGACCTGGCTGGAGTCGAACGAGACGTCCTATATCCTCTACACCTCCGGCACCACCGGAAAGCCCAAGGGCGTGCAGCGCGACGTGGGCGGTTATGCGGTGGCGCTTGCCGCATCGATGAAGCACATCTTCTGCGGCAATCCCGGCGAAACCTATTTTTCCACCTCCGATATAGGCTGGGTGGTCGGCCACTCCTATATCGTCTACGGCCCGCTGATCGCCGGCATGGCGACGGTGATGTACGAGGGCTTGCCGATCCGCCCCGACGCCGGCATCTGGTGGAGCATCGTCGAGAAATACAAGGTCACCCGCATGTTCTCCGCGCCGACCGCGGTGCGGGTGCTGAAGAAGCAGCCGACCGAATTCATGCGCAGGCATGACCTTTCCTCTTTGAAGGCGCTGTACCTTGCCGGCGAACCGCTGGATGAGCCCACCTCGTCGTGGATCTCGGGCGAACTCGGCGTGCCGATCATCGACAACTACTGGCAGACCGAAACCGGCTGGCCGATCCTGTCAGTGGCCAAGGGCGTCGAGGACAAGCCGACCCGCCTCGGCAGCCCCGGCGTGCCGATGTACGGCTACAAGGTCAAGCTGCTCAACGAATCGACCGGCGCCGAATGCGGGCCCAATGAAAAGGGCGTGGTGGTCATCGAAGGACCGCTGCCGCCCGGCTGCATGCAGACCGTGTACGGCGACGACGAGCGCTTCGTGAAGACCTACTGGTCCAACTTCCGCGAGCAGGTGTATTCCACCTTCGACTGGGGCATCCGCGATGCCGACGGTTATTACTTCATCCTTGGCCGCACCGACGACGTGATCAATGTCGCCGGCCATCGCCTCGGCACGCGCGAAATCGAGGAAAGCATTTCCAGCCATCCGAACGTGTCCGAGGTTGCCGTGGTCGGCGTCGAGGACAAGATCAAGGGACAGGTGGCGGTCGCCTTCGCAATCCTGAAGAATGCCGATGCCGTGGCCACGCCGGAAGGGCGCAAGGCACTGGAAGCCGACGTGATGGCGGTGGTCGACAAGCAGCTCGGCGCGGTCGGACGGCCGGCGCGGGTGCATTTCGTCTCGCTGCTGCCGAAGACGCGCTCGGGCAAGCTGCTGCGGCGCTCGATACAGGCGATTTGCGAAGGACGCGATCCGGGCGACCTGACCACGATTGAAGATCCGGCCAGCCTGCAGCAGATCCGGGCGGTGCTGGCTGAATGAATCTCAGCCGGTCAGGTAGTGCAGGCCTCCGTGCCAGCACAAAGCTATGCGTCCGGAGAATGTGCAGGCACGGAGGCCTGCACTACCCGACCCGTCAACCGCGTTGTTCCGGCCGGGCCCGGACTGCCGCGTGGCGCGGCGATCAATCGATGGTCGCCACCACCGGCGTATGGTCGGACGGCTGCTCCCATTTGCGCGGCGCCTTGTCGATGATACAGGCGGTGCAGCGCGCCGCCAGCGGCGGCGACAGCAGGATGTGGTCGATGCGCAGGCCCATGTTGCGGCGGAAAGCCATCATTCGATAGTCCCACCAGCTGAACAGCTTTTCCGGCTGTTCGAACAGCCGGAACGAGTCCTTCAGGCCGAGACCCAGCAGGCGCTGGAAGGCGGCGCGCTCCAGATCCGACACCAGCACCTGTCCCTGCCATCCGATGGGGTCGTGCACGTCGCGATCGTCGGGAGCAATGTTGTAATCGCCAAGCAATGCCAGGCTCTCGTGCGTTTTCAGTTCATCGGCCAGCCAGTCGTGCAGGGCGTCGAGCCAGCGCAGCTTGTACTGGTACTTGTCGGAGCCGACCGCCTGGCCGTTCGGAATATAGGCGCATACCACGCGCACGCCTTCGATGGTCGCGGCGATGATGCGCTGCTGCTCATCCTCGAAGCGGGGATTGTTCTTCACCACTTCGCTCATCGGATGCCTGGACAGGATGGCGACGCCGTTATAGGTCTTTTGCCCGGTGAAGATCACCTGATAGCCGGCCGCTTCAATCTCCGCCACGGGAAACTTGTCATCGGTCAGCTTGGTTTCCTGAAGGCAGAGCACGTCGACCGGATTCTCGGCCAGCCATTGCAGGACCTGCGGCAGGCGGACCTTGAGGGAATTGACGTTCCAGGTGACTAGTTTCATGGGATGCAGGGAGTGGAATATCCGCGTGCCGCCGTGCGGGAGCGGCGGCCATCGGGATGTTGAAGGAGACCGGAGCGGCACATGCCGCCCCGGTCCGGTGCCGGAACAAGTTCCGTCAGGCCTTGCCGTTGGCGCGGTTGATCAGGAAGGTGGTCAGCAGCGGCACGGGACGGCCGGAGGCGCCCTTGGCCGCGCCGCTCTTCCATGCGGTGCCGGCGATGTCGAGGTGCGCCCAGGTGTACTTGCGGGTATAGCGCTCGAGGAAGCAGGCCGCGGTGATGCTGCCGCCCGGCGGACCGCCGATATTGGCCATGTCGGCGAAGTTGGACTTCAGCTGTTCCTGATAGGCATCTTCGATCGGCATGCGCCAGGCGGTGTCGCCGCTGGCCTTGCCGGCTGCGAGCAATTCATTGGCAAGGTCGTCATGCACATCGTCATGGCGGGTGAACAGGCCGGAATTGTGGTGGCCGAGCGCGGTGACGCAGGCGCCGGTCAGCGTGGCGATGTCGACTACGGCCGCCGGCTTGAAGCGCTCGACGTAAGTCAGGGCGTCGCACAGGATCAGGCGGCCCTCGGCATCGGTGTTGAGAATCTCGATGGTCTGGCCGGACATGGAGGTGACGATGTCGCCCGGCTTGGAGGCGCGGCCCGACGGCATGTTTTCGCAGGCGGGGATGACGCCGATCACGTTGAGCTTCAGGTTCATCTCGCCGAGGGCGCGGAAGGTGCCGAGCACGGATGCCGCGCCGCACATGTCGTACTTCATTTCATCCATGTTGGCGCCCGGCTTGAGCGAAATGCCGCCGGTATCGAAGGTGATTCCCTTGCCGACCAGGACCACCGGCGCGTCCTTGGCCTTGCCGTTCAGATGCTTGAGAACGATGAACTTCGGCGGCTCGTCGCTGCCCTTGGTCACCGACAGGAAGCTGCCCATCTTGAGCGCTTCAAGCTGCTTGCGGTCCAGCACTTCGACGCCGAAGCCGAACTCCCTGGCCAATTGCTTGGCGGTGTCGGCGAGGTAGGTCGGGGTGCAGATGTTGGGAGGGAGGTTTCCCAGGTCCTTGGTCAGGTCGACGCCGTTGGCCAGCGCGATTCCCTGCGCGACCGCGGTCTTGACGACGCCGTCGGCGGCGCCGGCGAGGAAGGCGATCTTCCTGACGCCGCCCTGCGGGGCTTCCTTGGTGCTCTTTGTGGTGTCATAGCGGTAGCCGGCATCGCGCACCGCCAGCACGGCGCTGCGCACCGCCCAGGCCGCGTCGCGGTTCCTGACCTGTTCCAGCGGCAGGGCGATCGCGCCGTCCGCCGATCCCAGCGTGGCGAAGACGCGGGCGGTCGCCTGGACCGCGGATACAAAATTCTTTTCGGAGAGCTCCTGCTCCTTGCCAAGGCCGACCAGGAGGACGCGCTCGGCGGCCACGCCGTCCAGCCCGCGCAGGAGGAGGGTGGTACCGGCCTTGCCGCTGATGTCGCCCGACTTCAGCGCCGCGGCGATCTGGCCCTTGCGGTCCAGCGACTGGGCGGCCTGGGAGAGTTTCTTGTCTTCAAATACGCCTACTGCGATACAGCCGGTTTTGGCCCCGGCGAGCCCGGTTTTTGCGTCGATAGGTTTTATGCTAAAGTCCATGGTCACTCCTTTTGAGACGCAATTATAGTCTTCTATTCAATGATCTTTCAGCGCGCACTTCGACGCGAACTGGTAAGTACCGCCGGCGCTGTCTTCACCACGCTGTTCACAATCACGATCACTGTGATGCTCATCAAGATCCTCGGCCAGGCGGCCGGCGGTCGGGTCGCTTCGCAGGACGTCATTGCACTCATCGGTTTCGCGGCACTCAAATACCTGTCGATCATCCTCATCCTCACCGGTTTCATTTCGGTGCTGGTGGTGGTCACGCGCAGTTACCAGGATTCGGAAATGGTGGTCTGGTTCGCCTCCGGACTAAGCCTGTCGAGATGGATTCGTCCCGTCATGAGTTTCGGCCTGCCGCTTGTCGTCCTGATAGGCCTGCTCAGCTTCTTCGTCACGCCCTGGGCCAACCGGCAAAGCGCGGAATTCCGCGAACGCTTCGAGAAGCGGGAAGACATTTCCCGCGTTTCGCCCGGCAAGTTCCAGGAGTCGTCCTCCGCCGACCGCATCTTTTTCGTCGAAGGCATCAGCGGCGATTCCACCAAGGTCAGAAACGTATTTGTCAACACCATCCAGAACGGCCGCACCAGCGTCGTGGTGGCCAAGGAAGGTACGGTCGCCATCGACGAGCGCGGCGACAAGTTCCTGCTGATGGACAAGGGACGCCGCTATGACGGCGTGGCCAGCCAGGATGATTTCCGGGTCATCGAATTCGAGCGCTACGGCGTGCTGGTGGCGCGGCAGTCGCAGGCGCTGGTCGGCGACCTGTCGGCCCGCTCGCTGCCGACGCTGGCCCTGATCGCCAACCTGAACCATTTCAACAGCGGCGAACTGCTGTGGCGGCTGTCGCTGCCCATCATGGGCCTGCTGCTGATGCTGCTGGCGATTCCCCTCGGTTTCGCCAACCCGCGCGGCGGGCGCTCGGCCAACCTGCTGATCGCGCTGCTGCTCTACATCATCTACAGCAACATGGTCAGCGTGTTCCAGGCATCGGTGGTGCAGAAGCGGATGTCGCTGGACATGGCATGGTGGCCGCTGCACCTGAGCGCGGCGCTGCTGATTGCCTTTCTGTTCTGCTGGCGGCTGTTCGTCAATCATCCCTATCATCCGGCGACCGTGTGGGGCGCCCTCAAGCGATCCTGGCGGTCGGGCAAGGCGGCCAAATGAGAGTGCTCAACCGTTATGTCGCCCGGGAAATAATGGTCGCGGTGGTGTTTACGCTGATCGCCTTTCTCGCCCTGTTCGCCTTCTTCGACCTGATCGGCGAACTGCCGGATGTCGGGAACGGCAACTATCAGCTGCAGCATGCCTTCGTGTACGTCTTGATGGCGCTGCCCGGCTATGTCTACGACCTGATGCCGATCGCCGCGCTGATCGGCACCATCTATGCGCTGGCGCAGTTTGCCGCCCGTTCGGAATTCACCATCATGCGCGCTTCCGGACTGTCGACCGGCATGGCGGGCTGGATGCTGGCGCGCGTGGGCATTGTCATGGTCGTCATCACTTTCCTGTTCGGCGAGTTCATTGCGCCCAGGACCAGTGAAATGGCCGAGCGCTGGAAACTGCAGGCGGAAGGCGCCTCGATTTCCCAGGAATTCCGCACCGGCCTCTGGACCAAGGACGTGATCCGTGAAAACGGCTTGACCGGCGACTCCATCGGCACCCGTTTCCTCAATGTCAAGGACGTCAGCCCGCAAGGCCAGCTGCGCGGCGTGCGGCTGTTCGAGTTCGACCGTGAATTCCGCATGACGTCGATGGTCACGGCGGTGCATGCCGATTACCAGGGCGACAATATCTGGCGCCTGTCCGACGTCACCGAAACCGCATTCTCGGTGAACGTGACCGATATCTCGGCGGCCGTCTCCACGAAAAAGGCGGGCACGCGGGATCTGGTATCCGAAATCACGCCCAATATCCTGTCGGTGCTGTTCGCCGATCCCGACCGCATGTCGGCGCTTGGCCTGGCCACCTATACCCGGCACCTGGCCGAGAACAACCAGACCACCGAGCGCTATGAGATCGCATTCTGGAAGAAGCTGATCTATCCCTTTGCCGTACTGGTGATGATGGCGCTGGCGCTGCCGTTCGCCTACCTGCATTTCCGGGCCGGCGGGGTGAGCCTGAAGATTTTCATCGGCATCATGATCGGTGTGAGTTTCCAGCTGCTCAACAGCCTGTTTTCCCATGTCGGGCTGCTCAATACCTGGCCGCCGCTGGCAACCGCGGTGATTCCGAGCATGATCTTCCTTCTGATCGCGGTGTCGGCCTTGTGGTGGGTGCAGAAACATTAGCGCGTTTTCGCCCTGACCTGCCTGCCGATCCCGGACAGGTTGCCGCCGGCACGGCGTCGTTGCTCCTTGCCATGGCGTGGCGATGTCGCGTCGCCACGCCTTGCTCCAGCAGCAATCTGCCTCGGCCCTGACTAAGCCACTAGGCTGGTCAGGGCGAAACGCTCTAGCGTAATTTTCACCCAACACTCCGGAGAATACCGTCATGGCGAAACCGTCCCTCATCCTGTTTGCGCACGGCGCGCGCGATCCGCGCTGGGCTGAGCCTTTCCAGCGCCTGCAGAAGATCCTGCAGGCGCAGTCGCCGGACACGGATGTGTCGCTGGCCTTTCTCGAACTGATGTCGCCGCGCCTGCCGGACAGGGTGGCGCAGCTTGTGGCCGAAGGCTGCACCGAGGCGACCGTGGTGCCGGTGTTCTTCGGGCAGGGCGGGCATGTGCTGCGCGACTTGCCGCTCGCCCTCGAGCAGATCCGGCAAAGTCATCCGCAGCTCGCCATCAAGGCCAGCCCGGCGGTGGGCGAGAGCGAGGATGTGCTCAATGCGATTGCACGGTATTGCCTTGGACAGATGCGGGCGGAGTGAATCGTCGTCCGCAGCGTATCCGCGGTAATGATCCATACAGGCTCTCCCGCCCTGTGCCGGTAGACGGCAGCAGGGCGGCGAAACCGCTCCAAAGCGGGCGACTTTGAGGAAGAGTGAAGCGGAAGTCATGCATATGCCGCGCATGTCGGAGCCGCTTGCAAGCGGCGAGGTAATACCGGCGGCTGTCAGCCTTTCGGAGCCTCGCGTGGCGCAAATGCCTCGCCAATCATCACCAGCACCGGCCCCTCGCATTGGGGAAGACCCCGTTCCAGTTCCGCCAGCGTCAGCCGCATCACCCGTTCATTGGGCCGGCTGCAATTCTCGACCGCGACCACTGGCAGCGCAGGCGAACGTCCCTGTTCCAGCAGCTTGCGTGCGGTGGTCACAGCTTCCTTGCCGCCCATGTACTGGATCAGCGTGTCGCAGTCGGGCAGGGTGGTTTGGTCCGGGTGATTGGGCGCGGTGCTGGAGGTGAAAAAGGCGACGCTGCGGGCAATACCGCGCTTGGTCAGGGGCTGGCGCGTCGAGGCGGCCGCGGCCAGCGCGGTGGTGATGCCGGGGATGACTTCCACCTCGATGCCCGCCGCTTCGAGCGCGCGCAATTCCTCGTCGGCGCGGCCGAACATCATCGGGTCGCCGCCTTTCAGGCGCACCACCAATTTGTATTTCCTTGCGCAATCAACCAGCTGCTCGTTGATCACGGTCTGGGCGGTCGAGCGCTGGCCGGAGCGCTTGCCGACGGAGATCTTGTCGGCCTGCGGGCAAAGCGCCAGCATCTCCTCGGTGACGAGGGCGTCGTAGAGCACGACATCGGCTTGCGAAAGAATGCGGGCACCGCGAACCGTGATCAGGTCGGCGGCGCCCGGACCGGCGCCGAGCAGATAGACCTTGCCGGTCGCCTGCGCGGCGGGAGTGGACTGCATGCGGCTCCCTGATCAGGCGAGGCGGATCATGCCTGCGGCGACCGTCTGGTGGGTCACTTCATCGATCAGGATGAAGGAACCGGTCGAGCGGATCGCTTCATAGGCATCGGACGCCAGCGGCTGCTGCACATTGATGGAAACCGTCGCGATATCGTTGAGCTTGAGCGCGTCGGCAGTGCGGCGCTCCTGCGTATTGATGTCGAGCAGGGTGTCGATCTTCGTCACGCGCGCGGCCACCTGTTTGGTGGTGTGCTTGAGCCAGTACTTGCGGCGCATGTCGAGCGGTTCTTCCGACAGCCAGCAGACATCGGCGGTCACGGTTTTCTGCAGGGTGGCGGGCGCATCGGCGGCGGCCAGCATGTCGCCGCGCGAGATGTCGAGGTACTCTTCCAGCAGCAGCGTGATCGACTGGCCGGCGGACGCGGACTGCAGCGAGCCGTCGAGCGTGAGGATGTCCTTCACGGTCGCGGTCTGGCCGCTGGGCTGCACCACCAGCTTGTCGCCCTTGCTGACCTTGCCGGCTTCAATACGGCCCATGTAGCCGCGGAAGTCGTTGGCCTCATGGCCGTTGTGGCGCGCCACCAGCTGCACCGGGAAACGCAGCGGCTCGACATGGGCGTCGTCGTAGACCGACAGCGATTCCAGCAGGCTGATCAGCGTCGGACCCTGGTACCAGGGCATCTTGTCGCCGGCTTCGACCACGTTGTCGCCGGCCAGCGCCGACAGCGGGATCGGACGCACATCCTTCAGGCCGAGCTGGTCGGCGAATGCCTGGTACGCGCCGACGATGCGGTCATACACGGTCTTGTCGTAATTGACGAGGTCCATCTTGTTGACGGCGACGATCACGTGCTCGATGCGCAGCAGGTGGGCGATGGTCGAATGGCGCTTGGTCTGGGTCAGCAGCTCGACGCTGCCGTCGTCGCCCAGCTTTACCTTGGATACGTCGATCAGGATGATGACCGCGTCGGCGGTCGATGCGCCGGTCACCATGTTGCGGGTGTACTGCTCATGGCCGGGCGTGTCGGCGATGATGAACTTGCGCTTGGGCGTGGCGAAATAGCGGTAGGCGACGTCGATGGTGATGCCTTGTTCGCGCTCGGCTTCCAGGCCATCGGTCAGCAGCGACAGGTCGACGGTGTCGCCCACGGTGCGCTTGTGCTTGGCGCGCGAGATCGCATCGAGCTGGTCGGCGAAAATGCCCTTGCTGTCGAACAGCAGGCGGCCGATCAGCGTGCTCTTGCCGTCATCGACGGAACCCGCGGTGATGAAGCGCAGCAGGCCGCGCTCGGTGCCTGCACTGGTCGACAATACTTGATCTGCAACTACGGCGTTCATCAGAAATATCCTTCCTTCTTGCGTTTTTCCATCGAGGCTTCGGATGTCTGGTCATCCATGCGGGTCGCGCCGCGCTCGGTAATCTGGGTGACGGCGGTCTCGGCGATGATCGCATCGACGTCGGCAGCGTCGGAGGCGACCGGGCAGGTGCAGGAAATGTCGCCGACGGTGCGGAAGCGCACGATGCGCTTCTCCACCGCTTCGCCTTCGCGCGGCGGAGTGAGGTCGGTCAGCGGCACCAGCAGGCCGTTGCGCGGGATGACTTCGCGCTCGTGGGCAAAGTAGATCGGCGGCAGTTCCAGCTTTTCGCGGGCGATGTACTGCCAGACGTCGAGCTCGGTCCAGTTGGAAATCGGGAACACGCGCATGTTCTCGCCCGGATGGACGCGGGTGTTATACAGGTCCCACAGCTCGGGGCGCTGGGCCTTCGGATTCCACTGGCCGAATTCATCGCGGAAGGAGAAGATGCGCTCCTTGGCGCGCGCCTTTTCCTCGTCGCGGCGGGCGCCGCCGATGCAGGCGTCGAACTTGTGCTCGGCGATGGTTTCCAGCAGGGTGACGGCCTGGGCCGCATTGCGGGAATCGGTCTGCGGATTGCGCAGGCGCACGGTGCCGCGCTTGATGGAGTCTTCCACCGAGCCGACGATCAGGCGTTCACCCAGTTCGGCCACGCGCTTGTCGCGAAACTCGATCACTTCCGGGAAGTTGTGGCCGGTGTCGATGTGCACCAGCGGGAACGGGAACTTGCCGGGACGGAACGCCTTTTCGGCGATGCGCAGCAGCACGACCGAATCCTTGCCGCCGGAGAAGAGCAGGGCGGGATTGGTGCACTCGGCCGCGACCTCGCGCATGATGTGGATGGCTTCCGATTCCAGCCAGTCCAGATGACGGTTGCTGGCGGCGTCCAGAAAGAGTTTTTCGACTGCTGTGTTCATAGTGTTGTGCTTGCCATGTGAAACGTCTGATTCGTCGTTCGGTTCCCCGGTACTGCGGTGCCGCAATGTCGCAGCCTTGCGATGCTGCGCCGGCTGCCGGGCGGGAACTGCCTTCATTCGGGCGCCGGTTCCAGGATTCAGGTTGCGGCGACTGCCTTGATCCGGACCAGCTTGCCGTCAACCACGTGCAGGCCGCATTCCTTGGACTCCGGGTTTTCCCACCACCAGCGTCCGGCGCGCACATCCTCGCCCGGCTGGATCGCGCGGGTGCAGGGTTCGCAGCCGATCGACGGATAGCCCTTGTCGTGCAGCGCGTTGTACGGCACGTTATTGGCGCGGATGTAGTTCCAGACGTCTTCCTCGGACCAGTCGGCCAGCGGATTGAACTTGGTCATGCCGTGCGCGGCGTCGTCTTCCTGCACCGCGAGTTCGGCGCGGGTGGTCGACTGCGAGCGGCGCTGGCCGGTGATCCAAGCCTTGTTGCCGGCGAGCGCGCGGTTGAGCGGCTCGACCTTGCGGATGCGGCAGCATTCCTTGCGCATGTCGACGCTGTCGTAGAAGGCATTCAGGCCGTTCTGCCGGACATAGGCGTCGATGGCGGCGGGTTCCGGCTTGTACAGCTTGACTTCATGGCCGTAGGTCTCGCGGATGCGGTCGACCATGGCCAGGGTTTCCTTGTGCAGGCGGCCGGTTTCCAGCGTGAAGATGCCGATCGGCAGCTTCGCCTTCAGGATCAGGTCCGCCAGCACCATGTCTTCGGCAGCCAGGCTGGAAGCGAACACCGCCGGCGAAAACTCGTCGGCAATGCGCCTGAGCGTCGCCTGCGTGTTCTCGACCAGGGAATGCAAATCGCTCATGCCGGCGCTCCGCTGCGCTGCACACGGCGGAACAGCGGCGATTTCTGGTCCCAGGAATTCTGGTAGACCTCGGAGAAATCGGTCAGTCCCTTGAGTGCTTCGTGAATGTCCTTGTCTTCGCGCACCGCGAAGGCGTCGAAACCCACGCGCTGCATGTAGAACAGCTGATCGCGCAGCACGTCGCCGATGGCGCGCAGTTCGCCGGTATGGCCGAGGCGGGCGCGCAGGTTGTAGGCAATCGAATAGCCGCGGCCGTCGGCGAATTTCGGGAAGTCGACGGCAACCACCTTGAAGTTCGCCAGTTCGCCTTTCAGCTCTTCGGGGCGCTCGCTGCTGGCGATCCAGACGCCCAGCAACTGCGCTGCGGCGCGGCCTTGCAGCGCTGCGCGCTGCGCCTGCCACACCTTCAGCGGCACGATGACCTTGCCTTCGGGGATGGCAACCGTTTCCGGCGTGTCTTCCTCGCCCAGGCGCAGTACGGTCCAGTCATCCGAGACGACGGCCCTGTTCTTGATGATGTTACGCATAGGCGTCCTCTCCGGCTTTGTGTTCGATCTTGATGGGTGTGGCGTAGACGAATTCCTTGAACGGCGCCACGCCGATGCGGCGCGCCGTGTCGATGAAGCGTTCGTCTTCGTTGCGCTCGCGCAGGTAGACCTGCAGGATGCGGTCGATCACTTCCGGCATCTGGTGCGCGGAGAACGACGGGCCGATGATCTTGCCGATGCTCGACTCGTTGCCCTGGGCGCCGCCGACGGACACCTGGTACCACTCGCTGCCGTCCTTGTCGACGCCGAGAATGCCGATGTGGCCGACATGGTGGTGGCCGCAGGAGTTGATGCAGCCGGAAATGTTCAGCTCGATCTCGCCGATGTCATGCTGGAAGTCGAGATTGTCGAAACGTTCGGCGATGTCCGAGGCGATCGGGATCGACTTGGCATTGGCCAGCGCGCAGAAGTCGCCGCCCGGGCAGCAGATCATGTCGGTCAGCAGGCCGATGTTGGGCGTTGCCATGCCGTGCGCCTTGGCTTCTTCCCACAGGCGGATCAGGTCGGATTGCTTCACGTCCGACAGCACCAGGTTCTGCTCGTGGGTCACGCGCAGTTCGCCGAAGCTGTAGCGGTCGGCGAGCTCGGCGGCGAAATCCATCTGCTCGGCGGTGGCGTCGCCCGGCGGCACGCCGGTCTTCTTCAGAGACAGCACGACGGCGGCATAGCCCGGCACCTTGTGCGGCTTGACGTTGCGCTTGATCCAGTTGGAGAAGGCCTTGCTGTCGTTCCTGAACTGTTCGACCGCGGCATCGGTCGCCGGCAGTTTTTCGTAAGCGGGCGCGGGGAAGAAGGAGGCCACGCGTGCCAGTTCCTCTTCGGTCAGCGTGCTCGGGCCATCCTTGATGTCGGCCCATTCCGCCTCGACCTGGCGCGCGAATTCCTCGACGCCGAGCGCCTTGACCAGGATCTTGATGCGGGCCTTGTACATGTTGTCGCGGCGGCCGTACTGGTTGTAGACGCGCAGGATGGCTTCGATGTAGCTCATCACGTGCTGCCACGGCAGGAAGGAGCGGATTTCGCTGCCGAGGATCGGGGTGCGGCCCATGCCGCCGCCGACCAGCACGCGGAAACCGGTTTCGCCCTGCTCGTTCTTCACGACCGACAGGCCGATGTCATGTACCTGGATCGCGGCGCGGTCTTCGAGCGCGCCGTTGATGGCGATCTTGAACTTGCGCGGCAGGAAGGCGAATTCCGGATGGAAGGTGCTCCACTGGCGCAGGATCTCGGCATAGGGACGCGGATCGATGATCTCGTCCGGCGCGATGCCGGCGAATTCGTCGGAAGTGATGTTGCGCACGCAGTTGCCGGAAGTCTGGATCGCATGCATCTCGACCGATGCCAGCTTGGACAGGATTTCCGGCGTTTCCTCGATCTTGATCCAGTTGAACTGGATGTTCTGGCGGGTGGTGAAGTGGCCGTAGCCGCGGTCATGCTCGCGCGCGATATGGGCGAACATGCGCATCTGTTTCGACGACAGCAGACCGTAGGGAACGGCGATGCGCAGCATGTAGGCGTGGCGCTGGTAATACAGGCCGTTCTGCAGGCGCAGCGGACGGAACTCGTCCTCGCTCAGTTCGTTGGAGAGGCGGCGGCGTACCTGGTCCGCGTATTGGGTGACGCGTTCCTTGACGATCTGATGGTCATACTGGTCGTATCGATACATCTTCTTGTTCCAATCTCAAAAAACCATTTTGGCGGCAACGGCTGTCAGCGTCGTGGCCAGCAAGCCGCGCAGAATTTTTTCCGGGACTGCCTTGGCGGCCAGGGAGCCGAGTGTGATGCCCGGGACCGAACCCAGCAGCAGCGTCAGCAGCAATTCCCAGTTGATCGAACCCAGATACCAGTGTCCGGCCGCGGCGATCGCGGTCAGGGGCACGGCATAGGCGATATCGGTTCCGGCGATTTCCGCCGGAGACAGGCGAGGATACAGTAATACCAATATGGTCGCACCAACCGCCCCGGCGCCGATCGAGGAAATCGTGACCAGGGTGCCGAGCAGCGCGCCGACGACGATGGTGACAATGGCAAGGTTGCGGCCCTGCAACTGTTTTTCCGGATGGGCAATGACCCAGGCCTGCATGCGGCTGCGGAAAAGCAGGGCAACCACGGTCAGCAGCACCGAGCCGGCGATGGAATAGCGGATGATCTGGCCGATCTGCTTGTCCATGGCGCCGAAGTATTTCAGGGCCAGCGTGGTCAGCAGGGCGGCGGGCAGGGCGCCGTAGCAGAGATGGCGCACCACTTCCCAGCGCACGGTGCCGCGCACCCGGTGAGCCAGGGTGCCGGCGGTCTTGGTGGCCGAGGCGAATGCCAGGTCGGTGCCGACCGCAACGGTGGGGGAAACGCCGAAGAACAGGGTGAGCAGGGGTGTCATCAGGGAACCGCCGCCCACGCCCGTGAGGCCGACCAGCAGGCCGACGGCAAAACCGGATATCACATAGGTAACAGTCATGGAACCTCACGCAAAGGAGTGTGAATCGTAATAAACTTAGTCCTTATTCCAAACGACTTAGTATTTATTTGCTTATATGCTCATTTGGCATATACAAGAACAAAAAATGCTACCGGCCCGGCATGCGGCCTTGCAATAAGGGAAACAATGAATCTCCACCAACTGCGCTTCGTGCGCGAAGCCGTGCGGCAAAATTTCAACCTCACCGAAGCCGCCAAGGCGCTGTACACCTCGCAGCCCGGCGTCTCCAAGGCCATCATCGAGCTTGAGGAAGAACTCGGCGTGGACATATTCACGCGTCACGGCAAGCGCATCCGCGGCCTGACCGAGCCGGGCAGGGCGGTGCTGCGCTCGGTCGAGCTGATCATGCAGGAGATCGACGGCCTGAAGCGCATCGGCAAGGAATTCGCCGCGCAGGATACCGGCAGCTTCACCATCGCGACAACCCACACCCAGGCCCGGTATGCGCTGCCGAAGGTGGTGCAGATGTTCACCCAGAAATATCCCAAGGTGCGCCTGTCCTTGTTGCAAGGCAATCCGCGCCAGATCGCGGAAATGGTGTTGAAGGATCAGGCCGACATGGCGATCGCCACCGAGGCGATCGCCAATATCGACGGCCTGATCACCATGCCCTGCTACCAGTGGGAGCATGTGGTCGTGGTGCCGCATGGCCATGCGCTGCTGAACGCCAAGCCGATCACGCTGGAGGAGATCGCCGGCTATCCGCTGATTACTTATGACAGCGCCTTCACGGGCCGCGCCAAGATCGACCATGCGTTTGCGATCCGCGACCTCAAGCCGGACGTACTGCTGGAAGCCATCGATGCCGACGTCATCAAGACTTACGTCGAACTCGGGATGGGCGTGGGCATCATTGCCGGCATGGCATTCGATCCGGAGCGCGACAAGGGGCTGGAGGCGATTTCCGTCGGACACCTGTTCGGATCGAACGTGTCGCGGGTCGCACTCAAGCAGGGCGCCTACCTGCGCAGCTATGTATACAGTTTTATCGAAATGCTGACGCCGACGCTTAACCGCAAGCTGATAGAGCAATTGATGAGCGGCGAAAAGGACAGCTACGAATTATGAAGCCGCTGGCGGAATGGCCGCGGGAACAGCGCCGGGCCCTGCGCGGCATCCTGACCGACATCGACGACACCCTGACCACTGGCGGCGCACTGACGCCGCCGGTACTGCAGGCGCTCGGCGATCTGCGCGATGCAGGCCTGCAGGTCATCGCCGTGACCGGGCGGCCGACCTACTGGGCCATGCCCCTGCTCAGGCTGTGCCGCTTCGACGCCGTGATCGCCGAAAACGGCGCCAGCGCCTTCTGGAATGATGCCGGCGGGCGCATGCAGTCCTGGTTCTACGCCGACGAGGCGGCCAGGAAACGGCACCGGCGGGCGCTGGAAGGGCTGGTCCCGGTGCTGCGCGCCCGTTTTCCGCAACTGCCGGTGGCTGACGATGCGCCGCTGCGGGTCGGGGATCTGGCTTTCGACATCGGTGAAAATGTTCCCCCTTTGCCGCAGGAAACAGTCGAGGAGGTTCTCGCCTGCATCCGCGAACACGGTTTTCATGCGACCGCGAGCAGCATCCATGCGCATGCCGCGCCGATGCCGTTCTGCAAGCAGGCGGCCAGCGAACGGTTGTTGCGCGATGTGTTCGGCGTGAGCGACGAGGCGGCATGCCTGCACTATGCATTCGCCGGCGACTCCGGCAACGATGCGCGCATGTTTGCGCATTACCCGCAAGCCATCGGCGTTGCCAATGTGCGCCGTCATCTCGCACGGCTGGAAGCCGCGCCGGCCTATGTGACGGTCAACGAATATGGCGCCGGATTCGAGGAAGTGGCGCGGGCGATATTGGCGGCCCGTTAATCGGGCGCCGTGTGGCCTGGATCAACAAGCTTTCCGTCCGGGAATGCGGTTCCGGCGTTAGAATTTTTCCGTCATTGGGGAGTAGCCGCCCTCCGAATGCGAGAGGGGCTTGCGTCAACAGACTTGATCCGCGCCGCAAGGCCGGGTTATGGCGCAGGCGGCCGAGGTTTGGCGAGACCTTTGACCATGTGCTCCAGCTTCGGGCCGGTGGGCGCATGGTCATTGGTATGTGCCGGCCCCGGAGCATTCATGGAAGCTTTCCTTGTCTCGACCGGCATCGTCGCGCTGGCGGAAATGGGCGACAAGACGCAGCTGCTGTCGCTGCTGCTGGCGGCCCGGTTCCGCCGCCACCTTCCCATCATCCTCGGCATTCTCGTGGCCACGCTGCTCAATCATGCCGGCGCCGGCACGCTCGGCAGCTGGCTGACGTCCCTGCTCGGCGGCGACATGCTGCGCCAGCTGCTGGGCTGGTCCTTTCTCGCGATGGCGGCGTGGACGCTCATTCCCGACAAGGCCGGCGAACTGGATGCCCGGCCGGCGCGTTTCGGCGTGTTCGCAGCGACGCTGGTCGCTTTCTTCCTGGCTGAAATGGGGGACAAGACCCAGATCGCGACGGTGGCGCTGGCAGCCAAGTATTCCGCCTTTGGCGCGGTCGTCGCCGGCACCACGCTGGGCATGATGCTGGCCAATGTGCCGGCGGTGCTGCTCGGCAACCGCATCATCAAGGCGGTGTCGCTGAAACTGGTGCGCGCGATTGCCGCCGCGATTTTCGCCGTGCTTGGATTGGCCACCCTGTTCGCCATCGGCAGCCCGGTCTGAATGCCGCGTATCATGCTTGCGTCAAGACATGCTGAAAACCAGGAGACCTGAATGAAACTAGCCACCCTCAAGGATGGTACGCGCGACGGCCAGCTGGCCGTGGTGTCGCGCGACCTGAAGACCGCCCATATCGCCGACGGCATCGCGCTGACCCTGCAGCGGGCACTCGACGACTGGTCCTTCATCGCGCCGCAGCTGGAGCAGCTGTATGAGCAGCTCAATGCCGGCAAGGCGCAGCGCAGCTTCGACTTCGATCCGAAGCGCTGCATGGCGCCGCTGCCGCGCGCCTACCAATGGGCCGACGGTTCGTCGTACGTGAACCATGTGGAACTGGTGCGCAAGGCGCGCAACGCCGAGATGCCGGAATCCTTCTGGCACGATCCCTTGATGTACCAGGGCGGCTCCGACGATTTCATCGGGCCGGCGGATGACATCGCGCTGGCATCGGAAGAGTGGGGCATCGACTTCGAGGGCGAAGTGGCCGTCATCACCGACGATGTGCCGATGGGCACCAGGCCGGCGCAGGCGCTTTCGCACATCAGGCTGCTGATGCTGGTCAACGACGTATCGCTGCGCAACCTGATTCCCGCCGAACTGGCCAAGGGATTCGGCTTCTTCCAGTCGAAGCCGGCATCGAGCTTTTCTCCCGTCGCGGTGACGCCGGACGAACTCGGCGATGCCTGGCAGGATGGCAAGGTCATGCTGCCGCTGCGCGCCATCTGGAACGGCGCGCTGGTCGGACAGCCCAATGCCGGCGTCGACATGGTTTTCAGCTTTCCGCAGCTGATCGCGCATCTGACCAAGACGCGCAATGCGCGCGCCGGCTCCATCATCGGCTCGGGCACGGTGTCGAACAAGGATACGGGCAAGGGCTATACCTGCATCGCCGAAAAGCGCTGCCTCGAAATGATCGCCGACGGCCAGGCCAGGACGCCGTTCATGAAGTTCGGCGACACGATCAAGATCGAGATGCTCGACGCCGGCGGCAAGTCGATCTTCGGCGCGATCCAGCAGCAGGTGGTGCAGGCGATGGCGCCACGCTCAATAAAGTGATGGCGCCGAAAAGACCGATGCCGGCACGGTGCGGAGCTATACTGCGTCATCCCTCGTCTTTCCCGTTTCAAGGAGAACGCCATGTCGAACCTGTTCCCTTCGCTGCCGCTGTTGGCCGCCTTCCTGTTCGCCAGCCTGGCGCTCGCCGTCACGCCGGGACCGGCCGTGATTTACGTGCTGACCCGCACGCTGGCACAGGGACGACAGGCGGGACTGGCATCGGTGGCGGGCGTCGCTCTCGGCAACCTCGGCAACGCGGTTGGCGCGGCCATCGGGCTGGCGGCTCTCTTTGCGATTTCCTCGCTGGCGTTCAGCATCGTCAAGTATGCCGGCGCGGCCTATCTGGTCTACCTCGGCATCAGGGCGCTGCGTGCGCCGCAGGCAACTGCGGCGCAGCCTTCGTTCGGCACGGCGCAGGCGGGGAAAATTTTTCGCGACGGTTTCATCGTTGCGCTGCTCAATCCCAAGACGGCGATATTCTTTGCCGCCTTCCTGCCGCAATTCATGGACCCGGCAGCGCCCGCGATGGCGCAAAGCCTGCTGCTTGGCGTCGTGTTCGTGCTGATCGCCGGGACGACCGACCTGATCTACGTATTCACGGCAAGTGCGATTGCTCCCGCCCTGACGAGAATGAAAGGGGCGGGCGCGGCCGGCCGGTATGTCACCGCCAGCGCCTTCATCGGCCTGGGCATCTTCACCGCATTGTCGGGAGGACGCGGCGCCAAATAAAAAACCGGACCCTCGGGTCCGGTTTTTTTTGAGTCATCGCGTTGGACGACCTTGCCGATTTCTCTCAGGCGGCCAGTCGGCTCGCCATCGACATCTTGCAGCCGTCCAGCAGGAAGGCCAGGCTGATGACCAGCACCAGTTCGCCTTCGGCGGAGCGGGCCGTGCCGTTCACGCCCGGAACCGCCAGCGCGGTCAGCGGCTTGATCACCAGGTCGGCGGTGCCGTCGACCGCATCCACCGCCAGGATGTAAGGCTGCGGCGCGGCGATGACGATGCCGACTTTCTCCCGGCCCTGTTCATAGCCGAGAATGGCGGCCAGCGAACGCACCGCCAGCGGACGGCCCTGGTCGCGCAGCACCGGCGCGCCGCCGACTTCATCGAAGGTCTCGGGCAGTTCGACCACCCGCTGCACCACGGCCATCGGCATCGCCAGCGCCGCGCCGGAGGTGCGTACTAGCATGGTGGGAACGATCGACAGTTCGATCGGCAGGCGGATGGTGAAGCGGGTGCCTTCGCCCAGCACGGAATCGATGCGGATCGCGCCGCGGTGCTTTTCCACCGCCGTCTTCACCACATCCATGCCGACGCCGCGGCCGGACACGCTGGAGGCGACTTCCTTGGTCGAAAAACCGGGCAGGAAAATGAGCTGCAGGGCTTCTTCCGACGTCTGCGCCGCGTTCTCGCCGATCAGGCCCTTGGCCATGGCCTTGGCGCGCAGCCTTGCCGGGTCCATGCCCTTGCCGTCGTCGGAAATCTCGATCATGACGCTGCTGCCTTCCTGCCAGGCTTTCAGCAGGATGGTGGCCTTTGCCGGCTTGGTGGTGGCGGCGCGCTCCTCGGCGACTTCAATGCCGTGGTCGAGCGCATTGCGCAGCATGTGCACCAGCGGGTCGTACAGGCTGTCGACCACGACGCGGTCGACTTCGGTTTCGGCGCCCTCGATGACGAGGTCGACATCCTTGCCGAGATCCTTGGCCAGTTCGCGCACCAGGCGCGGGAATTTCTGGAACAGGCGTCCGACCGGCTGCATGCGGGTCGACAGCGTGGCGCGCTGCAGTTCGGTCGAATAGCGCGAGGCCCGGCTCAGGGTTTCCTGCAGCGTGGACATCAGCGCGGCGGCCTGGCCGTCGAACTTGAACTGCGCCAGCTTCTCCAGCAGCACGCTGGCCTGGTTGGCGGCCTGCACCGACTCGCCGGCGACTTCCAGCAGGGCGTCGAGCTTGACCGCGTCGATGCGGATGGTGTCTTCCTTGACTTGGGCGGTGATCGGCCGCAGATTTTCATCGGCGGCAGGCCTGGCCGCCGGCTTGTCGTCGGCAGCGGGCTTGGCCAGGGGCGTGACATTGGCCGGCGCGCTGGCGGCCAGCACCGCAGCCGTCGGCGCGTCGGGCAGGGTGCCCGGCGGCACCACCGCACGGTACAGCGCTTCCCAGTCGAGGCCGTCTTCGGTCATCGCGGAAACGGCTGTCGTGGTCAGCGCGGCCGGCGCGCCATTGATGGCGGCGGCGTCTTCAAACGCGGCTTCAGCCGCCGCAGGCGCTGCCGAAGCCGCTGCCACCTCGGGTGCCGCGGACTTGCCTTCGATCGCCGCGGTCAGGATATCTTCCAGAGCCGCCGGCATGGCAGGCAGGGTATCCGGGGACGCGCCGTTGGCCAGCTGCTTGAGCTGGTCGCCGACAAAACCGCTGGCCTGCAGGCCGGCTTCGATCGCCGTCGGCGTCACCGGCACCTGGCCGGTGCGCAGGCCGTCGAACAGGTTTTCGGTCAGGTGGCAGGCCGACACGATGGCCGGCAGATTCATGAAGCCCGCGCCGCCCTTGATGGTATGGAAGGAGCGGAACAGGGCATTGAGCGTATCGGTATCGTCGGGCCGCCGCTCCAGCGAGAGCAGGTGCTCCTCGACGTTCGTCGCGAGGTCAAGTGCCTCGACGACGAATTCCTTGAGCATATCGTCCATTAGAACCCCAGATCGGCAAGCAAGCTGTCAACATCGTCCTGTGCCATGGCCACGCCAGGCGCGGCAGGGCCCTGCATCAGTTCCACCGGCTTGGCTTCGGCCATCGCGGCCTTCACTTCCGGCGGAGCGTTGTCGCGCAGGAGCTGCGCCAGTTCCTTTTCGGCGGTGCTGGTGATCAGCACGATCTTCTTGATCAGCTGGCCGGTGATGTCCTGGAAGTCCTGGGCCATCATGATGTCGAGCAGTCGCGCCTTTTCCGATTCGGTGGCTTCCTGCACGACCGCGGCGAACTGTTTCGAATCGCCGGCCAGCGCCTTGAACTCCTCGATGCCGAGCTTGCCTTCGAACAGCTGCGTCCAGCGGCCCTCCATGTCCTTGGCCTGTTTCTGCAGGGTTTCCTGTTCCGGAATGCAGGTGTCCACGGTATTGAGGACCTTGTTGGCGGCCTGCTCGGTCAGCGAGGCGACATGCTCAAGGCGGCCCTGTGCATCGGTGATCTGGCTGGCCACGTCCGACAGCGAACGGTCATAGCCGAGCTGGCGCAGCGAGTCGTGCAGCATGCGCACGATGCCGCCGAGGCGTTCGTACATGGACTGATCTTCATGCTCGCCTTGCTCCGAGGCCGCGGCTTCGAAGGCAGGCTCGGCGCCTGCAGCAAGGGGCTCGCTGTCCAGGCTGACGGTTTCCTGCACGGCGGCAGGCGTGGCGACCGCTTCTGTCCGCTGCGCGGCTACTTCTTCAAACAGGGCTTCGAGATCATCTGCGGCATCGGTCATGTCGGTGCATCCTTCTTTCGTTGTCAGCTTGTCCATCGTCGTTCGACAGGCGGTCATGGCGCGGCCCGGCCATGTTCCGCATGACCGGGCGCGACTTGCCGCCGGCAATTGCCGGGCAGGAGCGCGGGCGGAAATCCCGGATGCCATCGATCCGTGAGCCCGGCCCTTCCCATTCACTTGGATTATCAGCCACGAATTTCTTCTGCGCAACATGAACATGAAAGCGCTACGCGGGAGTGCCGTAAAGTGTTGCCTCTCCCTGCGCAATGTTGCCACTTCGACTACCGAATTTCCTTGATCAGGTCGATCGCCGCCTGGCAGAGGGCGTGCTCGGGGTCGGCAAAGGCGTCGCAGATGGTCAGGTGGTTCAGGCCGGGCAGGGGAATGTCGCCGCGATGGCTGCCGCTCCAGGCGCCTGCGATGAGTTCGGTCTGGCGCCGGAATTCATCGGATTCCAGCGCGCCGTATGCGGTAATGAAAGGAGCCGGATGGACCTGCGGCATGAGCGCCGGCGACAACGGGGCAATGTCGGCCTCGGTCAATTTCAGGTCGACGTTGACGAACTCGGCATGCCTCACCGGTTCCAGGTCGTAGAGGCCCGACAGCAGGACGCCGCCCTTGACCAGGTCTTCCGGCAGGTCGGCGCCGAATACCGGCCAGTGCGCGGCCATCATCATCGCCGCCAGGTGGGCGCCGGCGGAGTGGCCGGCGACGACGATGCGGTTCGGATCGAAGTCGTATCTTTCGGCATTGCGATACAGCCAGGCCAGCGCATGCACCTGCTGCATCACGATTTCGGCGATGGTGGCATGCGGCGCCAGGGTGTAATTGGTCAGCGCCACATTGAAGCCGGCACGGGTATAGGCGGGCGCGACGAAGGAAAAATCCGACTTGTCCAGCGAGCGCCACCAGCCGCCGTGGATGAAGACCAGCAGCGGCGCGTCGCCGCGGCTGGCCGGGAAGAAGTCCAGGCGTTCGGCGGCGGCTTCGCCGTAGGCGAGGTCGAACAGCGCCGCCTGCGAACGCCGCACCTGCATCGAATCCTTCAGCCAGCGGGTGAAGATGTAAGGATGATCGGGAATGGAGGCGCGGGCATTGTATTGCTGGCTGTAGTAATCGGCTTGGCTGGTCATGGATGGTGTCCGGCGGGTTGAGGTAATCATGGCTGGGGCGACAGTTTACCGGGCTTGTCCGCAAATCGCTTGCCGATTTGACGGGCCGGGTCGGCCGCCGTACACTCGCTGCGTTCTGGTGCCCGCGGATGCGCTCGCGTCCGCAGTTAAACGGGAAACACGAAGCTTCACCAGCCTGACGTGTGCTGCCCCCGCAACGGTAGGCAAGCGTCAGCGACACAAGTCGCTGACAGACGGCCACTCAAGCCACTGTGCATCATCTGCATGGGAAGGCCGGCCGCTCCATCTTGCCAGCCCGGATACCGGCCGGAACGCCGTGTCGGCGCATGCGCCGATGCGTCACGCCATGCGGACGGGGTTCTTCGCATGCCTCTCCGCCAGTTCGTTCCGGAATGCCGCCAATGCCGCAGCCACTCAACAGCCACATGCAGGATCACATGCCCATCCCCTTCGTCGAATCCCCCGGCGACGCCGCGCTGTCCGCGCAGCTCGACGCCGCCATCAATAACAAGACCAAGCCGCTCGGCAGCCTGGGCATGCTGGAAACGCTGGCCCGCCAGGTCGGACTCATCCAGCGCACCGTCCGCCCGCGCATTGCCGCGCCGGCCATTCTGGTGTTCGCCGGCGACCATGGCGTGGTCGCGGAAAAGGTGTCTCCCTATCCGCAGGACGTGACCTGGCAGATGGTGGAAAACTTCCTTGGCGGCGGTGCGGCGATCAATGTCTTCGCGCGCCAGAACCAGTGCGCGCTGCAGGTGATCGATGCCGGCGTCAACCATGATTTCGGTCCTCGCCCCGGCCTGCTGGACCGCAAGGTGGCGCATGGCACCGGCAACTTCATGCGCGAAGCGGCCATGACGCGGGAGCAATGCATGCTGGCGATCCGTCACGGGATCGAACTGGTCGAAGGACTGGAGGGCAATGTGCTCGGGTTTGGCGAGATGGGTATCGGCAATACCAGCGCCGCCGCGGCACTGATGCATAGGCTGACCGGCGCGCCGCTGAAGCAATGCGTGGGCGCCGGGGCGGGCTTGTCGGAGGAGGGCATCGCCCACAAGCTGAAGGTGCTGCAGCGGTCGGCCGAACTGCATGCGCAGGCGAGCGAGCCGCTGGACATCCTCGCTGCGCTGGGCGGATTCGAAATCGCCATGATGACCGGGGCCATGCTGGCGGCGGCAAGCCGGCGCATGGTGCTGCTGATCGACGGCTTCATCGTCACCAGCGCGCTGCTGGTGGCGGCCAAACTGCAGCCGGCCATTCTCGGCTACTGCGTGTTCTCACACTGTTCTGACGAGCGCGGCCACAGGAGCATGCTCGCGCATCTCGATGCGCGTCCGCTGCTGCAGCTCGGCCTGCGCCTGGGCGAAGGCAGCGGCTGCGCGCTGGCCCTGCCTCTGCTGCATGCGGCCGTCAACTTCCTCAATGACATGGCCACCTTCGACTCGGCGCAGGTCAGCGGCAAGGACGCGTGACGATGCAGCCATCCGGCATCCGGCCCGATTCGCTTGTCATGCGCGGCGTTCATCAGCTGCGGCTGTTCTTCATTGCGCTGCAATTCTTCACGCGCCTGCCGATACCACGCTGGGTCGGCTTCGAACCGGCGTGGCTGAACAAGGCCAGCCGGTATTTTCCGGCGGTCGGCATCGTGGTCGGCGCGGTGGCCGCCGGCGTCTACGCGCTGGCGGCATGGGTGCTGCCGCAGCCGGTGGCGGTGCTGCTGTCGACCATCGCCGGCATCTACCTGACCGGCGCGTTTCATGAAGACGGCTTTGCCGATACCTGCGACGGCCTGGGCGGCGGCATGACGCCCGCGAGGGTGCTGGAAATCATGACCGATTCCCGCATCGGCGCCTATGGCGCGATCGGCATCGGCCTGCTGCTGGCGCTGAAATGCGCGACGCTGGCTTACCTGTCTTCGCAGGCGGTGGTCGCGGCGCTGCTGCTGGCGCATCCGATGTCGCGCCTGATGGCAACGGCGCTGATCTGGCGGCTGGACTATGTGAAGGGCGAGGGCAAGGCCAAGCCGCTGGCGCAGCGCATGTCGCATGCGGAGTTCCTGATCGCGTCGGTGCTCGCGCTGCTGCCGGCGATTGTCCTGCTGTGGCTGGGCTGGCTGGCATGGCCCGCGCTGCTCGCCGCACTGCTGGCCATGGCGGTCTGCGCCGCCTGGCTGGCGCGCAAGTTCGTGCGCCGCATCGGCGGCTATACCGGCGACTGCCTCGGCGCGGTGCAGCAGGTCTGCGAGGCGGGCTGCTATCTTGCATTGCTGGCGGCTGCCGCATGAGCGGCATGCGTCTCTATCTGCTCCGCCACGGCAGGCCGGATGTCGAGCCCGGGCGCTGCTACGGCGGCACCGACCTCGATGTGCCCATGGATGAGCATCTGCGCGTCATCAATGCGAACCTGCCCTTGCTGCCGCGGGGTTTGCCGCTGTATGCAAGCCCGCTCCGGCGCTGCCGCGAACTCGCCGGCATGCTGGCGCAACGGCTCGGCGTCCAGGCTCCGGTGCTTGATACGCGGCTTGCCGAGATGCACTTCGGCGCCTGGGAGATGCAGCCGTGGGACAGGATACCCCGCGAGGAAATCGATGCCTGGGCGGCGGACATGGCCGAATATCGGCCAGGCAACGGCGAGAGGGTGATGGATGTGGCGAAGCGGGTGGCCGGATTTCATGCCGACCTGCTCGCCGGCAAAACGGAGGGAGCCATCGTTGTCGCCCATGCCGGCACGATGCGCCTGCTGAAGGAATGCGCTCACGGCGGTCCGGTCCGCGACATCGCGCTGCGGGCCGCCCGAAGCCGTCACGGGATTGCTTATGGAGGGTTGCTTGTCCTGGAATTTGCGCAAGGCAATTCCGGGCAGTGAGCGTCTTTCCGTTATTGCGGATTACTCCAAGGCTCCATTTGAATCCGGAGATATTTCTGAGGGGAGATCGCCTCTATTCCGTCTGGCCGGGTTGGACTCACCGACCATGGTCCTGCCTCGGACTCCTAAGCTTCCGCCGCAGCCTTGCCAGCCGAAAAAATCCGTCGATTGCATTTGTCGTGGGATACCCGGGGGATTGGTATTACAATACGCGGGTTCTGGTGCCCGCGGATGCATTCGCGTCCGCAGTTAAACGGGAAACACGAAGCCTTTCAGGCACAACGTGTGCTGCCCCCGCAACGGTAAGCAAGCGTCACGACACAAGTCGCTGACAGACGGCCACTCAAGCCACTGTGCATCATCTGCATGGGAAGGCTGGCCGTTCGACCTTGCCAGCCCGGATACCGGCCAGGACAGGTGGAAGCCGCCGGACAGGGAGAGTCGTCCGTCCGTCGCTTTCGTTCAATCCGGCTTGCGGGGAAGCAGGCCGGTTGTCAATCACTGGAAATTCACATGATCTTATCCGCATCCCTGGGCCGTCCGGCCGCAGGCAAGCCGCTCGCCATGGCGCTGGCCATCGGCGCCGCGTTCTCCGCTTCCGTCATGTCTGTCGCGTTCGCACAAGAAAAAAAACTGGAGTCGGTGGTCGTGACCGCCAACCGCACGCCGCAGATCGCCACCGAAGTGCTGAACGATAACGTCGTCATCACTTCCGAAGAGATTGCCAAGTCCGGCCGCACTTCGCTGGTCGAACTGCTGCAGCGCCAGCGCGGCATCGAAATCACCCGCACCGGCGGCCCCGGCACCAACTCCTCGGTGTTCCTGCGCGGAACGGACAACAAGCAGAACGTGGTGCTGGTCGACGGCGTGCGCGTCGGTTCGGCCACCAGCGGCGGCGCCAACTGGGCCGGCATTCCGCTGTCGCAGATCGACCGCGTGGAAATCGTCTATGGCCCGCTCAGCACCATGTATGGCGCCGACGCGGTGGGCGGCGTGATCCAGATCTTCACCAAGAAGGGCGACGGGCCGCTGGCGCCGACGGTATCGGCCGGCATCGGCACCTACCAGACCTACAACCTGGAGGCCGGCGTCTCCGGATCCAGCAACGGCTTCCGCTATGCGCTGCGGGCCGCGCATGACGAGTCCGAAGGCTTCTCCGCCACCCGGCGCGGCGCCACCGGCTTCAATGCCGACCGCGACGGCTACGACAACGACAGCGCCAGCGGACAGTTCAGCCTGGAACTGGCGAAGGGCCATGAGATCGGCGTCAATTTCCTGCACAGCGACCTGAAGTCGCAGTTCGACAACAGCGCCACCTTCGATGACCGCATCAAGCAGAAGGTCTCCACCATCGGGGCGTACACGAAGAACCAGATACTGCCGAACTGGAACAGCCAGGTCCTGGTATCGCAGTCGCAGGACAAGGCCGTCACCGACACGCGCACCGGCCGCACGCTGTTCGACACCACGCAGCAGCAGATCAGCTGGCAGAACAGCTTCACCGTCGCCGCCACCGACGTGCTGCAGCTGATCGCCGAGCATCGCCGCGAGGAAGTCGATTCAACCACCAGCGCGCTGAACCGCTCGCGCACCACCAACTCGCTTGCCGCCGCCTACCAGCTCAAGCGCGGCGATCACCTGGCGGCAGCCAGCCTGCGCAACGACGACAATTCGCAGTTCGGTTCGCGCACCACCGGCAGCCTGTCCTATGGCTATCGCCTGAGCAGCGCCTTGCGCGCCAGCGCCAGCGTCGGCACCAGTTATCGCGCGCCGACCTTCAACGACCTGTATTTCCCCGGGTTCGGCTTTGCCAACAACCGTCCGGAGAAGGGCCGCAATGCCGAGGCAGGGCTGTACTATGAAGACGGCAAGTCGACCTACAGCGCGGTGTATTACCGCAACCGCCTGACCGATCTCCTGGTCAATGCGCCGGTCTGCCCGGTGGAACAGGCAACCCATCCGTTCGGCTGCGCCTACAACGTCAACGAGGCGCTGATTTCCGGCCTCACGCTCGGCGCCAGCACCGCGCTCGGCGACTACCGGCTGCGCGCAACGCTCGACCTGCAGGATCCGAAGGATGAAACCACCGGCCGGCAGCTGGCGCGGCGCGCGAAGAGGCATGGCACGCTGTCGCTCGACCGCACCGCCGGCAAGCTGACCGGCGGCGGCGAAGTCATCTTTTCCGGCGATCGCTTCGACGACACCAACAACCGCAACCGGCTGGGAGGCTACGGCATCTTCAACCTCTATGCGAACTATGATGTCGCGCCCAACTGGTCGCTCTTCGCCCGCTGGAACAATGTGCTGGACAAGGACTATGAACTGGCGAGGAACTACAATAACGCCGGTTCCAATCTCTTCGTCGGCGTCCGTTACGGCATCCGCTGATTCCTCGAAAGCCAAGCAACGTGCATAGCAGCGTCCTCACACTGCCATCCTTCCGCGAGCGCCGCCGCGCGCTCACCATCCTGGCGATGCTGGGGGGCGCCGGCTGCGCCGCCATCCTGTTCGCCTGCGCCATCGGTTCGGTGCCGCTGTCGGCGGGCGAGCTGTTCGGCGCGCTCGGCGAGCTGCTGAGGGGAAAACCGGAATCGCTGGCGGCGACGCTCCTGGAGCTGCGTCTCGGCCGCGCGCTGTCGGCCTTCGTCACCGGCGCCACGCTGGCGCTGGCCGGCGTGATGATGCAGGCGCTGCTGCGCAATCCGCTGGCCGATCCCTATGTGCTCGGCGTATCCGGCGGCGCGGCGGTCGGCGCGCTGGCCGCCATCCTGTTCATGGCGGCGGCCTGGGTGGTCGATGTTGCCGCGTTCGGCGGCGCCATCGCGGTGGCCTTTCTCCTGCTGCTGCTGGCCCGCCGCGACCTGCGCGGCAGCGGCGGCGACGGCAATGCGCCGATGCTGCTGCTGACCGGCGTCATCGTCGCTTCCGGCTGCGGCGCGCTGATCACCCTGATGCTCTCGATCGCGCCCGACAACCGGCTGCGCGGCATGGTGTTCTGGCTGATCGGCGATCTGTCGGCCACGCAGCTGCGCTGGCTGCCCTGGTGCATCTGGGGCGCTGTACTCGTCTTTGCCATCCGCGTGGCACGCGCGATCAATGTGATGGCCCTGCACGCGGAAGCGGCGGCAACGCTCGGCATCTCGGTCGCGCGCCTGCGCCAGGGGCTGTTCCTGTGTTCGGCGCTGCTCACCGCAAGCGCCGTCAGCAGCGCCGGCAGCATCGGTTTCGTCGGCCTGATCGTGCCGCATGCCTGCCGCTTCGCATGGGGTCCCGACCATCGCCTGCTGCTGCCGGCGGCCACCCTGGCCGGCGGCAGTTTCCTGGTGCTGGCCGATACGCTGGCGCGCACCGTGATAGCGCCGCAGCAGCTGCCGGTGGGCGTGATCACGGCATTGATCGGCGTGCCGGTGTTCCTGGTGCAGCTGCATCAGCTGCAAAGGAGATAGACGATGCCTGCCTGTTTCCCTGGCAACAAGAACGTACGGATAAACCCTTCCCGCCAAGGGGAAGGATTGGTTAACAAGCGATAGCCATGCAGACGATCGACCTTTCTCTCGACATCGGCGCGCGCAAGCTGGTTGCCGGCCTCGACTGGCAGGTCGACCCGGGGCAGTGCTGGTGCGTGATCGGCCGCAACGGCGCCGGCAAGAGCACCTTGCTGCGCGCGCTGGTCGGCTTGCGCAGCCCCGACGGCGGCGAGATCCGCCTGCAGGGGAAAGCCTTGGCCGACTGGCCGCTGACCGCGCTTGCGCGGGAACGCGCCTACCTGCCGCAGGGCCGCAACGATGCCTTCGGCTACCGCGCCATCGAAACCGTGCTGGCGGCGCGCCATCCCTACCAGGACGACCGCTACTGGGATGCGGAATCCGATTACCAGGTGGCGCGCGCCTCGCTGCGCGCGCTCGACGTGGAAACGCTCGCCGAACGCGACGTGCGCACGCTTTCCGGGGGCGAACGCCAGCGCGTGGCGATTGCGGCGACACTGGCGCAGGAAGCGCCGCTGCTGCTGCTTGACGAACCCGCCAGCGCACTCGATCTCGCGCACCAGGTCGGCGTGATGGAATTGCTGGCCAGGCTTTGCCGCACCCAGCAGAAATCCGTGGTGCTGGTCAGCCACGATCTCAATCTCGCCCACGGCGTCGCGACCCATGCGCTGCTGCTGATGGGTGATGGAAAATGGCGTGCCGGACCGGTCGACGAGGTGATGACCGCCGCACTGCTGAGCGACTGCCTCGGCTACCCGATCGAACTCGTGCAGCACGGCAGGCGCCGCATCTACATACCCGCAGAGGACATGCAACATGAATGAAGACATCAAGGAATCCGGCGACGACGGACTCAACGAACGCCACCGCGCGCGCATGCAGCGCAAGAAGGAAGTGGTGGACCAGAAGATCGAGGCCGCCAAGCGCGACGCCGGCGTGCTGCTGGTCAACACCGGCAACGGCAAGGGCAAGAGCTCCAGCGCCTTCGGCATGGCGATCCGCGCGCTCGGGCATGGCATGAAGGTGGGCGTGGTGCAGTTCATCAAGGGCGCGAAATCGACCGGCGAGGAATTGTTCCTGCAGCGCTTTCCCGACGAAGTGAGCTTTCATGCGATGGGCGAGGGCTATACCTGGGAAACCCAGAACCGCGAGCGCGACATTGCCGCCGCCGAACGCGCCTGGGAAAAGGCCAAGAGCTTTCTTGCCGATCCGGCGATCGGCTTCGTCGTGCTGGACGAGCTCAACATCGCGCTGAAATACAAGTATCTCGACGTCAACCAGGTCATTGCCGACCTGCAGGCGCGGCCGGCCATGCAGCATGTGGTGGTGACCGGCCGCGCCGCGCCGCCGGAACTGATCGAGGTGGCCGACACCGTGACCGAGATGCAGCTGGTCAAGCATGCGTTCAAGGCGGGCATCGCGGCCCAGCCGGGCGTGGAGTGGTAGGACGATGAGCGGCTCCAGGCACGGCGCGCGGATCCTGCTTGTTTCGGCGATGGCTTCCGGACAGGGAAAGACCACCGTCACGGCGGCGCTGGCCCGCAAGCTGGCCCGGCAGGGCAGGCGGGTGCGCGTGTTCAAGACCGGCCCCGACTTCCTCGATCCGATGCTGCTGCAGCGCGCCTGCGGCGCTCCGGTGCAGTCGCTGGATCTGTGGATGGTGGGACTGGAACGCAGCCGCCGGCTGCTCGCCGAAGCGGCGGCGCAAGCCGACGCCATCCTCATCGAAGGCGTGATGGGACTGTACGACGGTACGCCGTCCTCCGCCGACCTGGCCCGGGAATTCGGCGTGCCGGTACTGGCGGTGCTGGATGCGTCGGCGATGGCGCAGACCGCCGGCGCGGTGGTGCGCGGCCTGCGCGACTATGGTCCGGTGCAGCTGGCGGGCGTGGTCGCCAACCGCGTCGGCAGCGAGCGCCATGCGCAGATGGTCGCCGAGGCGATGCGGGACATTCCGCTGCTCGGCACCCTGCCGCGGCAGGAGCAGTCGCTTCCCGAACGGCATCTCGGGCTGGTGCAGCCGGACGAGGTCGACGGGCTTGACGGCGTGCTCGATGCGCTGGCCGATCAGCTGGTCTTCGATGCCGATGCCTGGGAGGCGTTGCCCGTTGCTACCCTAGCCACCCTAGCCACCCTAGGCGCAGCAGAGCCGGAACCTGCCGCGCCCGCGTTGCTGCAGGGCAGAACCATCGCGATTGCCCGCGATGCGGCGTTCGCCTTCCTCTATCCGGCCAACCTGGATTGCCTGCACTCTCTCGGCGCGAAGTTAGTGTATTTCTCCCCGCTGGCCGACGAAGCGGTGCCGGAACAAGCCGATGCCGTCTACCTGCCGGGAGGCTACCCGGAACTGCATGCGTCTTCGCTTGCCGGCGCGGCGCGGTGGAAACGATCGATGCGGCAAGCGCATTCGGACGGCCTGCCGATCTACGCGGAATGCGGCGGCATGATGGCGCTGGCCGACAGCCTGACCGACATGAGCGGCGCGGCGCATGCGATGTGCGGCCTGCTGCCGGGCCACGTGACGATGCAGAAGCGCCTCGCCGCCCTAGGCGCCCATGCCTGGCAGCGGCAAGAGGGCGAATTGCGAGGCCATGCCTTCCATTACTCGCGCATGGAAACCGAACTGGAACCGCTTGCCCGCACCGTCAAGCATCCCACCGGCCAGGCAGGCGAGGCGATCTACAGAAAAGGATCGCTGACCGCTTCCTACTTCCATGCCTACTTTCCGTCCTGTCCGCAAGCCGCGGCCAGCCTGTTCCTGCCGGAGGCTGCCGCATGACGATCAGCCTGATACTCGGCGGCGCGCGTTCGGGCAAGAGCGCCCATGCCGAGCGGCTTGCGGCGGCAAGCGCGAAGCAGGTGGCCTATATCGCCACCGCGCAGGCCCATGACATCGAAATGGCCGAGCGCATCGGCGTCCACCGGCAGCGCCGCGATGCAAGCTGGACCACGGTGGAGGAGGCTCTGGCCCTGGGCGATGCGATCCGCCGCTGGAGCTCGCCCGAGCGCATCGTACTGGTCGACTGCCTGACGGTCTGGCTGTCGAACCTGCTGTTTTCCGAGCAGCGCGACTATCCGGAAGTCGGCAGGATCATCCCGCCGGACAGTTTCCACCGCGAGCGGCAATCCCTGCTCGATGCCCTGCGGGACGCGGCCGGCGAGGTGATCCTGGTATCCAATGAAGTCGGCCTCGGCATCGTGCCGCAGGGCGCCATTTCGCGCTGGTTCGTCGACGAAGCCGGCCGCCTGAACCAGGCCGTGGCCGCCATCAGCGACCGCGCCGTGTTCATTGCCGCCGGCTTGCCGATGCTGCTGAAAGGCAAGCCATGCTGAGCGGACTGTCGCTCTCCGCCGTGACGCTGCTGATGCTGGCGGGCATCGCGCTCGACTGGCTACTCGGCGAGCCGCGCCGCTTTCATCCGCTGGTCGGTTTCGGCCGCCTTGCCGGCCTGATCGAAGCGCAATGCAATCAGGGCTGGGCCGGCGCGCCGCGCTACCTGCGCGGTGTCATCGGCTGGGGGCTGGCGGTGCTGCCGCCGGTGGCGGTGTCGGCGGCCCTGTTGCATGCGGCGATGCAGGACCACGTGCTGGCCGGCATGGCGCTGCATGCGCTGCTGCTGTATTTCTGCATCGGGCTGCGCAGCCTGCGGGATCACGTGCTGCCGATCGCCTCCGCGCTCGCCGCGGGAGAACTCGGACTGGCGCGGGACCTGACCGCGCGCATCGTCAGCCGCGATACCGCGCGCGCCGGCGAAAGCGACCTGGCCAAGGCTGCCGTCGAATCGACGCTGGAAAACGGCAACGATGCCGTCTTCGGCACGCTGTTCTGGTTTGCGGTGGCCGGCGGGCCGGGCGCCTTGCTGTTCCGCCTGGCCAATACGCTGGACGCGATGTGGGGCTACCGCAATGCGCGCTTCCTGCAATACGGCTGGATGGCGGCGCGCACCGACGACGCGCTCAACTGGATACCGGCCCGCCTCACCGCCTTGTCCTACATGCTGCTCGGCGACGGCCGGCGCGCCCGCGCTTGCTGGCGTTCGCAGGCCGCTGCATGGCCCAGCCCGAATGCGGGGCCGGTGATGTCGACCGGCGCCGGCGCGCTCGGGCTTGCCCTCGGCGGCACGGCGGAATACGACGGCGTGGTCGAAACGCGCCCTCCGCTCGGCAGCGGCAGGCCGGCCGAAGCGGGCGACATCGCCCGCGCATGGCGGCTGGTCGCCCGCACCACCGCGCTGTGGCTTGCGGCGCTGGCATGCATCACCTTTGTACTGGAAAGGATCCTCCATGCTTGAACACGGGGGCAACCTGCGCGAGGCCGCGCTGCGCCATGGCCGTCCGCTGAATGAATGGCTCGACCTCTCGACCGGCATCAATCCGCAGGCTTATCCGGTGCCTGCGCTGCCGGCCAATGCATGGCATCGCCTGCCGGAACCGCATCCCGGCTTCATCGAGGCGGCGCAAGCCTATTACGGCGCGCCGCGCATGCTGCCGGTGGCCGGCACGCAGGCAGCCATTCAGGGCTTGCCGCGCCTGCGCCCGGCCGGGCGGGTGGCGGTGTCGGCGCCGTCGTATGCGGAGCATGCGCATTGCTGGCGGCAGGCCGGTCACCAGGTGCAGGAAATCACGTATGAATCGCTCGACCGGCACGCGGACCAAGCCGACGTGATGGTGGTGTGCAATCCCAACAATCCGACCGGCGCCATGGTCGCGCCGGAACGGCTGCTCGACTGGGCCGGCCGGCTCGCCGCGCGCGGCGGCTGGCTGGTGGTCGATGAAGCCTTCGGCGATACCGTGCCGTATTCCAGCGTCGCCCGCTTCACCGATCGGCCCGGCCTTGTCGTGCTGCGCTCGGTGGGCAAGTTTTTCGGGCTGGCGGGACTGCGCCTCGGTTTCGTGGCGGCGGAGCGGAGCCTGCTGGAACGCCTCGCGGAATGGCTGGGGCCGTGGTCGGTCAGCGGTCCGGCGCAGGAGATCGGCTTTGCCGCGCTCAACGACCGGGCCTGGCAGGAGGCGACGCGCTCGCGCCTGCTGCAGTCGGGCGAGCGCCTGCATCGCCTGCTCGCGCAGTTCGATATCGACGCCGGCGGCACCGCGCTGTTCCAGTGGTGGCCGGAACGGCGGCCCGAAGACTTTGCCGCGCACATGGCGGCACACGGCATCTGGGTCAGGCTGTTCGCCGCCAAGGCGCGCGGCATACGCCTCGGCCTGCCGGGCGACGAGACAGGATGGCAGCGCCTGCAGGATGCGCTGCACGCATGGACGATCAGGGAGAAATCATGAAGCGCTTTCGATGGATGATGCTCGGCGCGGCGCTGATGGGCGGCTGCGTCCTCAGCGCGCAGGCCGCGATCACGGTGCAGGATGATGCCGGCGATACGGTAACGCTGGAACAGCCGGCGCGGCGGGTGGTCTCCCTGTCGCCGCATGTGACGGAAATGCTGTTCGCCGCCGGCGGCGGCGACCGCATCGTCGGCACCGTCACGTATAGCGAGTATCCGCCGGCGGCGAAGAACATACCCCGCATCGGCGACAACCGCTCGGTCGACCTCGAACGGCTGATCGCCCTCAAGCCCGACCTGCTGGTGGTGTGGCGGCACAATGCCTCGTCGCGGCAGATGGAGCAGCTTCGCAAGCTGGGCATTCCGCTGTTCTACAGCGAGCCGCACAAGCTGGCGGATATTCCCGAAGCGGTGCTGCGCATGGGCCAGCTGATGGGCACCGAGGCCCAGGCCAGGCAGGCCGCGGGCGACCTGCAGCGCCAGCTCGACGGGCTGACCTCGCGCTACCGCAACCGTCCGCCGGTGCGGGTGTTCTACCAGGTCTGGGACCGGCCGCTGTACACCCTGAACGAGCGCCATATCATCAGCGACGCGATCCGCGTCTGCGGCGGCGAAAACATCTTCGCCAAGCTGCCGATGGCGGCGCCCAGCATTACCCAGGAAGCGGTGCTGAAGGAAAATCCGGACGCCATCGTCAGCGGCGACCGGCGCGACCAGAAGGTCAGCGGCATCGAGATCTGGAAACAGTATCCGTCGATGACGGCGGTCAAGCGCGGCAACCTGTTCGCCATCGACGGCGACCTCATCAACCGCGCCGGCCCGCGCATCCTCGCCGGCGCCGCCGAACTCTGCGCACGCCTGGACGAAGCGCGCGGACGGCGGGACGGCAAGGAGATACGGCAGTGACGGCGAGCGGCTACCGGCGCATCGCCTGCCTCAGCACCGAGGCGGTCGAGACCCTGTATGCGCTCGGCGCCGAAGACCTGATTGCCGGCATCTCGGGATTTACCACCAGGCCGGCGCGGGCGCGCAGCGAAAAGCCGAAGATCAGCGGCTTTTCTTCTTCGAAGATCGAGCGCATCCTCGCCGTGCGGCCCGACCTGGTGATCGGCTTTTCCAACATGCAGGCCGACATCTGCCGCGATCTCGCCGCGGCGGGAATCGAGGTGCATCTGTTCAACCAGCGCGATCTGGCCGGCATCCTGCGCATGGTCCGCACGCTGGCCTTGCTGGTCGAGCGGCGGGACCAGGGCGAGCGGCTGGTGAATCACCTGCAGGCGCATATCGATGCCATCCGGCAGCGCAGCGCCGGATACACCGTCAGGCCGCGCATCTATTTCGAGGAATGGAACGAGCCGCTGATCAGCGGCATCGGCTGGGTGTCCGACATGATAGGCATCGCCGGCGGCGACGATGCTTTCGCCGATCTGGCGCAGCATCCGGGCGCCAGGGAACGCATCATCGCCGACCCGGAGGAAGTGGTGCGCCGCGCGCCGGACATCATCATCGGTTCCTGGTGCGGCAAGAAATTCCGGCCCGAGACAGTCTGCGGACGAACCGGCTGGGATGCGATTCCGGCGGTCCGCGACGGCATGGTGCATGAAATCAAGTCGGCCGACATCCTTTCACCCGGGCCCGCGGCCATCACGGAAGGCCTGACCCGGCTTGCCGCCCTGGTGGCGCGCTGGCAGGAACAACATGCATGACACGTCCATGAACTTTCCCTATCCGACCCTGATGGTGCAGGGCACCACCTCCGACGCCGGCAAGAGCACGGTGGTTGCCGCGCTGTGCCGGCTGCTGGCGCGCGACGGCATCCGCGTGGCGCCGTTCAAGCCGCAGAACATGGCGCTGAACAGCGCGGTCACCGTCGACGGCGGCGAGATCGGCCGGGCCCAGGCCCTGCAGGCGCAGGCCGCCGGCGTGCCGCCGCACACCGACATGAACCCGGTGCTGCTGAAGCCTTCGAGCGATACCGGCGCGCAGGTCATCATCCAGGGCCATGTGCGCGCCGACATGAATGCGCGCGACTATCACCGGTACAAGACGGTGGCGATGGAGGCGGTGCTCGATTCCTATCGCCGGCTGGCTTCACAATACCAGGCGGTGATTGTCGAAGGCGCGGGCAGCCCGGCGGAAATCAACCTGCGCGACCGTGACATTGCCAACATGGGCTTTGCCGAAGCGGTCGACTGCCCGGTGATCCTGGTGGCCGATATCGACCGCGGCGGCGTGTTCGCGCACATCGTCGGCACGCTGGCGTGCCTGTCCGAGAGCGAGCGCCGGCGCATCGCCGGCTTCGTCATCAACCGCTTCCGCGGCGATATCGCGCTGCTCAAGCCCGGACTTGACTGGCTGGAGCGGCAGACCGGCAAGCCGGTGCTGGCGGTGCTGCCTTACCTGCACGGGCTGTTTCTCGATGCCGAGGATGCGGTCAAGCCAGAGCAGAGCGAGAAGGGCGGCTTTCGCGTGGTCGTGCCGGTGATTCCGCGCATCAGCAACCATACCGATTTCGATGCGCTCAGGGCGCAGCCGGAAGTCGACCTGCGCTTCATCGGTCCCGGCCAGCCGATTCCGCCGGCGGACCTCATCATTCTCCCCGGCAGCAAGAACACCCGCAACGACCTCGCGTGGCTGCGGCAGAACGGCTGGCACGAGGCGGTGCGGCGCCATGTGCGCTACGGCGGCAAGGTGATCGGCATCTGCGGCGGCTACCAGATGCTCGGCCGCAGCGTCGCCGATCCGCACGGCGTCGAGGGCAGGCCCGGCGTGTCGCAGGGGCTCGGGCTGCTCGACATCGATACCGAAATGACGCAGGCCAAGCGGCTGCAGCAGGTCAGCGGACATTGCGCATTCGCCGAGGCGACGGTCAGCGGCTATGAAATCCACATGGGCACTTCGCATGGTCCGGCGATGGAGCGGCCGGCATTCCTTATCGACGAGCGCCCCGAAGGCGCCCGCTCGGAAGACGACTGCGTACTCGGCACCTATCTGCACGGCGTCTTCGACACGCCCGAAGCCATGGGCGCGCTGCTGCGCTGGGCCGGCTTGAAGAATGCCGAACCGGTGGACCTGCGGCGCCTGCGGGAGCAGAGCATTGACAGGATGGCGGATGCGGCGGAGGGTTTGTACCGAGCATTGATGCAGGGCACCGGCAAGACTTGACCTGCCTGCCGGCGCAGGCCGGCGGCCGTCAACGGCACGGGAGATTTTCGAGCTTGACAGAAGCATCACATCGGCCTATCTTACATACCAACCAGTTGGTATGTAAATTATCGAGAACCAGGCCATGAGAACCAGAGACAGCGCGGCAACCCGAACCAAGCTGCTGGACGCCGCCCGCGACCTGATCCGCGGCAAGGGTTATGCCGCCACCACGGTCGATGACATCTGCAGCGCCGCCGGCGTCACCAAGGGCAGCTTCTTCCATCATTTCGCCAACAAGGAGCAGCTCGGCGTGGCCGCGATCGAGCACTTCGGCAGCATGGCGGAAGCGTTTTTCGCGAATGCGCCCTTCAAGGCGCTGCCCGATCCGCGTGACCGCGTTCTCGGCTATGTCGACTTCCGCGCCGCCTTGCTCAACGGCGAGATTGCCCAGTACACCTGCCTGATGGGTACTTCGGTGCAGGAGGTATATGCGACGCATCCCGAGATCCGCGCCGCCTGCGACGCCGGCATGTCGGCGCATGTGGCCGAGCTGGAGCGGGATATCGAGGAAGCCAGGCGCCTGTATGCACCCGAAGCCGAGTGGACATCGAAGAGCGTCGGCTATTTCATCCAGTCGGTGCTGCAGGGCGCATTCATCTTCGTCAAAGCCAAGCAAGGCCCCGAAGTCGCGCTCGAATCCCTTGCCCATCTGAAGCGTTATCTGCAAACCCTGTTCGGCATGAAAGCCGACGCCAACCTGGAGGAGAAAACCGCATGAGCCAATCCAATGCATCCCATGAACTGGTACTGACGCGCCTGATCCCGGCACCCAAGGAAAAACTGTTCCGCGCCTGGACCGAGCCCGAACTGCTCAAGCAATGGTTCGTGCCGCAGCCGTGGTCGGTCGCTGCGGCGGAACTGGATGTACGCCCCGGCGGCAGCAACCGCATCGTCATGCGCGACCCCGACGGCAACGAGTTTCCCAACCAGGGGATATACCTTGAAGTGGTGCCCAACGAGCGCCTGGTCTTCACCGATGCCTATACCGAGGCATGGCAGCCTTCCGGCAAGCCGTTCATGACCGGCATCATCACCTTCGAAGACGAGGCCGGCGGCACCCGCTACACCGCCCGCGTGCGGCACTGGAACGAGGCCGACCGCGAGGCGCATGAAAAAATGGGCTTTCATGAAGGCTGGGGCAAGTGCGCCGACCAGCTGGCCGAACTGGTCGCAAAAATCTGAAAATTCTGGAACGCGGCAAGCTTCATGAATTTGCGGCGCGGCAGCGCGTGCCGGCACGTTGCGTCATGTTCCATGGAACGGGCATCGACCATCAGGATCGAATGCGGCAGACAACGCTTGCCGCATAGTGCGCATAGCGAGCCGCGTCCCGCAACCCTGCATGGAGGCAAGTTCATGACTGACCTGGTGCTGTACACGAACCCCCAATCCCGAGGCCGCATCGCGCACTGGATGCTGGAAGAGCTCGGTATTCCTTACGAAACCGTGTGGCTGGAATACGGGCCGCGAATGAAGAGCGGCGACTACCTTGCCATCAATCCCATGGGCAAGGTGCCGGCGATAAAACATGGCGAAGTAATCGTGACGGAGACGCCCGCCATCTGCGCCTACCTTGCGGACGTCTTTCCCGAGAAAAATCTTGCACCGGCGCCAGCCAGTCCGGCGCGTGCGTCCTATTACCGCTGGATGTTCTTCGCCGCCGGTCCGCTGGAAATGGCATCCACCTGCCGGGCATTCAACTGGCAAGTGCCGGAAGGCCGCAGCAGCACCGTCGGCTTCGGATGCTATGCCGACACCATGAACGCGCTGGAAAAGGCGGTTGAAGCGGGGCCCTACATTTGCGGCGACCAGTTCACTGCGGCCGATGTCTATTTCGGTTCATCGGTCGGCTGGGGCATGATGTTCGGCAGCATAGAAAAGCGTCCGGCGCTCGAAGCGTATTTCCATCGGCTGTCGGCACGCCCGTCGTTTCAGAGCGTGCACCGGATCAATGAAGAGCATATGAAGGCCGACAGCGCGTGAAGGCAGGGAAGGGCTTCTCGCTGCACATTCTTCGGACCGCCGGTGTCGGTGCAGGCGCGGAGGCCTGCACTACCTGGATGTGGAGAGCTTGTTCCGGCGATGGAAAGCATATGGCTTAACGTCGTCAGCGCACAGAGGCTGTTGAATTTTCCCCTCTACCGACGCTAAAAGAGCGGACAGCATAGCGGATAAAGAAGCGCAGATGTCCGAGTCGCAGGCGGGTTTCTGCGCTTCCCGCTATGCCGTCCGCTCTTTTGGGAACCCCGCAGGGGCGACGGTAGGGGTGTCGCCTTTTTTGCCTCCTTTTTTGGCGAAGCAAAAAAGGAGGTGGCCCGCCGGGGCCAGACCCGGCAAAACAAGCATCCACGGAGAGAGCAAGCAATAAGAATCTTCTCCGAACAAGAGCCCTTGTGCAGGCACGGAGGCCTGCACTACCAGAGATCCGGCTAAGCCGCTCTCGAAGCCCGCCGCTGCAGCACGAAAATCGGCTGCGCCCAGTGCGACTCCTTCTTCTTCTTGCTGGTAATCAGCGTCAGCTCCGACGGATCATACACATCCGTATTGTGGGTCAACGGCGTCGTCATCAGATACTGCGCATCGGTATTCTTCAAGAATTCGCCGACCAGCTGGATGTTGCGGATATCGAGGTGAGCAAAGGGCTCGTCGATGAACACGAAGCCGCCCGACCCGTCATCCGACTTCAGCAGTCCGATCAGCAGGATCAGCGACTTCATCACCTGCTGGCCGCCCGAAGCCTCGCCGTCGTTCAGGCCGATCGGTCCCTTGCCGTCGAACTTGAAGCGCACCTGCAGACCAGCCTGAGCCAGCTGTACGTCGTCATTCTCCAGCCGCACCGGATCGGTATGCACCTCGATGTTGGCCAGCTCGCCCAGCTCCTTGATGTTGCGGCTGTAGGTCTTGATCGTATAGCGCAGCCGGTCGATGTAGGCCCCGCGCGCATTGGTGGTCGCTTCGATCGCGCGGTTGTTCTGGTAGCGGCGCTCCTCGGTTTCCGCCTGCCGCCCTTGCAGCAGCGCGGTCAGGCGCACATGCTGGTCGACCACGGTGGAATCGGTTTCCCAGTCCTCCCGCGCAAGATCGCTGGCGAGATGGCTGATGCGCAGATGTACCTGGTGGGCGTTCTGATGGATCGCCACGAGTTCGGCACGGCGCGCCGGACGCCGCCACGCATGAGGCAGGTGGCGCCAGTTCCTGCGGATCTCGGTAAGCGCCTTCGCCTGCGCGGCACGCTCTTCCTGGTGGCGCTTTTGCGCCAGCCGCAGATGGGATTCGCCGTCGGCCAGCGCCCGCCTGGCGTTCTGCCAGGCATTGTCGGCCAGCGTGCGGTCCTCGGTGGCCTTCTTCGTCAGCGGGAAGAGTTCTCCCAGCCGAGTGCCGACCTCGGTGCGCGCCGCCTTCAGCGGCGCCGCGCCGTGACCGGCTTCATCGAATTCCGCCTGCCGCGCCACCAGTTCCTTGGCCGCATCGACGCCGGCGATGCGTGCCTTCAGCGCGCTGACTTCGCCGGCCAGCTTGTTGATCGCGAGGGTAAGCTGGTCTTCCTGGGCTTCCAGCTTCGGCAGCGACTGCTGCAGGGCCGCGATGCGCTGCGCGCGGCCGGCCTGGCCGAAGCGGTAGCGCGACGCTTCGACGAATACCGAGCGTCCGCCGCGTCGTTCGCGGTGATAGGCCTCGGGCGTGATCCATTCCTCGCTGCCCGACAGTTTCATGCCGGCTTCGGCGGAATCGACCCGCGTCACGCGGCCGAGCTGTTCGATCAGCCAGGCCGGCGCCTTGGAGGTGAAGCGCACCACCGCGAGCAGGCTCTTGTCCTTGACTTCCGGCGCAGTGACGCGGTCCGGCACGATGAAGTGGCCGAAACGCTCCTTCTCGCCGATGCGATAGGCGGCCGATGCATCGCGTGCGTGCTCCAGCAGGATTACCGAGGTATAGCCGCGCAGCATGCCTTCCACCGCGCCCTGCCAGCGCGGGTCGGTGACTTCGACGATATCGGGCAGCATGCTGTGCGCGATGCCGGCCTCGTTCAATGCGCGGCGCATGGAGCGCACGTTCTCCGGGTCGGGCAGGCCGGTCTTGCTTTCCAGCGCGGCGATCGCCGAGCGGTCGGCGGCAATGCGGGCCGCCAGCGCGTCGCGCGCCTGCCGCTGGCGCATGTACTCGCTTTCCTTCTGTTCGAGTTCGGCGGCCACATCGGCGATGTCGGCGCCGGCGTCGGCGGCCAGCTTCTGCAGACGTGCCTTCTGTTCCAGCAGGCTTTCCAGCGGCTTGAGCTTGCCGTTGATGTCGCCCAGGCGCTTTTCCAGCAAGGATTTTTCCTCGTCCAGCGCGGCTTCGTGCTGGTGCGCCGCGCTCAATGCCGAAGCACGGTCGGCGAGCTCATTGCGCCTGTCGGCAAGCTGCCCGTCCTGCGCGGCCAGCGACCGGCGCGCTTCGCGCAAGGCGTTGCTCGCGGCGCCGGCTTTTTCGCGGATCTCGTGATACTGCAGCGTCGGCAGCACTTCCTCCTGGAGGTCGCGCTGCTCCTTGTTCAAGCCTTCCCACTGGTGATAATTGGCGGCGCGCAGGCGCAGCCTCTCCTGGTTGGTCTGGGCCGATTCGAGTTCGGTCTCGAAGCGCTGCAGTTCGGTCTCGGTATCGCGCTGATGGCGCTTGGCCTCGTCATAGGCGTCGAGCACTTCCTTGTCGCCGAACACCTGGAACACCAGGTCGAGCAGTTGGCGCGGCGCGTATTCGCACAGCTTGTCGGTCTCGCCCTGTTCCAGTGCCAGCACCTTGGCCATCGCCGGCGACAGGCCGGCATTGGCGAGGCGCTTGCGGTAGTTTTCCAGCCCGAGCCAGTCGTTCGCCTCCTGCACTTCCTCGATCTCGACCACGCCGGCGCGCATCAGGTACTGGCGCTTCCAGTCGCCGCCATTCTTCTGGATCTGGCAGAACAGCGTGACCTCGTCCTCGCTGAAAAATCCGGAGGCGCGGAAGGGCCGGTTCGACAGCTGGCGGCCGGTGGCGCGGTTGTCCACCACGGCGCGCAGCCATGACGTCTGCTGGCCGGCATGGCGGGCATAGTGCTTGTACGAGCGGCCCATCGAGCAGTCGAGGCCGAACAGGGTGCGCAGGGCGTCGAGCAGGGTGGTCTTGCCGGAACCGTTCTGGCCGGCGATGGTGATGATCTTCGCATCCAGCGGAATGTTCTTGACGCGTTGCCAGTAGTCCCAATGGACCATCTCCAGCGATTTGATATGAAACATGCGAATCCTGTGGCTTAGTGTTCCGGGAGCGTCTCGCCCTGCGTGTCGGTGTGGGCGGAAGCCTGAGCGTCGGCCTGAGCGTCGATATGCGCATCGGCCTGCGGAAAGGGAATGATCGCGGCTTCCTTCGGCGCGGGACGATGGAAGATGTCGGCAAGGGCGCCGTTGATGATGCGGTCGCGCAGCGTATCGGTATCCATCATCAGGTCGAGCAGCGGCCCTTCCAGGATCATGTCGCCGCGCCGCTCGATGAAGCCGAGCTTGTTGAGCTGGCCGAGGTTGATGTCCATGCGGGTTTTCCTGCCGAGCTTGTCGCCGAAGTCGGCGAGCAGGGCCTTGTAAGAAATGCCCATCGACGCCTCTTCCGCGCGCGGCAGCGGCTTGTCCTTGCCGAACATGTCGTCCTGGTCTTCGAGCGCATGCTGATGCGCTTCCTGGCGCTCGCGCTTGGGCAGGATGATCATCGCCCACAGCACCACCAGCAGGGCGACGCCGTCGCGCGCCAGGCCCATGTTGTTGTTCTGCCAGACTTCGCGCGAGCCGAAGATCTTCGGCTCGATCTCGCGCGCCAGCGCCAGCGTGACATTGTCGGCATAGACATTGTCGAGAAACTTCAGGCCGCAGGCGGCCAGCCGGTTGTCGATATCCAGGCGAAAGGCTTCATCGGTCAGCGCGCGCTTGACCAGCTTGTTTTCGCGCGACAGGGTCTGGTGCGTCATCAGCTGCGCGATCAGGATTTGTGCGTCATCAGTCATGCTGTGTTTCCGGTTTGTTGTCCGATATCGGAGCGAGCGTCGCGTTCGACATCGCCGCCACATGCGGGTCCTTCAGTGTCACCATGCCGTCCTGCGGCGCGAATTCCAGCGGCAGGCGGGCCATGGTGGCGGTGCCGCCCTGCAGCGAGGCTTCGCTTTCATCGCCCAGGAGCGGAAGCAGCGAAGCGCGATAGGAGGCGACCGCGAAGCTGGCGGGCAGCAGGGTGTCCTGCACCTTGCTGCCGGCAGAGCCGCCGTCCGATGCGGTCTTTGCGGCCGAAGCCGCAAAGGCGCTCAGGCGGTTGAGCCAGGCATCGAGTTCCACCGGCATGGCCGGTATTTCATTGCTGACGATGGAGGCGTTTTCGCCTGCCGGCAGTGCGGCCGGCAGGGCGGTGTTCTTGTCGGCGAACAGTTCGGCTTCGGCCACGTCGATCATTTCCGACGGCGTGATGAACATCGGCGTCACCGGCATGGCAACCGCATTGCTGGCCAGCCCGGCAAGATCCTCGTGGTTCATCAGCCAGGTCTTGATGTCGGTGGTCGACAGGCCCGACTGGCCGAGATGGACGCGCTGGCGCTCGATCTGGTTCAGCGCCCGGGAAAACATGCCCTGCATGTTGAGCAATGCGCTCTGAGCCCGGCCGATCGCCTGCGCCGCGCGATGGGTGGCGGCGTCGGCATCCGGATCGTTGGTGATCGCATGCAGGATCTGCGATCCCTTTTCCACCCAGTCGCAGGCGGTATGCCATTTTTCCTGGGCGGCCCGCAGCCGGAATTCCGAGCCCGATGCGATGGCGTCGCGGAATTCCTCGGTCAGATCCACCATGCGGCCGAGCAGATGCTGCAGCTGTTCCACCGTAACGCCGCCCACCGCCTGCGATCCGGCGACCTGCGACAGCAGGAAACCCATTTCGGCGTCATCGTCGTCCTGCGCCAGCGTGATCAGGCTGTCGATGGCGGACAGTATATTGCGCGCCAGCGGCGTGACGCGGTAGACGCCTTGCCCGGCATCCCAGTTCAGCAGCTGGTGGGAGCGCAGGCGATAGAGCACCGTTTCCAGGCTTTCCGCTTCAAGATAGCCCAGCTTGGCATTGATGTCGGCGCGGGTCAGGGTGGAGGCATTCGGATCGGAAGCCAGTTCATGCAGGACCAGCAGGCGAATCAGGATGCCGTCCGCGCCGCCGTAGAACAGGGCGGTGAAACCCTGCAGCAGCGGCTGCGCCCCCCTCAGGCGGTGAACCTGCTCGATGTCGTCCGGAGAAATGTCTGGCTTGAAATACGCTTGAAGGGAGGGCTGCGCCCCTTCGTCCGGCTGCGCGGCCGCAATTGATGAAGAAATCTGCATGGGCGGTATTTTAAGGCAGCCGCGGTGCCGGGCAGAAACGGAAAGGAGTTCCCGACTGTAACAGTGTGAAAAAGCCGCATGCTATCCTTGCAACAATATTGTCGGCCAGGAACGTCAGGCCGTTGGCATGCACAGGAACAGGGGGAAATATGCCAGTCATCGCCATCGTCAATCCCAAGGGCGGCGTGGGAAAGAGCACGATTGCCACCAATCTCGCCGGTTATTTCGCCAAGCAGGGGCACAAGGTCATGCTGGGCGATATCGATGCCCAGCAGAGCTCGCGCGCCTGGCTGTCCTTGCGGCCGGGCGGCCTGCCGCCTATCCTGCCCTGGGAGATCGATGGCCATGCGGCGCGGCCGCCGAAGGGCACCACCCATGTGGTGCTCGATACGCCGGCGGGTCTGGCCGGCGACCGGCTACACGAAGTCATGCGCATCGCCGACCGGGTCGTGATTCCGCTGCAAGCTTCCATGTTTGACATTCTGGCAACCCAGACTTTCCTGCAGTGGCTGGCGGGGCATCGCGGCAAGGCCCGGGTCGGCGTGGTCGGCATGCGCGTCAACGTCCGTACCCGGGCATTCGATCAGCTGATGCATTACGCCGGGCAGCTCGGCCTGCCAGTGCTGGGCTATCTGCGCGATACGCAGAATTACGTGCAACTGGCCGCGCACGGCGCAAGTCTTTGGGATGTCACTCCGTCGCGGGTGGAACGCGATATGGAGCAATGGCAGGCATTGGTGAAATGGGCATCATGATGTGAACGCTTAACGCGCATAAGGGAGCAGGAAAACATGATCACGCCGGATTATGCCCGCACCATGGCGGGTTACAACCGCTGGATGAACGGCAAGCTGTATGCCAGCGGCGACCGCCTGAGCGATGAACAGCGCAAGTCGGACCGCGGCGCGTTTTTCAAGTCCCTGCACGGTACGCTGAACCATCTGCTGTGGGCGGATTTCATGTGGCTCGGACGTTTCGTCCACGGCACGCCGCTCGAAAAACCGTATCCGAAAGTCCCGGTCGGCACATTGCTGCACGAGGACTGGGATCGCCTGAAGACAGCCCGGGCGTCGCTCGACGAGGATATCGCCAGGTGGGCCGATAGCTTGGCCATGGAATGGCTGGCTGCGGATTTCAGCTGGTACAGCGGCCTTACCCAGACCACCCGAACCAAACCTGCCTGGCTGCTGGTGGCCCATTTCTTCAATCATCAGACCCATCACCGCGGGCAGGCCACGACCCTCCTGGCGCAATTCGGCATCGACCCCGGTTCGACCGATCTGGCATTCATGCCGGCAAGCGGTCCCGGTTCCTGAGCGCCCGCGTCATCAGGAAGGCTGCTGACAAACAGCGTGTGCGCCATGAAGCCAAGTTAAAAAACGGTAAGGAATTGGATTTCTAATAACATCGAACATCGCCGGCCTTGCGACTGGACGAGGCCGAGAAGATTTGTCCATGGACGGAGGCAAGGTTTTGCCAACGCTTGGTTGGCACCGCTGTAGCCGGACCATGGAAAAGGCGTGGTGACGCGACATGGCATGCTCGGCGTCCCCGCACAACGCTGTGCCGCTGGCAAATCTTTCGAATTGTCGGTCTGGTCAGGACGTAAGCGCTCTAGCCGCCCTTGTCCCGGCCGGGCTGATTGGACTTGGGCATGAAGCGGCCGTCAGCGCGTGCGGAACCGCGTTCTTATCACGTCGAGCTCCCGGCATAGCATGTCGACGCCATCGAGAATGCGCGGTCCCGAGCGGTTCAGCAATTCGCCGTCAATCAGCAGCAGGTGATTGTCCCTCACCGCTTTCAAGCCCGCAAACCGCTTCCAGCCGGCGAGCACATCTTCCTGTTCGCCGCCGCTGGCAATGATCACGTCGGGATTTGCCTTGAGCACCGCTTCAACCGTCACGGTCGGCGCCAGCTGCCGCAGTTCGCCGAACACGTTTTCGGCGCCGCAGACGCGCAGCGCGGCTGACACGAGATGCGGTCCGCCCAGGGTCATGAGCGGCGTGCGCCATATCTGGTAGAACACGTTCAGCCTGCGGCGCTGCCGGTATGTTTCCTTCAACTGTTCAAGGCGCTCGCGAAATTGGGCTGCCGCCTTGCGGCCGGTCGGTTCGGTGGCGGCAAGCAGCGCCAGCCGTTCGAGAGAGGATGCGATGGTCTCGAACTCGTAGGGCTCGCTCCTGAATACCGGGATGCCGAGCGACCGCAGTTTGGCGAGCTGCGCCGCCGCATGGCCGTTGTTCCAGCCGACGATCAGGTCCGGCTTCCTCTGCAGGATGCGTTCCAGATCAAGGGATACGCCGCTGCCGACCGAGGGAATGGCCTTTGCCTGGGCCGGATGGTCGCTGAATTCCGTGACGCCGACGACGTACGGTCCCGCCCCGGCGGCAAACAGCATCTCGGTGGTGTGCGGGGCGAGGCTGACGATGCGGCGCGCCGGGGCGGCGAGCGTCACGGCATGGCCAGTATCGTCGCGCACCGACACCGATGCCAGGCACGATGCCGGCAGCAGGCAGGCAGTCAGCAGGAAGTGCAGCAGGACGACCGCGCGCATGGGTGCCTGCCGCCGTATCTCAGATCTCGAGGTTGTCGATCAGTCGAGTGGTGCCGAGTTTCGCCGCGGCGACCACGACCAGCTGCTCGCCCTTGGCGAGGTCGCCGGCGGAGGGCGGCTGCAAGTCGGCGCGCTTGCGGATGGAAATGTAATCCGGTTTCCAGCCACGCTCGGCAAGCCTGGCCATCGCATTGCGCTCGAGCTCGAAAATATCCAGGTGTCCGGAGCGCACTTCGTTGGCCACATCATTGAGCAGCTGATACAGCTTCGGCGCCTCGGCGCGTTCTTCCGGCGACAGGTAGCCGTTGCGCGACGACAGGGCAAGGCCGTCTTCGGCACGGTAGGTCTCGGCGGCGATGATTTCCGTCGGCAGCGCGAACTGCTTTGCCATGTTGCGAACGATCATCAGCTGCTGGTAATCCTTCTTGCCGAATACGGCCACGCGCGGCTGGACGCAGGAGAACAGCTTGAGGACGACCGTGGTCACGCCGGTGAAGAATCCGGGGCGGAATTCGCCTTCCAGGATATTGCCGAGATCATCGGGCGGGCGCACGCGATATTCCTGCGGCTCGGGATACAAGTCCTTCTCGGTCGGCGCAAACAGCACATACACGCCTTCCTTTTCCAGCTTCTCGACGTCGGCCTGGAAGGTGCGCGGATACTTGTCGAAATCCTCGTTCGGACCGAACTGCAAGCGGTTGACGAAGATGGAAGCGACGACCGGATCGCCGTGCTTGCGCGCCAGGCGCATCAGGGACAGGTGTCCTTCATGCAGATTGCCCATGGTCGGCACGAACGCGGTCCGCAATTGCCCGCGCATCTGATCACGCAGTTCGTCGATGGAGGAAATGATTTTCATGATTTTCCGGATGAACTAGAAATGGATTGCATCGAATCGCGCAGCCGGCCACATGCGTCCGGCAGGCTGGCATCGGCGGTTCGGTTCGCTTGAAAGGAATCAGCTCGGCGAATAGGCCAGTCGAACATAGATTGGCGCAAAGGCTTCGGCTTGGGTGATTTCAATCAGGGTTTCCTTGGCCAGTTCGAGCAGCGCGATAAAGTTGACCACCACCACCGGCACCCCCCGCGAAGGATCGAAGAGATCCGCAAATTCCACGAATCTGGCCGATTGCAGGCGTCGCAGGATGCTTGTCATGTGCTCCCGGACGGACAACTCTTCGCGGCTGATGGTATGGTGCGCCGTCAGCTTGGCTCGCTTGAGGATGTCGGCCCAAACCGCCTGCAGCTCGGGCATGTTCACTTCCGGCCAGCGGGTGACGACGCTCTGTTCGATATGGATCTGCGCCCGCACATAATCCCGGCCGAGCTGGGGGAGGGCATCGAGCTGCTGGGCGGCCAGCTTGATCTGCTCGTATTCAAGCAGGCGCCGTACCAGTTCGGCGCGCGGATCTTCGGCTTCCTCGCCGGTGTCAGCCTTTCTGACCGGCAGCAGCATGCGCGACTTGATCTCGATGAGCATGGCCGCCATCAGCAGGTATTCCGCGGCAAGCTCAAGATTGCGGGCACGGATCTGGTCGACATATTCCAGATACTGGCGCGTGACTTGCGCCATGGGAATGTCGAGGATATTGAAGTTCTGCTTGCGGATGAGGTAGAGCAGCAGGTCGAGAGGGCCCTGGAATGCCTCCAGGAACACCTCCAGCGCATCGGGCGGGATGTACAGATCCGACGGCAGCTTGAACAGCGGTTCGCCGTACAGTTTCGCGTATGCCATGCCGTCGATGACATCGGGTGTCGAGTCCGGCTGCCCGGCGAGCGCGCGCTCCGGGGCGTCGGTCGGCAAATGCGCCAGCAGCGCGTCCTGCTGCGTCGACATCAGGACTTGGATTGATAGACGTAAGGCTGCTGCTTGACGCGGGATTCCTCGGCGCGCTTGCGGGCATCGAGATCGATGGGCGATTCGTCCCAGAAGATGGCGCGGCCGGCGCGCTGCTTCTGTTCCAGCTCAGGATCCTTCTGTTTCAGCTCTTTGAGGAATTTGGTGAATTCGGATTCGTATTGCGAGAATTTCATGGTCTTTGATAGCAAGATAAAAGCTGGCGCTATTCTAACCTGTCTTCCATGCAAAACCTTTGTTTCAACAAGGGTTTGTGCAGAATGAAACCGGAATGAAACGCGCGCGCCGGTATCGATTCAATATCAATCTGGCAATGCCGCCGCATTCCGCAAGGAAGACGGAGAACAGGATTCAATGCCCGAGCAGGCAGCGCATGACGGTCGGCGCCGGTTCGAGCGGATTGGCATTGCTGTATTCGAGCTCGGGTGCGAGCTCGAAGCCGAATGCCGCGTACAGGTCCAGCAGCCGCTCCTGGTCGGCCCGCACGCCCAGCCTGAGTTCCGTCACGTCGGCGGCCTGCGCCTCATGGATGACCGCTTCCAGCAAATGCTGCGACAGGTGTTCGCCGCGGAACTGCGGCAGCACGCCCATGCGGCGGATTTCCCAGACATCCGGCTCGCCTTCCAGAGGAAGCCAGCGCACCGACCCGATCGGCTGGTCTTCCCTGAGGAGAATGAAGGCGCCGCCATGCTGCAGATCCTGACGTACGCGCACGGCGGTTTCCCGGTGTCCGCTGGAGGTGACGGCGACCTTGCCTGCCCACGCCGCGCGTGTCAGTTCGGCGATCAGTTGCGCATCATCCAGCGTTGCTTCACGAACAACAACGTTCATAGCAGTAGTGATTAAAGGAAGTGGGGCTCCATCTGGCCGGCTCGACTCAGCGTACCCGCATGCCAGGCTCGGCGCCAGGCCACGGATTCAGGACATAAATGCCCGGGTTGGCCTTCTCATCCGCCGAGGAAGCGGCGAGCACCATGCCTTCCGATATGCCGAATTTCATTTTTCTCGGTGCAAGATTGGCCACCATGACAGTCAGTTTTCCTACCAGATCTTCCGGTTTGTAAGAGGACTTGATACCCGAAAACACATTGCGCATGCGCCCTTCGCCGACATCCAGGGTCAGGCGCAGCAGCTTGTCCGACCCGTCCACATGCTCGCAATTGACGATTTTGGCAATGCGCAGGTCGATCTTGGCAAAGTCGTCGATCTTGATCTCCGGCGCAATGTCTTCGATTCCGGCGCCATCATCGGCGGCCTTCGCATCGGCGGGAGCGGCGGCGGCCGGTGCCGGCATGTCGAACAGGGCATCCAGCATCTTTGGATCGACACGCTGCATCAAATGTTCAAATGTGCCGATCGCGGACGGGCTGTTCTGCAGGTCGGCCCAGGTCAGTTCGCGCTCGATGCCGAACAGCGTGGCGACCTTGCGGGCCAGCGCCGGCAGGATCGGCGCCAGATAGATGGACAGGTTGAAGAAAGCCCGCAGCAGGTTGCTGCAGACTTCCTGCAGTTCCTGGTTGTTGGCGGGATCCTTCGCCAGCTCCCACGGTTTCTTGGTGTCGACGTACTGGTTCACCTCGTCCGCCAGTGCCATGACGAGGCGGATCGCCTTGCCGTATTCGCGGGCCTCGAAGGCTTCGCGAATCGCCGGTTCCTCAACCGCGAAGCGCGGACCCCAGGTGATTTGCGGACTGAGTTCGCCGCCGAAACGCTTGGTGATGAAGCCGGCGGCACGGCTGGCGATGTTGACGTACTTGCCGATCAGGTCGGAGTTGACGCGGGCAACGAAGTCATCCGGATTGAAATCGACGTCTTCCACCTTGGCATTGAGCTTGGCCGCAATGTAATAGCGCAGCCACTCGGGATTCATGCCGATGTCGAGATAGCGCAGCGGAGAAATGCCGGTGCCGCGCGACTTCGACATCTTCTCGCCGCTGACGGTAATGAATCCGTGCACGAACACATTGGTCGGCACCTTCAATCCGGAAAACTTCAGCATTGCCGGCCAGAACAGGGTGTGGAAGTAGATGATGTCCTTGCCGATGAAGTGATATTGCTCGGTCGTCGGATCATTCATGAAGGCAGCATAATCGCGGCCGGTCTTGTCGAAATAGTTTTTCAGCGACGCAAGATAACCGACCGGCGCATCCAGCCAGACATAGAAATACTTGCCCGGCGCATCCGGGATTTCGATGCCGAAGTAGGGGGCGTCTCGGCTGATGTCCCAGTCGCCCAGTCCTTCCTCGCCTTCCAGCCATTCCTTGGCCTTGTTGATGACCTCGGGCTGCAGGCGGTTTGGTTCCTGGGTCCATTCGCGCAGGAAATTCACGCATTTCGGATCCGACAGCTGGAAGAAATAATGCTCGGACGACTTCAAGACCGGCGTGGCGCCGGACAGCGTGGAATAGGGATTCTTCAGGTCGGTCGGCGCGTAGACGGCGCTGCATACCTCGCAGGAGTCGCCGTACTGGTCCTTGGCGCCGCACTTCGGGCATTCGCCCTTGATGTAGCGGTCCGGCAGGAACATGTTCTTGACCGGATCGAAGAACTGCTCGATGGTCTTGGTGGTGATCAGCCTGGCATCATCGCGCAGGCGGCGGTAGATGTCCTGCGACAGCTCGTGGTTTTCCTTGGCGTCGGTGGAATGCCAGTTGTCAAAGCCGATGTGGAAACCGTCGAGGTATTGCTTGCGGCCGGCCGCGATGTTGGCAACAAACTCCTGCGCAGTGATGCCGGCCTTCTCCGCGGCGATCATGATCGGCGCGCCATGCGCGTCGTCGGCGCCGACGAAATGCACCTCGTTGCCTTGCATGCGCTGAAACCTTACCCAGATGTCGGCCTGGATATATTCCATGATGTGGCCGATGTGAAACGCGCCATTGGCATACGGCAGGGCAGTGGTGACAAACAGCTTGCGGGACGGTGTGGTGCTCATTTGGCAATGCTTATCTAAGTAAAACTGCCATTCTAGCAGTGCGGAGGCGCTTGCCGCAGTCCGATGACCGATGGCGTGTCCCGCGCCGTCGTTCGGCCGTCGACCGGCCGGCAAAGGCGCCGGTTTGGAAGCCCGTTGTCGACAAGGTAAAATAGCGCATCTTTCATCCATCACGGCTTTGGCGACCCAAGGCCGTTTTTATTTGCCATGACCGTCCGCACCCGTTTTGCCCCCAGCCCGACCGGCTATCTTCACCTCGGCGGCGCGCGCACCGCGCTGTTTTCCTGGGCCTATGCCCGCCACTTCGGCGGCACCTTCATCCTGCGCATCGAGGATACCGATCTCGAGCGTTCTACGCCGGAGGCCGTGCAGGCCATCCTGGACGGCATGAACTGGCTCGGCCTGCATCATGATGAAGGTCCGTTCTATCAGATGAAGCGCATGGACCGCTATCGCGAGGTGGTGGCGCAGATGCTGGAGGCCGGAACCGCCTACCATTGCTACTGCACGCCGGAGGAGGTGGAGGCGATGCGCGAACGCCAGCGGGCGATCGGTGAAAAGCCGCGCTATGACGGCACCTGGCGCCCGGAGCCCGGCAAGACCCTGCCCGCCATTCCGGAAGGCCGCAAGCCGGTGGTGCGCTTCAAGAATCCGCTGGACGGCGACGTCACCTGGAATGATGTCGTCAAGGGACAGATCACCATTTCCAATCGCGAACTCGATGATCTCGTGATCGCCCGTCCCGACGGCACGCCGACCTACAACTTCTGCGTCGCCATCGACGACTGGGACATGAAGATCACCCACGTCATCCGCGGCGACGACCATGTCAACAACACGCCGCGCCAGATCAATATCCTGCGCGCGCTGGGTGCTCCCCTGCCTGAATACGGACATGTGCCGATGATTCTCGGCGCCGACGGCGAAAAGCTTTCCAAGCGTCACGGCGCAGTGAGCGTAATGGAGTATCCGGCGCAAGGTTATCTGCCCGAGGCGATGCTGAACTATCTTGCCCGCCTCGGCTGGAGTCACGGCGACGATGAAATCTTTTCAATGGAGCAATTCCGGGAATGGTTCGACCTCGACCATCTGTCCAAGTCTCCCGCCCAATTCAATCCGGAAAAGCTGGCATGGCTGAACAACCACTATATCAAGCAGGCGGACAATGCCCGCCTCGAAGGGCTGGTGCGCCCCGTGCTCGAGAGGGAAGGCGCCCGTTTCGAAGGCAGCCCGCCCTTGCAGTCCGTCATCGCATTGATGAAGGAACGCGCCAATACGATCAATGAAATCGCCGATGCCGCCATGCTCTTTTATCGGGAGCCGCAGCCGGATGCGGCGCTGGTGGAGCAGCATGTCACCGACGCGGTGAAACCCGTGCTGGCCCAGTTCGCCGAGCAGTGCAAGACCATTGACTGGAACAAGGCGGCAATTGCGGCCGCAATGAAGGAAGTGCTTGCGGCTCACAAGCTGAAGATGCCGCAGCTGGCAATGCCTTTGCGTCTGATCATTACCGGTCAGTTGCAGACGCCGGCCATCGATGCCGTACTTGAATTGTTCGGCCGCGAGACTGTGCTTTCGCGTCTGCAGAAATTTATTGGCTGATTTTACAAAATTCGCGAAAGGACTTACGGCTGAGAAAAAACTTTGCTATACTCTCGTTTCTTCGCAACGGGGGTATAGCTCAGCTGGGAGAGCGCTTGCATGGCATGCAAGAGGTCAGCGGTTCGATCCCGCTTACCTCCACCACGCGACAAGGTAGTCGGTAGTAAGACGAAATGCGAAAAGAAGTACAATAGGCTGCAGTTCGACAGGTTTCTGTCTCCATCGTCTAGAGGCCTAGGACATCACCCTTTCACGGTGAGTACCGGGGTTCGAATCCCCGTGGAGACGCCAGATAAAACGCCACGCAATTGCGTGGCGTTTTGCTTTTCCGCGTGTATCCGCTGTTTCTGCGTATGATCCGTCCTTGATGCAATAAACAGGGCGTGACTTTCTGCAAGTGACGTCGCCATGCCGGATCGTCGATTCATGTTCAACCGTTCAACCGCTTTGCTTTCTCTCTTCAGATGCATGAGGCCGCGCCTCGCACGGCTGGAGCGGAAATCACCCTATTACCATGTTCCCCGATAAAAGAGCCGCCACTTCGCTTGCCCTGTTTTGCAAGGTTGTCGATAACTTCGGTGATATCGGCATATGCTGGCGTCTTGCGCGGCAGTTGCGGCGGGAGCACGCTATCGCGGTCACCTTATGGGTGGACGATCTGCGCAGCTTTCAACGGATCTGTCCTGGTGTGGCGCTCGATGTCGAGCAGCAGATGATCGAGGGCGTGACAGTCCGTCATTGGCATACCCAGGAAAGTATGTTCATGCCGGGCGACGTCGCCGATATCGTTGTCGAATTCTTTGCTTGCGACATCCCTCCCGGCTACATCACTGCGATGGCCGAATGCGATCCGCCTCCGGTCTGGCTCAATCTGGAAGGGCTAAGCGCGGAAGAGTGGGTCGAGGGCTGCCATACCTTGCCGTCGCCCCATCCGCGCCTGCCATTGACGAAATACTTCTTCTTTCCCGGGTTTACCAACAAGACGGGCGGCCTGATTCATGAAGCTTCGCTGGAAGAGCAACGTCAGCGCTTTCACGCCGATCCGGCTGCCATGTCGGATTTCCTTGCAAAGCTTGGACTGACGCAACCGGAAATCGGCTCGCTGAAGACGAGCCTGTTTTGCTACCCGCACGCGCCGGTGTCCGCGCTGTTCGAGACATGGCGCAGCGGCGACGTGCCGGTCACATGCCTGGTGCCCGAAGGCGTCGCCATCGAGGCCGTGGAGGAATTCCTCGGGGAGAGGTCCGTACCCGGCGCCGCATGCACTCGCAATGCGCTCACCTTGCGGGTACTTCCCTTCATTCCTCAAGAGGACTATGACAAATTGCTATGGGCGTGCGATCTCAATTTCGTGAGAGGGGAAGACTCCTTTGTCCGCGCGCAGTGGGCGGGCAAGCCCTTTGTCTGGCATATCTATCCTCAGGATAAGAATCTGCATCACAAGAAGCTGCGCGCCTTCCTGCAGCGTTATCAGCCCGCCGGCGGCAGTGTCACGGAATTCTCCTTGCGCTGGAACGGCGCATGGGCGGCGGACGCCGGCAGCAAGGAAGACTGGGCCCGGCTTTGGCAGGCGTTCAGGAGCGACATGCCCGACATCGGTCGTGCAGGAGAGGAGTGGACGCGCGGCATCCGCGCGCACGGCGACCTCGCCTCAAACCTGCTGAATTTCGTCTGTTCCATTAAGTCGGCAGCCGAGCAAAAGAAGGTATAATGCGCGGTTAATTTATAGCCTGTCGGAACGCTTATTTCCAAGTACGCGTTTGACATATGCTGAAGGCGCCGTTGGTCCCATGAGGCCGCAGATGGTTTTTATGCAATTTATTTTTTACGTATATTCTCTATGAAACCTGCAAAAGAAGTTCGTGTTGGCAATATCATCATGGTGGACGGCAAGCCTTTCATCGTACTGCGTTCCGACGTCAATGGTTCGAGCCGTACAGGCTTCACCTACAAGTGGAAGATGAAGAATCTCCTGACGAATGCTCCGCTGGAAAACGTCTTCCGCGGCGACGACAAGTTCGACGTTGTCGTCCTCGACAAGAAGCCCGTCACCTATTCGTATTTCGCCGATCCCCTGTATGTCTTCATGGATGAAGAGTACAACCAGTACGAAATCGAAGAAGAGAACCTGGGCGATGCGCTGAATTATTTGAAGGACGGCATGGAGTGCGAAGCCGTTTTCTATGACGGCAAGGCGATCTCCGTTGAACTGCCCATCACGATCGCACGCGAAATCGTGTACTCGGAGCCGGCAGTCAAGGGCAACACCTCCGGCAACGTGCTGAAGGATGCCCAGATCGAAAACGCCATCGAGTCCAAGCGCTTCACCGTCCAGGTGCCGCTGTTCGTCAGCCAGGGCGACGTGATTGAAATCGATACCCGTACCAACGAGTACAAGCGCGTGGTCCGCAACTAAGTTGTTGCGGCCGATCGGGTTCGGCGAGGCTGACCCGACGCCAAAAAGACAAAACGCCGCACGATACGTGCGGCGTTTTTTTTTGCCCCGTCAGCGCTTTACCCGCATTGCGCTTCAAGGTATAAACAGGCGTTCCGATCAACGAGAAGCATCCATGACACACTCCATCTCCATCCTGTCCCTGGTTGCCGCCATCGCATTGGCCGGCTGTTCCTCTTTCCCCACTTCTTCCGGCAAGGACACCTCTGCACCGGCGGCCTCTTCAACACCTGCCAAGCGGGACGCAAGACTCGACGCGAATGGAAGCCGGGTGCAGGTCCAGGATGAAGCCGGTCCTGTCACCGTGCAGAAGGTCGAATTCAAGTCGGGCGTTTCTTCCGCAACGGTCGAGCGGCTTGCGAAGGAACATGGCTGCATCGGCAGCGGGGGTGCAGGCTTGATGACCGAGAAGGGGCCGGTAGAGGTCTATCGCATGCAATGCGAGAATGGCAAACCCTTCCTCGCCAGGTGCGAACTGCGCCAGTGCCGCCCGATGCGTTGAACAATTGAAAACGCCCTTTCCAGATGTGGAAAGGGCGGCATGGAATTGTGCATCGGGGAATGAATCAGGTAAGCGAACCCGGCTTATTCCTCGTCGGCGACTTGCAGAATCAGTTTGCCGAAATTCTTACCTTCGAACAGCATCAGCAGGGCCTCGGGGAATTTGTCGAGTCCTGACACGATGTCTTCGCGCGTCTTGAAGGTGCCTTCCTTCATCCATTTGCCCATTTCCGCGACGGCGAGATGGTAGCGGTCCGCATAATCGAACACCACCATGCCTTCCATGCGGGCGCGATTCACCAGCAGCGACATGTAGTTGGCAGGACCTTTGACGGGCGTTGTATTGTTGTATTGTGAAATCGCGCCGCAGATGACGATGCGGGCCCGCATCGCCAGCTTGGCCAGGACGTGATCGAGAATCTCGCCGCCGACATTATCGAAATAAACATCGACGCCATTCGGGCAATGCGCTTTCAAGCCATCGCGCACCGAGCCGTTCTTGTAATCGATGCACGCATCGAATCCCAATTCCTTGACGACAAAATCACATTTGTCCTGTCCGCCCGCAATACCGACGACACGGCATCCCTTGTGCTTTGCGACCTGTCCTACCGTCTGGCCCACGGCGCCGGCGGCACCCGATACCACGACCGTCTGGCCAGGCTGGGGCTGTCCGACATCGAGCAGGCCGAAGTAGGCCGTCATGCCCGGCATGCCAAGGGCATTCAGGTATTTGGGCAGCGGCGCCATGGCCGGGTCGACCTTGTGGAAGGCGCCGGCCTTGTCGTCGGCAGCACCGATCCAGTATTGCTGGACGCCGACCGTGCCGGAAACATAATCGCCCACCGCAAACTTCGGTGACCTCGATGCGATGACCTTGCCGACGCCGCCGGCGCGCATGACCTCGTCGATTGCCACCGGGCGGATATAGGATTTGCCTTCATTCATCCATCCGCGCATTGCCGGATCGAGCGACAGGTAGATCGTCTTGATCAGGATTTCGCCTTCTGCAAGTTCGCGGACCGGTTCTGACACGGACTTCCAGTCCGTCGGTTTTGGCAGGCCGACAGGGCGTGCTGCGAGGCGAATTTGCTGGTTGACGAGAGCGGTGGCAGTCATGATGTCTCCTTTGTTTAACAGGGTGGCAGTACTATAACTCGAAATGAACGGTCGTTCTTTTTTATAAAGTGTAACAGACAGAATTCCTTTTGAACTTTCCCGCTAGCATGCTGACCAAGTGAGGAGCCGCAACATTGCTGCGGTTCAAGAGGTGGGGAGGTGGAGTCAAGGGCTCTTTTTCCCTTAGCGCCTACGCAAATTTTGTGTTGCCTCGTTCACGACGCGCTGGGAATGCCATGGCGCTCCCATAACATCGCAACCCTCACGTTCTAACCATACAGATTTTTTAGGAGTTCACATGCTTCGTTCCGAAACGCTCTTTGGCAAACGCGATGCCAACACTGGAAACTCTCCCCTGAACACGGCCAGTGGCATCGTCCCGACCGGCACGTCGGGCCTTAGCAAGACCGTTTCCACCGTTAGCGGCACATCGGGTTCCACGACATCCAATGTCGAGAACAACGTTACCAGCAGCACCAACAATGAAGGCGGCAGCAAGTTGATCGTCGGCCCGAATATCAAGCTCAAGGGCGTCGAAATCACCGATTGCGACACGCTCGTCGTTGAAGGCCGCGTTGAAGCCACTATCGATTCCCGCGTGATCCAGATCGCCGAGCGCGGTGCGTTCAAGGGTTCCGCCGAGATCGATATCGCTGAAATCCATGGCGAATTCGACGGCGACCTGACCGTGCGCCAGAAACTGGTGATCTACTCGACCGGCAAGGTTACCGGCACCGTCCGTTATGGCAAGGTTGTCATTGAAGAAGGCGGCCAGTTGTCGGGCGATATTCAAGTGGGCACCAACAGCGCCGCGAAGAACCTGACCGTCGCCAAGGTAGGCTAAGCGCAAATTCTCGCAAGAGGAAGCGGACTGCAGTTCAAGGGCAAGCCGTCACTGCTTGGAGTACCCGCGCTGACGAAACAGTTTGCCCACCCAGTATGACGGACCGGCATGCGATGCGCGTCCGGTTGACGAGCGAAGCCGACAGGCTCTAAATGTAAACGAGACATGACCCGGATACGCGCTGCGTTCCGGGTTTTTGTTTTGCTGCGTTCGATTTCCAATGCAGGCGGCAATCGATGCTTTGCTGGTGGCCACCGGGGCACTTCGGTGAACCTCCGAGATTGGTCTTGCAGGGTGCGGCCCCGGCGAGCGGGCAGCTTTCATTTCACTCAGTGAGCAATTTTGAAAAATAGTCGAGGTCAAATCCTCGCGTTTCAGGCAATCCGCTGCGTTGCGTTTAGCAAAGCCGTGCGACAATAACGGACCTAGGTTTGCAGGCTTTATCAAAACTCCATCATGACGCACCCGGAATACATTCTTACCTTGTCCTGTCCCGACCACCGCGGCATTGTGCATCGCGTGTCAGGATTTTTGGCCGAGCATGGCTGCAACATCATTGACTCCGCGCAGTTCGGCGATGCGCAGTCGCAGCTGTTTTTCATGCGTGTCCATTTCGCCGCGGAAGATAACTCGGTCAGCGATGCCAAGCTGCGAGCGGACTTTGCCGCAGTGGCGGAAGAACTGAACATGAACGCGCAGTTGAATGACGCCCACAAGAAGCCGCGCATGATGCTGATGGTATCGAAGATCGGACATTGCCTGAACGATCTGCTGTTCCGATACAAGAGCGGTCTGCTGCCGGTGGAGATTCCGGCCATTGTTTCCAATCATACGGACTTCTATCAGCTTTCCGCGAGCTACAACATTCCATTCCATCACCTGCCCCTGGCGACCGGCGCTTCTCCTGAAGCCAAGCGTGCGCAGGAAGAAAAGATTCTCGAGATCGTTAGAGCCAACGACATCGACCTCGTCGTGCTTGCGCGCTACATGCAGATTCTTTCCCCGCAGCTGTGCGACGCATTGCGGGGCAAGGCGATTAACATTCACCATTCATTCCTGCCAAGTTTCAAAGGTGCCAAGCCCTATTACCAGGCGCATGAGCGCGGCGTGAAACTGATCGGTGCGACAGCGCACTTCGTGACCAGCGATCTGGACGAAGGCCCGATCATTGAACAGGATGTGGAGCGGGTTGATCACTCGATGGAGCCGGATACGCTGACAGCGATCGGGCGCGATGTGGAGTGCGTCGTACTGGCGCGCGCGGTGAAGTGGTTCGTCGAGCACCGCATCCTGCTCAACGGGCACAAGACGGTCGTTTTCAAATAACCTGACAACACAACGCGTTTCCGCCGCATAGCCGGCAATGAATAACGGCGGTTCCGCATCCTGCGGAGCCGCCGTTTTCACATGCGATGCCGGTCGCCTTGAAAGAGCTTGTCGGCTTGATTGATTCGGCTGGTCAGATCAGCCAAGAATGCGTCTGAGCCAGGCACCGATATCATCGACTTCCTCCTGGCATATCGAGTGAGGCATCATGTATTCATGCCATTCCACGTTGTAGCCAAGCGACTTCAGGATGTCGCGCGACTTTTCAGCCAGGGCGATCGGAATCACGGGATCGTTGCGGCCGTGGACCAGGAAGATGGGCGTGTCGTGGTTGGCGCTGTTGCGCTCAGCCGGCACCGACTGGTTCAGGGGAAGATACCCCGACAGGCAGAGCAGCCCGGCAAGCTTTTCAGGATGACGCAGCCCGGTTTGCAAAGTCATCGCGCAGCCTTGCGAGAAACCGGCCAGGATGATGCGATGCGCAGGAATGCCACGCTCCTTTTCCCTGGCGATCAGGGTTTCCACCCGCGCCTGCGATTTGCGCAGGCCGGCCATGTCTTCCCGCTGGCCGAGATCGAGTCCGAGTATGTCGTACCAGGCACGCATCACATAACCGTTATTGACGGTCACCGGCATGGTGGGCGCGTGGGGGAAGATAAACCGGATTGGAGGGCATCCATTGAGATCAAGCTCACGCACGATGGGCACGAAATCATTGCCGTCGGCACCCAGTCCATGCAGCCAGATCACGGAAACGGAAGGATTCGGCGCGGTTTCAATTTCAATGGTTTCCAATAGGGAGTCGCTCATGCGCTTGCCTCAAGTGTCGCCGCTTCCAAGGGAAGCGATGCTCATTTCTGTCGAATGGCGGATTTTGGCCGAAACGCCTTGCAGACCTGTTCGTCCGTTTCGATGTACGGTCCGCCGATCAGGTCGATGCAATAAGGAACGGCAGCGAAGATGCCGGGCACGATCTGCTTGCCATCGGCATCCTTCAAGCCTTCCAGCGTCTCCCTGATGGACTTCGGCTGGCCGGGGAGGTTCATGATGAGCGCCGCGTGATCCGCGGTTTCACGAATCACCGCCACTTGCCTGGAAAGGATGGCTGTCGGCACGAAGCGCAGGCTGATCTGGCGCATCTGTTCGCCGAATCCCGGCATTTCCTTCGTGGCTACTGCCAACGTGGCTTCCGGCGTGACATCGCGCCGTGCCGGACCCGTGCCTCCGGTCGTCAGCACGAGATCGCAGCCGGTTTCATCCACCAGCTCGATGAGCGCCTTCTCGATCTGTGCCCGCTCATCTGGTATGAGGCGGGTTTCCATTTTCCATGGACTTGTCAGGGCGGAAGCGAACCAGTCACGCAGTGCCGGGATGCCCTGATCTTCGTAGACGCCGGTGGAGGCCCGGTCGGAGACCGACACCAGACCGATCAGCAACTCATCGGGATTATTCCTGGTCCGTGCCGTCATCGTCATTCTCTTCAGCCGAAGGCGCCGCTGCAGCGCCGGAGGCTTGCAATTGCTTGAGGATCTGGAAGATTTCGCGATAGGCCTTGGGCGGTTTGCTTTCCGCCTGCTCCTTGCGGGCATTGCGGATCAACGTACGGAGTTGCTGTACGTCCACCTCAGGATGTCGCTCTTTCAATTCCGTCAGCGCGTTATCGTCGGCCAGCAGCTTGTCGCGGCGCTTCTCCAGTGCGTGCATGGCGGCTGTCTCTGCCTTGGAAGCGCCTTTCCAGCTATCGATCACCTTCTGTATCGCTGCGATTTCATCCTCTTCGAGCAAGCGCATTTTCTTGCCGACAAACTGCATCTGCCGCCGGCGGCCTTCGTGATCCTTGATCTTCTGGCATTCGAGAATCGCTTCCCGCACGTCTTCCGGCATCGGTACGCGCATGACGCGTTCCTTGGGTTGGGAAACCAGTTCTTCGCCCAGAACCTGGAGCGCTGTCGACTCGCGCTTGAGCTGGGATTTGGAAGGGCGATCGTACTGTTGTTCAAATTCGCTCGACTTGAAGCCGACCGCACCTCTATTGGGATTAACCATGATGAATCAGAGCCATTCTGTAAACGACTGATATGATAACTGTTTTAAAACGAACTCCAAAAAAAACGCCCATGAGCACCTCCGACTTTACCCATAGCCACGATCAACTGAAGCAGCTTGCCGAAGACGTCCTGCGTTTCGCCAGGGAAAAAGGTGCTTCTGACGCGGTGGTGGAGATCAGCGAAGGTAGCGGTCTGTCGGTCTCGGTGCGCAAGGGCAATATCGAAACCATCGAGCAGAACAAGGACAAGGGAATCGGCGTCACGGTTTATTTGGGCGAGGCCGGACATGTCCGCCGCGGCAATGCCAGCACTTCCGACTTCTCGCCGCAATCGCTCAAGGATACGGTCGACGCGGCTTACAACATCGCCCGCTTCACCGCGGAGGATGACTGCGCCGGCCTGCCGGATGAAGACATGCTGGAGATGCAGCCGCGCGACCTGCAACTGTTCTATCCCTGGAATATCGGCACAGAGGAGGCGGTCGAACTGGCCAAGCGCTGCGAGGCCGCTGCCTTTGCGGTCGACAAGCGCATCACCAACAGCGAGGGCGCCAGCGTCTATGCGCAGCAGTCGCATTTCATCTCGGCCAATTCACGCGGATTCATCGGCGGCTATCCTTATTCCCGCCATACGATCTCGGTGGCGCCGATTGCAGGCAAGGGCGCCAACATGCAGCGCGACGACTGGTACACCTCGTCCCGCGACCCTGCAAAACTGGCCCGTCCCGAGGATATCGGACGGTATGCGGCAGAACGCGCGCTGGCGCGCCTGAATGCCCGCAAGCTTGATACGCGCAAATGCCCGGTCCTGTTCGAGGCGCCGCTCGCGGCCGGACTGGTCGGCGCATTCGTCCAGGCGATTTCCGGCGGCGCGCTGTACCGCAAGTCCAGCTTCCTGATCGATTCGATGGGCCAGCGGGTCTTCGCTCCGCATATCCAGGTGCTGGAGGATCCGCACGTCCTCGGCGCCGTCGGATCGTCGCCGTTCGATGAGGAAGGGGTGAAGACCGTCCGGCGCGATGTCGTCAGGGACGGCGTCGTGCAGGGATACTTCCTGTCCACGTATTCGGCGCGCAAGCTGGGAATGCAGACCACCGGCAATTCCGGCGGTTCGCATAATCTCTACTTCACTTCCTCGCTCACGACGCCAGGCGACGATTTCAATGCCATGCTGCGCAAGCTCGATACCGGCCTGCTGGTCACGGAATTGATGGGGCAGGGAGTGAATTACGTGACAGGCGATTATTCTCGCGGCGCGTCCGGTTATTGGGTAGAGAACGGCGTGATCCAGTATCCGGTCGAGGAGATCACGATCGCGGGCAACCTCAAGGAAATGTTCCAGCAGATCGTGGCGGTGGGTGCCGATACCCTGGTGCGCGGAACCAGGGAGACCGGTTCCATCCTGATCGCCAACATGACTGTGGCGGGAAGCTGAGACGTTTCAAGAAACGCGCGACATTAAAGAAATGAAAGAGGCCATGGGCAGTGATCGCTGCCCATGGCCTCTTCTTTTGAGTCGTTTCAATCGTTTTAGCGGTGTCCGCGGGCGCCCGGCGCATCATGCCTCCGGGGGCGCATGCGTCACCTCATGCAGTCGGCTTGTGTGCGGTATTCAACTGCATGGCCGGCTGCTGATCAAGAACCTGTTCGGGTGCGTTGGCTTCCTCGTCGGTTTCCTGATTGAGATGCTTGTGCAGTTGGGCCATGTCGACGTCGCCGGTCCACTTGCCCACCACGACGGTTGCCACGCCATTGCCGATCAGGTTGGTCAGCGCACGCGCTTCGGACATGAAACGATCGATGCCGAGAATCAGGGCCAAGCCCGCGACAGGCACGCCGCCCACGGCCGACAAGGTCGCCGCGAGAACGATGAATCCGCTTCCGGTAATGCCCGCGGCTCCTTTCGAGGTCAGCAGCAGTACGGCGAGCAGGGTCAGCTGCTGCGTCAGCGTCATTGGCGTGTCGGTGGCCTGCGCAATGAAGACCGCGGCCATTGTCAAATAGATAGACGTGCCGTCGAGATTGAACGAGTAACCGGTCGGAATCACGAGGCCAACCACCGACTTGCGCACGCCAAGGTTTTCAAGCTTGGCCATCATGCGCGGCAGGACGGATTCGGATGAGGATGTGCCGAGAACGATGAACAGTTCTTCCTTGATGTACTTGATGAATTTCCAGATCGAGAAGCCGTGGAGCCTTGCAATCAGGCCGAGCACCAGGAAGACGAAGATCACGCAAGTCAGATAGAAGGTCGCCATCAGCTTGCCGAGGGACAGCAGGGATCCGACACCGTACTTGCCGATGGTGAATGCCATCGCGCCGAAGGCGCCGATCGGCGCAAACTTCATCACGATGCCGACAATGCCGAACAAGACATGGGAAAGCTTTTCGATGAAGTCGAACACGAACGTCCCGCGGCCGCCGAACTTGTGCAATGCGAAGCCGAACAATACCGAGAACAGCAGCACCTGCAGAATGTCGCCCTTGGCGAAGGCATCGACTACGCTGTTGGGAATGACGTTGAGCAGGAAGTCGGTGGTCGACTGCATCTTGCCCGGACCGGTATAGGCAGCAATGCCCTTGGTGTCGAGCGAATTGGGATCGACATGCATGCCGCTTCCCGGTTGAACGAGATTGACGATGACAAGGCCGACCACCAGGGCGATGGTGCTGACGATCTCGAAGTAGAGCAGTGCCAGGCCGCCGGTCTTGCCGACCTGTTTCATGTCCTCCATGCCCGCAATGCCGACGACCACCGTACAGAAAATGATCGGTGCAATGATCATCTTGATGAGCTTGATGAAGCCATCGCCGAGCGGCTTCATGTCGGCGCCCAGCGCGGGATAGAAATGACCGAGCAGGACGCCGATAACGATGGCGGTCAGCACTTGAACATACAGCGAATGATAGAAAGGTTTTTTTTGCATTTGAATTCACGCGGGAGGGTGAGTGCGGAAGCGGCTCGCAGATGACACGGTAGTGTTGTCCGTTGTGGCATGAGGAGATGAGGCGAGCCGAAAGCTAGGCCGCGATTGTGCTGTTTCTTACAGGGGTCTTACAATTGTGGATATCCCGCACGGCATGCTGGACAGGACGAGCGCTGCGGCGCTTCGTGCGGCATGGGCATCAGGCATCATGCCTGCCCTCGGCGCTCGCCTGCAGACGTGAAAATTAATGCGGCTGCTGTTCGAAATTATTCATCGCATGCCAAAGCAGGAATGCATGGGTGATTTTCATGTCGGCATGCGGCTTCCCGCCGGTTTTGCAACAGCCGCAAGTCCTTCTCAGTATTAGTACTTAAGCGCACACACTTCCATGTCGGTTTAGTATTGCACCCGGCGTATTTGATCACCTAGAATCGCTAGGCTCGCAGCCAGGCTATCCGCCAGGCAAGGAACCCAATCAGGAATCAACCGAATATTCCATCCACCAGGAGACTAAATGGAACGTCGTTCGTTTATAAAAAAAGCCGCTGTCGGCGCATCCGTCGGAGCGGTAGCCGCGCCAGCGCTGGCACAATCCCAGCCGACCATCAACTGGCGTCTCGCATCCAGCTTCCCCAAGTCGCTGGACACAATTTACGGCGCAGCCGAGACATTTTCCAAGCGCGTATCGCAGCTCACGGGCGGCAAGTTCAACATCCGCGTATTTGCCGGCGGCGAGATCGTCCCCGCGCTGCAAGTCATGGACGCGGTGCAGGCTGGCACAGTGGAAATCGGCCATAGCGCTTCCTACTACTACTTCGGCAAGGATCCGACATTCGCCTTTGACGGCGTGGTGCCTTTCGGCCTCAACTCCCGCCAGCAGACCGCATGGTGGGACCAGGGCGGCGGTCGCGACCTGACTCGCGAGTTCTTCAAGGACTACGGCATCATCAACTTCATGGGCGGCAACACCGGCGCACAGATGGGCGGCTGGTTCCGCAAGGAAGTCAAGACGGTGCAGGATCTGAACGGCCTGAAAATGCGTATCGGCGGCTTTGCCGGCCGCGTGATGCAAAAGCTTGGCCTCGTGCCGCAGCAGATCGCCGGCGGCGACATCTATCCCGCTCTCGAAAAAGGCACCATTGACGCCGCCGAATGGATCGGTCCGTACGATGATGAAAAGCTGGGCTTCAACAAGGTGGCTCCGTTCTACTACACTCCGGGCTGGTGGGAAGCCGGTCTGCAGGTTTCCTTCTATGTCGGCATCAAGGAATGGGAAAAGCTGCCGAAGGAATACCAGGCGGCTGTCGAGGCGGCGTCCTACGAGTCACACGTCACCATGCAGGCCGAATACGACGCGCGCAATCCGGCCGCGCTCGCCCGCCTGCTGAAGAACGGCGTCAAGCTGCGTCAGTTCTCCAAGGAGATCATGGAAGCCTGCTACAAGGCGACCAATGAAGTCATGGAAGAAGAAGCCGCCAAGAACGCCAAGTTCAAGAAGGTCTATGAACCCTGGAAGCGTTTCCGCCAGGATCAGAACCAGTGGTTCTCGGTTGCCGAGGTCCCGCTGCAGAACTTCATGATCACCCGGAAGTAACATGGCATTTTCGTCGTGGCAAAAATGCCATGGCAAACCCGCAGCCGGCATGCTGCGGGTTTTTTTATTTAAAATTCTTGCATTTCGGTAAGTGCGCCCGGAGCCTAAACAAGGTTTTTATGGCATGCTTCGGGGTGGCTTGGTACGGTCAGTACCAGCGTGAAATTCCGTAGCGACAGTGTGCATTGTTTGGCCACGTCATGTTTGATGCATCATCCAACAGGAGACAACATGGAACGTCGTTCCTTTCTAAAAAAAGCAGCGGTAGGCGCCACCGTCGGCGCGATGGCAGCCCCGGCACTTGCCCAGACTCAGCCGACCATTAACTGGCGTCTGGCCTCCAGCTTTCCCAAATCTCTCGATACTTTGTTCGGCACCGCCGAAGTCTTCAGCAAGCGCGTAGCGCAGCTGACAGGCGGCAAGATGAATATCCGCGTGTTTGCCGGCGGCGAAATCGTTCCGGCGCTGCAAGTCGTCGATGCGGTACAGAACGGCACCGTGGAAATGGGTCATACTGCTCCGTATTACTATTTCGGCAAGGACCCGACATTCGCCTTCGACTGCGCGGTTCCGTTCGGCATGAACTCCCGCCAGCAGACCGCATGGTTCGACCAGGGCGGCGGCCGCGACCTGCTGCGCGAGTTCTACAAGGACTACGGTGTCATCAATTTCCTCGGCGGTAACACCGGTGCCCAGATGGGCGGCTGGTTCCGCAAGGAGATCAAGACCCTCAATGACATCAAGGGCCTGAAGATGCGCATCAGCGCCTTCGCCGGCAAAGTCATGGCGCCTCTGGGTCTCGTACCGCAGCAGCTGGCCGGTGCCGACATCTATCCGGCACTGGAAAAGGGTACGCTGGACGCGGTCGAATGGACCACGCCTTATGACGATGAAAAGCTCGGCTTCTACAAGGTCGCACCCTACTACTATGCTCCGGGCTGGTGGGAAGCCGGCGCGCAGCTGTCCTTCTACATCGGCATCAAGGAGTGGGAGAAGCTGCCGAAGGAATACCAGTATGCGATCGAGGCCGCTTCCTACGAGGCGCATGTCACCATGCAGGCCGAATACGATGCGAAGAACCCGGCCGCACTGGCCCGCTTGATCAAGAACGGCGCCAAGCTGCGTTTCTTCTCCAAGGAAATCATGGAAGCCTCCTACAAGGCCGCTATGACCACGATGGAAGAAGAAGCATCGAAGAATGCCAAGTTCAATAAGATCTGGGAGCCATACAAGCGCTTCCAGCGTGATCAGAACCAGTGGTTCTCGGTGGCGGAAGTGCCGCTGCAGAATTTCATGACCAGCCGCAAGTAAAACCGTATTCAGCTTGCAGCACCGCAAGCTTCATCTTCAGCCGCTTTCATGCCCCTGCGTGAAAGCGGCTTTTCTTTCTTCTTCTTCTTCTTCTTCTTCTTCTTCCGTTGCCTTGTTCGGGCTTGCTCCAGCCGCTCAAAAATTGAATTGCAACTGCAAGGGGGCGTCATCCCTTACCTTGGAGCGCATTCGTCCCGACCAGACTGATGATCCCAAAAGATTTGTCCCCAGGACAAGGCGTGGTAACGGGACATGGCGGGCTCGGCACCCCCGGTCATGGCAAGGAACACTCTGCGTGCCAGCACAACGCCCTACCATGGGCAAATGTTCCGGCCTCAGTAATAGAGGCAAGCCTGAAACGCCCTGACGGTTCGCGGCGGCGCATGACTTGAGCAGAATGTTCTTTAAGCCAGAGGTTTGAGCAGTTCAATAAAAAGCCCCGCTGGGCTAACCATGCGGGGCAGTGATTGTGTACGGAATATTTACTTCTTTTCCGTATCGGTCGAGAAGTTCAGTTGCGGTTCTTCGCTGCTATTGCTGCCGCTGCCGCCTTCCTTGTTTTCTTCGGTCGAGAAGTTCAGGTTGGGGGCGTTGCTTTCAGTTCCGCTATCAGGCGATTCCTGCGTAGGAATATCGATCCTCAGTTCGATCTGTTCTTTCATATCGGTCTTTTCCGCAATCGAAACGATGTCCGGGAAGGCGATGATCAAGGTCACCATGATGATCTGAATTAGCACGAAAGGCACGGAGCCCCAATAAATATCGGACGTCTTGACCTCTTTCGGCGCGACCGACCGCAGATAGAAGAGGGCAAAACCAAACGGGGGATGCATGAACGATGTCTGCATGTTCACGCCAAGCAGGACGCCGAACCAGATCAAGTCAATGCCAAGCTTTTCCGCAACCGGACCGACCAGCGGTACCAGGATGAAGGCCAGTTCGAAGAAATCGAGGAAGAACGCGAGGCCAAAGAAAAGCAGGTTGACTACGATCAGGAAGCCCATTGTTCCGCCTGGCAGCGATGTCAGCAGGTGCTCGACCCACAAGTCACCATTGACTGCGCGGAAAGTCAGGCCGAACACGCTGGATCCAATCAGGATGAACAGCACGAAGCAGGACAGTCGTGTAGTGGAGTCCATCGCTTGCTTCATCAGCGACCAGGACAGGCGACGGTTCAGCATGGCGAGAACCAGTGCGCCGAATGCGCCCATGCCGCCGCCTTCGGTTGGTGTTGCGATACCGACGAAGATGGTACCCAGCACCAGGAAGATGAGGGCCAGCGGAGGAATCAGCACGAACACGACTTTTTCGGCCATGCGCGAGAGCATGCCGAGTTTGAGGGTGCGATTGATCAGTGCGAGAGCAAAGGCGATAGCGATGCCAACAGCTGCCGAATAGATGCCGACCTCGTCGCCAGCCGCATTCGGATGCCTGGCGCCATAGTAAGAGGCGAACGCGAACGACGCGCCTACGGCAAGGACAAGAAGCGCCAGCAGGGAGACCACGCCGCTGTTGCCGTTCGGCTCGCGCAGGTTGCGGGCTTCAGGCGGCAGTGCGGGAACGAAGTGCGGCTTGAAGATCGATACCGCTGCCACATAGCCGGCATACATTGCGGTGAGCAAGAGGCCGGGGACAAAAGCCGCTTTGTACATGTCGCCGACGGAGCGGCCGAGCTGGTCGGCCATCACGATCAGCACCAGCGAAGGCGGAATAATCTGTGCCAGGGTGCCCGAGGCCGCAATGACGCCTGTGGCGATCCGCTTGTCATAGCCGTAGCGGAGCATCACGGGCAATGAGATCAGGCCCATCGAAATTACCGAAGCCGCGACCACGCCGGTTGTTGCCGCGAGCAGCGCACCGACAAAGATGACCGCATAGGCGACACCGCCGCGAATCGGGCCGAACAGCTGGCCTATGGTGTCGAGCAGATCTTCGGCCATCCCGGAACGTTCTAGAATGAGGCCCATGAAGGTGAAGAAAGGGATCGCCAGCAATGTGTCGTTGGCCATGATGCCGAAGATTCGGTTAGGCAGAGCCTGCATCAGTTCAGGTTTCAGCAAGCCGAGTTCGATCCCGAGCAAGCCGAAGAAGAGGCCGTTGGCCGCCAGCGCGAAAGCTACCGGGAAGCCCGATAGGAGAAATACCACCAAGGCGCCGAACATGATCGGCGCCATGTTTGCGATAAGAAACTGCTCCATTTATGTGTCTCCGACGATCAGTTGAGTTTGTTTGCGGCTTTGATCGCCTCGATTTCTTCCTGGGGCGTGCTTCCATGCTTCTCGAAGGCGCTAGCGTCAACCACGCCGCGCAGGAAGCCGATGCGCTTGATCAGTTCGGAGATGCCTTGAAGAGTCAGCAGCAGGAATCCGACAGGGATGAGGAGCTTGGCCGGCCAGATGATAAGGCCGCCGGCATTGCTCGACACTTCCTGGTTCTGGATCGAGAGCCATGCGTAGGGAATCGCATAGTACAAGATGATCAGCGTCATCGGCAGCAGGAATACCAGGAAGCCGAAGACATCTAGCCAGACCTGGGTTCTCTTGGAAAAAAGGCCGGAGATCACGTCGATGCGGACGTGCTCGTTACGGCGCAGCGTGTACGAGGTGGCAAGCAGGAAGATCGCTGCAAACAGATACCACTGGATTTCCAGCCAGGCGTTCGAACTGGTATTGAAGGCGTAACGGACAAGAGCATTGCCGGTGCAGATCAGTACCGAAACGAGAAGGGCCCAGCTGATGCCGCTCCCTATTTTTTCATTGAGGGTATCAATGAATCTCGATAACGAGAGTAAAAAAGACATGATTTTGTCTCCGTGAATGAAAAATCATTGCTGCCGGCCGCATAGTTTTTATTGGTACGGTCCGCGTCGCGCGAATGTGCAATTTGTAGCGAAAAGTAAGGCTGCTTTTTAGGCTCGGGCAGTATATGTCATTTCAACTTGCAAACGAACACCTCACGCTGGCCTGCACAATACTTTTCATGCAGCCAGGCAAAAGCCGCAGGTTTTTTTCACTTTTCGAGTAGAAGTGCCTACGTGGTATTACTGAGCCGAGGAGGGCAAGGCGGGAGAAAGGCATGGAATACGGGATGGAGCGTTTGCGCGGACTCGATCCTGATTTGCGGCGAGCCGCTCTTGACGGCATGTGAAAGCAGTTTCGGAGCGCTTTCCTGGCACTTTGCTAACGCAACTGCCAGCTTATATTGATTTTACGATGAGGGTACATGCCAAGCCGTCATCAAGCATTGCGACTGCGGCTGGTTGACAACGGTGGCATCAGTAGTGGCAGGGGCGGTGCGTCGCAGCCACTGCGAAGCACCGCCGATACGGCCGGCAGCTTACGACGTCGGCGTCCGGTCAGCCGAGCAGATTGCGGACATGCGCAATTGCAGCGCGGACCTGCGCGGGCGCGGTACCGCCGATATGATTGCGGGCCGCGACTGAACCTTCGAGAGTCAGCACGCCGAATACGTCGGCATCGATCAGGCCGGAGAATGCGCGCAGCTCATCCAGGCTGAGGTCGGTCAGGTCGCAGCCGCGCTGCTCGCAGGCCCGCACCGCATGGGCGACCGCTTCGTGCGCATCGCGGAAAGGCAATCCCTTCTTCACCAGATAGTCCGCCAGATCGGTTGCCGTGGCATAACCCTGCAGTGCGGCGGCGCGCATGGCATCCGGCTTGACGGTGATGCCGCGCGCCATGTCGGCGAAGATGCGCAGCGTATCGGTCAGGGTGTCGACCGTGTCGAACAAGGGCTCCTTGTCTTCTTGGTTGTCCTTGTTGTAGGCCAGCGGCTGGCCCTTCATCAGCGTCAGCAGGCCGATCAGATGGCCGTTGACGCGGCCGGTCTTGCCGCGGGCGAGTTCGGGCACGTCCGGATTCTTCTTCTGGGGCATGATCGACGAGCCGGTGCAGAAGCGGTCGGCGATGTCGATGAAGCCGACGCGCGGGCTCATCCAGATCACCAGTTCTTCCGACATGCGGGAGATATGCGTCATCACGAGTGCGGCGGCGGCACAGAATTCGATGGCGAAGTCGCGGTCCGACACCGCATCCAGCGAATTGCGGCAGACGTCATCGAAGCCCAGCGTCCTGGCCACGCGTTCGCGGTCGATCGGGAAGGTGGTTCCCGCCAGCGCGGCGGCGCCCAGCGGCAGGCGGTTGACCCTCTTGCGGCAGTCCGCCATGCGTTCGGCATCGCGATTGAACATTTCCACATAGGCCAGCATGTGATGGCCGAAGGTGATCGGCTGGGCCACCTGCATGTGGGTGAAACCCGGCAGGATGGTGTCGGCATGCTGTTCGGCCAGATCGAGCAGCGCCAGGCGCAGGTCGCGCAGCAGTCCGGCGATGTCGTCGATCGCGGAACGCAGGTAGAGGCGGATGTCGGTCGCCACCTGGTCGTTGCGCGAGCGGCCGGTATGCAGTCGCTTGCCGGCATCGCCGACCAGTTCGGTCAGGCGTTTCTCGATGTTCAGGTGGACATCTTCCAGGTCGAGCAGCCATTCGAACTGGCCGGAAGCGATCTCGGACTGGATCTGCGCCATGCCGCGCTGGATGGCGGCGTAGTCGTCGGCGCTGATGATGCCCTGGTGCGACAGCATTTCCGCATGGGCGAGAGAGCCCTGGATGTCGGCGTCGGCCATGCGCTTGTCGAAGAATACCGATGCGGTGTAACGTTTGACCAGGTCGGAGACCGGTTCTGAAAAGCGTGCCGACCAGGCCTCGCCCTTTTTGGAAAGTTGTGCTGTCATGATGTGAGTCCCGGAGAATCCGTGATTATAAAACAAGCGCCGGCGCCCATGCCGCTCAATGCGACGCCGATGCGACGCCGATGCGACTCCGAGCGCGGGGCGTGCGGGCCGCATCAAGACCCGCCGTCCACGCAGGCGTCGGGATCAGCCGGTGTTGCGCAGGCCGGCCGCGATCCCGTTGATCGACAGATGAATGCCGCGCCGCACGCGTTCATCGGTAGTACGGCCGTCCGCCGCGGCGGAACGGTGCCGCTTGATCAGTTCCACCTGCAAATGATTCAGCGGATCAAGATAGGCAAAGCGGTTCTTGATCGAGCGCGCCAGCAGCGGGTTGCCTGCCAGGCGATCCTTCGCGCCGGTGATCGCGCCGAGGCTGGCAACGGTTCTCTCGTGCTCGCCGACGATGCGCTTGAAGATGCTGTTGCGCAGGCGCTTGTCGCCAACCAGTTCGGCATAGCGCGATGCGACCGCGAGATCGGTCTTCGCCAGCACCATGTCCATGTTCGACAGCAGGGTGGCGAAGAAGGGCCATTCCTTGACCATGGTGCGCAGCAGGTTGATGCGGCGTTTCTGCTCCTTGCCGTCTTCGCTGTCGTTGAGCCAGGCGTCCACCGCGCTGCCGAAGCCGTACCAGCCCGGCAGCAGCAGCCGGCACTGTCCCCAGGAGAAGCCCCAGGGAATGGCGCGCAGGTCTTCGATGCGCCGGCTGGCCTTGCGCGAAGCCGGGCGCGATCCGATGTTGAGTTCGGCGATTTCGGCGATCGGCGTGGCGGCGAAGAAGTAGTCGGTGAAGCCGGGCGTGTCGTAGACGAGGTTGCGGTAGGCGCGATAGGCGCGGTCCGACAATTCCTCCATCACCTCTTCGAACACCGCCTGCTTGCGTGCCTGCCTGCCGGCGGATTCGCTCGGCATCAGGCTGGCCTCTAGCGTCGCCGCGACCAGCAGCTCCAGGTTGCGCCTGCCGATCTCGGCATTGGAAAACTTGGAGGCAATGATTTCGCCCTGTTCGGTCAGGCGGATCTGGCCGTTGACCGTGCCGGCCGGCTGCGCCAGGATCGCTTCATAGCTTGGTCCGCCGCCGCGGCCCACGGTGCCGCCGCGGCCATGGAAGAGGCGCAGCTTGACGCCGGCATTGTCGAACAGCTCGATCAGGCGGGTCTCCGCCTTGTAAAGCTCCCAGTTCGAGGTGAGGAAGCCGCCATCCTTGTTGGAGTCGGAATAGCCCAGCATGACTTCCTGCAGTTCGCCCTGCTGCGTAATCAGGCTGCGCACCTGGGGAATCGCCATGAAGCGCTGCATGATGTCGGCCGCGCAGCGCAGGTCGGGGATGGTCTCGAACAGCGGAATCACCATCAATTCCATCCAGGGAGTCGCGGGCGCCTTCGATGCGCCTTGCCAGGCACCGTGCAGCAGGCCGGTCTCCTTCTGCAGCAGCAGGACTTCCAGCAGATCCGACACCGTTTCGGTATGGGAAATGATGTAGTTGCGGATGGCACGCTGGCCGTAACGTTCGCGCACTTCGCGCGCGGTGCGGAAGACGGCGAGTTCCGAGACGGTTTCTTCCGTATAGTCGAGATAGGGCGAATAGAGCAGGCGCGGCTTGCCCAGTTCTTCCAGCAGCAGCTCGACCTTGGCGTCTTCCGAAAGGCCGGCATAGTCCGGCGCCATTTGCGCGCGCGAGAACAATTCCGCGAGCACTCGTTCATGCACGTCCGAACTCTGCCGCAAGTCGAGCGTGGCAAGATGAAAACCGAAAATCTCCGAGGCGCGCTTGAGCGCCGCCAGCCGGGGCTTGATGAGCGCGCCGCCGTGATGGCTGCGGAGCGAATCCGCAATCACCTGCAGGTCCGCGGTGAATTCGGCCGGCATCGAGTAGGGCGCGGCGCCGCCGACTTCCTGGCGCAGCACATGCGCCGCGCCGAGCGAGCGCGCGGTTGCTGCGAGGCGGGAATACAGGCCGATCAGGGCGCGGCGGTAGGGTTCATCCATCCGGTGCGAAGACTGATCGGGCGACTTGCCGGCCAGCGCCTGCAATTCCTCGCTGACGCCGACCAGGAGCGTCGACACCGACAGCTCGGCGCCAAGCGCATGCACTTCATCGAGGTAGAAATCGAAGATCGCCGTCGACTGGCGGACCAGGGCATGCTTCATCGTGCCGGCGTTGACGTTCGGATTGCCGTCGCGGTCGCCGCCGATCCAGCTGCCCATCTGGACGAAGGCCGGCAGTTCGCGCTCCGCGACATGCCGCTGCGGGAACTGGGCCGCGATCTCGGCTTCGATATCGTCGTACAGGCCGGGCAGTTCGCGCAGGAAAGTGATCCGGTAATAAGACAGCGCGTTATCGATCTCGTCCGCAACGGTGAGCTTGGTATAGCGCAGCATCCTTGTCTGCCACAGCGTTGCCACGCAGGCATGCAGCAGCTGCGTGTTGCGCGCCAGTTCCCGCGCGGTCAGCGGCAGGTCGCGTTCGGCCAGCAGCCGGGCGATTTCACGTTCTGCATCCAGGATGCTCTTGCGCTGCACTTCGGTGGGATGGGCAGTCAGGACCGGTGAAATCAGGGCTTCCTTGAAGAAGCCGCGCACGGCAGATCCGGGAATGCCGGCATCGTCGAGACGGGCCAGGGCCCAGGCAATGCTGCCGCGCTGCGGGGCTGAGCCGGCCAGCAGATGGGCACGGCGGCGGCGGTTATGGTGCTGGTCCTCGGCAATGTTGGCCAGATGGGAGAAATAGGAGAAGGCGCGCACGACCGATACCGTCTGGTCGCGGGTGAGCTTTTTCAGCATGCGGTTGAGTTCGGTGCCGGATTGGGCATCCGATTCGCGCCGGAAGCGCACCGCGGTCTGCCGCACCGTCTCGACGACCTGGAAGACGGCGTCGCCTTCCTGTTCGCGCAGCACGTTGCCGAGGAGACGTCCGAGCAGGCGGATGTCTTCCTTCAACGGCGCGTCCTTGTCGATTGCCTGCTTTGCCGGACTCGCCGGGATATTCGCTTGTCTTGCCATGTTGAATACTTGTCTGAGAGAAGGATACCGGCTGTTCGCCGCGGGTTTGCCTGCATGTGCATGCTAAAATCTGCGCGCTGGTCAGGCCAGCGCCTATGAATTGAAAGAGCCCGTCGTGAAAGTTTCCCCTCCGTCCAAGTTAGTGATCGCCTCCCGCGAGAGCCGTCTCGCCATGTGGCAGGCCGAATATGTCAGAGCAAAGCTGTCGGCATTATATCCGCAGTGCAGCATCGAAATTCTGGGCATGACCACCAAGGGGGACCAGATACTGGACCGCACCCTGTCCAAGGTCGGCGGCAAAGGCTTGTTCGTCAAGGAACTGGAAGTGGCGATGGAGGAGCGCCGCGCGGACCTGGCAGTGCACTCGCTCAAGGACGTGCCGATGGAACTGCCCGACGGCTTTTCCCTGGCCGCCATTCTTGAGCGCGAGGACCCGCGCGACGCCTTCGTGTCGAACGATTATGCCTCCCTCGACGAACTGCCGGACGGCGCCGTGGTCGGCACCAGCAGCCTGCGTCGCCAGGCACTGATCGCGGCCCGTTATCCAGGGCTGGTCATCCGGCCGCTGCGCGGCAATCTCGATACCCGTCTCGGCAAGCTCGACCGGGGCGAGTATGCCGCAATCATCCTTGCCGCCGCCGGCCTGAAGCGCCTTGGACTGCCGCAGCGCATCCGCGCCCTGATCGAGCCCGAGCAAAGCCTGCCGGCGCCCGGACAGGGCGCCATGGCCATCGAAGTGCTTGCAGGGCGCGACGACCTGATGGAACTGCTGGCGCCGCTCAACCATGAGGCGACGGCACAAGCGGTGCGCGCCGAGCGCATGGTATCCCGGGTTTTCGGCGGCAGCTGCCAGATTCCGCTGGCCGCGTTCGCCACGGTCGACGGCCAGGGCGCGATGCATCTGCGCGCAATGGTGGGCACGCCGGACGGCAAGCGTATTGCGACTGCCGAGGTGAACGGCGACAGCAAGCTGCCGGAAAGCGTCGGGCAGCAGGTGGCCGCGGCGCTCGGCGCGAAGGGCGCGGAAGACATTCTTGCCGCCTGCAGGGCCATGGACGCCGGCTGAACGAAGATTGCCGGAGCGGCGGCTTGCCTGCGGCCCGACCGCGCTCCGCAACTTCGGCGTTAATCCCACCAGGAACCAGCCATGATCGACCCGCGGCTCCATCCCGTCGTTATCACGCGGCCTCTGGAACAGGCAGGGCCGCTCGCGCACCGCGTTGCCGGGGCCGGACGCAATGCGGTCATTTTCCCCTTGCTGGAAATCCATCTGCTTGACGACGAGACCGCGCTGAAGAAAACGCTGTGCGCGCTCGACAGCTATGCGATGGTGGCCTTCGTCAGCCCGAACGCCATCAACGCGGCCATGCGGCATATCGCAGAATGGCCGCCGCAGGTGCCCATCGCCGTGATGGGCGAAGGCAGCAAGGCCGCGCTTGCCGAACATGGCATTACATCCGCCAACCGCAGCATCCTCAGTCCAAGAGACGCTCGCCGCACCGATTCGCAGACCCTGCTGGAAGTCCTTGATATCGAGGCCTTGCGCGGCAGGCGCGTGCTGATCGTACGCGGCGAGAGCGGCCGCGAACTGCTTGCCGATGCCCTGCGCGCGCAAGGAGTCGAGGTCGAACAGCTTGCCGCCTACCGGCGCACCGCGCCGCGCCTTGACGAGGCGGCAAGGCAGCAGCTGCGGTCTCTCGTGATGCATGCGGCCGACTGGCTGATCACCAGCTCCGAAGCCCTGCGCATTCTTCTGAAGCTTGTCGGCGAATCAATGGGCGAAGAAGGAGTGGTTAAAATGCAACAGCAAAATATCTACGTGCCGCATGTCCGCATCGCCGAAACCGCGCATGCGCTCGGTTTTCTCCATGTCGTCGAGACAGGTTCCGGCGACGATCAGCTTATAGCCGCGTTACAATTCCGAGCATGAACGAATTGCCATCCTCCGACAGCGGGGCCTCCGCATCGACGAATTCAACTGCCAGACCCGACGTGGTCATGCAGCCTGCGCCCGTGCGCGGCGACAGTGCTGCCAGGGTGGAGCAGGTCCGCAAGCTGGTCTTCGCCGGTCTCGGCGGTTTGGCCTTGCTGCTGCTTGCCCAGTGGTGGGCCAGCCAGCGCGAGATCAGCGGCCTGCGCGAAGAATTGGCGCTGCGCCTGAAGACCGGCGACAGCCTCGCCACCGAAACCCGCGTGATGGCCAAATCCTCGCAGGATACGATCAGGGAGCTGCAGGCCAAGGTCAATGTCCTGGAAAGCAGGCAGACCGAATCGCAGAGCCAGCAGCTTGCGCTCGAACAGCTCTACCAGGAACTGAACCGCAACCGCGACGACTGGGCGCTGGCCGAGATCGAACAGGTATTGTCGACCGCCAGCCAGCAATTGCAGCTGGCGGGGAACGTGCAGGGCGCCGTGATCGCCTTGCAGAATGCGGATAATCGCCTGTCGCGTTCCGACAAGCCGCAGTTCATCGTGATACGGCGCGCCATCGCGAAGGACCTGGAGCGACTCAAGGCCCTGCCGGCCGTCGACCTGACGGGCATCGCTTTGCGCCTCGACAGCATCATCGGACAGATCGACTCGATGCCGCTCCTGTCCGACGAGAAGCCGGTGGTCAGCGCAAGCCAGCCGAGGACTTCGCGCCGCACGCAGCAGGCCTCCGGTACATCCGCGGGCGGGAATGGCGGCACGGACTGGATCGCCTCCCTGGAAAACGTCTGGAACAGCTGGACCAGCGAAATGTGGAGCGAAGTCCGCCAGCTGATTCAGGTGCGCCACGTCGACAGCCCCGACGCGCTGCTGCTGTCGCCGAGCCAGTCTTACTACGCTCGCGAAAACCTGAAGCTGCGCCTGCTCAATGCCCGTCTCGCCCTGCTGACGCGCAATGAGGCCGCATTCCGCAGCGACCTGATCGGCGCGCAGGATTCCATTGCCAGATTCTTCGATACCCGCGCGAAGCAGACCCAGACCACCCAGGCGCTGCTGCGCCAGGTCCAGGCAAGCAACCTCTCAATCGAAATGCCGACGCTGGCGGATAGCCTGAACGCGGTGCGCAACTACAAGGCCAAACCATAACAATGCGCGTCTTCATCACGATCGTCATCCTGTTCGCGGTCGCCATCGGGCTGGCGGTGGGCGCGCGTTTCAACCCCGGTAACGTGGTGTTCTTTTACCCGCCATACCGGATTGACATGTCGCTCAACCTGTTCCTGGCGCTGGCGCTGGCATTGTTCATGGTGCTGTATACGATCATGAACGCGATACGCAGCACCCAGCAGATGCCGCAGCGGGTTGCCGCCTATCGGCGGGAGAAGCGGGAACGCGAGGGAAACCGTGCGCTGCGCGACTCTCTCAAGGCGCTGTTTGAGGGCCGCTTCGGGCATGCGGAGAAAGCTGCCTCTCGCGCTTCCGAGTCCGAGGAAAACGCCGGTCTGTCGGCATTGATCGCAGCGCGCGCCACCCATCGCATGAACCAGACCGAACGGCGCGATGCCTGGCTGTCACGGGTTCAGGATCCGGCGCTGAAAACCGCTCGCCTCATGACCGCGATCGAATTGTCGACCGATGAGCACGATCCTGCTTCCGCGCTGGAAGCGGTGCGCGAGCTCAACTCGAGCGGCACGCGCCATATTCATGCGCTGCGACTGGCCTTGAAAGCCAACCAGCGTGCCAAGGACTGGCCGGAAGTGCTCCGTCTCGTACGCCTGCTCGACAAGCGCAATGCCTTGCATCCTGCGCTGTCGCGTCGCTTGCGCGAACTGGCCTACGAGGATCTGCTGTCGACCCAGGCGCATGATGCGGAATCGATTCGCCGCGTATGGTCGGCAATACCGGCGGAGGATCGCTTGCAGCCATATGTCGCTGTCCGAGCCGCCAAGGCATTCAATGCCAAGGGCTTGCATGATGAAGCGCGCAGCGTGGTGGAGAAGGCGCTCGCCATCGACTGGGACGAACGGCTGGTGCGCGTCTACGGCGACTCGGCCGCGGCGGAAGGGTCGGCAGCATTGCTGGCGCAGATTGAACATTGCGAGCAATGGTCGAAGGCGCATCCGACCGATCCCGAACTCGCACTGACGCTCGGCACGCTTTGCCTGCGCCAGAAGCTCTGGGGCAAGGCACAGCGGCACCTGGAGCAGTCGCTTTCACAAGCCATCGATATGGATACCGTGCGCCAGGCACATCTCAAGCTGGCGCAGCTGCATGAGGCATTGAATCAGACGGATCAGGCCGCATCGCATTACCGGCAATGCGCGCTCGCAACAATTCTCTAAATTCGCTGGCCGTCTCATGGGATGGCCCCAGATAACGAACACCAAAGCTCCGATTCCCTGTTCAGCCCGGTGTAAGCCAGGGCAGGTATGCTTGCCGCCATTTGATGCTGCACAGGAACTCCCTGTCGCCATCCGCAGGCAGGCGATGAATATCGCTATAATTCGCGGATTCCGGATTTTTTTACCTTTTGAGAGTGCAACATGAGCCTGAAGCAAGTGCCTGCCGGCCGCAGTCTGCCGGACGACTTCAATGTCGTCATCGAAATCCCCATGAACGCCGATCCGATCAAGTACGAAGTGGACAAGGAAACCGGCGCCATTTTCGTCGACCGTTTCATGGGCACGGCGATGCATTATCCCTGCAACTACGGTTACATTCCGCAGACCATTTCCGATGACGGCGATCCGGTCGATGTTCTGGTCGTCACGCCTTTCCCGCTGATTCCCGGCGTTGTCGTACGCTGCCGTCCGGTCGGCGTGCTGAAGATGGAAGACGAAGGCGGCGGCGATGCCAAGGTTCTCGCCGTTCCGGTCGACAAGGTGCTTCCCATCTATACGCACTGGCAGAAGCCGGAAGACATCAATGACCTGCGCCTGCAGCAGATCCAGCATTTCTTCGAGCACTACAAGGATCTGGAAAAGGGCAAGTGGGTCAAGGTCGACGGCTGGTATGGTCCGGAAGAAGCCAGGAAGGAAATCCTGAGTTCCGCCGCGGCTTACGAAAAGCTCCAGAAAGACGAGTAATCGCCCCGGTCTGGCAAATCAGATTCGTTCTGGCAAAAGCGCACCCGCAGGTGCGCTTTTTTATTTTGCGAAGCCCAGCCTCGCCGCGAAACGATGACCGAACTGGTTCAGCGCGAGCCCGCAGATCACCAATGCGCCGGCAAGAATTTTCCACCACTGCAGTGCTTCACCCAGCACCAGCGCCGCACTGAACATGCCGATCACGGGCACCAGCAGGGTGAAGGGCGCGATGGTGGCAGTTGGATACCTGCGCATCAATACCGACCAGATGCCGAAACCCAGAACCGTGGTCGGATAGGCCTGGTACAAGACCGCTCCGGCTGACAGCCAGTTCAGCTGAGCGACGGCCGCCGCCATGGCCGCCGGCCCCTCGACCAGCAGCGATACGCCCAGCAGCGGCGGCGCGGCCAGCAAGGATCCCCAGGCGACCAGGGCAAGCGCATCGACCTTGCCCATGCGCTTGGTGAAGATGTTGCCGATGCCCCAGGAAAAGGCGGCCGCGATCACCAGAAAAAAGCCGAGCACGGTGGCGCGCGCATCCAGTTGCGATGCCACCAGCGCCATGCCGGAAAAGGCGACCGCCGCGCCCGCCAGCTGCATTTTCAATGGACGCTCACCTAGCACCGTGACCGCCAGGCCGATCGTGAAGAAGGCCTGCAACTGGATCACCAGCGAAGCCAGACCCGGCGGGAAACCGAGTTTCATGCCGCAGAACAGCAGACTGAACTGGATGGCGAACTGGAAGGCGGCATAGCTGGCGAGCAGCCGCCAGGATACGGCGGGCCGTCTGATGAAGAGCACCAGGGGCAGCGCCGCGAAGAGAAAGCGCAGCGCCGTGAACAGGATTGGCGGCAATCCTTGCAGGCCCAGCTTTATGACGACGAAATTGAAACCCCAGATCACAACGACCAGCAGAGCAAGGAAGATGTCGAAAGTCTTCATGGAAGCGCATTTGAGAGAGGCGGTCTTGCATTCTATTGTTTCCAGATATTGATTAAAGTAGGATCTGGAAACAGATTATTTTTACTGGGAAAAAATGTTCGACCTCCAGCGCCTTGCCGTATTCGCAGCGGTAGCCGACACCATGAGCTTTTCGCTCGCTGCGGCGCGGCTTGATGTGTCGACCTCCCATGTTAGTAAGCAGATCAGCGCGCTCGAGGAAGAGCTTCATTCGCGCCTGCTGCATCGAACCACCCGCAGCATCAGCCTGACCGAGGCAGGGCACATTTTCCACCAGCGCTGCAAGGCGATCCTCTCGGATATTGCTGCCGCCGAACAGGAGGTGCTGCGGCGTCACGAATCGCCGCAGGGCATGCTGCGCGTGACCGCGCCTCCCAATCTCGCCAATGCGCGTCTGGGCGACATCGTCGAGTCCTTCATGTCTAAATATCCCGACATCGAGCTTGACCTCATCCTGTCCAACCGGTTTTTCGACCTTGCCGAAGAGTCGATCGATATCGCGTTGCGAGTTGTCGACGATATCCCGATGAACGTCTATGCAAGACGCTTGTGCCGCGTCGGCTGGAGTCTCGTCGGCAGCCCGGACTATCTGAAGCGGCGCAAGCTGCGGGATATCGGCGACCTGTCGAATCTGGATTGTCTTTTCGATACCGCAATGTCGCCGCGCGACATGTGGATCTTCAGGCGCAACGGGCAGGTGCGGGAAATCCAGGTCAGTCCACGGGTGCGCTGCGGCAATAGCGAATGGCTACGGCAATGCGCGTTGCGTCGGATGGGCGTGGCGCTCCTTCCGGACTTCATGATCGAAGACGATCTCTCGACGAAGCGGCTGGTCAGGGTGCTTCCCGATTATCAAGCCATGCCGCAAAAATGGCTGTACGGCATCTATCTCCCCAACCGCTATCTCGCCTCCAAGGTAAGGCTGTTTCTCGATGCGGTCGAACACGGCTTGCAGCAGGCTGCGTGAGCATGCGCTTGCCGGACTCGGCACAGGATGGATGACTGCGCGGATCAATGCGCGGAAGCCTGTGCGCCAACTCTCAACTTCGCCCCGACTGCGCCGATAACGATTGCAGAACCATCGTGCCGCCATGCAACCCGGCATCGACATTTCCAAGGCTATGGGTCATCATAGGTTTATCGGCGTACGCATACTCAGGAGCCTCAAGTGGTTTTCCAAAATACGGTCCAGGGCCGGTCCGACCTTGCCGCAGGCGGCAATCAGGAAGACACAGCGCTGCTGGCACGTGACCGTCTGCTGAAGAAAATCAGCGACGAGGCGGATCTGCCGGCACTAGGCAGCTCCGTGTCAAAGGTTGTGCAGATGACATCGTCGGATGACGAGGCGGTGCGGAACCTTGCCCACTTCATTCTTTCCGACGCGGCTCTCACCCAAAAGATCTTAAGGATCGCCAACACGGTGTCCTACCGGACAGCGTCCGGCGCCACCGTCACCACGGTCTCCAAGGCCATCTTCCTGCTCGGGTTCGATGTCGTCAAGACCAGTGCGCTTGCCATGGTGCTGGTGGACCGCATGTCGTCGAAGCATGCGAAGGATGTCCGCACCGAACTCAATCATGCCTTGTGCGCCAGCATTGTCGGCCGCGAGATGGCCAAGCGCAGTCAATACAAGGATCCGGAGGAAGCGGCGATCGCATCGCTGTTCAAGAACATTGGCCGCCTGCTGGTCGCTGCCCACGATCACCGGCTCTACGGCGATATCGCGAAACTGGTGGAAAGCGGCAAATTCACGCCGGCACAGGCATCGATGCAGGTGCTCGGCTGCAGCTTCGATCTGCTTGGCGAATCCGTGCTGCGTGAATGGAATATCCCTGAATCCATCGTGCATGCGCTGGCATCTCCTCCGGCGGGCGTGCTGAAGCCGGCCAAGGCCAGGCAGGAATGGCTGCAGCAGGTGGCCGCGTTCAGCTCCGCCTCGGCCCGTCTGATTCCCGCAATGAATGATCCGGGGCAGGAGGCCGCCGGCAAGGCCGTGCTCACGCGATTCGGTCAGGCCCTCGGTCTCGATCATGCCAAGCTGATCCAGTTGTTCGCCAGCGTCGCGGAACACACACGACTGCTTGCCAGCAATGCGGAGCTGCCCATGCAGTCCGAGGAAGAGTCCGGCACGGTGGGGGTGGAAATGGATGGCGCTGCAGAAGATGATGATGGCGGCCTGCCGGACGAGCTGTTGATGGCGGCGCCGGGCGACGCTGCCTCCTTGCGGGCCGTTCAGCGCCATGCCAGCGGCAAGCCTTTCAATGCGCGAGATCTCTTGCTGGCCGGCGTCCAGGATGTGACGCAGATGATGGCTTCAGGCAGGTGCAAGGTCAATGACCTGATGCTGCTCGTACTGGAGACACTGTACGGCAGCATGGGCTTCCGTTTCGCGACGATCTGCCTGCGGGATACCCAGGCAGGCCAATTCCGGGCACGGATCTCCATGGGCGACAACTACGCGGAACGCCAGGCCGGCTTTGTTTTTCCCTGCGCATCGACGCGTGATCTTTTTCATCTCGCCATGGAAAATGACGCAGACCTGATGATTTCGGATGCGAGCGCGCCGAAGATCCGCAATCTGCTTCCCGACTGGCACCGGCGCCTGCTGCCGGATGCGCGCAGTTTCATTGTGCTGCCGCTGGTGGTGAACAAGAAGCAGATCGGACTGTTCTATGCGGATCGCGAACAGATCGCGCCCGAAGGCGTGCCGACCGATGAAACGGCATTGATCAAGACTCTCAAGGGGCAGATCCTTACCGCCTTGCAGCAGAGATGACGCGGGGTCAACGCAGCAGCAGGAAGGCCGCCGCGGCCGCCGTCATGCACGCTGCAGCGGCGGCGATGCTCCTGCCGCTCATGCGGGAGATATTCGTGCCAACCCGGTTTGCCGATGGTGCCTCGACGGAGGCGAGAGGCTCCCGCATGCGTTGGCGTGCGCGCTTTTCCTTCAGAAGATAACGCTTGATATCCACCGCCATCTGGTCGGCATCCTGATAGCGTTTCTCTGGGCGCTTGTGCATTGCTTTCGAGACGATGTCGGCCAGCTTCTCCGGCACGCGCGGATTGATGTCGCGTGGCGATGGAGCGGCCTTGTGAATGATCTGCTGCAGCAGTCTGTCTGTGCGGTCGGCATGGAACGGCGTCCGGCCGGTCAGCATTTCATGCATCACCGCGCCCAGCGAATAAATGTCGGTACGATGGTCCACCGGCTTTCCCGCCGCCTGCTCCGGCGACATGTATTGCGGCGTACCCAGCAGCTCATTGTCGCGCACCATCGTGTAGGGTTCGTACTGTGATGCCAGGCGATCGGCAATCCGGTTCGGCGCCCTGGCGATGCCGAAGTCGATCAGCTTCGGCTGGTCGTCGTCGGCGAGAAAGATGTTGGACGGCTTGATGTCGCGGTGTATCACGCTGCGCTGATGCGCATGGTGAAGGGCCGCGGCGACTTTCCATGCAATGGCGGCAGTGTCATCGGCGCTGAAGCGGCGCCCCTGTTCAAGCACGCGATGCAATTCCTTGCCTTCGAGGTATTCCATCGCGACGTAAGTCGTTCCTGCTTCGCTGGACGCTTCGTAGATCGTGACGATATGCGGATGCGACAGGCGCCCGGCAGCGCGCGCCTCGTTGATGAAATGCTGCTCGAAGCGCGCCTTTTCCGACAGGCTCAGGCGTGGATTGAAGGTCTTGATTGCCACATCCCGGTCGATGACCGGATCATGCGCAAGATAGACGCAGCCGGCGGTGCCGCGGCCGAGCTCGCGAATCACGCTGAACCGGCCGATGCGGCTGTTGGCGGGCTGGCTCGGTGCGAAGGCAGAGGAAGAGGGCGTCGGCATGAGGGGAAAGCATGCCGTGAAGTGCGGTTTTGCGCAAGGGCGGAGGCGCCTATGACCGCCTGAACGGATTATGTTCGTTCAACTCGTCGATATAGGCATCGATGCCGTCCGCCTCCTGGGCCAGGAAGCGCTCGATCGCATCCGCGAAGGCCGGATGCGCGAGCCAGTGCGCGGACCAGGTTTTCTGAGGAAGGAATCCGCGCGCCATCTTGTGCTCCCCCTGAGCGCCTCCTTCAAAGCATTCGATCCGGTTGGCGATGCAGAACTCGAGCGGCTGGTAGTACGCGGTTTCGAAGTGCAGGCAGGGCAGATGCTCGATGCATCCCCAGTAACGGCCGTAAAGCGTCTTGTCGTCATGGATCAGCAGGGACGAGGCGATCGGCCTGCCATCGCGTTCAGCCTGTACCAGCAAGATGTTGCGCGGCATGTCGGCGCCGATGCGGCGGAAAAAGTCGAGATTCAGATAAGGAGTCGAATAATGCTCCGCATAGGTATGGTCGTAGCAGCGTTTGAAGAATCGCCAGTCAGCTTCACTTGCATCCAGGCCTCGAATCTGGCGAAAGCGCACTCCGGCTTCCTCGACCTTGCGGCGTTCGGCGCGGATATTCTTGCGCTTCTTGCGGTCCAGCGTCGACAGGAACTCTTCAAAGTCGCGGTATCCCTGGTTCAGCCAGTGGAACTGTACGCCGGAACGCAGCATGAAGCCTGCCTCCTGCAGGACATGTGCCTGCTGTTCGGGCGGGAACAGGATATGGGTGGAAGAGAATTCATTCGTCTGCTGCACTTCAAGCAGCGCCTGCACCAGCGCGGCGCCGGCTTCAGCGGAGCGCGCCAGAAGCCGGTTGCCGGATACGGGTGTAAACGGAATGGCCGACAGCAGTTTCGGATAATAGGCCAGGCCGTTGCGGCGGTAAGCATCCACCCATGCCCAGTCGAATACATATTCCCCGTACGAATGGGCTTTCACATAGAGCGGCATTGCCGCTTCAAGCCGGTGTTCAGACTGCAGCAGAAGGAATTGCGGCTGCCATCCGGATTTTGCCGAAGCCGAGCCTGATTCATGCAAGGCGTCAAGAAAAGCGAAGGAGAGAAAGGGATTGGAATCTTCCTGGCTTTTCACCAGATCATCCCAGGCGTCTCGTCCTATTTCCGAGAGAGAAGAAACAATTTGCGTGCGATAATTCACTATGAGAATTTCAATATTTCGTCCACCGGCGGCAGCTTTTCATCAAGCACTTTGGAAGTCGGCTCATGTAGTGCTAGCGCATGATGTGTTGCAAGATTTGCTTCCATGACAACAGCAAGATTGACTTCGGTTCATTGTACGCAAAAAACATCAGGCAGTTTTAAGAGCCTGACGAGCCCTTCGAGTTCAAGGGGGCCGGCTTTCGCCGCGGCCTTGCGGGAGGACCTCGAACAGGACACGGCAGGTTTGCGGGAATCAAGGACACCGGAACGTCTCTCGTGTATCTTCGCTGGAAGAACGTGGTACGGCTAGTTGTGTTGTGATGTCGTGGTAGCAGATATCAGAGCAAACGCAATGATTGCAGGATCAACCGAGCCGCTGCCGTACCGGAATGCTGCCGACAGCCGCGGCATTGCAAAGGCAGGGGGCGATTGCGCACAATATCAAATCAATCTGAACGATTTATACATGAAGGAGCTGTTATGAAGCTGGTTACTGCAGTCATCAAACCTTTCAAGCTGGATGAAGTGCGCGAGGCTCTGGGCGAAATTGGCGTCACGGGCCTGACGGTTACCGAAGTCAAGGGCTTCGGAAGGCAGAAAGGGCACACTGAGCTGTATCGTGGCGCCGAGTATGTCGTTGACTTCTTGCCGAAGGTGAAAATCGAGGCTGTCATCGACGACAAGCAAGTGGATCAGGCAGTGGATGCGATTATCAAGGCGGCGCGTACGGGCAAGATCGGCGACGGCAAGATCTTCGTGCGAGACGTTGAACAGGTCATCCGTATCCGCACCGGTGAAACCGGTCCGGACGCCGTATAAGGTATCAAGCCGTGTTGGATAAGCGTCGCGAGCGGGTCGGCATTCCGGGCCACACGGCAGCTTATCAAACACCGCATAGGCCTCGTCGATTTTTTACGCAGTGCTTGCCGCTCCTGCTGTTTGACAGGAGCAGGCGGGCATTGACAAAAAATTCCCGGGTCGAGCTATTCCCCTCGCTGCGGCGGATCAGTCCAGCCGCACACCCCTGTGCCAGGTAAGAATACGCGCGAGTGAAATCGACATGGCGCTGGTCCACAGTGCAAAATCCGGCGGAATGCCCACCTTTTGCATCAGCAGGTACATCCAGCAACCCGCAAACGAACAGATGGCATAAGGCCTGCCGTCCCGCAGCACCATCGGCACTTCATTGCAGACGATGTCGCGCAGAATTCCGCCGAATATGCCCGTGATGACTCCCATCATGGATGCAATGAAGAGCGGCATGCCGGCCGCCAGTGCCTCCGATACTCCGACTATCGAGAACAGGCCGAGGCCAAGTGCGTCGGCGATGATGATAAGACGCTCGGAGATGACCCGGCGCAGGGTCCGTATCGCCGGTGCCGAAATCAAGGCGAGCACGAAAATCAGAACCGCGTACTCCTGGTGGGTCACCCAGAACAGCGGCCGCTTGTCGAGCAGGATGTCGCGCAGGGTGCCTCCGCCAAACGCGGTGATGAAGGCAATGGTGAAGATTCCCACCACATCCATGCGCTTCCTGCGTGCTTCAATGAAGCCGGAAAACGCGCCTACCAGGATGGCGATGATTTCAAGTGCCTTGATCAGTGACATGCGCGCAATCCGAAATAAGAGGTGTCGGCATGATAATGGCGCGGCGGGGGAATGCAAACAGGAAAAAGCGGATACGCTGCCGGCTGCAGTCATGCCGATCTCAAGTCATTGCACTCCCAAATGAGATCGATGGTTTTCTGCCCGGCAAGGTAGGGCAGCTCAGGTGGAAACTGCTCTCGGAATATTGAATGGCGAGCGCAAGGCAGCCAGCCGGAAAAGACGCGGTTTCATGTGACCGAATGGAATCGGTGCAAGCCAGGCGTCATGCCTTGAGCAGCACCACCAGGGCGCCGGCGCCGCCGTCGGCGGCGCGCGCCTGGCAAAAGGCGATCACTTCCTCCTTTTGGATCAGCCAGTTGCGTACCTTATTCTTCAGCACCGGTTCCCGGTTCACCGAACCGAGGCCCTTGCCATGGATGATGCGCACGCAGCGCGTGCCGCGCTTGACGGCCTGGCGCAGGAATTCCGCCAGCGCTTCCCGGGCTTCCTCGCGGCGCATGCCGTGCAGGTCGAGCTGTGCCTGGATCACCCAGTGGCCGCGGCGCAGCTTGCTCAAGGTATCGCGCCCTATGTTGCTGCGCGCGTAGCTGAGGGCTTCGTCGGTGTCGAGCAGGGTATCCACATTGAATTCATCCGACCAGGATTCTTCCAGCGCCGCCTGTTCGTCGGCGAGATGCTGGTTGGCGATCGGCAAGGGCCGCGGCGGGGCAAGCTCGGCTTTGTCCGAGCGGGGGAGGGGAGCAACGTCACCGATGGCGCGCCGGAACAGATCGGCATCGCGGCGGCTTTCCTTCTCCCGGCGCAGGCGCTCTTCTTCCGCCGCCTTGCGGGCTTCTTCCTGGGCCTTGATTTGTGTGCGCAGCGTTTTCAGCGCCGCGAAATCCTTGATGGGGCCAGCCATGATGGGTATATCCTTGTCCGTGTTCATCGGTGTAAAGCGTAAAAGGCATCCGACGGACACGGATTCTGCAGCTTGATGCCAACGTCCGGCACGCCCGAGCGTGCCACGGAATTACGCTTCCAGGCTTTCCAGGTAACGCTGGGCATCCAGTGCCGCCATGCAACCGGTGCCGGCGCTGGTGATGGCTTGCCGGTACACATGGTCCTGCACGTCGCCGGCTGCGAACACGCCGGGAATGTTGGTCGCGGTTGCCATGCCTTCCAGGCCGGTCTTCGTCTTGATGTAGCCATTATGCATATCAAGCTGGCCCTCGAAGATGCCGGTGTTCGGCTTGTGGCCGATCGCAATGAACAGGCCGTGCACATTGACCTTGCTGATGCCGCCGTCCTTGGTCGACTTGATGCTGATGCCTGTCACGCCGCTGTCGTCGCCGAGCACTTCCTCGAGCGTGTGGTCCCATTTGACCTCGATCTTGCCTTCCGCAACCTTGGCCATCAGGCGGTCGATCAGGATCGGCTCCGCGCGGAACTTGTTGCGGCGATGAATGACCGTTACCTTGGTTGCAATATTAGACAGATAGAGCGCTTCCTCGACCGCGGTGTTCCCGCCGCCGACCACGGCCACTTCCTGGCCCTTGTAGAAAAAGCCGTCGCAGGTGGCGCAGGCGGACACACCCTTGCCCATGAAGAGCTCTTCCGACGGCAGGCCGAGATACTGGGCCGAGGCGCCCGTTGCAATGATCAGCGCGTCGCAGGTGTATTCACCGGAATCGCCGATCAGCCGCATCGGCTTCTCGTTCAGTTTGGCGGTGTGGACATAATCGAAAATGATTTCGGTATTGAAGCGCTCCGCATGCTGCAGCAGGCGCTGCATCAGTTCGGGACCCTGCACGCCCATGGGGTCGCCCGGCCAGTTCTCGACGTCGGTCGTGGTCATCAGCTGGCCGCCTTGTTCAACGCCGGTGATGAGCACCGGTTTCAGGTTGGCGCGTGCGGCATAGACGGCGGCGCTGTAACCGGCGGGCCCGGAGCCGATAATCAGTACATGGGCGTGTTTGGTGGTTGCCATAGCAGTGTGCAGAGTAAGGAATTGACAGACAGGCTTCGAGATTTCAAGTCTTGAGTTGCGAGTTTTGAGCGGCCGGCGCCGGCCAGAAGGCATCGCCGCGCTGCTCACAGCACGGATATGTCGCCAAAAGGCAAAATTTCAATGGCGTATCAGTATTGCACCCGAAAAACTGGTTAAGATTATAGACGAACCTGCCTTGCGGGTCCGAGCGTCGCCCGATTCCGCGCCTCCCCGCCCAGACGGCATTCCAGAATTGTCCCGTGTTATGACCCGAACAAGCCAAGCCTATACCCGCAACACCAAACCGACGGAAACCAATCCCATGCCCAACCGGCTGGTGCGGCTGCTGTCCGAAGCGCGCTGGTTCCTGCTGACCGTCGTCACCGTCTACCTGATCATTATCTTTCTGACATATTCGAAAACCGATCCCGGTTGGTCGCAAGCCAACGTCGTTTCGCACCTCAGCAACTGGGGCGGACGCATCGGCGCCTGGCTGGCGGACCTGATGCTTTTCATATTCGGCATCTCGGCATGGTGGTGCTGCGTGTTCCTGCTGCGCTCGGTCTGGAAGGGCTATCGCCGGCTGTCGCAGCGTTTTCTTCTCCAGATCGAGCCCGAGCCCGAGCATCATCATGAAGTGTGGGTGCGTGCGGTCGGCTTTGTCCTGATGCTGCTGGGCAGTGTCGCGATCGAGCACTTGCGCATGTATTCGCTGAAGGCGCAGCTGCCGCGCGCGCCCGGCGGCGTGCTGGGCGAACTGATCGGCGCCGCCGCTCAGGCGGCCTTCGGTTTCACTGGCGCGACGCTGTTCCTGCTGCTGCTGTTCGGCGTCGGGTTCAGCCTGTTCTTCCAGGTGTCCTGGCTGAATGTCGCCGAGCGTATCGGCGCGGTCATCGAGATTGCCGCCACCCGCATCCAGACCCTGTATTGGGCAAGGGAAGACCGCAAGGCCGGCCAGGTTGCCGCCGAAAAGCGGGAAGAAGTGGTGGTGCAGGAACGGGCCAAGATCGTCGAGGCGCCGCCGATCCGCATCGAGCCGCAGGTGGTGGCCGTGCCGAAGTCGGAACGGGTGGAAAAGGAAAAGCAGGTATCCCTCTTCGCCGACCTGCCGGACACCAATCTGCCGCCGCTGTCCTTGCTGGATGAGCCGCCTGCGGCGCAGGAGACCGTCAGCGTCGAAACGCTGGAATTCACCAGCCGCCTGATCGAGAAGAAACTGTCGGACTTCGGCGTGGAAGCGAAGGTTGTCGCGGCCTATCCCGGCCCTGTGATCACCCGCTACGAAATCGAACCCGCGACCGGCGTCAAGGGCAGTCAGATCGTCAATCTGGCGCGCGACCTGGCGCGCTCGCTGTCGCTGACTTCGATCCGCGTGGTCGAAACCATTCCGGGCAAGAATTACATGGGCCTGGAACTGCCCAATCCCAAGCGCCAGATCGTGCGCCTGACGGAAATCCTGGGTTCCAAGGTCTATAACGACAGCGCCTCCAGCCTGACGGTGGCGCTCGGCAAGGACATCGCCGGCCATCCCATTGTTGCCGACCTGGCGAAGATGCCGCACCTGCTGGTCGCGGGCACGACCGGTTCCGGCAAGTCGGTGGGTATCAATGCCACCATCCTGTCACTGCTGTACAAGTCGGATCCGAACAATGTGCGCATGATCCTGATCGATCCGAAGATGCTGGAGATGTCGGTGTACGAAGGCATTCCGCACCTGCTGGCGCCGGTGGTCACCGACATGCGACAGGCCGGCCATGCGCTGAACTGGGCGGTGGCCGAGATGGAGCGCCGCTACAAGCTGATGTCCAAGCTGGGCGTGCGCAACCTCGCCGGCTACAACAACAAGATCGCTGAAGCGGAGAAGGCCGAACAGAAGATCCCCAATCCCTTCAGCCTGACGCCGGATGCGCCCGAACCGCTGGAAAAGCTGCCGACCATCGTCATCATCATCGACGAGCTGGCGGACCTGATGATGGTGGTGGGCAAGAAGGTGGAGGAACTGATCGCCCGTATCGCCCAGAAGGCGCGGGCGGCCGGCATTCACCTGATCCTCGCGACCCAGCGGCCATCGGTCGACGTCATCACCGGCCTCATCAAGGCCAACATCCCGACGCGCATTGCATTCCAGGTCAGCAGCAAGATCGACTCGCGTACCATCCTTGACCAGATGGGCGCCGAAACACTGCTCGGCATGGGCGACATGCTCTACATGCCGCCGGGTACGGGCCTGCCGGTGCGCGTGCACGGCGCCTTCGTCTCGGATGACGAGGTGCATCGCGTTGTCGAACACCTCAAGGCCCAGGGGGAACCGAATTACATAGAGGGAATCCTAGAAGGAGGCATTGCCGAGGAGGGCGGAGATGCCGTGCCTGGCGGTGAAGGCGCCGGCGCGGGCGGCGGCGAATCCGATAATCTCTATGATCAGGCCGTCGCCGTCGTGCTGAAGAACCGCAGGGCATCGATCTCCCTGGTCCAGCGCCACCTGCGCATCGGCTACAATCGCGCTGCCCGCCTGCTGGAACAGATGGAACAGAGCGGTCTGGTTTCCACAATGCAATCCAACGGCAACCGCGAGATCCTTGTGCCGGCGGGAACGACTCAGGAATAGGACAACGACATTGAACAGATTGACCCGATCCGATACATCGCCATTCAAAACGGTAACAAAGGCTGCCCGCCTGCTGGCGGCTTTTGCTTTTGCGGTTCCTGCCTTGGCCCATGCCGCTGCACTCGAACAGTTCAAGTCCTTTGTCGGCACGACCAAGTCGGCGAAGGGCGAATTCACCCAGCGCCAGGTCAAGATGGCGGACGGCAGCGCAAAGGTGTCGAACGAATCCAGCGGCACCTTCCTGTTTGCGCGGCCAGGCCGCTTCATCTGGACTTATCAGAAGCCGTACGAGCAGCAGCTGCAGGCCGACGGTGAAAAACTCTATATCTATGACAAGGACCTGAACCAGGTGACGGTCAGGGCGCTGGGCAACGCGCTCGGCTCTTCTCCTGCAGCCATCCTGTTCGGCAGCAATGACCTCGAGAAGAATTTCACCCTGAAGGAGGCCGGCACCAAGGACGGCCTGGAATGGCTGGAAGCCACGCCGAAATCCAAGGACACCACCTTCGAGCGCATCGGCATCGGCCTGAAGGATGGCGTGCCGGTGGCAATGGAACTGCGCGACAGCTTCGGCCAGGTATCACTGCTCTCATTCAGGAAGTTTGAAAAGAACCCGCCGATGGCCGCCGACCAGTTCCGCTTCACCGTGCCCAAGGGAGCCGACGTCTTCCAGCAGTAGATTGCTCAACGCCGGCGGCCGATGACAGTGGCAGAGATCGCAAGACCTGAATGCTTTAGCAAACAGCTGCGAACACCTGCAAATACCAGCGGCCGCCTTTGACAAGAAGAAAGGCGGGCTCAACCCGTCCAGACAAATGAACAACATTCCTCTCGCCGAACGGCTCCGTCCCCAGTCGCTTGACGATGTGATCGGCCAGCAGCACCTGCTCGGCCCGGGCAAGCCCCTGCGCGTCGCATTCGAATCCGGCGAACCGCATTCCATGATCCTGTGGGGTCCGCCGGGCGTGGGCAAGACCACGCTTGCCCGGCTGATGGCCGACAGCTTCAATGCCGAATTCATTGCCCTGTCCGCTGTCCTGTCCGGCGTCAAGGATATTCGCGAAGCGGTCGAGCGCGCCCAGGTTGTCCGCGCGAACTCGGGCCGGCGCACCATTCTCTTCGTCGACGAGGTGCATCGCTTCAACAAGAGCCAGCAGGATGCCTTCCTGCCCCACGTGGAGAGCGGCCTCTTTACCTTCATCGGCGCAACCACCGAGAATCCCTCCTTCGAGGTCAACGGCGCGCTGCTGTCGCGTGCGGCGGTGTATGTCCTGAAGTCGCTGAGCGACGACGATCTCGACGCGCTGGTGGACCGCGCCTGCATCCAGGAGCTGGATGGGCTCGACTTCACGCCCGAGGCCAAGTCGACGCTGATCGCCAGTGCCGACGGCGACGGGCGCAAACTGCTGAACAATCTCGAAATCGTGTCCCGCGCCGCCGCCGCCGGCGGGCAGCAGGAGGTCGATGAAGCGCTGCTGGCGACCGCGCTGGCGGAGAACCTGCGCCGCTTCGACAAGGGCGGCGATGCCTTCTATGACCAGATCTCGGCATTGCACAAATCCGTGCGCGGATCGAATCCGGACGCCTCGCTGTACTGGTTCGTGCGCATGCTCGACGGCGGCGCCGACCCGCGTTACCTGGCGCGGCGCGTCATCCGCATGGCGGTGGAGGATATCGGTCTTGCCGATCCGCGCGCCCTGCGCCTGTCGCTCGATGCCGCTGAGACCTATGAACGCCTCGGTTCGCCGGAAGGAGAACTGGCGCTTGCCGAAGCCGTCGTGTATCTGGCCTGCGCCGCCAAGTCGAACGCCGTCTACAACGCCTACAATGCGGCCCGTGCTTTCGTCGCCAAGGACAAGTCGCGCCCGGTGCCCGAGCATTTGCGCAATGCGCCGACCAAGCTGATGAAGGAACTCGGCTATGGCAAGCTTTACCGTTATGCGCATGATGAACCGGATGCATACGCGGCCGGAGAAACCTACCTGCCGGATGGCATGCGCGAGCCTGGCTGGTATCAGCCGACGCCGCGCGGACTGGAGGGCAAGATCGGTGAAAAGCTCAACCATTTGCGGGCCCTCGACCGGGAAGCCAGGAAGAACGAAAAGAAATAAGCGAGGCAAGCCGCCATCGCTATTGCGGCGGAGTACTGGCGAGGGGACGCTGGGTGCCGGATGGAAGAGTCGGCTTTGATTGGCGAGGCTCAAGTCCATCGGCTTGCCGATCCGGCGGGAAAACCCTGCGCGCTTGGTACAATGGCGTTTTTCGCATTCAGACTTCGGCATTTCCCATGATCGACATCCAACTCCTCCGCAAAGACATCGACAATGTCGCCGCCCGTCTTGCCGCGCGCAAATTCCAGCTCGATACGGCCGCCTTCAACGCGATGGAAGCCGAGCGCAAGCAGATACAGACCCGTACCGAAGAACTGCAGGGCAAGCGCAATACCCTGTCCAAGCAGATCGGCATGTTGAAGGGAAAGGGGGAGGATGCCTCCGCGGTGATGGCGGAGGTGGCTGGCATCGGGGATGAATTGAAAGCGTCCGCCGAGCGCCTCGACGCCATCCAGGCAAGAATGGGCGAATTCATCCTCGCCGTGCCCAACCTGCCGCATGAGTCGGTTCCTGTGGGCCAGGATGAAAGCGGCAATGTGGAAGTGCGAAAGGTCGGGACGCCGCGCAGCTTCGACTTCGAAGTCAGGGACCATGTCGATGTCGGCGCAGGCCTCGGCCTGGACTTCGATGTCGCCGCCAAGCTCACCGGCTCGCGATTCGCCGTGATGCGGGGCGGCATTGCCCGCCTGCACCGGGCGCTCGCCCAGTTCATGCTTGACACCCACACCGGCGAGCATGGCTATACCGAATGCTACACGCCGTATATCGTCAATGCCGATTCTCTGCGCGGCACCGGTCAGCTGCCGAAATTCGAGGCCGACCTGTTTGCCGTGAAAAAGGGAGGCCAGGAAGGCGAGGGCGAATCGCTCTACCTGATTCCCACCTCCGAAGTGCCGCTGACAAACATGGTGCGCGACGAAATCGTCGCCGCCGATGCGCTGCCGCTCAAGATGACCGCGCATACGCCTTGCTTCCGTTCCGAAGCGGGCAGCTATGGCCGCGACACGCGCGGCATGATCCGCCAGCATCAGTTCGACAAGGTCGAGATGGTGCAGGTCGTGCATCCCGAGAAGTCCTATGAGGCGCTCGAGGAAATGGTGGGGCATGCGGAGAATATTCTGAAGAAGCTCGGCCTGCCATACCGCGTGATCACGCTGTGCACCGGCGACATGGGTTTCGGCGCGGCCAAGACTTATGATCTCGAGGTATGGCTGCCCGCGCAGAACACCTATCGCGAAATTTCCTCGGTATCGAATTGCGAAGCCTTCCAGGCGCGGCGCATGCAGGCGCGCTTCCGCAATGCGCAGGGCAAGCCGGAACTGGTGCATACGCTCAACGGCTCAGGGCTTGCTGTCGGCCGTACCTTGGTAGCCATCCTCGAAAACTACCAGCAAGCCGACGGCAGCATCGAGATTCCCGAAGCGCTGCAGGCTTACATGGGCGGCATCAAGCGCATCAGCCCCGCCGCCTGAGCAAGCCGTCGGCCACGCCGTATTCCGCTGCATTCATGCAGCGGAATACGGGTAAGAACACAGCAAGGCTCAGCTTTCCAATGCCAGTCCCTGGCGACGCTCCACGAACAAGGCGTTGCCGGGGATTTTTTTCGCCTGCTTCTTTGCATCCGCTGCCGCGGCGGCAATCTGGTGATGCGACAGGAAATTCCCCGGCTCGACTTTCACCAGTCCCAGCGACAGGCTGATCAGCGGATGGAAGACCCTGCGCCCGCGCCTGTCCTCGCTGACATAGCCGCCGTTTTCCCTGTCGGTCCGGCTGTAGTGCTCCCTGACGGCGATGCTGAAGGAATCGAGTATGCGGCGGCAGCGGTCTTCCCAATCCTCGCTCTGGAACAGGATGATGAAATCGTCACCGCCGATGTGGCCGATGAAGTCCCGGTTCGGATCGCAATGTTCGGCCAGGGTTCTTCCGGTCAGCTGAATCACGTCGTCGCCCTTGCGATAGCTGTAGACATCATTGAAAGGCTTGAAGTGATCCAGATCCGCATAGCAGGCATAGAAGCGGGCACCGCTCTGCAGCAATCTGTCGATGTGCTCGTTGATCGGCACATTGCCGGGCAATAGCGTCAATGGATTGGCATAGCGCGCGGCATTGATCTGCATCTGCGTAATCTCGCGCATGAGGTCCTGCCCCGTGCCCATGCCGATATAGCGGCCTTCATCGGTAATGATGAAACCATTGGATAGATGATGATGATCTGCCTCCACCATCATCCGGCTCAGTTCCTGCAGGCTGGTGCCCTTGTCGATGATCAGCGGGTAGGGGTCCATGAAGGTGGTGCAGGGCTTCTTGCCGTACACGTCGCGCGAGAACAGGCGCGCGAAGCGGTCGATCAGGTTGGCGCGAATGATGAGTCCGACCGGAATGCCGTCCTGCACGACAGGCACCGTTTGCAGATCCGGCGCGGCGATGAACATGTCGTAGACCTCGGTATTGGTCATCACCGGATTCGCGGTGGGCACCGGTCGCAGCAGCTTTGTGGCGGTAACGACGTTGTATTCGAACGCGCCCTTGTGCGGATAGACGGCGACGCCGTTGCGTTGCAGGGCCGAGGCGACTTCATTCGGGATTTCCGCGCCGGGATGCGGATTGGGCCGGGCGATGTGGTATCCCTGGCCATAGGCAATGCCGAGATCGCGCAGCAGCAGCAGCTCCGCCTGTGTCTCGATCCCCTCGGCGATCGTGACGCTGCCGGATTCCAGCGCGATTTCCAGGATCGAGCGCACGAACTGGAGCTTGACTGGATCCTGATTGATGCCCTGCACGAAATGCATGTCGATCTTCACGTACTCCGGGCGCAATTCCGACCACAGCCGCAGGCTGGAGAAACCTTCTCCCAGATCGTCGATGGCAATCTCGAATCCCATGCCGCGATAGTGCATCACGGCTTCGCGCAGGAGATCGTAATCATACGTCGGCTGGTTCTCGGTCAGCTCGATGATGACCTTGGCCGGGTTGATGCCGAGTTCATCGATGTAGCTCAGCGTCTCGCCATGACGCGCGTGCGGCAGCAGCAGCATTTCCGGGCTGACGTTAAGGAAAAGTTTTCCCGGCAGGCCCAGCTCCGCGAATCGTTCCAGCACGATGCGGCGGCACATGTGTTCGACTTCCACGCTCAGGTTATTGGCGCGCGCCACCTTGAACAGATTCATCGGCGAGTGCAGGGGGCTGTCAGAGGGGCCGCGGATCAGGCCCTCATAACCGGCGATCATGCCTCTTCGCATATCGATGATGGGCTGGAAAAGCGCCGTCAACTGGCGCTGGCTGAGGATTTCGTTCAAGCGTGATAACAGCATGGCGTCCCTGTTTTCCAACTGTTGGCCTGCTTCTTCACCCCGGCCGTTGACGGCATGGCGCTGGAGGCGCAACGGTGCGGCGTCATTGATGAGCGGGGCGGCACCGATCATCCCGGATGCGAGAGCTGTCATGGTCGGATATCCCTGTCCCATTGCGTCACATGCCGCGATGGAGTTTGAAAGCATGCTCAAAACAGTCTTTCTTTTTCTTTGGTCGTGAAGAGATTTTCTTGCTGGGCAAATAATAGTGACTGTTTATGACAGGACGATGATTAAGAGAAAGATAAGAGGGAAAACGAATGGCGGGTGGGATCGCGCCTAGGAATTTCCAGGCCGCACATAAAATCTATACCGTTCGCAAAAGGTGTCTGCTATAATTTCGTGCTCTGCGGCTCCAACCGCAGCAAGACGACCCAAAACGGAAAGGTGGCAGAGTGGTCGAATGTACCTGACTCGAAATCAGGCGTACGGTATCCCCGTACCGAGGGTTCGAATCCCTCCCTTTCCGCCAAACTCACAATAATAAAAAACGTTAGATGTACATAAAGCCGCGATAAGCGGCTTTATTTTTTTCAGGCCTGGTTCCTTGCTGTCCTGAACCTGTGCGGTCCGAAGGCCGGTTAGCGAGGCGGCGTCAGTTTAACTTTCGCCAGTCGTCTGGCATTCGCCGTGGCCCGTGAATGTACCGGCTTGAGGCCATGCTGGGCAAGTTCAGCCACCGACCCGAAGGTGCGCGACCATGCCGCCAAAGGAGCGGCAGCCACCGCCTGCCAGGATTTTGCCTGGCCGCCAAGAGACGCGGCCATCGCCGGATTCAATGCCAGCCGCCAGAACAAGCCTGCACTTGCAGCCCACTGTTCCAGCATCGCACTTCCCATCCGGGATTGCATTGCAAAGAGACGCATTGCCATCGCCGCGGCAGATTCCTGCGCCGCTTCCAGTTTTTCCTGCCCCATCAAGGTGAACTCCTTTCGGTCCCTCGCATTGGGCATCGGTCCGGCCATGGCCATCCGTCCTGTCCGATGGCTGATGACCTGCGCCGATGCAAACAGCATCTCGCCGGTTTTCAAGGCAACCTGAGACCAGACCAGGAGGGGATTGGCGGCGGGGTAGTGCAATCGGCGTACGGACATGAGCATACCTTTTCAGTGCAGAGGTCTGACGGGATTTCCGGACGGGCAATGCCATGACGCCAAGTCCGGCGGAATTCTGCTTTTGAGGCAGAATAGGCAAGGGAAGTTCGTTAAAATTCTGTCATGCAGCCGGACCCCGGAACAGATAATGTCATTCCGTTGTCGGATCGATATCCGGCATATCAGCGGCGGAGCGTCAATGTCATGGCGGCGTCACATTCCACGAATATGGTTTATATCGTTTCCGGCTTTCCTGCATTGCACGCCATGCGGTTCCAGAGCGCAGTTTAGAAAAGGAATAAAAAATGTTTGCTGCGGTAGATCTTGGCTCCAACAGCTTCCGGCTGCATATCGGCAAGCACGACGGTGAATCCATTCGCATCCTGAAAACCGCGCGCGATCCGATCCGCCTGGGCGCCGGCCTGGACAAGGACGGCAACCTGACGCCGCAAGCCATGCAGACGGCGCTTGCCTGCCTGCGCAATTTCCGGACTATTCTCGGGGAATTCTCGCTCGATGCCGTGCGGGTCGTCGCAACCAATACCCTGCGCATCGCCAGAAATGCGGCGGAGTTTCTTCCTCATGCCGAGGAAGCCATCGGCTATCCGATCGAAATCATTTCCGGCGAGGAGGAGGGGCGGCTGATCTATATGGGCGTGGCCAGTATGCTGGCCAGCAAGGAGCGGCGTCTCGTCATCGATATCGGCGGCGGCTCGACCGAACTCATCCTCGGTCATGGCGCCGAGATCGTGCATGTCGATTCCTATGGCATAGGAACGGTGCGACAGAGTGAAACCTTTTTCCCGGAAGGCCGCATTGATGCCGCCGCCTATGATGCCGCGATTCTCGCGGCGCGCACTTATTTCGAGGATGCGGCCACGCCGTATCATCCGAAGCATTGGCGCGCCGCCTATGGCTCTTCCGGCACCATGCGCGCCATTTCGGACGTGATCGCCAAGAACGGCATCGGCGACGGGACAATGTCCCTGAACAATCTGGAGAGGCTCAAGAACCTGCTGATCGGTTACGGCCATGTCAGCAGGATCGGCCTCCTTGGAATCAAGCCGGAACGCGTCATCGTGATGGTGGGCGGCCTCTCGGTGCTCATCGGCGTCATGCAGGAAATCGGCGTTCCCTCCATGACGGCAGTCGACGCGGGACTGCGCATGGGCGTGCTGTGGGACCTCGAACTGCGGGCGACGCGCCGCGACCGGCGCGACCAGTCCGCACATGAATTCATGCGGCGTTTCCAGGCCGACGAGGGCCGCGCCGTGCGGGTGGCCAATACCGCCGCCACGCTGTTCCAGCAGCTCAAACCCGAGTCGGATGTGTATGCGCGCTATCTGTACTGGAGTTCGCTGCTGCATGAAATCGGACTTACGGTATCGCACACCGGCTTCCACAAGCACTCCGCGTACATGGTGGAAAACGCTGATCTTCCCGGTTTCACCACGCGCGAACAGCACTTCATGAGCATGCTGATCCTGGCGCAGAAGGGCAACCTGAAAAAAGTCAGCGATGCCTTGCAGGACGGCGATTTCGCGAAAGCCGTACTGGCTCTGAGACTGGCCGCGATGCTGATGCATTCCCGCATCGATGCCGATGTAAGCCATCTGCGCGTGAGAATGAAGAACCGGATCGAACTCGAACTGGATAATGCATGGCTTGCGGAACACAGGACGCTTTCCTACTGGCTCGACAAGGAGCGCGGTGCCTGGGGCGAAGTCGGGATGGATTTCAATGTCAAGGTCAGTGGCTGAGGGACGCCCTTTGCCGGGCGGCTGATTTCGCCCAGCCATTGGCCGGCCATCGCTCGGTCATCTGCCAGTCACCCTTTGCCTGGCGGTCCGGCGGCCCGCCCATGCCCGATCCGCCGGAAACTTCGCGTGCATAGTTGCACAAAGGGTATAAACGGTATAAATTATTTACACCGTTAAGTGAAATAAGGGAAGACAATGACAAAAAAGGCAGCCTCCTCATCCGCACCGACCGTCAAGCCGCTTTCAAGCGCGGCGGCAAAAAACAAGACGGAGCTCGCGAAGAAACCGGCGGGAGCATTGCTGGCAGTACCGGCCACTACCGGCGATGCACCCGCATCCAAGCCGGCCAAAGCAGCCAAGGCGGCCGTGAAGCCGCCTGCCAAGGAGCCGGCGGCCAAGCATGAAGAAAAGGAAAAGCCGAAAAAACCGAAACTGGTGAGGGACAGTTTCACCATGCCCGAAGCTGAATATGCGGTGCTCGGCCAGGTCAAGAAAGACTGTCTGAAAGCCGGTTTCGAAGTCAAGAAGAGCGAATTGCTGCGTGTCGGCGTGGCGCTGATCCGCCAGCTGGATACGACCAGGCTGAAGGAAGTCCTGGAGACGCTGCCGGCGCTGAAGACAGGTCGTCCGAAAAAATCAAAGTGACGGCGAATGGGTGATTTCAGCCCGACCGGCCTGTGCTCTATGGCCGGTCGCCAGCGCAATGACGGGTATTGAAAGGCATTGACACTCATTGACAGTGCGGCGCTCCGCAGGGTCAATGTTTGTCGATGTCCTCCAAGGAATATCGAGCCCTCTTGTTGTCAAAGATGAACCAATCCGCCCTGTGGACGCTCGAACCGGATAGTTTGGCACAGGCATTGCATCAATGACAGAAAAAGAACAGGCGCAACAGTTATCCAGAACGCGACGGTTCGCGACCGGTTTGCTTTTTGCGATGGCTGCGCTGTTCGTCCTCTCGCGATTGTTCCAGCCGCGATATCCCTTTCTCTCCTTTGTTTCCGCATTCGCCGAAGCGGCGATGGTCGGCGCTCTGGCCGATTGGTTTGCCGTCACGGCCTTGTTCCGTTCACCGCTCAACCTGCCGATTCCCCATACCGCAATCATTCCGCGCAACAAGGACAGAATAGGCGACAGCCTGTCCAATTTCCTTGAGCATAATTTCATTACGCAGGAAATCATCCGGGAAGAGTTGCGGCCGATGGATTTCGCGGGTGCCGCCGCAAGCTGGCTGTCCCGTCCCGAAAATAGCCAGGCTGTTGCAAGGCAGGTCGTGCGCAGCGTGCCGTCATTGCTGCGCGTGATCGAGGATGATGATGTGCGCCAGTTCATGCAGAACCGGCTTGCATCCGCGCTCGAAAGCACCAAGATCGCACCCTTGCTCGCCGAATTGCTGTCGTCGCTGGTTGCCAGCGGACACCATCAGACGCTGTTTCATCATCTGATTGGCATGGCCAGTTCGGCGATGGAAAACAACAAGCCCTATATCCGCTGGAAAATTCACGAGAGCAGTCCGCGCTGGATGCCAAAGGCGGTCGATGAAAAGGTGTATGAACGTCTGCTTGAGGCCATACAGAGCACGCTGGACGAAATGCGTGATGAAGACAGCGAATGGCAGACCCGTTTTCAGCATGTCGCGAATGATTTCATTACCAAGCTGCGTACATCGCCGGAGTACGAGCAGAAAATCGATGCGGTGCTGGGCGACATCCTTGGACATCCGCTGGTACGCGACTATGCGGTACAGATCTGGCACGACATCAAGGCGAAGCTGGTTGCCGATGCGGCGTCACCTGATTCCGCCCTCGCCGCGAAACTGGAGCAGGCAGTCGGAGCCTTCGGAAAAGAACTGCTGGGCGATCAGAACGTGCAGAAGAAACTCAATCAGTGGATACGCATCTTCGCCACCGAAACCATCGTCGGAAGGCGCGAAGACATTGCCGATCTCGTGGCGCGGGTCATCCGCAAATGGGATGCGGAAACCATGTCGCGCAAATTGGAGCTGCATGTCGGCCGCGACCTGCAATATATCCGCATCAACGGCACCATTGTTGGCGGCCTGGTCGGACTGGTGCTGCATGCGATCACGCTGCTGCTATGGCAAAGCGGAGCGTGAACCCTGCTTCACCCGGCTTCCCGGCAATCGCCGGCCGCCATTTCAGCTATGTCATTTTCCCGCCAGATCCGCGCCGAGGATGGCCTTGATGTAAGTGGCTTCGATTTCGTCATCCGCCTTCTGGGCGATCCAGCAGATGCTGCCCTTGCGCATGCTCCAGTCCTGAGCGGCGCCGTTCAGCAGCAGGGTGACGACATGTCCCAGGGTCGGCTGATGCCCGACGATGAGAACCGGCTCCTTGCTGTTCGGCCAGTTGGCGGCTTCTAGGATGGCTTCGGCGGTGGAGTCGGTCGCGAGTGCGGGATGGGTCTTGAACTTGCGGTCCAGCGCCTCGGCGGTTTGTACCGTGCGCACCGCCGGGCTGGACAATATCCTGCAGTTATCCGGCAGGTGGCGATCGAGCCATTCGCCCATTCTGGTCGCCTGCTTCCTTCCCTTTGGCGTCAATGCGCGTTCGGCATCCGGCTTGGGCGTTTCGTGCGGCTCGGCTTCGGCATGCCGCCATAGAATGAGTTCCATGTTCGCTCCTTGGTCAATGGCGAAGCTCCGGGTTGCCGAGCAGCTGCGCCAGGTATTGCTGGGCGCAGAAAGCATGCTGCTTTCCGCGCGGCTTGCGCCTGTGATATTTGCCGTCGGCGGCCAGTTCCCAGGCATTCATATTGTCTTTCAGGTACGGATTGAGCCCTTGTGCAATCACCTGTTTCTTCAATGTCTTGTCGAGCACGGGGAATGCCACTTCCACCCGCCTGAACAGATTGCGGTTCATCCAGTCGGCGCTGGCAAGATAGACGTCGTGCGCGAGATTGTTGCGGAAATAATAGATGCGGCTGTGTTCCAGGAAGCGCCCGACGATGGAACGCACCCGTATGTTTTCCGACAGTCCCGGCACGCCGGGACGCAACGCGCATGCGCCCCGGACGATGAGATCGATTTTCACGCCGTCGGATGAGGCTGCGTAGAGTGCGCGGATCACGGACTCGTCGAGCAGGGCATTCATCTTGGCGATGATGCGCGCCGGCTTGCCCTGCTTGGCGATTTCGGCTTCATTTCTGATGGCGCGAATGATTTCCTTCTGCAGATCGAATGGCGCCAGCCACAGGTATTGCAGTTTTTTCGGTTTGGTCAGGCTGGTCAGGTGAATGAAGACTTCATTGACTTCCGCGGTCAGCGCAGGATGGGCGGTCAGCAGCCCGAAGTCGGTATAGTGTTTGGTCGTGGTCGGGTGATAATTGCCGGTGCCGAGATGGGCGAACCTGCGCAATTCATTGTCTTCCCGCCGCAGCACCAGCGCCAGTTTCGCATGCGTCTTCAGGCCGACCACGCCATACACTACCTGCGCGCCGGCACGCTCGAGTTTCTCCGCCCAATTGATATTGGCTTCCTCGTCGAAGCGCGCCATCAATTCGACGATGACGGTAACTTCCTTGCCGCGATGGGCCGCCGCGATCAGCGACTCCATCAGGTCGGAGTTCATGCCGGTGCGGTAGATGGTCTGCTTGATCGCCACGACATTCGGGTCGAGCGCGGCGGTGCGGATAAATTCGACCACCGGCTGGAAGGACTGGAAAGGGTGGTGCAGCAGCACATCCTGCTGCTTGAGGGTGCCAAAGATGTCTCCGTCAGCAAGGCGGGGCAGCAAGCCCGGATTGAATGTGGGGAAATGCAGGCTCGGCTGCTGTACGCCATTGATCAGCTCAAGCAGGCGCACCATGTTGACCGGACCATCGACAGCATAGAGCCTGCTGCGCGGAATCGAAAACTGTCCGAGCAGGAAATCGGCGAGGTGACGTGGGCAATTGCGGGCAACCTCGAGGCGTACCGCAAAACCGAATTGCCGGCTGTGCAATTCGCTCTGCAAGGCTTGCCGCAGATTTTTCACCTCTTCTTCGTCTACCCAGAGGTCGCTGTTGCGTGTTACCCGGAACTGGGAATACCCGATCACCTCGCGACCGGTGAACAGATCGGTAATGTGCGCATGAATGACAGACGACAAAAGACAGAATGATGCGCCGCCTTTTTTCGACAGATGATCCGGCAGGCGTATCACACGGGGCAGCACGCGAGGCGCTTTCAGGATGGCAATTCCGGTCCCGCGGCCAAAGGCATCCTTGCCGGAGAGTTCCACGATGAAATTGAGACTCTTGTTGACGACTTGTGGAAAAGGGTGCGCCGGATCCAGTCCGATCGGCGTCAGCAGCGGCCGTACTTCGCGATCGAAATACTCCTTGACCCACGCCCGCTGCTCCTCGTTGCGATCGGAGTGCCGCAGCAGGTGAATGCCGGAGTCCGCCAGCCGGGGCAAGATTTCATTGTTCAGCAGGTTGTATTGCCGTTCGATAATGGCATGGCATTCATCGCCGGTACGTTCCAGCGCGGCTGTCAGAGCAGGGGGCTCCGTCAGGGCGCCCTGCATCCGGTTATGGGCGAGCAGGCTGGCGATGCGTACTTCGAAGAATTCATCCAGGTTGCTGCTCACAATGCACAGATACCGGAGTCGTTCAAGCAATGGAATGTCTTTATCCTCCGCCTGAGCAAGTACGCGGCGATTGAAGGCAAGTTGGGAAAGCTCGCGGTTCAGGTAAATATTTTCGGGAACGTCTGCTGTGGTCGTTTTCGCTTTCGGCATTTCACGGTGTGTCTTCTTATTCATTACCGGTAAACCGTTCCATAGGTCAATTTTGCGGCAGTGTAGTCGCCCAATATGACAAGTTGATGACAGAATTACAGCCCATTTCCCCATTTATGACATAGCTTTCCGTTACTGTCATAAAGCTGTCACAATTGTTGGCTACAGTTCGCCCTGTCTGATTTTGACGAACCTCATGGAGCAGATATGCGACTGAATAAATTCATCACCTCGATGATGATCGCTGCGGGTAGCACCCTCATGTTTTCTGGTGCGATCGCGGCCGATATCACCGGCGCGGGCGCAACCTTCCCTTACCCTATCTATGCAAAGTGGGCTGAAGAATACAAGAAGGCCACCGGCAACGGCCTGAATTACCAGTCGATCGGCTCCGGCGGCGGCATCAAGCAGATCAAGGCCAAGACAGTCGACTTCGGCGCGTCCGACATGCCGCTCAAGGCCGAGGATCTGGAGACGGACGGCCTGATGCAGTTTCCGGCGATCATGGGCGGGGTGGTGCCGGTAGTGAATGTGGAAGGCATTGCTCCTGGTCAACTCAAATTGACTGGTCAGGTTGTCGCCGACATCTATCTCGGCAAGATCACCAAGTGGAATGCTCCTGAAATCGCTGCGCTCAACCCCGGCGTCAAGCTGCCCGCGGACGATATCACCGTCATTCACCGGGCTGACGGCTCGGGCACCTCCTTCCTGTTCACCGATTACCTGTCCAAGTCCAGTCCCGACTTCAAGGCGAAGGTCGGCGCGGGCACGGCGGTCAAGTGGCCGACCGGCGTGGGCGGCAAGGGTAATGAAGGTGTCGCGGCCAATGTCCAGCGCATCAAGAACTCGATCGGCTACGTCGAGTACGCGTATGCGAAGAAGAACAAGATGTCGCATGCCCAGCTGAAGAACCGTGACGGCCAGTTCGTCCAGCCGGATGATGAATCCTTCAAGGCCGCCGCGGCAGGGGCCGACTGGACCAAGACTCCCGGTTTCGCCGTGGTGCTGACAGACCAGGCCGGCAAGAGCAGCTGGCCGATCACCGGTGCCTCCTTCATCCTGATGCACAAGAACCAGGTGGATACCGCCAAGGGCAAGGAAGTGCTGAAATTCTTTGACTGGGCTTACAAGAACGGCGGCGCCATGGCCACCGACCTCGAATATGTTGCGATGCCCGCGCCGGTGGTGAAACTGGTGCAGGATGCCTGGAAGTCCCAGGTCAAGGATGCCGCCGGCAAGGCGCTCTGGTAAGAATCCGCGCCAGGCTTGGTCCTGGCGCGCTGAACCGCTGCGACCATGCCTGCCCGCATGGACATCATGGTCGCAGCCTCATTTGGCCCGAGGGCACACGGCATTATGAATGCACATCTCTCCACGATTGCTTCGTCCGGCACAAACCACGTGCAGGTGACGAAAGAGCAGGAAGCCGCTTCCAAAGCCATGGTATCGACCATGCGCAAGCAGCGGCTTCAGGATTTCCTGTTTCACAAAGTTACGCTGGCATTTGCGCTCAGCGTCCTGATCGTCCTGGTCGGCATCATCGTTTCCCTGATCATCGGCGCCTGGCCGGCACTCAAGGAGTTCGGGCCTGCTTTCGTGACTACCGTCGAATGGGATCCGGTCAATGACCAGTACGGCGCGCTGATCGCCATCGTCGGCACGCTGGCGACCTCGCTGATCGCGCTGCTGATCGCTTTTCCCATCAGCTTCGGCATCGCGCTCTTCCTGACCGAAATCTGCCCGGCCACGCTGCGCCGTCCGCTGGGCACCGCCGTCGAACTGCTGGCCGGCGTGCCCAGCATCATTTACGGCATGTGGGGCCTGTTCGTGTTTGCCCCGCTGTTCGGCGACCATGTGCAGCCCTTCCTGAAAGGCACGCTGGGCCAGCTGCCGGTCATCGGCCAGCTGTTCCAGGGGCCGATGATGGGCATCGGCATCCTGACCGCCGGACTCATTCTCGCCGTGATGATCATTCCCTTCATCGCCTCGGTCATGCGCGACGTGTTCGAAATCGTTCCCGCAGTGCTCAAGGAATCGGCCTACGGACTGGGCTGCACGCGCTGGGAAGTCGTGCGCAAGATCGTGCTGCCCTACACCAAGACCGGCGTCGTCGGCGGCGTCATGCTCGGCCTGGGCCGCGCGCTCGGCGAAACCATGGCGGTGACCTTCGTCATCGGCAATGCGCACAAGCTGTCCTGGTCGCTCTTCGCCGCCGGCAACAGCATCGCCTCGACGCTGGCCAACGAGTTTGCCGAAGCCGAATCGAAGCTGCATGTATCGTCCCTGTTCGCACTGGGGCTTATTCTCTTTGTCATTACCTTCATCGTCCTGTCCGCTGCCAAGCTGATGCTCATGGGCATGGCGCGCAAGGAAGGAGCCAAATCGTGAATCCCGTCTATCGCCGCCGCCTGCTGGCGCACCGTATCGGTATTGCGCTGTCCATCGGCGCCATGGCCGTCGGCCTGCTGTTCCTCGGCTGGATCCTGTTCACCCTGCTGATCAAGGGATTCAGCGCACTGAGCATCGCCATGTTCACCGAAACCACGCCGGCACCTGGCGGGGACGGCGGCGGCCTGATCAATGCGATCGTGGGCAGCCTGCTGATGGTGGGCGCGGCAACCCTGGTCAGCACGCCGATCGGCATCCTGGCCGGCATCTACCTGGCCGAATACGGCGAGGAAAGCTGGCTGGCGCAGATCACCCGCTTCGTCACCGACATCATGCTGTCGGCGCCGTCCATCGTGATCGGCCTGTTCGTCTACGCGATCTATGTTGCCAATGTACGGCACTTTTCCGGATGGGCCGGCACCTTCGCCATTTCGCTGATCGCCATCCCGGTGATCGTGCGCACGACCGACAACATGCTCAAGCTGGTGCCGAGCAGCCTGCGCGAAGCCGCTTTCTCGCTGGGCGCGCCGCGCTGGAAGGTCGCGATGATGGTGCGCCTGCGTGCAGTAAAGGCAGGCGTCATCACCGGCGTGCTGCTGGCGGTGGCACGCATCTCGGGCGAGACGGCGCCGCTGCTGTTTACCGCATTGAACAACCAGTTCTTCAGCGCCAACATGAACGCGCCGATGGCTAACCTGCCGGTCGTGATCTACCAGTTCGCGATGAGCCCGTACGACAACTGGCGCGAACTTGCCTGGGGCGGCGCGCTGCTGATTACGTTCAGCGTGCTGGGCCTGAATATCCTGTCGCGCACTTTGTTCAGCCAGAAAATTCCTAACTGACATGATGACTTCTACCAATTCGCAGCTCGTACCGCCGACGCTTGAAATCTCCGGCCTGAATTTTTACTACGGCAGCTTTCAGGGCTTGAAAAACGTCAACCTGAACGTCTACGAGAAAAAGGTGACGGCCTTCATCGGCCCGTCGGGTTGCGGCAAGTCGACCCTGCTTCGCACGCTCAACCGCATGTATGACCTGTATCCAGGCCAGCGCGCCGAGGGCAAGATCATCTACAACGGCCGCAACATTCTCGACCCGGGACAGGACGTCAACATGCTGCGCGCCAAGGTTGGCATGGTGTTCCAGAAGCCGACGCCGTTTCCGATGTCCGTCTACGAAAACATTGCCTTCGGCGTGCGCCTCTATGAAAACCTGTCCAGGGGCGAGATGGATGAGCGCGTCGAATGGGCACTGAAGAAAGCCGCGTTGTGGGGCGAGGTCAAGGACAAGCTCAACAAGAGCGGCCTGAGCCTGTCCGGCGGACAGCAGCAGCGCCTGTGCATCGCACGCGGCGTTGCGGTCAAGCCGGATGTGCTGCTGCTGGATGAACCGACTTCGGCGCTCGATCCGATTTCGACGGTGAAGATCGAAGAACTGATCCACGAATTGAAACAGGATTACACCATCGCCATCGTGACTCACAACATGCAGCAGGCTGCGCGCTGCTCGGATTACACTGCTTACATGTATCTTGGGGAACTCGTCGAGTTCGGCGAAACCGACCAGATTTTCATGAATCCGGCGAAAAAGGAAACGCAGGACTACATCACCGGTCGTTTCGGCTGAAGCAGCGTTGAAACAGTGCCATACCAATTCCGGCCATGCATTGGCGCGGGATTGGGATAAGCTAACCACGAATCATTACGGAGAACCTGATGCCAGGCGATCACTCTTCTAAGCAATACGACATGGATCTGGAAGCGATCCGCTCCAAGGTTCTGCTGATGGGCGGCATGGTGGAAAGCCAGTTCAACGACGCGATCAACTGCTTCCGTACCGGCAATATCGCGCAAGCCGAACAGGTCATCAAGGGCGACGAAAACGTCAACAAGCTGGAAGTGTCGCTCGATGATACCTGCAGCCATCTCATCGTCAAGCGCCAGCCGGCCGCCAATGACCTGCGCACGGTGATGGCCACGCTGAAGGTGATTACCGATCTGGAGCGCATCGGCGACGAAGCCACCAAGATCGCCCGCACCGCGAAAAACCTGCATGAGCGTGGCACCGTCGGCGTGCTGAATCATTACGAGTCGGTCAGGGTGCTGGCCGCCAGCGCCGCCGAATCGCTGCATGATGCGCTGGATGCCTTCGCCCGCCTGGACGACAAGCAGGCCGCGCGCATCATTTCCCACGACGATGTGATCGACCATGAATTCCGTGCGATTACCCGCACGATGATTACGTTCATGATGGAAGATCCCCGTACGATTTCCGCGGCGCTTGATACCCTGTGGGTGGCCAAGGCGATCGAGCGGATCGGCGATCATGCAAAGAACATTGCCGAATATGTCATCTATATCGTCGAAGGCAAGGATATCCGGCATACCGATTACGTCTATACCAAGCTCGACACTTCCGTCTAATCATGGCCGTTGACAAGACCACAATCCTGATCGTTGAAGACGAACCGCCCATCATCGAGCTGGTGTCCTTTACGCTGAAGGAGGCAGGCTGGAATTGCACCGCGGCCCATACGGCAAGCGAGGCATGGGAATTCATGCAGCTGCGCACGCCGCACCTGGTGCTGCTGGACTGGATGCTGCCCGACCAGTCCGGCCTGCGCCTCTTGTCCCGTATCCGCGGCGACCGCCAGATGCAGGCGCTGCCGGTCATCATGCTGACGGCGAAAAGCATGGAGGAAGACAAGATCGCCGGCCTCGACAATGGTGCGGACGACTACATCACCAAGCCGTTCTCGCCGCGAGAACTGACTTCCCGCATCAAGGCCCTGCTGCGTCGCAAGAGCCCCGAGCATGCGCAGACGCCAATGAGCATCGGTCCGGTGACGCTGGACCCGATCAGCTGCTCGGTCATGCTCAACGAGCAGAAGATCGATATTGGCCACGCCGAGTACAAGCTGCTCAAGTTCTTCCTTGCCCATCCGGAAAGGGTGTTTTCCCGCAGCCAGCTGCTGGACAAGGTGTGGGGCGATCATGTGGCCATCGAGGAACGTACCGTCGACGTTCACGTGCTGCGACTGCGCAAGGCGCTCAAGGATGCCGAGTCGCTCATCAAGACCGTGCGCAGCGTCGGTTACATGCTGTCTGAAAAATAGTCCGGCCCGACATGAATCCACGGTTGATTTTCTGGATACCCGCAGTGCTGCGCCTGGCCATCATCCTGGCCGGCGGGGGCGTTGTCTGGTATTTCTTCGGTGCGGTATGGGGGCTGGCGGCAGCCCTCGGTGGCTTGTGCGTGCTGCTTGTGGTGCAACTGCATTATCTGTATCAGCTTGCCGACTGGCTTGATCATCCCAGCAGCGCCAGGCTGCCGGACGGATGGGGCGCCTGGACCGATATCTTCTCCCGGCTTTACAAGCTGCGGCGCGGCGACGAACGCAACCAGGCCGAGCTTGCCGAATGGCTGGCCCGCTTCCGACAGGCGATGAGCCTGCTGCCGGACGGCGTCGTTATCATGGATGACGTGCTGTTTCTCGAATGGTGCAATCCGGCCGCCGAAAGACACCTCGGCCTGCATCTGGACCGCGACAAGGGCATGCGCGTCACCAATCTCATCCGCAGTCCGGAATTCATCGATTACATTATCCTCGGGCGCTATGAACAGCCGCTCACCCTAGCGGTGCGCGACCGCAAGCTGATCGTCCAGATCATTCCCTTCGAAAACAGGCGCCAGATCCTGGTAACGCATGATGCGACGGAATCGGACCGCATCGAAACCATGCGCCGCGATTTCGTTGCCAATGCTTCCCATGAACTGCGCACGCCGCTGACGGTCATCAACGGTTTCCTGGAAATCGCCTGCAGCCAGCCCAATCTGGACGTGAAAACCCGGATGAGCCATCTCAAGCTCATGAGCGAACAGGGGCATCGCATGCAAAACCTGGTGGAGGACATGCTGACCCTGACCAGGCTCGAGTCGGTCGATTATCCGCTGCGATCCGAGCGGGTCGACATGGAGTTGCTGGTGGAGCAGATCCAGCAGGACGCCAATGCCCTCTCTAACGGCCGCCATCAGATCACGCTGGAAATCAGCGGCCCCGACATCAAGGGCAACACCGAAGAATTGCGAAGCGCTTTCGGCAATCTTGTTTCGAATGCCATCCGGTACACGCCCGAAAACGGCGCAATTCATATTTCATGGAGAATGGGCGACGATGGTCCGCAATTCGCCGTACGCGACAATGGCATCGGCATTCGGCCGGAGCATATCTCTCGCCTAACGGAACGCTTCTATCGGGTCGACAAGAGCCGTTCTCGCGAGACGCAAGGCACCGGACTCGGATTGGCGATCGTCAAGCATGTGCTGCTGCGTCACAATGCCGCGCTGGCAATCGACTCCGAACCGGAGAAGGGCAGCACATTCACGGTACGCTTCCCGCGCCGGATGATCGTGGAATCGTTTGCGGAAAAGACAGTGAAGGCGTGAGGCCGATCTGCGGCAGTTGCATCGGATACCAGCTACGTCATACCATCCTGAATGAGGTTTGACGGATTTTTCGGCTGGCAAGGCGGAGGCGGCAGCTCGAAAATTCATGGCGGAGGTAATGGACAATGGATGTCCGGCGCAACGCGGCCAGGCCGAAACAGATGCGGTCTCATGGCATGCGATGAAGCGGGATTGGCATGAAGCAGGGCGGGCAGCGGCAGAGCCGGCCAACAAAAGAGAAATGAAAATCGGCGCTTCATGCGCCGATTTTTATTGAGGCGGCAGATGCCGCCCATCGTTACTTGTGTGGCTTCCGTGGCTGCCTATTATTTGTATCCGACCCGGTCCAGGATCTTTTGCGCGGCAATCTGGTTCTTGCCGATGGTGGCGATGGACACATTCTCCGCCTTGAACTTGCCCAGCGACTCCAGGGCCGGATTGGCCGCCACAGCGGATTTCACTACCGGCCACTCGTTATTGCCGTTGGCGAAATAACCCTGGGCTTCATCGCTGGCCAGATATTCGAGGAACTTGACTGCGGCATCCCGATGCGGCGCATTCTTGGCGACACCGCCGCCCGAAATGTTCAGATGGGTCCCGGACGTTTTCTGGTTGGGCCAGATGAAGCCGACTTTGCTGATCAGTTCCTTGTCTTCCGGCTTGTTGGAGCGCAGCAGGCGCACGTAATAATAGGTGTTCGTCACCGCGACGCCGCATTCGCCGGAAGCCACGCCCTTGATCTGGTCGGTGTCGCCGCCGCGCGGAGGACGGGCGAAATTGTTTACCACGCCTTGCGCCCATTTCTCGGTCGCTGCTTCGCCGTTGCGCTCGATCATCGAACCGATCATCGACAGCATGTAGGGATGGGAGCCGGAACGGGTGCAGACCTTGCCCTTGTTCTTGGAATCGGCCAGCGATTCATAGGTCGACACATCTTCCGGGTTCACGCTGGCCTTGTTGTAGACAATGACGCGTCCGCGTGTCGAGAAGCCATACCATTCGGAGCCGTTGCCGTCATCCTTGCCGCGCAGGTTGGCGGGGATGCGCGTGTCCAGCACCTTGGATTTGACAGGCTGGAACAAGCCATCGATCTGCGCTCGCCACAAGCGTGCGGCGTCGACCATGAGGATGACGTCGGCAGGGCTGTTCTTGCCTTCGTTTCTCAGTCTTTCCAGCAGGGGATTGTCTTCCGCCTCGATGCGGTTGATCTTGATGCCGGTTTGCTTGGTGAAATTCGAGTAGAGCTGTTCGTCCGTCTGATAATGGCGCGAGGAGTAGAGGTTAAGTACATTCTCCTGTGCAACGGCCGACGATGACGCTGCGACCACGACAAATGCGGCGACAGACAAACTTTTTGCGAAACGATCCGTCATGATGCTGAGGCTCCTTTTGTGAATGTGAATTTCTTGTCGCGCAAGTATAACCCGTTTGATAACGAACGCTAATCATTCTCATTAAGCGGCATGCCCGCCCGTCGGGATGCGTCCGATACAATAGGTGTCCGTCGCGGAGTGGGGAGAAGCAACTCCGTATTGTCGTCTTGTCATTCAACACGTATTTATGCTTTTTTCCAGAAGTGGTATCACCATCGTCCTGTCGATGTCTCTGCTGGCGGCAGGATGTTCCAGCATCTCGCCTTCGGCAAAATCCCCGGCCTCGCCGGTTCAGGCGCCGTCCGCATCCAACACTCCGCGCAGCGTGAAGATCGGCCTGGCCCTCGGCGGTGGCGCGGCGCGCGGTTTTGCGCATATCGGCGTCATCAAGGCGCTCGAAGCCCAGGGCATCGTGCCCGATATCGTCGTAGGTACGAGTGCCGGCAGTCTGGTCGGGGCCTTGTATGCCGCCGGCAATAACGGCTTTGCGCTGCACAAGATGGCGCTGGAAATGGACGAGGCTGCCATCTCGGACTGGTCGGTTCCGCTGTTCGCCAAGGCGACCGGCGTGCTCAAGGGCGAAGCCTTGCAGGGTTACGTCAACCGAAGCGTCAACAATGTGCCGATTGAAAAGCTCCGGATTCCCTTCGGCGCGGTCGCCACCGACCTCAACAGCGGTGCGCCGATCCTGTTCCGCCGCGGGAATACCGGCCTGGCGGTTCGCGCTTCATCGGCTGTGCCGAGCGTATTCCAGCCCGTGCGCATCAACGACCATTCCTATGTGGATGGCGGGCTGGTATCACCGGTGCCGGTACGCTTTGCCCGGGAAATGGGCGCGGACTTTGTGATTGCGGTGAACATTTCATCGCAGCCGGATGCGCAACCTGCGTCCAGTTCCGTGGATGTTCTCCTGCAGACCTTCGCCATCATGGGACAAAGCATCAATCACTATGAACTGCGCGATGCGGATGTCGTGATCCAGCCGCGGCTCGGCACCATGAAGGGCAACGACTTTCCAGGGCGAAACAACGCGATTCTTGCGGGTGAGCAGGCAACCGCCCAGCTTCTGCCCGAACTGCGCAAAAAACTGGCTACAAAACGCGGACAGGCGCTTTAGCGTGAAGCCGGGAGTTGGCCGGTAGGGGGAATTCTATTCGGCGGGCTGGTTGATCCGCCGGGCGCCGTTGAAGCGGCTTTTCCAATAACTGATATCCATGCTTTCGATGCGCACCTTTCCGCCCGCCGAAGGCGCATGAATGAACCGGTTGTCTCCCAGATAGATCCCCACATGGGAGAAACCGCGGCGCAAGGTGTTATAGAAGACGAGGTCGCCAGGCTGCAGCTCGCTCGGCTCGACATTCTGACCGACCCGGCTGATTTCCTCCGAGGTGCGAGGAAGCTCGGCTCCAGTGACCTGCTTGAAGACATAACGTACCAGCCCGCTGCAATCCAGGCCGCTTTCAGGAGCGTTGCCGCCGTACTGATACCGGATGCCGATCATGGTCATCGCGTGCAGCGCCAGCTCTGACGCGCGCGAGGTGATGCCTTGCAGTTTCGCCAACGGGCCTGATGGCTGGGGTGGCGGCGTTTCGCTGGCATATGCGGGAGCCGTAATGAACATGGCAAGAGCCAGCGAGGACATTCCAAATTTCACACATCCCTGAATTCCGCGCGTTGTTGTCATGCTGTAAATGTTTAATCTTGGCAACGACCGCCAATGTAAGGGATACGCATGCCGCTGTCAAAAAAAGTTTCTCAAGAGTATGCTTTCACGACCTCTATATACATGACTACAAAACCATGGCCGATATTGCGACCGACTTGCCGGTCAAGCCTCGCATCCTGATCGCCGACGACTCCCGCATCGTAAGGGCTACGCTGATCAAGCATATCGAGGGGATGTTCGATTTTCGCGAGGCATGCAATGGTGAAGAAGCATGGGAAATGCTGCTGGCCGACCGGCATATCAAAGTGGTAATTACCGATATCACCATGCCGCGGCTGGATGGTTATGGCTTGCTGCAGCGTATCCGGCATTCCAGCATCACCCGCCTGCGGGAAATTCCAGTCGTGGTGATTTCAGGCAGCGATGAACAAGCCGAACGCGAGCGCGCCATCGCCGCGGGCGCCAGCGATCTTATTACCAAAGGCATAGGCACCGCCCATCTGGTTTCACGCCTTGATGTTCTTTCCACATTGACGACCACCCGGCAGGAGTTCCGGCGCAGTCTGGAATCCCTGGTGCAGGATGTGAACCCCGAAGCTCTCTTCGCGTTGCCGATGCAGGAACGATTCAATGCCGACGCATCGGCATTGCTGCAGAGTGCAGTCCAAGGCAGGCGCAATTTCGTGCTTCTTAGTGTCAGGCTTGCATTGCGCCGCATTGTCGCCGAGGGCGCCTGCGGTACTCCGCCGGCTTCGGTGATGGCGGCCATCGGCCAGTTATTGCGCCGTACCATCCGGCAGACCGATCATGTCGCGCAGACCGGCGAGGCCGAGTTCATGCTGGCTACCGGCAGCATCAATTTTGATGCCGCAATTATTTTCGCCCGGCGCATCTGTCACGCGATCGCCGACGCGGATATTGCCAATGAGGCAAGCGGGCATCTCTTCGCATGCTGCGGAGTGGCCTCGCTTTCCGAGCGCGGCTCTGCAACCGAGGACATCAGCCTGCTGCGCATGCAGGAAATCGCACGCAGGCGAGCCGAGCTGGGAATGGCACAAGGCTTCATCGGTGCGGTCGGAGAACAAGAGGAAGCTGGCGCGGCCAATGGCATGCCGCTGGCAGCGCCGGCGATCGAACATGCCGAAAGCGGCACCCCCGATGCGGCGACGCTGCTCCGCTGGATCCGGGAAGGAAGGCAAGAGCAGGTAAGACCTCACCTCGACAAGCTACCCGCCGAATTGCAGTCGCTGGCGGAACTCGTCATGAAACGCAGTCCGTCCTGACCACATTGCTGCGCTGCGCTGTGCGCGGCGGGGATGCCTGTCGTACAATCCACGCTTCTTCAGAAGGAGCTGGAATGCAAACAAAACCGATTCTCACACTCGACGACGCTAAAAAGATTGCCGCTGCCGCAGAAGCGGAAGCAAAGGCAAACAACTGGGCAGTGACGATTTCCATCGTGGACGACGGCGGCCATCTGCTGTGGCTGCAGCGTCTTGACAACGCGGCACCGGTCTCGGCCAGCATCGCTCCGGCCAAGGCCAAGACTGCGGCCATCGGCCGCCGCGAAACCAAGGTCTATGAAGACATGATCAACAACGGCCGTTATTCCTTCATCACTGCTCCTGTTATCGAGGGCATGCTGGAAGGCGGCGTTCCGATCGTCGTTGAAGGCCAGTGCATCGGCGCGGTCGGCGTATCCGGCGTCAAGTCCTCGGAAGACGTACAGATCGCCAGGGCAGGCATCGCCGCACTCGGCCTTTGACGCATGCTCTTTTGTCATTGCCGGAAAGGCAATGACGGCTCCGGCGGAGATGCGGATGCCGGCAATCGGCAACAGGTTTTTTGCTCTCCGCCGGGTTTGCAGTGAAGGTGGTTCTCGGCTATAATCTTGGGGTTTATCTAATCCAGTCCGCCGTAGCGCATACCCCTTCCATCTCGTCCCAAAAAGACCCGCAACATCCAGCGCATGCCGTTTGGTTGACGGTCGTTCTGGCGCGGCGCAGCGGCGGTAACCATCTCAGGAGTTACCCTTGCTGCCATTTTTTTCTGGCCAATCAGTTCCGGCTATCCTTGCGCTTGCAGACGGGTCGATTTTCCAGGGTTTTTCCATCGGTGCGCCCGGTCATACGATCGGTGAAGTCGTGTTCAACACGGCGATGACCGGTTACCAGGAAATCCTGACCGATCCCAGCTACAGCCGCCAGATCGTCACGCTGACCTATCCCCATATCGGCAATGTCGGCGTCAATGAAGAGGACGTCGAGGCCAGCCGCATTCACGCCGCCGGTCTGATCATCAAAGACCTGCCACTGATCACTTCAAACTTCCGCTCCAAGCAGAGCCTGTCCGACTACTTGAAGTCGGAAAACGTGGTGGGCATCGCCGGAATCGATACCCGCAAACTGACGCGCATCCTGAGAGAAAAGGGCGCGCAGAACGGCGCCATTCTCGCCGGCGAAGCCGATGTCGAGAAAGCACTTGCACTGGCAAAATCCTTCCCGGGGCTGGCTGGCATGGATCTCGCCAAAGTGGTGTCGACCAAGGAGTCCTACGTCTGGACCGAGACGGAGTGGAAACTCGGAGCAGGCTACGGCAAGCAGTCCGATCCCAAGTACCACGTGGTCGCCTTCGATTATGGCGTCAAGCGCAATATCCTGCGCATGCTGGCCGAGCGCGGCTGCAAGATCACTGTCCTGCCGGCGCAGGCGACAGCGAAAGAGGCGCTCGCCCTGAACCCGGACGGGATTTTCCTTGCCAACGGGCCTGGCGATCCCGAGCCTTGCGACTACGCGATCGCGGCAACCCGCGAACTGATTGACCGCGGCATCCCGACCTTCGGCATCTGCCTGGGTCATCAGATCATGGCCCTCGCATCGGGCGCCAGGACGCTCAAGATGAAATTCGGCCACCATGGCGCGAACCATCCGGTGCAGGATCTCGATACCAAGCAGGTCATGATCACATCGCAGAACCATGGCTTTGCCGTGGACCAGGAGACCCTGCCGTCCAATTGCCGCGTGACCCACGTCTCGCTGTTCGACGGTTCGCTCCAGGGCTTTGCCCGTACAGACAAACCGGCTTTCTGCTTCCAGGGCCATCCCGAAGCTTCCCCCGGTCCGACCGACGTCGCCCCCTTGTTCGATCGCTTCGTGGCGATGATGGAGAAACACAAAAATGCCTAAGCGCACCGACATTAAAAGCATCCTGATTATTGGCGCCGGCCCGATCATCATCGGCCAGGCGTGCGAATTTGACTATTCCGGCGCGCAGGCCTGCAAGGCCTTGCGCGAAGAGGGATACCGCGTCGTTCTGGTGAACAGCAATCCGGCGACGATCATGACCGATCCCGAAATGGCCGATGTCACCTACATCGAGCCGATCACCTGGCAGGCGGTCGAGCGCATCATCGACAAGGAACGTCCGGATGCCATCCTGCCCACCATGGGCGGCCAGACCGCGCTGAACTGCGCGCTCGACCTGCATCGCAACGGTGTTCTCACCAAGTACGGCTGCGAACTGATCGGCGCGACCCCGGAAGCCATCGACAAGGCGGAAGATCGCTCCAAGTTCAAGGAGGCGATGACCAAGATCGGTCTCGGCTCCGCGCGCTCGGGCGTGTCGCACACCATGGAGGAATCATGGGCGGTGCAGAAGGAACTCGGCTTTCCGGTCATCATCCGTCCGTCGTTCACGATGGGCGGCACCGGCGGCGGCATTGCCTATAATCCGGAAGAATTCGAAACCATCTGCAAGCGCGGACTCGAGGCATCTCCGACTTCCGAACTGCTGATCGAGGAATCGCTGATCGGCTGGAAAGAGTATGAAATGGAAGTTGTCCGCGACAAGAAGGACAACTGCATCATTGTCTGCTCGATTGAAAACCTCGACCCGATGGGCGTGCATACCGGCGACTCGATCACCGTCGCTCCTGCGCAAACCCTGACGGACAAGGAATACCAGATCATGCGTAACGCATCGCTTGCGGTGCTGCGCGAGATCGGCGTCGATACCGGCGGCTCGAACGTGCAGTTCGCGGTCAATCCCGCGGATGGCCGCATGATCGTCATTGAAATGAATCCGCGCGTTTCGCGTTCTTCCGCGCTGGCTTCGAAAGCGACCGGTTTTCCCATCGCGAAGGTCGCCGCCAAGCTGGCGGTCGGCTTCACCCTTGATGAACTGCGCAACGAGATCACCGGCGGCCAGACCCCGGCGTCCTTCGAGCCCAGCATTGACTACGTGGTGACCAAGGTGCCGCGTTTCGCTTTCGAAAAATTCCCGACAGCGGACAGCCACCTGACGACCCAGATGAAATCCGTCGGCGAAGTCATGGCTATTGGTCGGACCTTCCAGGAATCCTTCCTGAAAGCCCTGCGCGGGCTGGAAGTCGGCGTCGACGGCATGAACGAAAAGACCACCGATCGCGAGACCATCGAGGAAGAACTCGGGGAGCCGGGACCGGAACGCATCTGGTATGTCGGTGATGCGTTTGCACAAGGCTTCTCGCTGGAAGAAGTGCATCAGCTGACCCATATCGACCCGTGGTTCCTGGTTCAGATCAAGGAAATCGTCGACATCGAACTCTGGCTGGAAACACAGTCGCTGGAATCGCTCGACAAGACCACTCTTTTCAAGCTCAAGCAGAAGGGCTTCGCCGACCGGCGTCTCGCCAAGCTGCTGAAGACGACCGACAAGGCAGTGCGGGAACGGCGCCGCGAATTGAACGTGCGTCCGGTCTACAAGCGCGTCGACACCTGCGCCGCCGAGTTTGCGACCAGGACCGCGTACATGTATTCGACCTATGACGAAGAGTGCGAGTCGCAGCCGACGGACAAGAAGAAGATCATGGTTCTCGGCGGCGGTCCCAACCGGATCGGCCAGGGCATCGAATTCGACTACTGCTGCGTGCATGCGGCGCTTGCTATGCGCGAGGATGGTTATGAAACCATCATGGTCAACTGCAATCCGGAAACCGTCTCGACCGACTACGACACATCCGACCGTCTCTACTTCGAGCCGCTCACGCTGGAAGATGTGCTGGAAATCGTCGACAAGGAAAAGCCCCATGGCGTGATCGTCCAGTACGGCGGACAGACGCCGCTCAAGCTGGCGCTCGACCTGGAGGCCAATGGCGTGCCGATCGTCGGCACTTCCCCCGACATGATCGATGCGGCCGAAGACCGGGAGCGTTTCCAGAAACTGCTGCAGGAACTCAACCTGCGCCAGCCGCCGAACCGCACGGCGCGTACCGAAGAAGAGGCGCTGCGTCTTGCCCAGGAAATCGGCTACCCGCTGGTCGTTCGCCCGTCTTACGTGCTCGGCGGCCGTGCAATGGAAATCGTGCATGAACAGCGCGATCTCGAGCGCTACATGCGCGAGGCGGTCAAAGTGTCGAACGATTCGCCGGTTCTGCTCGACCGCTTCCTCAACGACGCCATCGAAGTGGATGTGGACTGTCTGTCGGACGGCCAGCGCACCTTCATCGGCGGCGTGATGGAACACATTGAGCAAGCCGGCGTGCATTCCGGCGACTCCGCCTGCTCGCTGCCTCCGTATTCGCTGTCGAAGGAAACGATCGAGGAGCTCAAGCGCCAGACTTCGCTGATGGCAAAGGGCCTGAATGTCATCGGTCTGATGAACGTCCAGTTCGCGATCCAGCAGCAGGAAATTGACGGCGCAATGAAAGACATCGTCTATGTGCTGGAAGTGAATCCGCGCGCATCGCGTACCGTGCCTTATGTGTCCAAGGCGACGGGTCTTCAGCTGGCAAAGATCGCCGCCCGCTGCATGGTGGGCCAGTCGCTCGACAGCCAGGGTGTCAAGCATGAAGTCGTGCCGCCGTATTACTGCGTCAAGGAAGCTGTCTTCCCGTTCAACAAGTTCCCGGGCGTCGATACCATTCTCGGACCGGAAATGAAGTCGACGGGCGAAGTGATGGGTGTCGGCAAGACCTTCGGCGAAGCGTTCGTAAAATCCCAGCTCGGTGCCGGCGTCAAGCTGCCGAAGTCGGGCAAGGTGTTCCTGAGCGTGAAGAACAGCGACAAGCCCCGCGCGGTGCAGGTTGCCAAAGATCTGGTTGAACTCGGCTTTTCATTGGTGGCGACCAAGGGAACGGCATCCGCCATCGGTTCCGCAGGAATTCCGGTAACGGCGGTCAACAAGGTTGTCGAAGGACGTCCGCATGTGGTCGATATGATCAAGAACAACGAAATCGTATTGGTCATCAACACCGTCGAAGAAAAGCGGACAGCGATCGCCGACTCCCGTGCCATCCGGACTTCGGCCTTGCTGGCGCGGGCAACCACGTACACGACGATTGCCGGGGCTGAAGCCGCAGTCGAGGGTATGCGGCATCTCGACGAACTGCACGTCTACGATTTACAAGGCTTGCATAAGTCTTTACACTAAGCCCACAAGTTTCAACTTAGCCACAGAGGTCACAGACGGTGCCGGGTTCACCCGGTACTATTTGTGACCTCTGTGGTTTTCATTTCCTGAAAAGAAAACCATGAGCACAGTTCCTATTACCAAGCACGGCGCAGAGCTTCTGAAGGAAGAGTTGCACCGCCTGAAAACCAAAGACCGTCCTGCCGTCATCAATGCCATTTCCGAAGCCCGGGCACAGGGGGATTTGTCGGAAAACGCCGAATACGATGCCGCGAAAGAACGTCAGAGCTTTATCGAAGGACGCATCGCCGAGCTCGAGGGCAAGCTGAGCGCAGCCCAGATCATTGATCCGAAGACTCTGGACGCGGAAGGACGCATCGTTTTCGCGTCCACCGTGGATCTCGAGGATCTCGAGTCCGGCCAGAAAGTGACTTACCAGATTGTCGGAGAGGACGAGGCCGACCTGAAGGAACTCAAAGTGTCGATCACCTCGCCGATCGCGCGTGCGCTGATCGGCAAGTATGCCGGCGATGTCGTCGAAGTGAATGCGCCATCTGGCATTCGCGAATATGAAGTGCTGGAAGTGCGTTACGTTTGAAGTGGCGATTGCATGCGGCTTGCCTGCAATCAGCCAGTCATCCTGCCATTGGCGCGATTGAAGGCGGTGGTGGCTGAAGGCCGGGTCGGGAACTGATTCTGAAGTCGCCTGCGGTGCGCCTGCCGGCAGGCGGCCTGGCACGGCGGGGAAGGCATCACTCGAATGTTTTTTGTCATGAACGTCCGGGAAGCCGCCTCCCGCTCTGCGCCGCCGTGGAAACCCGCATTCGGCGATCCAAACGAGAGGGTGCTGCAGGAAGAAGTCAGCGGCGGCCGAGCGCGAGCTTCTTCGAACTGGTTTGGCGCGGCTTGGCTCGCTTGACGTTGCCGCCCGCGGTCACGCGTTCATTGCCCTTCAGGACAACCTTGGTCACTGTTGGGCGCTTTGTTCCGCTCGGGCTCGGCTTGACGATCGTCACTTCACGCAGGCCCTTGCCGCGCTTGTCGCCGCGTTCCTTGGCAGCTTCCTTCTTGGGGCGGTAAAGCACGAGCAGCTTGCCGATATGCTGGATCGGCGCCGCATCCAGTTTTTCGCAGATCGTTTCGTACATCCCGATGCGTGCTTCACGGTCGTCGCCGAACACGCGTACCTTGATCAACCCATGCGCATCCAGGCTGGAGTCGATTTCCTTGAGAACCGAAGGCGTCAGTCCCGATTCGCCGATAATGACGACCGGATTGAGAGCATGGGCTTCGGAACGAAGCGCGCTTCGTTCCGCAGGGGTAAGTTTCAGCATATTTAATGATTCCTTAAAAGCGGTATTCTACGCGAATGGCCAAGAACAAATTCAACAAAAACTGGTTGCACGACCATATCAACGACCCTTACGTCAAGCTGGCGCAGAAGGAAGGCTACCGTGCGCGCGCCGCCTACAAGCTCAAGGAAATCGACGAGGAGGAAAAACTGATCCGGCCCGGGCAGATCATTGTCGATCTGGGCTGCACGCCGGGCAGCTGGTCGCAATACGTGCGCAACAAGCTGGCGGGGCAGGCGGGGGGCGGAATTCACGGCACCATCATCGGTCTGGACATGCTGCCCATGGAACCCATCGCCAATGTCAATTTCATCCAGGGCGATTTCCGCGAGCAGGCCGTGCTGGAACAGCTGGAAGCGGTGGTCGCCGGACGCAAGGTGGATCTGGTCCTGTCCGACATGGCGCCCAACCTCTCGGGGGTAGCCATCAGCGACGCTGCCCGTGTCGAGGATCTGATCGATCTGGCAATCGAATTTGCTCGTGCACACATGAAACCTTCCGGTGCGCTTCTCGTCAAATGCTTCAACGGGACTGGGTACTCGCAGCTTGTTGAAAAATTCCGCCAGGAATTCAAAACCGTTACCCAGAAGAAGCCCAAAGCCAGCAGGGACAAATCCTCCGAAATCTTTTTGCTTGGAAAAGTTCTGAAAAACCCTTCCCAATGACAAGTTGATTTCTTGTCAACCCTTGATTTCAATCTCCCCAATCGCACATGCAGCCTAGCAAGCACTGATTATTGCGAGTAGAATCAATTTTACAAGTAATGTAAATATAGGCGCAGCTGCGTCTAAGGAGTTCTAGTGAACAACATGTTTTCGAAAGCCGCCATATGGGTGGTGATCGCCCTGGTGCTGTTTACCGTCTTCAAGCAGTTCGACGGTCGTACTCTCGCAGGAGGCGCGACGTCCATTCCTTATTCCGATTTCCTGGATGAGGTGAAGGCGAAACAGATCCGTGAGGCGACGATTGAAGATCGCACCATCGTCGCCACGACGAACGATGGCAAGCGCATCAAGACGGCAGTTACCTATCTTGACCGTGGCCTGATCGGTGATCTGGTGAACAACGGCGTCAAGTTCGACGTCAAGCAGCCGGAAGAGCAGTCCTTCCTGTCCCAGGTATTCATTTCCTGGTTCCCGATGCTCCTGCTCATCGGCGTCTGGGTGTTCTTCATGCGGCAAATGCAGGGCGGCGGAAAAGGCGGTGCGTTTTCCTTCGGCCGCTCGAAGGCGCGCATGCTCGATGAAGCCAGCAATACCGTCACTTTTGCCGACGTCGCAGGCTGCGACGAGGCCAAGGAAGAGGTGCAGGAGCTGGTCGACTTCCTTCGCGATCCCACCAAGTTCCAGAAGCTCGGCGGACGCATTCCGCGCGGCGTGCTGATGGTCGGTCCCCCGGGTACTGGTAAGACACTGCTGGCACGTGCAATTGCGGGCGAAGCCAAGGTCCCGTTCTTCACCATCTCCGGTTCCGACTTTGTTGAAATGTTCGTCGGTGTCGGCGCCTCGCGCGTTCGGGACATGTTCGAAAATGCAAAGAAGCATTCCCCCTGCATCATCTTCATCGACGAGATCGATGCCGTTGGCCGCCACCGCGGTGCCGGCATGGGCGGCGGCAATGATGAGCGCGAACAGACCCTCAATCAGCTGCTGGTCGAGATGGACGGTTTCGAAGCCAATTCCGGTGTCATCGTGATTGCCGCAACCAACCGTGCGGACGTGCTGGACAAGGCGCTGCTGCGCCCCGGTCGTTTCGACCGCCAGGTGATGGTCGGTCTTCCCGACATCCGCGGCCGCGAGCAGATTCTCTATGTTCACATGCGCAAGGTGCCGATCGCGCCTGACGTCAAGGCTGACATCCTGGCGCGCGGTACGCCCGGTTTCTCGGGTGCAGATCTCTCCAATCTCGTGAACGAAGCTGCCTTGTTTGCCGCACGCCGCAACAAGCGTCTCGTGGAAATGCAGGACTTCGAGGATGCGAAGGACAAGATCGTGATGGGTCCGGAGCGCAAGTCTGCGGTCATGCGCGAGGAAGAGCGCCGCAATACGGCCTTCCATGAGTCCGGTCATGCAGTGGTTGCCAAGCTGCTGCCCAAGGCCGATCCCGTTCACAAGGTCACCATCATGCCGCGCGGATATGCGCTTGGCCTGACATGGCAGCTTCCCGAGCATGATCGCGTGAACATGTACAAGGACAAGATGCTGGAAGAGATCGCGATCCTGTTCGGCGGCCGCATCGCCGAAGAAATCTTCATGCACCAGATGTCGACCGGCGCATCGAATGACTTCGAGCGTGCAACCAAGCTTGCCCGCGCCATGGTCACGCGTTACGGCATGTCCGAGACACTCGGCACCATGGTTTATGAAGACAGCGAGCAGGATGCCTATTTCGGACGCATGAGCGCAAAAACCGTTTCCGAGGCTACCCAGCAAAAGGTCGATACCGAAATCCGTTCCATCCTCGACGCGCAGTACGCGCTGTCGCGCCGCCTGCTCGAGGAAAACAAGGAAAAGGTCGAAATCATGGCGAAGGCCCTGCTTGATTGGGAAACGCTGGATGCCGATCAGATCAACGACATCATGGAAGGCCTTGAGCCGCGTCCGCCGAAGGCCGGCGTACCGGTCAAGCGGTCTCCGTCGGATAGTGCCTCGGGCGGTGTTTCGCCCAACGCCACTGCACCGGCCTGATCGAGGAAATTTGATTCGATGGTATAAGGGTGGGGAGAAATCCTCACCCTTTTTCATTTCCGGCGCACGATGATGAATAAACAGTTTTTGCAGTGTGGCCGCTATCGCCTGCCGATAGGCGAGGAGCATGGCACACCCCTGGTCATGGGCATACTCAATGTCACGCCCGATTCCTTTTCGGATGGCGGGCAGTTTCACTCTCTGGATCTCGCCTTGTCCCGCGCAGAACAGATGATTGCGGATGGCGTGGACATCATTGATATCGGCGGCGAGTCAAGCCGGCCCGGAGCCGAGCCCTTGCCGCTGGATGAAGAACTGCGGCGCGTCATGCCTCTCATCTATGCGCTCCGGGATTGCGGCAAGCCGCTTTCGATAGACACTTACAAGACGGAAGTCATGCGAGAAGCCATCGCCGCCGGCGCCGACATGATCAACGACATCAACGGATTCAGAGCGGAGGGGGCGTTGCGTGTGGTCAATGAAAGCGAGTGCGCGTTGTGTATCATGCACATGCAGCGCGATCCGCAAACCATGCAGGCAGGGCCGCAATATACGGATGTCACCAGGGAAGTGATTGAATTTCTCGGTGAGCGGATTGGAGCGCTGCGCAGTGAGGGAGTGGAACTGGAAAGGATCTGTATCGACCCCGGTTTCGGATTCGGCAAAACGCTGCAACACAATCTGACGCTGCTCAAGGACCTTGGCAGGATGGCGCGGGAACTCGATGCTCCAGTCTTGGCAGGCCTCTCGAGAAAGTCCATGATAGGCGCAATTACCGGCAAGCCGATTGAGCAGCGCCTTGGCGGCAGCCTTGCTGCAGCGCTGAGTGCAATCGCGCATGGTGCCCGCATCGTGCGGGTTCACGACGTGGCGGCAACGGTCGATGCGATCAAGGTCTGGCAGGCAGTTGAAACAATGAAGAAGGACAGCAAATGACACGCAAATATTTTGGCACCGATGGCGTGCGGGGACGCGTCGGCGTTCTGCCCATCACACCGGACTTCGTGATGCGCCTCGGCTATGCGGCCGGCAAGGTGCTCGCCCAGGAAGCGACCAGCAACGGCAAGCCTGTCGTACTCATCGGCAAGGACACCCGCATCTCCGGATACATGCTTGAGGCGGCGCTTGAAGCCGGTTTTGCGGCGGCGGGTGTCGATGTGATGCTGGCAGGGCCCATGCCTACGCCAGCCATCGCTTATCTGACACGTGCGCTGCGACTGTCGGCGGGTGTCGTCATCTCCGCTTCGCACAACCCCTACGACGACAACGGCATCAAGTTCTTTTCCGAGTCGGGCAACAAGCTGCCGGACTCCGTCGAGGAGGCGATCGAAGCCGCGCTCGAAGGCCCGATGGAATGCGTGTCTTCCGAAAAGATGGGCAAGGCCAAGCGCCTGTTCGATGCCCAGGGCCGCTATATCGAATTCTGCAAGAGCACCTTCCCCAACGAACTCGATCTGCGTGGACTGCGCATCGTCGTCGACTGTGCTCACGGCGCCGCCTACCATATCGCACCGGACGTATTCCACGAACTGGGCGCGGAAGTGATCGCCATCGGCAATCAGCCGAATGGCACCAACATCAATGACGGTTTCGGCGCCACCGCTCCCGGCGCACTGTCGGCCGCCGTGAAGTCGCACCGCGCCGACCTCGGCATCGCGCTTGATGGCGATGCAGACCGGTTGCTGATGGTCGACTCCAGCGGGCGCCCCTACAACGGCGATGAACTGCTTTACGTGATGGTGATGGACCGCATGGCCACGGCGCCGGTGGAAGGCGTGGTGGGCACGCTCATGACCAACATGGCGCTGGAAGTGGCACTGCGCGAAATGGGCGTCGGCTTTGCGCGCGCCAAGGTCGGCGACCGCTATGTGCTGGAAGTGCTGCAGGAGCGTGGCTGGCTGATCGGCGGAGAAGGGTCGGGGCACCTCCTGTTCCTCGACAAGCACACCACGGGCGACGGCATCGTCTCGGCGCTCCAGGTGCTGTCGGCGCTCAAGCGCAGCGGCAAGACCCTGCAGGAAGCGATCGCGCCCCTGCAGTTGTTCCCGCAAAGCCTGATCAATGTAAAGGTCACTCCCGGATTCGACTGGCAGAAGAATGCAGCCGTTGGCGAAGAAAAACGCATTGCCGAATCCGAGCTCGGCGACAGCGGCCGCGTGCTGATCCGCGCCTCCGGCACCGAACCGCTGGTACGCGTGATGGTGGAGGCAAGGAACGCCGACCTTGCCCAAACGATGGCGCGGAGAATTGCAGACAAGATCGCTGCCTGACTGAAGACTGGCATCAGGCGGCGAGGGCGGGTTTGTCTTGGCCCTGGTCGCCGCCGAGTTGAATTGCCGCTGGAACAGGGCGTGACATGGCGAGGGCATGGCAAGGAGTCACAACCTAGTGCCAGCGGCAGTTCAACCGTGACCGGCAGGCAGGTCAGAGTGGAACCGTTTCAGAGGTCATCCAAAACGAGCCGGCGATTTGTGTCCAATCGCAAGTTATAAATTGACCGGAAGGCCTGACATCGGTATGATGCAAGGCTCTCGGGGCGTAGCGCAGCCTGGTAGCGCACCTGATTTGGGATCAGGTGGTCGCACGTTCGAATCGTGTCGCCCCGACCAGAAAATGCAGTATGAATACGGCTTCCGAATTTAGTGAAAACTAACCGGAGGCCGTTTTTCTATACGGCTCGAAACCGGCATATTCGACTCGGTTGGAAATTTTCTGCGAATTCCATCAGCAAGCCAGTTTGAAACAGTAGCACTGATGGAATATTGCTGAAGGTGTCACGAGAATGATGCAATCAGCTTTCCCGTGCCCGCAGCGATGCGGGCGGATGGCCAATACGACTTCTGGATAAGCCCATGCTGGCCATGTACTTCGAGGCATTCCAACTGCAATCGCACCCGCATGCTTGCGGCATGCAGATGGTCATTGAAAGCAATGGCCAATAGAGGTAATATCCGCAGGCCTGAGGCAATTATTGCTCAAAGCATACATCCATCGCGTTGCCGTCATTGCGCCTTGCTGCGCAAGCGCCTTTCGACGCAGACTCGAGGAATTCCACAGACTGCCCATAGCTCAGCTGGATAGAGCAACGGCCTTCTAAGCCGTAGGTCACAGGTTCGACTCCTGTTGGGCAGGCCACACTTTCCGAGTATTCCAACGATTCCGTTTGCCTCGTTGTCAGGATGACTGCAGCGGGCGTACGCGCTTTCCCGCTCCGCATTCTCCCTCGTACACTTCGGTAGCGCGCTGCGCCTTTTTCCTTGCCTTGTCGGACGCTTTTCCGGTTGCGGCCGCAGCATCGTCGCGGGCCCAGCGCTGGCGTCGCTCCAGCGAATCGCAGCGCCGGTCCATTGCTGCTTGTTTTCGTTCTGCTCGCTGCCGTTTCCTGCTGGCTTCCGCTTCATGCTTTCGACGCTGCGCTTCCAGTTGCCGCAGCTCTTTCTTGCTGGCGGCCAGGCCTTTCTCGATGCGGCGTGCATTGCTTGCCGCATCCGGCGGCGCATCGGCGATGTCAAGCTTGCGCCCGCTCGCGCAGGGCTGGTCGCTGTAGCTGGTCTTGCCGTCCACGTCGCAGCGATAGACCGCATGCGATGCACCGGAAAAAGTCAGCAGCGCCGCGGTCAGCGCAAAGAAAAGATAGCGCATCCGTTTCCTCAAATTTCCTCAGATGACCTTGCCGGGATTCATGATGTTGAGCGGGTCGAGCGCCTGCTTGAGCGTACGCATCAGCCGCAGTTCGACATCGGACTTGTAGGCACGAACTTCCTCGCGCTTGAGCGCGCCGAGGCCGTGTTCGGCGGAGATCGATCCATTGAAACGATGAACGCTGTCATGCACGACGCGATTGATGGCGGCCTGGTGTTCGATGAACGCATCCTGGGAGCCTTCTTCCGGCGGCGATACGTTGTAGTGCAGATTGCCGTCGCCGAGATGACCGAACGTCACCATGCGGCAGCCGGGAAACTGTTCCTGCAGCTGCACATCGGTCACGCGGATGAACTCGCCGATCAGCGATATCGGCACCGACACGTCATGCTTGATGTTCTTGCCTTCTTCCGCTTGCGCAAGGGGAATATGCTCGCGCAGATTCCAGAGCGCCTTCGACTGGGCAATGGAAGAGGCGATTACCGCATCCTGTGCAATCTCCTGTTCCAGGGCTTCCGTGATCAAGCCTTCGAGCAGCGTATTGGCATGGTCTTCCGATTCGCTGTCGGACAGCTCCAGCAGCACATACTGCGCGTAGGGCTGGGGGAAGGGCAGGCGCATCTGCGGGAAATGCTTGGTCACGAGTTGCAGGCAGAGATTGGACATGAGCTCGAAGCCTGTCAGCGCGGCGCCGCAGCGCTCCTGCGCCAGCGACAGCAGCCGCAGTGCATGTTCGGGCGTCTCCATTGCCGCCAGGGCGGTCAGCTGGCCTTTCGGCTGCGGGAAAATTTTCATGACTGCGGCAGTGATGATGCCCAGCGTGCCTTCGGCGCCGACATACAGGTCGCGCAGGTCGTAACCGGTGTTGTCCTTGCGCAGGCCGCGCAAGCCATCCCAGATTTCGCCGGCCGCAGTCACCACTTCCAGTCCGAGGCAGAGCTCGCGCGCGTTGCCGTAGCGCAGCACCGCAGTGCCGCCGGCATTAGTGGCAAGATTGCCGCCAATCGTGCAGCTGCCCTCGGCGGCGAGCGACAGCGGAAACAGGCGCCCGGCCTCCTCGGCCGCGTTCTGGATCTGTTCAAGTATGCATCCCGCATCGACCGTCATGGTGTTGTTGATGGTATCGACGTTGCGGATGCGGTTCAGGCGCGACAGCGAGAGGACGATGGCCGTGCCGCTCTGGTCGGGCACGCTGCCAAGCACGAGGCCGGTGTTGCCGCCCTGCGGAACGACCGGCACGCGATGCTCGTTGCAGAGCCTGATCACCGCCGCCACTTCTTCGGTATTTGCCGGTCGCACCACTGCCAGCGCCTTGCCGGTGTAGCGCCTGCGCCAGTCGGTCAGGTAGCGTTCAAGGTCGGCAGGTTCGGTCAGCACATTGGCCGCACCGACGAGGGTGCGGCAGGTATCGATGAATTCGCTCATTTGGATGCTTTTTGTATGGCTTGCTGCGCAAGTTTCTTGGCCGCCTGCTTGTAGGGACGCAGGAACATGATGGTGCAGACAAAAAATACGCAAACCAGACCGATCTCGACCATGCCCAGGATGGCGGACAGGCCCTTGTCGCTGGTGGCGCGCACGATGCCTTCGGTCAGGTAAAGCAGTATCAGCATGGATGACCACTGCATGGTGTAGATGTTCCGCTTGAGGACGCCGCGCAGCGGCAGCAGCAAGGGCAGCACCTTGAGCACCATCCAGGAACCTCCCGGACGCAGCGGATCGAGGAAGAGTTCCCAGGCCACGCATAGCAGGATCAGTATCACCAGGCTGCCCGCCGCGCCGAAGTAGCAGGCCCGTTGCAGTTTGCTTGTCATGCCGCGCTCCTTAACCGCATCGCGGTATCCGCGAGCCGTCTGCCGAGCGCCACCGCGAGGGCGCGCGAATCGTCGGACAGCGGCTGGTTGCCGCCCGCGCCCGACCAGTGGCTGGCGCCGTACGGCGTCCCGCCCGAGGCGGTCGTCATCAATTGAGGATGGGTATAGGGAAGACCGAGCAGCAGCATGCCGTGATGCAGCAGGGGAATCATCATCGACAGCAGCGTCGATTCCTGGCCGCCGTGCAGGCTGCCGGTAGACGTGAACACGCAAGCCGGCTTGCCCGCCAGCGCGCCCGACAGCCACTCGGTTGTCGTCCCGTCGAGAAAATACTTGACCGCCGCGGCCATGTTGCCGAAACGGGTCGGCGACCCCAGTGCCAGGCCGGCGCATTCCCGCAGATCCTGCAGGTCGACATAGGGCGCGCCGTCGCTCGGGATATCCGGTTCGACGGCCTCCGCGACGGTGGACACGGCGGGCACGGTGCGCAGCCTGGCTTCGCAGCCGGACACGCTTTCCACTCCCTGGGCGATCAGTTCGGCCAGTTTGCGAGTGGAACCATGGCGGGAATAATATAAAACGAGGATGGAAAGTTCAGACGAATTCATGCTTGGTATTATAGGATGCTTTGGAACCCGCCAAACACTGCCAGACACGCATGCCGCAGCCTCCGCAAACACGCCGGGTATTTCCGTTCACCCTGCCCATCTTCCGCAATTTTCCGCTGGAGGACGTGCACGGCTTGATCCAGTTCGCCCGCCGGCGCCTGAACGAGGAGCGCTTGCCCCAGGTTGTGGGGAGTCTGACCTTCACTACAGTGCTGGCACTTGTGCCCCTTCTCACGATCGCCTTTGCCATTTTCACGACGTTTCCCTTGTTCAATACCTTTCGCGAGGGACTGGAAGCGTACTTCATCAAGAGCCTGATGCCCAAGGCGATTGCCAATACCATCCTCGGCTATCTCAGCCAGTTCGCCAGCAAGGCGACGCGCCTGTCGGCCATCGGGGCGGTGGTGCTCATCATGACGGCGCTCATCATGATGCTCACGGTCGACAGGGCGTTCAACCAGATCTGGCGCGTCAGGACCGCACGGCCTTTCTCGCAGCGGCTGATCATCTACTGGGCCATCGTTACCCTCGGCCCCTTGCTGATCGGCGTATCGATCACATTCACCTCGGACCTGTTCCGCGCCACCGATGGCCTTATCACAGGACTGCCCGTGATCGGCGCCACCTTCTATACGCTGCTGTCGGTGCTGCTGACAATGTGCGCCTTCACGCTGCTTTACATGACCGTGCCGAACCGTACCGTCGACTGGAGGGATGCGGCCTGCGGCGGCCTGCTTGCTGCCGTGGCCTTTGAAATCGCCAAGAAAGTCTTCGTCATCTTCATCACCAAGATTCCGACTTATACCGTCATTTACGGCACTCTGGCTGCCTTGCCGCTGTTCCTGATCTGGATCTATGTGTCATGGTGGATCACCCTGATGGGCGCCGTGCTGGCATCCGCGCTGCCGATCGTCAAGTATGAGCGCTGGTGGCATGTTCCCACGCCCGGCAGCGCATTCATCGATGCGATGGCCATTCTCACGGTGCTCAATGAAGCGCGTTCGAAGGGCGCCAACGCCGCGGTGGATGCGCGCACCCTGCGTTCGCTGACGCGGCTGGGATTCGACGAGTCGGAAATGCTGCTGCAGCAGATGCTGGATGCCGGATGGGTAGGACGTATCCGGCCGGAACAGAAGAGGCGGGTGAAGTTCGGCACCCGGCTTGCCGAAGGACTTGATGCATGGACCCTGCTGGCCAATCCCGGGCAACTCAAGGTGGCCGACGTCTACCGCGTTTTTGTGTTCAATACCGGCGGCAACGCGACGCTTGCCAGGCAGGTCGAGACCGCGGTGGAAGACGGGCTCGGACAGAGCCTGGCCGATTATTTCGCCACCGGAAAAATTCCGGTATCAAAGCCGGTGGAGCCCGTGCAGCCGGCCTGACTTCGATGGCGGAATTCAGAAGGACGCCTGCCCGGTGAGCATCTGCCAGTACATGACCCAGTCACCCATGAAGGAGTACAGCGGATGTCTGAAGGTGGCCGGCTGGTTCTTTTCAAAAAAGAAGTGGCCGATCCAGGCAAAGCCGTAGCCGCAGACCAGAGCGGCGAGCAGCCACCAGAGGTTCGCGGTCAGCATCAGTGCGCCCAGGCAGAACAGGGCAAGCGTCGAACCGATGAAATGCAGTTCCCTGCAGGTCCGGTTCGAGTGCTCGCTGAGGTAGGCGGGGTAGAACTCGGTGAACGATGAAAACTCCCTTTGCATGACATCAGCCATCACATCCTCCTCGGGATTTTACGGTTGCATACGCGGTGAAGCAGCGGAAGCCGAGTACAGCCAGTTCAGTGTGCTCCGATGCCGCGCCGCCATGTTGGCACCAAGCAGACACATTTACAGAGTAGTCGTGCCCGCTCCGGCATGCAACCCTAATCCCGTGGTGCGGTGCGGCAAGGCGCCCGCACTTCGCCCACGTTGCGCCCGCACGTATTGCTTACCTGAGGAAGTCGAACAGCGTATCAAGCACGGCATCGGGCTGCTCGGACATCAGTGCATGCCCGCAGTGGTCGAGCTGAACCGTGCGGGCGTGGCTGATGATGGCAGCCAGACCGGACGCAGCTTTCGGAGGCGTCATCATGTCGCGCTTGCCGAGGAGGAAGAGCGTGGGGCAGGTGACGGCACGTGCCGCGTTTTCCCCGTTCGCATAGGCATTGCAAGCCGAGAAATCGGTATGGAACACCGGTGCCTGCTGGTTCGCGGACAGGCGCTGCATCAGCCGGCGGTTCACGCCGAGCACGGAAAACCCCGGCCCGGGACATGAGGGCTTTTGCATGAAGGTGGAATGCGACCAGATGTTCACCATGTCGATGGCTTTCTGCTCCTCGTTCAGTGAAGCGTCGAGCAGCGCTCCCGACACCCGCATCGGATATGCCGTGCCCACCAGCGCCAGCTTGCTGACGCGTTCCGGCGCGCGGCAGGCGGCTTCGAGCGCAACCAGCGAACCCATGCTGTGGCCGACCAGCGCGGCGTTCCTTGCACCGGCGGCATCGAGCAGGGCCAGCAGCCAGTCCGCCATGGCTTCCACGCTGGACAGCGGCTCCCCCTTGCTGCGGCCATGCCCGGGCAGATCCACCGCCAGCACGCCGAAGCCGTGATGGGCGAAATAGCGGGTCTGCAAGGCCCAGACCGAATGATCATGCTGCGCGCCGTGGACGAACACCGCGGTTGGCAATTCGGGCGAGTAGGGCTTGCCGCCGGTATAGCAGTAGGCATCGTGCCCGTTGCCGTTGATCATCATCTCAGGCTCCCTTCTTTTCGCTCTGCGCCGCTTTCAGGCCACGGTTCAAGTCTTCGATCAGGTCGTCGGCGTCTTCCAGCCCGATCGACAGGCGCATGGTGCCTTCGGTAATGCCGGAGGCCGCCAGCTGTTCGGTGGGCACGCGGAAATGCGTGGTGGACGCGGGATGGATCACCAGCGACTTGGCATCGCCGACATTGGCCAGGTGCGAGAACAGTTTCATCGATTCGACAAAGCGCCGTCCCGCCGCCCGGTCGCCCCGGATACTGAAGGAAAATACCGCGCCGCAACCTTTGGGCAGCAGGGTTTTCGCCAAGGCGTGATCGGGATGGCTTTCCAGTTCCGGATAGGCAATCGACTCCACCGCCGGATGGGCCGCGAGAAACTCGACCACCTTGCGCGTATTGGCGACATGCCGGTCCATGCGCAGGCCGAGCGTCTCGATGCCCTGCAGGATCGCGAACGCGTTATGGGGGCTCATCACGGCGCCGAAGTCGCGCAGGCCTTCGCGCCTGGCGCGCAGGGAAAAGGCGGCGACGCTCGATTCCTCGGAAAACACCATGCCGTGAAAGCCATCGTAGGGCGCGCAGAGCTCGGCGAAATGGCCGGTCTTTTCGTAAGCCTGCTGCCAGTCGAAGGTGCCCCCGTCCACCAGCAGGCCACCGATGGCGGTGCCGTGTCCGCTCAGGAATTTCGTGGCGGAGTGGAAAATCAGGTCGGCGCCGTGATCGAAAGGCTTGAGCAGATAGGGCGTAGTGAAGGTGGCGTCCACCATCAGCGGCAGGTAATGCTCGTGCGCGAGCGCCGCGATGCTCGGAATGTCGAGTACGTCGAGGCCGGGATTGCCCAGGGTTTCGCCGAACAGCACCTTGGTATTGGGGCGGATGGCACTGCGCCAGGCGTCGATATCGCGCGGATCGACGAAGGTGGTTTCGACGCCGAAGCGCTTCATCGTGTAGGCAAGCAGATTCTGCGAACCGCCGTACAGCGCACGGGAAGCGACGACATGCGAGCCGGCGCCGGCGATGGTCGCCAGTCCGAGATGCATGGCCGCCTGTCCGCTGGCCACGGCGATCCCCGCCACGCCGCCTTCCAGCGCCGCGATGCGTTCTTCCAGGACGGCGTTGGTCGGATTGGAAATGCGCGAATAGACATGGCCGGCGCGTTCCATGTTGAACAGCGATGCCGCGTGGTCGGAATCCTTGAAGACGAAGGAAGTGGTCAGGTAGATCGGCGTGGCGCGCGCGCCCGTGACGGGATCGGGCGTGGCGCCGGCATGCAGCGACAGGGTGTCGAAGCCGGGGTATTTGGGGCTGCTCATGATACGTGTGGTCTCCGGTTTACTCTCTATTATTCGGTACTGTTTTGCCTTGCAGGCTGCATCGCACTGCATGGCGCACATGCTAGCACCGAACGCCGGGGGCGGTTGCCGCCGGGGATGAGGGCTGCTCTGGATTTTCGGTTCGTGGTAAGCTACATTTAAACATGCCATAACTACAATTCACGTTGGGATCCATCCATGAAAGTCTCTGAAATCCTCAAAGTCAAAGGCGATATTCTTTATACCGTCACGCCGGACACATCCTTGACCGAAGCGGTCAACACCATGGCTGAAAAGGATATCGGTTCGCTGGTGGTCATGGAGTTCGGGGAACTGGTGGGGATGCTGACTTTCCGCGAAGTCATCAAGACACTGTATGAAAACAAGGGCGAGATCGGCGCGAGCACGGTGCGCAAGCACATGGACGATCACCCGATCACCATTACGCCCGATACGGAGGTCAATGAAGTGCGCCGGCTGATGCTTGAGCGCCATGCGCGCTATGTGCCGGTGGTCGGCGCCAAGACCCTGTATGGCGTGATTTCCTTCTATGACGTGGCCAAGGCGGTATTCGAAGCGCAAAGCTTCGAAAACAAGATGCTCAAGGCTTACATCCGCGACTGGCCGGCGGAAAGCGACGAGTGAGGAGTGTTGTCCGGCTTCATCCGGAAGCCGGTCCTGCATTCGAAATTCGGAGACCGGGATCGGGAAATCCAAAGATCTGGTCACCCAATAATTCAAGAGACAAAAGCCGTTCAGGGATTGCGCCATGAACGGCTTTTTCATGATGGACGCGCCGTCATCCAAAGTACCCGACGTAGCATTTTCCGCGACTTGCCCAGCAAGGGCGCGCACCGACGGACGGCTCGGCTACACTGCGCATGGTGTCGCCATGCACCGGTGAAGGGTGCGGGTCCGGGCTGCCGCAATCCGTTTTCAGAATAGTCAATTCACTTACCTCAATGAGCCAATCCAGCCAGTTTTCCCTGCTTGGTCAACGCCGTTTCGGACCGTTCTTCTGGACCCAGTTCCTGGGCGCGTTCAACGACAATGTATTCAAGACCGCGCTGCTCACCGTCCTCACCTATGACGCGCTGCACTGGACCACGCTGGATTCCGGCTTGCTGAACAACCTGATTCCCGGCCTGTTCATCCTGCCCTTCCTGCTGTTCTCGGCCACCGCCGGACAGCTTGCCGACAAGTTCGAGAAGGGGCGCCTGGCGCGTTATGTGAAGGTGATGGAGATTGCCATCATGGCGGTGGCCGCTTTTGGCTGGATGACCCGCGAGCTCTGGCTGCTGGTGGCGGCGGTGGTCGGCATGGGACTGCATTCCACGATGTTCGGCCCCGTCAAGTACGCCTACTTGCCCCAGCATCTGAAGTCCGAGGAGCTGGTCGGCGGCAACGGCGTGATCGAAATGGGCACCTTCGTCGGCATCCTGCTGGGAGAAGTCCTGGGCGCGCTGCTGGTTGTGTACAAACCGATCGGCATTGAACTGGTGGCCTGCGGCACCATCGGCATCGCCGTGCTGGGCTGGCTGTTCAGCCGGCGCATTCCGCATTCCCCGGCGCCTGAACCGGAGTTGAAGATCAACTGGAATCCGCTTACCGAAACCATGCGCAATCTCCGGTTCACGCGCCAGAATCGATCGGTATTCCTGTCGGTGCTCGGCAACTCCTGGTTCTGGTTCTACGGCGCGGTGATCCTCGCGCAGTTCCCGGTGTATGCCAAGGATTACCTGCATGGCGACCATAGCGTATTCGTCCTCATGCTGACCGTGTTTTCGCTTGGTATCGGCACCGGCTCGCTGCTGTGCGAAAGACTGTCAGGGCACAAGGTGGAGATCGGACTGGTGCCGTTCGGCTCGATCGGCCTGTCGGTGTTCGGATTCGATCTGTATCTCGCCAGCCTGGCGTACACGAATACCGCGATGGTGGACATGACAGGTTTCCTCTCCCAGGACGGCAGCCTGCGCATCCTGTTCGATCTGGTGATGATCGGCGTGTTCGGCGGCTTCTATATCGTTCCGCTGTTCGCCCTGATCCAGACCCGCAGCGACCGCAAGCACATGTCGCGCACCATCGCCGGCATGAACATCATGAATGCCCTGTTCATGGTGGTGGCGGCGCTGTTCGCGATGATCCTGCTGAAGATGGGCTTTACCATTCCCGAACTGTTCATGGCGACCGCGCTGGCCAATGCGCTGGTGGCGATCTACATCTTCTCGCTGGTGCCGGAATTCCTGATGCGCTTCCTGGCGTGGATGCTGATCCATACCGTGCATCGCGTCCAGACCGTGGACAAGGAGCGCATTCCGGAAGGGGGTGCGGCAGTCCTGGTGTGCAACCATGTCAGCTATGTCGACGCCGTGGTCATCATGGCGGCCAGTCCGCGTCCCATCCGCTTCGTGATGGACCACCGGATCTTCAGGATTCCCGTCCTGTCCTGGATCTTCCGCACCGCGAAAGCCATCCCGATCGCGCCGGCCAAGGAAGATCCCTGGCTGATGGAAAAGGCATTTATCGACATCGCGCAGGCGCTGCATGAAGGCGAGCTGGTCTGCATTTTCCCCGAAGGCAAGCTGACCACCACCGGGGAAATGAATGCGTTCCGCAATGGCATCAGCAAGATTCTGGAACGGTCCCCAGTGCCGGTCATTCCCATGGCCCTGCGCGGACTGTGGGGCAGCATGCTGACGCGCAGTCCCGGCAATCCCTTCGGACGCTCATTCCGGCGCGGGCCCTTTTCCCGTCTCTCGCTGGTGGTCGGCGAGCCGGTGCCGCCGACGAAGGCGACGCCGGAGCATCTCTATGAGCATGTGCTGAGCCTGAGGGGCGGCTGGAAGTAGAGGGAGGATGCGGCAAGCCGGCCCTGCGGCTCGCCGCCTGCCGCTCGCCGCATCAGGCGGCGGTGTCCTGCCGCAACAGATCCTCTTCGCCCTGGCGTTGCGGCGCCACCAGAGGCATGGACAGCACGAATGTCGTTCCCATGCCGAGTTCGCTATGGACGCGGATGCGTCCGCCCAGAATCCCGGTCACGATGTTATGGGTAATGTTCAAGCCCAGCCCCGAGCCGCCGGCACCCAGCTTGGTGGTAAAGAAAGGATCGAAGATGCGGTTCAGATTGGCAGCAGGAATGCCGATGCCGTCGTCGGCCACCGTGATTTCGATCCAGCCGTCATTCACCGCTTCCGCGGAGATGTCCACCGTTCCCGAGTGTCTTCCCTCGAATCCATGCAGCAATGTGTTGTTGACCAGATTGGTGATGACCTGCCCGAGCGGACCGGGGTAACTATCCATCTGCAGCGTTTCGGGGATGTCCTGCTTGACGATGAAGGATGTCTTGCGCAGGGTCGGCCAAAGCGTCAGCATGATTTCCGAAACGGCTTCCGCAACGGAGAACCTGCGCCGCTGCGAGCTGGTCTGGTCGACGGCGACCTGCTTGAAACTGGTGACCAGGTTGGCTGCGCGATGCAGGTTGCGCACCAGGATGTCGCCGGCCCGTTCGGCGTCGTGCATGAAGCTTTCCAGCGTCGAGCGCTTCAAGCTGTTGCCTTCGTAAGCCTGGGCGAAGCTCTTGGCCTGGTCGGCCAGCGTGCTCGCCACCATCAGGCTGTTGCCGATGGGCGTGTTGAGCTCATGGGCGACTCCGGCAACCAGCGAGCCGAGCGCAGCCAGCTTTTCGCTGCGTACCAGTTCTTCCTGCGCAATGTTCAGCGTCTGCAAGGTGGAGGCGAGCTCCAGGTTCGCATGCTGGAGCTCCTCGGTGCGCTCGATCACCCGCTGTTCGAGGTTGGCGTTCAGTTCGCGGATTTCATTCTCGATATGGTGCTTGTAAGTCATGTCGACGCACGCGACGATGGCGAAGCTTTCTCCGTTCAGCGAGAAGGTATGCGCCGAGAACTGCGCCAGCACCTTGCCGCCGTCGCCGCGGTTCATCCAGATCTCGCGCCGGCTTCGCGAGACGCCGGTCTGTTCCAGTTCCGCGATGAGCGACGCACCATCGCCCACGTCGCAGTAAAGCCCGATCTCGTCGGCATTGCGTCCCGCGATCAGGTCCCGCTGGCGCCGGAACAGCTGCTCGAACGCATGATTGACGTCCTTGATGGCGTAGCGGCCGTGGATTTCGGTAACGAACATGGCGACCGGCGACCATTCGAAGATGGTGGAAAGCCGCCGTTCGCTGTTGAGCAGTTTTTCTTCGGTGCGCTTGCGTTCCAGTTCCGCCGATGCGCGCTCGCTGAATACCTGGAGCAGCGACTTGACCAGGTCCGGGTTGCCCAGCGGCTCGGAATGCATGATGGCCAGCACGCCGATCGGATTTCCGGCGGTGTCGCGCAGGGGGGCGCCTGCATAGCTTTCCCAGCCTTCCTCAAGCGGACTGGATTGCAGCGGATAGCTGTCGCGTATGCCCGAGGGCACCACATGAAGCTCGCCCGCAAGCGTGCGCGAGCAAGGCGTGCCGATGCTGAGGTAGTCAAAGTCTTCCACCGTATGCCCGCGCACATGGGCGGCAATGGTACGCAGCTTGGCTGTCTCTTCCGGTGCGCATAGCGCAATCAGCGCGCAATCGGTCCGCAGTGCGGAAGCCAGATCCGCCACCAGCAGTTCGAAGAACGATTCGCCGGTCATGTCGTGCGTTCCCTGGGCAAGCCGCATCAATGCCCGGTCGGCTTCGGCCTTGCGTTCCTCCAGCAGGCGCTGGTCGGTAACGTCGCGGATGACTGCCAGCATGTACCGCTCATTGCCGGCGTTGAAGGCTGTTGCGTTCGTCACGCACTTGCGCACGATGCCTGGCTTGGTGCGCATCTCCCACTCGAAGTTGCGCACCATCCGGTCATTGCCGATGGCTTCCAGCAAACCTCTGCGCTGCTCGGGGCGAGCCCAGAGGTGCAGGTCATATGCGGTCTGGCCCACGATTTCCTCGCGCCGGAATCCGGTCAACCCAATGAAGCTTTCGTTGATGTCGATCAGCACGCCATCGCTGACGCGGGAAATGGAAATGGAGTCCGGATTGTCCTGGAAAGCGCCCGCGAATTTGGCTTCCGACAGGCTCAAGGCCTGTTCCGCCCGCCGTTTTTCGGTAACGTCTTCCGCAATGGAAAGCAGCCGCCCGGTCCTGCCGGCATCATCGGCGATATGGGTATGGCTCCATTGGCAGGTGATGACCTGACCGTCGGCGCGAAGATTCAGGCCGATGCTGCTGGAATAGCCCCGGCGTTCGGTGAGCGGGCGGAACAGCCTTGCAAGGCTGTCCGGGCCGGCCTCGTACATGATGAATGAGGCGCTGCGGCCGACAGCCTGTTCCCGCGGATAGCCGAAGATGCGTTCGGCCGCGGCATTCCATTCGATGACCTTGAACTGCGCATCCCATTCGATAATGGCAATCGGGCTCTGCTCGACGAGCGCGCGATAGCGTTCCTCGCGCTCGTGCAGTTCCTGCTCGATGCGCTTGCGCTTGTCGATATCCTCTTCCAGTTCGCGATTCTTTTCATCCAGCTCTTCGAACAGCTTGCCCAGTCGGATGCGGGTATCTTCCATGCGCCGGCTGAGCAGGCCGATCTCGTCCAGCCGCTGCCAGGTGAACGGGATGTCGAGTTCGCGGCTGGCCAGTCGTTCCGCGCCAGCGCCCAGGCGCTGCAGCGGGCGTACCAGGCGGCGATCAAGCAGAATCAGGATGAGTACGATGGAGAGTACGGCCTGCGCCATTACCGCGGCAATGGAGCTGATCAGGCCCTTGATCATGACCTGCCGCAGTTGCGCACTGCCGACCTCGATCTTGACCGAGCCGATCGTATTGCCCCGATACATGACCGGCTTGTCCGCCATGGCGGTAAAGCCGTCGCGGCGTTCGGGGTTTTCGGCGGACACAAAGACGCCGAGCGCGTTGTCCCGCACTTCAATGCGCACGATGTCGGGATTGCGCACCATCATGGCCTCCATCAGCGCATTGCCGCTCTCCTGGTTGATGTTCCACAGCGGTTCCTGCATGCCATTGGAAAGGATGTCCGCATTCTGGTGCAGGACTTCCCAGGTCTGCTTCCTGATATCGTCGGTATATTGCTTGAACCAGGAATATCCGCTGATGAGCAGTACCGGAATCAGCAGGCCAAGCACGACTGTCAAGACAATCGCGCGGCGAAGGGTCAGGGTGCGTCCACTAAACATCGTTGATATCCTGTTCCAGCCAGTGGCGCGGGTAAAAATTCGTTGGTCAAATAATGGACGGGAGTCACGCCGGTACCGCGTCAACAAGGCGCGCCAGGCCTCGGCCTTGCCGTGCTCTTTTCCTTGTCCCGGCATGACTCCGCCCTGTTTGCCTTCAACTCATTTTCAACTCGCACCACTAGAACTATAGATCGGCCCGAAAATAGCCTGGACCGGCCCCCCTCACCCCGGCCCTCTCCCAGAGGTGGAGGGTGAGATCGGCGGCCCGAAAAATGAAGCATTCTTCGGGCCGAATCAATAAGTGATCGCAGGGCAGGGCGTCCTTGCCGCCTGCGAATATGTCCGGTTCGACCGTTTGCCGGTGATCGGAAACGACGCCCCGGATCGGCCTAGGGGTTGTCGCGAAGCCAGCCGGCAAGCTGATCGAACGGCATAGGCCGCGCGAACAGATAACCCTGTGCCAGAGGGCAGCCGAGCGAGGACAGGATGGCGGCCTGGCGTTCATCCTCCACGCCTTCCGCGACCACCGACATGCCGAGATTGCGGCCAAGCTGGATCACCATCTCGGCGATGCTGCTGCCCCGCGACGCACTGGTGATCTCGGTGACGAAGAGGCGGTCGATCTTCAGGCGGTCCGCCTGCAGGCGCTGCAGGTAGCTGAGCGACGAGAAGCCGGTGCCGAAATCGTCAATGGCAATGCTGACGCCGGTGTGCTTGATCCTCCGGAGCAGGTCGATCAGCACATCCGGATCTTCCATCGCGATGGACTCGGTGATTTCCAGCTCGATCTGGGATGCGGGCGCGCCAGTCTCGGCCAGCACGGCCTCAAGCATGTCCAGGAAGCGGGGATGGCGGAATTGCACTTGCGACACGTTGACCGACATGGTGAAGTCGGTGAAGCCGAGCGCCTGCAGCCTGACCAGTTCGCGGCAGGCCTCCCTCAATACGCGCTCGCCGATCTTGATGATCAGCCCGGAAAACTCGGCAATCGGAATGAAACGGTCGGGCGGTATGAAATTGCCGTCCCTGGTTTTCCATCGCAGCAGCGCTTCGGCGCCCACCGCGCGTCGCGTGGCCAGGTCGATCTGCGGCTGATAGACCACGAACATTTCCTGTTCATCAATGGCCGTGCGCAGTGCATGCATCATCCGGACCCGCTCCCGGATATCGACACCCATATTCCGCGTGAAGTAGAAGTGGCCCGCGCGCTGCAGCAGCTTGGCGCGCTTGAGCGCGATGTCGGCATCCTTGAGCGCATCGGCGCCGCTGCCTTCGTAGTCGTCCAGGCGCAGCAGGCCGGCGGTCGCCGTCAATTGCACTTCCTGTCCATCGATCCTGAAGGGCCTGCTGAACAGTTCCAGCAGGATGGAGGGATTGACGAGGCACGCCTCGCCCAGCACGCCGAAGGTGTCGCCGCCGACGCGGCCTACCACAAGCTGGCTGCCGAGATGCTTCTTCAGCCGGGCCGCGACGCCCAGCAGCAGCAGGTCGCCGAACTGATGTCCCAGGGCGTCATTGGTCTCGGAAAAATGGTCGATGTCAACCAGCGCGAGCGTGGCGTCGCCGCGGGCTTGGCCGCCCAGCGCCTTGTCGACGAGTTCCCGGAGGCGGGTGCGGTTCGGCAGTTTGGTCAGCGGATCGTAGAACGCAAAGGTTTCCAGTCGCGTCATCAGCAGGATGTTGTCGAGCCCGACCATGATGTTGCGGCAGAAGACTTCCATCAGGCTGCGGTCGATCTCATCGAGCGGCCTTTCAATATCGAGCACCGCGGCGAAATTGCGGTTGGCGTTGCCTCCGAGGTGGAGCGCCACGCCGTCGGCATCAAAGATGTTGCGGCGCTCCTTGAGAGCGCGCAGCAGCAGACGCTGCAGACGGGCATCCTGCCCCGCATCGAGTGCCGTGTCGGCAGCCGGACTATAGCGGCCCGAGGCGGCGATCACGAACAATTCGCCAGTGCGGTCCCGACCATGCTCCTGAATGCATACCAGGCCGTTGTTGGGAATATCGAAGACGGCCGATGCGTGGTTGATGATTCCGTAGGCGAAATTTTCCAGTCCATGAGCCGTCATCAGATCGGTGCTTGCACGGGCAATCCGGTCGAGGCGGCGTCTGCTGGCATTGATCGCGCGTATCTGCTCATAGGAGCGGATGGCCGTGGCCACAGCGGTGTAGAGCTTGATGCGGGTAAGTTCCGACTTGGTCTTGTAATCGTTGATGTCGAAGTCGCGGATCGCGTCGATTTCAGGCGCGTAACCGGGCTGGCCGGTGCGCAGGATGATGCGGACTTCGCTCAGCTTGAGTTCTTCCCGGATGTGCCTGACCAGCTGCAGGCCGGAGTCTTCCCGTTCCATGACCACATCCAGCAGAATCACCGCCAGATCGCTTTCCGCAGCCAGTATGGTACGGGCCTCCGCGGCCGAATAGGCATGCAGGAATTCGAGCGGGCGCTGCTGCATTTCCAGCTTGCCCAGGGCGAACAGGGTGGCCGTATGCACGTCGGTATCGTCGTCGACGATCAATATGCGCCAGCCATCAGAGGCCGGCGGTGTGTCGAGCGATTCTGGCTCAGCCGGGCCTTCAGCGAGAAATACGAGATCCTCGTCATCGGACATGTCCGACCTGTTCATGGTTTTCTCCAGCAGCCCATCCGGTTCATTCATGTACGTTCATGCATTGCATTCCAGGCAATTAGGAGTGTGAAGGCGCTACCGACACACCGGCTTGCCTCATGCAATCAGCCTGAAAGCCGCAATAGCCGGATCACGCCGGGTGCCGTGTCAAGTATTGCTGGCCTGCAAGCGTTTCTCGGATGTTGCACCATATTCGTTTGGCATGCAATGCGGAAAGTAACGGCGTGCGGTCTCCCTGCGTGCCGGTAGCGGGGAATGTCGCAAATTGGCGCCACTCATTGATTTTTGTGAAACACGGGCATTCATCCAGAAAATGCCATTCTTTTCATTTCGGGGAAAACTGCAACTTGTCTCCCAGGCGACATTTTGGCCGGGCGTTACTGCCGATAAGTTAAAATCACCGTTTTCCCGACTTACTGCATACCATCATGTCCGGCAATACCTTTGGCGCAATCTTTACCGTTACCACTTTCGGCGAGTCGCATGGACCGGCCATCGGATGCGTAGTGGACGGCTGTCCGCCTGGCATGGAGCTGTCGGAAGCGGACATCCAGCCGGAGCTTGACCGGCGCAAGCCGGGCACCTCGCGTCATGTCACGCAGCGCAACGAGGCGGACCGGGTGGAAATCCTGTCCGGCGTGTATGAAGGAAGGACGACCGGTACGCCGATTGCGCTGCTCATTCGCAACGAGGATCAGCGCAGCAAGGATTACGGCAATATTTTGGATACCTTCCGTCCCGGCCATGCCGACTACACCTACTGGCACAAGTACGGAATCCGCGATCCGCGCGGCGGCGGACGGTCCTCGGCGCGTCTGACCGCGCCGGTGGTCGGGGCCGGCGCCATCGCCCGGAAATGGCTGTCCCAGGCCCACGGCATCACATTCATGGGCTGCATGAGTCAGCTCGGCGAACTGGCCATTCCTTTCGAGTCCTGGGATCATGTGCGCCACAATCCGTTCTTCGCCGCCAATGCCACGATGATCCCCCGGCTCGAGGAGTACATGGACCAGCTTCGCAAGGATGGCGATTCCTGCGGCGCGCGCATCGATGTCGTTGCCCGGAATGTTCCGGTCGGCCTCGGCGAGCCGCTGTTCGACAAGCTGGATGCGGATATCGCCTATGCGATGATGGGCATCAATGCGGTCAAGGGCGTGGAAATCGGCGCCGGCTTCAAATCGGTATCGCAGAAGGGCACCGAACACGGCGACGCGCTGACGCCGCAAGGCTTCGCGACCAACAATGCCGGCGGCGTGCTCGGCGGTATTTCCACCGGCCAGGACATCACGGTGTCCATCGCGATCAAGCCGACCTCCAGCATACGCTCGCCGCGTCCGTCGATCGACAAGGCAGGCAATCCGATCAATGTCGAAACCTTCGGCCGCCATGATCCCTGCGTCGGCATCCGTGCCACGCCGATCGCCGAAGCCATGCTGGCGCTGGTGCTGATGGATCATGTGCTGCGCCATCGCGCGCAGTGCGGCGATGTGCGCGTCGACACGCCGGACATCGCGCTGCAGTCAAGGTAGACGCCGGGCGTCATTGCTTTTCCTGCCGGTGACCGGCGCCGATGTATCAAGGGCCGGCCACCGACCGGCACCCTGCAGCAGGCATCCCGGGCGCGCCGGGCCATCCGTTTCCGTCGATATCCTTTCTTGTGCAGCCCGCTTCCTGGTCCCGGCAAACATTCAGTTTCGCGCTGTTTTTCTTTGCCTACTACGGCTATGTCGGCGTCTTCTCGCCCTATGCCAGCCTCTATTTTGCGGCGAAGGGACTGACGGCCACGCAGGTGGGCGTGCTGCTCTCCCTCATGCAGGCCATGCGTGTGATCGGCCCCAATCTCTGGGGCTGGGTGGCTGATCGCCATCAGAGGCGGGCGACGGTTCTGCGTCTGACCGCATTGGCGGCGGTGGTCAGCTTTACCGGCATATTCTTCGGCCAGACATTCGCGCATTTTTTCCTGGCGATGGTGGTGTTCAATCTGTTTGCCAGTGCGCAGAATCCCTTGTCCGAGGCGCTGATCCTTGCCGAAATGCGCGGCGATTACTCGCCCTACGGCAGGTTGCGGCTATGGGGCTCCGTCGGCTTCATTGCCAGCGTCGCCCTTGCCGGTCCGCTGCTCGACCGCTATGGCGTCGATACCATGCCGTGGATCGCTTTCGCGCTGCTGGTCCTGGTGTTCGCCAGCAGTCTGCGCATGCGCGAGACAGCGCATGACGATGGCGCGAAGCCGAAAGCATCATTGCCGGACCTGCTGCGGCGCCGTGAAGTCATCGCCTTTTTTGCGTCTACCTTCCTGATGATCGCGGCGCACGCATCGCTGTACGTGTTCCTTTCCTTGTATCTGGCGCAAATCGGCTATAGCAACACGGTGATAGGCTTGATGTGGTCGGTGGGCGTGGTAGCGGAAATCGTTTTCTTTTTCTATCAGGCACCGTTGTTTCGCCGGTTCGGCGTCAGGCGTCTCATGTTCGCCAGCCTGCTGGTTGCGGCGCTTCGATTCCTGATGATCGGTTTCGGCGCGCAGTCGCTGGTCTTGCTGCTGGCAGCGCAGGCAATGCACGCGGTGACCTTCGGAGTGCACCATTCAGCCTCCATCATCACCCTGCAGCGCTGGTTCTCCGGGCCGCTGCAGGCGCGCGGGCAGGCACTGTTCACCAGCATCTCCTATGGCCTGGGGGGCACCTTGGGCGGACTGGTGCTGAGCGCCCTATGGGATACATTCGGTTCCCAGGCAGTCTATCTGGCGGCAGCTTTGTTTTCACTGGCCGGCGCGCTTGCCGCGGCCTTGTCATATCGATGGCAGAACGATGAGGAGAGACAATGAAATTCAAGACGATGTTCAGGCACGCCGTGTTCGCTTCTTCCATGCTGGCCCTGACCGCATGCGAAACGGTGCAGACGACCCAGGGCGGCGTGGTCGGCGTCAACCGGGAACAGAAGATGGCGGTTTCCGCGGATGCGCTGGAACAGGCGGCACGCGAACAATATGCGCAGCTGATCGCCGAGGAAGCACGCAAGGGAACGCTCAACCGGAATCCTGCCCAGGTTGCGAGGATCAAGGCCATCGCGGCACGGATCGTTCCGCAAACGACGGTATTCCGTCCGGATGCGCGCGGCTGGGCATGGGAAGTCAATGTGCTCACATCGCCCGAAGTCAACGCCTGGTGCATGCCTGGTGGCAAGATGGCGGTCTATAGCGGTCTGATTGAAAAGCTGCAGGCGACGGATGATGAACTGGCCGCGGTAATGGGGCATGAAATCGCCCATGCCTTGAGGGAACATGCGCGCGAGCGCGCTTCGGAGCAGATGTTCGCCAGCGGAGTGATTTCGGTCGGCAGCGCGCTGCTAGGCCTGGGGCAGATCGGACAGCAGGGTGCCCAGTATGCCTACATGGGTCTTGTCGGCCTGCCGAACTCTCGTGCTCATGAAACCGAAGCCGACAGGCTTGGAATCGAACTTGCGGCGCGCGCCGGCTATGATCCCCGGGCTGCCATTACGCTCTGGCAAAAGATGGGGCAGCTCGGAGGCGGCGGCACGCCCAAGTTTCTTTCCACCCACCCGTCGCAGTCCGACCGGCTGAGCGACCTTTCCGCCTATTCGCAACGCGTCATGCCGCTCTACGAACAGGCGAAAAAGACGCGCTGATTGCCAGAAATCCAATAAAACGCCCGCGGCTTGCGCCAGCGGGCATTTTTCATTGGCGGCGTAAGCCGCCTTCCTCGTTTGAGCCTGCTCAACTATGGCATAATCCAAGGCTATTTTCACCGTTTTGCGCTGCTCTGCACGCTCTTGAATATGGTCCGAACGCTCTACGACAAACTCTGGGAATCGCACGTAGTCCATACCGAAGAGGACGGGACTGCCATTCTCTATATCGATCGTCACCTGGTGCATGAGGTGACCAGTCCGCAAGCCTTCGAAGGCTTGAAGCTGGCAGGGCGTCAGCCCTGGCGCATTTCCGCCAATCTGGCGGTGGCCGACCACAATGTGCCGACGACCGACCGCGCCAACGGCATTGCCGATCCGGTATCGCGCCTGCAGGTCGAGACTCTCGACGCCAACGCGAAAAACTATGGCCTGACTTATTTCAGCATGGCCGACAAGCGCCAGGGCATCGTCCATGTGATCGGACCGGAACAGGGCGCGACGCTGCCGGGCATGACCGTGGTGTGCGGTGATTCGCATACCTCCACCCATGGCGCCTTCGGCTGCCTGGCGCATGGCATCGGCACGTCGGAAGTCGAGCATGTGCTGGCGACCCAGACCTTGCTGGCGAAGAAGTCGAAAGCCATGCTGGTGCAAGTCGACGGCGCGCTGCCGTTCGGCGTGACCGCCAAGGATATCGTGCTGGCCGTGATCGGCAAGATCGGCACCGCCGGCGGCACCGGCTATGCGATCGAATTCGCGGGTTCCACCATCCGCTCGCTGTCGATGGAAGGCCGCATGACGATCTGCAACATGGCGATCGAAGCGGGCGCGCGAGCCGGCATGGTCGCGGTCGACGACACCACCATCAATTACGTCAAGAACCGTCCGTATTCTCCCGTCGGGCCGCACTGGGACCGCGCTGTCGATTACTGGCGTACGCTGCATTCGGATCCGGGCGCCAAGTTCGACATGGTCGTTACGCTCAACGCCGCCGAAATCCGGCCCCAGGTCACCTGGGGCACCTCGCCTGAAATGGTGGTCTCGATCGATGACCGCGTGCCCGATCCCGACAAGGAAAAGGATGCCGTCAAGCGCGACGCCATGGAAAAGGCGCTGGTCTACATGGACCTGAAACCCAATACCGCCATTTCCGATATCCGCATCGACAAGGTGTTCATCGGCTCCTGCACCAATTCCCGTATCGAGGACCTGCGCGCCGCGGCCGCGGTCGTGCGCGGCAAGCAGCGTGCTTCCAACGTCAAGGTGGCGATGGTGGTGCCGGGCTCCGGCTTGGTGAAGGCACAGGCCGAAGCCGAGGGACTGGACAAGATCTTCAAGGACGCGGGCTTTGAATGGCGCGAACCGGGCTGTTCGATGTGCCTGGCCATGAACGCCGACCGGCTCGAGCCGGGCGAGCGCTGCGCTTCGACATCGAACCGCAACTTCGAGGGACGCCAGGGGCAGGGCGGGCGCACGCACCTGGTATCGCCCGCAATGGCCGCGGCCGCCGGCGTGGAGGGTCATTTCGTCGACGTGCGCGCCATTCGCTGAGCTGCAGTAAAGGGAGAAAAACATGAAAACAATGTTTGCATTGCTGCTTTCCGCATTGGCCCTGGCCGGCTGCAACACCGTTCAAGGCGTCGGCAAGGATGTGAAGAAGGTCGGCGAAGTGGTGGAAAGCGCTGCGAAGAGATAAACGATAACCGGCCGAAGGCGAAACGGCTTTCTCCCTGAGAGGAAGATCATCGCCGACGCCGTCAAGTTGGAAACCATGGATAAATTTACCGTACATGAAGGGCTGGTCGCGCCGCTGGACCGCGCCAACGTCGATACCGATGCGATCATTCCGAAGCAGTTCCTGAAGTCGATCAAGCGCTCCGGCTTCGGCCCCAATCTGTTTGATGAATGGCGCTATCTTGACCACGGCGAGCCGGGCATGGATAACTCCAAGCGTCCGCTCAACCCGGATTTCGTGCTCAACCAGCCCCAGTTCCAGGGCGCTTCCATTCTGCTGACCCGCAAGAACTTCGGCTGCGGATCGTCACGCGAGCATGCGCCCTGGGCATTGCAGCAGTACGGGTTCCGTGCCGTCATTGCTCCGAGCTTTGCCGATATCTTCTTCAACAACTGTTACAAGAACGGCTTGCTGCCGATCGTGCTGACCGAAAGCCAGGTCGACCAGTTGTTCAATGAAGTCAAGGCATTCCCGGGATATCGCCTGGTGGTCGACCTGGAAGCGCAAGCGGTGCGCACCGTCAACGGCAGCGCCAGCTTCCCGTTCGAGGTGGATGGATTCCGCAAGTATTGCCTGCTCAACGGCCTGGACGATATCGGCCTCACGTTGCGTCAGGCGGACAAGATCCGTGCATTCGAAGAGCGCCACCTGGCATCGCATCCGTGGCTGGCCAACACCATCTAAACGCCTGGCCGCGTCGGCGAAGGATCGCGATTGCAGCCAGTCGCTTGCTTTCGGCCTGACCGGATGATCGAACATTTTAGGTTTTGAGAATAGAACAATGAAAATCGCAATCTTGCCGGGCGACGGCATCGGACCGGAAATCATCGAGCAGGCAGTTCGCGTGCTGAACGCGCTGGATGAAAAATTTGAAATGGAAACCGCTCCCGTCGGCGGCGCGGGCTACGAGGCCAGCGGCCATCCGCTGCCGGAAGCAACGCTGGCGCTGGCGAAAGCCGCCGATGCAGTCCTGTTCGGCGCTGTCGGCGATTGGAAGTATGACAAGCTGGAACGCCCGTTGCGCCCCGAGCAGGCGATTCTCGGCCTGCGCAAGAACCTCAATCTTTTCGCGAATCTGCGTCCCGCGATTCTTTATCCGGAACTGGCCGGCGCATCGACCCTCAAACCCGAGGTCGTATCGGGACTCGATATCCTGATCATCCGCGAATTGACCGGGGATATCTATTTCGGTCAGCCGCGCGGCGTGCGTACCGCACCCGATGGCGCGTTCAAGGGCGAGCGTGAAGGTTTTGACACCATGCGCTATGCGGAAACAGAAATCCGCCGTATCGCGCATGTCGCCTTCCAGGCCGCCCGCAAGCGCGGCAAGCGCCTGACCAGCGTGGACAAGGCCAACGTACTGGAAACCTTCCAGTTCTGGAAAGACATCGTTACCGACGTCCACAAGGAATATCCGGACGTGACGCTGGATCACATGTATGTCGACAATGCGGCGATGCAGCTGGTGCGCGCGCCGAAAAAATTCGATGTCATCGTCACGGGCAACATGTTCGGCGATATCCTTTCCGATGCGGCGGCGATGCTGACCGGTTCGATCGGCATGCTGCCGTCGGCGTCTCTGGATGCGAACAACAAGGGCTTGTACGAGCCGTCGCATGGTTCGGCGCCCGACATCGCCGGCAAGGGCGTCGCCAATCCGCTGGCGACCATCCTGTCGGCAGCGATGATGCTGCGCTTCTCGCTGAACAGGGCCGAACAGGCCGACCGCATCGAGAACGCGGTCAAGGCAGTACTGGCACAGGGCCTGCGCACGCCGGACATCTATGAAGAGGGTACGACCAAGGTCGGCACCAAGGAGATGGGCGATGCCGTGGTGCAGGCGCTAAGGTAATGAGTCGTTTTTTTTGATGGGCACTTGAGGGAGAAAATCGTGAAGTTAGTAGGCCTGGTGGGTTGGCGTGGTATGGTGGGCTCGGTCCTGATGCAGCGCATGCAGGAAGAGGGCGATTTCGCTCATATCGAGCCGGTATTCTTTTCGACATCCAACACCGGCGGCAAAGCGCCGGCGATGGCGAAAAACGAAACCACACTGAAAGATGCAAATAATATTGATGAGCTGAAGAAATGCGACATCATTATTACCTGCCAGGGCGGTGACTACACGACCGAGATTTATCCCAAGCTGCGCGGCGCCGGCTGGAACGGTTACTGGATCGATGCGGCATCCACGCTGCGCATGAAGGAAGACGCGATCATCGTTCTCGATCCGGTCAACCTGAATGTCATCAAGGACGCGCTCAAGCGCGGCGTCAAGAACTACGTCGGCGGCAACTGCACGGTCTCATGCATGCTGATGGGACTGGGCGGCCTGTTCCAGAACGACCTCGTCGAATGGATGACTTCCATGACTTACCAGGCGGCTTCCGGCGGCGGCGCACAGCACATGCGCGAACTGCTGACGCAGTTCGGCTCCATCAATGCCGAGGTCAAGGCGCTGCTCGATGACCCCGCTTCCGCCATCCTGGAAATCGACCGCAAGGTGCTTGCCAAGCAGCATTCCATGTCGGCAGAGGAAACCAAGCAGTTCGGCGTTCCGCTCGGCGGCAACCTGATTCCGTGGATTGACAAGGATCTGGGCAATGGTGTCTCCAAGGAAGAGTGGAAGGGCGGCGCGGAAACCAACAAGATTCTCGGACGCGGCGAAGGTTTCGGCGCTTCCGCCAAGTCCGCCATTCCTGTGGACGGCTTGTGCGTACGCATCGGTGCGATGCGCTGCCATTCCCAGGCGCTGACGATCAAGCTCAGGAAGGACGTGCCGCTTGACGAAATCGAAGGCATCATCGCCGACAACAACCAGTGGGCCAAGGTCGTGCCGAACACCCGTGAAGCATCGATGAAGGATCTGACGCCGGCAGCCGTAACAGGCAGCCTGACCATCCCGGTCGGCCGCCTGCGCAAGATGCAGATGGGCGGCGAGTACTTGTCCGCGTTCACCGTCGGCGATCAGCTCCTGTGGGGTGCCGCCGAACCGCTGCGCCGCATGCTGCGCATCGTGCTCGACAACTGATCGTTCGCGAGTAACATCTAAACGCTGGGGCCTGCGGAATACCGGAATGTACGACCGGTGTCCGCAGGCCCCAGTCTCGTTGTCAAAGCACAACAGCAATTGCCGACTATCGTATATAGACTGTCACGAACGCTCGTCGAAGTTGGTACTTTGGTTACACTTGCGTGCCTAAGTCCATGATGATATGGTGAAAGTTCCTCCGAACAATGTTAAATTGGCGTCGTACCCGCCACCTCGCCATCTCCGCAAACGGAATGCCCCCTATGCCATCCAACATGCATTCACAAAAGCAACCGTCAATCCGCGCATTCACTTTGAAAACGATCAGTGCCGCCGTTGCGTCGGCATTGCTGTTTTCCAGTTCCTATGCCGCCGGATTAGGCAAACTGACGGTGCTGTCATCCCTCGGGCAGCCATTGCGTGCAGAAATTGAGTTAACGTCCGTTTCCAAGGGCGAGCTCGGCTCCCTGACGGCGCGGCTTGCCTCTCCCGAAACCTTTCGTCAGGCAAACATCGATTACAACGCTGCCTTGGCATCCCTGAGGTTTTCTGTCGAACAGCGTGGCGATCGTCCCGTGATTCGTGTTACTTCCGGCCAGCCGTTGAATGAACCCTTCGTCGATCTGCTGCTCGAGATGTCCGGCCCGAACGGACGCCTTGTCCGTGAATACACCTTCCTGCTGGACCCCGCCGACCTGCGCACCGCCCAGTCTGCGCAAGTCGCTCCGTCGACGGTAGGTATTCCTGATACGGCGGCAAGGACGCAGCAGCAAAGCCTGCCTGCACAGCAGGGTGCCGAGGCCGCGCCTGGACGCCGTGCGTCGGCGGCTGCCTCCACTCCTGCTCCGGTCCCTGCAGCACCGCGTGCGACGCGTACAGGCGAGGAACCGGCTGCGGGGACACCAGGCGATTACAAGGTACGCAGCGGCGATACCCTGGCGCGCATCGCCGGGCGCGTAAAGCCGAGCGGTGTTTCACTGGACCAGATGCTGGTGGCGCTGTACCGTACGAACCCCGATGCATTCGCCGGCGAGAACATGAACCGCCTCAAGGCTGGCCAGATCCTGTCCGTTCCCGGCGAGGACACCGCCAGGGCGGTCAGCGGAACGGAAGCACGCAGCATTGTCGTGGCCCAGGCTGCGGACTTCAATAATTACCGCAGCAAGCTCGCCGGACAGGTGGCTGCGGGCTCCGCGCAGAAATCCGGCGAAGGCCGGCAGAGCGCCGGCGGCAGGATCAATGCCAAAGTCGAAGAGCAGTCGTCCCCTGCGGCGGATTCCCGAGACAAACTCAAGCTGTCCAATGCCATGCCGGCAGCCGGCGCCAATGCGGACAAGCGCGCCGCCGGCGGGTCCGCCGAGGATCGCATTGCGCAGGAAAAGGCGGCCGCTGAAGCCAACATGCGCGTAAAGGAACTGGAAAAGAACGTCAGCGAGCTGCAAAAACTGCTTGAGGTCAAGAACAAGAGCTTGGCAGAACAGCAGAAGCAAGCCGAAGCGCCGCTTGCCGATGGAGGCAAGGCCGCCGCCGGCGCTGTGGCTGCTGCGCCGTCTGCAGCCGCACCAGCACCATCAACCCCAACCCCAGCAAACGTTCCTGCCGCACCGGCCGCATCCGCACCGGCCGAATCAGCACCGGCCGCATCCGCGCCGGCCGAAAAACCGGCGGAAGCGCCTGCGCCAACTGCCGCCGCACCGGCAACTCCCGCTCCCGCAAAAGCCAAGCCGCTGACTCCGCCGCCTGCACCGCCGGAGCCGAGTTTCATCGAATCGCTGACCGAGAATCCGCTGGCCCTGCCGGGAGTCGGCGCATTGCTCGTCGCCCTCGGCGCACTGGGCATCTATCGTGCCCGGCGCAAAAAGGAAAGCAAGCAGTTCGAAGACAGTCTTATTACCGATTCCAGCCTGAAGGCAAATTCACTCTTCGGCTCCACCGGCGGTCAGACGGTCGATACCAACAACAGCGTGTTCAACTCCAGCTTCACGCCGTCGGCAAGCCAGCTCGACTCCAATGAAGTCGATCCGGTGGCCGAGGCCGATGTCTACATCGCTTACGGACGGGATGCGCAGGCGGAAGAAATTCTCAAAGAGGCTTTGCGCACCCAGCCAGAGCGCCATGCGGTTCGTGTCAAGCTCCTCGAAATCTACTCCAACCGCAAGGACCTGCGTGCATTTGAGGTCTTGGCGACCGAACTCTATGGCCTGACCAAGGGCGAGGGTCCGGAATGGGCACAGGCCGTCGCCCTGGGCGTCGCCATCGATCCGAATAATCCGCTGTATGCGAGCGGCAAGTCCGATGCGGACGAGAAGCCGGAAGACGGACTGCTGGCGCCGACGCGGCCGCTGGAAGAGCAGGGGCTCGCAACGCTGCTTTCCTCGACCCAAACGGACAACTCTACGCTGCAGGCCATCAATTCGCTCGAGACCGATACGTCGTACTTCACCAATACCGGGATGCCGGCGGACGTTCCTGCCGATGTGAAAGACGCCAGGGAAGACGCGCCGTCAGATGGCAAGAACGAACTCGATTTCGAACCGATGAGTGAACTGGACATCGGAACGGATGCAGGCACGGAAGCAAAGGCGGAGCCGGAACAGCCCGAGTCCTTGTCCAACGACCTGGACTTCGACCTCGACGGCCTGAACATGACTCCGGTGCCATCGATGCCGCAGACACCTGCCGCTGCAGCGGAACCGCTTCCTGAACTGAGCTCCATCGATTTTGATTTCCTCGATTCGCTTTCCACAGACAAGGAAAAGCCGGCCGAAACAGTCGGTGCCTTCAAGCCTGCCGCGGATACTGCCGAGGCGGAGATGTCAGACGATGACTTGGCCGACTTCGAGTTGAACCTGCCGAATCTTCAGAACCAGGCAGCGGCGCCGGCGGAACCCATTGACCTTCCGGGAATCAAGGATCTCGATTTCTCGCTGGATGATGTCGACCCGGCGGCAAGTGCCAAGGCTGACGGAAACACCGACGACCCGTTCGCGCTGAACGTCGACTTGCCTGCTGCGCCGTCGCCGTTCAATCTCGATATCCCTGAACTCGGCGAAGTGTCCGACACGCCGGCACCAGCCTCCGCAGGTGCTTCCAGTGACCCGCTGGATTTCGATCTGTCCGGGATCAGCCTGGAACTCAACCCGAAGGACGCGGGTGGTTCATCCCAGTACGATCTTTCGGGCTCTACCGGAGGACTTGACGCAGACGGGCTGAATGACCTTGATCTGAGCATCAACAGCGCGGAGATGGAAACCAAGCTCGACCTGGCCATCGCCTATCAGGAAATCGGCGACAAGGAAGGCGCGCGTGAACTTCTTGATGAAGTGCTGAAGGGCGGCAGTCCGGAACAGAGCGAGCGGGCCAAATCCCTGCTGCTTGAACTTGCCTGAGTTGCACGGCGAATGAAAAACGGGCGCAGCCGAGCTTGCGCCCGTTTTCTTTTTGGATGAACTGGAGTGGAATTGAAACGCATTGCGCTTGGCGTCCAGTATGACGGCGCCCACTGGCATGGCTGGCAGACGCAGCCCCACGGCAAGACCGTGCAGGACACATTGGAATCGGCGATCAAGCGTTTTGCTCTGACCGACATCTCCACCACCTGCGCCGGGCGCACCGATACCGGGGTGCATGCGCTGGAACAGGTAGTGCATTTCGATACCGACCTCAAGCGTGATACGTTTTCCTGGGTGCGCGGCGTCAATGCCTTCCTGCCTGCCTCTATCGCTATTCGCTGGGCGAAGGAAGTGGACGGTAGCGGAGAAGAGGCATTCCACGCACGCTTCAGCGCCCGTTCCCGGACCTACCATTACGCGCTTTACAACCATCCCGTGCGCATGCCGCTGCTTGCCGGCAAGGCTGGCTGGGTGTTTCGTCCCCTGCAGGTGGAGCCAATGCGGGAAGCCGCAGCATGCCTGCTCGGCACGCATGATTTCTCGGCGTTCCGGGCGGCGGAATGCCAGGCCAAGTCGCCGGTTAAAACCATGCATGACATCCGCATAGAGCGGCGCGGCGACCTCATCGTATTCACGCTGACCGCCAGCGCTTTCCTGCATCACATGGTGCGCAACATTGTCGGATCCCTGATCGTGGTGGGAAACGGGAATCAGTCTCCTCAATGGCTGGCCGGCATTCTCGACAAGCGTGATCGCAGCCTGGCCGCACCGACATTCATGCCGGACGGCTTGTACCTGGCGAGAATCGAATACGATGCCAAGTGGGCGTTGCCGCAGGAGGGTTCTTCCGCGCTGCCATGGTTTTAGCAAGCCGTCCCGCCTCAGGCGCATAATACGGCTGTCCGATTTCCCATTTTCGATTCCATGACTTCCCGTACCCGAGCAAAGATCTGCGGCATTACCCGTCCCCAGGACCTGCAGGCCGTTATTGCGGCCGGCGCCGACGCGATCGGTTTTGTGTTTTATGCCAAGAGTCCCCGCTATATCGCGCCGGAGGCTGCGGCTGCCCTGATCGCCGCTGTTCCGGCCTACATCACTACGGTCGGCCTGTTCGTCAATGCTTCTCCGGACGAAGTAAGGGAAGTGGTCCGCATCGCGCCCGTGTCCATGCTGCAATTCCATGGCGATGAAACGCCGGAACAATGCCGCTCGGCGGCCGAGGCGGTTTCCCGCCCGTTCATGCGCGCGATTCGGGTGGGGCCGGATATGACCGCCGCCGATTTGCTAAAATACGATGAAAGTTACCGCGCCGCCGGCCCCTTGTTTGCCGGTTTGCTGCTCGACGCCCTTGTCGACGGTTATGGCGGCGGTGGAAAGGTTTTCGATTGGTCTCTCATCCCAAAAGAGCTCGCGCCTCGGGTCGTTTTGAGTGGTGGCTTGAGCGCGCAAAACGTCACTGAAGCGGTGCTTCAGGTACGGCCGCACGCCGTCGACGTCAGCAGCGGCGTCGAACTCTCCAAAGGCATCAAGGATCCCGCAAAGATTACCGCTTTCGTTAGGGCTGTCTGCCTGGCCGACGCCCAGAGAAATACCTAGCGAGGTGGCGCCACGCATTAGGATGCGCCGCATGATGCCACCGGAGACATGTTCGCCCCGCCGTCAAGGTGGCCCGTTGCGATGACTTTGCAATGGCGGCCGCGGACGCCGGGACGCCGCCTGAACCGGCAAGCAATATCCATCCATGAACAGACCGAAGGCGATCGCTCGACTGCGAGCGCCTTGTCGCAAAGTTTGAAAGAGGACGACCATGAAAGAATTCAACTCGCTTGGCAATTTCAGCGAGCGCCAGCCGCTCGCTACTACCGCCCTGCACCAGACCGCGCCTTATAACCTTCCCGACGCACGCGGGCATTTCGGCCCCTATGGCGGCACCTTCGTGTCGGAAACCCTGACGCATGCGCTGACCGAACTCAAGAACGGCTATGCGCATTACCAGAACGATCCGGAGTTCCTCGCTGAATTCGAACGCGAACTGAAGCACTTCGTCGGCCGCCCCAGCCCGATCTATCATGCAAGACGCTGGTCGGAGATGATGGGCGGTGCGCAGATCTACTTCAAGCGGGAAGACCTCAACCATACCGGCGCCCACAAGATCAACAACGTGATCGGCCAGGCCCTGCTGGCCAAGCGCATGGGGAAACCGCGCGTGATCGCGGAAACCGGCGCCGGCCAGCATGGCGTCGCCACAGCCACGATCTGCGCGCGTTTCGGCCTGGAATGCGTGATTTACATGGGCAGCGAAGACGTCAAGCGCCAGGTGCAGAACGTCTACCGCATGGAATTGCTGGGTGCGAAGGTGGTACCTGTCGAATCCGGTTCCAAGACGCTCAAGGACGCGCTCAACGAAGCCATGCGCGACTGGGTGACCAATGTCGAGAATACCTTCTACATCATCGGCACCGTTGCCGGTCCGCATCCGTATCCGATGATGGTCCGCGACTTCCAGTCAGTGATCGGCAAGGAATGCCTGGTGCAGATGCCGGAAATGGCGGGCAGGCAGCCCGACTATGTCGTGGCCTGCATCGGCGGCGGCTCCAATGCCATGGGTATTTTCTATCCGTATATCGACCACAAGGACGTGCAGCTGATCGGCGTCGAGGCGGCGGGGGAGGGCCTCGAGAGCGGCAAGCACTCCGCATCGCTCATCGCAGGCTCGCCGGGAGTGCTTCATGGCAACCGCACTTACCTGCTGCAGGACGACAACGGCCAGATCATCGAGACACATTCCGTCTCGGCCGGCCTGGATTATCCCGGCGTCGGGCCGGAGCATGCGTGGCTCAAGGACGCCGGCCGCGCACAGTACGTGTCCGTGACCGACGACGAGGCCATCGAAGCCTTCCATAATTGCTGCCGTATCGAAGGCATCATACCGGCGCTCGAATCGAGCCACGCACTGGCTTATGCGGCAAAGTTCGCAGCCACTCAGCCCAAGGACAAGATCATTCTTGCCAACCTTTCCGGCCGCGGCGACAAGGACATGCATACCGTCGCCGAACGTATGAAGAAAACATTCTGAAAAGCGTTGCGCACACCACATACGTCCTTGCCAGTCTGAAAGTCGCCGGCGCCCGCAAGGGTGCCCGACTTGAATACGTGGCCGAACAACAAGACAGAGACCAATCATGTCCAGAATAAAGAATACGCTGACCGCACTTGCCGAACAAAACCGCAAAGGCCTGATTCCCTTCATTACTGCGGGCGACCCTTCGCCAGGCCTCACGGTTTCATTGATGCATGGCCTGGTGGCGGGCGGTGCCGACATCATCGAACTCGGCGTGCCTTTCTCCGATCCAATGGCTGACGGCCCGGTCATCCAGCGCGCGTCCGAGCGCGCCCTGGCTCAGGGTGTCGGCATGCGCGATGTACTCGGCTTTGTGAGAGAGTTCCGCACCGTCGACCAGGCGACGCCGGTGGTACTGATGGGCTATGCCAATCCGATCGAAAGAATGGGCGCCGAAACCTTCATTCTTGCCGCCAGGGAGGCGGGCGTCGACGGCGTGCTGGTGGTCGATTATCCGCCCGAGGAGTGCGAGGAATTCGCCGCATTGATGAAGCGGAACGGACTCGATCCGATCTTCCTGCTGGCGCCGACATCGACCGACGAGCGGATCGCGCAAGTCGGCAAGATCGCGAGCGGTTATGTCTACTACGTCTCGCTCAAGGGCGTCACCGGTTCGGGGCACCTCGACCTGGATGCGGTGGCGAGCAAGATCCCGCAGATCAGGAAACATGTGCAGGTGCCGGTCGGCGTGGGTTTCGGCATCCGGGATGGAGCCACGGCGAAGGCGATTGCGTCCGTATCGGATGCAGTGGTCATTGGCAGCCGCATCATCCAGGAACTGGAGAACACGCCGCAGGAAAGGGCAGTCGAGGCGGTGCAATCGTTTATCACCGGAATAAGGCAGGCACTTGACGAAAAGGCATGATTTTCATGCGCTGCCTTCGTCAAGCCGATATTGGCGCAAAGCAAGCCGAGCGGTACAATGCGCCCACCCCAAAAATCAAAAGAGGTCACGATGAGTTGGCTTGAAAAACTGCTTCCCCCGCGCATTCAGCGTTCCGACTCCGGCAACCGCAAATCGGTTCCGGAGGGCTTGTGGGTGAAGTGCCCGTCCTGCGAAGCTGTCTTGTACCGCACGGACCTCGAGTCGAACATTCATGTCTGCCCGAAATGCGATCATCACATGCGCATTCGCGCACGCGAGCGCCTCGATGCCTTGCTCGACGCCGGCGGCCGTTATGAAATCGGCCAGGAAGCCCTGCCGGTCGATTCCCTGAAATTCAAGGACAGCAAGAAATACCCGGATCGCCTCAAGGATGCAATGGAAGCCACCGGCGAGACCGATGCGCTGATCGTCATGGGCGGCGCAATCATGACACTGCCGGTCGTCGTCGCATGTTTCGAATTCGAGTTCATGGGCGGCTCCATGGGTTCGGTGGTCGGGGAGCGCTTCGCACGCGGCGTCCAGGCGGCGCTGGACCAGAAGGTGCCTTTCATCTGCATCACCGCGACCGGCGGCGCCCGCATGCAGGAAGGACTGTTGTCTTTGATGCAAATGGCCAAGACGACATCCATGCTGACCAAGCTCTCGGAAAAGAAGCTGCCCTTTATTTCCGTGCTTACCGACCCCACCATGGGAGGTGTCTCGGCATCGTTCGCCTTCATGGGTGATGTCGTGATCGCCGAACCGAAGGCACTGATCGGCTTCGCCGGGCCGCGGGTGATCGAGAACACGGTCCGGGAAAAATTGCCTGAAGGCTTTCAGCGTGCCGAATTCCTGCTGCAGAAAGGCGCGGTCGACATGATCGTCGACCGTCGCAAGATGCGCGAGGAAATCGCCCATCTGCTGGCATTGCTGCAGAACCAGCCCGCAGAAGTGCTGGCCTGATATTCGGGCCGGGCGCCGGAACGGCGAACAAGACAGCTACGGCACGACGCAAGTCGCCGTACCTGCCTTGTTCGCCGTCTTGCATTTGAACATCCTATCCATTGCCGCAAAAAGTCATGACAACGCAACCCGCAACCCTGGCCGACTGGCTTTCCCAACTTGAATCCATGCATCCCAAAGCGATCGACATGGGGATGGAACGCGTGGGCAAGGTCAGGGACAGACTTGGCATTCATTTCGATTGCCCGGTCATCATCGTGGGCGGCACCAATGGAAAGGGCTCCACCTGCGCGATGCTGGAAGCCATCCTGCTGCAGGCCGGTTATCGCGTCGGACTGTACACCTCGCCGCACCTGATCGACTTCAATGAACGGGCACGCATCAATGGCGAACCGGCGTCGGACAGCATGCTGACGGAACAGTTTGCCGCCGTGGAAGCGCAGCGCGGCGATATTTCGCTGACCTATTTCGAATTCACCACGCTCGCCATCCTGCGCCTGTTCGCGCAGGCCGGATTCGATGCGGTCATTCTTGAAGTCGGGCTCGGCGGGCGGCTCGATGCGGTCAATGTGATCGATGCGGATGTGTCGATTGTGACAAGTGTCGATATCGACCATACCGAATACCTCGGCGATACCCGCGAAAAAATCGGTTTCGAGAAGGCCGGTATTTTCCGAGGCGGCCGTACCGCCATCTGCGGCGACCCGGTTCCGCCAAAGTCCCTGGTCGATCATGCGCATGCCATTGGCGCCGACCTCTGGCTGTTCGGACACGACTTCAATTATTCCGGCGACAAGCAGCAGTGGAGCTATGGCGGGCGCGGACAGCGGCGCAACTCGCTCGGCTATCCGGCGCTGCGCGGCGCCAACCAGCTGCTCAATGCATCGGCCGCGCTCGCGGCGCTGGAGGCGCTGCGCCATCGGCTGCCCGTTGGCGCCCAGGAAGTGCGAACCGGACTGGCGATGGTGGATCTGCCGGGTCGCTTCCAGGTGCTGCCGGGACGGCCGACGGTTGTCCTCGATGTCGCGCACAATCCCCACGCGGCCGCCACGCTGGCGCAGAATCTCGACAACATGGGCTTCCATCCCTATACCTATGCCGTATTCGGAGCCATGCAGGACAAGGATATCGACGGCGTCATTGCGCAACTCAAGGATCGTATCGATCACTGGTGCCTCACCGATCTGCCGATTCCACGCGCGGCGAGCGCCGAATTTTTGAAGCAGAGGCTGCTGGATGCCGGAATCGTGCCGCAGAGCGGAGCAGGTGCCGAACGCTCGATTGAAACTTTCGCCTCTCCCGCCACAGCTTTCGCGAATGCACGAAGCAGGGCCGGCGAGAATGATAGAATTGCGGTTTTCGGATCATTCCTGACTGTCGCCGGCGTGATGCAGGCGAAAAGATCCGAAGGGGCTGGCTGAAAGCAGTAATGTTTTTTCAAGCTCTCCAGCTACCACTGAATTTACCGACACTTTTTATCGCATGAGCTTGTTCTCGTCCTTCCGCAAAAACAAGCAGGAATCCGCTTCCGATGACAGCGCGTTTTATTCGCGCGCTGAAGAAGAATCCAAGGCGGTACGCAGCCGCAAGCGCCGTCCGGACAAGCCGCAGGCGCAAGGCGCCGGGCAGGCCGATCCGGTCTTGCCTGAAAAGAAGCGGGCGCGACGCCGGCTGATCGGCGCCGTGGCGCTGGTGCTGGCCGCTGTGGTCGGTTTGCCAATGCTGCTGGATTCCGAGCCCAATCCGATCGCAGACGATATCGCCATCCAGATTCCCTCCAAGGACAAGCCGCACGCACCATCCAGCTCCGGCGCCGCGTCTTCAGCGCCGCAGGCCTCGACCGGCGTGAGTGCAAGCGCTGCGCTCGACCCGAAGGAAGAGGTCGTCGACCCGGCTGATATCGGCGCGCCGTCTGCCGCCGCACCATCGCCGGCGCCGAAAGCGGAGGCACCGAAGCAGGCCGCCGTTTCCAAGGACGAGCAGGCAAAGCCGGTTGCACCGGTTGCCAAGGCCGAAGTCAAGCCCGAGCCGAAACATGAAGCCAAGCCGAAGCCGGAATCAAAACCCGAGCCGAAATCCGACAAAGCTGACAAGTCTGATAAGTCTGACAAGACCGATGCCAAGCAGGCGGAAAAACTTGCCGAAGCCGCGCGTGCAAAAGCTTTGCTGGAAGGCAGGCCAGATCCTTCCAGCGAAAAAAATTCCGGAAAATTTGTAATCCAGGTGGCGGCACTTGCGACCAAGGAAAAGGTCAATGAGCTGCAAACCAAACTGAAGGACGCCGGCATCAAATCATTCACGCAGACCGTGGCTACCGATACCGGTGACCGCACCCGTATCCGGGTTGGACCGTTCACCAACAAGGACGAGGCGGAGAAGGTTCGTGCAAGAATCGTCAAGCTTGGCTTGAATGGCACTCTGGTGCCGGCCTGAGCATGGGGCACAGGCCGACGTGACGGTTTTTGATTATCTCGTTGTCTTTGTGCTGATCTGCTCGATCGTCATCAGCACCTTGCGGGGCCTGGTAAAGGAAATCCTGTCCTTGCTGAGCTGGATCGTCGCCTTGGTGGTGGCGAATGCGTATGGCGAGGAACTGGCCAAACTACTTCCCGACATGATTCCCGGCAGCACGACACGCCTGATCGCGGCATTCATTGCCCTTTTCATTGGGGTGCGCCTTCTGATGATGCTGCTGAGCATGGCGGTGGATGCTGTTATCAAGGCGAGCGGCCTGACGCTGGCCGATCGCGGCTTGGGCGGCCTCTTCGGTCTGGGACGCGGACTGGTGATCGTGCTGGCGGTAGTGCTTGTATGCGGCATGACGGCGGTCCCGCAACAGGCTTTCTGGAAGGAAGCCTTGCTCAGTCCATTGGCCGAAACGGCTGCGAAAACGGTTACACCCTATCTGCCAGGCGATTGGGTCAGGCACGTAAGCTTTTGAATTGTCTTAGTTGAGGAGTCCACCATGTGTGGCATTGTTGGCGTTGTTTCCCAAGGTCCGGTCAACCAGCTGATCTATGACGCGCTGCTGCTCTTGCAGCATCGCGGTCAGGATGCGGCAGGTATCGCGACCAATCATGGCAATACCTTCTCGATGTACAAGGCCAATGGTCTGGTCCGGGATGTGTTTCGCACACGCAACATGCGTTCGCTGCCCGGCAATGCCGGCATCGGCCAGGTCCGCTATCCGACCGCCGGTTCGTCGAGCGAAGAGGAGGCGCAGCCCTTCTACGTCAATGCGCCGTTCGGCATCATCCTGGCGCACAACGGCAATCTGACCAACTGGGAACAGCTCAAGATCGAGATGTTCAAGAACGATCGTCGCCACGTCAACACCGACTCCGATTCCGAAGTCCTGCTCAACGTGCTGGCCCATGAAATCCAGATGGCCACGACCGGCTATTCACTGGATCCGTCGGCATTGTTCAAGGCAGTCACTGTCCTGCACAAGCGCGTACGCGGCTCATATGCCGTCGTTGCCCAGATCGCCGGGTACGGCCTGCTGGCATTCCGCGATCCTTTCGGCATCCGTCCGCTGTGCATCGGTTTCAATGAAACCGACAAGGGCACCGAATACATCATCGCCAGCGAATCTGTTGCGCTCGAGGGGCTGGGTTTCCGTTTCCTGCGCGATGTGCTGCCCGGCGAAGCCATCTTCGTCGATCTCGACGGCAAGCTGTACAACCAGCAGTGCGCGGACAACCCGATCCTCAATCCCTGCGCATTCGAATTCGTCTATCTGGCGAGGCCGGATTCCGTCATCGACGGCGCCTCCGTGTATGCTTCGCGCCTGAAGATGGGCGAATACCTGGCAGAAAAAATCAAGCGCCAGTTCTCGGCCGGCGATATCGACGTCGTTATGCCGATTCCGGATTCTTCGCGTCCCGCGGCGATGGAACTCGCGCTCAAGCTCAATCTCGACTATCGCGAAGGCTTCATCAAGAACCGCTATATCGGCCGCACCTTCATCATGCCGGGCCAGGGCTTGCGCAAGAAATCGGTTCGCCAGAAGCTCAATGCCATCAGCAGCGAGTTCAAGGGCAAGAGCGTGCTGCTGGTCGACGATTCGATCGTGCGCGGCACCACCAGCCGCGAAATCGTGCAGATGGCACGCGACTCCGGCGCCAAGCGGGTGATCTTTGCATCGGCGGCGCCGCCGGTGATGTTCCCGAACGTCTACGGCATCGACATGCCGACTCGCAACGAGCTGATCGCCTATGGCCGCAGCGAGGAAGAAGTCTGCCGCGAAATCACGGCCGATGCGCTGGTCTACCAGGATGTCGATGCGCTCAAGCGCTCGATCTCGGATATCAATCCGGCGCTCAAGGACTTCGAGGCATCCTGCTTCGACGGCATTTATATCACCGGCGACATCTCGCGCGATTACCTCGACCGCATCGAATATGTGCGCAACAATCCAAAGCCGGTGATCGAGGATGCGGTACGTTCCCAGCTTGCCTTGAACCTGGCACGCGTTGATTGACGACGGATGTCCTGACTTCCGGACTGCCGAAATAACAAAAAGCCTGCGATATCATGTCGCGGGCTTTTTTGTTTCCCCATTGCTGCCCATTGCTGTCCATTGCATGCCCAAATGAGGAGCATCAGGCATAGTTAAGCTGTTTGCAGACGGGTGTATGGTCGCCTCGGCTTGCCCTGCATCCCACCCAGGGCAGGCCGATTCTTCCATACACCCACCTGCAATCCGCTCTACATTTAATGCCGCTGCAGCAGATGCGCAAATTCCCCCGCCGGAAGCGGCTTGCTGAAAAAGTATCCCTGCATTTCGTCGCACTGATGCTCGCGCAGGAAGGCAACCTGTTCCTCGGTTTCCACGCCTTCCGCAATCACCCGGAGGTTGAGGCTGTGTCCCAGTGAAATGACGGTGCTGGTAATGGCAGCGTCATCGGCGTCGGTGGCAAGGTCGCGCACGAAGGACTGATCGATCTTCAGATGATGCAGCGGAAAACGCTTCAGATAGCTGAGGCTTGAATAGCCGGTGCCAAAGTCGTCGATCGACAGCTGCACCCCAAGGTTCTGCAGTTCATGCAATTTGTTGATGAAGAGTTCGGCGCTGTTCATCACGATGCTTTCGGTCAGCTCAAGTTCAAGGTGGTGCGCTTCGAGCCCCATGCTGTCGAGCGCGTCGGCAACCGATTGCACCAATCCCTCCTGATTGAACTGGCGAGCCGACAGGTTGACCGAGATGCTGATCGGAGGCAACCCGGCATCCTGCCAGGCGCGGTTTTGTGCGCATGCGGTCTGGATGACCCAGTTGCCGATCGGGACAATGAGTCCGATTTCCTCTGCCATGGGAATGAAGCGGGTGGGCGGCACCAGCCCCATGTCGGGATGGTGCCAGCGAATCAGTGCTTCGGCGCCAATGATGCGGCCGGAGGGTACATCGACCTTGGGCTGGTAGAACAGCTCGAACTCGTTTCGCTCAAGGGCGCGGCGCAGGGCTCTTTCCAGAGAGGCGCGTTCGAGGGCGCGCACACTCATCTCGGCCGAATAGAACTGGAAGGCGTTGCCTTGTTCTTCCTTGGCCCGGTACATGGCCGTGTCGGCGTTGCGCAACAGGGTCTGGATATCTTCGCCGTCGTCCGGATACAGCGTCGCGCCTATGCTGGTGGTAATGAACAATTCATGGTTCTTGACTAGGAACGGCTTTTCGAACACGTCGAAAATCTTCTGTGCCACGGCCGCCACATCCTGCGGTCGCTGGATATCGGTGAGCAGGATGATGAATTCGTCTCCGCCCTGGCGCGCCACCGTATCGCCTTCGCGCACCACCTGCCGCAGCCGGTTCGATACTTCCAGCAGCAGGTTATCGCCGAGCATGTGGCCGAGACTGTCGTTGACGCTCTTGAAGCGGTCCAGGTCGAGGAAGAGGAGGGCGAGCATCTGCGCATTGCGCCGCGCGTGAGCCATGGCCTGCGTAATGCGGTCACCGAGCAGATTGCGGTTGGCCAGCGACGTCAGCGCATCATGGTCGGCCAGGTATTCGATGCGCGCCTCGTATTGCTTGCGTTCGCTGATATCGATGGCAATGCCGTCGTAGCGCAGGAGCCGGCCGCGTTCGTCGCGGATCGCCCGCGCGCGTTCCTCGACCCAGCGTATGGTGTTGTCCGGACGAACGATGCGGTACTCATGCGTCAGGTTGGCGGTATGCGCAAGCCGGGCATGGCCGGCACGCATTGCGGCCCGGTCTTCGGGATGCACGGACTCGAACCATAGATCGCGGTCGCGGAAGAAATCCTCTATCGGCCTCCCATACAGATTTTCGACGATGGAGTTGAGATAAATGAAACCTCTGTCGGTTGCCGACCAGACCACGTTGTCGATCGAATCCAGGATGCTGGACAGCTTTTCCTCCGTCACCCGCAGATCGGTCTCGGCCTTTTCACGCGCCCGCTTGGTGCGCAGGCTGGCGACGCCGTAGGAAATGTCATCCGCCAGTTCCTCCAGCATCGCAATCTGCTCGCTGTCGAAGGCGCCGGCGTCCTGTTCGTAAATCGTCAGCACGCCGAACAATTGCTCCTGATGCTTGAGCGGCAGCGACACGGCAGCCGGTTCGGGCAAGGTATCGACCGCGCCGTCGGTACCCGTCATGTCGATCACGACCCATGGACGCGCATGCCGGTCGACCAGCGCCGACGCGACATTGGAAACAGTGCCGGAGGCGAATCGGCTTGCATGCTCAAGCTCGATGCCGTCCATCCCCGGTACGGATCCGGCATGAGCCACCGGCGTGAGCGTGCCATCCTCGCCGGTATAGCCGATCCATGCCATCTGATACCTGCCGGCCTCGACCACCGTGCGGCACATATCCTGCAGCAAGGTACGCTCATCCCTGGCATGCACCATCACATGGTTGCATTCAGCCATCACGGTGCGCGCGCGCAAGGTGCGGCGCAGGGCTTCCTGTGCCTGCTTGCGGTCGCTGACCTCCTTTTTCAGAAGCGCATGCTGGTGTTCGATTTCGCTGTAAAGGATGAGGTTGTCATAGACCACGGCGAGCTGCGCGGCTACCGTCGCAGCAGCCCGCTCATCGACCTCGGTGAATTCCGCCGCGCCGAGCTTGTTGGCCAGGTAGAGCCATCCGTAGGTTTTTTCCTGTGATGCCACCGGCACTGCCAGGATGGAATGCACCGGTGGATGGCCGGAGGGCAGTCCAAGCCGCTCGGGAACACCATCCGGATTGCTTATGCGGCAGGGCGCCCGCCGCGCAAGCACCTTGCCAAGAATTCCCGCGTCCGGCACAGGCAGCGCCAGCTGCGCGACGGCGTTTTCATCCAATCCGCACGTCATGAAATGCTCAAGCCGGCGGCGGTCCTTTGCGAGGATGCCGATCGCGGAATAGCGGGCAACGCAGATGTCCCTGACCACGCGGCAGCTGATCTCCAGCAGGCGCCGGGGGGCCCGTTCCGCGGTCAGCTCGATGCCGAGCTCGATCAGTGCGGTCAATCGCAGGCTGACTCCCTGCAGGCTCGACAGCGCATTGGCAAGCCGCTGGGCGATGTGCTGCAGCTCTGCCGATCCCGAGTCACCCCGGGCTTGTCCTTCCAGCGCAATTTCCGACATCAGGGTGCTGCTGGCTTCCAGCTCGACCAGGTATTCCGACAGCTGGTCATCCAGTCCGGAGCGGTGAGCCGGTTCGACCGGCGCCGGGCCCGCAAGCGCCGCCGGTAGGTTGTGAGCCGTCTGGCCGAGTGCCTCCTGGACCGTCTTCAGGATCAGCTCCGGATCGGAAGGCTTGGGCAGAATCCAGCGCACGCCGCAGGACATCGCCACGAGGCTGGCTTCCCGATCGTGGTGGGCCGCCGTATAGAAGATGACCGGCGTTGCGGCGACCGAAGGCATTGCACGCAGCCGGGTGACGAATTCATAGCCGTCCATGTTCGGCATGAGGATGTCGGTAATCACCAGGTCGGGCCGGCCCTTCGCGGCCTGCTCCAGTGCCTCGGCGCCGCTGGCGGCTTCGAGCAGCCGGTGACCACTGTAACCGAGGAGGACCATGAGAAACTGCCGGTTCAAAACATGATCGTCAACGATCAGTATGGTCGCCATTTTGCCTCCTTTGCGTTACTGTGGGATGTTCGGTGCCCGGGCTGGCTGCGGGCTGCCGGCATGCGAGGATTTCAGGAACTGTTCGATTGCGTCGACAAGGCGCTCCGGCTCGACCGGTTTGCTGACATAGCCGTCGAATCGGGCGGCCGGCGGTTTCTGCAGGTCTTCCGCCATGGCTAGCGCAGTCACCGCAATGGCGAGGATCGAAGCCAGGGTTCCCTCCGACTTGAGTATGGCAATCACGCCATAGCCATTCAACCCGGGAGGTTGAACGTTGCAGATGATCGGGTCCGGGCGTTCGCGCCGTGCGTCTGCCAGGCTGCTCAGGCCGTCGTGCGCGGTCATGGCCTGGTTTCCAACTGCGTTGGGCAGATAGACCGTCAGTCCCATGCTGGCAGGGTTGTCGTCGATGTCAGGGATGCAGTTGTTCAATCAGACGACTCCATGCCAGATGCCGGACAGGCGTCGCGAGAATCGCCGCAGGTCTGCTGCGGTTCATCGGGATGGAGCCTGAACCAATCGCCGCAATGCGATGCATGCGGTCCATGCAGATCATGGTGCCCATGGATCCGGTCGTGCAGCTGGCAGCGGGCCGGCATCCCGTCCGGCATGCAATCCAGCAGGTCATGGAATTTTGCTTCAAGTAATGTGGCGTCGCGCCTGACCTTCAGTTCCGTGACGTCTTTCTGGCTGCTCAATACATAAGCGAACGCGCCGTTGTCCGCATGAACCGCCTTGCTTGGAATGTCGACGTGAATGAAAGCGACGCTCCTGGTCCTGCGCACCGGCTCGTAGCAGTATCCGCCGGCCGGTTTCAGCAATGCCAGTGAATGCAATTGCCCGTCATGAAGCTCCTGCGGCATGAGCAACTCATGCAGCCGTTGTCCGCTTGCTTCCATGCTGCCATAGCCGCATACCTGTTGGGTAGCCTTTGTCCAATGTGCAATTCTCCCCTCGGGTGTCAGAACGACGACCGCGTCCAGAATTTCTTGCAACACCAGTTCATTGAAATCCATCGGCAAAAATTTGCAATCTTTTCGAGTAGTGAGACCCCGGGCAATGCTACCGGCTGAAGACAAATGCGTGACAGAAAATCGCTGCCGTTTGACTACGATCACTTGTTATAAAAATAGTGCAAAAAAATATTTTGAACGTAACAATTAACTGCAAAACACCTCTTCCGCTCCGGCCGGAAAACAAGCCCGATTTGTTTCATGGAGCGAGCCGAACAGGCATCGGAATGCCGCTCACGCACTGACCTGCACTTGCCATTTTGCGTTCATTACTTTTTACGTTACGATACGGGTCTGCGCCGATTTGTTCTGATTGCGGGCGCCCGGGTAGAGTCCCATGACAAATGCTGCTAAAACGGTTTTGTGTTCCGACCCGTTTTTGCGCAAGCCAAGCGGGTTTTTTTACGCCATGACCGACACAAAAAAATACGGTTTCACCACCAGCATCCTGCATAGCGATCGCCAGAAGCCGATCGAACACGGCTCACTGCACAAGCCGATCCACACCTCGGTTACTTACGGTTACCGCGATGCGCGCCAGCTGGCCGAAGTCTTCCAGGGCAAGCAGCCCGGATACCGCTATGGCCGCCAGGGTAATCCCACGGTGGCGGCGCTGGAAGACAAGGTCACCAAGATGGAGCAGGGGCTGGCCACGATCTGCTTTTCAACCGGCATGGCGGCTATCGGCGCGGTGGCCCAGGCCTTGCTGCGTGAAGGCGACCATGTCGTGTCCTCGGCTTTCCTGTTCGGGAACACCAACAGCCTGTGGCAGACGGTGAACGGCCAGGGCGTCAAGGTTTCCATGGTCGATGCGACCGATGTGAAGAATGTCGAGGCGGCGCTGACGCCATCGACCCGCATCGTATTTGTGGAGACGATCGCCAATCCCCGCACCCAGATCGCCGATCTCAAGCGCATCGGTCAGCTGTGCCGGGACCGCGGCATCCTCTATGTGGTCGACAACACGATGACGTCGCCTTATCTATTCCGGCCGAAGATGGTAGGCGCGGGTCTGGTCGTCAATGCGCTGACCAAGTCAATCGGTGGCCATGGCAATGCGCTGGGCGGGAGCCTGACCGACACCGGACTCTATGACTGGACCAGGTTCCCAAACATCATTGAAACCTACAAGAAGTACACGCCGAGCCAGTGGGGCATGGCTCAGATCCGTGCGAAGAGCCTGCGCGATTTCGGCGGCACGCTCGGGCCGGAAGCCGCGCACCATATTGCGGTCGGTTCTGAAACCATGGCTTTGCGCCTGGAGCGCGAATGCGCGAATGCGCTTGCGCTGGCGCGCATGCTGGAAGCCGACGAGCGTGTTGCGGCGGTCTATTATCCTGGCCTGGCATCCCATCCGCAGCACGCCATCGCGAGCGAACTGTTTTCCGGCTACGGCAGCCTGTTCAGCTTCGAGCTCAAGGAAGGCATCGACTGTTTCGATTACCTGAACCGCCTAAAGCTTGGCATCCCGGCGAGTAATCTCGGCGACACGCGGACGCTGGTCATCCCGGTCGCCCACACCATCTTTTATGAGATGGGCCCGGAGAGGCGTGCCAGCATGGGCATCGCCGAATCGCTGATCCGCGTGTCGGTCGGCATCGAGGATACCGAAGACCTGCTCGACGATTTCCGGCAAGCCCTCGATGCCTGACGGCGATCAGGCGCGCCGTTCAGGCTCTGCCGTCCGAGGCCGATATCCGGGAGGGAGGAGCGAATGCCACGTCTTCCTTGCGGAACAGAGCCGAGTTCGGGCTAAATGATCTTGCCGGCGGTAACCCTGTCGAAGGTTTTCGCATGCCGCTGCGGACGATGGTTTTTCAGCATCTCGACCAGGGCGGCCGGTTCCTCCGCATGAACGAGCAGCTCGGCTTGCTCGCGGCGCAGGAAGCGTTCGTTGATCACATGATCGAGGAAGCCGATCAGGCCATTGTAAAAGCCATTGACGTTCAGCAGGCCGATCGGCTTCTCATGAAAACCGAGCTGTGCCCAGGTAAAGACTTCGAACAGTTCTTCGAGGGTGCCGATACCACCGGGCATGGCGATGAATCCCGCCGACAGCTCCGCCATCAGCGCCTTGCGCTCGTGCATGTCCTTGACGATATGCAGGCGCGTCAGTCCGCCATGGCCGACTTCCTTGTCCATCAGCGCCTTGGGAATGACGCCGGTTGCTTCGCCGCCAAGACGCAGCACTTCGTCCGCGATCACGCCCATCAGGCCGACATTGCCGCCGCCGTAGACCAGGGCGATATTATTGTCGACCATGGTCCTGGCGAGCAGGCGGGCGCCGTCCGCGTACACGGGGGAAGCGCCAACGGATGAACCGCAATAGATACAAATTGATTTCATAGAGGCCAGGGCTATCAGATGCGCCGCGCGTGGCGGAGCAATACAGGAAAAATCAACGGGAATCCGAGTATACCGGGAGTCGCGTTGGCGATGCGGGTCCGTTGACGGAAAGCGCCATGCGGCTGCGGCCATGGCGGGAGTGCGCCGCAGCCGCCTACTTCAGCTTCTGCAGATATTCGTCAGCGAGCCTGTTGAACATGACGCGGGTTTCGCCGCGCAGATAGGGAACGATTTGCGACAGGACCTGGTAGCAGCCCCGCGCCAGGGCTTCCGCCATGACTTCCTGTTCGGTGTACTTGCGAGGATTGCGCACGTATTCATAGGAGAGCCAGTAAGTGGCCACCACGACCATGTTGGTCGCCAGGGTCTCGATTTCCCGGTCCGTGGCCTCAAGCGCCTGGTCCGCGCGCAAGCCGGTGCACAATTGCTGGGCAACCTGGATCTCGTGCGTCAGTATCTGCTTGAAATGCAGTTCGAGCTTGCGGTTGCGCGACAGCAGATCGCTCAGGTCGCGATAGAAGAACCGATAGCGCCAGACCAGTTCGAACATCAGGTGCAGGTACTGCCACACATCTTCCACGGTCGGGCGGCGGTCGGCCGGCACGGCCAGCATGCGGCTGATCTCGGTTTCGAACTGGGCAAACAGGGAATTGACAATGTCATCCTTGTTGCGGAAATGGTAGTACAGATTGCCGGGCGAAATCTCCATTTCCTCGGCAATCACGGTCGTGGTGATGTTCGGTTCCCCGAAGTCGTTGAAGAGCCGCAAGGACAGTTCGAGGATCCGCTCACGCGTGCGTCGAGGGGCTTTTGGTTGCATGAGCGCTGGCTCCCATTTCCTGTGTTCATTTCGCGGCAAGGATAACACCGTTGATGCCTTCCGGATAAGCAGCCGGCCCGGAAGTCGCGATGCCCTGGTGCCGCTTGGCATCCGGGAGAGGGAGCGGGAGAAATCCGGGACGCGGAATGGCCAGGATCGCGGAAGCAGCGGCTCTACCGCCGACGGTTTGCGGCGCAGCGCTTCAGGGGCTCACTTCTTTGGAAGGATGACCGTATCGATCTCATGGATGACGCCGTTGTCCGCCATCATGTCGCTCTGGATCACGTTGGCATTGTCTATCGTCACCTTGCCGTTGTCGGAGGTCAATGTCACTTCTTCGCCTTGCACGGTCTTTACCTTGCCCGGCTTGACATCGGCAACCGTGATCTTGCCGGGAACGATGTGATAGCTCACCAGTTCAGCCAGCTTTTCCTTGTCTTTCATCAGGGTCCGCAAGGTGTCGGGCGGAAGCTTGTTGAATGCCGAATCGGTTGGCGCGAATACCGTATAGGGGCCGGAATTTTTCAGCGTGTTCGCCAGGCCGGCGGTCTGAGCCGCAGCGATGAAGGTCTTGAACGTGGCGCCGGTGGAGGCGGTCTCCACCAGGTCCGAGGCGTATGACGTATTTCCAAACGACAGGACGATACCGGATGCGATGGCAGCGATCGAACGCTTCATGTGTAACTCCTTGTGGTGAGGCAATGAATAGGTTCCGCGCGGCATTGAAGCTACCGCTGCGTTGGCGGTGATCGCGTCTTGTCATTCTGTTTTCGGAAAGCCGGAAAAGTTCCGGTGCCGAAGCCCGACTTCCTGCAGGGGCAGCTCATTGCCTGCCGCAGGAGGGCGGCGGGGCGCGCCGCCATCGAGGCTATGCCGTACTTTGCTGAAGGCCGGGGACGGCGAGGATTTCGCGAACTACCGTTGCCTGGACGCGGGGATCAAGGGCGAGGGCGACATGACCGATCGCATGAAACTCGATATTGACGGCGCCTTCGAGACGCGACGAGGTTTGCGGCGAGATGATGTTGTCGTGATGCGAGTAGATGGAAACGAACAGTCGGTAAATGCGTTCGCCTTCTCCTGCGGCCAGTTGGCGCAGCCAGTCGCTTGCCACGCCTCCCTGCTCGGCGGCAGTCCAGCACATCTGCTGCGTGTTGAGGCCGATCCCGAAATGCGCCAGGGCAGTGCCGTGGTGCGGTGTGCCCAGCGTAACCGCCCTGGCGATTCGGCGCTGGCCATGAGCGCGCATATAGGCCCGCACCGCCAGTCCTCCCATGCTATGGCCCACAACCACCACCTGGGTATGCCCGGTATCGCGGCACAATGCTTCGATCGCATCATGAATGAGTGCGGCGTACTCATCGATGCTGCAGACGATGGGCTCCATGTCAATTGCCTGGTGCGCAATGTGCGCATTGAACAATGCCTTGCTCATGCCATGCCAGTAACCGCTGTTGCATCCATAGCCATGAACGAGCAGGACCGGCAATCCCCGCGGCTGTACCGGCATGCGCCGCCAGAAGCGCCTGAACGGCATGCTCCATGACGAACTCAGCATGGTGGCGCGGTATTCGCCCAGCAGCAGGCGGCAGAAGGCGAGCGGTCCGATCCGATATCGTTCCGGAAGCTTGCTGCGCGTACGAGCGGCAAGCCGGAAATTGTTTGCCGCGATCACGAAGCGAACCGCCAGTGCGAAGCAAAATGCGAAGAGCAAAGCGGCCGGCCAGCTCCAGTGCAGTATGCCGGCCAGACATCCGGCAATCGCAATGATCGCGATAAACTGAACGAGGAGAATGAATTTACAGATGCGTGCAACCATGGCTTAACAGAACGAATTCGCGAATGACGAGCCGGTTTTGAGGATGGAGCGACGCATTGGGTTGATCTTGTCAATAAGCTGGCGCGTAATGCGGGCGATGCGTCCAGTTCACCGGAAGCGTGCGGTATGCCGCGGTCGGCTCTGTCGGCATGATATCGGTTGACGGCGTCTGGCAGCCGCCATCAACCGGATAGACAGTGTCGATACGCGCTCCCCGGCAGGAGTGGCACGAGTGGCAGGAGGAAATTACGGATCGCGACAGACAGGGAATGCTGCCGCGCCGCACGCAGTCCCGTGGCTATGCGGCGGCCTCGACTTGTGCCGGCTTGTCCGCCACCCGCACAATGCGCGTGCCGCTGATCCTGTCATGGAGAAACTGCCGCTGCGGATCGAGATAAGCCGTCAGTGCCCAGAGAACGACGTTGATCATGGGAACCACCAGCAGCATCCATGTTTTTGCGTTCAGCGCCCATGCTGCGGCAAGACCGGGCAATATCCACATCCATGACAGAAGATAGCGGCCCAACGCCCTTTTGTAGCCGAGCGCATCACCGGACGTTGTGACGACCCTCAGACGCCAGGTTTTCATTGCGAGGGTTTGTCCGCCGTGAGTCCAGAACCAGACAAAATACAGGCAGATCACGACGAACAGCCAGTCCTGCAGCATGTTGCGCAGATAGAGTGCGTGCTTCTGTTCAAGCAGCGTGGAGAACAGCCATCCTGCAACGAACACCACCCCGAACAGCAGCATGGTTTCATAGACCATGCTGGCAAGGCGACGTCTCAGTGAGGGCGGGTTCAAAGAAGTGGGCATCGTAACAGGCGGCATTTCTGAGTTGTTATTTGGATGGAATGGCGACTGGTGAAATTGCGGACTGGCCTGTGACTTTCGGTGTCACCGATTGTTCATGCACCGGTTTCGGCGCAGCCTTGATGGGAGGAAGCGTGGTGCTGGCATTGCGTTGAACGCTGGGCGAGGGAAGCGTGGTGACCCGCTTCCTGGCGGCAGGGGTGTCAGCCAGTTCCTTCTTCTGCTCTTCCGGCAACTGCTGATACTTTTCCCATTGCTCGTTTTTCTGGCCCGAGCCCAGTGTCTTGGCTCGCGTGTAATTGGCGCGCGCGGTGCGCCGCTCTTCCGGTGTCAGCCTGACCCAGTCACGCATGCGTTCCTGCACACGTTGCTGCTCATCCGGTTTCATGGCGGCGAACTTGTTGCCGATGGCCAGCCATTTATTCTTGCGAAAACCATCCAGCTGGTTCCATTCCGCGGCCAGAGGGGAGAGGGCCTGTTGCTGCGCCGGCGTCAGCTCGGTCCACAGCGGGCGCGTATTGGGCTGTTGCCTAGTCGCGGCGGATGAACCTGCTGCGGGTACAGCGGTCGCAGGCGATGCCGAAGAGGCAGGAGGTGCGGAAGCATTCAATGTTGCTGCACCGGCCAGGGTGGCGATCATGCTGCATGATAAGCATGCGGCCCGCAGGATACGGATGCCCGATAACGACAGTGTCTGCGGCATATCCATGACTTACTCGCCCCGCTTTGCCAGGAAGGTGTTGAAACCCTGGTCAAGATAGGCGGAAATCGGCAGTTCGTCGGCAAGCATTTCGGCATCGAGCTCGGCCGTGTCGCTGATTCTGCGCTGCTGCTCGAACTGATAGATGCCGGCCAGACCGACCGCTACCGCGATCAGCGGCACGGCAAGCCCCATGCGTCCCAGCCATGCCAGGCGGCCACCCGAGACGTGGGTTGCGCCCCGGGAGGCGAGAACAGGGCGCGTAAATAATGCGCGCAGCGCCGATTCCTGCTTTTTCCGGGATACGGCCGCCTTGCGCGCGGCAGCCAGCCGATCGGCGGTCGACCGCGGCAGATGATCGAGGTTTTCATTGAGCGCGTGACGAATTTTGTACGCGAAATTGAGTTCTCTGGTGTTCATAAGGTAATTCCCTTTGCGCGCAGCGCCTGGGCCAGGGTATGTGTCGCCCGAGAGCAGTGTGTCTTGACGCTGCCTTCCGAGCAGCCCATTGCCGCAGCGGTTTCGGCGACATCCATATCCTGCCAATAACGCATCAGAAATGCCTCTCGTTGACGCCCGGGGAGCTTTTGAATTTCCTGGTCTATGACTGCGAGCACCTGTTCACGTTCGATTTTGTCCGCGCTGGACTCCGCCGCCTCGGTGCCTTCCTCGGCCTCGTAGGTTTCCAGAATGTCGAAGTTGTCAGAATCCTCGGTTTCCCTTCCCAGCGACGAGAACAGGCTGACCCAGGTATCGCGCACCTTCTCACGCCTGAAGTAGTCATGGATCGTGTTTTGCAGGATACGCTGGAACAGCAGGGGCAGTTCGGCGGGAGGTTTGTCGCCGTACTTTTCAGCCAGCTTGATCATTGCATCTTGAACAATATCAAGTGCCGATTCATCCTTGCGTACCGCGTATACGGCTTGTTTGAAGGCCCGGCGTTCCACGCTTTCGAGGAAGTCGGAAAGTTCTTTTTCAGTTGCCATCAGGGAGGCGGAGCATTTTTTCTGTATGCCTGAATAGGTGGAGCGGAACGTGGCGGCAAATTGCGGGCAGACGATGTGAAAACAGTGCGCATGTTAACAAAAGCGCGCGTAATTGTGCATGGTTTTTGTGAAAACCGCTTGATTTCTAACGGATTTAATGCAATTTAGCTTGACCAAAAGAGTGCGAGCCATTAACGTATCACTCCCTTCCCATCTTGAAGGATAGTCTGTTCGCGCGGCCCATGATGCCGCCTCCCGATCAGACGCGCTTTACTTTTAAAAGCTGTTTGCTCTAACCCACGCCACAAGCGTGAGAAAACCGTAGCGGTACTCCAGATTCCCCGGCTGAACGAGTCGCGTTAAGCGGCATTTTGAATCGCATCTACTGGTGCGCAACGAAATGGCGTGACCGCACAAAGAAGGGACGCCCAGGCGCTGTTGTCACGCACGATTTCGCAGGAGAGAGCATCCGATCAATCTCCAATGGACCTTGAAAGGAACCTGGCAATGAGTAGCAATGAAATCACCGGCGCGGAGATGGTCGTCCGCTGCCTGGCGGAAGAGGGCGTCGAACACGTGTTCGGTTATCCCGGCGGCGCGGTTCTCTACATCTACGACGCCATCTTCAATCAGAACAAATTCCAGCACATACTGGTACGTCATGAGCAGGCTGCGATCCATGCGGCCGATGCCTATTCCCGCAGTTCGCAGAAAGTCGGCGTCGCCATCGTGACTTCCGGCCCCGGTGTCACCAATGCCGTCACCGGCCTGGCGACCGCCTACATGGATTCGATCCCGATGGTGATCATTTCCGGGCAAGTGCCGTCGCATGCGATCGGCCAGGATGCGTTCCAGGAGTGCGACACGGTCGGCATCACCCGCCCGTGCGTCAAGCACAACTTCCTCGTCAAGGATGTCAAGGATCTTGCGGAGACGATGAAGAAGGCTTTCTTCATCGCCACCACCGGCCGTCCCGGCCCGGTACTGGTCGACATTCCCAAGGACATCACGATGCACAAGGCTGCATTCGAGTATCCGAAAGAACTCGAGATGCGCTCCTACAAGCCGGTAGACAAGGGCCATGCGGGCCAGATCCGCAAGGCCGTGCAGCTGCTGCTGTCGGCCGAGCGTCCGATGATCTATACCGGCGGCGGCGTGATCCTCGCCAATGCCTCCAACGAGCTCAACAAGCTGGTCGACAAGCTGGGCTATCCCTGCACCAATACCCTGATGGGGCTTGGCGCATATCCCGCTTCCAGTGACAAGTTCGTCGGCATGCCCGGCATGCATGGCACCTATGAAGCCAACATGGCCATGCAGCACTGCGACGTGCTGATTGCCATTGGCGCGCGCTTCGACGACCGCGTGATCGGCAATCCCAAGCACTTCGCGACACATCCGCGCAAGATCGTTCACATCGACATCGATCCCTCTTCGATCTCCAAGCGCGTCAAGGTGGACATTCCCATTGTCGGCAACGTCAAGGACGTGCTGGTCGAACTGCTGTCGCAGCTCGATGCCGCCGAAGCCAAGCCGAATGCGCAGTCACTGGCAGCCTGGTGGCGCCAGATCAACGAGTGGCGCGGCCGCGAATGCCTGAAATTCGCGCCGTCGAACGAAGTCATCAAACCGCAGTCCGTGGTGCAGAAAGTGTGGGAGGTCACCAAGGGCGACGCCTTCATTACTTCCGATGTCGGCCAGCACCAGATGTGGGCCGCGCAATACTACGGCTTCGACAAGCCGCGGCGCTGGATCAACTCCGGCGGCCTTGGCACCATGGGCGTCGGCCTGCCTTACGCAATGGGTGTGCAGATGGCCAACCCGGGCGCCACGGTGGCATGCATCACCGGCGAGGCATCGATCCAGATGTGCATCCAGGAACTCGCCACCTGCAAGCAGTATCACCTGACACCCAAGATCATCCTGCTCAACAACCGCTTCCTCGGCATGGTTCGCCAGTGGCAGCAGATCGATTACGGCTCCCGCTATTCCGAGTCGTACATGGATTCCCTGCCGGACTTCAACAAGCTCGCAGAATCCTTCGGCCATGTCGGCATGAAGATCGAAAAACCGGGCGATGTTGACGGGGCGCTGCGCGAAGCCTTCGGCATGAAAGACCGGCTGGTATTCATGAACTTCATTACCGACCAGACCGAGAATGTCTGGCCGATGGTGAAGGCTGGCAAGGGCCTGACTGAAATGCTGCTGGGTTCGGAGGATCTGTAATGCGCCATATCATTTCCGTATTGCTTGAAAACGAAGCGGGCGCGTTGTCCCGCGTGGTCGGCCTGTTTTCGGCCCGCGGCTACAACATTGAAACCCTGACCGTGGCGCCGACCGAGGATGCGACATTGTCGCGCATGACCATCGTCACCAGCGGATCGGATGACGTGATCGAACAGATCACCAAGCATCTCAACCGCCTGATTGAAGTGGTCAAGGTTGTCGATCTGACCGAAGGCGCGCATATCGAGCGTGAACTCATGCTCATCAAGGTGCGCGCCGTCGGCAAGGAACGCGAAGAAATGAAGCGTACCGCGGATATCTTCCGCGGCCGCATCATCGATGTCACCGAGAAGACTTACACCATCGAACTGACGGGTAACAAATCGAAGCTCGATGCCTTCATTGAATCGATCGACCGCACCGCGATCCTGGAGACTGTCCGCACGGGCGGCTCCGGCATCGGCCGCGGCGAGCGCATTCTTAAAGTCTGACACTGCACACCAAACAAAACTATATAACCTGTTAGGAAGATCCATGAAAGTTTTCTACGATAAAGACTGCGACCTGTCCCTCATCAAAGGCAAGAATGTCACCATCATCGGTTACGGTTCGCAGGGCCATGCCCACGCTCAAAACCTGAACGATTCCGGCTGCAAGGTTACCGTTGCACTGCGCAAGGGCGGCGCTTCCTGGGAAAAGGCAAAGAATGCCGGCCTGAACGTCATGGAAGTCAATGAGGCGGTCAAGGCTGCCGACGTCATCATGATCCTGCTGCCGGATGAAAACATCGCCCAGGTCTACAACGAAAACGTCGCACCGAACGCCAAGCAGGGTGCAGTGCTCGCATTCGCGCACGGCTTCAACGTCCATTACGGCCAGGTCGTTCCCCGTGCCGACCTCGACGTCATCATGGTTGCACCGAAAGCGCCGGGCCACACCGTGCGCGGCACTTACACCCAGGGCGGCGGCGTGCCGCACCTGATCGCGGTTTATCAGGACAAGTCCGGCAGCGCCCGCGACATCGCCCTGTCGTATGCAATGGCCAACGGCGGCGGCCGTGCCGGCATCATCGAAACCAATTTCCGTGAAGAGACCGAGACCGATCTGTTCGGCGAGCAGGCAGTTCTGTGCGGTGGTACCGTCGAACTCATCAAGGCAGGTTTCGAAACACTGGTCGAGGCCGGCTATGCTCCGGAAATGGCTTACTTCGAATGCCTGCACGAACTGAAGCTGATCGTTGACCTGATTTATGAAGGCGGCATCGCCAACATGAATTACTCGATCTCGAACAATGCAGAGTATGGCGAGTACGTCACCGGCCCGCGCGTTGTTACCGAAGATACCAAGAACGCAATGCGTCAGTGCCTGAAGGATATCCAGACCGGCGAATACGCAAAGAGCTTCATCCTTGAAAACAAGGCTGGCGCCCCGACACTGATTTCCCGTCGCCGCCTGACTTCGGAGCACCAGATCGAGCAAGTCGGTGAAAAGCTGCGCGCGATGATGCCCTGGATCAAGAAGAACAAGCTTGTCGACCAGACCAAGAACTAAGTTGTAACATTGCTTACGAGCGGCAAACAATCAATGCGCCGCGGATAGGTAGAATGCAGGGGCTGCACATGTGTGCAGCCCTTTTTTATTGCCGGAGATATTTGAATGCGCCGTGTACTGACCGGAGTTCTGCTGACTTCAATCGCTATTCATGCGCTGCCCGTTCATGCGCAAGCTGCCATGCCAGCGGCATCCGCGGCGCCGGCGGCTGCACAAACGAGCGGCACGCTGGTCATCGTGCCCGCGTTTGGAGAGGTGCGCCACGCGAATGACGAGGCCCGGGTAAGCTTCATGATTGAAGAACAGGACAAGGACAAGTCTGCGGCGGCATCGCGCGTCAATCTCAAGATGAAGCAGGGCATGGAAATCTTGCGCAAGGAGGATGCCAGGGCCGAATTGAAGACCGGCGGCTACTATACCTACCCGGTCTACGCGGATGAGGGACAGCCCAGGCCCTTAACCAAACCGCGTCAGGCAATCGGCTGGCGTGTCGGCCAGTATCTCGAAGTAACCACCTCCAGTCTTGCGGAGCTGCCGCGGACAGTCGCAGCCGCCCAGAAGGTTCTCGCCCTGAGCGGCCTGCAATTCACCCTGAGTCCCGCTACCAATCGCAAGCTGGAGGAGGAGCGCATTGCCGCCGCATACGCAAACCTGACCGACCGCATTGCAGCGGTTGCCAAAGCCATGGGGCGCAATGTGTCGGATGCGGTGCTGGATACCGTGGATTTCGAAGCGTCGGGCGCTTTTGCCGAGCGTTCGGACATGCGCATGGCCAAGCCCATGAGTGTGGGGGCAGCCGCACCTGCGGCAGTGGAAGAACCGAGTTTCGAGCCAGGGGAAACGGTGCTGAATTCGCGCGTGGTGGGGAAGGTGCGTTTCAAATAATGCCGCTCCCGGTGCATGACATGCTTGAAGAAAAGTCCATCCGGAGTTGAGCTGCGGGGAGGAACTGTCCAAAGTCCGATTCCATCGGACAGGGCGCAAGCATGTCAAGGGGTTACATTTGGTAGCGGCTCGTCTAGAATAGCCACGCGCTTGCTTATAGGGAATGCCTGTCTCATCAGGCAATTTCCCGGCAGGACGCCAGTCATCGTGACAGTCATTGATGGAGTAGGCTTGTATTCGCCTCAGCAGCGAGGCGCGGAGCAGTCCGGACAGCGACGCGATGCGGCAACGACGCCGAAGACTTGTCGGCATTTTTATTCATAGATACGGAACCAGCATGGCAACCTTCAATCGTCGCAAGGCGAAGGGCGGCGCCGGGATATTCCCGAAGGCGCGCTTTAACAAACGGAGCTTGCACCATGCCATCGGTCGCGGCACCGCCGATGGCGAATCGTCTTTGCCTCCGCCCCGGCGGCGGGGCATTTATCTGCTGCCGAACGCATTTACCACTGCCAATCTTTTTTGCGGTTTTTTTGCCATCGTGATGGCAATGAATCTCAAGTTCGACTATGCGGCAGTGGCGATTTTTGCCGCCATGCTGCTCGACAGCGTGGATGGCAGGGTGGCACGCCTCACCAATACGCAAAGCGAATTCGGAGCGCAATATGACAGCCTTGCCGACATGCTTTCCTTCGGAGCGGCTCCTGCGCTGGTCGTGTATGAATGGTCGCTGCGCGGAATGGGCAAGCTCGGCTGGCTTGCCGCATTTGTTTATTGCGCGGGTGCGGCACTGCGTCTGGCACGTTTCAATACCAATATCGGCGTCGTGGACAAGCGGTATTTCCAAGGCTTGCCTAGTCCTGCCTCCGCGGCCCTGGTAACCGGGTTCATCTGGTTGATGCATGATCTGGGCTTTGCCGGCACCGATCTGGCATGGTATGCCTGGACCATCACCCTGTATGCCGGGCTGACGATGGTAACCAATGTGCCATTCTATAGTTTCAAGGAAATCAACTTCCGCAAGTCGGTTCCCTTTATCGCCATCTTCCTTATCGTGCTGGTTTTCGTGCTGATTTCAAGCGACCCGCCCAAAGTGCTGTTTGGCATGTTTGTGCTGTATGGTCTGTCCGGATACGCGGTTTACTTCTGGCGCCTGTTCAAAGGCAAGCCGGTCAGCATCGTGCAGACTTCCGAGGCGGAAACGCCGGATATCAAGGATTAAACGCCGGAGTAATGTGCTGCGGCTCGATGATGCGGACGGAGAGGCAGGCCTCTGATGTATGCCTTCCAACCCCGTTTACCGCTTAAAAACATGACATGGCGACGCGGAAATCCGCTTATTGCGCTTTCGAGAGAATCCGCTTATAGTTTTTTGCATGTTCCGCGAAAGCCACATTTCTGCATTCGCCTTGTCCGGCAGCCTGCCTGGCCTGCTGCGTCTACTAGTGCGCTAAAGCGCACCGACTCCCAACTCTTACAAGTCATGCAGTCCCGACCCATGGTGTTCCGCGATGGGAGCTGAGATGAAGATGGCGATTGCGATGACCTTTTTCCAATGACCCCCACAGGAGTGCAGCATGGCCGATAAGCTGATTATTTTTGATACGACCTTGAGAGACGGCGAGCAGTCGCCAGGCGCGTCGATGACCAAGGACGAGAAAATCCGCATCGCCAAACAGCTGGAGCGCCTGCGTGTTGATGTCATCGAGGCCGGTTTTGCGGCAGCGTCGCCAGGCGACTTCGAATCGATCAAGGCCATCGCCGGTACGATCAAGGAATCCACGGTCTGTTCGCTGTCGCGTGCGAATGACCGTGATATTTCGCGTGCCGCGGAAGCCCTGGCTCCCGCAGAGCGCAAGCGGATCCATACCTTCATCGCGACTTCGCCATTGCATATGGAAAAGAAGCTGCGCATGACGCCCGAGCAGGTACTGGAGCAGGCAAAACTTGCAGTACGGTTCGCGCGCCAGTTCACCGACGATGTGGAGTTCAGCCCGGAAGACGGCAGCCGTTCGGACATGGACTTTCTCTGCAAGGTGATTGAATCCGTGATCAACGAGGGTGCGCGCACCATCAATTTCGCGGATACCGTCGGTTATGGCGTGCCTGAACTGTATGGACAGATGATCAAGACGCTGCGAGAGCGCATCCCGAATTCCGACAAGGCGGTCTGGTCTGTTCATTGTCACAACGACCTCGGCATGGCCGTGGCGAATTCGCTGGCCGGCGTGGTCATCGGCGGTGCCCGCCAAGTGGAATGCACGATCAATGGCCTCGGCGAGCGGGCCGGCAACACGGCACTGGAAGAGGTCGTGATGGCGGTGCGTACCCGCCGCGACCATTTCGGACTGGACCTGTCGATCGATACTTCGCAAATCGTTCCCGCTTCCAAGCTGGTTTCCCAGATCACCGGGTTTGCGGTGCAGCCCAACAAGGCAGTGGTCGGCGCCAATGCCTTTGCACACGCCTCCGGCATTCACCAGGACGGCGTGCTCAAGGCGCGGGATACCTATGAAATCATGCGGGCTGAAGACGTGGGCTGGACAGCCAACAAGATTGTTCTTGGCAAACTGTCTGGCCGCAATGCATTCAAGCAACGTCTCGAGGAACTCGGTATTGAACTGGAATCGGAGACGGAGATCAACGCCGCCTTCTCCCGGTTCAAGGAACTGGCGGACCGCAAGTCGGAGATCTTCGATGAAGACATCATTGCCGTCGTCGCGGACGAACAGCATTCCCATGACAATGAGTTCTATCGCTTCGTCTCGCTTGCCCAGCGTTCCGAGACCGGTGAACGACCCAGCGCCAAGGTGGTTTTCACGATGAACGGCAAGGAACTGAGCTGCACGGGCGAGGGCAATGGGCCGGTTGATGCGACGGTCAACGCGATTGAAACGGAAGCCAAGAGCGGAGCGGAACTCCTCCTGTTCTCGGTGAACGCCATTACCACCGGTACGCAGTCGCAGGGTGAAGTGACGATGCGTCTTTCCAAATCGGGCCGCATCGTCAACGGCATCGGTGCGGATCCCGACATCGTCGTCGCTTCTGCAAAGGCTTATCTGTCGGCTCTCAACAAGCTGCATTCGAAAGCCGAAAGGCTCAATCCGCAGCTCTAAGGGCATCAGGACCTCAACGTGGAATCGCCGGCAGTGCCGGCGTTTTTCATGCGGGTTATGAATGTGATGCCATCGTGGCAATATTTGGGAAAGGTCAGCGCAAGCCGCCGAATGCGAATGGAAGACGCCTGTCCGGATCAAATCTCGGATCAGGGCCGTTCATCATCTGCTGTACAACGCCGCTCCGGTCAAAATGCACATGCATGAGCGAATTCCAGACATTGCTCTCCTTGTAAGGATAGGACCAGACTTCAAGATCGCGCAGCGGGAGATACGACGTGTCGCTGGGTGCTCCTATGGTCCGCAGTACGGTGTCCTTCGTTGCCTTGCCAACCTCGATTGATGCAAATTTCTCGCTGGTCAGCACCTGTTCAAACGATTTCACCCTGCCTGTCGCATCAAGCCGGGCCATGTAAGTCCGCTGCCCCCATGGACCCTGCATGTATTCATAGATCTCTTCGTTTCCGTCCCTGTAGCGGTGGGTGGGGTGCCCGCGTTTCGCCACCAGATCAGACGCGCTATCGCCGGCATTGACCGCAGGCGGAATGAGGGAGGCACATCCGCTCATTGCCGCCAGCATGCCCAGAATGCCCATGGCAAGCATATGCCTGCATGCAGTCGAGTTCGCCATTTTCTTCAGGAAATACATGATGACTTACCTAAGTATTTGAATTAAGGGGCCAATTCCGCTATACTTCGCGTCTTGGTTTTTTTGACCAAGTTTATTTCAAAAATGTTCACGGTGCGTCGGGGTTGCGACTCTGTGCACCGCATGTGAAAGGTAAGTCATGACAGTAGAAAACATCAACAAGGCCGCAATCATCGCGGACAACGCCCGCGGCACAAACGACACAGGTTCTCCGGAAGTGCAGGTTGCGCTCCTGACAGCCCGCATCAACGAACTGAACGGCCACTTCAAGGCCCACAGCAAGGATCACCACTCCCGCCGTGGCCTCATCATGATGGTTAATCGCCGTAAGCGTCTGCTGTCCTACCTGAAGACCAAGGATGCAAATCGCTATCGCGCTCTTATCGAGAAGCTCGGTCTGCGTAAGTAAACTCTTGCGATATTCGCGAGTTTGACTGGAAAAATGCCTGCGTCAGTCTCTGATGCAGGCATTTTGCCATTTGGCGATTCCTGTTTCGTGATTTCATGCAGTAAAGATGGCGTGTCATGCGTGACGGGTCATCCGTGGTGAGGTGAACGACAGCGCCTGAAAATCTGTCGGCAAAAATAGAAAGGAAACACCGTGTTCAACAAAGTTACCAAGACCTTCCAGTATGGGCAGCATACGGTCACGCTCGAAACCGGCGAAATTGCGCGCCAGGCTTCCGGTGCCGTGATGGTGTCGGTGGAAGACACCGTCGTGCTGGCCACCGTGGTCGCTCGCAAGGATGCGAAGCCCGGCCAGGATTTCTTCCCGCTGACTGTCGATTATGTCGAAAAGAGCTACGCCGCAGGCCGTATCCCTGGCGGCTTCTTCAAGCGCGAAGGCCGTCCGTCGGAAAAGGAAACCCTGACTTCCCGCCTGATCGATCGCCCGATCCGCCCTCTGTTCCCGGAAGGCTACCTGAATGAAGTGCAGGTCATCGTGCATGTCCTCTCGGTGAATCCTGAAATCGATCCCGACATCCCGGCAATGATCGGCGCATCTGCCGCCATCAGCGTCGCCGGCATTCCTTTCAGTGGTCCGCTCGGCGCCGCGCGCGTGGGCTATATCGACGGCCAGTACGTACTCAACCCGACTTCTTCCCAGATGCCCAAGTCGCAGATGGATCTCGTCGTCGCCGGTACTGAACAGGCTGTGCTGATGGTGGAGTCCGAAGCCAATCAGCTGTCCGAGGAAGTCATGCTCGGCGCCGTGGTGTACGGCCATGAACAGATGAAGGCAGTGATCGATGCGATTCACGAACTCGTTCGCGACGGCGGCAAGCCTGAAGTGCAGTGGGCGCCCGCGCCGAAGAACGAGGCATTGATCGCCCGTGTCACCGAACTGGCCGAAGGCAGGCTGCGCGAGGCGTACCAGATCAAGGACAAGCAGGCGCGTACAGCCAAGCTGAACGAAGTATCTGCTCAGCTCGGCGCCGCTCTAGCGGAGCAGGCCGCAGCAGCGGGCCAGGCAGCGCCGGACTCCGCGGAAGTCGGCAGCATTCTGTTCGACTTGGAAGCGCGCATCGTCCGCTCCCAGATTCTCGAAGGCGAGCCGCGCATCGACGGCCGGGATACGCGCACTGTGCGTCCGATCAGCATCCGCAACAGCGTGCTCCCGCGCACCCACGGATCGGCACTGTTCACGCGCGGCGAAACGCAGGCGCTTGTCGTCGCAACGCTGGGCACGGCTCGCGACGAGCAGAAGATTGATGCGCTCATGGGCGAGTACTCGGACCGCTTCATGCTTCACTACAACATGCCCCCGTTTGCTACCGGTGAAACCGGGCGCGTTGGTACGCCGAAGCGGCGCGAGATCGGCCACGGCCGTCTTGCCAAGCGTGCGTTGCAGGCAGCGCTGCCTTCTCCCGAAGAGTTCAGTTATTCCGTGCGTCTGGTTTCCGAAATCACCGAATCCAACGGCTCATCCTCGATGGCATCGGTGTGCGGCGGCTGCCTCGCGCTGATGGATGCGGGCGTGCCGATGAAGGCGCATGTCGCCGGCATCGCGATGGGCCTGATCAAGGAAGGCAGCAAGTTCGCCGTCCTGACGGACATCCTTGGTGACGAAGATCATCTGGGCGACATGGATTTCAAGGTGGCCGGCACGGCAAACGGCATCACCGCGCTGCAGATGGACATCAAGATCCAGGGCATCACCAAGGAAATCATGCAGGTTGCGCTGGCGCAGGCGAAAGAAGGCCGCATGCATATTCTGGCCAAGATGCAGGACGCACTGCCGACCGGCAAGTCCGAACTGTCGGACTTCGCTCCGCGCCTGATCACCATCAAGATCAACCCGGAGAAAATCCGTGACGTGATCGGCAAGGGTGGCGCAGTCATTCGTGCACTGACCGAAGAAACCGGTACCCAGATCGATATCAGCGATGAAGGTGTCGTGACCATTGCCTCCGTGGATGCGGCGGCCGGCCAGGAAGCAAAGCGTCGCATCGAGGAACTGACTGCCTCGGTGGAAGTCGGCAAGAGCTACGACGGTGTAGTGCTCAAGCTTCTCGACTTCGGCGCGATCGTACAGGTCATGCCGGGCAAGGACGGCCTGTTGCATATCAGCCAGATCGCCAACGAGCGTGTCAATGCAGTTGCAGACTATCTGAAAGAGGGACAGCAGGTTCGCGTGAAGGTCCTGGAAACGGATGATCGCGGCCGCCTTAAACTGTCGATGAAGGCCGCAGCAGCGGAAGAGTCAGGTGCTGCACAACAACAACAGCAACAGCAGTAAGCACGATTCAAAGTGCCATGACTATGGCACTGTGTCTCATTGCAGAAACCGCCCGTGACGATAGTCCGGGCGGTTTTTTTATAGCAGTCGCTTGCCGCGGCAAGGGTTCTGTCTTGCATGGCCGTGCCAGCGATAGAGATAACGTCGCCTCTTGCTTCGCATGCGGCGAGCCGGTTCTGGAAATTCTGCAACGCCGATGCCTGGCTAGAGCGTTTTCGCCCTGACCGGCGGCAATCTGTCCGGAATCGGCAGGCGGGTCAGGGTGAAACCGCTCTAGCTTGACTGCATCATGTTTTTCTTCAGCCAGTGGACGCGTGATAAGGGCTCGTCAAGCAATGACGTTTCCTGGTCATTTGCGGCTGGCACTGAAAAGAACTGGAAGGCATTTCTGCCACGCTCCTTTGCCCGGTACATCGCATTGTCCGCATTCTTGATGAGTGCGGGACCACTGCTCCCGTCGTCCGGGTAAATGCCAATGCCAATGCTGACGCTGATTCGGCATTCCTTGCCTTCGGCCGTGATGGGAAGCGATGCGGCGTTCAGCAGCTTCTGCGCGATATCGGCGGCATGGCGGCTGTCATCCAGATCCTCGATCAGCACGTAGAATTCGTCGCCGCCCATGCGGGCAATCTTGTCTGTCTCGCGCAGGCAAGCGCGCATGCGTTTGGAGACTTCCCGCAATACATGATCGCCTGCTTCATGCCCCATCGTGTCATTGATTTCCTTGAACCTGTCCAGATCGAGAAAGAGGACGGCAAATCGCCGTCCATACCGTTGTGCGTTGCGCAAGGCGTTGTCGAGGTAATCCTTGAAGAGGAAGCGGTTGGGCAGGGAAGTCAAGCCGTCGTAATGAGCGAGGTAGCGGATTCTCTCTTCAGAAGCGCGGCTCTCCATCGCAATCCCGGCCAGATGCGTGCAGATATTGAACAGGCGCAGATCCTGAATGCCTGGTGCAGTCTCATGGCGAAAGTAAAGGGCAAAGCTGCCGAGAATCGTATGATTCTTTCCAAATATGGGCCAGGAGGTACAAGCTTTCAGCCCGTGTCGAAGTGCAAGCGACTTGTTCGGTTCCCATAGTGGATCACTGGCAATGTCGGTCACCATGACAGGTTGAGATCGATATACGGCGGTGCCGCATGAGCCTCCGGCGGGACCAACCACGATCTTGCCGAGGCCGTCGATGTACGCAGGCGGAAGACTGGGCGCAACACAGTTCTCAAGTAGGGTCCGGTCGGCATTTGCCTGCAGTATCGAGCAGAGGCCCTGATCGGAGTGTCGCTCGACGAAGCAGGCCAGTTCATGAAGAATGTCCGGAAGTTCCGCTCCGGTCGCGATCATGTTCAGTATGCGGTTCTGGCCGATTTGAAGGGACTCTGCATGCTTGCGTTGCGTAATGTCCCTCACCACTACCTGCAGCGCGGGTGCGCCGTTGTAGCTCAACTGTCTGATGCCAATTTCGGCATTGAACGGCGTGCCGTCCGCCTTTATCCATATCTGCTCGACAAACGGGATATCGTCTGTATCGGCCTTTGATGGAACCGCGCTTTGGGCAAAAAGGGCATGAAAGTCATGATGAATGAAATCCGTCACGCTGCGTCCGAGGAGATCTGCAGCCAATTGACTGCCTGCTAGAAGACGTGCGCCTGCGCGGTTGAGCATGGCCAGGCGGTTGTTCTGACATACCAGAATAGCTTCCGGTGACAAGTCCACCAGTTGCTGATAGCGCATCGCCTCGCGCTTGAGCTCGGATATGTCCCGGATAAACACGGTAAAGACCGGATTGTCTTCGACACTCAGGGGAACGACAGTCATTTCCACGCTGAGAGCCGTTCCGTTTGCATGCATTGCGGTCACTTCCATGCGGCGATTGAGCAATGCGCTTTTTCCAATGGTCCGGCACTTTTCTAGTTCCTGCTCGTGCTTTTCGCGCCACGGCCTTGGAATGAGAACCTCCGGGAGCCGTCGGCCAATTACCTCACTGCTTCGGTAGCCGAAGGTTTGTTCGGCAGCGTTGTTGAAAGTGAGGATCTCCCCCATATGGTTGATAGAGATGATGCAATCGGGCGCCGCAGTGAGAATGGCCGTCGGAATTTTTTCCTCGTTGCCTGCGCCGCCTGGATTGGTTTTGTTTGTCAGCGATTGCATTCCGCGGAGCGCCAGGGTGCCTGTGAGGCGTACCGTGTGTCCATGTTCATTCCTCTCAAGAATACGGCTGTTCAGTTCCATCCAGCGCCATTCGGGCTTGTTGTCAATCGCTATGCGGAACGAAACTTTGCATGTTTCAGCCTGATTTCCGTTGTTGCGCAGAACAGCATGCAAATGTTTGCAAAAGGCGGCTTGGTCTTCCGGATGTAGCAGCGAGGGCAGGATGGTCATGCACCATGGTCGAGATACCTGTGCAATATCTATTGCATGCAGGCTCTCCAATTGGGGAGTAATCACTAGATGGTTAGTGCCGATGTCCCACTCAAAGGCAAACTGGCGGCATGACACTTGTATTGCCTGCGCCAGAGCGCATTGGAGAATGGCCAGCGGAGTGTCGGCCGGCTGTCCTGCGGCTTCAGTGATTTTGCAAGTGGAATCCTGCATGTTTGCCTGCGTGAAATGTTATTGCACTTTGGAAATAAGAACTTGGCGTTAAGTTCAACTTGTTTTGTAACCCTGACATGCATTTTTGTTACAAATCGGATTGATAATCAGAATTCAACTCGTGTTCCTAACGCGATCGATAGAGTTGTTTAGGGCGGCGGGCTAGGGCAATAGACATTGCCGTCCGAGCGCAGGCTTCGGGTAGGCCGACGCGTTTGGCGTAAAATGCCTTTTCCATATTGACAGGACCATCATGAAAGCGATTGAGATTACCCGTCCCGGCGCACCTGAAGTGCTTCAGTTGTGCGAGCGCCCTCTGCCTGTTTTGAAGGAAGGGGAAGTCCTTATCAAGGTGCATGCGGCAGGCATCAATCGTCCTGATGTGCTGCAGCGCCTGGGGCATTATCCGGTGCCCCCGGGCGCATCGGATCTGCCGGGTCTGGAAGTGGCAGGTGAAATCGTTGACGGCAACCTTGACGGTACGGGTTTCGCCAAAGGGCAGTTCGTTTGCGCGCTGGTGCAAGGCGGCGGCTATGCGGAGTATTGCGCGGCTCCCGTACGTCAGTGCCTGCCTGTACCCAAGGGCCTGAACGCCGTTGAGGCCGCTTCGCTGCCGGAGACTTTCTTTACCGTCTGGAGCAACGTGTTCGACCGCGCGCGCTTATCCGGCAATGAAACCCTCCTGGTGCAGGGGGGAACGTCAGGCATCGGCGTTACGGCAATTCAATTGGCGGCAGCCATGGGACACAGGGTTTTCGCAACTGCCGGCAACGAGGAAAAGCGGCTTGCATGCGAACAGCTTGGCGCGGCAAGAGGTATCGATTATCGGGCAGAAGATTTTGTCGAAGTAATCAAGGCGGAAACCGGCGGCAAGGGGGTTGACGTGGTCCTGGACATGGTCGCCGGCGAATATGTCAATCGTGAAATCAATTGTCTTGCAGATGATGGGTGCATTGTCATCATCGCATTGCTTGGCGGCGCGAAAGCGGATATCGATCTGGCACAGGTACTGCGCCGCCGGCTTACCATCACCGGCTCTACCTTGCGCCCGCGCCCAATCGAATTCAAGGCCGCCATTGCGAACAAGCTTGTCAGTAATGTCTGGCCGCTCATCGAGGCTGGCAAGATCAAGCCAGTAATTCACAGCATCTTCCCGCTTGAACAGGCTGCCCAGGCCCATACATTGATGGAGAGCAGTACCCATGTCGGAAAGATTGTCCTCAGTCTCGAATAAGCTGGTCGGATTTATTTACGCCCGCCACGCAGTTTGAGGAACATCAACCGCTTGTTCGCAGTCATAGAAAGTTGCTCGGGTTTGACCATCCATGTTGCGGCGCGCTAGAATCAAGGGTTATCGAAATTTTAGGCCATTATGCGTCGCAAACTCATAGCCGGAAACTGGAAAATGAATGGCAGCCTCGCTGCCAATGCCGTTTTGCTGGATGGAATCAAGAGCGAACTTTCGCAAGCCTCATGTGATGTTGCGGTATGTGTGCCGTCTCCCTATCTGGCGCAATGCAAGTCGCTACTCTCGGGTACGTCTATCAAGTGGGGCGGTCAGGATGTGTCCGTTCACGAGTCGGGGGCATACACGGGAGAAGTCGCTGCTGCCATGCTGAATGATTTCGACTGTGCCTACGTCATTGTCGGACATTCTGAGCGCCGGTCCTATCACGGCGAGAGCAGTGAACTGGTCGCCGCCAAGGCGGTACGAGCAATCAAGTCGGGGCTCATTCCGATCGTATGCGTGGGCGAGTCTCTTGAAGAGCGCGAGGCAGGCAAGACGGAATCGGTGGTCGGCATGCAGTTGGATGCAGTATTGTCCGTCATTGATGCGGGCGATTGCAGCAAGATGGTGATCGCATACGAGCCGGTATGGGCAATCGGTACCGGCAAGACGGCAACACCTCAGATGGCGCAGGACGTTCATGCGGTATTGCGTGCGCGGGTGGCGTCCAAGAGCGCTTCCGCTGCCGAAACCATCCAGATTCTGTATGGCGGCAGCATGAAGCCGGACAACGCAAAGGAGTTGCTGGCAATGCAGGACATCGATGGCGGTTTGATCGGCGGCGCGGCGCTCAAGGCAGCGGATTTTCTGGCCATCATCCGGTCTGCCTAAGCAGTACAGGTTTTAATCAAGCATTGGAAAGCATGTAATGAACGTATTGTTCACATTGATTGTTGTAGTGCAAGTCGTCTCCGCACTGGCCATTATCGGGCTGGTACTTGTTCAGCATGGAAAAGGCGCTGACATGGGGGCTGCATTTGGTTCCGGTGCGTCCGGAAGCCTGTTCGGGGCCACCGGTTCGTCGAACTTCCTTTCCAAGTCCACGGGCGTCGCCGCTGTCGTCTTTTTCTCGGCAACGCTCGCGCTGGCTCTCATCGGCAGCAAGCGAGGACCCGCAACGGGTGGCGTGATGGATAATCTGCCCGTGCCTGCGGCCAACGCGCCGGCACCTGCAGGCGCAACCAATTCTGCTCCTGCTGCACCCGCAGCTCCGGCCGGCGGTGCGGGACAGGCAAACCAGATTCCGAAATAGTTTATTGGGCTTGGTCGTCAGCAATTGTGCGTTGAACAAATGCTGCGAAACAGGGTAAAATAGCAGTCTTAGCCGACGTGGTGAAATTGGTAGACACGCTATCTTGAGGGGGTAGTGGCGAAAGCTGTGCGAGTTCGAGTCTCGCCGTCGGCACCAATAATCTAGAGCCAGCGAGGGATTTCCCGAGCTGGCTTTTTATCGAGGCTATTTGGTTTGATTTGCCAATCATTTAATTAACCAACATCCGCTTCCTATCGTGAACCTCGAAAATTATTTCCCCATACTTTTGTTCATTCTTGTCGGCATCGGTGTCGGCGTAGTTCCGCAGGTGCTCGGACGTGTGCTGGCGCCGCACAAGCCGGACGTGGAAAAACTGTCGCCGTACGAGTGCGGCTTTGAGGCATTTGAGGATGCGCGCATGAAGTTCGACGTGCGTTACTACCTCGTCGCCATTCTGTTCATTTTGTTCGATCTGGAAACCGCATTTTTCTTCCCCTGGGGCGTGGCAATGCGCGACCTGGGATGGCCGGGCTTCCTGACGATGATGGTGTTTATCGCCGAATTCGTCGTGGGCTTCTGGTACATCTGGAAGAAGGGCGCACTGGATTGGGAGTAAGTCATGGCTATTGAAGGTGTATTGAACGAAGGTTTTGTGACCACGACAGCAGACAAGCTGATCAACTGGACACGTACCGGATCCTTGTGGCCGATGACGTTCGGGTTGGCCTGCTGTGCGGTTGAAATGATGCATGCCGGCGCATCGCGCTATGACCTTGATCGTTTCGGCATTGTGTTCCGCCCGTCGCCCCGTCAGTCGGATGTGATGATCGTTGCCGGCACACTGTGCAACAAGATGGCGCCCGCGCTGCGCAAGGTATATGACCAGATGGCGGAGCCGCGCTGGGTCATCTCGATGGGTACCTGCGCAAACGGTGGCGGTTACTACCACTATTCCTACTCCGTAGTGCGCGGCTGTGACCGCATCGTGCCGGTGGATGTCTATGTGCCGGGCTGTCCCCCGACCGCTGAGGCGCTGCTCTACGGCATTCTTCAATTGCAGAACAAGATCAAGCGCACCAATACGATTGCGCGCTAACAGGTCGTGTTAAAGAGATATGACGACAAAAATTGAAACCCTTGAAGCTGCAGTGCGCAATGCGCTCGACAGCCAGATCCAGGATCTCAAGGTGGCATTGGGAGAGGTGACGATCGTCGTCGCTGCCTCCGATTATCTGTCCGTGATGCGCACGTTGCGCGATCATGCCGATCTGCGTTTCGAAGAGCTGATTGACCTGTGCGGCGTTGATTACTCCACCTATGGCGACGGAGTCTGGGACGGCCCGCGTTTCGCTGTTGTCTCGCATCTGCTGTCCGTGACTCACAACTGGCGTATTCGTGTACGCGTATTCGCTCCGGATGATGACATGCCTGTCGTGGCTTCGCTGGTCGATACCTGGTCGGCAGCAAACTGGTATGAGCGGGAGGCGTTTGATTTCTTCGGCATCCTGTTCGAAGGACATAATGACCTGCGCCGCATTCTGACCGACTACGGCTTCATAGGCCATCCGTTCCGCAAGGACTTCCCGGTGTCCGGGTATGTTGAAATGCGTTACGACGCCGAGCAGCGCCGAGTGATTTACCAACCCGTGACGATTGAGCCGCGTGAAATTATTCCGCGCGTGATCCGCGAAGAGAAATACGGGATGAAATAATGGCTGAAATCAAGAATTACACACTGAACTTCGGTCCGCAGCACCCGGCAGCGCATGGCGTGCTGCGCCTTGTTCTTGAACTCGACGGCGAAGTGATTCAGCGTGCCGACCCGCATATCGGCCTGCTTCACCGCGCGACGGAAAAACTCGCCGAGCAGAAGACTTTCCTGCAGTCCGTTCCCTACATGGACCGTCTCGACTATGTGTCGATGATGTGTAATGAGCACGGTTATGTAATGGCCGTGGAAAAGCTGCTTGGTATTGAAGTCCCGCTGCGCGCCCAGTACATCCGCGTCATGTTCGACGAAATTACACGCATACTGAACCATCTTCTGTGGATCGGTGCGCATGGTCTCGACGTCGGCGCCATGGCAGTGTTCCTGTACGCGTTCCGCGAGCGTGAAGACCTGATGGACTGCTACGAGGCGGTCTCGGGGGCGCGCATGCATGCGGCCTACTACCGCCCGGGTGGCGTCTACCGCGATCTTCCCGACACGATGCCGCAGTACAAGGCATCTGCCGTTCGTAATGAAAAGGCGATTCGTCAGCTCAATGAAAATCGCCAGGGATCCCTGCTCGACTTCATCGAAGATTTCACGAACCGTTTCCCGGGTTACGTCGACGAGTATGAAACCCTGCTGACGGATAATCGTATCTGGAAGCAGCGCCTTGTCGGCATCGGCGTGGTGACTCCCGAAAGAGCAAAGGCGATGGGCTTCACCGGCCCGATGCTGCGTGGCTCCGGCATTGCATGGGATCTGCGCAAGAAGCAGCCGTATGAAGTCTATGACCTGCTCGACTTCGACATCCCGGTTGGCGTCAATGGCGATTGCTATGACCGCTATCTGGTGCGTGTCGAGGAAATGCGCCAGTCGAACCGCATCATCAAGCAATGCATCGAGTGGCTGCGCAACAATCCCGGCCCCGTGATGACCGACAACCACAAGGTCGCGCCGCCGTCGCGCGTCAACATGAAGTCCAACATGGAAGAGCTGATTCACCACTTCAAGCTCTTTACCGAGGGCTTCCATGTTCCGGAAGGCGAGGCTTATGCGGCGATTGAGCATCCGAAGGGCGAGTTCGGCGTCTACTTGATTTCCGACGGTGCGAACAAACCTTATCGCCTGAAAATCCGCGCACCCGGCTTCCCGCACCTGCAGGGTCTGGACGAAATGGCCAAGGGCCACATGATTGCGGACGCAGTAACGATCATCGGCACGCAAGATATCGTGTTCGGTGAGATTGACCGATAACCGCGCAGAGACTGCGCACGGATGGTTGACGATATGCTGTTAAGTCAAGAAGCTTACAAGAAAATTGATCGCGAACTCGCGAAATTCCCTGCCGATCAACGGCAGTCCGCTGTCATGGCGGCACTGGCGATTGCCCAGGACGAGAAAGGCTGGCTGCCTCCCGAGGTGCTGCTGGATGTGGCCAACTATATCGGGATGGCTCCGATCGCGGTACAGGAAGTAGCAACTTTTTACAATATGTACGACACCAAGCCGGTGGGCAAGTACAAGATCTCGGTCTGTACCAACCTGCCGTGTCAGCTTTCGGGCGGCGAAAAAGCTGCGCATTACCTGAAAGACAGACTGGGTATCGACTACAAGGAAACCACCGCTGATGGCCAGTTCACCTTGGTTGAGGGTGAATGCATGGGTGCCTGCGGCGATGCGCCCGTCATGCTGGTCAACAACAAGCGCATGTGCAGCTTCATGTCGAATGAGAAAATCGATGCGCTGGTAGAGGAATTGAAGAAATGACCAGCCTGCACAACCGACATATCAATCCGCTGATCCTCGCCGGGCTCGACGGCAGCAACTGGCATCTGTCCGACTACGTGAAGCGTGGAGGATACGAGGCACTCAAGCGCATCCTCAACGAAAAGATCGCGCCGGAACAGGTCATCGCCGAATTGAAGGCATCGTCGCTGCGCGGTCGCGGCGGCGCGGGTTTTCCGACGGGCCTGAAGTGGAGTTTCATGCCGCGTCAGTTCCCGGGGCAGAAATACCTGGTCTGCAATACCGACGAAGGCGAACCCGGTACGTTCAAGGACCGTGACATTATTCGCTACAACCCCCATGCCCTGATCGAAGGCATGGCGATTGGCGCGTACGCGATGGGCATCACCGCCGGATACAACTATATCCACGGCGAAGTCTGGGCAGAATACGAGCGTTTCGAAGAAGCGCTGGAAGAGGCGCGTGCCGCCGGCTTCTTGGGCAACAACATCATGGGCAGCGAATTCACGTTCCAGCTGCACGCTTTCCATGGGTACGGCGCCTATATCTGCGGCGAGGAAACCGCTCTGCTCGAATCCCTGGAAGGCAAAAAAGGGCAGCCGCGCTTCAAGCCGCCATTCCCAGCCAGCTTCGGTCTGTACGGCAAGCCGACCACGATCAACAACACCGAGACTTTCGCGGCCGTGCCTTTCATCATGCGCATGGGGGGCGAGGCTTATGCGGCATTGGGCAAGCCGAACAATGGCGGCACCAAGATCTTCTCGATGTCCGGCGACGTGGCACGCCCCGGGAATTATGAAGTTCCGCTCGGTACGCCGTTCGCAACGCTGCTGGAACTCGCGGGCGGCATGCGCGATGGCAAAAAGATCAAGGCGGTCATTCCCGGCGGTTCATCGATGCCGGTACTCACCGGCGATGTGATGATGGCAACCGACATGGATTACGACTCGATCGCCAAGGCGGGGTCGATGCTCGGCTCAGGCGCCGTCATCGTCATGGATGAAACCCGTTGCATGGTGAAGTCGCTGCTGCGTCTGTCGTATTTCTATTACGAGGAATCCTGCGGACAGTGCACCCCTTGCCGCGAAGGCACTGGCTGGCTGTACCGGATGGTTCATCGCATCGAACACGGCCAAGGCCGCGCCGATGATCTGGATATGCTGAATTCGATCGCGGACAACATTCAGGGACGTACCATCTGTGCACTCGGCGACGCTGCGGCGATGCCCGTGCGCGCGATGGTGAAAAACTTCCGTGAAGAGTTCGAATACCACATCGAGCACAAGCGCTGCATCGTCCCTGCCTATGTCTGATTCGCGTAAAGGGCCGCAGGGCCCGGCACGGAACAAGTTACCTGGCGCGCCCGGCGCGCCTTACCCATACTGAGGCAAAACAGAGCCATGGTTGAAATTGAAATCGACGGCAAAAAAGTAGAAGTGCAGGAAGGCAGCATGGTTATGGATGCTGCCAACAAGGTTGGCACCTACATACCGCATTTTTGCTATCACAAGAAATTGTCCATCGCGGCGAACTGCCGCATGTGCCTCGTTGAAGTCGAGAAGGCCCCCAAACCGCTGCCCGCCTGTGCAACACCGGTGACCAACGGCATGATCGTCCGCTCGAACAGCGACAAGGCAATCAAGGCGCAGAAGAGCGTCATGGAGTTCCTGCTCATCAATCACCCGCTGGATTGCCCGATCTGCGATCAGGGCGGCGAGTGTCAGTTGCAGGATCTCGCCGTGGGTTACGGTCCGTCGGCTTCGCGCTACGAAGAAGAAAAGCGCGTCATCGATCCGAAAGACGCAGGTCCGCTGATCAGCATGCGCGAGATGGCGCGCTGCATCCATTGCACCCGCTGCGTGCGCTTCGGCCAGGAAATTGCCGGCGTGATGGAGTTCGGCATGCTCAACCGCGGCGAACATTCGGAAATCACCACATTCGTCGGCAACAGCGTTGACTCCGAACTGTCGGGCAACATGATCGACCTGTGCCCGGTCGGCGCGCTGACCTCGAAGCCGTTCCGCTATACCGCACGTACCTGGGAATTGTCACGCCGCCGTTCCGTGAGTCCGCATGACGGCCTTGGTTCCAACCTGATGGTTCAGGTCAAGGGCGGCAAGGTCATGCGCGTACTTCCGCTTGAAAACGAAGCGGTCAATGAATGCTGGCTGTCCGACAAGGATCGTTTTTCCTATGAAGGCCTGAATCATGAGGACCGTCTGACGGTGCCGATGATCAAGCAGGATGGAAAATGGATCGAAACCGACTGGCAGACCGCGCTGGAATACGTGGCACACGGGCTGCGCAATATTCGCCATGAGCATGGTGCCGACGCCATTGCGGCATTGGCCGCGCCTTACTCGACGCTGGAAGAACTGAGCCTGCTGCAGAAACTGGTGCGCGGTTTGGGTTCCGACAATATCGACTTCCGCTTGCGCCAGTCCGACTTCAGCCTGGACGGCAAGGTAACACCCTGGCTCGGCATGTCGATCGACGAATTCGGTCAAGTCAATCGCGCATTCCTGATCGGCTCCTTCCTGCGCAAGGATCATCCGCTTCTCGCAGCCCGCCTGCGGCATGCGGCCAAGCGCGGCACCAAGGTCAGCATCCTCAATGCCACCGACGACGAGCTGCTGCTGCCGATTACAAACCGCCTGATCAAGGCGCCGTCCGAATGGCTGTCGGCATTGAGCGAAGTGGTGGTGGCAATCGCCGCCGCCAAGGGCATCGCTGCGCCCAGCGGCTATGAAGGTATCGAAGCCGGCGAAGTCGCGAAAGGTATCGCGGACAGCCTGCTGTCCGGCGAACGCAAGGCCGTTGTTCTGGGCAATTCGGCAGCCCATCATCCGCAAGCTTCGCAGCTGCATGCCGCGGCGCAGTGGATCGCGCAGCAGACCGATGCCAAGTTCGGCTACCTGACCGAAGCGGCCAATACTGTCGGCGGACATATCGCCAACGCCCTGCCTAGCAATGGGGCCAATGCGCTGCAGCTCTTTGCGCAGCCGCGCAAGGCCTACGTGCTGATGCACGCGGAACCGGAATACGATTGCTACGATCCGCAGGCAGCGCGCGCAGCGCTGAATCAGGCCGAGATGGTCGTTGTCATGTCGCCTTACAAGCATGGCGCCGAATACGCCGACGTGCTGCTGCCGATCGCGCCGTTTTCCGAAACGGCAGGCACATTCGTCAATTGCGAAGGCCGCGCACAAGGTTTCAATGGCACCGTCAAGCCGCTCGGCGAAACTCGCCCAGCGTGGAAAGTGCTGCGCGTTCTCGGCAACCTGCTCGACATCGGCGGTTTCAATTACGACACCTCGGAGCAGATTCGCGTTGAAGTACTGGGCACGAAGCTGGCCGAAGAAGCCGATCTGTCATCGAAGCTGAACAACATCGCCAACCTGGCGCCGCAGGCAGCCAAGCCGGCAGCCGCCAGCCAGCTCGAGCGTATCGCCGACGTGCCGATCTACTTCAGCGATGCCATCGTACGCCGTGCCGGTTCGCTGCAGCAGACAACCGATGCGAAGGCGCCGAAGGCCCACATCTCCGCATTGCTCGCCGAGCAGCTCGGCATTGGTGAGGGCGCACAGATCAAGGTGCTGCAAGGGCAGGGCGCCGCTGTCGTTTCGGTGACGGTCGATGCCAAACTTCCGGCCAACGTGGTCCGGGTGGCAGCTGCACATCCCAGCACCATCGGTCTCGGCGGCATGTTCGGTCCTATCAGCGTGGAGAAAATCTAATGGATCAGGTGTTTACGACCATCAACAGCACCGGGCAGAACGTGTTCGGCATGCTGTGGCCGCTGATCTGGAATCTCGTCAAGATCGTCGCCATCGTTCTTCCTCTGATGGGCTGCGTTGCTTATCTCACGCTGTGGGAACGCAAGATGATCGGCTGGATGCATATCCGTATCGGCCCGAACCGTGTCGGTCCGGCGGGGCTGCTGCAGCCGATCGCGGATGCGCTCAAGCTCCTGCTCAAGGAAATCGTCGTTCCCGCACGCGCCAACAAGGCCTTGTTCGTGATCGCCCCGATCATGACCATCATGCCGGCGCTGGCCGCCTGGGCCGTCATTCCGTTCGGTCCGGAAACCGTGCTGGCCAACGTCAACGCCGGCCTGCTGTTCGTCATGGCGATTACCTCGATGGAAGTGTATGGCGTGATCATCGCCGGCTGGGCATCCAATTCGAAATACGCCTTCCTCGGTGCGATGCGCGCATCCGCCCAGATGGTGTCATACGAAATTGCAATGGGCTTTGCGCTGGTGATCGTGCTGCTCGTCTCGGGCAGCCTCAATCTGACCGATATCGTGATGGGCCAGAACAAGGGCTTCTTCGCCGACAAGGGCCTGCCGATGCTGTCATGGAACTGGCTGCCCCTGCTGCCGATCTTCGTGATCTACGTCATTTCGGGCATTGCGGAAACCAACCGTCACCCGTTCGACGTGGTGGAAGGCGAGTCGGAAATCGTGGCCGGCCACATGGTGGAATATTCGGGCATGTCCTTCGCGATGTTCTTCCTTGCCGAATACGCGAACATGATCCTGATCTCGATGCTTGCCTCGCTGCTGTTCCTTGGCGGATGGGCGGCGCCGGTATCGTTCCTGGACTTCATCCCGGGCTGGATCTGGCTCGGCATCAAGACCTTCCTCGTCGTTTCGCTGTTCATCTGGGCCCGCGCTTCGTTCCCGCGTTACCGCTATGACCAGATCATGCGCCTGGGCTGGAAGGTATTCATTCCGCTGACCCTGGCCTATCTGGTGATTGTCGCCGCCTGGATGCAGACCCCCTGGAATATTTGGAAGTAAAGAAAGAGGCTGATCAATATGGAAGCCATCAAAGATTTTTTCGGCAGCCTGATGCTGCGAGAGCTGCTCAAGGGGCTGGCTCTTACCGGACGATACATGTTCGCCCGCAAGATCACCGTGCAGTTCCCCGAAGAGAAAACCCCATTGTCGCCGCGTTTTCGCGGCCTGCATGCGCTGCGCCGCTATCCGAATGGCGAAGAGCGCTGCATCGCCTGCAAGCTGTGCGAAGCGGTTTGCCCGGCAATGGCCATCACCATCGAATCGACCGAGCGTGACGACGGCACCCGCCGTACCACGCGGTATGACATCGACCTGACCAAGTGCATCTTCTGCGGCTTTTGCGAGGAATCCTGCCCGGTCGACTCCATCGTCGAAACCAACATCCTTGAATATCACGGCGAAAAGCGCGGCGACCTGTACTTTACAAAGGAAATGCTGCTTGCTGTCGGCGATCGTTATGAAAAGGACATTGCCGCTGCCCGAGCAGCCGACGCCGCATATCGTTGATGCCGGCCGTCAGGCCTTCGTAAAGCTGACTCACTTGGTCGATTATGGAATTTAAAACTGCTTTGTTCTACGCGTTCTCGGCAATTCTGATACTTGCCGCGATTCGTGTCATCACCGCACGCAATCCCGTGCATGCCGCGCTGTTCTTGGTGCTTTCCTTCTTTTCGGCCGCAGGCATCTGGATGCTGCTGAGAGCCGAGTTCCTGGCCATCGTGCTGGTGCTCGTGTATGTGGGCGCGGTCATGGTGCTTTTCCTGTTTGTCGTGATGATGCTCGATATCGATATCGGCAAGATGCGCGAGGGCTTCTGGGGTTACTTCCCGCTGGCTGCCGGCGTCGGCGTGCTCATCGTTCTTCAGATGGCTGCCGTGCTGTTCCATGGTTTCTGGGATCCGGCGGCACAGGCGCCTGCGGCGTCCGCCAACATCGGCGACACCAAGGAGCTGGGCAAGCTGATCTATACCGAGTACATCTATGCGTTTGAAATCGCGGCGGTCGTGCTCCTGGTGGCGATCGTGGCGGCCGTGGCCCTGACCCTGCGCCGCCGCAAGGACTCGAAGTACTTCGATCCTGCCGCAGCGGTCAAGGTCAAGCGCAACGACCGTATCCGCATGGTCAGCATGAAGGCCGAATCCGAGCGCGCGAACGGCAGTGCCAGCGCACCGGCTTCCGCCGCAGAAAAACAATAAGGAAATCGCACCGTGGCTCTTTCACTTGCACATTATCTGATCCTTGGCGCGATCCTTTTCGCCATCTCGATCGTCGGCATCTTCCTGAACCGCAAGAACATCATCGTATTGCTGATGGCAATTGAACTGATGCTGCTGGCGGTGAACATGAATTTCATCGCCTTCTCGCATTATCTCGGCGATGCGGCAGGGCAGATTTTCGTCTTCTTCATTCTGACGGTGGCTGCAGCGGAATCCGCGATCGGTCTTGCCATCCTGGTGGTGCTGTTCCGTAATCTGGACACCATCAATGTGGAAGATCTCGATAGTCTCAAAGGTTAACCAGAAAAATAACGGATAAGGTCCATCATGGCGGGGCAACTCAACCCACATCTACTCTTGGCTGTGCCGCTGGCACCACTGGCAGGTTCTGCAATCGCGGGCCTGTTGGGAACCAAGTTTTTCGGCAACAAGATTGGCCGTACCGCATCGCACTCGGCCACCATTCTTGGCGTCCTGATCGCATTCATCATTTCTGTCCAGACCTTGCTGGCTGTGATGGACGGCGCCACATACAACGGCACCATCTACAACTGGATGACCGTGATGGGGCTCAAGCTGGAGATCGGTTTCCTGGTCGACAGCCTGACTGCAATGATGATGTGCGTCGTGACGTCCGTGTCGCTGATGGTGCACATCTACACGATCGGCTACATGGCGGATGACGAAGGCTACAATCGCTTCTTCTCGTACATTTCCCTGTTCACCTTCTCGATGCTGATGCTCGTCATGAGCAACAACTTCCTGCAGTTGTTCTTCGGCTGGGAAGCGGTCGGTCTGGTTTCGTATCTGCTGATCGGTTTCTGGTACACCCGTCCTACTGCAATCTACGCGAACATGAAGGCCTTCCTGGTCAACCGTGTGGGCGATTTCGGTTTCATTCTCGGCATCGGCCTGCTGCTTGCGTACGCAGGTTCCATGAATTACGGCGAAGTCTTTGCCAAGAAGGATGAACTGGCCAAGCTGCTGCTTCCCGGTACCGACTGGATGCTGATCACCGTGGCATGCATCTGCCTGTTCATCGGTGCGATGGGTAAATCGGCCCAGTTTCCGCTGCACGTCTGGCTGCCTGATTCGATGGAAGGTCCGACACCGATTTCCGCGCTGATCCATGCTGCCACGATGGTGACAGCCGGTATCTTCATGGTGGCCCGCATGTCGCCGCTGTTCGAACTGTCCGACACCGCTCTGTCCTTCGTGTTGGTAATCGGCTCGATTACCGCGCTGTTCATGGGTTTCCTCGGCATCATCCAGAATGACATCAAGCGGGTGGTGGCATATTCAACGCTTTCGCAGCTGGGATACATGACGGTCGCTCTCGGCGCGTCCGCCTACTCGGTAGCGGTGTTCCATCTGATGACGCATGCTTTCTTCAAGGCGCTGCTGTTCCTTGGTGCCGGCGCCGTCATCATCGGCATGCACCACGACCAGGATATCCGCAACATGGGTGGCCTGCGCAAGTACATGCCGATCACCTGGATCACCTCGCTGCTCGGTTCGCTGGCCCTGATCGGAACGCCGTTCTTCTCCGGTTTCTATTCGAAGGACAGCATCATCGAAGCCGTGCATGAAAGCCATATCTGGGGTTCCGGTTTCGCCAACTTCGCCGTGCTGGCCGGTGTCTTCGTCACGGCTTTTTATTCCTTCCGGATGTATTTCCTCGTTTTCCACGGCGAAGAACGTTTCGGCAAGGCGCACGGCCATCATGATCATCACGGGCATGATGCGCACGACGCGCACGAAGAGCATGACAATGCGCACGACGCACATCATCACCACGGCCTTGCACCTGGCGAAAAGCCGCATGAGGCGCCGTTCGTCGTGACTTTGCCACTGATCCTGCTGGCCATTCCATCCGTCCTGATCGGCTTCATCGCCATCGGTCCGATGCTGTACGGCGACTTCTTCAAGGACGTGATCTTCGTCGGCGAGTCGCACAAGGCAATGCAGCTCCTGGGTGAAAAATTCCATGGCGCCACGGCGATGGGTCTGCATGCATTCTCGACGGCGCCGTTCTACCTGGCACTGGCCGGGGTCGCAGCCGCGTATTACTGCTACATGATCAATCCCAGGGTTCCTGCGTGGTTCTACAGCAAGTTCCATGGCATCTATACGATCCTGGAAAACAAGTACTACATGGACAAGTTCAATGAGGTAGTCTTCGGTTCCGGCGCGCGCGTATTGGGAGGCGGGCTGTGGAAAGTGGGCGACCGCACGCTGATCGACGGACTGATCGTCAATGGCAGTGCCAAGGCGGTGGGATGGTTCTCCACGGTGATTCGTCATCTGCAGTCCGGATACATCTACCATTACGCCTTCGTGATGATCATTGGCGTGCTGGGCTTCCTGATCTATTTCATGCCGTTCCCGTCGTTTGCCAAATAAGTTGGCGATGTAAAGCAAATAAAAACCATGATGCAGTCAACTTTTCCTCTCTTGAGCCTTGCGATCTGGTGTCCGATCGCATTCGGCGTGTTTGTCCTCGCATTCGGCAGGGACAGCAATCCTGGCCTGGTGCGCGGAGTATCGCTGATCGGTTCGATCATCAGCTTCCTCGTCACCTTGCCGCTGATTAACCAGTTCGACAAGGCGGCGCACGGCATGCAGTTTGTCGAGAGGGCGTCCTGGATCGAGCGATTCAACGTGCAGTATCTGCTTGGCGTTGATGGCATCTCGGTCTGGTTTGTCCTGCTGACGGCCTTCATCACGGTGATCGTCGTCATCGCCGGCTGGGAAGTGATCGAAAAGCGCGTCGCGCAATACATGGGCGCCTTCCTGATCCTCTCGGGACTGATGATCGGCGTGTTCTGCGCGCTGGATGGTCTGCTGTTCTATGTCTTCTTCGAAGCGACCCTGATCCCGATGTTCATCATCATCGGTGTCTGGGGCGGCGCCAACCGCGTCTATGCGGCAGTCAAGTTCTTCCTCTACACCTTGCTCGGCTCGCTGCTGACGCTGGTGGCGCTCCTGTACCTGTACTTCAAGTCGGGCGGCAGTTTCGAAATCCTGACCTGGCACAAGCTTCCGCTACCGCTCAATGTCCAGATACTGATCTTCTTCGCTTTCCTGATGGCCTTCGCGGTCAAGGTGCCGATGTGGCCGGTGCATACCTGGCTGCCAGACGCCCACGTGGAAGCGCCGACCGGCGGTTCGGTGGTGCTGGCCGCGATCATGCTGAAACTGGGCGCCTACGGTTTCCTGCGGTTCTCCTTGCCGATCGCTCCTGACGCCAGCCATGCGCTGTCCGGGTTCATCATCACGCTGTCGCTGATTGCGGTGATCTACATCGGCCTGGTTGCCCTGGTGCAGGCCGACATGAAGAAGCTCGTCGCCTATTCGTCGATTGCGCACATGGGCTTCGTAACGCTCGGTTTCTTCATGTTCAACGACATGGCGGTGCAGGGCGGTATCGTGCAGATGATTTCCCACGGCTTCGTGTCGGGCGCCATGTTCCTTTGCATCGGCGTGCTGTACGACCGCATGCATTCCCGCCAGATCGCCGACTACGGCGGCGTGATCAACACCATGCCCCGCTTCGCCGCATTCTTCGTGCTGTTTTCGCTGGCGAACTGCGGACTGCCTGCGACCTCCGGTTTCGTCGGCGAATTCATGGTGATCCTGGGCGCGGTCAAGTTCAATTTCTGGATCGGCATGCTTGCCGCGACGGCGCTGATCTTCGGCGCGGCGTACTCCCTGTGGCTGGTCAAGCGCGTGGTGTTCGGCGACATCGGCAACAAGCATGTGGCCGAGCTGACCGATCTCAATGGCCGCGAGTTCTTCATGCTGGGCGTACTGGCAATTGCCGTGATCGCAATGGGCGTCTACCCGGCACCGTTTACCGATGTCATGCAGATTTCAGTCGATGACCTGCTCAAGCATGTCGCAGTCTCCAAGTTGCAATAACCGGCATCCGGCTGAATGCATGAATGAACGCACAATAGCGACGACAAGATGAACAATGTAAATTTCGTACCGGTTTATCCGGAAATTTTCCTGCTGATAGCGACATCGGCAATCCTTCTGATTGATATGTTCCTGAAGGATGGCAAGCGTAATATCACCTATGCGCTTACCCTCATCGCCTTGGTGGTCTGTATCGGCCTGAATGCCGTCGATTACGCACGCCCCACGGCATACACCTTCAACAACATGTTCGTGTCGGATGCGATGTCGAACCTGCTGAAGATCTGTTCATATATCGCCATGGGCGTGACGCTGATCTATTCCCGTCAATACGCCACCGAGCGCGGCATGCTTGGCAATGGACTTGGCGGTGAATTTTATGTCCTGGCGCTGTTTGCGCTGCTTGGACAGATGGTCATGATCTCCGGGAACAATTTCCTGATCATTTACCTCGGCGTCGAACTCATGTCGCTGTCAACCTATGCGCTGGTCGCTCTTCGCCGCGGCAATGCCGTGTCGACCGAAGCGGCGATGAAATACTTCATCCTCGGCGCATTGTCCTCTGGCTTCCTTCTGTACGGCATGTCCATGCTTTATGGCGCCACCGGCTCGCTCGACCTGACCGAAGTTGCAAAGGCAACCGCATCTGGCAGCGTCAACAAGACGGTGCTCGTGTTCGGCCTGGTCTTCGTGGTGTCCGGTCTGGCGTTCAAGCTGGGTGTGGTGCCTTTCCACATGTGGGTGCCCGACGTCTACCAGGGTGCGCCGACGGCTGTCACGCTCCTGCTTGGCGGCGCTCCCAAGCTGGCTGGCTTCGCGATCTGTATCCGCCTGCTGGTGGAAGGCCTGTTCCCGCTGGCGATCGACTGGCAGCAGATGCTGACGGTTCTTGCGGTGCTCTCCATGGCAGTGGGCAACATCACGGCCATCGTGCAGACCAACCTCAAGCGCATGCTGGCTTATTCGACCATCGGTCAGATGGGTTTCATGCTGCTTGGCATGCTCGCCGGCGTGGTGAATGGCAATATCGCCTCGGCGGCCAATGCCTACAGCTCGGCCATGTTCTATTCCGTTGCCTATGTGCTGACGACGCTCGGTACCTTCGGGCTGATCATGCTGCTGGCGCGCGCCGGTTTCGAGGCGGAGAGCATTGACGACTTCAAAGGCCTTAACCAGCGCAGCCCGCTGTTCGCCCTTGTCATGCTGATCCTCATGTTCTCCCTTACCGGCATTCCTCCTACCGTTGGCTTCTATGCCAAGCTGGCGGTCCTGCAGGCAGTGCTGAGCACGGGTCAGGTCTGGCTGGCGGTGGTGTCGGTGCTTCTGTCCCTGATCGGCGCCTTCTACTATCTGCGCGTGGTAAAGGTCATGTACTTTGACGAGCCGGTGGATAACAGCAAGATCGTGGTGCCCGGCGATATGCGCATGACGCTGACAATCAATGGCCTGGCGGTGCTTGTCCTCGGCATCCTTCCCGGCCCGCTGATGGCGCTGTGCGCAACGGCGATGGTCAGAACCCTGTCTTCCTGAAACGATATAGCGCAGTGGATGTTTCGCTTTCAAGCTGGTTCGTGATCCTGTTGGCGGCAGCCGCCGCCAACCTCCCGTTTCTCAACGAACGCTTTCTCGGCATCGTGTCTTTCAAGCGTCCAGCCAAGTCTCTCTGGCTTCGCCTGCTGGAACTCATCATCCTCTACTTCATCGTCGGAGCTATTGCCTACTTCATTGAATCACGCATAGGCAATGCGTTTCCGCAGCGTTGGGAGTTCTACGCCATTACCGGCTGTCTTTTCCTCGTTCTCTCGTTTCCGGGCTTCGTCTTCCGCTATCTGCGCAAGCAGCATGCTTGATTTGCTCTAATGCCGGACATTGCCCGGAGATTACAATGATGGTTTTCCATCGTTGATAGGGCAGGCACGTGAATCCGGATTTGAAAGAAACGCAGGTCGATACCGAAGTCGCCTATGACGGACATTTTTTAAAGGTCCAGCGCGATACCATTCGCCTGCCTGACGGCAAGCAGACCAAGCGCGAGTACATCAAGCATCCCGGCGCAGTGGTGATTCTTCCGTTGCTGGATGACGGAACTGTTCTGCTCGAACGGCAGTTCCGCTATCCCTTGCATGATGTCTTCATTGAATTTCCCGCCGGCAAAATCGATCCGAATGAGGATCCGCTGGATTGCGCGAAGCGGGAATTGAAGGAAGAGACGGGGTACACCGCAACCGACTGGCACTTCCTCTGCACCATCCACAATGCGATTGCCTATTCCGATGAACATCTCGATATCTTCCTGGCACGCGGTTTGACGGCCGGAGAGAGTGAACTCGATGAAGGCGAGTTCCTGGAAACTTTTACTGCGACCGTTCCCGAGATGCTGGAATGGGTGAGGTCCGGGAAGATTACGGACGTGAAGACCGTGATCGGCAGCTTCTGGCTGGAAAGAATCATTAGCGGCCAATGGAAGCCTTGACTGGGCTTGATGCCGAAGGATGAGAAAAGAGCCGCATGTGCGGCTCTTTTTATTGCGTTACATATTCGGATAATTTGGTCCGCCGCCGCCTTCCGGCGTGACCCAGACGATGTTCTGCGTCGGATCCTTGATGTCGCAGGTCTTGCAGTGCACGCAATTCTGCGCATTGATCTGCAGCCGGTCCTCGCCGGCGTCGTTCTGCACATACTCGTACACGCCAGCCGGGCAGTAGCGCTGTTCCGGCCCCGCATACTTCGCCAGGTTGACGTTGACCGGCACGCTCGCATCCTTGAGCGTCAGGTGCACCGGCTGTTCTTCCGCATGATTGGTGTTGGAGATGAACACCGAGCTGAGCTTGTCGAAGGTCAGTTTGCCATCGGGCTTCGGATAGACGATCGGCTTGAAGTCCGAAGCCGGGCGCAGGCATTCATGGTCGGCATGCTTGTGGCGCAGCGTCCAGGGCGCCTTGCCGCGGAACAGGACCTGGTCGATGCCCACCATCAGCGTGCCCTTGTACAGGCCCTGCGTCATGAACGGCTTGAAGTTGCGGCCCTTGTACAGTTCTTCATGCAGCCATGATGCCTTGAACGCTTCCGGAAATGCGGTCAGCTCATCCTGGGCACGACCGGCGCCGAGCGCGGCAAAGGCCGCTTCCGCCGCCATCATGCCGGTCTTCATCGCCGCATGGCTGCCCTTGATGCGCGACGCATTCAGGAAGCCAGCATCGCAGCCGATCAGCACGCCGCCCGGGAAGGTCAGCTTCGGCAGGGACTGCAGGCCGCCGGCCACCAGCGCCCGCGCACCGTACGAGATGCGCTTGCCGCCTTCGAAGTACTTGCGGATTTCCGGATGCGTCTTGTAGCGCTGGAATTCCTCATAGGGCGAGAGGTAGGGATTCTGGTATGCCAGCCCGATCACGTAACCCACCGCCACCTGGTTGTTTTCCAGGTGATAGAGGAAGGAACCACCATAGGTATCGGCATCGAGCGGCCAGCCGGCGGTGTGAATCACCAGGCCGGGCTTGTGCATCTTCGGATCGATTTCCCACAGTTCCTTGATGCCGATGGCATAGGTCTGGGGATCGGCATCCTTGTTGAGATGGTACTTGGACATGAGCTGCTTGCCCAGGTGGCCGCGCGCGCCCTCGGCGAAGAAGGTGTACTTCGCATGCAGTTCCATGCCGAGCTGGAAGGCGTCGGTCGGATTGCCTTCGCGGTCCACGCCCATGTTGCCTGTGGCCACGCCTTTGACCGAACCGTCGTCGTTGTACAGGACTTCGGCGGCCGGGAAGCCGGGGAATATTTCCACGCCAAGCGATTCGGCCTGCTGGCCTAGCCAGCGCACCACGTTTGCCAGCGACACCACGTAGTTGCCGTGGTTCTGGAAGCAGGCGGGCAGCGCCCAGCCGGGGGTCTTGGTGGCTTTCTTCTCGGTCAGGAACAGGAACTGGTCTTCGGTGACCGGCGTATTGAGCGGGGCGCCGAGTTCCTTCCAGTTGGGAAAGAGCTCGTTCATGGCGATCGGGTCCATGACGGCGCCGGAGAGGATATGGGCGCCGACTTCGCTGCCTTTTTCCAGCACGCAGACGGAGACCTCGCTGCCCTGTTCGGCGGCAAGCTGCTTCAAGCGGATCGCGGCTGACAGGCCGGCCGGGCCGCCGCCGACGATCACGACGTCATATTTCATCGCTTCGCGCGGGCCGTATTGTTCTATCAGGTTTTGGGTCTGCGTCATGGTCTCACCAAGGTAGTTTAGAATTATCGAACGAACGTGCTAATTGTCGTGGATTTCGCGATTGAACGCTAGACGCTCCGCTCTAATTGCCGCTCTTTCATGTAATGATAACGTCTAGCCATCTATCAAGACCGAGTCCGGAATCAATAAAAGGAGAAACTTGTGGGGATTGAAGTCAACTTTGAAGGCAAGATCGCTCTGGTTACCGGCGCTTCCAGCGGTTTGGGAGCGCGTTTCGCCAAGGTGCTGGCACAGGCAGGCGCGCAGGTGGTTCTCGCTTCGCGCCGGGTGGAGCGGCTCAAGGAGCTGCGCGCCGAAATCGAGGCTGGCGGCGGTGCGGCCCATGTCGTCGCTCTGGACGTCACCGACTATGGCAGCATCAAGTCCGCCATTGCCCATGCCGAAACCGAAGCCGGCCCGATCGATATCCTGGTCAACAATTCCGGCGTATCGACCACTCAACGCCTGGTCGACGTCACCCCGGAAGACTATGCCTTTGTCATGGACACCAACCAGCGCGGCGCGTTCTTCGTTGCCCAGGAGGCTGCCAAGCGCATGATCGCCCGCGCCAAGGGTGATCCGAAGAAACAGCATCGCATCATCAATATTGCTTCGGTGGCCGGCTTGCGCGTGCTGCCTCAGATCGGTATCTACTGCATGAGCAAGGCGGCGGTCGTGCATATGACCAAATCCATGGCGGTCGAGTGGGGGCGTTTCGGCATCAACGTCAATGCCATCTGTCCGGGATACATCAGCACCGAGATCAACGAAGACTATTTCGCCACCGAAAACGGCCAGAACCTGATCAACATGCTGCCGCGCAAGCGTCTCGGCCAGCCGGAGGATCTGGATGGCCTGCTGCTGCTGCTCGCGGGCGAAGAGTCGCGCTTCATGAATGGCGCGATCGTCACCGCCGACGACGGCATGGCGGCGTACTGATCCGGCACCCCGCAGGCATCCCCAACCACCGATTACTGATTGAATCGATTGAATCCGATGACAAGAAAGAAGCTCGTCCATACGCTGCGCATGCCCATCCGCTGGGGCGACATGGATGCGATGGGACATGTCAACAACACGGTATATTTCCGCTACCTGGAGCAGGCCCGCATCTCCTGGTTCGTGGAAGCCGGTTGCCAGCCAGACCCGAGCGGGGAAGGGCCGGTCATTGTCAATGCCCGATGCACCTTCATCAAGCAGCTGAAGTATCCGGGCGACATCGAAATCCGTACCTATGTCGGCGAGCCGGGACGTTCCAGCTTTGAAAGCTATCAGGAAATCCGCCGCGTCGACGAGCCCGATGTGATCGCCGCGGAAGGCGGGGCGAAGATCGTGTGGGTCGATTTCCCCAAGGAGAAATCGACGCCGCTTCCCGAACGCATCCGGGCTCTGCTCGCGACACCGGAATAAGACAGGGCCGGGCAGGGTCGCTCAACCGGTGACGCCGACGAGGCGATGCACCAGCTCGCTGGAGGTCGACGCTGAGAACTTGCGCATCAGCTTGGCACGGTGCATCTCCACGGTGCGCGGACTGAGTCCGACCTGGCGTGCGATCAGCTTGCTGGTCTTGCCCTCGACCAGAAGGGCGGCGATTTCCCGTTCGCGCGGCGTGAGTTCCGCCGTGACGGGCCGTTTTGCGCTCAAGTCTTCAAAAGTCCAGATGCCGGCCGCATGCGGGTCGTCATGGATCAATGAACGGCCGCTCACATGGCACCAGAATAGCTCCTGGTTCGCCCGTTTCATGATGCGCTCGTCCGAATAATGGCCCTTGGCGCTCATGATCGGCACGATGCGGGCACCGGTGCGCTCGAATTCATCCAGGGTGGGATATAGCACCAGGAAGGATTTTCCTACCAGCTGGTCAGGCTGATAGCCGAACATGCGGGCCAGCGCCTCGTTGCAGGACTGGATGACCCTATGGTGGGAAACGCACATGCCGACCGGGGCATGCCGGAAGATTGTCTCGTAATCTATAGTTGGAAATGCGCTCATTCTTCCTCGGGGCGCTTGCTTAAGGCGGAAAATTCGTATTTTTACGGTATTGCATGGCCAAGTCCACCATCTTATGCTGGCGGACACATTAGAACAGCCTACGGGCACTTTATACAAGAAGAGGGTCGGTATGAATAAAGTTTATCCGGATGCCGCCAGCGCGCTGGCCGGCATCGTCAAGGACGGGCAGACTATCGCCGTGGGCGGCTTCGGCCTGTGCGGCATTCCCGAAGCGCTGATCGCCGCGTTGCGCGACTCCGGCGTGCAAAACCTGACGGCGATTTCCAACAATGCCGGCGTCGACGGTTTCGGCCTGGGCCAGCTGCTGACAACGCGCCAGATCAAAAAAATGATCGCATCCTATGTCGGCGAGAACAAGGAGTTCGAGCGGCAGTACCTGGCGGGCGAACTTGAACTGGAGTTCACTCCGCAGGGCACGCTGGCTGAAAAGCTGCGCGCCGGCGGCTCCGGCATCCCGGCCTTCTTCACCAAGACCGGTGTCGGCACGATCGTCGCCGACGGCAAGGAAGTGCGTGAATTCGACGGTGAGAAATACGTGATGGAGCGCTCGCTGGTGGCCGACGTGTCGCTGGTGAAGGCCTACATGGCCGACAAGGTGGGCAACCTGGTCTTCCGCAAGACCGCGCGCAATTTCAATCCGAATGTCGCCATGGCTGGCAAGATCACCGTCGTGGAAGTCGAGAAGCTGGTGGAGACTGGCGAGCTCGATCCCGACCAGATCCATACTCCAGGCATTTTCGTGCACCGCATCGTCGTCAATGCAACGCCCGAAAAACGTATCGAACAACGCACAGTGCGTGCAAAGTAATCTGGAGAACGAACATGGCATGGACTCGTGATGAAATGGCTGCACGCGCAGCGAAGGAACTGCAGGACGGTTTCTATGTGAACCTGGGCATCGGCTTGCCGACGCTGGTGGCGAACTATGTTCCGAACGATATGGAAGTGTGGCTGCAGTCGGAGAACGGCCTGCTCGGCATCGGCCCGTTCCCGACGGATGATGCGGTCGATCCCGATCTGATCAACGCGGGCAAGCAGACGGTGACATCGCTGCGCGGTTCCTCCTTCTTCAGTTCCGCCGACTCGTTCGCCATGATCCGGGGCGGGAAGATCAATATCGCCATCCTGGGAGCAATGCAGGTGAGCGAACAGGGCGACCTGGCCAACTGGATGATCCCGGGCAAAATGGTCAAGGGCATGGGCGGCGCGATGGACCTGGTTGCAGGTGTGGGCCGCGTGGTCGTCCTGATGGAGCATGTGGCGAAAGCCAAGGATGGCACGACATCGCACAAGATCCTGAAGAAGTGCGATCTGCCCCTGACCGGCGTGGGCGTCGTCGATCGCATCATCACCGACCTCGGCGTGCTGGATGTGACGGACAAGGGGCTGAAGGTGGTCGAACTGGCGCCGGGCGTGAGCAAGGAAGAACTGGTCGAGAAGACCGGTGCGGCAGTGGACCTCAGCGCGATTTCCTGATTCTCTCCTGCGCTCTTCTGCGTATTTCCCCGATAAAAAACGGTGCCGGCTAAATGCGGGCACCGTTTTTTTATTGATGGGTCCGATGCAAGTCCTGTGGTAGAGACCTGCCATGCCGCCGGCGATCGTGCGGCATGGCCTGAGTCGGAATATGAGTCGGGATATTACTGGGCCACCCAGCCTCCATCCATGTTCCAGGCCACGCCGCGTACCTGCGACGCTGCATCGCTGGAGAGGAATACCGCGAGGTCACCCAGCTGTTCGGGAGTGACGAAATCTCCCGAGGGCTGTTTTTCCGAGAGCAGCGACGTTTTTGCTTCGTCGTTCGACAGGCCTTGCTGCGCGGCGCGTGCATCCACCTGCTTCTGCACCAGCGGTGTCAGTACCCAGCCGGGACAGATTGCATTGCATGTCACGCCGCCTTGCGCGTTTTCCAAAGCCGTTACCTTGGTGAGGCCGACGATGCCATGCTTGGCGGCGACGTAAGCCGATTTCTGCGCTGAGCCGACCAGACCGTGAACCGATGCGATGTTGAGAATGCGTCCCCAGTTCTTCGCTTTCATCGAGGGCAGGGCGAGCCGGGTAGTGTGAAAGGCGGAACTCAGGTTGATCGCAATGATGGCGTCCCATTTCTCCACCGGAAAATCTTCGATGTTCGCAACATGCTGGATGCCGGCATTGTTGACCAGGATATCCACGCCGCCGAACTTCTCTGCGGCAAACTTCATCATGGCTTCAATCTCGGTGGGCTTGGACATGTCAGCCCCGTGATAGGCAGTCTGGACGCCGAACTCGTTTTTTACCGCGGTTTGCAGCGCTTCAATTTCACTCGCGTCGCCAAAGCCGTTGAAGACGATGTTCGCTCCCTGGCCGGCAAACTTCCTGGCGATACCCAATCCGATTCCTGACGTCGACCCGGTAACAAGCGCCGTTTTTCCCTGATGCATAGTGCCCTGCATGATTTCTCCTGCGAATGAAATTTTGTACCTGAGCCGAACTTAAATAGAATTTTAAGCGGAACGCCCATTAAAATGTGAGAATGGCAAGCAGATTCGCTGATTCGACACAAATATGAGCCAAGTCCAGATTAAAGCGGTGCAATGCCTGTCACCATCCGGTCTGCACCAGATGGCCTACAAGGAGTGGGGTGATCCCGCAAACCCCAGGGTACTGGTCTGTGTCCATGGCGTGACGCGGGTGTCCGATGATTTTGACCGCCTTGCCATGACTCTTTGCGACGAGTACCGGGTCGTATGCCCGGATGTGGTGGGTCGCGGCCGTTCGGGGCGTTTGAAGAACCCGCAGCATTACCAGGTGCCGCAGTATGTCGCCGACATGGTGACGCTGCTGGCGCGCCTGAATGCCGATACCGTGCACTGGGTCGGCACCTCGATGGGCGGCCTGATCGGAATGAGCCTGGCTTCGCTCAAGGACAGTCCGATCAACAGGCTGGTGCTCAATGATGTCGGGCCGACGCTCAATCCCGAGGCAATCGCCAGGATAGGGCAGTACATCGGTCAGGACATGCGCTTTGCGAGCTTCGAGGAGGGCGCACGTTACATACGCGAGATTTCGCAGCCGTTCGGCCCGCATGACGAGGGTGAGTGGCACAAGCTTGCGGCGGATGTGCTGCGCCGGAATGAGGATGGGCAATGGGTCCGCCATTACGATCTTGGAGTGGCGGAGCCATTCAAGGCGGCGACGCCGGAATCGGCAAAGCAGGGCGAGGCTCTGCTTTGGATGGCCTATGACGCGATCGCATGCCCGACGCTTCTGCTGCGCGGCGAGCAGTCCGACCTCGTTTCGCACGAGACGGCGCTTGCCATGGCGGCGCGTGGACCAGGAGCGAAGCTGGTTGAACTACCGGGGGTAGGGCACGCTCCGACCCTCATGCAGGAACAGCAGATCCGGATCGTCCGGGATTTCCTGCTGGGTTAAAACGTTTCTTGAAATGAGCATATGGAAATACAACGTCTCCATGTCGGCAAGACTCTTTCCGAGCTTGCCATCCATAACGGCACGATCTATCTTGCCGGCCAGATTGCAGAAGACCTGACCCAGAACATCGAAGGCCAGACGCGCGAGGTACTCGGCCATATCGACCGGCTGCTTGCCGAGGCGGGCAGCGACAAGTCGCGCATCCTGATGTGCCAGATCTACATTGCCGACATCAAGGACTTCGCCGGGATGAATTCCGTCTGGAACGAGTGGGTTGCGGAAGGCAATTCGCCGCCGCGCGCCACGGTGCAGGCAAAGCTGGCCAAGCCGGAATGGCTGGTCGAAATGGTTGTCACGGCAGCGCAATAAAGACTTTCGATTTTCATGGTCTCGATTGTTGCTTCGCCCAGCGAAACGCATGTACAGCTCACTGCCGGCCTGAGTGCCGAGGATGGAGCGCGCGTGCTGGATGCGCTCGCGTTTGTCGAGCCACTCTACCGCGACCATGCGGTGGTGACGGGGCAGGATGCGTTTGCCTTTTCGCAGGGTGTGGCAACGACGCTTGCTCTGCTCAATACCGACACGGATTCCCGGATAGCGGGCCTGCTTTTCGAGCTGGCCGACTTCGATGCCGCAGCCTATGCATCCATCGAAGATCGTTTCGGAAAGGAAATTTCCGATCTGGTGACCGGCATCCGGACGCTGATGAAGCTGCATGGACAGACATTCGGACAAAAGGAGCCGGCGCGCGGCAAGAATGCTTCCCTGCAGGCAGCCGAACAGCTGGAAACGCTGCGCAAGATGCTGCTTGCCATGGCGTCCGACATGCGCGCGGTACTGGTCCGGCTGGCGTCACGCATCACGACGTTGCGCTACTTTGCCGAGATCAAGCTCGAAGACGAGAAGACGCACAATTATGCGCGCGAGACGCTGGACCTCTATGCGCCGCTGGCAAACCGGCTCGGCATCTGGCAGCTGAAGTGGGAGCTGGAGGATCTTGCATTCCGCTTCATCGAGCCCGCCACATACAAGCGCATCGCGAAGATGCTTGAGGAAAAGCGGCTCGAGCGCGAAAGCTTCGTCGAAAATGCGATCAACCGGCTCAGGTCCGAACTGGCGGCGGCCGACATCAAGGCCGAAGTGTTCGGCAGGCCCAAGCACATCTACAGCATCTGGAACAAGATGCGGGGCAAGTCGCTCGATTTCTCCGAGCTCTATGACGTGCGCGCGTTCCGCGTGATCGTCGAAGACATCAAGACCTGTTATGCGGTGCTTGGCCTGGTCCACAACATCTGGGCGCCGATTCCGGCAGAATTCGATGACTATATCTCCCGGCCGAAGTCGAACGGGTATCAGTCGCTGCATACGGTGGTAGTGGGTGAAGACGGCAAGGCGCTGGAAGTGCAGATCCGCACGCATGAGATGCACCGTTTCGCAGAGTATGGCGTCGCCGCCCACTGGCGCTACAAGGAAAGCGGCGGGTCGGCTTTCGCGGCGCAGAAGTATGACGAGAAAATCGCCTGGCTGCGCCAGCTTCTCGCATGGAAGAGCGAAATCGCCGATGCCATGGTGGAGCAGGAAGACATACAGCGCGAATGGGTCGAGAAGCTGAAGTCGGCGGCGCTGGATGACCGCATCTACGTGCTGACACCGCAGGCGCGGGTGATCGAGCTGCCATCCGGCGCCACGCCTATCGACTTCGCCTATCACCTGCATACCGATGTCGGCCATCGCTGCCGCGGCGCGCGCATTGATGGCGCCATGGTGCCGCTCAATACGCCGCTGAAAAATGGGCAGACCGTCGAAATCATTACCGCGCGCGGCGCCAACGTGCCGCATGGCCCGTCGCGCGACTGGCTCAGCCCGGGCTATGTCGTCAGCCCGCGCACCCGCTCCAAGGTGCGGGCCTGGTTCAATGCGATCGACCAGCAGGAGACGCTGGCTCACGGCCGCGCCATGGTTGAAAAGACCTTGCAGCGCGAGGGCCGCACGGCGATCAATCATGAGGAGCTCGCCCACAAGCTGGGTTTCGCAAAGAGCGATGAATTGTTTCTTGCCGTAGGCAAGGAAGAATTCAGCCTGCGCAACATCGAACTGATGCTGCATGCGGAAGATCCCCACAAGGCTCAGCCGAAGCATGTGGCGGATGCCGATGCGGTCATTCCCAACAAGAGCCGCGCATCGAGCGTCGCGCAGGGAGCCCGTTCCGGGGTCCTGGTGGTCGGTACGGACGGCTTGCTGACTCAGCTTGCCCGCTGCTGCAAGCCGGCGCCGCCAGACGAAATCGTCGGCTTCATCACGCGCGGCAAGGGCGTGTCGATCCATCGTGCCAACTGCAAGAATCTTGCGCAAATCCGCAAGAACGCATTGGAGCGGGTCATCCAGACCACTTGGGGCGAACCCGGCAGGGAAACGGTTTATCCGGTCGATATCTTTATCCTTGCCACTGATCGCCAAGGCTTGCTGCGTGATATTTCCGAAATTTTTTCGCGTGAAAAAATCAATGTCATCGGCGTCAGCACACAGAGTGCAAAGGGGCAGGCCCGCATGTCGTTCACGGCCGAGATTTCGTCCACCGCGCAATTGCAGAAAGCGCTGGGCATCATTCGCGATGTCACCGGTGTGCTGGAAGTGCAGCGGCATTAGAGCGGGTTGCGAATGAGTGTACGATCGTCTCGGTCTGCCTTGGGCGCATGGCAGCGTTGTTCGTCGCTTGTGTGGCCCGCCACACGGCGATCCTTACGCCTTGCCCTGCATCCCAAGACAAACCGATTCTTCCGTACACTCAACCGCAACCCGCTCTAAGCACGCGCAACGCCACCGCCATCACTCTTCCTCTCCCTCGACCATCCCCGGCAATTCCGGCTGCAGCGTCACATGATCGATATGATGCCGCGTCAGCAGTACGCGCCGTATCTCGCGCAGTATCTGCGGCCAGCGCTGCAGGTCGCTGATCTCCACATGGCCGATCAGGGCCGGTTCTCCCGGCGTCATTTCCCACACGTGCAGGTCGTGCACGGACCGAATGCCATCAATGGCGGCGAGGTCCGAGCCGACCTGCAGATAGTCGATCTGCCGCGGCACGCCTTCCATCAGGAAATGATAGGACTCGCGCAGCACGCCATGAGTCGACTTCAATAGCAGCAGACTGACGGCAATGGATAACAGGGGATCGATCTGCAGCCAGCCGGTGAAGTAGATGATCACCCCCGCCGCGATGGCCGCGATCGATCCGAGAAGGTCGCCCATCACATGAACCAGCGCGGCACGGGTATTGACGCTGCTGCGGTCGCGCGACAACAGCCATGCCACGAGAAGGTTGATCAGAAGGCCGATGGCGGCGACGGTAAATACGGTCTGGCCCTGCACGGGCAGGGGATTGCGGAAGCGGGAAATGGCTTCCAGGGAAATCCATCCGATCAGGACCAGCATCGCCAATGCGTTGATGAATGCCGCAAGTGCTTCCGCACGGCCGAGGCCGAACGAGTTTTTCGGTGATGGCGGCCGGCGGGCGACGAATTGCGCCAGAAGGGCGAAGGCAAGCGATGCGCTGTCGGTCACCATGTGGCCGGCATCGGAAATGAGGGCCAGTGAATTCGACAGCACCCCCGCGAAAGCCTCCAATGCTGCAAACACCAGCGTCAGCATGGCGGCCGCGGCAAGCACTTTGGGGTTGCGTCCGGTCAGTACATGACGATGCGCCGCATCGCCGGCGCGATGGGCATGCAATTCACTGGCGGGTGGTGCATCGGACGGTTTGCGCATGTCAGGATCATAACGGATTCATCATGGCTGGCTGATGCGGTCAGTCAGGAGGACAGCGACCCGAGTGCGGCGGATGTTCTTGAGCGAATGCATGGTTAAAGTATGGCACTAGCAAAATCAAAAAATTGCCGCTATAATTTCGCTTCTTTAGGCTCGTAGCTCAGCTGGTTAGAGCACTACCTTGACATGGTAGGGGTCGTTGGTTCGAGTCCAATCGAGCCTACCAACGAACAGCAGTACATTTGTAAGAGTGAGAAAGGCATCCCCGGTTATGACACCGCGAACTACAACCGCAAAGGTTTTAGTGCGACGCTAGTCGGGATCTTTTTCGTCTTTGCAAATTTGAAAAAGCGCGGCTAGTCCGCGTTTTTTTTCGTCCGCAGTTTTTAACACTAAGTCTAGCGTCAGTGGCAATTCCCTCGCTGGCATGGAGAGCAAAATGGTATCAGTCCGACTTCCAGATGGTTCGCAACGGCAATTCGAATCCGCAGTCACCGTTGCGCAAGTTGCCGCAAGCATCGGCACCGGCCTCGCAAAGGCTGCACTGGCAGGCAAGGTGAATGGCAAGCTGGTCGATACATCGTATCTGATCGAGCAGGATGCCGATCTGGCTATCGTTACCGACAAGGATCCGGATGGCCTCGACGTCATTCGCCATTCGACCGCGCACCTGCTTGCCTATGCCGTCAAGGAATTGTTTCCGGAGGCCCAGGTCACCATCGGTCCGGTGATCGACAATGGCTTCTACTACGATTTTTCCTACAAGCGCCCGTTTACCCCGGAAGACCTGCAGGCCATCGAAAAGAAAATGGCCGAACTGGCAAAGAAGGATGAGCCGGTAACCCGCAAGGTATTGCCGCGCGATGAGGCGGTGGCGTATTTCAAGTCCATCGGAGAAGCCTACAAGGCGGAAATCATCGAATCGATTCCGCAGGGCGAGGACGTCTCGCTTTACTCGAAAGGCAACTTCACCGATCTCTGCCGCGGTCCGCACGTGCCTTCGACCGGCAAGCTCAAGGTATTCAAGCTCATGAAGCTGGCCGGCGCATACTGGCGCGGCGACTCGAAGAACGAGATGCTGCAGCGGGTGTATGGCACCGCCTGGGCCAAGAAGGAAGACCAGGAAGCCTATCTCCACATGCTGGAAGAGGCTGAAAAACGGGATCACCGCAAGCTGGGCAAGGCGCTTGACCTGTTCCATTTCCAGGACGAGGCTCCGGGCCTGGTTTTCTGGCATCCGAAGGGCTGGACCGTGTGGCAGCAGGTCGAGCAGTACATGCGCCACGTCTATCGCGAAAGCGGTTATCAGGAAGTCAAGGCGCCGCAGATTCTCGACCGTTCGCTGTGGGAAAAGACCGGCCACTGGCAGAACTATCGCGAGAACATGTTCGTCACCGAATCGGAAAACCGCAACTATGCGCTCAAGCCGATGAATTGCCCGGGCCATGTACAGATTTACAACTCCGACCTGCGCAGCTACCGCGACTTGCCGTTGCGTTACGGCGAGTTCGGTCAGTGCCATCGCAACGAGCCTTCCGGCGCGCTGCATGGAATCATGCGGGTGCGCGGGTTCACGCAGGATGACGGTCACATCTTCTGCACCGAAGAGCAGATCCAGGGAGAAGTGACCGCCTTCCATGAACAGGCAATGAGCGTCTACAAGGACTTCGGTTTCTCGGAAATCTCTATCAAGATCGCATTGCGTCCGGATAGCCGCATCGGTTCCGACGAGACCTGGGATCGTGCGGAGGAAACCCTGCGTTCCGCATTGCGCGCCTGCGGCGTGACCTGGGAAGAGCTTCCCGGCGAAGGTGCCTTCTATGGACCGAAGATCGAATACCACCTGAAGGATTCGCTCGGCCGTCCCTGGCAGGTGGGTACGATGCAGGTCGACTTCTCGATGCCCGGCCGCCTCGGCGCCGAATATGTTGCAGATGACAATACCCGCAAGGTTCCCGTCATGCTGCACAGGGCGATTGTCGGCTCGATGGAGCGCTTTGTCGGCATCCTCATCGAAAACCATGCCGGCGCGCTTCCGCTGTGGCTGGCGCCGGTGCAGATTGCGGTACTCAATATTTCCGATGCCCAGTCTGATTACGCTCAAGGCGTTGCACAAAACCTGAAAAAACAAGGGTTTAGGGTACACCTCGATTTGCGTAACGAGAAAATAACCTATAAAATACGCGAGCATTCCGTCAAAAAGCTGCCTTACATCGTCGTCATCGGCGACAAGGAGCGGGATGCCAATACAGTGGCCGTGCGTGCGCGGGGCAACGTCGACCTGGGTGTCATGCCCGTCGATGCACTGGTGGAACGCCTGAAACACGAGGTTGACACCAAAGCCTGAGGAATTCCTCCTGAGCGCGAGAGCACGGCTTAGTCATTTGATTTTTAAAGGAAACTGCAATAGCTACTGACAAGTCGCATCGCATCAACGGCGAAATCACTGTGCCGCAACTGCGTTTAACTGGTGTGGACAACGAACCTCTGGGTATCGTGACTCTTGCTGAAGCCTTCCGCCTCGCTGAAGAAGCGAATGTGGATCTGGTGGAAATTGCGCCGACGGCGCAACCCCCGGTCTGCCGCCTGATGGATTACGGCAAGTTTAAATACCAGGAGCAAAAGAAGGCGCACGAAGCGAAGCTCAAGCAAAAGGTTATCCAGGTCAAGGAAGTCAAGTTCCGTCCGGGAACCGATGATGGTGATTACAACATCAAGCTGCGTAATCTGACCAAGTTCCTTGAAGAAGGGGACAAGACCAAGATTACCCTGCGCTTCCGTGGCCGCGAGATGGCTCACCAGGACATCGGCATGCGCATGCTGGAACGATTGAAGTCAGACCTGGAGCCGTATGGCCAGGTTGAGCAGTTTCCCAAGATGGAAGGCCGCCAGATGGTGATGGTGCTGGCGCCGAAGAAGAAGAAATAAATAAAGAATTCGCATTGGTTACTGGCTCCTGTCATGGCAGCCAGTAACCGACGCAGATAGCGGGGATTTCATCCCTTGCCAAACAAGTGAAAGCAGGCATCCAAGTGCAATGAAGTATTGCCACCTGCAATCATGTTAAAAACGGAGCTGTCCATAAGGACAGATAGTGCTATGCCTAAAATGAAGACGAAGAGCAGCGCGAAAAAGCGCTTCCGCGTACGTCCGGGCGGTACCGTCAAGCGCGGTCAAGCCTTCAAGCGTCACATCCTGACGAAGAAAACCACCAAGAACAAACGCCAGCTGCGCGGTGCAGTGGACGTTCATGATACAAACATGAACTCCGTCCGCGCCATGATGCCGTTCGCCTAACCACACATAAGAAGGAGCTACCATGCCTCGAGTAAAACGTGGGGTTACCGCACGGGCCCGTCATAAGAAAGTCCTCGACCAAGCCAAAGGCTACCGCGGTCGTCGCAGTACCGTTTTCCGTATCGCCAAGCAGGCGGTCATGCGCGCAGGCCAGTATGCCTATCGCGATCGCCGCAACAAGAAGCGCGTATTCCGTGCACTGTGGATCACCCGTATCAACGCGGCATCGCGTGCGCACGGCGTTACCTACAGCGTATTCATGAACGGTCTCAAGAAAGCCAATATCGAACTCGACCGCAAGGTCCTGGCTGATATGGCTGTGATGGACAAGCCGGCATTTGCCGCGATTGTCAACCAGGTGAAGGCCAACATCGCTGCTTGAACGTTGTGAACGCGGGCACCGCCTTGCTGGTGGTGCCGCACCGAAAAGCGGGGCAAAGGTCAACACCTGAGCTCCGTTTTTTTTTGAGCTTTCGTCCTTCGCATTTCAATGCGCGCAACGCAGCCACGCGCATCGCCTTATCCGATACCGATACCTTTTCACAGGCAAATAGCCGCATGACTTCCCTAGAACAAATTGTCGCCCAGGCGCAAACCGATTTTGCCGCAGCCGATGATGCTGCCGCGCTTGAGAATGCAAAAGCAAAATATCTCGGCAAGACAGGACAAATCACAGAACACATGAAGGGGCTGGGCAAGCTGGCGCCGGAGGAGCGGAAAACTCAGGGCGCCGTCATCAACGCAGCCAAGGAGCAGATCGAATCCGCATTGACTGCGCGCCGCGACGCACTGGCCAATGCCCAGATGGAAGCGCGTCTCAATGCAGAAGCCATCGATGTCACGCTTCCCGGCCGCGGACGCGGCAAGGGCGGGATTCATCCGGTCATGCGCACCTGGGAACGTATCGAGGAGATCTTCGGCTCCATCGGCTTTGATGTCGCCGATGGCCCGGAAATCGAAAATGACTGGACAAACTTTACTGCATTGAACAGTCCGGAAAACCATCCGGCCAGGTCGATGCAGGATACTTTCTATATCGACGGCAAGGACACCCAGGGAAAGCCGCTGCTGCTGCGCACGCATACGAGCCCGATGCAGGTTCGCTACGCACGCATGAACAAGCCGCCGATCAAGGTCATCGCCCCCGGGCGCACCTACCGCGTCGACAGCGACGCAACGCATTCGCCGATGTTCCACCAGGTTGAAGGACTGTGGATCGATGAAGACATCAGCTTCGCCGACCTCAAGGGCGTGTACCTGAACTTCGTCAAGGCATTCTTTGAAACGGACGATCTGCAAGTGCGGTTTCGCCCGTCGTATTTTCCATTCACCGAGCCGTCGGCTGAAATCGACATCGCCTTCGGCAGCGGTCCCCTCAAGGGACGCTGGCTGGAAGTGTCCGGCGCAGGACAGGTACATCCGACCGTGGTGCGCAACATGGGTCTCGATCCGGCCCGATACATCGGATTCGCATTCGGTTCGGGCATCGAACGCCTGACCATGCTGCGCTACGGCATCAATGATCTACGGCTGTTTTATGAAGGCGATCTGCGCTTCCTGAAGCAGTTCAACTAAAAAAGAATACCGAAGCGCTTCCTTTCGCTCCGTGGATGCCACGGGCTGCCTGAAAAGCGGGGACCGTTGCCGCAGCCGAAGTATCGGCCCGCGGCATATCCCGGGAGGAAGGGAGGGCAGAAGTGATGTGTACCGTAATTCAGAATATCTGAAGGCTTACCATGCAATTTTCCGAGAGCTGGCTCCGAACCCTAGTTGATCCGAAGATGACGTCGGATGAGTTGTCCCACCTCCTGACCATGTCGGGCCTCGAAGTGGAAGAGGTCGAGGCGGTCGCACCGCCGTTTTCCAATGTCGTCGTCGCCAGGGTGGTCGAGGTGGCCAAGCATCCCAATGCGGATCGCCTCAATGTATGCCAGGTGGACGCCGGCACCGGCACTCTGCTCAATATCGTTTGCGGTGCGCCGAACGTGCGCGCCGGATTGAAGGTCGCCTGCGCAATGGCCGGTGCCAAGCTTCCGCCGGGAGACGACGGCAAGCCCTTTGAAATCAAGGTCGGCCAGCTGCGCGGCGTCGAGTCGCAAGGCATGCTCTGCTCGGCACGCGAACTGAAGCTGTCCGAAGAGAATTCCGGCCTGCTGGAATTGCCTGACGATGCGCCCGTCGGACAGAACTTCCGCGACTATTACCAGCTGAACGATCTGAAGTTCACGATCAAACTCACTCCGAACAAGGCCGATTGCCTCTCCGTGCTGGGTGTGGCGCGCGAAGTCGCCGCGCTGACCGGTACGCCGCTCAGGGCTCCCGCCTACAAGGCCATCCCGGTCAATACCGACGAAAAACTGCCGGTCAGGGTGTCCGCCCCCGACTTGTGCGGGCGCTTCTCGGGGCGCATCATTCGCGGCCTCAATGCGCGCGCCCAGACGCCGGACTGGATGAAGCGCCGGCTCGAGCGCAGCGGCCAGCGTCCGATCTCGGCGCTTGTCGATATCTCCAACTATGTGATGCTCGAACTGGGCCGTCCGAGCCATGTGTTCGATCTGCACAAGATCCATGGCGGCCTCGACGTGCGCTGGGGCAAGGCAGGGGAATCGCTCAAGCTCCTCAATGGCAATACGGTCGAGGTCGACGACTGGGTCGGCGTCATTGCGGACGACAAGGAGATCGAATCGCTTGCCGGCATCATGGGCGGCGACTCCACCGCCGTGACCCTCGATACCACGGACATCTACCTGGAAGCCGCCTTCTGGTGGCCCAATGCCATCCAGGGGCGTGCGCGCCGCTACAACTTCTCGACCGATGCCGCGCATCGATTCGAGCGCGGCGTCGACTATGCGACCACTGTCGAACACATTGAGCGCATCACCGCGCTGCTCGTGGAAATCTGCGGCAGCAAGGACACTCAGGTCGGGCCGGTCGATGACCATATCGTCAATCTGCCCGAGCGTAAGCCGGTCACCGTGCGCACGGCGCGCGCCGCCAAGGTAATCGGCGTGCCGGTCAATGATGAACAAATTGCCGATATCTTCACCCGTCTCGGTCTGCAGTTCACGCAAGAGCAGGGGGCTTTCACCGTCACGCCGCCGTCGTATCGCTTCGATATCGAAATCGAAGAAGACCTGATCGAGGAAATCGCGCGCGTCTATGGTTTTGAAAACATCCCGGCGCTGCCGCCGGTTGCGGCCAACACCATGCGCATTGCTCCGGAAAACACGCGCTCGCTGTTCGCGATCCGCCGCCAGCTGGCCGACGCCGACTATCAGGAAGTCGTGAACTTCAGCTTTGTCGAGGAAAGCTGGGAAGCCGACTTTGCCGGAAACAGCAATCCGATACGTTTGCTCAATCCGATTGCAAGCCAGATGAGCGTGATGCGTTCGACGCTGGTGGCGAGCCTGGTAGCCAATGTGCGCTACAACCTCAACCGCAAGCTCAACCGCGTGCGCGCGTTCGAGATCGGGGCCGTCTATCTGCGCGCGGACACGACTCAGGATGGCGCTCTGTCGGTGGCCGGTTACGAGCAGCCCAAGCGGGTTGCCGCCATTGCCTATGGTCCGGTGGCGGAAGAGCAGTGGGGCCTGCCGACTCGCAATGTCGACTACTTCGACGTGAAAGCCGATCTGGAAGCCTTGTTTGCACCGCGTGAACTGCGCTTCGCGAAAGCAGCGCATCCTGCTTTGCATCCCGGTCGTTCGGCCAAGGTATTGCTCGGCGACCAGGTCGTGGGCTTTATCGGCGAACTTCATCCGCGCTGGCAGCAGAAGTACGATCTGCCGCTGGCTCCGGTGGTGTACGAAGTGGATGCCGCAGCACTGCAGGCTCGCGATCTGCCGGCCTACCGGGAAATTTCCAAGTTTCCGGCGGTGACGCGCGACATCGCTGTCGTTGTAAAACAATCGGTGCCGGTGCAGGCGCTACTGGATTCCTTTATTGCCGAGAGTCAATCCAATCCTGCCTGTGCTATCATGCAAGCCATTGTTTTATTTGATGAATATCGTGGCAAAGGCTTGGAAAACGACGAAAAAAGTCTTGCTTTCCGATTCACGTTGCAAGATACTCAAACTACCCTGCAAGACGAAAAAGTCGATGCAGCAATGGCCGCTTTCATTGCCTCGGTCGAGAAGCAACATGGCGCAAAATTGCGAGCATGAATGGTAGTCAACTCAGCAGGGCAGGGACGACAAAACCACTATGAATGACGTGAACTCAGCCGAATTCCAATCCGTCTTGGCCGCCGACCTCAATCGCGCCATGCAAGAGGCAAAAGCCCGTACCCAGGCTGAAAAAGAGTTACCCACGCTAACCAAGGCCGAACTTGCCGAACTGCTGTTCGAACAGGTCGGCCTCAACAAGCGCGAGGCAAAGGATATGGTCGAGACTTTCTTCGATGAGATCCGCAACGCGCTTGAGCGGGGTGAGTCGGTGAAGCTGTCCGGTTTCGGCAATTTCCAGCTGCGCGACAAACCGCAAAGACCGGGCCGCAACCCGAAAACCGGTGAGGAAATTCCCATCACCGCGCGCCGGGTTGTCACCTTCCATGCCAGCCAGAAGCTCAAGAGCATGGTGGAAGATGTCAGCCAAAAGCCTCTTGCCCGTGTCGCCTGAAACCTGATCCATGAACGATCGCGCCAATAAGTCCGATGTCGTGGTGTTGCCGCCGATTCCGGCGAAGCGCTACTTCACCATCGGCGAAGTCAGTGATCTGTGCGGCGTGAAGCCGCACGTATTGCGCTATTGGGAGCAGGAGTTCACACAGCTCAAGCCGGTAAAGCGCCGCGGAAACCGGCGCTATTACCAGCATCACGAAGTCCTGCTGATCCGCCGCATCCGCGAGCTGCTGTATGAACAGGGATTCACCATCAGTGGTGCACGCAACAAGCTTGATACCCGCATAAGCAGCGCAGGCGCCGGCGCTACTGTCACGGCAGCTCAGGCGGACGACAACGTGTCCTCGCAGGAAGGGCCCGCCGTGGGGCTGAGCGTCATCGCCATCAGGACTGAACTGTTTGCGATTCTCAACCTGCTGAAGCGTTAGGACCACGGCAAAGACGGACGCGGTTTGGCCGTCAATCATGCAATGCAAAATCTAAAAAAGCCGAGGGCCGCTGACGCGGCCCTTTTCTTTGCGCCGCAACATTCCGCAATTTTTCGCGCTATCCCGCAACATCGCACCGGTCTGGCGTGCCGCTTCGTATGCTGGCATACGGACACACAGCACATGCGTAAGACACAGTGGTCCAATGATGTAACGGTCCTCATACCTAGTAGAACTGCGTAGTCATAACTACTCTTGCGGCCTCTATAATCAGGTACGTTTTTGTACCGCAGTAAACGGAAGCAGGTGGTAACCGTACGCCGCGCATGCCGCATTCAACCGCTTTATTCAATCGGATTCCAGGAGGGGAAATGAAGACGTCTATTGCTGCTTCCTGGGATGTTGATGGGATCCTGCGGGTCGGGATGGAGTCCCTGCTCGACTTGTTCGATGACTCCTGCGAAGGCACCATGGCAGTCGATGATCATGGGCGCATCGCATGGATGAATGAGAAGTATGCATCCTTCCTTGGGCTGAAGGGGCCGGAGGAGGCCCTGGGCAAGGCTGTGGAGGAAATCCTGCCAAACAGCCGCATGCGGGAGGTCGTGCAGACCGGCAAGCCCATTCTGCTCGATATCATGATGATCCGCGATCAGCCGCTGGTCGTGATGCGCATCCCGCTCAAGGATGATTCGGGCAAGGTGATAGGCGCCCTCGGCTTTGCGCTGTATGACCGTCTGCAGCGGCTCAAGCCGCTGGTGTCGAAATTCTCCGAACTGCAATGGGCATTGGCCAATACCCAGAAGGAGCTGGCCCAGCTGCGCCATACCAAGTATTCCATCTCAAGCTTCGTTGGCGTCAGCCCGGTTTCGCTGGAACTCAAGCATCGCGCAAGGCGAGCCGCGCAACTCGACACCACCGTGCTGCTGCTCGGCGAAACCGGCACCGGCAAGGAACTGCTCGCGCATGGCATCCATGCCGCTTCCGGCCGGGCGGGCCGGCCTTTTGTCGGCATCAATATCGCGGCGGTGCCGGACACGCTGCTGGAATCCGAATTCTTCGGCGTGTCGCCGGGTGCGTATACCGGCGCCGATCGCAAGGGTCGTGACGGCAAGTTCAAGGTCGCCGACGGCGGCACCCTGTTCCTGGATGAAGTGGGCGACATGCCGCTGCAGGTGCAGGCCAAGCTGCTGCGCGTGCTGCAGGAACAGGAAATCGAACCGCTCGGCTCCAACAAGGTGAGCAAGGTGGATGTGCGCGTCATCGCCGCAACCAGCCATGATCTGAAGCAGCTGGTCGCCGAGGGCAAATTCCGTTCGGACCTGTATTACCGCCTGAACGTCCTCCCCATCGTGCTGCCGCCACTGCGCGAGCGGGTGGCGGACCTCGATGCCTTGTGCGAGCACCTGCTCGAACAGATTGCAACCCGCACCGGCATGCCTCAACGCGAACTCACGCCGTCCGCGCGGACCCTGCTGGCCTCGTACAGCTGGCCGGGCAATGTGCGCGAACTGCGCAATGCGCTCGAGCAGGCAGGCATGCTGACCGACAGCCTGGCGCTGTCGGCGGAGGACTTCGCCGGCATCCTGAGCAACAGCGAGGCCGCGCCAATCACGCCGACGCCGGCATCGGGCCAAGACGACAAGTCGGGCGAGGAGGAAGTGCGTCCTCTGGCGGAAAGCATTGCCGAACTCGAACGCAAATCCATCAAGGCGGCTCTGGAAAAGACCCATGGCAACAAGGCGCTGACGGCGCGCATGCTCGGGATTTCGCGGGCCACGCTATACCAGAAGATCGTCGATTACCAGATAGTGTCTGATTAATGGACACCTGTATGAAAACCATACACATGGAAAAAACTGTTATTTTTCAAAGACATAACGAGATATAAATTTAATGTGTACAGCGGCTGAACACAAATTCTTTCTGGAAATATGACAAACAGCCCGGTTTTTGCATTGCAATAGGGAAAATTTCAATGTAATCAAATACTTGCATTCGCTGGCACAACCCTTGCCATAGAGTCTTCATAAGACAAAACGCAAACCAAGAAAACATTGCGTTAATGAAGCAGACAAGGAGACAAAGTGCGGCTTGCAAACAAAGTGGCCCTGGTGACTGGCGCCGGACGGGGAATCGGGAAGGCGACGGCCCTCAAATTCGCCAGGGAAGGCGCGCGGCTCGTCGTATGCGACCTGGATGATGCGGTCGCCGAGACCGTGGCGCAGATCCGCCTGCAGGGCGGCACCGCCATCGGTTATACCGTTGATGTCACCAAGCCGGAAAGTATCGAAGCCATGGTGGTCGGCGCGCTTTCCACTTATGGACAGATCGATGTGCTGGTCAACAATGCCGGCATCGTCGCCGACGCCCAACTCAAGAAGATGACCGACGACCAGTTCGACCGGGTCATCGATGTCAATCTCAAGGGCACCTACAACTGCACCAAGGCCGTCATCGACGCGATGATCGAGCGCAAGGGCGGGGTTGTTCTCAACGCATCCTCCATCGTCGGCATCTACGGCAACTTCGGCCAGACCAACTACGCGGCCAGCAAGTTCGGCGTGATCGGCATGGCCAAGACCTGGGCGCGCGAACTCGGCAAGCACAACATCCGCGTCAATGCGGTCTGCCCCGGCTTTATCGAAACCAGCATCCTGAAATCGATGCCGGAAAAGGTGATCCGTTCGCTGGAAGAGCGGGTGCCCCTGGGACGGCTCGGCAAGCCCGAGGAAATCGCCAACACCTTCGCCTTTCTGGCCTCCGACGAAGCCAGCTATATCAACGGTGCGGTCATCGAAGTCTGCGGAGGGATGACGCTGTAGGCGGCCGACAAGGAACACGGATTCAAGCGTTCAAGCATGTTTTGCAGTACCTGGTTCCATCAATAAAACCAAATGCGCCGGCCAATGGCGGCCGGTCAGTTCAAGGAGCGAGACACATGGCAATACGTAACAGAATCGGCTTTACCTCGGTCGTCGCGGCCGGCCTTCTCGCCGGATGCGGCGGTTCGGATGCGCCGGAAGACCTCAACACCAAGCCGGGATATCTCGGCACGGTGCAAAAGACCAGCTATGACGGCGTCAGCAACGACCTGCTGACCGCAGGACTCGGTCGCACCGGACTGGCCGGCGCCGCGCCGACCTACGCCGACCCGGCCAATCCGACGCCGGCCGAGCTGCGCCGCGCCGCGATCTACGCGAATTACCGTGCGCTGATCGATCCCAGCGCGAACGGCGGCTACGGCACGCTCTACGGCCCCAACGTCGACAATGCCGGCAACGCCACGCTCGGCGAAGGCCGGATTGCAGGCGATGAATACATTGCCTACGCCGATGACGGCAGCGGCCAGGTCAACGTCACGATGATGGTGCAGATCCCGGCCAACTTCGACAAGGCCAATCCCTGCATCGTGACCGCCACATCCTCCGGGTCGCGCGGCGTGTACGGTGCGATCGGCACGGCCGGCGACTGGGGCCTGAAGCAGAAATGCGCGGTCGCCTACACCGACAAGGGCAGCGGCATGGGTTTCCATAACCTGCAGGCCAATACCGTCAACCTGATGAACGGCGCGCGCGCCAGCGCGGCGGCCGGCAGGAATTCCAACTTCACCGCCAACCTCACCACTGCGGAGCTGGCGGCATTCAATGCGGCGACGCCGAACCGCTTCGCATTGAAGCAGGCGCACTCGCAGCAGAACTCCGAGAAGGATTGGGGCAGGTACACGCTGCAGGCAGTCGAGTTCGCGTTCTATGCGCTCAACGACAAGTTCGGCGACGTCGCACGCGACGGCACCAGCCGCCTCAATACCATCACGCCGGCCAATACTCTGGTGATCGCATCGAGCGCCTCCAATGGCGGCGGCGCGGCGATCCTCGCGGCCGAGCAGGACTCGCGCGGCCTGATCGACGGCGTGGCCGTGTCCGAGCCGGTGACCGAAGTGGCACTCAATCCGGCGCTGAGCATCCGCCGCGGCAATACGCCGGTGGCGCGCGCCGGCCTCGGTCTGTACGACACGCTGACCATCGGCAACCTGTATCAGCCTTGCGCCGCGCTGTCGTCTTCGCTCGCCGCATCGCCGTTGCTGACCGCTGTCAGCCCGACGCTCGCCGCCAACCGCTGCACCTCGCTGCGCGCCAAGGGCTTGCTGACTGCAACGACGCTCGCGGCACAAGCCGACGAATCGCTGCAGAAACTGCGCGAAGCCGGCTTCGAGAGCGATGCCGACCTGTTGCAGGCAAGCCATTACGGCACCTATGCCATCCTCGCGCCTTACTACGCCAACATGTACGGCAAGTTCAGCGTCAGGGATAACGTGTGCGGCTACAGCTTTGCGCCGACAGTCGCTGCCACCGGTGCGCTGACGACGCTGACGGCAACGCAGGAAGCGCAGTTGTTCGCGACCGGCAACGGCACGCCGAGCGGCGGCATCGGCCTGGTCAACAACAATTCGGTCGGCGGCCCGGTCGGTGACGCGTTCTCGGTCTCGCCCTCGACCAACCTGGCAGACTACAACATCGACGGCGCGATCTGCCTGCGCAACCTGGCCACCGGCACCGACATCACCACCGGCCAGCCGTTGACAGGCCAGGCGCTGGCGAATTCGCAGCGTGTGCGTGCCGGCATGGCGGAAGTCCTGCGCAACGGCAACCTGCGCGGCAAGCCGGCGATCATCGTCCATGGCCGCAACGATGCGCTGATTCCGGTGAACCACAACTCGCGCGCCTACTTCGCCGCCAACAAGGCAGCCGAAGGTGCGGCAAGCAAACTGTCGTACATCGAGATCACCAACGCCAACCACTTCGATGCCTTCCTCGGCTTCCCGGGCTACGACACTCGCCTGATACCGATCCATCGCTATCACATCCAGGCGATGAACATGATGTATGCGCATCTGAAGAACGGCGCGGCCCTGCCGCCGAGCCAGGTGGTGCGCACGGTGCCGCGCGGCGGCACACCGGGCGCGGCGCCGGCGATCACGGCAGCCAATGTGCCGCCGATCCAGGCGACACCGGTTGCGGCGAATCAGATCGGGTTTGCGAATAACACGGTGACGATTCCGGAGTGAGTGGTTGATTATCAGTCGGAGTTAGTCAGGGCATTTGAGACTCCTTCCCCTTGAAGGGGAAGGAGAAAAGAAGGCCTTGGCGATCTCAAGTAAAGAAAGACAGGGCAGGCGGCCAACATGCAGTCCGCGCCGCCCGCCGGAGCCGGACAAGGCAAGGCATGGCAAAGCAAGGCAAAGCAAGCGAAACGCCACAGATTCAGCAGCAATACTGGAGATAAAGCATGGCAAGCGAAGTCATACTCGAAACGCAACACCTGACCAAGGGGTTCAAGGGTTTCATCGCAGTAAACGACGTCAACTTCAAGGTCAAGCGCGGTTCGATCCACGCCCTCATCGGACCGAACGGCGCGGGGAAGACTACCTTCTTCAACCTGCTGACGAAATTCCTGACGCCGACCACGGGCAAGATTCTCTACAACGGCGACGACATCACGTCGCTCGCGCCTGAGCAGATCGCGCATCGCGGCGTGATCCGTTCGTTCCAGATCTCCGCGGTGTTTCCGCACCTGACCGTGATGGAAAACGTACGCATCGGCCTGCAGCGCGGCCTCGGCACTTCCTTCCATTTCTGGAAGAGCGAGCGCACGCTCAACCGCCTCAACGACCGTGCAATGCAGCTGCTCGCCGAAGTGGATCTGGAAAGCTTCGCCGACACCGTCACCGTGGACTTGCCTTACGGTCGCAAGCGCGCGCTGGAAATCGCCACCACGCTGGGCATGGAGCCGGAGCTGATGCTGCTCGACGAACCCACGCAGGGCATGGGCCATGAAGACGTGCACCGCGTCACCGACCTGATCAAGAAGGTCTCCGCCGGCCGCACCATCCTGATGGTGGAGCACAACATGAGCGTGGTGTCCGGCATCTGCGACAAGATTTCCGTGCTTCAGCGCGGCGCGCTGCTGGCCGAAGGCACCTACCAGGAAGTATCAAGCAATCCGCAGGTCATGGAAGCCTACATGGGCACCACCTCCGGCCAACTCGAAGGAGCACATTGATGGCTGCAGCCGCACTCGAAATCCGCAATCTCAAGGCATGGTACGGCGAGTCGCACATCCTGCACGACGTCAACCTGGAAGTGAAGCAGGGCGAGGTCGTCACGCTGCTCGGCCGCAACGGCGCGGGCCGCACCACGACGCTGCGCGCGATCATGGGCCTGACCGGCGCGCGCAAGGGCTCGATCAAGATCAACGGCACCGAGTCGATCAGCCTGCCTACCCACAAGGTGGCGCATCTCGGCCTCGGCTACTGCCCGGAAGAGCGCGGCATCTTCTCGTCGCTGTCGGCCGAGGAAAACCTGATGCTGCCGCCGCTGGTATCGAAGTCGTCCAAGGGCATGTCGATCGAAGAAATTTATGAAATCTTTCCCAACCTGGAAGAGCGCCGCCACAGTCAGGGCACGCGCCTGTCCGGCGGCGAGCAGCAGATGCTGGCGGTGGCGCGCATCCTGCGCACCGGCGCCAAGCTGCTGCTGCTGGACGAGATTTCCGAAGGCTTGGCGCCGGTCATCGTGCAGGCCCTGGCCCGCATGATCACCATGCTCAAGGCCAAGGGCTACACCATCGTCATGGTGGAACAGAATTTCCGATTCGCCGCTCCGCTGGCGGACCGGTTTTACGTGATGGAGCATGGACATATCGTCGAGTCCTTCGCTTCCTCCGAGCTGGAATCGAAGATGCCGGTGCTCAATGAGCTGCTTGGCGTCTGACCCGGCTGTACCAACCTATAACAACGCATCAACAGACACGACCCACAACAGAGGAGAAGTTATGAAACTCAAGGCCAAAGTGATCTCGCTCGCCGTCGCTACCGCATTTTCCGCAGGCTTCGCCGCCACCGCGTCCGCGCAGGTATCCGGCGACGTGATCAAGATCGGTCTGCTGACCGACATGTCCGGCGTCTATGCCGACGTCGACGGCCCGGCAGGCGCCGAAGCCGTGAAGATGGCTATCGCCGATGCCGGCGGCAACATCAACGGCAAGAAGATTGAATTCGTCGTGGCCGACCATCAGAACAAGGCCGACATCGCCGCGTCGAAGGCGCGCGAATGGTTCGACCAGCAGGGCGTGGACATGCTCATCGGCGGCACCAACTCCGGCGCCAACCTGGCAATGGCCAAGATCGCGGCGGAAAAGAAAAAGGTGTTCTTCTCGGTCGGCGCCGGCACTGCCCGCCTGACCAATGAAGACTGCTCGCCGTACACGGTTCACTATGCCTACGACACCATCGCGCTGGCACGCGGCACCGGCTCCGCGCTGGTCAAGCAGGGCGGCAAGGACTGGTACTTCCTGACCGCCGACTATGCCTTCGGCGCATCGCTGGAGAAGGACACCGCCGACGTGGTCAAGGCTTCCGGCGGCAAGGTGCTGGGCGCGGTCAAGCATCCGCTGTCGGCTTCCGACTTCTCTTCCTTCCTGCTGCAGGCGCAGTCGTCCAAGGCGCAGATCGTCGGCCTGGCCAATGCCGGCGGCGACACCATCAATGCGATCAAGGCGGCCAACGAGTTCGGCATCACCAAGTCTGCCAAGCTGGCAGGCCTCCTGATGTTCATCACCGACGTGCATTCGCTCGGCCTGAACCTGACCCAGGGCATGTACCTCACCGACGGCTGGTACTGGGACCAGAATCCCGACACCCGCGCCTGGTCGAAGAAGTTCTTTGAAAAGATCAAGCGCATGCCGACCATGCTGCACGCCGCCGATTACTCGGTCGCGGGGCAGTACCTGGCCGCCGTCAAGGCGGTTGGCAGCGACGATGCCGACAAGGTCATGGCGCATCTGAAGAGCACCAAGATCAACGACGTGTTCGCCAAGAACGGCGTGATCCGCCCCGATGGCCGCATGGTCCACGACATGTACCTGATGCAGGTGAAGACCCAGGCCGAATCCAAGTATCCATGGGATTACTACAAGGTGGTGCAGACCATCCCCGGCGATCAGGCTTATGCCACCAAGGCCGAGTCCAAGTGCTCGCTCTGGAAATAAGCTCCTGATGTTGTGTGGCCCGGTGCAGGCAATCACGACACCGGGTCGTGTCTGACACTCGATGCAGCATTGAGTGACCGTTTCCTCTCGCAGGGAAGGGCTGGCGTGGCGGACGGAGGGCTGAACCTTCCTGAGCCGATTGTATGGACCTTATCGTCCCCATGCCAGCCTCTCCCTGCACCAAGAGGAAAGACGGACGCGTCTCTGCCGTATCGACCAATTCTCTTTACGACTATGGAAATCTTCGGCATCCCCCTGCAGGCAATGTTGAGCCAGCTCCTGCTCGGCCTGGTCAACGGCTCGTTCTATGCGATGCTGTCGCTCGGTCTGGCCGTCATTTTCGGCCTGCTCAATGTGATCAACTTCGCACACGGCGCGCTGTACATGATGGGCGCCTTCCTCGCCTGGATGGGCCTGAACTACCTGGGCATCAATTACTGGGTGATGCTGATCGCCGCGCCGATCCTGGTCGGCCTGTTCGGCATCGTCATCGAGAAGACGATGCTGCGCTGGCTCTACAAGCTGGACCACCTCTACGGCCTGCTGCTGACCTTCGGCATCACCCTCATGCTCGAAGGCCTGTTCCGCTCCTTCTATGGCGTCTCCGGGCAGCCGTATTCGGTCCCCGAGGCGCTGATGGGCGCCACCAACCTCGGTTTCATGATCCTTCCCAACTATCGCGCATGGGTGGTAGTAGCGTCGATCGTGGTCTGCCTGGCGACCTGGTTCGTGATCGAGAAGACCAAGCTCGGCGCCTACCTGCGCGCCGGCACCGAGAACCCGAAGCTGGTGGAAGCCTTCGGCATCAACGTGCCGCTGATGGTGACCCTGACCTACGGCTTCGGCGTGGCGCTGGCGGCACTGGCCGGCGTGCTGGCCGCGCCGGTGATCCAGGTGTCGCCGCTGATGGGTTCGAACCTGATCATCGTGGTGTTCGCGGTGGTGGTGATCGGCGGCATGGGCTCGATTCTCGGCTCCATCATCACCGGCCTGGGGCTGGGCATCGTCGAAGGCCTGACGCGGGTGTTCTACCCCGAACTGTCGGCCACGGTGGTGTTCATTATCATGGCGATCGTGCTGATGATCCGTCCCGCCGGCCTGTTCGGCAAGGAGAAGTAAGCCGTTTGAAAGCCGCTTGCCGGCGAGGTCTCCGGTTGCGCCGCACTGTCATTCCGAACGCAGTGCGGCAAGCCACCGGGCAAAGACGAGGGCAAGGGCATGCAGCATCCCTTCGTTCGGAGTGACAGGTTTCAACAAAGGTAGTGATTATGAACAAGAAAGTCGGATACGCGATTGCGCTGGCAGCGGCCCTGGTGGCTCCCTTCGTCGTCTACCCGGTATTCCTGATGAAGGTGCTGTGCTTCGCATTGTTTGCCTGTGCCTTCAACCTGCTGATCGGCTTCACCGGCCTGCTGTCGTTCGGCCATGCGGCCTTCTTCGGCATGGCCGGTTATGTCGCAGGGCATGCGCTCAAGGTGATGGGCCTGCCGTTCGAACTCGGACTGGCCGCCGGCGTTGCCGTGGCGGCGCTCATCGGCCTGGTCATGGGCAGCCTGGCGATCCGCCGCCAGGGCATCTACTTCACGATGATCACGCTGGCGCTGGCGCAGATGCTGTACTTCGTCTGTCTGCAGGCGCCGTTCACCGGCGGCGAGGACGGCTTGCAGGGCGTGCCGCGCGGCAGCCTGCTCGGCATGATCGACCTGTCCAGCGACATGACCATGTATTTCGTGGTGCTGGGAATCGCGGTGGCGGGTTTTGCGCTGATTACCCGCACCGTGCATTCGCCGTTCGGCCAGGTGCTCAAGGCCATCAAGGAAAACGAACCGCGCGCCATCTCGCTCGGCTACGACGTCGACAAGTACAAGCTGCTGGCCTTCGTGCTGTCGGGCGCCTTGGCCGGACTTGCCGGCGCGACCAAGACCGTGGTGCTAGGCTTCGAAACGCTGACCGATGTGCACTGGTCGATGTCGGGCCTGGTGGTGCTGATGACGCTGGTGGGCGGACTCGGCACGCTGAGCGGTCCCATCATCGGCGCGGTGGTCATCATTGCGCTGGAAAACAAGCTGGGCGACCTCGGCAACTTCCTGGCGGCGATCAGCGGCATCGAATGGTTCCGCTCGATCGGCGAGTCGGTCACCATCGTCACCGGTTTCATCTTCATCGTCTGTGTGCTGGCCTTCCGCCGCGGCATCGTCGGCGAGCTGCTCGAGTTCGCGAAGAAGCGCAAGCCCGCTACCGCGCCCATGGCGGCGCCGGTGATCAAGACGGCCGAAGGATAGCATCATGAAAAGGCCTGGCTGGCGGCGGTTGGCGGCGGGATGCATCGCAACAGTCCTTGCGGCATCGTTTGCGGCCAGCGCCGCGAGCGCGAACGACATCGTCATCGGCCAGGTCGCTCCACTGAGCGGCGTGCTGGCGGACACCGGCCGGGAGATGGTGCTGGGCGCGAAGATTTATTTCGATCAGGTCAACGAGCAGGGCGGCATTCACGGCAGAAAGATCCGGCATGTGGTCAAGGATGACGGCTACAAGGTCGAGGAAACCGTCAGGCTGACGCGGGAAGCCATCGACAAGGATGGCGCGCTGGCGCTGATCGGTTTCGCCGGCACCGGCAACGTGGCCGAATTGCTCAAGCAGAAGGTGCTGGAGCAGGCGGGCATTGCGCTGGTGGCGCCCTACACCGGCGGCGAGGTGCTGCGCTCGCCGTTCAATCCCTACATCTTCCACATCCGCGCCGGTTATGCCGATGAGGCGGAAGGCATCGTCGATCAGCTGGCGATGCTGAACATGAAGCGCATCGGCGTCATGTACCAGGATGATCCGTTCGGAAGGGCGGGGCTGGCGGGCGTGGAAGCCGCATTGAAGAAGCGCGGACTGGAACTGGCCGGCACCGGCGCCTATGAAAAGAATACCGACAACGTTGCCGAAGCGGTCAAGGCGCTGGCCAAGGCCAACCCTCAGGCGGTGGTGATGATTTCGGTGAACAAGAGCACGGCCGCCTTCAGCAAGCAGATCCGCTCCGCATCGACAGTGGCGCAGCTGGTAAATATCTCGGTCGTCAATCCCAGGGAGATCGCGCGCCTGATCGGCTCGGAACATGCGCGCGGCATCGGGGTGGCGCAGGTGATGCCTTATCCCTTCACGCCCGCGACCGCGGTGGCGAAGGAATACCAGCAGGCGATGAAGAAACATGCGCCTGCGGGAACGGAGCTGTCGTATACCAGTTTCGAGGAATTCATCGGCGCCAAGGTTCTGGTCGAAGGACTGCGTCGGGCTGGGCCGAATCCGACGCGGGACAAGGTGATCCGTGCGCTGGAGACGCTGGAGGCTTACGATGCCGGCGGCTTTACGTTGCGTTTTTCTCCGACCAATCGCATCGGCTCGCGTTTCGTGGAAATCACGGTGATCGGCAGGGAAGGGCGGCTGCTGCGCTGAAGGTTTTCGCGCGGGCCGACATGCCCGGTAGTGCGTGCCCGTCATTCTCCGGCGAGCCGGCCCCGGTGCAGGCACGCAGGCCTGCACCACCCTTGAAAAGGAGTGTCTTCGGCTTATGCCTGGAGACGAAAGTTTGTAGCAAGCAGTAGAAGCAGTAGAAGCAGTAGAAGCAGCAGAAGCAGCAGAAGCAGCAGAAGCAGCAGAAGCAGCAGAAGCAGCAGAAGCAGCAGAAGCAGCAGAAGCAGCAGAAGCAGCAGAAGCAGTGGTTGTTTTCTTCCCCAGCAGTTGAGGGTTACGTTCGCGTAACCCTTTTTTTCGTCCTGCATTTCGCAGGGGCGCCTCAGATGCCGGTCGGATAAGTCTCCGGCGCTTCATCATGCTGCGGATGCACCACCGCTTCGAGCGGACGCAGAGCTTGCGTGGTATCGACATGCACCACGGCATCGAATTGCCGGGACAGCGAAGCATAGAAGTAGTGGCTCATGCGCTCGCTCTCCGGGAGATAGATCACGCCGATGGCCCGTTCCAGCCTGCGCTCCTGCAGCAGTTCCGACAGGTAGCGCCTGTCGCGCATCCTGAGAAAGAAATGCTTCAGGCCGGTGTCATGCAGCAGTCTTTCATAACTGTTGACCAGCGACGGCCGCACGGTCTTCTTCTCCGCAGGGCCATCCCATTCCGATGCGGCGGTCACGGTGCCGTCATGCGTGGTGAAGCCCAGCAGAAAGGTTTCCGCCATGCCGTGCCGCTCGCGCACGAGCTGACCCAGGTTGAGCTGGCCATGGTCGCCCATTTCGGTTGCGCGGGCATCGCCGATGTGCGAGTTGTGCGCCCACACGACGACCTTCGCCTTGCCGCCCTTGCGTTGTGCGATATGTGTGCGCAAGGCATCGAGCGTATCGGCCATGTGTTCGTCGCGCAGGTTCCAGGAGGCATTCTGGCCCTGGAACATGGTGCGGTAATACGCTTCCGCGTTCTGCGCAACGCGGGCATTCTGCTGCGCGTAGAACAATTCGTCGGCCGCGCCTTCGCCGTCGGCATCGGCATAGCGGCGGGCATCCGTCGTCATCGCCACCAACTGGCGGATGACTTCATCCTCGCAGTCCTTGCGCATGCCGAAGGTGGCGGCATAGCCATAGCGCTGCGGATCTTCCGCCAAGTGATCGAAGCAGGCGTAGCGGGCGCGCGCCTGGCGTGCCGCTTCCGGATCGACCGTGGAGAGATAGCGCACCACGGCTTCCATCGAATTGCGCAGGCTGTAGAGGTCCAGCCCGTAGAAGCCGACGCCATCTCCCTGAGCTGTGCGCTGCTGGTTATGCTGCTTGAGCCAGGCGACCAGTTCCACGACTTCGGTATTGCGCCACATCCATTGGGGAAAGCGCTCGAAACCCTGCAATGCCTGGCGCGGCTCCGCCGCCTGCTGTGCGCCGGGATCAATGGCGGCGGCCAGCGGCGAGTGCGCTGCGCGGACATAACGGCTGACCCGCAAGGCGTCCGGCCAGTCGGCTTCGACGGCAATCGCGTCGAAGCCTTTCTCGGCGATCAGATACTTGGTGATTTCCGCTCGGATACGGTAGAACTCGCGGCTGCCATGCGTCGCTTCGCCCAGCAGCACGATCGAGGCATCGCCGATCTGCTCGACGATCGGGCCCAACTTGTTGATATCGTTCAAGAGCAGCGCTTCACGTTGCAGCGCTTCAATGATGGATTGATCGGACATGATGCCACCTCACGCACTTCACAACTTCGGCTGCGCCGCCAAGCGATAGTTCCGTGTTGCCGCCGTTGCAGAAACGCCGCCGCGGGGCGCCATCCACATGCGGGCATGGCACTTGCAACCTTGCGGGCGCAGACAGTGTTGCAGAAACTGAAGGCAGGGCGCCGGCTTCGCTCCATGCGGGGCGCACTGTCCTCAAGTGCAAATCCGACTCGGGCTTGCACATTTTCCAAAGGAGCCAATCATGCAGATCATTTCCGACATCATGACACGCGATGTACGCAGCGTGTCTCCAACCGAAACCATCATGCGCGCCGCCCAGATTATGGATGAACTCAACGTCGGCTCGCTTCCGGTATGCGACGGCAGCAAGCTGATCGGCATGGTGACCGATCGCGACATCACCATTCGCGCAACGGCCGCCGGCATGGCGCCCGATCAGGCGAGCGTGCAGGATGTCATGTCCCAACAGGTGCGCTGGTGCTTCGACAACCAGTCCGTCGATGAAGTGATGGACCAGATGTCGGACTCTCAAGTCAGGCGGGTACCGGTCCTCGATCACGACAGCCATCAGTTGATCGGCATCGTGTCGCTCGGCGACCTTGCGACCAAGCATTCGGCGCAGGTGGACCGTACGCTGGAAAACATTTCCGACCCGTCGCAGCCGGATCGGCCGCATTAATTCATTTTACTAATCCATTCGCCAATGGCACGGCGGCAGCCCGGCTTGCGGGGCGCCGCCGTGATGTCTTCTGCTGAACGGGCGCGGCATCCAGCCTGGTGATGCGAGGCCGGTTCAGCCACGCCCGTTCAGCCATGCCGCCAACGCGTCTTGATGATATGCATGTGTTATGCACGTGTCATGAGCGTTAGGTCCATGCCATCCCCACTTCCCGACTATTCCCTTCGGTTTTGTGCACTGCATTCAATCCAGAATTTTTGCGTTTTCGCAAATGACTAAAGAAAGGGACTCGGCTACAATCTTTCCTTGTGGAAAAGGTATCGCCACAGATGCCATCATAACAATCAGACGCTTGAGACTTGGACAGCAAGCCGGCAGGAAATTGCCAAAGCCAGTCCGTTGAGCTCAAGGGGAATGGGAGACGAGACAATGCAAGGCATCCGATCAGGAAAGTGTTCGCCCAAAGCCTGCCGCCGCATGACGGCGCGTTCGCGCTGGAACCTGGTGTCTCGATAACCTGCACCTTTTCCTTTCCGCCAAACATTCATGCCCCCATATTCCGGCAAGCCCGACAGGAAAACAGCCCGCAGTCTTGCAGATGACCGGCAATCGCTGCGCCTGCGCCGTTTTTCGATGGCGGCCTTGTCCGCGGTGGTGACTTTTCTCATGCTCGGCACGCTCTACATGCATGGCCTGATGGAAGGGCGCACGATTCTCGGCGGTACGATGGCCATGGGGCTTGGCCTCGCTGTCTTCTTCATCGCCTTCAAGCGCGGCTGGAACCTGAAGGCGAAGGACCCGAGCCTGACAGGCCCGATGATGCTGCTGTCCGCTGCCGTCATCTTCCTGCTCATGTTCGATTCCGCCACGGCGCGCGCCACCATGGGCGCGTATCTGTGCGTCATCATGCTCTTTGGCGTGTTCCGCTATCCCACCGTGGTGCTGATGAAGACGGCCATCATCTTTCTCTGCGTCTATGCAGGCATGCTGGGCGTGCTCTGGCTACGCGGCGCGCCGGCGACCGACATGGCGATGGACATGGGCCGCCTGATCGTCATGGCCTGCGTGCTGCCGCTGGTGGCATGGGTGGGTGGCCACATCAACAGCCTGCGCAACACGCTGCACGACCGCAAGGTATTTTTCCAGACCATCTGGGATACCTGCAAGGAAGTGGTCGTCGTGATGGATGGCGAAGGACTCATCCGCTATACCAATCCCGCCATGAAAACCGTCTTTGACCGCGACCCGGCCTCCATGATCGGCATGCATGCGGGCAGCCTGCAGCCGGCGCATGTGGATGTCACCCATCGCATGCTGCATGCGGTGCAGACGCTTGAAGGCCCCGGCGCCAAGGCTTCTTTCGAAACCGAAGGCGTGCGTGCCGACGGCACGCGTCTGCCGCTGGAAATCACGCTCAGCCGCGCCTATCTGGAAGGAACCGACATGGTGGTGGCCTTCCTGTCCGACATCACCAAGAGGAAGATGGCGGAAGACCAGATCAAGCACCTGGCGCAGCATGATCCGCTCACCGGCCTGCCGAACCGCGCGATGATGCATGAGCGCCTGGCCCACGCGCTCGCGCTCGCGGGCCGCCAGCAAGGCGCGGTATGGGTGCTGTTCCTTGACTTCGACCGCTTCAAGCTGATCAACGACAGCCTCGGCCACAAGGTGGGCGACATCGTGCTGACCACCATGGCGGCGCGCATGGTCGAAGTCTGCCGCGAGACGGATACCGTCGCCCGCCTCGGGGGTGATGAATTCGTCATGATCCTGTCCGAAACGCGGGGCGGCAAACTCTCCGAAAGCATCATTGAAAGACTGATGGCCAAGCTGGCCCGGCCCATCCGTGTGAACGGCCATGAACTGCTGCTGACATCGAGCATCGGCATTTCCGTGTTCCCGGAAGACGGCGCCACGGTCGACAGCCTGGTTGAGCATGCTGACGTCGCCATGTACCGCGCCAAGCAGAACGGCCGCAATAATTTCTGCTTCTATACGGCTTCGATGAACGATGCGGCGATTGCCCGGCTCGAACTCGAAAGCGATCTGCGCAATGCGCTGCAGCGCGATGAATTCCGCCTGCATTACCAGCCGCAAGTGGATGTCGCCTCGGGCGACACGGTGGGAGCGGAAGCCCTGCTGCGCTGGCAGCATCCGACCAAGGGCCTGGTGCCGCCGGCTGCCTTCATCCCGATGGCGGAGGAGACCGGCCTGATCGTACCCATCGGGGCATGGGTCATTCGCGCCGCCTGCGAGCAGCAGCGCAAATGGATGAATGACGGTCTGCCGCCGATGCGCATTTCGGTCAACCTGTCGCCCAGGCAGTTCGCCGAAACCGATCTGGTGGAAACCATTCAGTCCATCCTTATCGAAACCCGCATCGATCCCACCTATCTCGAACTCGAGCTGACCGAAGGCATGCTGATGAGCGATGTCGACCTCGCCGAGAAACGTCTCGCACAACTCAAGAGGCTGGGCGTGCATCTTTCCATCGACGACTTCGGCACCGGCTACTCAAGCCTCGCTTACCTGAAGCGCTTCCCGATCGATGTGCTGAAGATCGACCGCTCCTTCGTCAAGGACTTGTCCAACGAAGACAACAGCAAGGCCATCGTGATGGCCATCATCACCCTGGCCAAGGCGATGAAGCTGCATGTGGTCGCGGAGGGCGTGGAACTGCTGGAACAGGAAGAGTATCTGCGCAAGGCTTGCTGCGACCGCATACAAGGCTATCTGGTGAGTGCGCCGCTGCCGGCATTGGAATTCAAGGAAAACTTCCTGGAGAAGGGCGCATTGCAGGCGGCTTGAACCGGACACGCGCCTGCGAGTGTTACCAATCCCGAATCACCCCATGCCGAACGAGAGCGACGGATTTTTCGGCTGGCAGGGCCGGGACCAGATCGAGTGTTTTCCGGGGGCCGGGGTCAGAACAGCGATTGCTGCGGAGCCGGCTTGCCGGCATTGCGGCCGGCCGGATGGGCAACCAGCTGCTCGGCCGGGTAGCGCTCGAAAAACCTTTGCGCCTCATCGACGGGACAGTGCAGCCACTCGTCGTACTGGTCAGGCCGCAGGATGACGAGCATGCGCTTCTCATCGTCGGGCTTGTGGAACCGCTGCATCAGCGGATGCCCGTCGGCATTGATGGTCAGCATGGAAAAAGACAGCAAGGATAGGCCATCCGGCCCGGCCTGCTTGTGTTCCCAGATGCCGGCAATGCCAAGCGGACTGCCATCGGCATTCATGATTTCCCAGCGCTCCGATTTCCCGGTTTCATAGGAAGGCTCGAATACCGATGCCGCGGGAATAATGCAGAACTGGCCATGCTTGAAGGCATGCCGGAAAGTCGGCTTGCTTGCCACGGTCTCCGTGCGCGCATTGTAGGTCTGCCGCGCCAGCTTCGGCTCGGCCCAGTGAGGCACCATCCCGAACATGCCCAGCGCACAGGCCCGGTCGCCCGGCTCGGCGTCGATTCGCGGCAAGCGGATCAGGGGCGACATGTAGCCGGGGTAGGATTCGGCGACATAGTCGGAGTCCGGCGGCGCGACCTGGAAATGCTGGCGCAACTGGTCGTGAGTGGAGGGGATGTAATTGGCGCACATGCGGAAATTGTAATGCGGTTTCGCGTCCTCGAACTTGATTCTCCATCAGGCATTTCGGGAGAATTTCAAGACCCGCAGCGACCTGCTCATGCGTGCACGGGCGAAAAATGTCTTCATCTGGCTTTGGCGGAAGCGCAACAGGTTGCCTGGCATTCGTACCATTCATTACCCGATAAAAACCAGCGGGCCTTTAGTCTGCTTCAGGGAAACATGACCTGCCAATGTCCATTGCTCCTGCTTTACTCGCAGTCCCCGCGCAAGCGCAGTCGATACCGCCTTTCTTATTATTTGATGATCCGGCCCGAAGGAAGGTCCATTTTTCGGGTCGCTGTTCTCATCCTCTACCTCTGGGAGAGGGACGGGATGAGGGGAGCCGGCCCAACATGTTTTCGGGCTGGACCCATAAGGCGGCATCCGTCAGCCAGGTTCTCTTTAGTCACCATTCGATGCCGCGCGTTTTCTCTGCCGGGGCCACCATGGTCTCAAATTCGTCTTTCCAGTATTACGTCGGCAACTGGCCGCTGCCATATCGTGGGAACCATAAGGTCGCTGGCGTCACTCACTGGGTAGGAAATCGGAGTTCATCTGGGCTTGCCGTACGGAGCCAAGGCGACTGGCGGTGGCTCCTCGTCCTGCACTGCATTTCAAGCTGCTCATGACAAGGAGGAAGCAATGACGATAAATGTACCCAACACGAATTTCGTACCGGATCATGGGCTGTTTCTCCCAAAAACGCCGCCCGACATACGTATGCCCAAGGCGGAGGAAATGCTCATTAATGAGCTTATCGGCGGCTCCGGCTTGAATATGCTGTATGGCCACGGGAGCACCGACACCCCACCTGAAATGTGGGACCAGGACAAGTATGCCAAGCTTCTTGAAAAAGGCGACGGCAATGCCGCCGTCGCTTACATCGTCAAGGGCCTTAAGAACGGAACCCTTTCTCCCGACACCGCGAAAGCGCTCGCGTCAGAAGTACAACAGAATGCAAATGCCGCGGGCGGGGGGAGGATTAACCGTGAAATGCGCGAAGCGTTGAAGGACGCTCTCGGTACTGATACCGATCACATCGCTAAAGGAAAGACCAGAGGCCAAGTTTTCATTGAGAAAGCTTTCAAATTTGCTTTGAGTATCCTTACGTTTGGACTGCTGTGAGGGTTTGCGTATTAATGCCTCGTTAACGGTGAAGATGGCTCGATCCGGACCCCATGCTTGAGCCCGTCATCAAAGATCCCAACGCGTTCTTCCTTCAGCATCACGCGGGTCTGTCCTTGCACCATATCCAAGCACCAACGCGGCTTCTTCTCATGGCGGCAGGAACGGTTTCACCGTGACCTGCCTACCGATCCTGGACAGATTGATGCCGGCACTGCGTTGTGACTCCTTGCCATGGCCTGGCCATGTCGCGTCGTCACGTCTTGTGCCAGCAAGAATTTGCGCCGGCTAGGCCGGTGAGGGCGAAAACGCTCTAGCGGCAGAGCCATGTCATGCCATCTGCTTATTCCACTCCCCAGGCATTGATATCAATGCCCTGGCAAGGAGGGCAAGCCTTTCCTCCGCCCTTATCCGCGTCTTTACTGCATCCCGGAATTGAAACAACTTTATGCAGGCCATAAGAAATCCGGTCGCCGTTAGAGCGTACTGCCTGCCGCATTATTACCGCCCCCGCGTCTGGATTGACTTGCACAGCATCCGGACCCCACAGCGGGCACTGAACAGGAAAAGGCCTGAATAGCTATTTGATCCAGTAGCGTGCCCGGCAGATTTGCCCGGTCAAGCCGCGAAGGCTCTCGCCTACAAAGGGCAAGGCGGCTTGCAGGTACGGGGTGATACCGACGAGGCTATTAAAACAGGCATACCAGTGAATAAAAATGATAATGATTCTCATTGAGATAACGAGCGAAACTTCGTAGAATTACATTTGTTTATTTGATAACTGTAGGCGAGGCGGATTTATTCTTTCGGTCCGTTCTCGTCCAGATGCGAACGGCGACTTTCATGGAGGATGAAATTGGCGGTGTGTAACGAAACGGACGTTGAGCTAACAGGGGTGTTCATTACCCATCGATCGCAATTGCGCCAAGCTGCCATGAAAATTATTGGAACGCGAGAGCAGGCGGAAGATGTGGTGCAGGACGCTTACCTGAAGGTGATGGAAAGTTCAGCAGTAAGCAACGTCAAGCAGCCGCTCGCATATCTTTTCCAGCTGGTGCGCAACCTGGCCATCGATCGCTATCGCCAGGCAATGCTGGAGTCTCGCTTCTTCGTTACCGAGGAAGAGGGCATGCATGTGCCGGCAACCGCGGGCACGCCCGAAGCTCTTGCCGGCGACATGCAGCAATTGAGACTGGTGGCTGACGCGCTCGCCAGATTGCCGGAGCGTACGCGCCGCGCGTTCGAACTTTGCCGCCTTGGCGGTCATACCCAACGCGAAGTCGCCGATCTGCTGGGCGTATCCGCCACGCTGGTCAACTTCATGATCCGGGATGCATTGACTTCCTGTCGCGCTGCAATTGAGCCGGCGTAAGCGGAATGGCCGCAAGGTATGACGAATCATGGCGACGGTGGCAGCTTGTTTCTCGGCAGGATTCCGTTCACCGTTTGACCGGCTAGGTTGTCACTCGCGCCCACAGGCTGTGTTTGTACTTGCCTCAAATTGATTGCATATCCTCGCTTCACCAGCGAGGAGTATTCGAACGGCTGCGCGTTCATTTGCGTTGCCGGTAGGCGGATTGTCGTTGAAAGAAGGAACGCGGTGCACTGTAACGTTCTGCAGCGCGATCAAGGCGGGCCTGATTGTCTCTCAACGCCCAGGAAACGTGCTCCATCAATCTTCTCGCACTAGCATTGGTAAGCGGTGCCATTGACGGTACTGGTGCCTGTGCTCTTTCCAGGCCCGTTTCACCCTGTCTCGTGAATCAGCAACGCCCTTGCCGAGCCTGCGCAGATGCGGTTGCCTGTGCGGGTTGCTGGTGTTTGGTGATGGTAGAGCCGATTCCCCAATACGTACTGAGCCACGTACCGAGCCTCGGCAACGACCTTGCCAGACCATTTCCATCGATCCCGCTGGTGATGTGATGACTTGGAGTCGATATAAACAAATCCCATGCTGCTTCGTCTTCGAAAGCAGATGACACGCGCATATGCCGGCTGGCCATTGAAGCGCTGTCGCGTTTCCTCAACCTTACAAGGATACCCAATGACGACCAGTTGCTTTGATCGTGAAGACGAGACTTTCATCGTGCTTGTCAATCATGAAGAACAATATTCCATCTGGCCCCACTGGAAAGCCATTCCCGGCGGCTGGAAAGCCGTCGAAGGAATCAGCGGCGACAAGAAGACCGTGCTCGACTACGTTGAAAAAGCATGGTCCGACATGCGTCCCCTGTCGCTGCGCAAATGGATGGATGCGCAGGCACCGACACCTGAAGCCGTCACCTCCGCCGTTCAGTGATTCCTTCCATGCGCATGCCCTGCATCAATCTGCTCGCACTGCCGTGCGCGGGCGCGAGTGCCATCATGTATCTGCGCTGGCGCAACCTGCTGCCGGAGTGGATCCGTGTCGTTCCCGTGGAGCTGCCCGGGCGAGGCGTGCGCATGGATGAGCCATTCGCCGAGAATTTCGAGCACCTCGTCGCGCAGATTTGCGAGGAGCAGGCAGCGCTCATGCGCGGCCCTTATGCCTTGTTCGGCCACAGCATGGGCGCCTTACTCGCCTACGGTATCGCCCAGCGTCAGCGTGCCTCGGGAAGGCCGTTGCCATCTTCCCTGTTTGTTTCGGCATGTGCTGCGCCGTCACGGCGCGATCCGGAACGATTCGCCGGCCACGACGACGAAACAAGGCTGATTGCTGATCTGCGCAAGCACGGAGGCACGCCGGAAGACGTCTTCGGCAGCGCCGAATTGCTGCAGCTCGCGTTGGAAACTCTCGCCGCCGACTATCGGGTGTGCGACAGCTTCCGCTATATCGCGCAGCCGCTTCTGCCCGTTCCGCTTCACGTGCTTGCCGGACGGGGCGACGATCTCACGACAGGCTGTATCGGGGCCTGGCGCCAGGAGACGGGAGGCGCATTTTCTCTTGACTGGTTCGATGGCGGCCATTTCTTCATCCGCCCGTGCGAACGGGGAGTCTTGGCTGTCATCGTGCGTGAGCTGGTCTATCGGTTTCCCGGAGCAAGGCATGCTGCAAGTTGCGTTGCCTGAGGTGCTGCGTCCGCATGTCGAAGCCTGGCGGCTCGACCCGGACCTGGCCGCGCCTGTGACGGATGCCGACTGGGCTGTCCTCGGCAAGGACGAAAAAGAGCGTGCGCTGCGCTTCGGCAGGCACGAGGATCGAGTGCGTTATGTCGCAACCCGGGCCACATTGCGGCGCCTTCTGGCCGCGCGGCTTGGGCGCAGGCCGCAGGATCTTCGGTTCATGAACGGCTTCCACGGCAAGCCACGCCTTGCCCAGTCATGCGGTTCGGAGCTGCGCTTGGAATTCAACGTGTCTCATGCAGGCGCCCATGGACTCATTGCAATTTCCCGCCGCCGTGCCGTCGGCGTGGATATCGAACGCCGCATTCCAGCCTTCGACGTTGCGAGTCTCGAGCAGCAGGTGCTTTCGCCCTTCGAGCGGCGGACGGAGGCGGAGCGGCAACTGGAATTTTTTGAGCGCTGGGTAGTGAAGGAGGCGGTGCTCAAGGCGATCGGTACGGGAGTGGCAAGTCATCTTCAGCAGCTGTCGGTGGAAAAACCCCTGGGGCACGACGAGCGCCGATACGGCCTGCGCCATGCCGTGCCCGAATGGCCCTCCATGGGAGCGTGGCGGCTTGATGCCCCGACGGGCTATGCCGCAGCGATCGCGTATGAACTCGACGAGCCGCGCGAGCCTTTCACGAGTGCTGCCGACCCGGCCATGCTTTAGCGATCGCGGGAAAAACATGTCTGGTAGATGGATCAGGGAGATTCAATGAATGAAGTGTTGATGCGATTCGAACGCAAGGCCCCGGTTGCCTGCGAGTTGCCGGTGCTGATCAGGCCGGCCCTGGCGGGGGAGTCTCTACTGGCTGCGCTGCCGCGACTTCGCGCGGATATCGAATCCATCCTGGCAACGATCGGAGGCGTGCTGCTGCGCGGCTTCACCGTTCCCGCCGTCGAGGATTTCCGCGCCTTCGCCGCAGGTTTCGGCCATCCCCTGCTGTCGTACGAGTTTGGTTCCACGCCACGCATCGAGATGGGCGGCGGCGTCTATACCTCCACCGAATATCCTGCCCATCAGGCCATCCCCTTGCACAATGAACAGGCCTATACCCGCGAGTGGCCGATGAAGATCTGGTTTCATTGCGTGACTGCGGCGCGCGAAGGCGGTGAAACGCCGATTGCCGACAGCCGTGCCATCCTGCGCTGCATGCCCGAGGCCATACGCGCGCGCTTCGCTCCCGGCATCCTGTACGTCCGCAACTATGGCGAGTTCGACGTGCCCTGGCAAACGGTGTTCAACACCGATAGCCGTACGGAAGTCGACGCATTCTGCCGCAAGACCGGCATTCGCTGGGCGTGGAAATCCGACGGCGGCCTGCGCACCGCCCAGCTATGCCAGGCCATCGAGACGCATCCCGTGACCGGCGAGGCCGTGTGGTTCAACCAGGCTCATCTTTTTCACGTCTCCAATCTGCAGCCTGAAGTCCGCGAATCACTGGAGGAAATGCTGGGCGTCGACAATCTTCCGCGCAACACCTACTTCGCCGACGGTTCGCCCATTCCCGACGCAATACTCGATGAAGTGCGCGCCGTGCTGGATGCACAAACCGTGTCGTTCCGCTGGGAAGACGGCGACGTCATGATGCTCGACAACATGCTGGTGGCGCATGCGCGCTCACCGTTCAAGGGCCCGCGCAAGGTGGTTGTTGCGATGGCCGCACCCCACGGCAACTTGGGCAATTTCTGAACAAGCTCAACTGCAAGGTAATTCAATGACGATGCAATCCAGCTCATCCGATAACGGCTTTGTCCATCCGGGCAATTTCATCAGTTGTCTTCAGCACCTGGAAGCGATCCGGCCGGAGGATGCCGCATTGATCGTCGTCGGGGAGCATGAAGGCGAGCCTGTGGAGACGACGTTCACCTACCGCAGCTTCGCCCGCCGTGTACGGGCCGTGGCAGCCATGCTGCAGCGTCGTTTCGAGAAAGGCGATCGCATACTCATCCTGCTGGACAACGACGAGCATTATGCAATCAGCATGTTCGCCTGCTTTTATGCAGGCGTGATCGCAGTGCCAGCATTCCCTCCCGAGTCGGCCCGTCCCCAGCATCTGGCACGACTGGCGGGCATCGTTGCCGATGCGCAGGCCCGGGGCATCCTCACCGCCAGCGCGTTCCAGGTATTGGCTGGCGCCGCAGCCAGCCGGTTCGGACTGTCGGAGATCATCGCCGTCGATGAAATCGATTCCGCCGCAGATGATTGGCAAACCCGCGAACCCGCGCCCGACGATGTGGCCTTTCTGCAGTACACATCCGGTTCCACGTCCGCACCCAAGGGCGTAATGGTGACCCACCGCAACCTGATGGCCAATGAACGCGCGATTCGCGAGGGCTTGTCGATCGAAGCGGAGGACAGGTTCGGAGTGTGGTCGCCGCTGTTTCACGACATGGGCTTGATCGGCGGGTTGCTGCAGCCTTTCTACAGCGGAATTCCATGCGTGTTGTCTTCGCCGCGCTTTTTCCTGGAACGCCCGGTGCGCTGGCTGGAGATGATTTCCCGCCATCGAGTCACGATCAGCGGCGGGCCGGACTTCGCCTACCGCCTTTGCCTGGACCGGGTCAAGGACGCCCAGCTCGACGGCCTGGATCTATCGAGCTGGCGAATTGCCTATACCGGTGCCGAACCGGTCCGGCACGACACGATGGATGCCTTCATCGCGCGTTACGCCCCATTCGGTTTCGGTGCCGGCGCGGTATACCCTTGCTACGGCCTGGCGGAAGCCACGCTCTTCGTTACCGGCGGGCGTCGCGGAAGCGGCATGACGGCAGATTGTTTCCATGCCGAAGCGCTGGCGCAGCGTCTGGCCGTACCGGCGGCAGGCGGTACGGTGCTGGTGGGTTGCGGGCATGTGCCCGCCGCGCATGAAGTCAGGATCAGCGACCCCCGAACCGGGGATGCCGCCCCCTTGGCGGCGATCGGCGAGATCTGGGCGACGGGACCCAGCATCGCCGCGGGCTACTGGAACAAGCCTCGGGAAACCGCCGAGACCTTTGTCGAGCGCGATGGGCGGCGCTGGTTGCGCACCGGCGACCTCGGATTCCTCCACGATGGTCAGCTCTTCGTCGCCGGACGGCTCAAGGACATGATCATCGTACGCGGACACAACCTTTACCCCCAGGATATCGAGCGTAGCGTCGAAGCCGAGGTGGAAGCGGTGCGCAAGGGCAGGGTGGCCGCCTTCGCCGTCGAACTTGAGGGGCAGGAGGGCATAGGCGTCGCGGCGGAGGTGTCCCGCGGATTGCAAAAGCTTATTCCTCCCCGGGCACTCGGCGATGCGCTGAGCGCAGCCGTCAGCGAGCAATGCGGCGAGGCGCCGAAAGTGATCGTGCTGCTCAATCCAGGTGTGCTGCCGAAGACCTCGAGCGGCAAGCTGCAGCGGGCGGCGTGCCGCAAGGGATGGAGCGAACGCTCGCTCGATGCCTATGCCATCTTCGAAAACGGCCGTCTTGTATCCGATGAGGAGCCCGCAGACAAGCTTGCACCGGCTCTAGACGAGACAGCGCAGGCGCTCGCTTCGCTGTGGCGCGATGTGCTCGGGTCCGATGCTTCGCGGACGTTCTCACGCGATGCGCATTTCTTCGCGCTCGGCGGCAACTCCCTTGCAGCCGTGCAGCTGGCGGGGCAGATTGCGCATCGATGGACAATTGATTTTCCGCCGCGCCAGATATTTGAACAGCCGCGCCTGCAGGAACAGGCCGATGCCATTCGCCGCAGCCTGACGACAGGCATGCGGCCGGTGACTAGGATTCCCGCATTGCCTGCGGAGCGTCGCGCAACACCCTTGCCGCTTTCGCCCGCCCAGCGGCGGCAGTGGTTTCTCTGGCAGTTCGATCCGCATGGCACTGCCTACCATATCCAGGGTGCGTTGCGTATTGGCGGCGCTCTCGACGTCGAAGCCATGCGCGAGGCCATCAAGGATCTCGCGCAGCGGCATGAATCGCTGCGCACCGTTTTTCGTCAACGCCGGGACGGTGAGGTGGAGCAGATCATTCAGGCCGCCGGTGCCCTGGAGCTTCAAGTGATCGACCTGCGCACTGGCGCGGATGAGGAGCGCGAGGCGCGTACTGCCGAGTCTCTGCATGCGCTCAATGCGCAAGCCTTCGAGCTCACTTGCGGACCCCTGGCACGCGCCGCTCTCATCCGCCTGTCCGACCAGGCCCATGTGCTGTCGCTGGTCATGCATCACATCATTTCCGACGGCGCATCCATGCAAATCCTGGTGGATGAACTTGCGACGCTCTGCGCAAGTCGTCTTGCACACGAGCCAGCGCCGGCGCTACCACCGCTGCAAATCCAGTACGCCGACTATGCAGCGTGGCTGCAAGATCAGCCGGATCGGGAGGCGAACGAGCGCCAGCTGGCCTACTGGCGCGATCAACTCGCCACGCCGCCCGGTGAAGGCTCTCCGGTGCTCGCCCTGCCTACCGATCGCCCGCGCCGGCCGGTAGCCCGCTACCGCGCTGTCCGGTATCGCATCGAGCTGCCTGCTGACCTGCTGGCAGAGCTGCGCCGTCTGGGCCAGGTTCACGGCACGACGCTCTTCATGGCATTGCTGGCTGCTTGGCAGGTGCTGCTGTACCGCTACACCGGACAGCGCGACATCCGCGTCGGCGTACCGGTCGCCAATCGTTCCCGGCCCGAGCTGCAGGGCTTGGTTGGATTCTTTGTCAATACGCTGGTGCTGCGCAATCTCATCGGCGCACGGCAGAGCCTGGAACAGGTACTGGCACAGACGAGACAGGCCGCGCTCGACGGACAGGCAAACCAGGACTTGCCCTTCGAGCAGCTTGTCGAAACGCTGCAGCCCGAACGCAGCCTGGAGCACAGCCCGCTGTTCCAGGTGATGTTCAATCACCTCCAGGAAAACTACGCATCGTTTTCGCGCCGCACCGGACTCGTCGTGGAAGAACAGGCGCTGCCCGACCAGCAAGCCCAGTTCGAACTGACGCTGCAAACCCGCGAGCATGAAGACGGTCGGGTTGACGCGAGCTTTCTCTACGCGGCTGAGCTGTTCGACGCGCAGACGATTGAGCGCATGATGGGGCACTACATGACAGTGCTGCGCACCCTGGCCGAGCAGCCGCAGCAGATGGTTGGAGACATCGAGCTGGTGAGCAAAACGGAGCGCGGCCATCTGAAGCGGTGGGGCATCAACGAACAATGCTTCCCGGATGCGGAGCCGGTGCACCGCCTGTTCGAGCGGCAGGCGCAGCAACATCCCGACGCCACGGCGCTGATCTTCGGCGACGAAGCGCTGAGCTACGCGCAACTCAACCAACGCGCCAACCGCCTCGCGCACCGCCTGATCCGCCTCTGCGTCAAGCCGGAAGTGAAAGTGGGCATCGCGCTGGAACGCTCGATCGACATGGTGGCGGGCCTGCTGGCCATCCTCAAGGCCGGCGGCGCCTACGTGCCGCTCGACCCCGACTACCCGGCCGAGCGCCTGGCTCACATGATCAATGACAGCGGCATAGCGCTGCTGCTTGCACAGCACCAGGTAGTCGAGCGACTGCCGCAGCTGCAGGGCATGCCAGTCCTGCAGCTTGACGCGCTGGACCTGAGCGGCGAACCGGCACACGATCCGCAAGTCGCGCTGCATGGCGAGAACCTGGCCTACGTGATCTACACCTCCGGCTCCACCGGCAAACCCAAGGGCGCGGCCAACCGCCATTGCGCGCTTCACAACCGCCTCGCCTGGATGCAGGACGCCTACCGGCTGGATCACACCGACACCGTGCTGCAGAAAACCCCGTTCAGCTTCGATGTATCGGTCTGGGAGTTCTTCTGGCCGCTGATGACCGGCGCGCGCCTGGCCGTGGCCGCGCCGGGCGATCATCGCGATCCGGCACGCCTTGCCGAGCTCATCGAGCGGCATCAAGTCACCACGCTGCACTTTGTCCCCTCGATGCTGCAAGCCTTCCTCGCGCATGAAGGCATCGAGGCATGTGCGAGCCTGCGCCGCATCATCTGCAGCGGCGAAGCGCTGCCGGCACAAGTGCAGAACGCGGTGTTGTCGCGCCTGCCGCAAGCCGGGCTCTACAACCTGTACGGACCGACCGAGGCGGCCATCGACGTGACGCACTGGACCTGCCGCGACGACGGATGCAGCCAGGTGCCGATCGGCCAGCCGATCAGCGGCATCAAGACACTGGTGCTCGACGAGAGACTGAACCTGGCGCCGCCGGGCGTGGCGGGGGAACTGTACCTCGGCGGCATCGGCCTGGCGCGAGGCTACCTGGCAAGGGCGGGGCTGAGCGCCGAGCGCTTCGTGGCCGATCCGCACGGCACCACGGGAGAGCGGCTGTACCGCACCGGCGACCTGGTGCGCTGGAATGCGCAGGGGCAGCTGGACTACCTGGGACGGCTGGACCACCAGGTGAAGATCCGTGGCGTGCGCATCGAGCTGGGCGAGATCGAGGCGCAGCTGCTGGCGCAGGCCGAAGTGAGGGAGGCGGTAGTGGTGGCGAAGGACGATGGCGCAGGGATGCGGCTGGTGGGCTACGTGTCGGCGCATGCGGGGCAGGTGATCGAGGCATCGGCGTTGCGCGAGCGGCTGGGCCGAAGCTTGTCGGAGACCATGGTGCCGGGTGTGATCATGGTGCTGGAAGGGCTGCCGCTCAATGCCAACGGCAAGCTTGACCGCAAGGCGCTGCCGGAACCGGAGCCGGTCGGCAAGGCGGAATACGCGCCGCCGCAGGGACAGGTGGAGGAAACCCTGGCGGCGATCTGGGCCGAAGTGCTGGGCACCGGGCGGGTTGGCCGGCATGACAACTTCTTTGAGCTGGGCGGACACTCCATACTGGCTTTGCAGCTGCAGAAAGAGGTCCAGCAGCAATTCCATGTCCGCTTGCCTTTGCAGGTGTATTTCGAAACCCGGACGCTGGCCGCCTTGGCGGAAAGCTTGGCCAAGGCGATCAATGGCACCGGCGACACCAAGGACCTTGAAAAAATGACTTCCCTACTGGAACAGCTGGAGTATTGAATGCGTACTGATGAACGCGAGATCGCCTTGCGGATAGCCTCTCTTCCGCCCGAGAAGCAGGGATTCTTCCTCGGCGCCTTGAAAGCGCAAGGCATCGATTTCGGAAAGCTGCCGATCGTGCCCGCGAAGCCCGACAGCAGGAAAGTGCTTTCTTATGCCCAGGCGCGCCAGTGGTTTCTATGGCAGCTGAATCCACGGAGCACCGCGTACCACATCAGCGGTGCGCTGAGCCTGCGCGGCGAACTGGATATTGGTGCGCTGAAGGCCAGCTTCGCCGCACTGGTGGCGCGGCACGAGTCGCTGCGCACGGTATTTTGCGCCGGCAAGGACGGCCAGGCAGAGCAGATCGTCATGGACCGGATTTCCATATCCATTCATGAATTCGACTTGAGCGGGATGCAGGCCCGGGAACGTGCCGATCAGGTGCGGCTTGAGGCGATGCGGGTGCAGCAGGCGCCCTTCGATCTGGAACGCGGCCCGCTGCTGCGACTGGGATTGATCCGCGAATCCCATGATGCGCACGTGCTGGTGATGGTGATGCACCACATTGTTTCGGACGGCTGGTCGATGCAGCTGATCGTCGACGAGTTGGCTGCCCAGTACCTGGCGCGGGCGCGGGGAGAGCAGCCAGATCTGGCGGCCTTGCCGATCCAGTATGCCGACTATGCCGTTTGGCAGCGCCACTGGCTGGAAGCCGGCGAGAAGGAGCGGCAGCTCGCCTACTGGAAGACACAACTGGGCGGGGAGCACCCGGTGCTGCAACTGCCCGCGGACCATCCGCGCAGACCCGACGGACGCTACACGGCGGCGCGCCATGGCTTCGAGCTGCCGGAGGCGTTGGCGCGCGGGCTGCATGCGCGGGCGAAGGCCGAGGGCGCGACCTTGTTCATGGCGCTGCTGGCGGCGGTGCAGGTACTGCTCGCCCGCTACACCGGGCAGAACGATATCCGGGTAGGCGTACCCATCGCCAACCGTCACCGGTCGGAGACGGAAAGGCTGGTGGGCTTTTTCGTGAACACGCAAGTGCTGCGCAATGTTCTCGACCGGCGCATGAGCCTCGAACAGGTGCTCAGGCAGTCGCGGAAGGCGGCGCTGGGCGCGCAGAACCACCAGGACCTGCCGTTCGAGCAACTGGTCGAAGCGCTGCAGCCCGAGCGCAATATGGACGCCAATCCGCTGTTCCAGGTCATGGTCAACCACCAGCGGCAGGATAGGCGAGCGCTGCGGCAGCTGCCTGGCTTGAGTTTGGAGGAATATGCGTTGGAGGAGCAGGGCGCGCATGTCGAATTGGCGGTGGACTGCAGCGAGTCGGCAGACGGCGCGGTACGGGTGACATTCACCTACGCCAGGGAGCTGTTCGAGGCGGCGACGGTCGAGCGCATGGCGGAACACTACCTGGCTGTGCTGCGGGCGCTGGCAGAGCGGCCGCAGCTCGCCGTCGGCGAGGTAGCGTTGCTGGCCGAAGAAGAGCGGAAAGAGCTCGCATGCTGGGGCGTCAATGCACAGTGTTTCCCCGATGTGGAACCTGTTCATCAGCTGTTCGAGCAGCGGGCGCGGGAGCGTCCCGACGCCATCGCACTAATTTTTGGCAACGAAGTCTTGAGCTATGCGCAACTCAATCAGCGCGCCAACCGCCTGGCGCACCGGCTGATCCGCCTGGGCGTCAAGCCGGAAATGAAAGTGGGCATCGCGCTGGAGCGTTCCGTCGACATGGTGGCGGGCCTGCTGGCCATCCTCAAGGCGGGCGGCGCCTATGTGCCGCTCGACCCGGAGTATCCGGCCGACCGCCTGGCCTACATGATCGAGGACAGCGGCATAGCGCTGCTGCTCATCCAGCGCCGGATGCGCGAACACTTGCCGAGACTGGATGCGATCTCCGTTCTGGAACTCGATACGCTGGATTCGAGCGACGAACCGGCACACGATCCGCAAGTCGCGCTGCATGGCGAGAACCTGGCGTACGTGATCTACACCTCGGGTTCCACCGGCAAACCCAAGGGCGCGGCGATCCGTCACCGCGCCCTGTCCAGTTGCATGACCTGGATGCAGCAGACTTACGGCCTCACACCCGCCGACACCGTGCTGCACAAGGCGCCGTTCGGTTTCGATGTCTCGACGTGGGAGATTTTCTGGCCGCTGACGGCGGGCGTGCGGCTGGTGGTGGCCAATCCGGGCGATCAGCGGGATCCGGAGCGGATCACCGCGCTGATCCGGCAGCACCAGGTCACGACGCTGAACTTCGTGCCGGCGATGCTGCAGGCCTTCCTCGCACATGAAGGCATTGAAGTCCAGACGCGCCTGCGCTACGTGATCTGCGGCGGCGAAGCCATGCCGGCGGCCACGCAGCGCGAGGCGTTGCGCCGGCTTCAGGGCGTGAGCCTGCAAAACCTGTACGGCCCGACCGAAACCACCATCCATGTCACCCAATGGACTTGCCGCGACGACGGCCATGGCCAGGTGCCGATCGGCCGCCCCATCGCCGAGACCCGGGCCTATGTGCTGGACGAGTCCCTGGCGCTCGTGCCGCCGGGAGTGAGCGGCGAGCTGTACATCGGCGGAGAGCTGCTGGGCCGGGGTTACCTGGGGCGCGCCGGACTGACGGCGGATCGCTTCGTGGCCGACCCGTTCGACGCTGCAGGAGGGAGGTTGTATCGCACCGGCGACCTGGTGCGGTGGAATGCCGAGGGACAGTTGGAATACCTGGGACGGATAGACCACCAGGTCAAGATCCGGGGCTTGCGCATCGAGCTGGGGGAGGTGGAAGCACAGCTGCTGGCGCAGCAAGAGGTGCGCGAGGCGGTGGTGTTGGCCAGGGAAGGCATGTCGGGCACTCGGCTGGTCGGATACGTGTCGGCGAAGGCCGGCCGGAGCATCGAGCCGGCTCTCTTGCGCGAACGGCTTGGCAAGGCCTTGCCGGACTACATGGTGCCGAGCGCGATCGTGGTGCTGAAGGCGCTGCCGCTCAACGCTAACGGCAAGGTGGACCGCAAGGCGCTGCCGGAGCCCGACTATGAAAACGGTTCCGGCTACGAGCCGCCCCGGGGCGCGGTGGAGGAAACTCTTGCGCGGATCTGGGCCGAGGTGCTGGGCGTGCCGCGCGTGGGCCGGCATGACAACTTCTTTGAACTCGGCGGACATTCGCTGCTGGCGCTCAAGCTTGTGCAGAGGATGCGCGAATCCATGAGCGGAATGCGCGCCGGACTCAGGGAGCTTTTCGCGGCGCCGACGATTGCCGGGTATTGCAGCCACTGCGACGCCGGCGCACGTACGATTGGGCTCAATGCCCGCCGTGAAGGCCGGCCGCCGCTGTTTGTGGTGCACGACGGCTGGGGCAGCGTGCTCGACTACACCGCCATGGCCAATGCACTGGCCGGCAGTTACCAGCTTGTCGGCCTGCCGGTCGCGCGGCGCGAGGTGAGCGGCAATCTGCCCGACCTCGCCGCCCGGCATGCCGAGACGATCATCAGGCAGCAGCCTGACGGCCCCCACCTGATCGCCGGCTGGTCTCTCGGCGGCACGCTTGCACCGTTGATAGCGGCGCAGCTTGAAGCTCGGGGGAGGCAAGTGGCGTTCGTCGGCGCGATCGATCCCTTCGCCCCCGGCGAGCTGCTAGCAGTGCCGCCCGTACTGCGCGAGCAGCTTGTCGGTTTTCTCGCCATCCTGCTGCCGCGGCATGCCCATGCTCGGCTGCTGGCGGACAGGGAATTGCGTGCGCTGCTCGAATCCACCGGCGACGATCCCCTGGAGGTCGCGCGCCTGATCCGGCTGACGCGCAGCTGCGTTGGCGCATCCGAGTTGCATGAATACGCGGCACTGGGCGACGAAGACCTCACCGAGATGTTCTTCACCGCACGCGCACTCCAGGCGGCGGCCAGCCTGCCGTGCAAGGTGCCGGCGTTGTCAGCGCCGCTAGCCGTCTGGTGGTCGGCAAGCCGGCCGCTTGAGGATCAGGCAAGATTTGCCGCGTGGCTGCAGGCACGCAATGAGCGGGCGGCAATGACACGAAGCATCGATGCCGATCACCTGGCCATCATCCGTTCGCCCGCATTGGCGAGCCAGCTTGGCATGGCTTTAGCGCGGTTTCACTCTGACCGGCCTGCCGATCCCGGACAGGTTGCCGCCGGCACTGCGTTGTGATTCCTTGCCATGGCTTGGGCATGTCGCGTCGTCACACCTTGTTCCAGCGGCAATATGCCTCGGCCAAGGCGGGGCATGGCGAAAACGCTCTAGCAGGCCCGATCCGATAGCGGCCCTGCCTGATTGCTGATGACGTCGTCCCAGAGGGAGACAAGTTTTCGCTCCTCTTCTTTCGCCGCATCAGGCAGGAGAACATGTTCAAGAACGGACAGGCTTATACTCCATCGTAGGAATCTGTCCGGCATTTCCAGTTCGGTTCCCTCCCGTTCTTGCCTGCCATCAAAGCCAACATGCCCACTCGACACTATCGACTTGCTTGCCTGTATTCACTGCTGATAGGCAGCATGGCAAGCGGAAGCATTGCCATTGCCAGCCCCGCAAATTCTGCAAATTCTGCAAATTCTTCGTCAACTCCTGCAGCAACGGCCACGCAAAAGGCTGCCTCGAAAGCACGCGCCGAGCTTGGCGGCTTTTCAATTGACCTGACCGAGGTCACGATTGCGCAGTTCAGAACTTTGCACGCGAGCGCGGGATTGTCACCGCCGCGGAGCGTGACGGTGGCGGATTCGAATGGGGCGCCGGTTGGGAGCGCCGGCGCGGCTGGACTTATCTGGTGCCGTTCGGCAAGCCGGGGGCCGACAATGAACCCGCGGTACATCTTGCCTGGGCCGAGGCCGAAGCCTACTGCAAGTGGGCTGGCGGCTTCTTGCCAGGCAAGCAGGAATGGCAGCTTGCCGCGTACACCGAAAAGCGCCCCTCGCCGCCAAAGCCCTTCGAGCATGGACGCACCTATCCTTATCCGACGGGAGAGAATCCGGATGGCGCCAATGTGTCGAGAGATGGCGACGGCTGGGCCCGGCATGCGCCGGTCGGAAGCACGCGTGCCGGAGTCAACGGCTTGTTCGACGCCGGAGGTAATGTCTGGGAATGGCTTGCCGATGCGAACGGCGAGGAGAGGTTGACCGCCGGCGGCTCGTGGTGGTACGACTCATCCAAGATGAAGATGGATGGCATGCAGTACAAACCGGCGAAGTTTTATGCCGTCTATGTCGGGTTCCGGTGCGCGTATAAAAATTGAAGCCAGCCCCGAGTCATCCCATCGGCAATCGGATCGAGGCTTTCTTCGGCGGGCAACGCGCGCGGGTTTGAATGCCGCCTGTCAGCCTGGCCGCTCGCCAAGGCTTACCCTGCTTTAGGTGAAAGATAGCCGAAGCCTTCCGGAGAAGTCTTCAACTATCTAGTCGTGCAGCCATGCAAATGCCGCACTCGTGGCCTGGCGCGGCAATGTCTCTTGGTGAATTCCTCAGTCTCAGAACTGCATCTGCGCACTGAGCTTGATGGCGCGGGGAGCGCCTTGAATCAGGGTGCCTCTTCCACCAGCCCGCGTGATCCAATAGGCTTCATCGCTCAGGTTGTCGACATTGAGCCGCAGCGTGACTTCCTTGCCGGCCACCACCGTTTCATAACGCGCGCCCGCATCGAGCAGGGTGGCTGATCCGACGTTCCACTGGCCGTCGGCGTCCACCGGGCGCTTGCCGATGTAGCGCGCTCCCGCCGTGAAGGTCAGGGGCATGCCGGCGACGCGGTATTCGCCATAGACGCTCGCCTGCTGGCGCGCCACGCCGCGAACGCGCTTGCCGTCCAGGGTGCCGCCGCTGGTTTTCTGGTTGGTCGCATCCAGCCACAGCGCACTGGCGGTGACCAGCCACTGCCGATTCAGTCGGACGTTGCCCGACAGCTCCAATCCCTGGTAGCGCGCTTCGCCGTCCTGGTTGAACACATTGTCGGGCGTGGTGTAGGTAAGCCCCTTTTTCAGCTGGAACAAGGCTGCGCCGGCTCCCCAGTTCTTCCCTTCGGCCTTGGCGCCGACTTCAAACTGCTTGCTCACCAGCGGCGCGAACACCTCGCCGGCATTGACGGCGGTCGGCGGCGCGGTTTCGCCTTGTTCGAGGGCTTCGACGTAGCTGCCATACACCGACAAGCCCTGGAGTGGACGATAGACGGCGGCCAGCGTCGGCGTGGTCCTGCTCTTCCTGTAATCGGCGTCCGTCACTTCGAGACGGCCATGGCGCAGGCCGGCGATCAGGTCCAGATCAGGTCCGAGGTGCAGGGTGTCGGAGGCAAACAGCTCCCGCCTGCGGACGAGATTGAACTCGTTCTGCGCCTCGTCGGCCGCAACCGGACTGGTGAAGGGATTGGCAAAGTCCACCGGGTTGGCGAGATTGGCCGGCCCGCGGTGTACCGCGGACTCGTACCTGCCGCCGCCGTTCCAGGACGCTGCCTCATCGGACTTGCTGCGCGAGACGCCCAGCGTCAGGTCGTGCCGGACGGCGCCTGTCGCGAGCTTCCCGGTGACCATGGCTTGCGCATGCTGGCTTTGCAGCGAGCCGGAGAAGTTCTGCGCGAGAATCTCGTAATCGCCGCGCGCATTGGCCAGGACATCGTTCCCGCTCATGAGCTCACGGCCAAACTCTGTCGTGCGATAGGCCAGCGAGAGTTTCCAGTCGGGCACGAACTGCCAGGACAAGTCGGTGCCATAGGTGTCGTACTTCGTGTAATTGCGCCCGTAGCTTGGCGCAATGCGCGTGCTGCCGTCGACCGGCGCGGGCGGCTGGGCGTTGCCGGAAAAGCCGCCGGCCCTGGTGCCCGTTGCACTCGGTGTCACCCAGGGATAGGGCGCATTGCGCAGCTGCTCCCCGGCGAGTGCGTCGACCTGCCACACGAGGCCGGGCGTGATGCGCCAGTCCAGCGCGGCCGAGCCCGATGTGCGGCGCAGCTTGCCGTTGTCGACATAGGTATCGCCCGTTTCGCGCACCAGGTTGACCCGGTAGCCGAACGCCTCGTTGTTTCCGAAGCGTCCGCCCAGGTCGCCATGAACCAGCGCCAGGCCGCTGTCCATGATTTGCGTGCTCAGGCTGCGTACCGGTTCGGCGGTGGGCCGCTTCAACACGTAATTGACGGTGCCGCCCGGCGCGGCGAAGCCGTACAGGAAGCCGCCGGCGCCTTTCAGCACTTCGACGCGCTCCATGTGTTCGAGCGGTAGTTCATTGAACAGGGTGCCGAAGCTCATGCCGTCGAGCTTGTTGGCGTTGTACAGGTCGGCTTCGATGCCGCGGATACCCACCCAGCTTTCACCAAAGGAGCGGTCCACCATCGGCCCGATCGAAGCGTCGCCTTTCGTGAGGTCGGCGAGTGAGCGCGCCTGCTTGTTTTCCATCAGTTCCCGGGAATACACGCCGATGCTGTAAGGCGTGTCCTTGAGCGCTTTCTCGCCCAGCACGCCGACATTCGCGTTCCTGGGCCGGTAGGCGTTCTCGGCCGATCCTTCGGGGGCGGTGGCCCGGACGGTGACGGTGGGCAAGGTGGCGCCTTCCGATGCGGGTTCGACGGCTGCGCTCCTGTCCTGGGCATGGACGGCGGCGCCGGACAAGGCCATGCCCATGAGCGCGGCGCGGATGGCGTTGCCGAGCGGTGTAAGTTGAAATGGCGATTTGCGACGAGCGGGGTTTATTGTTTTCATGTGAATTGCAAGCGGGTTGAGAAGCGAGAAGCTGAATCAGTTGTCGGTTGGCGCCGGGGGATGCGGCCCGGCTCATGGTTAAGGAAGGCGAGGTGCTGTATAGATCCGGCCCGAAAATATGTTGGGCCGGATTCCCTCACCCCGGCCCTCTCGCAGAGGGAGAGGTCAGCGGCCCGAAAAAATGAACCATTGTTCGTGCCGTATCAAAAGGGATGTCGAAAGGTCCTGGCATCCGAGAGTGCGAATATCGGGACGTCGCACCGGCCGTCCCGTGACACAAGTGAGACAAGTGACACAAGGCTCATGCGCGAACCGCATGGAGCGCGCCGCCACCGGCGGGCGTAGTCGTCGGGTTGACGGTCTCCAGCGCTTCCAGGATTTCTCCGGTGCGTGTCGCTGTGATGGACAGCAGCGTGTCCGACAGGCCATGGGTGGCTTCACAGGCGCCCTGCAGGAAGATGGCCGGACGGAAGTAGGGAACGCTTTTGAGCCGGTAGCGGCGATCGGTTTCGAGGCCGTGCAGGTAGGGTGTCAGCGGCGCGAGCAGCGCTTTGTGTTGATCGCGCACATAGCCGGTTGCCAGGACCACCGCGTCGTAGCGCGCGATGACTTCACTGTCGGCGTTGACATCGTGCATGCGGAGTTCGATGCCTTCGTCGCCCGGCCGCACCTGAACGCCTTTCACCGTATGGCGGCGCAGGAAGCGATGCCGTGTTTCCCCCTTGACCTTCTGTTCGTACAGGACCTTGAAGATTTGCTCGATCAGCGCGAGATCCGGGCAGGCATAGTTGGTGTGCCGGAATTCCCGCAGCAGTTCGCCGCGCTCGGCCTCCGGGCGGCGGAACATATGGTCGACAAAATCGGGATTGAAGACTTCGTTGACGAAGGGGCTGTCGTCGGAAGGCTTGATCGCTCGAGCGCGCATGATGAGATCAACCTGCGGTGCATTGGGTCGGCCGTGCAGGTCCATGAAAATTTCCGCGGCGCTCTGGCCCGCACCGATGACGGCAATCCTTTTCGCGTTCGCATTGCCGGCGATGCCCTGCAGATAGCTGCTTGAATGGAAGATGCGCGAGTCGTCCTTGAAGGAACGGAAGCATCCGGGAATGTTGGCGCCGCCGCCGATGCTTACGACGAGATTGCGGGCAAGGCGCTCATGGATTTTTCCGGTCCCGTCGCGCGAGCGCACCCGAATCAGCGCAATTTCGCCGTCGCACTTCTCGGCAGCCAGTTCAAACACGTCTTCTCCATAGATGCATTGATCCTCGAACTGCGCGGCGGCCCAGGTCAGGTAGTCATTGAATTCGTGGCGGCTGGGGAAGAAGGTCTTGAGGTTGATGAAGTCCTGCAGGCGCTGCTTCTCATGCAGGTAATTGATGAAGGTAAAGCGGCTGGTGGGATTGCGCAGCGTGACCAGATCCTTGATGAACGATATCTGCATATGCGCCTGGTCGAGCAGCATGTTCCTGTGCCAGGCAAAGCCCGGTTGCCGTTCGATGAACAGCGGATTGATGCGGCTGCCTGCCTGCCGCTTCTCGTCCAGGGCGATGGCAAGCGCGATATTGGACGGGCCGAAGCCGATGCCGATGAGGTCGTGAATGAGCATGCTGCACTCCTTATGCTGGGCTGCTTGGTTTCACCGTATGGGTGTAGTCGGATGTGGCCGCATGAGCAGGCCGCTGATCACGGGGTCCTGCCGGCCGGGCCTGAGCGCGGCGCGCCGTATGTCGTTCTAGAGACGAATGACTTCAGGGTTTGTTTAGGGCGCTAATCGACATGCCGCCTGCCGCGTTGCGCGTCCTTGCAGCGCGTCTGCACTGTCTTCTTCGCTGCGCTTCGCCATCGTCATTTCGAGGGACGCTCTCGGTCCCTTCGTGGAACGCACGAAGGGCGCTAAACATGGAGGGGGGCAATTCGTCTTCAGTAACGAGCCTGGTGATCCGGTGTGCGCTGCAATTCCCCTGAGAGCGTTCCAGGAGACGCGGTGGTGCGCAATGATGTGCTCGCCCGCACCGGTCGCGCTTGGCGTTCCTGAAAATTTTATGGTGATTGCGCAAGACATGTCGAAGACTAAACTCGTCTATATCTGGTCATTAAGAAATGCCGCTGCCGACAAGGCCGGGCAGCACATCGAGTACAGGGGAGAGCGGAGGTACATGAAGTCGCCGCTTGAATACCTGGTTGAGGCCTTGAACGAGACGAAACTGGGGGATGCCTATTCTCTCGATGCGGTGATCTTCGACGATGACGAGGAATCGGCGCGCGACCGGGAGAAGCTCGGCGAGTACGGCTTCACCTGCAGACCGAACGGGCAGTGGTTCTATCCGCCAGATCTCCAAGTGCAGGGGAAGCGGGTGAACCATCTTCTCCGCGCCGTCCCCTCGACTTACCGCAGACTTCCCCTGGATGCACGTGAGCGGCGAGCCGGCAAGAGCCGCTTCGAGGCCCGCCTGCTGGACACGCTGCAATCCATCGGCGCGGAACTCGTCGTGCTGGATGGATTGCTGGTCATCCTCGATGAGCTTGTCCGCCCCGGCGCCCCCTTCCACCGCAGGATCGTCAACATCCACCCCGGCATCACCCGCCTGGAATCGCCCTACGAGCGCCGCGGCGCCTACGCGACGCTGGATGCGCTATACGGTGCGAAAGGCCTGAAGGTGGTGAACTGGGAAACGATGGAAACCAGACCCGTGCCGGCGGTGGACAGGACGGGCGCGTCTTTCCATTACGTGGACAACGGCATTGATTCCGGTGAAGTGATCGCCGACGTGCTCAATACCAGGATCAGCCCGCAGGACACCATCCTGGAGCTGCGCTGGAACAATTTCAACAATAGCCTTTTCCCGGCGCTGCAACAGGGCCTGGAGCAGCTCGCGGGCATCTGAAGCGGACGGGATGCGGAACTCATGATGAATCGATTGCAGGGCTCTCAATTGCAAGAAACTCAATGGCAGGCGCTGTCCAGGCGAAGCATCGTTCTGGCCTTTTCACTCGGACTTTCCCTTTTCGCCAGCGACTCGCTGGCCCGCAGCGACAGCGTTTCTTCCGCCACACAGATGACGGACGGTGTCGAGATTCGCCGCACGACCGACGGCATTCCGCACCTGCGCGCAGGCAACTGGCGCGACCTCGGTACCGGCGTCGGTTATGTGCAGGCACAGGATGCGCTGTGCACACTGGCCGAAGCCTTCGTGACTTACGAAGGGCGGCGCGCCTGGTTCTTCGGCGCCGAAGCGCGTCCGGCGCGCGACTCCACCTTTGGCAGGCCGAAGAACATCGACCTGGATTTCTTTTTCCGGTCCTTCGCCGACGAAACCTTGCCGGCCCGCTACCGGAGCCAGCATCCCCCGGAGCTTAACGACCTGATCGACGGCTATGCCGCCGGCTACAACCGCTACCTTGCCGACGCCCGCGCCGGCCGGGTTCGTGACGAAGGCCGGACCTGCCTGAACGAACCCTGGGTCCGCGCCATCACGTCGAACGACATCTACCGGCGCATCTACTCCGCCCAGATCGCCGCCGGCTATTCGCGTTTCATTGCGGAGATCGCGAATGCCAGACCTGCCGGTGGAACGGTCACGCCGGCCGCCGGCGCGGTATCCGACCCCGGCGATGCCGCCGCCTTGCGCGCCAGGCTCGCACAACAGGTCGGCGAACAACCCGGCCTCGGCAGCAACATGCTCGCCTTCGGCCAGCAGGCCACGGGCGAGAAAGGGGCGGTGCTGTTCGGCAATCCGCACTGGTACTGGGGCGGTCCCGACCGTTTCTACCAGATGCATCTGACGATTCCCGGCCGCCTCAATGTCGCAGGCGTGGCTTTTCTCGGCGTGCCGGTCATCATGATCGGATTCAACGAGCATGTTGCATGGAGCCATACCGTGTCGGCCGCACGTCGCTTCGGCCTGTTCGATCTCACGCTGGACGCGAAGGATCCGACCCGCTACCGTATCGACGGAAAGACGGAACCGATGTCTGCCCGCGAGGTAAACATCGACACGCGGGGCGAGGATGGCGGCGTACGTCGCATCACGCGCACCCTCTATCGAACACGCTTCGGTCCGGTGGTGGACCTGAGTACGCACGATGCCGCCTTCGGCTGGAGCAAGACCCGCGCGCTGGCCCTGCGCGACGTCAACGCGGAGAACTTCCGCATCTTCCGCAACTTCTTTTACTGGAACCAGGCCAGGTCGCTCGATGAATTCATCGCCATCCAGCGCCGGGAAGCGGCGGTGCCCTGGGTGAACACGGCGGCGATCGGCCGCGGTGACGGGCGCGTCTGGTACGGCGACGTGGGAGCGGCGCCCAACGTCCCGGACGATCTGCGCAAGGCATGCATGACACCGCTGGCGTCAGGCTTTGCGCGCATCGATCCATTGACGCCTTTCCTCGATGCCAGCCGCTCCGCATGCGACTGGCGGTCCGACCCCGCTGCCGTCCAGCCGGGCGCCATGCCGGCATCCGCCCAGCCCTGGCTGCTGCGCGAAGATTATGTCGCCAACATGAACGACAGCTATTGGCTCAGCAACGCACACCAGCCGCTGGAAGGCTTTCCCTCCGTGCTCGGCGGCGAGAGAATGCCGTTGGAACTGCGCGGACGACTGGGGCACCGGATCGCACTCGATCTGCTGCGCAAACCGCCCGGCTCGACAGCCATCCTCAGCCGTCGCCTGATGTCCGAGGTGCTGACGCCGCGCGCGTATTCCGCCGAGCTGTTCAAGGAGGAACTGCTTGCCCAGGCCTGCCTGTCTGAGGAAGTGGAACTCGCGCCCGACACCCTCAAGGAAATGGACTCCGGCGATGCCGCACAACCGCCTGTCGCTCGCAAGTTCAATATCGCCGAAGCCTGCCGCGTTCTCCGGCGCTGGTCGAACCAGGCCGATGCCGAAGATCGAGGCGCCTTGCTGTGGGAGGCATTCTGGACCCAGCTGCGGACAATGCAAGCTGACGGATTCTACCGGGTGCCGTTTTCCAGCAATGCGCCGCTGGACACGCCCCGCAAGCCGCAAATGGAGGGCACCCGCGCAGCACAGGCGCTGGCCGCCGCCGTGCTGGCACTGAAAGCCGAAGGAGTGGAGCCGGATGCGCCGCTCGGCAGCCGGCGCTTCGTCGAAAGCGGCGGGCAACGCTTGCCGATCTATGGCGGATGCCATTCAGCCGGATACTTCACCGTGGCCTGCAGCCATGACGGCAGCCACCGGCTCGGACCGGACACATTGGCGAACAGCTATCTTCAGGTGGTACGCTTCTGCGCCGAAGGCGCGGAGGCCCATACGCTACTCGCGCATGGCCAGGATGAATCCGCGGTGGCCAATGGACGGGGGAGCGAACCGGTTGCCCGCTATGCGCGCAAGGAGTGGTTGCGGTTTCCGTTCCGGGAAGCAGACATCGCACGTGATCCCGCGCTTGCACGGACAGTTCTTCGACCTTAATACCTATGGGAGCGGCTGGCGTATCGTCAGCCACACCCACTAGTGTCGTCGCCATGGCACGGGAAGATGTTTGCGCAAGCAGCCCGCGGGACATGGCGGTTTGCAAGGCACCGTTGCAACGGTGAATCAAGGCGGATAGAAACGGTTATCAACTGCTCGCATGGCTAAGGGAGGGCTGCTACTTCCGATATCGCGGCGCCAGCGGACAGACGCCGCAGTACACCTCGCCCGGCAAGCGGTAAATCAGGCAGCACTGCCGGTGCAGCCTGACGGTGACAGCCTCGCCGTTCTCGATGCGCAGGGCTTCGCGCCGCCGGCCGTAAAGAGGGTTGGCCCGCCCGTCAGGCCATGTCGTTTCCTGCAACAGCGCCTGCCGGTCGGCGACGACATGGGCCGCCTTGTTGGTCAGCAGCATTGCCTGGTCGAGAATCAGTTCCAGATACCGTGCGGCGTTACCCCACAGGATTTTGGATGGCAAGCCCGTCAGGCGGCATAGGGCGGCAAACAGCGGATCAAGGTGATGCCACAGCAGCGTGTCGTAGCGCGCGGCGGCGGATTCATCTGCCACCGATATTCCTTCGTGCGTAATGTGAAAGCGGACCGGCATGCTGGTGGCGTCGAGTTCGACCGCTATTCCACGGGGATGTACAGGAAATCCGTGCCGCAATATGCTCGCCGCGGCCACAACCGGTGGCAGCAAGGCCCACAGGTATTCCAGGCTCCAGACGGAAGCCACAGCCCGCAGGTCCTTGCCCGTGACGCCGCGATGGTGCGCATGTAATCGAATCGCCTCTCCCAGTTCCATCCCGTCCCGAATCAGCCGAGAGATCGGGACCGTGTCGCATGGCCATTGCGGAGCGCAGGCGAGTGTCTCCCCGTAGGGCATCCACTCACCCTGAAACAAGGGCATGAGAAGCGGAATCACGGCAAGTTCTCCTGATCGGGGCATGATGGTGGAAGCTTGATCGCCCCCCTCATCATGACGGCTCGGCCTGCGCGATGTTTATCCAGGAGTGCCTGTCAACATGACGATGGCAAGGCGCACCGGCGAAGACAGCACGGATCTGCGGCAAGGAAGCGCAATCCGGCAAGCGGCGTGTCGACAGGCACTCTAAACAAACCATCTTCCCGCTCGTCTTCGATGTATCAGTTCCGGATACGCCGCATATCGCATATCCAATGCCGCAAATGTGCCCGAAGCTGGCAAAGCCTTCCCTTGACTTTCCCGGAGCGATTCGCCCTTGCTTGCCTACCTGATCCAACAATCGCGCTACCTGCTGAGCGCCGCCGCGCTGGCCAGCATCGCAAGCGGCATCTGCAGCGTGCTGCTCGTTACGCAGATCAATGCCGTCCTCACGGCAGCTTCCTTCACCGATAGCACGGCGCTTGCCTGGCGCTTTACCGCCGTGGCAGTGGCGGCGATGCTGACCCGCATGCTTTCGTCGGTCCTGTTCGAGCGACTGAGCCAGCGTGCCCACGCCGATCTGCGCCAGTTCATCTCGGCCCGCGTGGTGACCGCAGAATTCCGCAGGCTTGAAGAGATCGGCGGCCCCAGGGTGCACTCCGCATTGTCCGAGCACAGCGCCCGCGTCGCCGAGTTCTTCGTCAGTTTTCCGGCAATCCTGGTCAATGCCGTTATCGTTGCCGGATGCCTGATTTACATGGCCTGGTTGTCGTGGCAGGTATTTTTGGCAGCCGTGGTCGTGATCGGCCTGGGGTCGCTGGGCTACCATCTTGCGCATCTGAAGGCGATCCGGCACCTGGGTGCGGCCTCCAAGGAGCAGGACCGGTTGTTCGACCATTTCCGTTCGCTGGTCGACGGCGCCAAGGAGCTGCGGCTGAATGCCGCCAAGCGCGCACGCTTTTCCCGGGATGTGCTGGGAGCTTCCATCGAGAAGGTGCGGCGTGAACGAACGTTTGGCATGTCGCTGTTCTCCGCATCCATCGCCTGGGGCAACTTTCTTGTCTATGCCTTCATCGGACTGGTACTGTTCGTGCTGGTGGGCGACGTACCCGAACGCGCCCGGGTCATCACAGGCTTTGCACTGGTCTTCGTCTACATGGTGGTGCCGCTGGAAAGCCTGCTGCTGGCGCTGCCACGGGCGAACCTGGCCAGGGTGTCGGGTGCGCAGATCGACGAGATCACGCAGCAGCTGGAACAGGCTGGACGCACTGCGCCGACAGATGCCGCGCCGCGTTTGAAACATCTCGTGCTGCAAGGGGTTGCCCATCGCTATTACCATGAAGGCGTGGACGCCCTGTTCGCGCTCGGGCCGGTAAACCTGGACTTCGTGCCTGGCCAGATTACCTATCTGGTGGGCGGAAACGGCAGCGGCAAGACTTCGCTCGCCAAGCTGCTGGCGGGACTGTACCGGCCGGAGCAGGGCGCCATCCTGTTCAACGGCGTGCCGGTGACCGATGCGAACCGCGATAGTTACCGGCAGCTTTTCTCGGCGATCTTCTCTGACTTTCATCTGTTCGACCAGCTGCTCGACGGCGCTTCCGCCGAACTCGATACGCAGGCCAATGCCTTGATCGCCAGGCTCTGCCTGCAGCACAAGGTGCAGGTCCGTAATGGCGCATTCACCACGCGGGCATTGTCGCAAGGCCAGCGCAAGCGCCTGGCGCTGGTGGTTGCCTACCTCGAAGACCGGCCCTTCCTGCTGTTCGATGAGTGGGCGGCCGACCAGGACCCGCTATTTAAGGAAGTGTTCTACCGCGAGCTGCTTCCCGAATTGAAGGCCAGGGGCAAGGCGGTTCTCGTCATCTCGCACGACGACCGCTATTTCCATCTCGCCGACCGCCTGATGCGGATGGAGAACGGGCAGGTGGTGTCGATCGAGACGCAGGAGCATTCCTCGCTGCCGCAGGCCGTCAACCTGACTGCGGCGCCATGATGCGCACCGAACCTGGCCGGTCCGCCGGCCGACGCTGGCGCATCGATCGTGCGCTGCTCGTGCTAGTCCATCGCTGGACAGGGCTGGTGCTGGCCGGCTTCCTGCTGCTCGCCGGTTTGACAGGCGCGCTGCTGGCATGGAACAACGAGCTCGAAGCTGCTTTCAGTCCTGACTTGTTCATCGCGCCGCCGCCATCAGCCGACGCAGTCATGCTGGATCCGCTGGTACTGCGAGAGCGGGTACAGGCCGCCTATCCGCAGGCACTCGCCGCCAGGGTCAGCCTTGAGACCCGGCCGGACAGATCATCATTGTTCCGGCTGTCCACACGGCCGGATGCTGGCAACGGCGCTGCCGCCGAACTGCCGAACGATCAAGTGTTCGTCAACCCGTACACCGGCGCCGTGCTGGGCGAACGCAAGTGGGGCGACATCAGTCAGGGCATGAAAAACCTGATGCCTTTCATTTACCGTCTTCACTATACGCTGGCACTCGGTACGGTCGGGAGCTATCTCCTCGGCATCGTCGCGTTGCTGTGGACGCTCGATTGCTTCGTGGGCGCATACCTTACGTTTCCAGCCTCGCAACACCGCCAGGAGCGCCAGCGGTCAGCGGCCGCATCAGTGACCGCCGCAGTCGATCCTTCCCGCAAGCCGGCGAAATCATGGTTCGCCCGCTGGTGGCCGTCATGGAAGGTGCGCTGGCGCGGCGGCGCCTACAAGCTCAAGCTCGACCTGCATCGCGCCGGCGGGCTATGGCCCTGGGCCATGCTGTTCGTGCTCGCATGGAGCGGTGTCGGGTTCAATCTCACCACGGTATATGACCCGGTAATGAAAGCGCTTTTTGCGCACCAGCCGGAAGGTGCCGGACTGTCGAAGCCAGGCCGCCCCGGGTTTTCTCCGGTTATCGACTGGGAAGCTGCGCGCGACACCGGCCGCCGCATCATGGCCAAGCAGGCGCAAACGCATGGCTTTACCGTGCTCGGCGAAGACATGTTGGTGCATGACCCGTTGCAGGGCGTCTACCGCTACGTCGTAAGAAGCAATCGCGACATCCTCGATCAGGGCGGCTGGACCAGCGTCGTGTTCGATGCCGATACTGGCGAACTCAAGAGCCTGTGGCTGCCCACCGGCGCGGCGAACGGGGACACCGTGCGTACATGGCTCACCAGTCTGCACATGGCCATCGTCTGGGGAATCCCCTTCAAGACATTTATGACCCTGCTTGGGCTGGGCGTGGCGATGCTCAGCGTGACCGGCGTGCTGATCTGGCGAAAAAAATGGCAGGGACGGCATCACCTGCTTGAGCGCAAGGCAATGATGCCGGCTGCCGCCAGTGCGCCATCCGCATCCGGAAAATTAGGGTGAAGGGGAGGGCGGTGGAGCGGCGATCCTGCATGCGGCGCTAGCGTCGCTGCGCTTACCTCCTTCCTGCCAGCGCCTGTTCAATTCATCGCCATCACAGAAGCAAGAAACTCAAGCTTGTTGCAATACAGGCAATTTCTCGTGTTACTATCCCTGCAACTTTTAAGTTGCTTTTTATTTAACTTCTGGCTGACTCATACCGATGGTCAGGCTCTCGGAAGGCAATACCGCCGGAGAAACACATGTCGCTCAAGCCTTTCGATGATCCCGAACAGGACCCGCTCAAGGGCCTCGTTCCTTCATTGCCATCATCAGCATCGCCCCTGTCGTCGCTCACCGCACTCGCCGCAAACGCCGCAGCCCTCAACGGCACAGTGCCCAAGGAACTGCAGCTCGCCTCCTCGGCCCTGCAAGCCGATACACCCGGCAGCGCCCTGCAGCACGGCCTGCAAGCCGCCTCCCGCCTCAACCCCGACATCGCCAGGGCCGCCCAGGCCGCCAGCCTTGCGCAGCAAGCCGCCGAAGCACTCCACATCGCCGGCCACCCGCTGCACGGCCAGGCCATCCGTGACTTCGCCAGCCCCATCGCTCCTTTCTTCCCCACCTTCGCTTCCACCGAACATGCGGAAGAGACCGGCAGCTCTGCGCAGGACACCCTGGCCGCCCTCGCCGCAGCCGCCATCCCCCATTTCACCGACAGCAACCGCCTGCTGCGCTTCTATTCCCCGCTGTCCTCCGACAAGACCCTCCTCATCGACACGCTCCACGCCCAGGCCGGTCTCTCCGAAGGCTTCCACCTGCGCCTGCAGCTGCTCTCCACCCATGCCGGCATCGAACTCAAGGAACTCATGGGCAGGAACGTCACCGTCGGCATCGAGCAGGACGACGGCAGCGAACACTACCTCAACGGCTACATCCATCACTTCGCCTTCACCCATGCCGACGGCGGCTTCGCCTTCTACCAGGCCGAAGTGCTGCCCTGGATGTCGTTTCTCACCCACCGCGTCAACTGCCGCATCTTCC
>NZ_VFAH01000029.1 GCF_008929045.1 Noviherbaspirillum aerium | reverse complement strand
CCCTTGCGGGAAGGCCGTTTAGCTTCAATGGACACTGTGGTTCCCACTACTCGTTTGGTGGGAGGTACTTTGGCTTCTCCTGCAAACAATGTCCACACGGCTCAGAGACGACGCTTACGATTGACCGAGAACCTTCCTATTACCAGTGAAGAGTCAGGACCGGGCTATTACCGGTAAGTAAAATGTCTTTGGTCCTCATGTAGCGGGGTATCGCCACCTTAAAGAAGCGATTGAATGGATTACTACTACGTCTATCAGGCCAGAGGCTAAACTGTGACGCCAACGCAGTACTGAGCACATCACCTACCCCAAATGCAGGGAAGCATCAATGCTAGGCCTCTGCCGCAATAACTGTGTTACGTCCGGCTTCTTTTGCCTTGTACAGAGCCTCGTCCGCCCGTTGAAGCAAATGGCTAAATGTTTCGTCTGCCTGCAAGTGCGCGACGCCAATACTTACTGTGTACGACACGCTTTCGCTGGAATTTTCAGTGATGGGTACGTGCGTGTCCAATATCGCCTTCAATCGCTCAGCGACTGTATAAGCTGCTTCCAGACTTGTATCGGGAAGAAGAACAGCAAATTCTTCACCACCAAGCCGGCCGAAATAGTCAATATTTCGTATGACTGTTTCGGCACGCAGCGTAAGGTCGACCAACACTTGGTCTCCGACTGCATGACCATACTCGTCATTGATGCGTTTAAAGTGGTCAACATCAAGCACCAATAGTGACAGTGCGTTTCCTGACCGGTGGATACGTTCTATTTCCTTCGCTGCAAAGGTGAAGAATGCACGTCTGGACCAAGCACCTGTCAAAAAATCACTGTTTGCTGCATTTTCAGCTTCTGACATCATTCGGTCATGAACCATCATGGTTGCGCCGAGCGTCAAGACAGGAAGTACGATAACGCCTATGGTAAGGAAGAGAACATTCCAAAGCGTTGATTGTTGTGCAGAGATAAGGACATCGATTCCCAACACATAAACGAGACCGCGAAAAGCATGGCCCACTCCAAATAGGGCAGCAGTGAGCTTGGTGAAAAGATATGAATACCGGCTTCTCGTTGAATTCTGTGGCGAGGGAATTGTCTTTGCAATTGCAAAGCACACTGCGCTATGAAAGATTGAGACAATGACGATTCGTACCGTGACTGAGTCCCAAAGGTAATTGAAGGTGGCCATGCTTGATGCAACTATAGCCAGCCCTATCACAAGGGGCCGCTTCGGCACACGTAAATGCAGAAATTTACAGAATCCTATTAACACGACAGATACTGCGGCTGCTAGAAGCGTGTTAGCCACAACAACTGGCAATACATCTGGTGCTATACCGCGCAATGCATAAAGAATCAGAGAAACAATCGCAAGGATATTTGCCGCTCGCCACTCACGCACGCCACTAATCTTGCTGCCGATGAGTGACTGAAGAACAAACAGCATTACGACGGAAGCCAATGCCGTAATCAATAACAAGTTTAGTGGGCTTAACATTTAGTAAATACTGTTGGAGTCGACAAATACTGCCGTGATTATGGCAGCGCACCCCGCCAGTTGGCATCGCAAATACTAATCACGCCTATAGCATCGCCACTCGAAGTGGGAGATTGATAACTTGATACAGGCTGAGCTTCACTGGCTAAGACACTCAGCCAGAAGGACGTAAGGTCTGCCCCACAGCTCGCTGAGCGCTTCCAACAGCTAGCACAAAGCATTTCTCCGGCCTTCAAGATGCCGGAAATGACATTGATTATCAAATGCTCAATTCAACTTGCGATTGAAACAGCAGCTTATCTCCTCGAGATTACGCATCTTCAATGCGTAAAAGAATACGAGCTCAGTATTGTGAACAACTCATCCGTATTTAGTGGCTTGCGCATGTGATGGTCAAATCCACTTTCGAGAGCTTGCCGTCGGTCCGCTTCCTGCCCGTAGCCCGTAACAGCAATCAGCTTTATTCCTGCAGATTGACTTTCACTTTTAAGTCTTCTGGCGACCTCATAACCTTGGATGTCGGGCAAATCAATATCGATAAGCGCTACATCAGGCTTATTGGACATCGCTTTATTAATTCCGTCCACACCATTTTCTGCGGTTATAACCGTATGACCAAGACTAGTCAGCAGTTCGTATAAGGTATCGCGCGCATCGACGTTATCTTCAACGACCAGGAAAACCAAGTGCTGTAACGAGTGCGCTGGCAAAGTCCCCGATATTGAGCGCGGAGTTTTTCTTGAAATAGGAAACGTCAAGGTGAAAATGCTGCCTTGGTCAGTGCCGGGACTTGCAGCGTTGATAGTGCCACCATGTTGCAGCGCTAGAGCTTGCACTACGGCCAAGCCTATGCCAAGCCCGCCTTTGGCTCGATTAGTCACTGGTCCCTGGACGAATACGTCGAAAATATTGGGCAGCAAGGTTGGAGAGATGCCGACACCTGTATCGGCAACTTTCAAGACGGCTTGTCCACCTTCTATGGACACAGAGACTTCAATCGTGCCGCCTTCTGGCGTATATTTGAACGCATTATCTAGCAGGTTTCCAACCATTTGGTTGAGCCGGGTGGCGTCAGCATCAACAAACGCAGGCTCAGTGGTTAGGGTGACTGTGTAATCTCTGGTCTTACCGTGGGCTTCATATGTGTCCAGACATTCTCTGACCGCTTGCGACAAGTCTAGGCATTGCTTAATTAGCGTAATTTTGCCACCCAAGATTCTTTGGGTATCGAGCAAATCGTCAACAATCGTACCCAAGTGCTGCGTTTGACGCTCAATGATGTCCTGAGCACGCTGCTTTGTGACTTCGGGTACATTTTTTAGTTTGAGCAGTGAGATACCGGATGTGAGGGCAGCTAGTGGGTTGCGCAATTCATGGCCGAGCATCGCCAAGAATTCGTCTTTTGCTTTGTTTTGCGCTTCTGCCAGAGACTGAGCCTGCTGCATTTCAGCAAAGTGGCGAGCACGTGCTTCGTTGGCTTCTTGGAGAAGCTTACCCGCTTCGTAATGTGTTTGGTGCAGCTCGTCGACCTCAGCAACCTCTGAATGCAGTCTTGATGGCATCTCTCCTCTGCCCAGCTGCATCGCCGACTCGCGTGCCTGACGCATTGAGCCTACCAATCGCCGGCCAATAATGAACGAGGCCAGAGCGCCCGCAAAAATGGCTAGCAGGAGCCCCACCGCTCCCATCAATACTGCTCGCCTTGCAGCACCTTCAATTTCAGCAACTGGCACGCCAAGGCCGGCGGACCAACCGGATAACGGTGATTTTGCTATCACCACATAAACCTCGATGCCTTCGCGGCTCAATGCCTTGAATACATCCTGCCTGCCTGCCCGGATAGCGTTGGCAACAACTGGGTCTGGCGGGGTGCCGACAGCTTCATCATGTCGTTGATTACGAACCACAGTCAGCGCATTCCGGTCGAATACGCCAATCAACCAGCCATTAGGCACACCTACATGCGGGATAGTCTTTTGTAAACTGTTAGCGTACATCCACTCCGTAACGACGAAACGCCGACCATCAGCAATCTTCACCGGCACCTCTGCCGCGATGACATATTGTCCGGTTCTGCTCCCTTGAATCAGATTGGAAATCTGCCACGTGTCTTTTGCGAGAACTTCCTTGATACGCTGTGTGGTGGCTGGCCGCGGTGGCCGCAGTTCGGCAGTGTATGGTTCATACGTATTAAATAGCTGGAGCCCAGTCTCATCCAGCAAACTCGTGTAAGTCTGGCGCTGCTTATTGGCTAGCTTGGCCTGCTCATAGAACTGAACAAAATCTCCATCATTCAGATGCTTGGAGATTGTAAGTGTCTGAGAAATGGCGAGTGACGACGCGATTTCTTGGTCAATCTCAGAGATGGTGGCACGGGCCAGTTCACGCATGCTGCGCAACGCCGATTCTCGTTCTTGCCCGAGAAGCAGAAAAAGAATCAGGGCCGCGACTAAGACAAGCGGAACAAGAATAGCTGCCACCATCAATGCAAGATGCGTTTTAACTTTCATTGGTGGCAGGACAACCCGGGGTCAAATAATAGGACGCCCATTCTAAAACATTTTAGACGCCGTAAACTTGCATAGCACGAATAGGCTACTTTACAAAGGGCGCAACCGAAGTATTCCTTTCAGGCTATACGGCCCTACGGCCCGCATCCCTGCAGAAAACCCATTATGGAAATCTAGCTTCTCGTAGATGTAGCCTTCACTCGCTTTGCAACTATCTCCTTGGCACAGTCCAATTACAAAAGTGGCGCCTACAGTTGCAATGACGCATTTGTAGCCACTGTGAGTACGGTAGAGAGCGATGCCGTGGCATTAAATTTGATATTGGACGATACGCACTTCGTCTCTACTAGAAAAAGATGCAATAGTGTCCGTGACAAAAGCAAGTCCGCTTTGCTTACGGGATGACGCTGCTTGCTTTTTGCAAAGTATGGGTCGAGACGATATTAGCCCGGAATTAGCGCGCAAACGCTTTCGGCAACTCACTCCAACGGGTCGTATAACAAGGCGTCTGGTTCTCCGCTTTTGCCGCCTACCGTTTTCTCGTTCCCGCCGCTGCCACAGAAAACCTGTCTCTGTCGCATCTCCTCTTCAAGCAGTCAAGCGTCGCCCTGATTGCGTCCGAATACTTCCACTGTTCTACTAGCGGGTCGGACAACGATGCCTGTATTCTGCAAGCTTGTGCAGGGTCTTACAGCATCACTCCCGTCCTCTTGTAAAAGTACCGTTGCCGTTAGATAGCCGTGAGTCCAAACACGGCAGCCTGGACCAGTTCTAGGATGTTATTCGCTGGATTCGGCACTGAAACGGTTGATATTTCGCAACCCGCCCCTCAAAGAGCGAGTTATGTTTGTCTTCAATAAAACTAAAAAGGAGATAACCCATGGCGCCACAACTGGACTTTTTCTTTTACATTGGCAGTACTTATACTTATCTTAGCGTCATGCGTATAGACGAACTGGCTGCCCGCATGGGAGTATCGGTCAACTGGCGGCCATTCAATATCCGTGCTGTCTTGACTGACCACCCGTTCCAAGGCAAGCCAGCGAAGACAAAGTACATGTGGCGCGACATCGAGCGTCGCGCTGCACGCCATGGTATCGCTTGGAACGGAATTCCCGAGTATCCAATAGAGCCTGCGAACTTGGCAAACCGTCTAGCGACTGTCGCTTTTCAGGACGGCTGGGGACGTGAGTTCGTCCAACAGATTTACCGCTCCTGGTTTCTCAAAAATCAAAACTTCGGCAAGACCGAGGTAGTATCCGCCGTGTTAACCGACATGGGAAAAGACCCTGCGTCGATGATTGCGCGCGCCGAATCAAAAGAAATTCGGAATAGGTATATCGAAGAGACTGAGATTGCGCGTAGTCTTGGCCTTGTAGGTGCGCCCAGCTTTGTTTCGGGTACGGAGGTTTTTTGGGGCGACGACCACCTTGAAGAAGCATTTGAATGGGCTCTTACGAGCTCATCTCGTTCTAGCGCAGGGCCGTAATAGCAGCGGTTACTCTAGTACTTCAGCTCTGCATGGTGGCTGAAAGCAGACTTCGCCACTCGACAGCGTTCAGACGAGTTGTCCGAGGTCCGCTTTGATATCGTCCGGCTTCAGTGGCTTGACAATGTACTTCGAGACGCCGAGAAGACTACTTCGATGGATGTCCTCGTCGCTTGCAGAAGCACTGAGGATAAATATCGGTATGCTGGAAAATTTCGGGTCAGTGCGAACCTGCTTCAGCACCTCAAAGCCGTCCAGGTGCGGCAACTTCAGGTCAAGCAGAATAAGGGATGGGTTCCCTGTTTTGCGTTCGGTGTACCTTCCCTCACAAGCTAGGTACTCCATCGCTTCCACACCATCTCGCACGATATCGACTTCCGCACCGAATCCACAGCTTTTCAAAAGCTTGAGCGTGAGATAAGCGGCGACTTCGTCGTCCTCGATAAGCAGTAGTTGAGCAGCCATTCCATAATTATATCTTTTGCATAGATTTCACTATTGGCCTCCTTTAGATAACCCTAGTCTTGCTTGCTTTTTGTCAAAGTTGCTATGGAATTTGTGGCAGAGCGAATCGACGCAACTAGGAAGTCATCGCGCAAACGCTTTTGGCAATTCGCTCCATCGAGTCGTATAACAAGGTGTCTTGTTCTCAGCTTTCGCCACCCACCGTTTTCTGGTCCCCGCCGCTGCGACGCATAACGTATCTCGACCGAAACGCCGGTTGAGACCATCCAGCGCAGCCATTAGCCCGTCTGAATGCTTCGCCTGCTCTTCGAGCGGGTCGAACAGCGATGCCTGTGTCTGTCCAGCCGGAGCCAAGTCAAGGAGCATCACGCCGGTCTTCTTGTACAGATAGCCGCGTCGGTAGATAGCCCTGAGCCCAAACAGTGCAGCTTGGACCAAGTCCAAGGTGTTGTTCGAAGGATTTGGCAGTGGAATGACAATTCCATTGCTGTACTGCGCATCATCGGTCCGAAATTGGTTTGTCATCACAAAGACCTGCAGGGCGCCACAAACACTACCTTGCTCTCGCAACTTTTCCGCGGCGCGTGTGACGTAGGAGGACAATGCCTCACTGAGCTCCTCTAAACTTGCAACCATTTCGCCGAAAGATTTGCTGGAAACGATTTGCTTTTTCGGTGGCGCGATGTCTTCAAGCTCAAGACATGGAAGCCCTTGCAGCTCGCTGACGGTGCGCTCCATCACGACGGAAAAATGTGCGCGAATGACCTTCGGAGACATTAGACGCAAATCCTGTACGGTGTGAATACCCGCACTTTTCAGCTTTTCAGCGATGCGGCGACCAACGCCCCAGACTTCGCCTACATCTACTTTGGCGAGCAACTCGTCTAGTTGAGCCGGCGGGTAAGCGTCAAGGTCAAATACCCCTTCGAACTTCGGATTCTTTTTAGCGATGTGGTTCGCAAGCTTCGCCAAGGTCTTGGTCGGCCCAATCCCAACGCACACAGGTATTCCGGTCCACTGGCGAACTTTCCCGCGAATCGTCTGGCCCATGGCGGTATAGCTGGACCATAGACGGCGCATCCGCTCAATCCGCAGAAAGCTCTCATCAATGGAATAGACCTCGACGTCAGGCGTGAACTCCCGGAGCACTTGCATGACCCGCTGCGACATGTCTCCGTACAAAGTGTAGTTGGATGACAGGCCGACGATGCCATGGTGCTTCACTAGGTCCTTCAACTTGAACCAGGGCTCACCCATCTTGATGCCGAGCGCCTTGGCTTCATTCGAGCGGGCAATCGCGCAACCGTCGTTGTTCGACAAGACGACTAGCGGTCGATTTTCAAGCTTCGGATTGAAGACGCGCTCGCACGAGCAATAGAAGTTGTTGCAGTCAACAAGCGCATACAGCGGCCCATCGTGCCCTAGCGCTGACATGGCCGCATGTTCCGTACAACGCCAACGACAACACCGAAGACGTGCAACTCTTCCGCTTCCTTGATGCGTATCGGTCGATACATCGGATTCTCAGCACGCAGCTCAACAATTCCATCCTTTGCGAACAAGCGCTTTACGGTATGTTCGCCATTCAGAATGGCGACAATGATGTCGCCATGACGAGCCTCTACGGAGCGGTCAACGACAATCTTGTCGCCATCCAGAATCCCGACATTGCGCATCGAGTCTCCGCATACGTCAAACATGAAGGTTGAAGCGCGATGCTTGACGAGGTAGTCGTTCAGGTCGAGACCTGATTCAACATAGTCAGCCGCCGGCGAGGGAAAGCCCGCCGGGCACTTCACCAGGAATCGCTGGATGTCCTTAGGCTTACCTGGATTTGCAGGCCAGACAATGGGGACGAGCGTGGACAACTCATTCAGGTCGACGAGAGATGACATTGATGCTCAGAAATACTGTATATATAAACAGTATATTTTTGGAAAGCGAAATCGGCAAGGTATGGCCAATGATTTTCCTTGGTTGTCGCATGTAAAACACTCTTTTGAAGCTTGCAACCTGCCTTGTAACTCGAAGTTCTAGTTTTTATAACATCTAGTGGTAACCTAATCTCGCGCTCATCCAATCACTAGCCGCTTTTTGCCATGAATCCCAGGGTGACAGAATTAGAAAATTTGAACGTTGCGGTAAAAAAAGTACTGCGGACCTTCAGACATATGCGAGGCATTCCAGACGGGCCGGCGCCGGAGGACCTCGTATCAAAAGCAAGAGAGCTCGGGCTGTCAGTTAGGGAAAGTCCGTCTCTACAAGAACTATTGGAACAGACGCACACGGTGATTCAAGCAGAAATCTTGGGGGAGTTTCAGCGCAGGTCTACAACAAATACGTCATTGCCAAACCAAAATCGCAACCGCAAACGGTGAAAGCGTTTTCAAGAAAACGACTTGTCATGACGCAGATGTACCTTTCTTTGAGCAGCCTCAACTCGACTCGCCGAGTTAATCCCATGCTGTAGTGTCCATACGACAGATGTAACAATTTGTTAGTGAGGCCGCCATGGGCAAAGTTTCTATCTCGGATGCGCCCCAGCACCGCTCTGTTTCTGAGCACCGCAATTATCGTGAACACGAGCCAAGTCTCGAAGACCGGATTCAGAAATTGAACCGGATTTGTCGTGAGCTCAAAGAACGGCAAAGAAGCCTTCAAGCTGGTGTTTCATCCCAAGAAATCTTAGAGATTTTGAGCGAGGAACAGCGGCGTTTGAAAGCCGCCTTGTCTGAAGACTAACCTTATACAGTACAGGTAGCGGTAGCACATTGGGGACGATGCACTTCGCTCTTCAGCTCGAAAAGAGAGAAGTTGAAAGGTTTGCGGTTTGGGTCGCAGAAAATCTCCACCCAAGTAATTCCTGCTTTCACAGACGCCAAGTTGAGAGAATACGGAATGGCTCCTGAAAAGCTGTCATAAGAGTATTTTTATTTATCGCCTGTAGTAACCTCATTAGGTCGAAGAATAGATGTCTTCGACCACCAAGCAGACGAGCCCTCATCGATTTGGCAAACCTCGGAATCAGGTGGCCCGTAACTTGCAAGACACTAGGTGTCTCCTCCCCCTCCAAACGGGGATTTAGCCCATGTACGCTCCCTGTCGGTTGCAGTACATGGGCTTTTTTACGGTTCGGCCAGACAGCTGGAAAGTAAAAAGCCCATACTTGAAACAAGTCTGGGCTTTTCTCTGTCTCCTCCACCTCTCTCTGGAAATGGATTTTTTCCGACTACGGATTGAAAATGTGCCCTAAGCTCTTTTTCTGCTCTATTAGGGAAAACACGTATCAAGCCACCGTGTCTTTCCTAGTATCAGCTTGCGAGGCTAGCGTCGTCATGCCTTTTTCGGATTGGAATCTTATCGGGCTAAGATAAGCGGTATCCATATTCTCCGGAGTCGACCGGAGCGGCGCCTGCAGAACTTTTCCACCAAGGAGCGATGTTCCTGTTCTCCACTTTTTCTGTGGTCAAGCCTGTGGAAAACTAGCGGGAGCTACTACAAGTCTTTGAATAACATCAGGTATTTTCAATTGTGCAAAATTGAGGCACATGGATAAGGTAGTTTCAGAGTGCGACCTGTAATACGTGACGAACAATTGCGTTCTGGTTCGTTTGTAAGTATCAGGAACGCACCGTGACCTACTGATGCGCTGGGCACCTCGAATTCATCATCAAACATTCGCCGTTCACTTCTCTACGGATTCTGTGCTCAAAACTGTGGATAACGTTACTTTTTTGCAGCAAGACTTTGAATGTAAAAGCTTTTCTAGCCTGCCTATAATTAAGGCAAAATGCGAGTTTGCTGACTCCAAACGTATTTCTTGACGTTTAGATACTCATGCCAGAACAGTGCGTATTTGACATCCTTTTTTCTGGCGACAGCGAAGTGTGCGGTCACGGGCGAGTATTTGATTGGGAAAGCACACCTTTTGGGCACCCAAACAGATGGCCACAATCACTTATTTCTGCAGCTGAAATCGTTCTACATAACCAATTTGCAATGTGTCTGGCATGGGGCCCAGAGCATCGAATCGTCTATAACGACGCCTACGCATCTATCCTCTCGGATAAGCATCCAAATGCCTTCATGGAGCCTATGCAGAAAGTATGGGGCGAAGTATGGAACAGAATTGCGCCCATCATCGATACGGTGATGGCAGGAAAGCCTGTGTACTTCGAAGACTTCGCTGTTGAAGTAAAACGGCACGAAGAAATCCGGACCGGATGGTTCACTTTCTCGTATTCGCCCGTTCGTGATAAGAAACTTCAGGTCGCTGGCTTCCTATGCGTCGTGCGAGAGACGACTCGAAGAGTCAAGGCGGAAACTCGACAGGCGTTTCGGCTGAAGGTAGCTGAAGAGCTACGCTCTCTCGCCGACCCCAGAGAAATAGCAGCAACTGCGTCCCGCCTCCTGGGTACAGAACTCGGAGCCTCCCGCGTTCTGTACATGGATATCGATGCGAAGAATTCTTCGTTCACAGCGCATAATGACTGGACGAACGGAACCGTAGCAAGCTTGGCGAACATAACAGGAACTCTATCCGACTTCGGAGCAGAGCTACTGAATGAGCTAAATGCAGGTCGCTCCTGCACTATCGCCGACGTGTCACAAGACTCAAGGACTAAGAAGAATTCTGCTGATTATGCGAGACACGACATTAGCTCGGTCATCAACGTTCCTGTTGTAAAAGCGGGTCGATTGATTGCTGTATTGGGTGTGCACCGCTCGGACTCTCATAAGTGGACTGACGGCGACGTTGAACTTGCAGAAATCATTTCCGAGTATGTCTGGCCTGCCGTTGAGCGCTCAAGAGCAGAGAAGGCACTTCAAGCACAAGCACAGGCAGAAGCAAATCGGCTTAAAGAACTCTTCGCCGCGGCGCCTAACCCTATTGTCGTGCTCCGCGGACGCGAGTTGGTGATTGAACTTGCAAATCAGGCCTTCCATGAATGGGTAGGACGGTCTAGCCTGGTCGGACGAGCACTTTGGGAAGTGCTGCCAGAAACGCAGGGACAGGGATTCGAACACCTTTTTGATGTTGTCTTTGAAACTGGAAAGCCATTCGTCGGCCGGGGGCTAAAGCTCCAGCTCCAACGACAATCTGGACAAGGTTCACTGACAGAGTTGTATCACGATGTGCTGTACCAACCGCTGTTCGACATCAACGGGTCGGTTACCGGAATTTTTATCATCGCCAACGAAGTCACTGACGCCTATCAAGCTAACGCCGCACTTCGGGAAAGCCAAGAGCGATTACGGGAAGGCATGGAAGCAGCAAGAATGGTCGTATGGGATTGGGACCTCGATACCGGGAAGATTCGACTTTCAGAAAATGTTTCAGACGTACTTGGCGGAGATTGGGACTGGCAGGAGACAATATTCAAAGCGGTGCATCCAGACGATGCACAAAAACTGCGCCAGATTCGCTTGGCAGCAACACCCGAGAATCCTCGCTATGGCATGGAATTCCGAATGATACGTCCTCAGGATGGCGAGTTGATTTGGGTTGAGAACCGTAGCCACGTTATATTCGACTCTGACGGCAACCAGCGTGCGGTGAAGGGAGTCACCATTGACATCACCCAGCGCAAACGCAGCGAAGAGGAATTAAGAGAAGCCAATCGGCAAAAGGACGAGTTTCTAGCTATGCTGGGCCACGAACTACGCAATCCCCTTGCGCCAATTCGGGCAGCAGCCGAGCTAATGGGGTTCGTTCGTCTTGATGAGAAGAAGGTGCGAGATACGAGCGAAGTCATTTCACGCCAGGTTGACCATATGACCGCGCTGATTGATGACTTGCTGGACGTTTCTCGGGTGACGCGTGGTCTAGTTACCCTTAACAAGACGATGGTCGACTTGAAGCATGTAGTTTCGAGCGCTCTTGAGCAAGTTGGTCCAGCCATTGAGCATCGCCTGCATCAGCTGACGATACACGTAACTCCTGAACCTGCCCGCGCCATCGGTGACGAGAAGCGACTCATACAAGTCCTGGCCAACATCCTTAACAACGCCGCAAAATATACCCCAGACCGTGGACTGATTGAATTACGGCTGGAGAAGGTAGACGTCGGTACGCGAATTGTCATACAAGACAATGGAATCGGCATCCCCGCTGATTTGCAACCACATGTTTTCGATTTATTTCGGCAGGCTTCAAGAACGCCAGACCGGTCGCAAGGAGGTTTGGGACTAGGGCTCGCCTTGGTCAAGTCATTGATGGAACTCCATGGAGGTAGCGTCAAGGTGCACAGTGCTGGGCAGAACATGGGAAGCACGTTTACCCTAGTTTTTCCGAAGCCGCAGGACGAAGTTGTCACATCTGTCCGCCAACCGCGTCAGACCGTAGAGCAAGCAACATCAAAGCCGCTACGAGTTTTAGTTGTGGACGACAATCACGATGCTGCTCGCATGTTGGTCATGTATCTCGATACGAAAGGCCATAGCGCCAGCTTCGTAACCACAGCAAGGGCTGCTTTGACTGAAGCAGCAACCGGAGAATTCGACGCCTTTCTTTTAGACATTGGACTTCCCGACATCGACGGATATGAGCTTGCCCACCGATTGCGAGCGCTTCCTGCGACTGCAAGTGCCATGCTCATTGCAGTGACTGGGTACGGTCAGGAATCCGATAGGCGAAAAGCCCTAGATGCAGGTTTCGACTACCATTTCGTCAAACCCGTCAATATTCGAGCGCTGCTTGAGGCATTTGCAACTTATCGGTCAGCGTTTCCGAAGCGGAACGATTAGCCACGTCCACAATTCGGAAACGGAGCGGGCCTTTGTTATCTAGCGGAATAGGCTTAAGGTGTTTGTCAATTCAGGTTAATCGTCGGCGTGATGATGGCGATGGTGCTTCCAGTGACCGCGGTGGCCATGATGGCGATACCGCCCCTCATCAACGTAGTAGACAGGTGCAGGTTGCACTTCAACAGGCCGTCGATAAACAGTGTTAATGCAGACACGTCCTGCTAACTCCTATCTGGTTTCTCCCGCTTCAAAGCTAGGTGAACTACCGGGCTTGGTCAGAAGCAATCGGTCAAAAGTAGGATGAAGCCAGATACCTACAAATTGTCTAGGAGAAAAATATCCACACCATAGAGACAAAGAGGATGGCCCAGTTGCTGTGCGGTTTCTGGCCTTCTATAACCATCTACTCCGACGCCTTGGTTGTGGATTCAGCAAGCATGCTAGGTAATACCAGTCTGACGGCAATCCAAATCAGGCATCCTACACATTAGGCTTTTTACCCGCTATTCTTCATTGAGAAACCGTGAGAAAAAAGGCTGTATTTCGCTAGCAGGTACAGGCTTAGAAATCAAATATCCTTGAGCCTCATCACAATTGAGTTCACTGAGGATTCGCATTTGGCGTTCGGTCTCTACCCCTTCAGCCACAACTAACATTCCTAATGCATGCGCCATCATAATCATGGCTGTAACAAGCACCTTACCTTCCTCATTCTCAATTTTGGCGGTAAAGGCCCTGTCAATCTTCAATACATCAAAATCAAGCTCTTGTAATTGAGAGAGCGAAGAATATCCTGTTCCAAAATCGTCTAAACAAAGCTTGATACCCACATCGCGTAACGATGTCAGGACGTTTGCATCATGTCCGGTCTCCTGCATCATCATCGATTCGGTTATCTCAATCTGAATCCATTTAGGTTCAATGCTGTACCGTGTGAGTGCTGATGTGAAAGCGTCTAGCATGTTCGATTCATTGAACTGCCTTGGCGACACATTGATAGATACAGGCACGATGGATTTCCCGGCGCGCGCCCATACCGAAAGCTGCTGGCACACTTTTTCGATAATGAGTATGCCAAGCGGGAGAATAAGCCCCGTACTTTCTGCCAAAGGTATAAATTCAATTGGACCGATAATCCCCTTTGTAGGGTGATTCCAGCGCACTAGTGCTTCCATGCTCGAAGCGGACCTATCCTTGATATTGACACGCGCTTGGTAGTACATCTCAAACTCATCGAACTCAATAGCACGACGCAATTCGATTTCCCGATTCAAGCGGATTTTAAGAGCTTCGTAGAAGTGATGCTGATAAAACCGGTAGTTGCCCTTTCCTTCCTTCTTTACGGCATACATTGCAATGTCAGCGTTCTTGAGCAGTGTTTCAGCATCGGTACCATCGCGTGGATAGATGCTGATGCCGATGGAGGCACTGATAGTATGGTTTTGGCTTGCCAGGTGAAAGCCTTCGTTGAAAACATTCAGAGCTCGTTCGGCGACGCGTTTCACATCCTCGTCTCGGCCGGCACCTTCAACGAGGATTACATACTCGTCTCCCCCGAGCCGTACGACATGGTCGTGAGGTCTGATGGTCCTTTTTAGCCGGCTGGCAATCATCTTGAGTAGTTCATCTCCGGCCGTATGTCCGAGTGCATCGTTAACTGCTTTGAATCCATCAATGTCGACAAAAAGCAGTGCAATCGTAGTATTAGATTCTTTTGCACGTGCAATTGCCGATGGCAAGTGGTTCTGTATCCAATGACGATTGGGGAGTCCTGTCAGGGCATCCTCGTTACCCCGCCTTTCGAGTTCATGAAGATGAGCCTTGCTCTCGCTTATATCGCGTATGGTCACCGCCAAGTCGTCGCCGGAGCGAACCGCTTTGTAGTTTATCCATTCTGCATCTAGCCGGTCGCGCTCGGACACTTTGACTTCGCTTTCGTGCACTCCTTTTTCGAGCGCTTCCTGCAGACGTGCAAATGCTGCTTCCTTCACTGCTCCCTGATAAAAATTAGAGATGGTTTTACCAATAAGGTCATGGCGTTTTAACCTGAATATCTCTGCACCGCGGTTATTACAGTCGACAACAAGGTAATCATAGATTCGGCCATCCTTGTCACGTAACGGTCTATTGATATAGAAACCATCTACGCCTTCTTCAGTCGCAGCACGATACGCGATGCGTGCTGATTCCAACTCGGATTTCCTGCGCAGGAGGACGTGTGCAAATCCCATTGCCATCAAGGTAAATACAGCTAACCCAAGCGAGTTCCAATAGGCGTTGGCTAACGCATTGCTCCGTTCGGACTCGAAATGAGCAAGCATTTCCGCTTCATCTAAGCCCACGATTGCGATGAGCTGCGTACCTTTGACCTTCCGCCATGCCACAAAACGATTTCGCTCGTCGGCGAACCATCTTTTTCATTCAAGTTGGGTGACACCTCGTTCGCTCTCCGCATCTGGGTAGAACGAAGTGACTGGGTCTGCTGATTGAATTGCAGTCACCTTGCTACCTATACGAACAACTCGTATTTGCTTGTCTACGCCCAAGACTCCTAAATAGCCATGCTCACCAAAAGTGGTCTCTGAATAGTTTGCAGTTAGGTACTCTGGACGGATACCTGCTACCACGACTCCCCTAAACTCGGCATTGCTAGGAAAGAGACGCCTAGAAAGCAATACGACTTCCTCGTTAGAGAAGCGGCCGCGCATAGGCTCACCTACTACGAGTAGGTCCTCATTTATATATTTATGGAACTGAAAATATGGTCTGTCAGATACAGTAAATGCAGGGGTTCTTGGATGCGAGCTTGTAAGCGTATTCCCGCCCTCATCAAATATAGCAACCACTACAACAGCATCACGAGGAAATATCCCCACTTCTTCGGCCCGTTCGAGCTTAGTTTTTCCCTCTGACAAATCCCAGTCATGCCGAACGTGAACCAGAATGCGGTCAAAGCCATCGATTGTTCTAGCTAAGCGTTCAGCATAGCTTTGGGCCAATCCTTCAGCGTGCGCATAGCTATCTTTTATAGCTTGTGCTTTCTTACTTTCTAAGCTCGTGAGGAGACTAGACCACGCGATAGTTGCTAGGGAAAGAGAAGCGACCGATAACATTAAGACAACAAGGAGGTGTCGCTGCTGTGATAGGAGAAGCGAAATGCCTTGCCGCAAGGAACGTATAACAGCCGTCATATTTGGTGCATCGTTATGGAACGCATTCAGACCCATCCGGTTTTCTGATTGCATTTCAGTGGATAATTTGGCATTTATTGTAGCTTGAGTTGGGAGCAAATCTGCTCAGTAGGAGGCGCCCGACGAATGCTGAAAAACAATGTTGACAGGTCTTACGTTTTATCGAAATAAGGGATTTGTCACATTGTCGGAGAAAGCACCGCACACCATGTTTCATAGTTTTGTAACGTTTCAACGAGGGCTGCCTTGAGCTTCAAACGCTGGTCCGCTGAGCTTCCACCATATACGAAGACTGCCATCTTGACAGCCGGCATACTCTGGCTGACCGTAGTCATGGCTCTCGGTATAGCCTTGATGCGCGAGCGTAGTCAATCACTTCAGCAGGCTCGAGATGAGACTATGGTGCTTACAACGGTGCTGGAAGAGAACATGGCTCGCACATTTGGCAGCGTTGACATTGCGTTGCTGGGCGTTGCCACGTATCTCGGAACCCGTACACCGCCTCGGCACGACTCACAGATTCGTGGATTGATGCAGGGGTACTTGCAACACCTCCCTGCAGTCAGAGCGTTATTTGTTATTGGACCGGATGGTTTCATTCAACACGATACTGACTATCCAAAAACACCAGATGTCTCCTTGGCGGACCGTGACTATTTTCAGCAATACATACAACAGCCAGACCTAAATCAAGGCCTCTCCTCAGCCATACAAAGCCGCTCCGGCACTGGGTGGTTCCTTGCGTCAACTCGGAGAATTGTCTCGCGTGACGGTGAATTCAGGGGAATTGTGGTTGCTGCAGTTCAGCTCGACTCTTTGTCTCGCCTTTACCATAAGTTGGACCTAAGCCCTGGGCAGGTGATGTCCCTGTTTCATAAAGATGGCCGACTCATTGCCCGTCATCCAGCGGACGATGCGAGTATCGGGAATAGCTCCAAGCAGTTGCCACTATTTTCTCAGCATATTCCCCGTGACCGCACCGGTGTTTATATGTCAGACGGACCGCCCATCAACTCTCCACGCATTGTGAGTTATCGACTACTCGAGAGCCAACCGCTCGTGGTTGTATTGAGTACTCAAAAATCGGTCGTGCTAGAGACATGGCAACGTACAGCGAATGGGGCACTAGGAGCTGTAGTCGTGTTTTCACTACTCATGGCGGCCGGCATACTAGTTTTTATTCAAAGACAGCAACAGAAACAACGCGCAGTCCTTTTGGAAGCTGCGCAAGCCGAGGCCTCGACATTAGCCAAGGCCAACGCCAAGTTCCGTACATTCTTCGAGCAGGGAAGCTTCTTGTCATGCGTTCTGTCGCTGGATGGCACTGTACTTGAGGCGAATAATGCCAGTGTGACGGGCTGCGGGTACACGCGAGAGCAAGTTATCGGAAAAAAATTCTGGAACAGTATCTGGTGGTCTGACATGCCTCTTCACACCGTCAATGTCCAGAATGGATTTGCACGGGTACTCAGTGGAACAGTTTTCACCTGTGAATCTGCTTACTCTCTCGCCAACGGCAAGCATAGGTTGGCCGAACTCGTACTCTCTCCAATCTTGGATACAGACGGAAAAGTCCTTGCTATCGCTGCGGTTAGTGTGGACATTACGGAACGTAAGCAGATAGAAGAACAGCTCCGCACATTAGCCGTTGAGCTTACAGATGCCGACCGTCTCAAGGGCGAATTCCTTGCTACGCTTTCACATGAACTACGCAATTTCCTCGCTCCCATGCAGTACGGTTTATACATCATCAAGAACGCCGCTCCCGATTCCGATTCGGCCATTCGTGCTCAAAGGGTTGTGCAAAATCAGCTTGACCATGTGGAGCGACTTGTCGAAGACCTCTTGGATGTGGCACGCGTCAACAGCGGAAAAGTCCGATTAGTATGCGAATCGGTGGACCTAAGAAAGGTACTGACGAACGTTACCGAATCGGGACAAATTTTTATGGAGTCAGCTGGACACAACTTCATCATGGAGCTTCCAGACGAGCCCCTTATCGTGGATGTCGACACAAGTCGCATGCATCAGATTTTCACCAACCTATTGAGCAACGCTGCGAAATATACACCCTCTGGAGGGCACATTACTCTGAAGGCTTGGAAGAACGAGGGTGAAGTTATTGTGGAAATTGCTGATGATGGAATGGGAATTCCGATTGAAGCACAAGCGAGGGTCTTCAATATGTTCGAGCAAATCAGCAAGCATACGTCCAAAGCACAGGGAGGACTCGGAATCGGTTTAGCGCTCGTACAAAGGCTGGTGACGCTGCATAATGGGCGTGTTGAGGCCTTTAGTGAAGGCCCAAACTTGGGAAGTACCTTTACAGTTCACCTTCCTTTGTCGAGAGGCCAAAGCGATATTGCCACATCTCCGCAGCTTTCAAGCAGTCGAAATGATTCGCAGCCTCCTCTACGAACTCCGCAAGTACCTTAATGCTGCCTTCTGCCACTTTAGAAGTGTGACCGAGAGGCACCCGCCATCCAAGAATAGAGCGAGTCTTCTTTGTTGACTTTGTGCGATTAATTTCGTCGATATGGGTTAATCTTCATCGTGATGATGGCGATGGTGCTTCCAATGACCTCCGCGGCCCTGATAGCGATACCGTCCTTCGTCGACATAGTAGACAGGTGACTCGACAACCATAGGCTCTGGCATGATGTAGACCGGTGCAGGCTGCACTTGAACAGGCTGGCGGTACACTTCGGGGCGCTGCTCATAAACTGGCACTCGCACCTGTTCAACAACGGTGCGACACCGCTCAATGTTCTGGTACTGCACCGACCTTGAGGACATCCGGTCTCCGACGACGGCGCCTGTCATAGCCCCAACGGCAGTCGCAATAGTGTTCCCACTGCCACCACCGACCTGGTTTCCAAGAATGCCTCCGGCAATTCCACCAATAAGCGCGCCACCGTAGTCATTACCTCCAGCCTGAATAGGCACCTGCTCCTGCCAGCATTCCTGACGCGGGCGTTCGACCGTCCAGTATTCCGTAGCACCGGCAGCAAATGGAAGCGTAAGCAGTGCTACAGCTCCGATTATTCCTCTACACATATTCATATCGTCAATTCCGTACTTCTGTAGGCGTCGGTCCACTCCTACACATAAGGCCGGCAACCAAGGGCGCTGCTACGAGAATGTTCAGTAGCGTTTGGCAATCTCATTGCCGACATAACCGCCGCCCACAGCCCCAGCTATCGTGGCCAACGTTTTACCGTTGCCGCCTCCAACCTTGCTGCCGAGTACACCGCCTACAACCGCACCGACGCCAATACCGATAGGACTAACTTGCGAAGCTTGCTGCTGAGGCTGCGCAGGGGCATATACCGGAGCCGGTGCGTTTTGCGCGACTTGCACCGGCTTGGCGTGCGTCACGTAACGGTGATGAACAATGGTTTTCTCAACAACTTTAGGGGTCGGCTGGGCTACGGCTGCAGGCTCAGCAAGTTGAGGTACTGTTGCGGCGGCGGGAACTGCGACTGGCGCGGCGACTACCTGCTCCGTGGCGCCCGGGGCGGCTGAACTATGCGAAGACGGCAGGATGCCAGTGATGGCGGCTGCGCCGAGTAGGCTCACAAGCATTACAGAGCCAGCAGCGCCGGCGACAAGTGGGTGGATACGCTGAGTCGTCGAAGTATTTGCCATTTCAGATTTCATCCGCAGATGTCGTTGTTGGTACACCCGCAATAACGATGCAGCATGGCCGTCGGTAGTAAATCGACTGTTTCGAGCGTAAGCGGTTGTAACTATGTCCAGCAGCGTGCCGGAACGGTATTCCTCTTACCGACACATGTATAGCACTTCACGACACCGCAGAAAAAGAAAACCCGCAGGGCTTGCGCGCTGCGGGAAACTCGTCTTTGCGCCCTTGGGGAACAATTTCAGCGTACTCCGGTACGCCCAAATCTGATTGAGGTAAAACAAAGAACGCGGTTAACTACCCGACGTGGATTACAACGCGGCCTGAGTAACTTTCCGAGTTCATCTAGTAGTATCGACGACGTTGTGTTCTCATCAATTTCGGTCGGCGCCCAATACGAAGGGTTGGCACCTCAGTGCACAGGAACGCATGAGCTTCATTACTCTCGCGATAAGTGGCAACTGTTTGGCGGGTTGTCACTTCCACGATAGGGAAAGCAGCCGGCTCGCCATCTCTGGTGTACACAACCGTACGACGTCAGAGCGCGAAGCCCAACGGAAATCGTCCATTTCGGCTGTTGGCAAGCCCGTGACTTTGTGCGAAAAATAGCTCGTACAGGCGAGGTGAGATAGGCTCAGCAAGCTTTCCGGAGCGCGTACCAGAAACAAGTGCAAGCGCTTGTCCGTAAGGTAATCAAAGTCACCAACCTCCTGAAATAGCTCGTCATCGAACACAAGGCCGGTCTCTTCGTACAGTTCTCTCTTCGCTGCATCAAAAGGCGACTCGTCGTACTCCTGAACGCCCTTGGGAATATCCCAGTAACGCGTGCCCGTAACGTGAGCTAGGAGAATCTTTCCATCCCTGTTGCCGACGATAGTGCCACACGATGTGGCCAAATCAAGTTCTGCTTCGTTTGATGTCATTACGATAATTTTTCCTTTCATCATTCACTCAATATTGAGCGGTATATATGGGGCCAGTTCCATGCAATGAAAGGCAGAATGAGACGGCGTGCCCAGCTCTTTCCGAAGCAGCAAACAAAGCTTATTCGGCCGGCGTAAGCATTGAATAGTCGTCAACCTAGATTTTGCTCAAGTCGTTAAAGGGACCAAGGCATGTGCCTTCTTCCGGAGCGAGACAATTATGAAAAACTTATTCTGCGCAGCCGCAATATCACTGCTTTTGGCAAGTGCCGCCTTTGCTCAAAGTACCGCAACCACTCCCGCAGCCAAGCCTACAGCTCCTGCAGCATCCGCATCCGGGTCCGCGAGCTGCGAAGCCCAAGCAGTTGGCAAGAACGGTAAGCCACTCACTGGGGCGGCCAAGACATCGTTCATGAAGAAGTGCGAAGGGGGTGATGCAAGCTCCGCGTCAACTACTTGCGAAAGCAAAGCAGTCGGGAAAAATGGCAAGCCACTGGCAGGTGCGGCGAAGGACGCGTTTATGAAGAAGTGTGTTGCTGACGCCGGTAAGTAAAAAGGGAAACTGGTGCGTGAAGTGGCCGGCTAGTGTCGGCCACCCGCATTGAAGCAGGCGTCGCAATCACTGTATTGGTATCGACTTGAGGCGTCCGGATGGGCCTGTCTTCCTTGGCGAATGCTGATGGAATGACGTTGGCCAAGGTTTCCTACAACCTCTCTGTTCTCAGTTGCGTGTGCCGTACCTCTTCCTGAGCGGCTAAGGCATGAGTCATAAAAACAGATTCGGGGTCACCGGCCTGTAACGTTCCACAGTGAGGGCATGTAATCTGGCCCGGGTCTATCTGCGTAAGGGAAGTCTTCGCAAACTCATTAACGCGGAATGGACGTCCGCACGTCAAAGTATTGCAAACCTCAATTTTGGTGCCCATAGCCCAGTCACATACAATTAATAGATAGGCAAATTATAGGGTGGGGCTGCTCGGCCTTCCCTGCAGCAAGAGCACTTTTTTACAACAAACCTGCATAACGAAGTTGACCTTGTCTTGTACCCCCGCTGCTCGGTCTATGAAGTTATGTATGAGCTATTCATCGCCGAAGGTATCGAAGGGAGACAAGGTGTAAGTGAGTTCGGCTAAGGCGATGCTAGCTGCCCTGGTCAACAAATTGGCAAATTGAGTTTCAGCGGACGTTGGGATTTTCCGAACCCAGCTCGGTGCGAAAGGAAGCTATTCTCCGTAAGCCACTTCTTATTAAAGTAACTATAGGGGTTGAAGTGGTTCGCCACGAACGGTATAGCACCGCTCGCTTAAATCTTACCAAAGTGTCATTGTGTCAACTTATCGACTGTGGAATTGACAGAACTCATTTGAACGGTCGGACTCGAAGCATTGACTTAAATAACTTCATTTTCCTCTTGACCTTCCTCCCATGGGAAGGTCTACACTACCGCTAATAATTGATACTGAACAATAAATACCGCGCCTAGCCCGTAAACATGAATCGCGTCCTCAAGACATTCTTGCTTTGGCTGTTGATAGCCGCTCTGCCTATTCAAGGCATGGCTGCTGTCATCAAAGCGTCTTGCGGTCCGCGTCATCACGATATTCCGTCAGCCATGATGAGCGTGGTTGAACACCACCATGATTCCGCTGCCTCGCCCCATCAGCACGACTTGGCCGACATGAACGCTTCAGCCGATATTGAGAATGCGGCTACGACGGCGGATGACTCGCAGAATTCGAAGCATGTCCACAAAACGTCATATTGCAGCGCCTGTGCTGCATGTTGCGTTGGTGCTGTTGCACCGCCCTCATTTCAATCTATGACCGCTCTCCTTACCAAGGGGGAAACAGTAGTTGTTCCTCAGTTGGTCTCCTTCACTGGCTTCATTCCGGCCAGCCTAGAACGTCCTCCCAAACATTTTTCCGCTTAATCGTCGCCGAGAGCTGACGACAGGCTTCATTCGCTTGTTTTGTCACGCCCTCGCATAGGTTTGCGTGCGCTCGCACGTTAGTTCTACCGATTTTGAGGAAAAAATGTCATCCAAGCAATGGCTTGCGCTCGTCGCATGGGTCTTCGTACCCGCTGCTGCGTTCGCACAAGAAAAACAAACGCAATACGCCCCCACTGACGCTGCGGCCCCTATAACTGCCATCGGTTATGAATCCGCCTTCAAGGGCTATCGGTCACCCAGTGATGAAGGCAATACGCCAGATAAGGTCTGGCGTTCCGCCAACGAAGAAATGGGCAAGCTCGGTGGTCATGCTGGCCAGATGAAAGAGAGTCCCAGCCAACCTGCCGGTGCCTCAAATGCTGTCCCTTCAACTCCCGTCCAAGGTGGCGCGGTAGACCACAGCAAGCATCACTAAGGGGATAGCAATGACTAAAAAACAATTCATTCCCCGTCGGTCCGCATTGGCAGTTGGCCTACTCACGCTGTTCCTTACTGGTTGTGCAACCTTTTCTGCCGATGGCGGACTGGATAGCGTCTCCAGCATGACCAATAAGCGTACCGGTCAAACTGTGAAGCTATCCAAGACTGGCGCTGACTCCAACGCACCTTCTGATGCTGTAAAGACTCTGCTTGAAAAGCCACTGACACCTGACACCGCAGTTCAGATTGCGTTGCAAAACAACAAAGGACTCCAAGCGTCACTGGCCGAACTCGGCGTCGCCGAAGCTGACCTGGTTCAAGCTGGCCGCATCCGGAATCCCAGCTTTTCGTTCGGTCGCATGCGAGGCGGCGATGACGTTGAAATTGAACGCAGCGTCATGTTCGACCTGATTGGGATTGTCACGATGCCCGTTCGTAGTCGCATCGAAGGCAGACGCTTCGAACAGGCCAAGCTGCAAGCGGCATCTCAAGCGGTTCAGCTCGCAGCTGATACCCGTCAGGCCTACTTCAATGCGGTCGCTGCCCAACAGACCGTGAAGTACATGGAGCAAGTCCGAGAAGCTGCCGATGCGGGCGCCGAGCTCTCGCAGCGTCTGGCAAAAGTTGGCAATGTCAGCAAACTCGACCAGGCACGTGAGCAGGTCTTCTATGCCGACGCTACAGCCCAAGTTGCTCGGGCACGCCACAATGCGGTCGCAGCACGCGAACAGCTCACACGACTGATGGGCCTATGGGGTGCCAACACCGCATTCAAGCTGCCTGACCGGCTGCCAGACTTGCCCAAGGCCCCGCGCGATATCGCCAACATCGAGCAGCTCGCCATGGGGCAGCGCCTCGACGTGCAGATGGCAAAGCGCGATGCCCACGCGACAGCCAGCGCATTGGGTCTGACCAAGGCAACCCGCTTCATCAACGTGCTGGACGCGGGTTACACGAACAAGAGTGAAACAGGCTCGCCGCGCGCAAACGGGTACGAGATTGAACTGGAACTCCCGATATTTGACTGGAGTGGTGCTCGTACCACCCGTGCCGAAGCGATGTACATGCAATCCGTGCACCGGACGGCTGACCTTGCAATACGCGCACGCTCGCAGGTACGGGAAGCGTACTCCGCATACCGCACCACCTATGACCTGGCAAAGCACTACCAGAACGAAGTTGTCCCGTTGCGGAAGAAGATTTCGGACGAGGTACTCCTCCGCTACAACGGCATGCTGGCTAGCGTCTTCGAACTGCTGACGGATGCTCGCGACCAGGTAAGCAGCGTGAACGCTGCCATTGAGGCGCAACGCGATTTCTGGATAGCCGAAACCGCCCTGCAAGCGGCCATCAATGGCACCGGCGGAAACAGCGTAGAAATTCGTAGTGCCGCTCCTAGTGAGGCCGGCGGTGCAGAACATTGAACAAGGAATAGAAATGGTTTCCCGTAGAGATTTTTTCACAGGCGCTGCCGCATTGGTCGGTGCCGGGGTGGTGAGCCGAGTCGGCGCCGCCTCGTTGCCCGAAGCACCAATTATGGAAGGTGCTGCAACAGCAGCCCCCTTGGTTCCACCAAATGGCCGCCCCTATAACCCGGTAGTGACTCTCAACGGCTGGTCGCTGCCCTGGCGCATGAACAACGGCGTCAAAGAGTTCCACTTGGTGGCTGAACCTGTGGTGCGCGAACTTGCGCCCGGCATGAAAGCCAATCTTTGGGGTTACAACGGCCAGTCTCCAGGCCCGACCATCGAAGTGGTCGAAGGTGACCGAGTGCGGATTTTCGTCACAAACAAGCTTCCTGAACATACCAGCATTCATTGGCACGGGCAGCGACTGCCGAATGGGATGGATGGAGTGACTGGCTTGACTCAGCCAGGAATCCAGCCAGGGAAAACCTTTGTGTACGAGTTCGAAGCAAAGCGGCCCGGCACCTTCATGTACCACCCGCATGCGGACGAAATGACACAAATGGCCATGGGCATGATGGGTTTTTGGGTTACTCACCCGAAGAATGCGAATTTCATGAACGTAGACCGTGATTTCGTCTTCTTGTTGAGTAACTACGACATTGAGCCGGGTAGTTTCACGCCGAAGGTCAATACGATGCTCGACTTCAACCTGTTCACCTTCAACAGCCGAGTCTTCCCTGGCATCGACTCGATGAATGTGCGTCAGGGCGACCGGGTCCGTATCCGCTTCGGCAACCTGACGATGACGAACCACCCCATCCATCTGCACGGTCACGAGTTTATGGTCACAGGGACTGACGGTGGTTGGACTCGTCCGGAATCGCGCTGGCCGGAAGTCACCACGGATGTGGCTGTTGGCCAGATGCGTGCCATTGAGTTCGATGCGACCGACCTCGGTGACTGGGCATTCCACTGCCACAAGTCGCATCACACCATGAATGCAATGGGACACGACGTCCCGACGATGATTGGTGCCGACCATCGTGGTATCGCTCAGAAAATCAACAAGCTTGTACCCGACTACATGGTCATGGGCGAGCGCGGCATGGCGGACATGGGCGAGATGGAAATGCCGCTACCAGACAACACGTTGCCAATGATGAGCGGTCAAGGACCGTTCGGTGGCGTGGAAATGGGCGGCATGTTCACCGTGGTGAAAGTCCGCAAAGACCAGAAACCGGGGGATTACAAAGACCCGGGTTGGTACAAACATCCGGCAGGCACGGTTGCCTATGAATGGAAGGGAGAAACTCCACCTCCAGCTCGGAGCGGCTCAGCAGGTGGGCAAACAATGCCATCTGCGAATAATTCTGCGAACGTCGAAATGACGGTTCGCAAACCATCTGGCCATGGTGGCCATCACTAATAAGCAGCAACGCTAGATAAATCAACAAAGAAAGTAACCGCAATGAAAAAGCAATCTGTGCTCAAGTCCACTACCGCCGCATTGATGGCTGTTACGTTCGCGCTCGGGGCTGGCCTTGTGTACGCACACGGCAATGAGACGCACGCCAAGAAAGCTGACGCGCCAATCTCGACAGATGAGCATGCATTTGGCAAGCAGGGTGACTCTAAGAAGACTACACGCACCATCACAATTAACATGACCGACACGATGCGTTTTGGTCCGGCGGACATCACCGTCAAGGAAGGCGAAACAATCAAGTTCGTCGTGGCCAATAAGGGGCAGATGATGCATGAAATGGTCATCGGCACGATGGACGAGCTCAAGGCTCACGGTGAACTGATGAAGAAGCATCCCGGGATGGAGCATGACGAGCCTTATATGACACACGTCAGTCCGGGCAAGAAAGAGGAAATGGTCTGGCAATTCACCAAGGCCGGTGAGTTCTATTACGCCTGCCTGGTCCCCGGTCACTTCGAAGCCGGAATGATTGGAAAAATCAAAGTCACAAAGGCAAAGTCATGAAAAGACACCTATTACTGAAAGCTGCAATCGTTGGAATGCTGTCGGTGAATCTGGCAGCCACTGCGGCAAACCCCATTGTTGAGGTCTATAAGAGCGAAAGCTGCGGCTGCTGCTCTGAATGGGTGAAGCACCTCGAAGCCAATGGCTTTACCGTCAAAGCTCAGAACGTGGCGAACCCGTCCGACTATCGAGAAAAGTTCGGGATGCCGAACGAGCTCGGTTCATGCCATACCGGCCTCATTCAGGGGTATGCACTTGAAGGTCATGTACCGGCAAACGAAATCAAGCGTCTGATTGCAGAAAAACCAAAAGCCAAAGGATTGGCAGTCCCTGCCATGCCCCTTGGCTCACCAGGGATGGAAGGTCCTCGCAAAGACCCGTATGACGTCCTGCTGGTAAAGGGAGACGGCAAATACTCCGTTTACAGGCACTACAACTGACTCGAAAGGAGTAATCATGAAGACAATCGCTCAACTGGCATTAGCCGCAGCAATCTTTGGCGTGGCACCAATGACTTTGTATGCTGCAACCGACACCACGACAGCAGCCACATCGGCTGAATCCGCAGGTGAAACTGTGGACGGTGAAGTCCGCAAGGTAGACAAAGACGCCAAGAAAATCACTATCAAGCATGCTGAACTGAAGAACCTCGATATGCCGGCAATGACGATGGTATTCCAGGTTAAGGACCCCAGCATGCTGGACAAGGTCAAGCAAGGCGACAAGGTTAGCTTCGTCGCGGCGAAGATTGGAGGTCAATTCACCGTGACCCGAATCGACGTTAAGCAGTAACGTCATTATCTTCAGGCACGCGGCTATCCGCGTGCCTGACAGGTACTCCTCATGGATTTTCGGTCCAGGCTTGGCTATGTCCGACCGTATTTCACATTCACACCCTACATTCAAATTATTAGCGATTTTACTTAAAAATTTAAGAACAAATAACGCGTCATGTACTCCTACCGGTTGTTGCTAAGCGGTCGAACCAAATCGTCTGCCACGGCGACAAAGTCGGACCATCACTTTTCGTAATAGGAGAGAACCATGACACAACAGCAATTTAAGGCATGTATCGACGCATGTTATGAGTGTGCAGCAGCTTGTGACAACTGCGCGGCTTCCTGTCTTCAGGAACAAGATGTAAAGATGATGGCTAGGTGCATTGCGCTTGACATGGATTGTGCGCAAATCTGCCGGCTTGCCGCCAGCTACATGGCACGGGGGAGTGAAATGGCACAAGCCGTCTGCACAGTGTGTTCAGATATTTGTGAAGCTTGCGCAAACGAATGCGCACAACATCAAATGGCGCATTGCCAAGAGTGCGCGCAGGCTTGCCGCCGTTGTGCTGATGAATGCCGTCGGATGGCAGGCATGACACCAGGTACGCAGACAGGAATGGGTTCGGGGGCAATGGCTCATTGAACTTTGCAGGAAACTTTGGTCGGCTAGCTTGCTACAAGCTGGAAAGGCACCCCTAAATAGGTCTTGACCTTACAGCGATGGGAAGGTCTACAGTGAAGTCTCAACCAGATGGAGGTTTCACCATGTACGAGCTGAAAGTAGAAGGAATGACCTGTGGCGGTTGCGCTTCCCGCGTCACAAAGGCGATTAAGTCGGTGGACAGCAATGCCGAGGTGAACGTCGATTTGAAGAGCAAGACTGTACGTGTAGATACAAGTGCAGATGTGGCGGCACTTGCCTCGGCAGTGACTGCTGCAGGCTATCCGGCAACGGCATCCCAGAGTGCTTAAGCAGATAACTCTTCGGTGGCGGCGACCCGCCCCGAAGGTTATTGGCATTTGTCGTCCCTCGATGACAGCACACCACTTGATTGGAGGCCATGCCATGCCAAAGATAGTTGTACTGCCGCACGCCGAGTACGCGCCTGAAGGGCAAACCATTGATATACAGGGAAAGACTACTCTCTGTGACGCCTTGTTGGCCAATGGTGTTGAAATCGAGCATGCCTGTGGGAAGGTCGGCGCTTGCACCACTTGCCATGTGGTAGTTACCAAAGGTTTTGAGTCCTTGAGTCCGATGGACGAAAATGAAGAGGACATGCTTGACCAAGCCTGGGGCTTACAACCCACTTCGCGGCTTTCATGTCAGGCCATTGTGGGCAATGCGGACCTTACAGTCGAAATACCAAAGTACTCGATTAACCATGCTAAAGAGAATGCCTGAGGCGGACAACGCAGCTCCGACTCGGCGCTTCAACCAATCCGGCCAAACTTGACTTAGGTCATTCAATTTTGACATCCAACTTTTTAGGATGAATTGTTCAGAACCGAAATCCATGTTGAGGAAAGGATGTTCGCCATGAAGATGATATCAACACTTGCCCTGCGGACTGTGCCTGTGATTCTGGCGGGGCTACTTGCCGCTTGTGCCACACAGAGTAAAGGCACTGCCGGCGAAGATGCCGACCATAACACCCATCATCCGGACAAACGTGCCTCTGCAGCTTCTCCATCGATACCCGCACGACCTGGTGAAGGCGGCCAAATGGGAATGATGGGCTCGATGGACATGAAGTCGATGTGCGATATGCACAGGAACATGACGGGTTCGATGTCACCGTCCGAGCGGGAGGCAATGATGGAACAACGCATGCCATCAATGTCGCCTGAGATGAGACGACAGCACATGGACATGATGGACGCCAAGTGCAGGCAGTAGCAGACACTCTCTGCTCAACTCGTCGAAGCCTCACTGGCGGCATTCATGCAATTAAACTATTTCTATGAACGTACATAATCTTCTCGCAGCAAGTGGATACCCGTCGTCTTGCTTGCCGTGGCCACCTATTTCCTGTGGATTGAGCACAGGTCGCACGTGATGAGCGTGCTTCCTTACCTTCTTCTGGTGGCATGCCCGCCAGTGCATATTTTCCACCACCACGGCCATGGGGAGCATCATGGTAGCGGACGTCGCCGCGCTGGCACCGGCAAGGTTTCGTACCGGAAGCAGGCATCTGGGTTCATACCCACTTTCGGACAGAAGAACAACGGCTCAAATCCCCAATAAATCAGCTCCATCGGAGGGTGCATGGATAACCGAAGTGACGAGCAGCACTTACACCAGCACAACCATCATGACCATGGTGCAAGCGCGACAGAACTACTCTCAGAGAAGCCATTCACGGACCCTGTATGCGGAATGAAGGTTGGTGACCATCCTGAGAAAAAGGTGAAATACAACGGGACTGACTATCACTTTTGTAGTACCAGGTGCATGGACAAATTTCGTGCAGACCCACAAAGCTATTTGACGCCCATAGCCCAAGAGCCGGCTGCAGCACCCGAGGGCACCATCTACACCTGCCCGATGCACCCAGAAATCCGGCAGCCGGCTCCTGGAAACTGCCCGAAATGCGGCATGGCACTTGAACCGGTGATGCCCTCGCTGGAAGAAGAAGAGAATCCTGAGCTAGTCGATTTCCGCCGGCGGTTCTGGTGGACATTGCCACTTACAGTCATCGTGACTGTTCTGGCGATGTTTGGTCATCAAATCCTCCAACAGGGCTTGGCTCACCAAAGCTGGATAGAGCTCGCCCTCAGTACACCGGTAGTCCTGTACGCTGGGTGGCCATTCTTCGTACGCTGGGCGCAATCCATTACAAACCGTCGTCCAAATATGTGGACGCTAATTGGCACAGGAACAGGTGCCGCCTATATCTACAGCGTGGTGGCGACCATCGCGCCTGGACTCTTTCCGTCCACATTCCAGATGCACGGCCGCGTTGGCGTGTATTACGAAGCTGCTGCTGTCATCATTTCATTGACGCTTCTCGGACAAATTCTCGAGCTGCGGGCACGCTCGCAGACCTCAGCAGCTATAAAGTCTCTTCTCGGGCTCGCACCGAAGACTGCGCGTCGGATACAAGCTGATGGCACCGAAGAAGACGTCCCTCTTACCCATGTCCATATCGGGGATATGCTTCGCGTCCGCCCCGGTGAAAAGGTGCCGGTCGACGGCGAAGTTCTGGAAGGTGAAAGCGCGCTGGATGAATCAATGCTGACCGGTGAGCCTGTGCCGGTTACCAAGCGTGCCGGTGACAAGCTTATTGGAGCAACCATCAACACCAGCGGCAGCCTCGTGATGCGAGCGGATAAAGTAGGTTCGCAGACCATGCTCTCACAAATTGTGCAGATGGTTGCCAATGCCCAGCGCTCACGCGCTCCTTTGCAACGGCTTGCTGATGTAGTTGCTGGCTATTTCGTCGTGATTGTCGTTGCAATTGCAGTTCTCACTCTCCTTGGCTGGGGCTTCTTCGGCCCGGAACCAAGTTGGGTCTACGGATTCGTCAACGCTGTGGCGGTGCTTATTATTGCGTGTCCCTGTGCCCTCGGCTTAGCAACGCCCATGTCGATTATGGCAGCTACAGGACGAGCGGCAACCCAAGGCATTCTATTCCGGGACGCCGCGGCCATCGAAGCAATGCGTCGAATTGACACCCTTATCGTAGACAAGACCGGCACCCTTACGGAAGGCAAACCCGCTTTTGACAGAGTCGTACCAGCCCAAGGATTTACGGACACGGATGTTTTGCAGATTGCTGCAAGCATTGACCAAGGCAGTGAACATCCGTTAGCCCATGCCATCGTGGAGGAAGCACGTAAGCGTGGAGTTACGTTGGATAAGCCAGAGACTTTCGAGTCGTCCAGCGGAATTGGTGTACGTGGAGTCGTCGCGGGCAAGCGGATTGCGCTTGGAAATACGGCACTGATGGACCAGGAAAGGGTTGACTGGCGCGGACTCGTTGGTCCGGCGGAAGAGTTGCGCAATCAGGGAGCGAGCGTGATGTATCTTGCAGCGGACGCTCAACTGGTCGGACTTTTGGCCGTATCAGACCCTATCAAAGCCACTACCACAGAGGCTCTCCAGTCTCTGAAAGACGCGGGTCTCAAGGTGGTCATGGCAACCGGCGACGGCCTGACCACGGCAAAGTCCGTTGGTAAGAAGCTTGGCATTGAGGAAGTCTATGGCGAGGTAAAGCCGCAAGATAAACTCATTCTTGTTGAACGCCTACAGGGAGAAGGCAAAGTCGTAGCCATGGCTGGCGACGGCATCAACGACGCTCCCGCCCTTGCGCGGTCAAACGTTGGAATCGCTATGGGAACCGGGACCGACGTAGCTATCAATAGTGCTCACGTGACCTTGGTAAAGGGAGACCTACGTGCGATTGCCCTCGCACGTACTCTTTCTGTCGATACCGTACGCAATATGCGTCAAAACTTAGGGTTTGCGTTCGTCTACAACGCATTGGGCATTCCATTGGCGGTAGGCCTACTTTACCCGTTCACAGGGCAGCTACTATCACCCATGCTTGCAGCACTTGCAATGAGCCTGAGCTCGGTTTCAGTCATTACAAATGCTCTTCGACTTCGCGGCGCGGGTAAATAGAAAATTTTTCACTCACCACCAGAAAACTGGTCAGCCGCTTTTGGCAGAAGGACAGCAAATTGATTAGCGAACGCTTAAACCGCAACTGCTTCTGCGTCAGCTTGGACCCTCTAGGGCTAAGACAAGCTCTACTGGCCGAACTTGGAACCCCGGAATTGGTGAAGCTGATTGAAGAACGATGCCCTTATCTTTTTTCATCGCGTCCGGTGTTTATTTCAGACAGTCAGGCTGCGCAGTTTTCCGACCTCGTCAGCGCTGTCGAGGCAGTAGTAGCCCTACCCACGTATCAACAGCACGTTCTTGCGAATGCTCCTGAAATCGCACGCCATGGTTCTGGTGGTGCAAAGGGAGTATTTTTTGGCTACGACTTTCATGTGTCGAATGAAACTGTAGGTGTTATTGAGGTAAATACCAACGCCGGCGGTGCGATGCTGAACGCGGTTGTGGCAAGAGCACACCACGCCTGCTGCCTCGATGATGAACGCATTGCACTTGCGACGTATCAGGCAACGAATCTGGAAAAAAGCATCATGGAGATGTTCTTTGCTGAATGGAACGCGAGCGGACGAACACGTCCTTTGCGTACTGTCGCCATCGTGGACAGTGCTCCTGAGCAGCAGTACCTCTATCCAGAGTTCCTTTTGTTCCATCGGCTTTTTCAACGTAATGGCATCCAAGCCATTATTGCTGACCCGTCTGCGCTGGACATGCGCGGTGGGTTACTAATGCATGGCGATATCGAAATCGACCTGACCTACAACCGGTCGACCGACTTCATGCTTGAGCAACCGGAAAGCGCCTCGCTACAGTTGGCATATCTTGAAAACGCTGTAGTACTGACTCCGCATCCACAAGCTCACGCACTGTACGCAAACAAAGGCAATTTGGCTTTGCTATGCGACGAACGTCAGTTGCAAGCCTTTGGAGCTCCTCAAGAGGTGCGGGACGTACTTGCAAAACATATGCTAAAGACTGAGATTGTTGAGCCAAGTAACGCGGACAGACTGTGGAGTGAGCGGCGTACCCGTTTCTTCAAACCGCTTGCTGGCTTTGGCAGTCGAGCAGCCTACCGGGGCGACAAGTTGACTAAACGCGTTTGGCAGGAAATTATCTCTGGCGGCTACATCGCCCAGCAAATATTGGCGCCAGGTAAACGCGTCGCCGGTACTAAGGACCAACCAGAACAACTGAAGTTTGATATCCGTTGTTACACATATGCGGGAGCGATTCAGTGGACTGCCGCTCGGATGTATCAGGGGCAAACAACAAACTTTCGTACTGCTGGCGGCGGATTTGCTCCGGTCTACTCCCTTCCTGACAAAGAAGTAGTCAGCCAAATGGACGCTGCGAATTGCTGCACCAAGATGTGTAACTGAGAAGAACACACTTTACGTTCTGAGCGAAATCTCGGAACAGCTTTAACTAATACCACTTCCCGAAGGCACGTCAATATAGCGAAGATGACCCATATGTGCCGCGCCCAGGAAGATTAAGTCCCTCGAGATACTGCTCTGCATTCCTCAAGTAGACAATGGTAGGGATGAGCGATTTTTCCTGCTCGGAACATATTACTTTTTGCTCTCAAGTTCAGCAATCAATGCTCTCATCTCGTCAATTTCCTTGCGTTGGGTTTCGACAATACCTTCGGCCAGCTTTTTCACTCGAGGGTCAGTTATGTTTGCACGTTCGCTAGTCAGGATGGCGATTGAGTGGTGTGGAATCATCGCCTTCATCCAAGATACGTCATCCACTGTCTTCTGGCTTCGAACGAGCCAAAGAGCGATAGCGAATATCAAAATACTACCGATAAAAATTGCTGTGTTCAGACGACGATTGCCGTACATGCCTAACATGTACAAGAGCATGATAATCGCCATTGTGGCACCCATAACGAGAGCCATGTATGTCCGAGTTTGGCTGAAGTACACGTGGTCTAGTTGATATACGTTTAGGTACATCAGCGCGAGCATTACAACTGTCGACGTTAGAATCATCGCGCCGAACTTTGCATATTTATTCATAAACAACCTTTCACTCAAGACTGTTCATAGGATGAAAAACGCAAGCTTTCTATTAGTACGAATCTAACAACACAAATTTGTTCCGGCTTAGCTTGATATTTCACCCTTTCTCAATGTTTGCACTTGGCAGCCGTAGCATCATCAGAAGACTCTAAACCAAGAAGAATCGGACAGTCTGGACGGCTGTCCCCCGCGCAGTTGTTAGCCAGGTGTTGTAGCGTATCCCGCATTTCCGTCATTTCCACAATGCGCTGGTTCAGCTCTGCCACATGCTCGGTTGCAATTACCTTCACACTCTTACTGGCGCGGTGCTTGTCTTGCCATAGTGTGAGCAGCTCGCGAATTTGTTCGAGCGAGAAACCAAGCTTCCTCGCTTGTTTAACGAATCGAAGAACGTGCAAGTCGTTTGGCCCATACTTTCTATAGCCGGCGTCGCTACGAGTCGTCTCCTTAATGAGGCCTATGCTCTCATAGTAGCGAATCATCTTAGCCGACACGCCGGTCGCAGCTGCAGCTTCGCCAATGTTCATGGATTTTTCCTCTCAGATAATAATCAAGATAATTTCAGCTATTTTGAGTCGTTGAAGACGTGGCTATTTAGAAGCCTGGTGGTTAGGCTTCCAACGACGCAGCAGCAACGCATTGCTGACAACGCTGACCGAGCTGAATGCCATAGCTGCACCTGCGATTACCGGGTTGAGCACTCCAAATGCGGCAAGCGGGATGCCAATCAAGTTGTAGATGAATGCCCAAAACAGGTTCTGCTGTATCTTCCTGTATGTCTTTTTCGAAATATCGATAGCGTCTGCGACCAGTGCCGGGTCGCCACGCATTAGCGTGATTCCTGCAGTGTGCATTGCCACGTCGGTACCGGTAGACATCGCGATTCCGACGTCCGCCGCTGCCAGCGCGGGCGCATCGTTGATGCCGTCGCCAACCATGGCCACTTTCCGCCCGTCCTGCTTCAGTGCACCGACGACATTGGCCTTATCAGCCGGCAGAACCTCTGCCTTGAATTCAGTGATGCCGACTGCCGATGCGACTGCCTTAGCGCTGCCGCCGTTGTCACCTGTGAGCATCACAGACGCCACACCCATTTCAGCCAGCTTGGCTACTGCATCTTTCGCGGATGGCTTCAACGTGTCGCCGAACGCCAACAAACCTGCGATTTCGGTGTTGATATCCGTACGTACGGCAAGCCAGGAGACGGTCCGGCCGGAGGCTTCGTGAGCCTTGGCGACATGTTCCATGGCAGAGGTATTGGCCCCCAATTCCTGCATCAAACGCTTGTTGCCCAGGAAAACGGTCACGCCACCAACGTCGGCTTGAACGCCGCGGCCAGGAAGTGCCTTCGCATTTGTAGCCGGACGTAATGAGACTGAGCGCTCTGCCGCTGCAGTAGTAACTGCCTTAGCCAACGGATGGTCACTGTATTGCTGTACAGCCTGAGCAAGTTCCAATACACGCCGTTCGGATTGCGTACCACCAGCAATGGCAACTACAGCCGGCTTACCTTCTGTGAGCGTGCCTGTCTTATCAAAGACCACAGCTGTGACGGCATGAGCGGTTTCGAGAGCCTCCGCATCCTTGATGAGGATGCCGTACTTCGCTGCAACGCCTGTTCCTGCCATTATGGAAGTCGGCGTAGCCAAGCCCAAGGCACAAGGACACGCAATGACCTGAACCGCTACGGCATTTAGTAGCGCCTGCTGCCAGTCTCCGGTTATCAGGCCCCAGGCGAAGAAAGTTACAACTGAGATAAGGAGTACGACCGGTACGAAGACGGCGCTGACCTTGTCCACAAGCCGCTGGATAGGTGCTTTCACAGCTTGGGCATCTTCGACGAGCTTGATGATTTTGGACAGCATGGTTGCCCCACCCACCGCAGTCGCTTCCAGAACCAGCAGGCCGTCAGCATTCACGGCGCCGCCGGTTACTTTGTCACCGACGGACTTCGTTACAGGTAGGCTTTCCCCAGTCAGAAGCGATTCATCCAGATGGCTTGAGCCTTCAACCACAGTACCGTCGACCGGAACGCGGTCGCCGGGACGAACGATGACAAGGTCACCTACTCGCACCTGTGCTACGGGGACCTGCATGTCTTTGCCGTCTCGTCGCACGATAGCGTCGGTCGCGCGCAAGGACTCAAGAGCTCGTAGTGCCGCTACGGTCTGTTGCTTGGCGCGGGCTTCCAGCCACTTTCCAAGCAATACAAGCGTAATAACCACAGCCGAGGACTCGAAGTACAAGTGGTCCATACCCTCATGGCCGGCATGCGCTATCAGCAGGTAGACCGATAAGCCGTAAGCCGCGCTGGTGCCAATCGCAACCAAGAGGTCCATATTGCCTGTACGGGCCATCAGCGCCTTCCATCCGGCCTTGTAGAAGCGAGCGCCTAGCCAGAACTGCACCGGAGTGGCCAGCAGCAGCTGGAGCCAGCCAGGCAGCATCCAATCATGGCCAAACGGCATACCGAACATCGGGAAAATAAGTGGAAGACTGAATAACGCTGACAAAGCGACAGGCCACCATGTCGGTAGCGTGCTTGCCTTTTCCGTCTTGAGCTCGGTGGCCACAACTGGCGAGGCTTCGTAACCCGCCTTTTGAATCGCTGCGATGAGGGTCTCGACAGGTACGCCAACAGAGGTGATTTGAGCTTTCTCGGTTGCAAGATTGACTGCTGCGTCCGTCACCCCAGGGACCTTTTTGAGGGCCTTTTCTACTCGGGTCCCGCAGGACGCGCAGGTCATGCCAGAAATAGAAAGAGAAACGGGCTCGCTAGGAACCTCATAGCCCGCCTTTTCGACCGCATTGGAGAGCGCCTCCAACGTGGCAGTCTGGTCAACTTCCACAGTGGCCTTCTCTGTTGCTAGGTTCACCGATGCGGTTTTTACGCCGGGTACCTTTTTCAAGGCTCGTTCGACCCGGCCAACGCAAGATGCGCAGGTCATCCCATCAACCTTGAAGCTAAGTTCGGTAATGCTGTTTGTATTCTTGAGTGCGGTATCCATGAGGATTCTCCTGATGCTATACCTACACGATAGACCTTCCAGCGATGTCAAGGTCAAGCAGTTTTCTTCAATTTCCAGTGCAGAAGAAGGAAGCCTGATTTCTACTATGCAAAGTATTCCCAAATGCATGTAGACTAGTCATTATTGCAACAATTGCTGCGAATACTATGGACCTAGCGACCGAAGCCCAGCCAACTGTTCTTGTGCTCGCGCCGGCACCAGCGTTGTTTTCCTTAGACTTAGGAAGCAATGGTGGAGTACTAGCACCAACAAGCACCCGTGAATTGCATGACTGGATTCAGAATGAAATCCAATTCTGGTCCTGGGTTGCATCGGTAACGACTGGCAGCCAGCGTAATTCCATTGACATGGGCGTCCAGTGTCTCCGCAATGCCATGCAGCACGTAGAACGAGCTATTCAACATGAAGGCTCTGAAAGTGCTGTAAGCGAGCAGATTCGTCACGTACAGAATTATCTCCAAGACGCGTACACGAACAAGGCGTTGCCACATAGTTCTTCGGCGTTGGCCGAACGTGTTAATGAGATACGCCAGCGCGACCCGGTTGAGGCAATAGCCTATCTATTCGTTTTCCTTCCCCAACATGGCCATCACTTTGACTCACGCGACCTTTCATCTTGGCGCGGTTTTTTGACCGGAATTTCTGAACGCTACGGTTTTCCCGGTTTATCACATGAAGCGTATGAAACAGCCATAACGAGCGCAGAAAAACTCCGCGCAAATATTGAACGACTTTTGGGTGAAAAGACCGATGTATTCAACGGGCTACACCGACATTACCAAGCTCTATCTGCTGAAATCACTGGGACAGAACGAAAGCAGAAAGATGACTTCCTTGAGTTCATAAAAGCTAACCAAGAAACTCATGACAAGGCTCTGCAGGCACATAAAGAAGCTATGTCGGCCCTAGAACAGACATTCCGTGAAAAGATGACTTTGCGAGCGCCGGTAGAGTACTGGGAGGGGCGCCATAGACACCATACCAGACGCTCCACAGTACTAGGCCGGAGTGTGTTTGGGTCAATGCTTGCTCTAGCCGGCGCGATTGGTCTCATAGCCTATTGGGTGCTGAATAACCTCAAGGCAGATGGCACGCCGGAAGCATGGCGCGTCTCCGTTCTCGCACTGGTCGGCGTCCTTGGTGTTTGGGCTGTACGGCTTGTCGTACGGATGTTCCTCAGTAACGTCCATTTGGGGACCGACGCCGCTGAACGAGTCACGATGGTGAAAACCTATCTCGCCTTACTCGAGGGTGACAAACTACCGTCGGATGACGACCGCAAGCTCATTCTTCAGGCGCTGTTCCGTCCTGCGTCTGACGGCTTAGTCAAAGATGAAGGCTTGCCTCATCCGGCCCTTGAGGCACTTACACGGATAGGAAGATGACCGTTGAGAGTCAGCACTAGTGCCGACTCAGTCCAAGAAAACTGCGTACCAGTAGCTATTTTCGGACTTTCAATGACGTTATAGTCACCTCATCATTGATATATTCTGCGCTGAACTTGACCTTATCCCCCGCTTTGACGCCTGACAGTAACTTCGCATCTGTCACGGCAAAAGGCATCGTCATTGGTTCCATTTCAATGGTTTTGCTTTTGATGGGCCCGTGTTTGAGCACGATGCTTTTGCTCTCTATATCCACATCTTCAACTTCCCCATCCGCCATGGACGCCGAGGTTGCTGACTTGGCTTCTAAGCGGTTCACTTTGATGTCAGCAATGTCCGTCGCCTTACCACTGCCTTGCTGTTGAGCGGTGGCGGCGAAGGCAATCAGAACCAAGCTCAGCACTGTAAATGGCCTAAGTAGGGAAGTTGTCATGACGGCGCTCAATATTTGAGAAAGTGGTTTTCATCGCATCCCGCAGCGTTCACTTTTGATTCCGGGCATGCTCTCAGGTGCGCTTTCCTGCATAGCTAACTTTGCTTCATAACCTTTAGCAGCTCATACTTCTCCCTGTCGATTTCACCCCGCGTACGTACGCCGAGACGGCGTAGTATGGGCAATGGAGGGCACCAACCCTGAACGCCATGCTGGAGAAGAAACCCCAAGACGGCTGCAGGCAGTATGAACCACTTCTTATTGACGGTCAGTCCCAATGCCAGGCCAGATAGTGCTAGTGTCGAAGCATTAACCTCCAGCACCCGCTCGACATCCCACTCACGGTCCAACTCCTGGATGCGTCTCTGGATTACTTGATGATTGCTGCTGGTATAGCTTTGGATATTATTTTCTATCTGTCTGTCAATTTGCTCGTTGAGATGTTCTGGCGTAGAACGGCGAACACGGTCAGCGCTAGCGCGGCTTGGGTCTTCTGCTGTTGAAAGCATGACTTTCTCCTTTTTCAAGATGAGTTGAGGGTCAACTAAACAGTTCAGTAAACCCAGGGAATAAGCTTTTTCACTCGAGTCTTGTATGCTGCATAGTTAGGGTACTTTTCCTCCAGCCAGCGCTCTTCCACCCGCGCCTTGCTGTCGAAAAAGATGACGAGCAAAACCGTTATTGCCAGTCGCAACCAGTTCTCAGTAATAAGGCCAAGTCCTGCCGCACCGATAATCACTGCGCTGTAGATGGGATGGCGCACAAACCCATATGCACCATGCGTCACTAGGCTGCCATTAGGTCGAGGTCGCGGAAGCGGGGTGAGCGAGCTGCCAAGGTTCAAGACGCTCCACACAAGTAATCCCGTTCCGGCCAAGACAAAACACCACCCGACTATTGTCGGGAATGGGCTTGTCCAAACCAGACCCGTCTTTGGTGCCGCGGCATATAAAATCAACAGTACTGCCTGAAGCACTACCCATCCTTCGCCACGCGGACCCATTATCTTACTTGCCCGTCGTCTGTAGGACAGAAGTTGCAAAATCATAAGCAACTTGCTTGCACTGAGCCATATTGGTTCCTTTTCCTCGCATGAGTTATCAACCTTGCGGGCTCTCCGCCATCTGACGACAATAGTTCATCAAGTTTTCCGGCAAATCAGAGGGACAGACACCGCACTGGCGGTTGCCCGGTACAGCGTAGTCGATGAACTTTGGGTACGGCAGATTTAGGTTGGCCATGATGTTCTTGAACTCCTCGAGCGTCTTGTCGCCGCCCAGGCGTGGGTTACGTTTCTTCTCTTGAGCAATGGAGGAGACAAAGCGCTCTTTGTAGTCGTGAGCTGGATAGACCAGTGTCTCGCCTGGAAGGGCAAAGAGTTTTTCCCGCACGCTCCTGTACAACGCATCGGCATCGCCATTCTGAAAGTCGGTTCTGCCGCAGCCTTCAATCAGCAAGGCATCACCAGTGAATACCCGGTCGTTGAAGAGATAGGCAAAATGGCCATCGGTATGGCCGGGTGTATGAATAGGCTGCAGGCTAATACTGCCAAGCTGAAAGGGCTTGCCTTCGTCAATTCCCACATCCGTGCAGGGCAAACGGTCGTATGCTGGCGCGGCAATCTTGCTACCGACTGCGCGCTTCATCTCTAACGCAGCGGTGATGTGGTCCGCGTGGATATGGGTGTCAATGGTGTAAGCCAGCTTCAATCCAAGACGGTGTACCTCCGCCAAATCACTCTCCATGCTCGCAATCACCGGGTCGATGAGAATCGCCTGCCCAGTGTCCTCGTCACCCAAGAGATAGGTGTAAGTACTCGACAGCGGCTCATGTAGTTGCCGGAAAATCATAATGGCTCCTTGCCAATTTAGTAAGTAAGAAACGGCATAACATCGCTCGTTCAATATATTCTGTCATATATTATTATGATATATAATGTGGGTGTAAACGTTCTTTTCCATGGATTCTTATGGCTCTTCCAAAGCAGATTGACTTAGCGAAACTCCAAGCCGCCGCAGGGGAAGCGTGCGCCTTGCTGAAAGTGTTATCCAACCCTGACCGCCTGCTTCTGCTGTGCCAAATGACACAAGGCGAGTTCTCGGTCAGCGAACTGGAAACTATTACCGGTATTCGCCAACCGACGCTGTCGCAGCAACTCACCGTGCTTCGGGAAGAGAAACTGGCCAGCACCCGCCGTGAGGGCAAGCAAATTTTTTACAGCATCGCAAGTCAGGAGGCTTTGGCAGTACTTCAGGTGCTCTATCAACTCTATTGCCCGAAAGAATAGGAGGCCTAACGTGACTCTCGACTGGAGCAATTTCACGCCTTGGATATCACTTGCAGGTGGCCTGATGATTGGTCTTGCTGCAGCGCTGTTCATGCTCTTTAACGGAAAAATTGCCGGTATAAGCGGCATTGTTGGCGGCCTGCTCAGTCCTGCGCGCGGTGATGTCGCTTGGCGCATTGCCTTCATTGCCGGCCTAGTGATTTCGCCGCTTATTTTTGCCCTTGCAGTGCCGTTGCCGAAAGTACAAGTAGAAGCGAGCTACCCAGTGTTGCTCATCGCTGGCCTACTAGTTGGCATTGGAACCCGATATGGTGCAGGCTGCACCAGCGGGCATGGCGTCTGCGGACTGTCTCGCCGCTCGCCACGCTCCATGGTAGCGACCATCGCATTCATGTTTGCCGGCTTCGTGACCGTGTACATCGTTCGCCATTTGATTGGGTAAGGAGAGCGAAGTGAAAATCTTCATGGCACTAGTGGCCGGCTTGCTGTTTGGCTTGGGTCTTATCTTGTCCGGCATGACAGACCCTTCAAAGGTGCTGGGTTTTCTGGATTTGGCTGGCAAGTGGGACCCGTCGCTAGCCTTTGTGATGGGCGGTGCATTGCTGGTCGGCTCGCTCGTATTCCCGTTTGCCACCAAACGACAAAAGTCCTTTTTGGGTGACACGATGCGCTTGCCGACCGCGACAAAGATTGACCAAAGGCTGGTGCTCGGCAGCTTGACCTTCGGCGTAGGCTGGGGGCTGGCTGGTTATTGTCCAGGGCCAGCGCTTGCTTCGCTTGCGCAAGGCGGCAGCAAGCCCGTGCTGTTCTTTGTTGCCATGCTAGCTGGCATGGCATTGTTCGAGGTACTGGAGCGGACGAAGAATCGGTCTTCAAACAGGATGGCGTAACGGGAGCCGTAATGACACTGGCCATCATACTAGGCGCGCTTGTCGGTCCCATCATGGGACTAGCCGGCGCGGGTGGCGGTATTTTTGCCGTGCCGCTGCTTGTCTTTGGACTACACATGACGGTCGCATAAGCAGGGCCAATCGGCCTGCTGGCTGTCGGAGGGGCTGCAGCAGGCGGTACTGTTTTTGGCCTAAAGGCCAAGTCCGTTCGGTATCGGGCTGCGTTGCTGGTTGCGGCTACAGGCGTATCTTCGCTTGGTGCACTGACCGGGATGCTTGCAGGGAAAGCCATGTCATTACGTATGCCCGCCAAGCAGATTGAAAAGGGCTTTTCAGCTATTTGTGTTGCGGTTGCCATTGCCATGATTGGCACTTTTGCAGTCGGCTAAACTAAACAAAGAGGTAGGTTAATTGTTAAACGAAGAAGAGCGTATCGGATTCAGCAAGCGCTTGAAACAGTTGCTGGTTCAAGCGAATATCGAACCTAGTCCGACGGCGCTAACTCGAGTGTTCAATATGCGCACCCCAGGCCGACCAGTTACTGTGCACGCTGTACGCAAATGGCTGCTAGGGGAAGCAATACCCACCCAGGAAAAACTGCGTACTCTGTCAGCCGTCTTGTGCGTCACACCGGAATGGCTGCGCTTTGGTGGCGAGACGCCTCTGCCACCCGCAGAGAAATCTCCCTTGTCACTCCAGGAGTATGAATGGTTAGAACTTTATCGCCGGCTCACGAAACAGCAACAATCACTATTAGTGCAATTGATTGGCAGTATGGTAGCTGCTGGTCGGTATAATGGTTAGCACTTACTTCCTATTTCGATAAGCGCTAGATAAAGGAAAGAAGTGGCACCCAAACTGGTCGAAGAAGAGATTGTTTCAATCCAGGAGTACGGCCATAAACCAGGGCAAGCGAGATGATTGCTTTCGCATGAGCGATGACCCGTGGCCGCAAATCGAGCCATCGCTGCCGGTGCCCAAACCCCATCCGTTGGGCTACCACCGACCACGCGTGCCCAACCGTGCAGCGATGGATGCCATTCTGCTGTTGCTACGCACCGGTATGCAATGGAATGCCCTTAATGACACTGGAGTTTGTATATGCTCATCGACGTACCGACGGGTTCGGGAACGGGTTGATGCGGGTGTGATTTCCGCTCGATTCAAGCAATGATGACGCACAAGCTTTCTGCGTACTAAGTATCGTTACATCGCCCTACCTGCACTCAAGTTGACCATCCTCGCTATAGCGGCCGACAGCATTCGGTATCCTAGCTATATTGATGGGGAAAAAGATGCGCTACACCGATGTAACTTTGGACATTGCCCTTCGGGGCCTTACTTTGGTAATTTATCCAGTTTCTGTTCTGTGTGCATTCGTAAGTTTTCTTATCTTACTTATTAAAGTGCTTTTTACCATCTGCATAGGTGGACGCCAAAAGGTGCGTTGGGTGCCACTGTCTAGCTACAATGGGTTTCACGCGTGGCTGACAGAAGAGTGGTTTGATTACACCGAAAACGGTATCCAAAGTGGCACAAGAAAATTCGGCTTAGAACTGGCCTATAGAGGCTCATTGCCGGCTAAACCTTCTTCTGGTGTCTGCACTCGCAGAACATCAGGCCCTACTGAACCGGAATAGATAACCTTAGAGGCCAGTGTCCAACTGCCACCTTTAGAACGAATTAGCTTGCAACCGAATGCGTATTCTTGCCACCCCTCTCTTGAGTGAGGAGACTAGTTACAGCCCCAACATCTACCGGCTTGACTAAATGGTGAGAGAAGCCTGCAGCCTTTGCCCGCTCCTTATCCTTCGGCTGACCGTATCCTGTAACAGCTATCAACAAAGCGTCTGAAGTTTCGGGTAATGCTCTCAATTGCTTCGCCAGCTCGAATCCGTCGATATCAGGCAAGCCAATATCAATGAGAAATGCATCTGGCACTCCTTCGTTCAAAGCATCCAAGGCGGCATATCCGCTGTATCTAGTCACAACATTATGTCCCTGTGCTCGCAGAACTGCTCCCAGACTGTCAGCCGCATCTACATTATCGTCAATAACCATCAACTGCAGTTTCATATGCGCGTCTGTTACTTCAATGCTTCCGGAACTGCGTCCTTCATGGGAATTGGCGTCATTTCTGGATAGGGGAAGCGATATAAAAAATTCACTTCCGGTGCCGATTCCGGAACTTGTTACGTCCACCCTGCCGCCATGGAGCTCAACTAGTCTTTTTACAAGGGTGAGCCCTAACCCAAGTCCGCCCTGTGAACGTGCCAGTGTCCGCGCACCTTGCGTGAACAAGTCAAAAACACTCGGCAGCAAGTCAGGCGGAATGCCTATACCATTATCTTGAATCGACAGTCCAAGGGAGCCGCTGGCAACGTTTAGGGAAACCTTAATACTCCCGTCTTCATGAGTGTATTTTGCGGCGTTGTTCAGAATGTTCGAAACAGCCTGAACTAAACGCGTCGGGTCGCCTTCGACCCAGACAGGCTCAGAAGGGGTTTGGACGTAAATAGCATGGCCTTTTTCTCGGATGAGAGGCATTACTTGGTCAATTGCGCCTGAAATGATTTCTCTGAAATCGACCGGTTTTTTCTCGAGCTTGACTAGCCCTCGTGTTACACGCGACACATCTAGCAAATCGTCAACTAGCCGGCGGATGTGCGCTACCTGTCGGCCGATAATTTCGCTTGCATTGCGAATCTTGGGCTCATTGACGTACAGGAGGTTCAACAACTCAGCAGCGCTACTGATTGGTGCCAGAGGGTTCCGCAGCTCATGGGCAAGCATCGCCACAAACTCGTCCTTCATGCTATTTAGCCGTTCGGCCTCCGCTCGAGCAAAGCGTTCCCTTTCGAGCAGACTTTCCCGTTCCCTTGTCGCTCTCTGGGCATCGGCAAACAAGCGAGCATTGTCTAGTGCAATGGCGGCTTGAGCCGCCACGCCGGTGACCAATCGTTCAGCGCGTTCGGTGAAAACACCGACTTCAGGGTGTCCAAAGAAAAGGCCGCCATAGACTTCGCCCGAGCGAGAGATAACAGGCAAAGCTAAGTAGCTACGAACTGGAAGATGACCTGGCGGCATTCCATGAGGAGGCCCCCACTTTCCATACCGGACGTCCTTCGTGATATCGTCGCTACGAATGGCTGGAGCGCCTTTGAATGTCGGTCCGAATAGAGCCGTTGCCCGTGGGTGCCCGAACTTCTCAAACGCCTCTCTCGGCGCACCGGATAACGTGTAAAGAAGGTAGGCATCACCTTGCTCGTCTTTTCCGTTATAGAAGAACGCACCAAATCTGGCACCACTCAGCTGTGTGGCCGCATCGGTAATAGCCTGAAGCAAAGCATCTGTCTCCAACGTTGATGCAATCGCTTCTCCAGTCTTATTCAAGAGCTCCAGCACACGTGTCTCATCGCGAAGTGCCGCTTCTGTTTTCTTGCTTGCAGTGATGTCATGGACAGTTCCAATGAGGTTTCTGCACTTACCATCCGTATTAAAAACAGGAATAAGAGAGACTTGGACATAGACGGTGGAAGTGCCTATAGCAATTTTTTCCTCCCATGTCACTGACGTCTGACTTTGGATGGCCTTTCGCCCCCACTCTCTCGCCATTGGATAGCTTGCAGGAGGAAGAACCTTATCAAGCTGCTGACCGATAATCGCTGACTCGCTTATCCCAGAGAGCCGAGTGAATGCAGGATTCGCGGAGACAAAGCGGAACTGCTCCGTATCATCGGCTTCGAGGTAAAAAACGCCATCACCTACATTGCTATAGACAAGTGAAAGCTCTCGTTCACGCGTCTGTAAGAATTGTTCTGCGCGCGCGCGCTTGAGTGCATCCCAAGTTCGACGGGCAACGTCTTCCGCTATCGATTGCTCTTCTTCTGTCCAGTGTCGCGGCGAAGAGTCGTGCAGATACAAAGTGGCAGTGAGTTTGCTGTTCTCCAAAAGAGGAACGACAATGAGTGAACGAGTGTCAATGCTTGCGTATGCATCTGCGTAGAATGCTGACCGCTCATCATCTCCAACATCATCGATACGCAAGGTCTTGCCTGCACGAAGATGCTTGATAATTTCAGGTCCGAAGCCGTCAAGAGGAAACGACCTACCAGCCAGACCGCGAGCAGTGTTATTCGTCCATTCTTGCTGGATTGCGACGTTAACCCCAACCACGTCCACTTCCCCATAACCGACTTGGCCAACACTAAAATGCTCACCGAGCATCTTACATGCGGTTTGCATAATGTCTCGTGGTGACCCAAGGTTGCTTAAGCTATCTGCCAACTTCAATTGAAAGTTTTGCCGCCTCTCAGCTAGCATACGAGCAGTTGTCTCTGTAACGGCACAATACATTCCTGCTATGCAACCTGTATCGTCGTGTGCGGGCGAATAAGAGAAAGTGAACCAAGTCTGTTCTAGTTTGCCGCCACGCTTGATAACCAAAGGCATGTCATTGAGGAAACTTGCTTCACCCTCCAGTGCTTTATCGACAAGCGGACCAATATCCGGCCAGATTTCTTCCCATACTTCCTTGAAAGGTCGACCAAAACTTTCAGGATGCTTCTCTCCAAGAAATTGCGTGTACGCATCGTTATAGAGAAAAGTCAGGTCAGGCCCCCAAGCCACGAACATAGGAAATTGTGAGCTCGTCATCAGCCTCACGATGGTTCTCAAGCTTTGTGGCCAATCAGTAGGGTTTCCAAGACTACAGCTGTCCCTACCAACCGTTGCTAGTAGCTCAGATACCGCTGTACCCGCATTACCCAGTTTTTCTTGTGGAAACATAAAGCTATTATTGGCCTTCGGTTTGTTGAACGCACAGATTGTATAGGAGGCTTCCTCTCTTCCGCTTAGTGAGGCTAGCAGTAGCTGATGCCCACACGCCGCTATAGTTCTGGTTGATACGGCAATAGTTCGGTCGTGACCTCATTCCGTGCGTTGAGCCTTGCAAACAAATCAGCCATACATTGTTTTCATATCAACCAAATGATTGTCAAAGTGGTTAAGGCCAGAAGCCATGTTCCTGATTTCTGAGCGAAACAATGATGAAAACGATAATCTCTGCAGGCGCGATATTACTGCTTTTGACAACCACAGCATTTGCTCAAAGCTCCGCAGCGGCACCTGCGGCGAAAATGACAGCTCCTGCTGCATCGGCATCTGGCCCTTCCAGTTGCGAATCTCAGGCAGTCGGCAAGAATGGTAAGCCACTTACTGGTGCGGCAAAGACATCCTTTATGAAGAAGTGCGAAGCTGATGACACGAGCTCCGCGTCGTCCGCCTGCGAAAGCAAAGCAGTAGGGAAAAATGGCAAGCCCCTCGCAGGTGCAGCGAAGGATGCATTTATGAAGAAGTGTGTTGCAGATGCCGGTAAGTAAATAGCCGAACCGATAAGAAAAGTGGCCGGCCAGCTTCGGCCATTGGTTTCGAAGCAAGGATGAGAACCGCTGTATTGGATTTGCTCGATGCATCCGAGCCGAACCCCCCTCTTTTACTAGCGTTTGATGCAAATGCGCTAGCCAAGATTTTTTACAGCCTTTCTGCCATTAGTTTCGTGTGCCGTGTCTCTTCGTGTGCAGCCAAGGCATGCGTCATAAAAACTGATTCTGGGTCACCAGCCTGCAAAGTCCCACAGTGCGGGCATGTAATATGTCCTGGGTCTATTAGCTGGAGGTACGTCTTCGCAAACTCATTGACTTGAAAGGGACGTCCACACGTCAGTGTACTGCAGACCTCGATTTTGCTGCCCATAGTCCACTCGAACATAGTTAATAGATAGGTAAATTGTAGGACTATTTCATATGGGCATCTATCGGAAAAATCCGAAAATGGATGTAGGGGATGATGGCATATGTCAATTTTGCAACTCTATCTAACTACGTCACTGAAAAGGCCGATAGCACCTCCGACATAGGGACGTCTGTAGAAACAGTGCGATGCCAAGAAATGCTGGTATAGAAAAAGGACTAGAAACCGAGTTGCATTTCGGATATTATGCGCATCCTCCGCGCGGCTGTAGCTCAGCTGGATAGAGTACTTGGCTACGAACCAAGGGGTAATGGGTTCGATTCCTGCCAGCCGCGCCACCTTTCAGCAGTATTCGTTTGTGAGCAACCCAACTCTACGCGTCCTGCGTAGTACGCATTGTTAAACGCACATCGTTACTCTTCGGCCTGGCCGGTTATCCTCGCTTTCAGCAAAAAATCAATGCACGTCCTTCGGACAAGCTCAGCATAGCTGATAGGCTTCCCCGCATGTGCGTCGTCATTGTTTTCAATCCAGTGCGCCCTAGTGCGCTGCGTAGTTGCGTCATAGACGAGCTTACAGAGATGTTTCGGAATTCATACTCATCGGATTGACTGCAAAGGTGCTGTTCTTGCGGGTTGCGTTGAAGCGTATGGACAATAAATAGCTCTATCAAAGTGCCTAGTAGCGGCCACAACTCAAACCGAAAAATTGGTCAGAATCAATAAGCCATGTTCTATTCCCGCAACTTTTTTGGAACCTGAAGTGGTGGTTATGCGTCTCCGTGATACGGTTCATAACCATATAAAAGTAGTCATTTGCTGCAATGCAGCGTAGATTGAATTCTATGTTTCAATGGCTATCGCATGCAGTAACCGCTGTGCGTGGAGTCTTACGTTCACAGAAAAGGCTGCAATATGAATCTTGTCTATATCCATGGTAATCACCAATCTGGCAACAGTTTCAACTTCATCCGCTCGCAGCTCTGGCAATACGAGTCAACTGTTTTGGAGTACGAAAGCCAGAATGGTTTCTTTCGCAATCATCAGGCGATGCTCGATGGCATAGGACATCTCGACAACCTTTTTTTTGTTGCTCATTCTTTAGGCGGTATCCACGCCCTTCACTTGGCAAATGAGTTGGCCGAGAAAGTGGTGGGTGGGGTAACGCTGAGCACACCATACGGGGGCAGCAAGGCGGCTGAAGTGGTTCAGTTCTTTCTACCCTTTAGCAAAGTAGTCAAGGATATCCAGCCGCTGAGTCAGCCTATCCTCCAAGGCCACGAATTCACGTTGTCCCTTCCATGGGTCAACGTGTTGACAACGGAGGGGCACTCGCCCTTTATGGCCGCCGCAAATGATGGTGTTGTGACACATGAATCAATGCGGCACAGGGAGGATATATCAGTGGTCGAGGTGGCATCCAACCACTACGAAGTTCTCCTCAATTACGAAGTTATAGAAATCATCAGGAACACTATTGCTCAGGTTGGTTGGACCAAGAGGCTACGCGACACCTACTCAGTGCAAAACGGCATATGTCGCGGCGCATAACTTCAAAATGCAAAGGTTAAAAATTGCGGCGGCGCTGTTTGTAGAGATTATGCTTCGGGCGACGCAATTACTTTTACCTTCGGCAGAAACTCAATGCGGGTTCGTCGGACCAATTCCTCGTAGGTAATGGGCCGGCCAGCACGAGCATCATTCGTGTTTTCAATCCAATGCGCCCAGGCTCGACCGTTCGCCGAGTCATAGACTAGCTTGTAGAGGTATTTGGGCACCCAGACTTTACTGTTGCCAATCGTTTTAGGCTTGCCTTCGTAGACTGGCCCGCTGATAACGTAGACATCACCTTTGGCGCGCATAACGTACTTGCGCGTTGCTTGCTCAATCCCGTTCCAGGCCTTCTGATTGTTCTTCGGCGCCTGTGGGACGATATTCGCAAGCGAAAAGCTTTGAGCCATCGCGCGAGCATCAGGCATATCACCCGCAGGTGCCATGTGCCCCCTATCCAGTCCACTCCCTTTGTAATCTTCGAGCTCAGCACGTTCTGCCTTCCTTAGCCGCGCATCTGCAAAGAACCGGTTGGTCCGCTTCTCGTCTTTTGCCTCTTCAAGCTGCGCTCTATTCAGTCGTTCAGCGACGAACACAGGCGTCTTTGATACGCCTGAATACAAGACCGCGAATGATTGGTAGCACAGAGCACGAGGAGGTACTTGAAAAGACTTGTTGACACGCGGTGATGCTGCTCCAGCAAAGAATTGAGGGCATGCCCGAAAGTTAGCAGTACTCCGAGACTCTATTATTGCAACCGGCTGCTTGGCGTATGCAGAAAACGAAACTAGAAGGGAAGCAGCGAGGATGACGGTTTTCATGCTCGCGATTCTACCGATTCAACCCCTTTAAGCGAGTGTGGCAGGTTGCCAATTTTTGGTATCAAATTGCAACATGACGCCCGCTAGATGTCGCTCCACCTATCTGTGCAGCTCATCTTGAAAAATCCAATCCGGTTCCCGCCAAGTCCTGAAGCACCTGCATTTAGCTGGGTAACTGCAGCCTCCCAATGAAAACGCCAATACCCCAAAGGATAAGTACAATCCCGGCAGCCTTCCCTATCCAGTGCCCCAGTGGCATAAACTTTTCAACCAGTATAAGAATGGCTATTCCAGATATCCAAGCAAGGTTCATTACACCACCAACAAAAAGCAGCAGCATCAGCATCCAACAGCATCCGGTGCAGTAAATCCCGTGCTCAATGCCCATTATCAGCGCCCCAAGTCGCCCCTCGCGCCAGTGGTTGACCACAAAATCAAGCGGGGAGCGACAGTTGCGTAGACATGCCTGCTTTAGCGGCGTGAATTGATATATTCCAGCGGCGACAAAAATTGCAGCCGCTAGAATCACACTTGTCGTTTCCATCATGCGAGACAGCAAAGTTGCTTTTTTAAGTGCATACTGGAGTGTCACAGCAAACAGGCTAAACGCAAGCCAGCAAATGAGGTAACCGCCAGCAAATACACTTGTGCGAGGACCAGAGCTCTGGCCCGACTTGACACGTCGATTGCGGTCGACCATTGCATAGAACAGTATCATCGGGAAGGCACTGGGTAGCATCATTGCAGCCATCATAACTGCCCACATGACAAACATGAGCAATGCGTGGCCGGGAGTCCAAATCTCTGGACTCATCGGCATGAACATACCGCCCATCTCCTCCATGGTGCCCGCGCCAGTGAGTAGATATGCCCATGACAACCCAATTACCAGCAACAAGCCGCAACTAACCACCATGCGGTCACGTTGTGCAATGGTCTCGAAAAATGAGGTGCCTGCCACGGTAAAGCCTCGGACGAATAATTACCCTTAAAGTACCGATGAGTTACGCAGCAACACCATCGGGTGTCTGGACAACATACGCTAGTGTGCTATGCGTAGCTTGTGTCTGGAATGGTATTGCTCCGGTGCTCTGAATATTTGCTGAGGCAACTTCACCCTCGATATGCTCGAATCCTTCTGGCATAACGACCTTGATGCGATGCTCAGCTCCTGTTACCGGGTTCTTGATTGGTTCGACGCTAGTGACCAATACGCCTGGAACATTTAGCTGCGCTTTTCGCGCGTCCTTGTCGAACTGGAAGGTAATTGGAGCGAACACCGGGTCATGCATCTTGGTGACAATGATGCTGAAAATATGAAATAGGGTCCCTTCTTTCGAGAACTGTCCGGACATAATCTTGAATAGGGCATCGCGCTGCGACTCGTTCGCTTTTTCATCAATAATTGGCTGGAGCTGGCCGTTGCCTTCATGCAGGGCACCTGGAAAATGGACGACGACAAAGAAACTCAACCCATCCAGATTAACGTTCTCGAAGTGCCCTTTGGCGATTCGCATTCCTGCGAGCCCCATGCAATGGCCCAGCGTTGGCTTGGCATTGAAATCGCAAGGGCAACCATATGCACATGTGCAGTTCTTTATCCATTCGCCTTCGAGGCGCCAATTGTTCTGGGCCATGATAGGCCTCCTATTCGACAGACCAATAAAATTGCCAGGAAAATTAACCTGGCACCCGCTCTTGTCCATGTTGCATGACCTTCATGCGAAGCCCTACCGGACCCATGTTGAATGTAAGCTTCTCTTCCACTTCCTTTCCGTCCGACGTCTGAATTTCCGCAATGTCGAAGTTCTTGACCAGCATGGAGACGACTATTTTTATTTCTTCGAGTCCGAGATATCTGCCCGGACAGGTTCTCGGGTCAGCACCGAATTATATTGATACCGCGAGGCAAGCCGGGAATGTGATTCTAGTTCCGTGGCAAGCTCCTTTAACGTGCAATGCCAGAATAGAAATCCTTTACAGCTTAATATAGGCTTCACCGCATGGGTCCGCTTGTTGTCCATCAAAGTAGAGCTTATCGGTGACCATGGGTGCGGCTGCGTCACAAGCAGGTGCTGACTGCTTTTCCCCTTGGCGGAATTCTTGAACGTTCTATAACCATCGTTTGATGGAAAGAGGCTTCTGCCATCTTCCAGAAAGTTGCTTCTCCACTATAAGTCAGGTCCTTCGCGGCTGTAGCTCAGTTGGAGAGAGTACTTGGCTACGAACCAAGGGGTTGTAGGTTCGATTCGTACTAGCGCACCATATTTCGCCGTATTTGCTTGCCAACAGGCTAGCAATTAGAAAGCTGCAACGCCTTGGGAGGCATTTCACTCTTCAGCCTGCCCGGTTATCTTCGCCTTCGGTAGAAACTCAATGCCCGTCCTTCGAACCAACTCGGGGTAGCTAATTGGCTTGCCAGCACGCGCGTCATCATTGTTCTCAATCCAGTGCGCCCACGCGCGCCCCGTAGCCGCGTCGTAGACCAGCTTGTAGAGGTATTTGGGGACCCACACCCGATTGTCACCAATCGTCTTTGGGCTGCCATCAAATACCGGGCCCGTGATGACGTACACATCGCCTTTTGCCCGCAATGCGTACTTTCGCGTCGCTTCCTCAATGCCATTCCAGGGCTTCTGGTTATTCTTTGGTGCCTGCGGCACCATGTTTGCCAAAGAAAAACTTTGCGCCATTGCTTGGGGGGTCGACATATTTCCAGCTGGGGCGAGATGCCCACGTGAGTAGCCGCTGTTTTTGTAGTCATCAAGCTCAGCACGCTCACCGCGGGGTAACCTGGCATCAGAAAAGAACTTGTCACTGCGTTTGCCCGACTTGTCATTCTCGAGCTGCGCGCGGCTAAGGCGTTCCGCTACGAAGACAGGGGTCTTCGAGGAGCCTGAGTGGAGTACTGCGAAAGCGTCGTAGCAGAGCTCTCGGGGCTTGAGCTGCTGGGCATGAGGAACAACCGGCGGCGCGCCGTTCGCAAAGAACTGCGAACAGGCTCGAAAGTCGGTTGGCTGGTTGGTGCCCCTGGAAACGTCGGCCGGAGCTTTTGACTCCGGTATTTGAAGGAGGCGCGACAGCTCATCAAGGAGCGTTGGTTGTTTTGCGTACGCTGAGAAGGAGGCTACAAGTGACAGTGCGAGAAGTGCTTTTTTCATTCCGCGATTTTACTGCCTCCAACAGAAGGCAGTAGGCGGGCCGGACCTTGGATTTGGTATCACAGCATCGACCTGCCCTTGTCAATCATGTACTAGCTAAATGACGTCTCAACTTGCGGCACGCTCAGCCTCGTCAAGGCGCTTTCTGCACTCTTCCTCGGCATGTACCGCGGCCTTATATGCCTTATTTGCTTCATTGTAGGGTGGAAAGAGATTATCCAGCATGTCCCTCAACCTCTCTAACACAGGCCGTGCTTGAGCATAGTCATCATGAAGTTCTAGTCTATCCAAGGAAGTCAAGGCATTATCAAGATGCTCATATGCTTTAAGTTTGCTTTGGAACTCTGGGCTAAGTGCATCCAACGCCTGTTTGGCTCGGCGGCAGTTGTAGCGTGCGGTGCGATATTGGGCCTCAAGTACTTCAAATGCGGTGTTCATGGTCTATGTCCTATTGTCAAAAAGTGAAAAGAGCTTTTCATCGCTCTGTTTCGTATAGGCACAAACTTCAAAATCGCACCACGATTTGGAAAATATTTTTATCGGGACAGTGAGAGTGCGCCGCCAATAGGGTTTGCGCTAGTTTTTAGCAAGGATTTAACTTGCAAAAAGCATGCTGTAGCTCTGGTCGACGACTTCATACTGGTTCGGCGAATACCAGGCGCGACTGCCACTCTGCACTGCTCCGGTGTAGCCCCAAGCTACTACTTGCCTACTGACTGCAGCATCGGCAACCATTCCAACATCCAGGCCTATGTTTTGAATGTCATCAGACCGTAGGGCTAGGCGTTTGACCCAACGCTCCAGGTGCGGACGAGCGGCCAACGTGTCAGATTTGCTTCTATTGCAGCTAGGGTGCGCTAGAACGAAGTTGTGAGCCAGGTCTCGCGGATACTGGGAAAAAGGAATGAAATGGTCGACATCCGCATCAGTGAGACCGCCCCGACAGTAAAAGCACTTGGCACCCTCAAGCTTTCGTAGGCTAGCCCCTAACTGTACGAGTGACTGGCGAGATGTCTCAAACAGGAATGCCTCCAGGTCATCCGCTTCGCCAAGAATAGGCAAGTTCCTTTGATTTCCCTTGATGTGTCCAATCCAATGTGCTCGCGCAAGCTGTTGTACGAGCGGTTGGAAGCGCCGCAAGCAGTAACCTACTCCTGGCTTGAGGCGCACCCTCCCATTGCCAGCTCTCTCGTAGAGGAACTCGTCAGTTCCACCACCAAAGTTTTGCAGATAGCTCAGGGGCTGAGCAGAAACAGTATTGGTGACGTCTGAAAGCAGCCGGTTATACCCAGGAGCCGTCTTGGCTGCCTGAGGCGAGGCTGTGGCACACTCCGCACGGAAACTAGCTATAGCTGATACAACTGCCGCTTGAGCACCGAGATTTTGGGAAAGGATGTTAGGTTCTGTACTTGGTCTTCCAGTACCGTACGGTGTGGCTTGACGCCAGTACAAATGGATAAACCGCTCGCCAATCTGCCGGGTCGTGAGCAGTAGCTCTCGTCCATCGTCGGCACCAAGTTCAACGGCAAGGTCAGCCAAGGAGATGAGCAATGCGTACTTGTACGTCGCAGTGAAGTCACCCTCAGCAAATAGGCGCTGGAGCTTCGACAAAAAGGCGAGCTGCGATTCGGGGCTCGGAGGCGGAACGATGGCTGGCACGTTACTACCGTTTTGACCAGTAATCGGCTTTCTCTGGAATTACCCAGCGGACACCGCCGCGAGGGTCCGCCATATCGCCTGCATACCTTGGAATCAGATGTATATGGAGGTGCGGCACGGTCTGGCCGGCTGCAGGTCCATCATTGATTCCAATGTTGTAGCCGTCTGGCTTGAACTCGGTCGCGGCTACTTGTTTGGCTTCGTCTAGCAACGCAAGCAGTGCCTGACGCTCTTCCTCAGATGTGTCGAAAAACGACCCTATGTGCCGCTTCGGTATGATAAGGCTATGCCCCGGTGATATCGGGAAGCCGTCACGAATCCAGAGAGCATGGTCATTTTCTCCAAGGACTCGTTCGGACGATAGCGCGCAGAATGGGCAAGTAACCTTTGTCATGGGAAGCGGCGTGCAATACGTAACGACTCAGTGCTGAACTGAAGTAAAGTCTTTGATATGCGCTTTTGCAAACTTGATAAGCTCAAGCCTAGACGCAATTCCTTTTGAAAGGTCGTCATGGGTAAATGCCTTGCCCGTAGATTTTGCGGGCAATACACCGATGTACTGCAACGGCTCAATCAGAGATTCTTTGACAGCGGAATTTTTCCCGACCAAGTCTGATGTGGCCACTTTCCAACCCTGCTCGTCTAGCGCTTTGGGGAAAGTCGCTTTGGTGTATTGACCGCTTTCGATACCATTAACAAGGTGTTGGAGGAAGGTTTCGATGTCTGGGTACTGAATCATTTGGTTCTGTATTTCAAAAAAAGAAAGAGGGCGTGCTACTGAATACGGCTGCTATCTATCGGCTGTCGGCCACTGCATCGTGATAGTCGTTCTTGTGACCAAGCTGTCGATTTCATCGCAGGGCCAGCAAGTCCTCAAGTTCAAGTGGTCGTGCTCGGCAAACTATTGGAAGAGGCAACCAAGCTATGCCTCATCTACCTATCCATCAGATGCAATTTGGCAGACCTCTCTATGCTCGATTGCCTATCAAACGGGCAAGCCTTGTACAGACTGGCGCCGCCATCCCTCGACAGCTTCCAAATGGCCGCGTACGTGTTTGTCCTCGCCCCACCGCTCCCAGAAATCCACAGTTCCACTATTCGGCCGCTGTGTCGGTTCCATGACACGAATCCGAGTAGGCAGCAGACTTGCATCTCCAACCACCAAAGCTTCTCCCGTATCGAGAACCGGCAACAGGTCTCCGAAGCCGCCGAGGCTATCCGGCAGAAGGCGTCTCACTACTGCTTGGTCATCCCCATTAGTCAGTCTCATGGCAATCAGGTTATTGCATTGGCTAAGAACCGTTCGATTAACTTCCGACGGCCTCTGGCTAATTACCACTAACCCAGCGCCATATTTACGCCCTTCTTTCGCGATGCGCTCAAAGATTTCAACAGAAATATCACCAGCCGCACCGGAAGAGCGGCTTTCAGGTATGTAAAGATGAGCTTCGTCGCAGAACAATGCAACAGGGTGTCGCCTTTCTGAAACGGTCCATTGCTGGACTGCGAACACAAGTTTAGCAATGAGGCTTACGATAAGAGGCAAGATGTCAGCAGGCACCTCGGAAAAATCGATAACCTTGACCCCGCCAGTCCCATCTGTCTGGTCCTTTGTTCCTGCGACGAGTGCCAAAACTAAGCGCTCTAGCCACTCATATTCCATTGTTTCGACATTACCTTGGAATAGGAATCCAAGACGCCGGTCGGTTCGCTTATTCTCCAGGCGCTGAATGAGGCGACTTAGTTTGCCGTGAAACTCGCCTTGCTTCTCAGTTCCGGTTTTTGCCCCTGCAACCATCTCAACGTTTAGCCCATTGAGTTCGGTGATAACTTCATCGAGGCTAAACGGAATTGGACTGTCGACAGTGAAGTTAGCAAGGACCTCACTGTGCCCCCCATCAGTCAAATATTTGCGCTTGGCATTGACAACGGCACGAGACATGACCATTGCTTGATTCGGTGCATTTTGGTCCGACCTATCGACAAACATCGAGGTCATGGCCTCATAGCCCAACAGCCAGTAAGGGATGAAAATCACACCGTTGTCTAACGTGGCACCAGCATCAAGGTCACCAGGACCGGCGATGCGGAAGTGCTTAATGCCGGGGCCGCGCATCGGTGAATATTCGCCATGGATGTCGAAGACCAAGGCGCTAGCATTACTCAAGGCCGCAACTTGTTCCAGTACTCTCGCAGTTGTCCAAGATTTTCCCGACCCAGTGCTACCCACGATAACGGCATGTCTTTGAAAAAACTTGTTGCCGTTGAGGTAAGCCTCTGCATTCTCATCCAGCGTGTAGTGCCCCAACGATAGCTTTTGGCCATCTCCAGCAATATTTGCCACGACACGCATGAAATCTGTGAGACGTTTTCCTTCTAATGAGAAGCAGTACGCGTCGATTTCTGGAACTGTCTCGAGGGTACGGAGAAACACATTAACTTTATCGCCGACCTTATCAACAAGGGTACCAATCAGAGAAATCCGAACCGAGTTCTGTTCAAGTATCTCGTCATCCGAACCTTCTGTCGTTCCGTTTTTTGCGTCGATTGCAGTGCGAGTGATTTTTTGAATAATCCCGATGAGGTGCTGACCCGGACGGCTACTCTGCAGTACGGCAAGCCGATTCACTTGCAGTTTTCGAAGTCTTTCGGTGTCGTCTACATTCACAACGACCATTGTCGTATCTACGGCGCGAACGCGGCCCAAAGCTTCATCATCATCGTAGGCAAGAATACCCATCAGCCACCCTCACATTATTAATTCAAGAAATTTATCAAGTTTCCATACTGAGCGACCCGGCAATTCTTCTCCCTCCGGTCGTTCATTCGAAAAGACCATTGTTCCTCTTTCACATTCTTCCATTGCCAAATACCTTTGGCACTTCCCGCTTCGAAGAAACTCATGTGCTTTATCACTTATTTTTTGGGTGAGTAGCACAAGCGGAACTTTCCGGGAATTGCATCTCTGTACAAGTAACGGTTGCAAATGTTCATCATTAAAACCGTATCCGATGCAAAGGAAGGCGCCCGCATCAGTAATCGCCCTGTCAGCGCTTTGCATGGTCGTGCGAAATGGTTCTCCATGTGTCCGTCGATACTTTTCGATACCCGGAGTAACAATTAATGGCTCAAGTTCAGTCGAATAACCTGTTGAAGGCGGAAGCGATACTACAACGCCATCTCGGTCCTGAAACCAACTGAAGGAACCGTGGACTTTCCAAACGTTCACCGTTCGCTGTGGCTTGCCACGTACAGTAATTTTCGGTACTTCCGCTCGATTCCCAAGCATTCCAAAACTAAACCCGGTGTAAGCATAATAGCCAGCAGCTTCAGCAGCATATTCAGCGAGCCGGTCGTAATTGGGCGTTACAACTTGAAGTTCAGTTGCTGTGCTATTAAAGAGATGCTGAAACAGTTTGGTCAGTGGGAGAAGCTTTCTGTTGCCAGTTATCTCCTGAAATACTGCAATGTCTGCAGAGTTCAGGTAGGTCCAAGTGGTACGAACAATATGTTGTGTAAGGCTAGGTGAGAGGGTTACCTCAGTCAGTGCTGACTCAAGGTCCAAGGTCTGAATCTTGTCCTTAAAATCGTCCCAGCCCTTCAGGTCAATAGTTCCCAAGCTATCTGCAATGACCGAGCTCGCCAAGTGTTTTCCCAGCGCGCCCATCCCTGGAATTCCATGAGGTGCCGACGCTCCGCTACCAAGAACGATAACGGGCACTTGCGATGTACAGTCTTGCGCTACTCGTTGCGAAAGTTTAAGTATCTCCATCCGAAATTCCAGTGTTTTTCTGAATCATATTGGCAATTATACATGTTCCCTAATGCAAGATAACCAACACTAGTCCATAAAATGCAACCTAGAATTTCATATGCTTCTGGGCAGAATTTCAAAAATTCGACGGAAAGTGAGCCTTCAAATCGATAGTTTAGCTGGCTATACCGAACCATTGTGGAAGTGCAAAGGCGGCCAACTCCATATCTGTTGCAAAGGGGTAGTGCCGAAGAAGCCTCCGCGCTTGGTCACGTATTTCATGCGGTATGCCCGGGGTACGGACAGGACAGGTAAGGCAGTCCAAGAATTCTCGAGTATCTACAACGGCTCGAGTCCGCTCTTCAGGTGTAGTCACGATGGGTCTCTATTGATATCGACGTTTTATTCAAAACGGCAACGGTCGAGCTGGCAGATATGTTATTTACATCTCGTCGAGCCTTGTCCTCACCGCGTGCTGGGCATCGGGGTCGCTTATACCTACAGCGCCGTCGGTGCGGATGAGTTTCTCTCGGCACCAGGTAGGCCAGCCCACGTGTTCATCATCAAGCGCAAACCAAGACTTGGGCTCACGACGAGAAACGTCTTCTGCAATCTGTAGACCACGAGAGAGAAGCGAGAACTCGTCTTTGCGGATGAGACGGTGGTTGAAGGTTGCTCCGATGACTCGTTTCTGGAGCGATGGACTCAACCGCGACTTTGCAAAGTCAAAGCTACGACCGAGTACCCATGATGTCGACAATACGATGGCGACGTCCGGATGAGGGGCTAGCAAGTCTTCGAGGATAGACATCCATTCAAATAGTGTGCGCCCGGGCGCGGCAATATAGATGCCACGGTACGGGTGTGTCAAAACGTTCTCGTGATGGAGGACGCCATCAAAGTCCAAGTAGAGGATTTTGTCGGCAGTAAGAGGCTTATCCATACTGGTGCTGCGTCAGATGTTAGGAGTAGGCCAACCGAGAAGCTGCGCCGTCCGACGGGAAACCCAACGCATTTCGTCGTCTGAGCCCCATCGCATTTTCAGAGACCGTTCGAAGTATTGGCCGAGAATTTCGGCGCGAGAGAGGTGAGCGTATTTGCCAGTCTCAGTTTCTCGGCATCTAGCAACGAACTGCTTTGCAAGGTCTTCGCAGATGTCCCATCGCTGCCAAATCTCTGGCGGTGTACAACCTGGCGAGTAGAACTTGCCGTTGTAATGCACGAGAGCGAGCTTGGAGTGGGCACCAGCTAGCGAGCTCAATATGCAGGGGCGGGGGAAGTCTGTGGGCACTTGTTCGAAATTCGGGCCGTCACTGCTTTGTTCAGTTGTGCTCATCTCTAGCTTTCAAGTTTCTCGTCTAGCCATCTCTCAATGGAAGCCATTACTCCACTCAAGTCACCCTCGGCGACGACGCCAAGTCCGTCGTAATTCAAGCTCGTCCGAAGAAGGTTGGGGTTGAGCCTTTTTATGCGCTCGAATTCAAAGATGTCATCTTCTTTGTAGGTACGGTATCCGAGCTGTCGCGAAACCAATTCTTGATGAATTTGATATTCGAGTTCAGCGATACCGAGCAGGACCAAAAGATAGCCATACTTAGGCGCAGCGAACTTGTCGGAAAAGGCAGGTTTTGTGGTGCTCAGTAATCTCGTGGCCCAGAAGTAAGCAAACTCTTCGATTTCGGCCCTGTTTTGCCCAACGAGCTTTTCCGATTTCCAATCAGACAATTTTTTAGCAAGGGTAGCTAGAGTTTCGTGCTCCATCTGCGATGCAAAAAAGTGCTGAAAAGGTTTGCTTTCAAACTGCGCTATCAAGGGATTTATGTCTTCATCTGAACTTAGGGTGCTCATGAATATGCCTCCTCAACACTGTGCTCGAACAGCTTTGATATTGCAGACAGAGGACCGGTCAGGTCGCCCTCCGCCATAACAAGCAGGGATTTGCGGCGAAGCATCGCGCGCAGAAAATCCGGACCTATGTGCTTTAGCCGGTCTCGTTCAAAGAAGTGTTGGACTTGCGGCCCATATGTTTGATAGCCAAGACGCCTAGATTTCAGCTCTTCTCGCACTAGGTAATCGAGCTCCGCAAGGACAACAAACGTAAGCTCATTCGATAGTCTTGCGAACAAACTCAAGTGCGCGGAAGGATGTTCCTGGCGAACATCATGAATCCATGCGCCGACAAACTCCTCAAGCTTGTCTTCGTCACGGCTTGATATCGAGCCGTTCTTGTACTGAGCCAGTGCATCTTCGAGAAAGGTTAGGACCTCAATTGGCATTTGCTTCGGTTCTACGGCGAAAGCTAAGAGCCTGCGTTTGTGTTTTTCGGTGGACGTCATTTCATCTCAATTCTTCGTATAGGTTCGTCGCCCCTATTGAACAAGGCGTTTCCTATTAGGGGTTCAAGAGAAGGTTTGTAGCCTTCCCAATAGACAGCTAGCCGGCAACTTCCTAGCAAAGTGAGCGAATGGTCTTAAATTTCAGTTAGCAAAAGCTGACAGCAATCGCTCAGTTTTGAAGCCCCTTTGGAATCAGTTAATACCGAATTTATGCTTCGCAGCTAAATTACTAGGTACGTCACGTATACGATTGCTATATAAATCGTTGCGAATTAGCTGTCGGTATGAGCAAGGAGCTACAAATGCCAGAAAAGTTATGTCGTACAAACAGTGTAATACTAAACAGTGGAACCGTAAACAATGTCTTGCCCCAGTCTGTAGACGCAAAGAATGTAATACTAGATGCTACATAGGCTATGACCACGCCTATAGAAAAAGAAGAAGCTGAGCTCCGCGCGCGCTTTGCTCACAACGTCAGAATCATTCGGGTACAAAAAGGTATCTCGCAAGAAGACCTTGCAGATGCATCACGCCTGCACCGCACTTTTGTAAGCGATGTAGAACGGGAAGTACGCAATTTGTCGCTGGCTAGTATCGCGAGGCTTGCGGACGCGCTCAAAGTTGACGCAATAGAGTTTTTTCGTCCAATCGACCCAGCTACAGAGGTTCTGCCAAGGTCGTTGCCGAAGGGACCTAGAAAGAAGCCAAAAGAATCCTGACCTTCGGTCCGGGAAGGTCACAACTGCAGGCGCGTCAGACTAGAAAATAAAAATTCTGCCTATACCGTTCAAGCGGCACCTACCTTCATTAAGCCGCTATGGAGCGGTTGATGACAAATTATCTAGATATTTATGAGCTTGCTGCGCTTCTTGGGAAGCGGCCGGAGACCATCAGGAAGAATATGAAGAGCCGACCGTGGACAGTGCCTCCAAGGATGCATATACCTGGGACGCAGATGCTGAGGTGGAAGTTAGCCGAGGTAAACGTTTGGGTAGAGGAGCAAAAAAACTTATAGGTTAGGCGAAAAATTGTTATTTTATTACTGCTATCAGACCAGTTTTCAACATTGAAGTCTGGAAAAAACCTTGCAAATTGGCATAGGCCGTAGACATTCATGCAACTATAAACAAGTACCTTTGCGGTACTGACTGAAACATAAGTTCGCATTTTTCCTGTCAGCATTGAGCAAGCCGCTCAACTGTGGTTAAACCCTTCTTGACTGATAAGCGCAAAGGTAGGTTTATCCTCTTCTGCCCTAATAATGACGTTCATGCTCACTTCTCTTCAAAGCCATCCTAAGACTGCAATGTCCTGTCAGCGTTATGCATACATAACAACCTCCGCCAAAATACAGCCTATTGCACAACATCGTCACAGGGCAATATTCAAGATAGAGCTTGACAAGATTTGAGAAGAAATTAGGTATAAAGCTAACTACTTCACGGCCATGGCGCCGTTCATCCTGGTGACACCCTTCGCCGGCGTCTGGAGCGACCGCTACAGCAAACGCCGTTTCCTGCTGGCCGGCGACTGCATGAGCATTGTGATCGCGGCAGCGATCTTCCTGGCATTGCAGGTATCGACGGGCACGACGCTTGCGGCCGCACTTCTGCTGCTGAATTTCGCGCTGGCCAGCGTCGGCGCGACGCATCATCCGATGTTCCAGAGCTATGCGCCGGAAATTCTTGCCGCCGACTCCCTCAAGCGCTTCAACGCATTCATCAATGCAGCCGACAATCTCATTCGCGTACTCGCCCCGGTGCTGGTCGCCGCCGCGCTTGCATTCACTTCAAAGGAAATGCTCCTGCTCGCCTGCGGCGCCGGCTTCATGCTCTCGCTGCCGCTGATCTATCTTTCGCGAGAGCCGCAGGCCAGCGGCATTCGCCGGACCGGCATCCTGCGCGAACTCGCCGATGGCCTGCGCTATGTGCTGGGGGATGCGAACCTGAGCACCTTCTCGCTGCTTTTCTTCTGCGTCAACTTCGGCCTCGCGCTGATCGGCGCCAACCTGGTCTTCATCTTTTCCTCCATCTACGGCGTTGCGCAGGAAGACATCGGCCTGTATTACGGCGTGATCGGCGCGGGCGCGGTCACCGGTTCATTCATTGCGCCGCATCTGATGAACCGTTTCGATGAAGCGGCCCTGATCGTCACCTGCTGTGCGCTGGCGGGCGCGCTTGCGCTGCTGGCCTGCCTGGCGACGGGGCCGCTGGCGATGTCGCTGATCTGGGCAATATCGACGGCTTGCCAGTCGGTGGTGGTGGTGACCTTTTTCACCTTCAGGCAGCGCGTCGTGCCGAGCGGATTGCTGGGACGCACCATCGGCGTGACGCGCCTGATCTCTTATCTCGCGATTCCGGCGGCAAGCATCCTGGGCGGCCTGCTGCTCGACCGGCACCAGAGCGCCGTGCTGGTGCTCGCCAGCGGCGGCGGCGCCATCCTGCTCGGATCGCTGATCGCGATGCGCTCGCCGGCTTTCCAGCACAGGCTGGCGCGGCAGCCAGGAATTTAAAGCGGATTGCAGATGAGTGTAAGGAAGAGTCGGTCTGTCTTGGGATGCAGGGCAAGACGGGAAGACCGTTGTGTGGCGGGCCGCGCCGGCAACGAACAAGGCTGCCGTGTGCCCAAGACGGACCGGGGCGACCGACCATTCGCCTGCTATCCGCTCTCAGCTTGCGTCGCCATCAATGCCTCGACATGCCAGGCTCAGCTGGCGCCGGCGTACTCCGTGCCGAGCCCATATGCGGACAGCTGGCTGTCCGGCATGTCGCGCGGCCGGCTGTCCCTGCCGGGCAAGGCATTGTCGCGGTCGGCCAGATAAGTCCACAGGCGCGAGACGGTTGGTTTCCCGGGCCGCGTCGCGGTGGGCCGTTCGCGGTACAGTCGGATATCCATGGTCACCGACCATTCAGGCCGCCCGCCGTCAGCCACCGCCAGGCAATCCGCAACATCGCCCACCACCATCGATTGCGGCAGGAAGGCGAGGCCCTGCCCCTGCATCGCCATCATCTTCACGCCTTCGGCCATGTCCGTCTCATAGCGCTTGTCGAAGGCGAGCGTGCACTTGGTCTGGCGCAGAATGAGTTCGATCATGCGGCCGAAGAACGTATTGGGCGAGTAGGACAGGAAAGGCAGCGGCGCCGGTCGCCCCTCCGTCATCGAGGCCAATGAATATTCAGGCAAGCCGTCCGCGCCGCGCCGGGCATAGGGACGCAGCATCTCGCGCCCAAGCACCAGCATGTCATAGCGCCCGGTGTCGAGCTGCACCGCCTGCCGGGGATGGTGGTAGCACAGCAGCAGGTCGCAGCCGCCGTCGACCATGGTCATTACCGCATCGTGCACGTTCTGATTGAGCAGCCGCACCGGGAAATTGCCGAAGCCCTGCTGCACCGCGGTCAGCCATTGCGGCATATAGTTGAGCGACAGCGTATGGGGCGCCGCGAAATCGATGGCGGTCTGGACCGCCGGCTTCTTCGCTCCCATCTCCGCGCGTACGCCGTTGATCTGGCTGAGCATGTCCTGCGCCTGCTCGTAGAATGCCTTGCCGGTGGCGGTCAGCCGGGTGGGCAGCGCGGTGCGGTCGACCAGGTCGGCGCCCAGCCAGGCTTCCAGCGCCTGGATGCGCCGGGAAAACGCCGGCTGCGATACGTGGCGCGCGTCGGCGGCGCGCCTGAAACTCTGGGTTTCGGCGAGGCAGATGAAGTCTTCCAGCCATTTGGTTTCCATGCGATCGGCTCCGGCGTTGGTCTTGGCCTGTCGGTGCAGGAAGCGTGCCAGTTGCTCCTGTCGCCGCACGCACTCCGCCACGCGGGCCGCGATGGGCGGCAAACCACACGCCGGGCGGCTATCGCGTGCAGATCTCCACACCAGCGCCGCTTTTTCGCCGCGCCAGGGCCGAGCCAGGCCCGCGGCCAACAAGGCATGCTACTTGCGTATCGGCCGCGCGGTACATCCCGCCGCGAGGTGCCGGCGTGTATAGTGAACGCCATTTGACGGCGGTGTCATCCGCCTATCCGCCCGCGCCTCCTTCATGGACGCGGGCAGTGCCAATGAATCAACACAGCAGCGCATATGCAAGACGAAGCCGGGCCGGAAAAAACAGTGAACGCAGCGCGCGTGCGCAAAGAGCGGGCCATGCCGAATTTCGCCGCCTGGCTGGCGATCGCGTTGCTCAGCCTGGCAGCCGCCTGGCCGGCGTATCAATGGGCCCAGCGCAAGGGCTATGATGCGCTCGATGAAGTCTCTGTCCATCAGCTCGACCTGTATGCCGCCGGCCTCGAAAGCGAACTCGGCAAGCACGACTATCTTCCCAGCCTGCTCGAACTCGACCCCGACATTCTCGCGCTGCTGGGCGGCGCAAATGACCCGCAGCTGCTGCGCAAGGCCAATCGCCGCCTGTCCAGCCTCAATGTGCGCGCCGGCTCCATTGCCATTTTCGCCATTGACAACAAGGGTATCGTGCGCGCCGCCAGCAACTGGTTCCAGCCGGAGAGCCTGGTCGGGCAGGACTTGTCGGACGTGCCTTACTTCGCGCGCGCGATCGAGGACGGACAGGCCGGCTTCTTCGCCCCGAACATCGACCTGGAGTCGCCGGAATACTATTTCGCCCAGTCGATCCGGCGCGAGGGCAAGGTGGTCGGCGTGGCGGTGGTCAAGATCAGCCTGGCTCCGGTCGAATCGACCTGGGCCGCCTCGCTCAGCCATCCCCAAAGCGAAAAGCTGCTGGTCGTCGATGCCAACGACATGATCGTCATATCGTCGGTATCGGAGTGGAAATATCAGACCACGCCGCTGATTTCGGCCCTGCGCAAGGTCAGGCATGGGCGGGAGCAGGATGGCGCATCGCAGCTCATCGCTCCGCTCGGCATCGTGATCGAGGGCCTGCTGGAACACGGCAACCACCTAGTGCGGCTGCCGCGCTCCAACCCTTCCCTCGCCGAGAGGAGATTCATGACGCAGGATCGCTTCATGGTGAGGACGGGATGGCATATCGTCACCCTGTCGGACGCCTCGGATGTGACGCGCAATGCGCGTTACGCGGGCTTCGGCGCCGGCGCCTTCACCGCCTTTCTCGGACTGCTCGGCCTGTACATCGTGCAGCGACGGCGGGTGGCGCGCATCCAGGCGCAGGCGGCGATGGATTTGCGCAAGGCGCATGACGAGCTTGAATTGAAAGTGCATGAGCGCACGGCCGAGCTGAATTCGCGCAATGCCGAACTGCGGCGCGAGATCGTGGAACGCAAGCGCACCGAGCATGTGCTGCGGGAAGCGCAGGATGAACTGGTGCAGGCCAGCAAGCTGGCGGTGCTCGGCCAGATGGCGGCGGGCATCACGCATGAAATCAACCAGCCCCTGACCGCGCTGCGCTCGCTGTCCCACAACGCCAAGCTCTCGCTGCAGCGCGGCAACAGCGACAGACTGAGCCACAACCTCGACGCCATCAGCGCCATGACCGAACGCATGGGGCGCATCACCTCGCAGCTGAAATCCTTTGCCCGCAAGGCGCCGCTGACCCTGAGCCCGGTGGTGCTGGCCGATTCGGTCGACAATGCGCTGTTTCTGCTGCAGAGCCGGGTGCGCTCGGCCCAGGCGGAAGTGAGCGTGGAAATTGCGCCGCGGCTGCGGGTGCTGTGCGACGCCAACCGGCTGGAACAGGTGCTCATCAACCTGATCGCCAATGCCCTTGACGCGATGCAGGACCTGCCGGCGGACGCCCGGCGAACGCTCTCCATCGCGACGCAGCCGCAGGACAAGGATGGCCGGGTGACGGTGCGCATCGCCGACAGCGGCGCCGGCATTCCGGCCGACACCATGCCGCACCTGTTCGAACCCTTCTTCAGCACCAAGCCCCAGGGCGAAGGACTCGGGCTCGGCCTGGTGATTTCCTCGGGCATCGTGCAGGAGTTTGGCGGCGTGCTGCGCGCCCGCAATGACGAGCGCGGCGCGGTATTCGAATTCGATCTCAAATCCATGGGAGAAATGCAACATGTTTGAGGGTTTCACCATCCTCTTCGTCGAGGACGATCCCTCGGTGCGCAGCAGCGTCACCGAGACGCTGGAGCTGTCCGGCTTCGAGGTGCTTCCCTGCGCCTCGGCGGAAGACGCTTTGCCGCGGCTTGCGGCCGGATTCGCGGGCATCGTCATTACCGACGTGCGGCTGCCGAAAATGGATGGCTTCGGCCTGCTGCGTCATGTGATCGCTCTCGACCATTCGATTCCGGTGATCGTCGTTACCGGCCATGGCGATGTCGCGATGGCGGTGCAGGCGATGCAGGAAGGCGCCTACGATTTCATAGAGAAGCCGTTTGCGATGGAGCGCCTGGTGGAAGTTGCGAGGCGCGCGCTGGAAAAGCGCACCCTGACCGTGGAAGTCGACCTGCTGCGCCGGCAGCTGGAAAACAAGCATGGCATCGATGCCGTGCTGCTGGGCGATTCCGCCCCGATGCAGGCGCTGCGGCGGCAGGTGCTCAATCTCGCCGACACCTCGGCGGACGTGCTCATCATCGGCGAGACCGGCACCGGCAAGGAACTGGTCGCCCGCTGCCTGCATGACCACGGGCGGCGGCGCGATGCCAATTTCGTTGCCCTCAACTGCGGCGGCCTTCCCGACTCGCTGTTCGAGAGCGAAATCTTCGGTCATGAGGCGGGCGCTTTCACCAATGCCGGCAAGCGCCGCATCGGCAAGCTGGAACACGCGAACCGCGGCACCCTGATGCTCGATGAAATCGAAAGCATGCCCATGGCGCTGCAGGTGAAGCTGCTGCGGGTGCTGCAGGAGCGCAAGCTGGAGCGCCTCGGCTCGAACGAACAGATCGCGGTGGATTTCCGCATCGTGGCGGCCACCAAGGCCGATCTGCGGGAACTCAGCGAACAGCATAAATTCCGCAGCGACCTGTACTACCGGCTCAACGTGGCGGTGCTGGCGCTTCCGCCCCTGCGCGACCGGCGCGAAGACATTCCGATGCTGTTCGAGCATTTCGTGCTGCAGGCGGCGGTGCGGTACGGCCGCGAGGCGCCGATGGTCGACGGACATTACGTCAGAAGGCTGATGGCGGAAGACTGGCCCGGCAACGTACGGGAACTGCGCAACGTCGCCGACCGCTATGTGCTCGGGCTTGCGGGTCCGGGCGGGCCGGTCGGGCTGGGCGACCCAAGCGGTCATGGCGGCGAGTCGGCGGGCGCTCCGCCGCTGACGCTGAGCCAGCAGCTCGATATCGTTGAAAAGGCGCTGATCGAACAGGCGCTCCGGCAATATCAGGGCCGGCCGATGCCGGTCTGCGAAGCGCTCGGCATCGCCAAGAAAACCCTGTACGACAAGCTGCATCGTCACGGCATCGCGATAGAGCAATACCGGCCGCTGGCCGACGGCGACGGCTGACGCCGTCCCTATCGATAATCGTCGGGGTTGGGCGAGTCGGTCGGCTCCGCGATCAGCTTCTTGAATGCGGCGCTCATCGGAAATCCGAGATTGACATTGTTCGGCGGGATCGGCGACTGGAACCACTTGTGATAGAGCTGGGTCATCTCCCCGCTCCTGAACATTCTCACGATGGCTTCATCCGCCAGCTTCTTGAACTCCGGATCGTTCTTGCGCAGGATCACGCCATAGGGTTCCACCGACAGCCCGAGATGATGGATGCGATAGTTGGAAGGCGTATCCGCATTGGCGACGAAACCGTGCAGCAGCACGTCATCCATCACGAACGCCGCGGCACGGTCGGCTTCCAGCATGGCGAAGGAGGCCACATGATCGCGCGCCGCGACAATCGCCAAGTTAAGCCCGCGCGAGCGGTTGAGCGCCACCAGTGACGCCAGGCTGGTGGAACCGGCGGTGGTCACGACGGTCTTGCCGGCCAGCCCGCCGACATCGCGAATATCATTGCGCCGCTTGACGACGACACTGGCGGAAGCGACGAAGGTAGTCACGGTGAAGGCCACCTTCTTCTGACGCTCGGCATTGTTGGTCGACGTGCCGCATGCCAGGTCGACAATGTCGTTGGCGATCACGGACAGCCGGTTCGCACTGGTGACCGGCGTGTACTTGATCTGCAGGTAAGGCATGTCCAGCCTCGCCTTGACCGCGTCGACGATGCGGGAACAGATGTCGATCGAATAGCCGATCGGCTGCGGCTTGCGGTCGATATAGGAAAAGGGGATCGTGCCTTCGCTGAAGCCTATGGTGATGATGCCGGTTTCCTGGATCTTGCGCAGCGTCGGCGACTCCTGCGCAGCGGCGCGCGGGGGGAGCATGCAGGCGATGGTCAGGCTGACAAGAATGGCGGCAGGTTTCATGCTGGGTCGTAGACAAGGGATGGCAGGAGAGTCTTGGTCGGCACTGTACCAAAGATATCGATCCAGATGTCCAACATGTTGGCAAAGCCATCCAGTCAGCCTAGTCGCAGCCGCCTGGTGCAAGGTTTCACGCATCGCAGAGGCGGTTTGCAAAATTTTTTTCGCCGGCATGAAGCCGCCGCCAGCAGCGTCGGCACGATCCGCGCCCGCAGTGCATCGCTTGCGGCGGCAATCCCCAAGGCATTGATTTCTAATGGCTTTCCCTACATTAGTGCGCCTGCGTGGTGCAAAAAGGTGCGGTGATCCACACGCCTTTTCGCCCTGAGTGCGGCCTTCGAAACTCGCCCGCCGACCGATGCGTTTTCTGCATCGCCAGATGCCAACAAAGCATTGGATTCCACCCCGCGCGTTCCCCTAGCATTCGATCCGGTTGCAGTATCGCTGCGACATTCGAACCGTGATCATACGCAATCACACGCAATCATGCGTCTACGTACAACCCGTAACGCTCATTCAAGGAGAAGTCATGAAGGTCACCAGCTTGCTCGCCGCCCTGATCGGCGCAGGACTCGTCGCGGGAGCCGCACAGGCGCAGGAAAGCGCCACGCTCAAGAAAATCAAGGATAGCGGCACCATCACCCTCGGTGTGCGTGACTCTTCCATTCCCTTTTCCTATCTGGACGACAAGCAGTCCTACCAGGGCTACTCGATCGACCTGTGCATGAAAGCCGTTTCGGCCATCCAGAAACATCTCGGCCTGACCCAGCTCAACGTCAAGATGAACCCGGTGACCTCGGCCACCCGCATCCCGCTGATGGCCAACGGCACCATCGACCTGGAGTGCGGTTCGACCACCAACAACGTCGAGCGCCAGAAGCAGGTCGCCTTCGCGCCGACCACCTTCGTGTCGGGCAACCGCCTGCTGGCCAAGAAGACTTCCAACATCAGTTCCATCAACGACCTCAAGGGCAAGACCCTGGTGTCGACCGCCGGAACCACCTCGATGCGCCAGGTGACGGCGCTCAATACCGAGAAGAATCTCGGCATGAACATTCTCTCGGCGAAGGACCATGCCGAAGGTTTCCTGATGGTGGAGACCGGCCGCGCCGTGGCCTTCCTGATGGACGACATCCTGCTGGCTTCGCTGGCCGCGACGTCCAAGTCGCCGGGCGACTATGCGATCACCAAGGACGCTCTTGAACTCGAGCCCTACGGCATCATGATGCGCCGCGACGATCCGGGCTTCAAGAAAGTGGTCGACGATGCGATCACCGGCGTGTTCAAGTCCGGCGAGATCAACCGCATCTATGCGAAGTGGTTCCAGTCGCCGATTCCGCCCAAGGGCGTGAACCTGAACTGGCCGGTGAGCGAGCAACTGAAGAAGGTGATTGCCAAGCCGACCGATTCCGGCGAACCGGCCGCATACAAATAAGCACTGACTTTCATCCGGGATGACGAGCCCGGCGGGCGCAGGAACGGATAAGCCGGCCGCCCCGAAAGCCGGCTCGTCATCGACGCACCAACCAAGAGAAACCCTATGAACTACAACTGGAACTGGCGCATCTTCTGGGAGCCGTCGCCCGACGCGGTCGGCACCTACATGGACACGCTGCTGTCGGGCCTGTACTGGACCCTGGCCACCGCCTTGCTGGCCTGGATCATGGCCCTGATCCTCGGCGCCATCATCGGCACCCTGCGCACCCT
>NZ_VFAH01000028.1 GCF_008929045.1 Noviherbaspirillum aerium | reverse complement strand
ATGCCGCCCGGCGCATACATGACGATGAGGATGAAGAACACGCCCAGGTACAGCTGCCAGGCCTTGGTGAAGTCCGACAGCATGACGGTGAGGAACACGCCGATGATGGCGCCGATCATGGGGCCGAAGAAGAAGCCGACGCCGCCGATGAAGGTGAACAGCAGCACGCCGCCCGAACGCAGGGCGCTGACGTTTTCGGCGGTGACGATCTCGAAGTTGATCGCCGACAGCCCGCCCGAGATGCCGGCGAAGAAGCCCGACAGGATAAGCGTGAGATAGCGCGCCCACTGGGTGTCATAGCCGATGAACTCGACCCGCTCGGGGTTGTCGCGCACGGCGTTGATGATGCGCCCCAGCGGCGTCTGCGTGAAGGCGTACATGCCCACGGTGGCGATGAACAGCCAGGCGGCGATCAGGTAATACACCTGGATCTGCGGACCGAAGGTGATGCCCATGAACTTCTCGCCATAGACGCGGTTGGTGGAAATGCCGCCCTCGCCGCCGAAGAACTCGGGGAACATCAGCGAGCAGGCGAACACCAGTTCCACGATGCCCAGCGTGATCATGGAAAACGTCGTGCCCGACTTCTTGGTCGTCACATAGCCGAACAGCATGCCGAAGAACATGCCGGCAAGGCCGCCGATGAAGGGAATCAGCGTGACCGGCATCCAGATCTTGCCGGCGGTGGCCAGGTTCATCGCATGGATGGCGAAGAAGGCGCCCAGACCGGAGTAGACCGCATGGCCGAAGCTGAGCATGCCGCCCTGTCCCAGCAGCATGTTGTAGGACAGGCCGAAGATCATGACGGTGCCGATCTGCGACAGGATGGAGAGCGACGCGCCCTTGTTGAAGATCAGCGGCGCCACGATCAGGATCACCGCGAACAGGCCCCAGATGATCCAGCGCCCGAGGTTCATGGGCTTGTAGGTCATGGTGTTTTTCATTGTCAGGGTATTGGTATTCATGTCAGCCCTCCCGTGTGCCCATCAGGCCGCGCGGCCGGAAAATCAGGATCAGCACCAGCAGCAGGTAGGGCAGGATGGGTGCGACCTGGGAAATGGTGAGTTTGAGGACCGGGAAACCGAAGGTCTCCGGCGTGACGGTGGTGCCGATCCAGGCCAGCACGGTGGCGAACGAGTAATCGAGCGCCACGGCATAGGTCTGCAGCACGCCGATCAGGAGCGAGGCCAGCAGCGCGCCGACCAGCGAGCCCATGCCGCCGACGACGACCACCACGAAGATGATGGAGCCGACGGTGGCGGCCATGCCGGGTTCGGTGACGAAGGCGTTGCCGCCGATCACCCCTGCCAGGCCGGCCAGCGCGCAGCCGCCGCCGAAGACCAGCATGAACACGCGCGGCACGTTGTGGCCGAGCGCCTCGACCATGTCGGGATGGGTGAGCGCGGCCTGGATGACGAGGCCGATGCGGGTGCGGGTGAGCACCAGGAAGATGGCCACCAGCATCAGGATGGCGATGAGCATCATGAAGCCGCGGTACATCGGGAAGGTGGTGGTGAACAGCGTGAACAGCGGGCCGTCGAGTTCGGTGGGAATCGGATACGGCACGGCAGCCCTGCCCCAGATCAGCTGGACCAGTTCGACCAGCACATAGGACAGGCCGAAGGTGAACAGCAGCTCGGGGATGTGGCCGTACTTGTGGACCGAGCGCAGGCCGTAGCGCTCGACCATGGCGCCGATGACGCCGACCAGGAGCGGCGCGACGACCAGGGCCGGCCAGAAGCCGATCTTGGTGCTGATGGCATAGGCGAAATAGGCGCCCAGCATGTAGAAGCTGGCGTGCGCGAAGTTGAGCACGCCCATCATGCTGAAGATCAGCGTCAGGCCGGACGACAGCATGAACAGCAGGAGCCCGTAGCTCAGGCCGTTAAGCAAAGTAATAGCGATAAACTCCACACCTAACCCCTAGAACATTAATACGAATATGTGCAATGGCGCACCCGATCAACTGGCAAACCGGAATGCCGCCGGTAGCGGCACTCCACTCGGGCATGGCGGTTAGTCCGGACGCTTCATCTGGCAGGATGATGGCTGGGAAGCGACGTAGGTATCCACTTTCTTGTCAGTCTTCCAGCCGTAGCCGGTGTTTTCCTGGTCATACTTGACATCCTTGCCGTTCACCTTGGTCCATGTCGTGATGTACAGCGGCTGCTGCAGCTGGTGGTCCGCCTTGCGCATCTCCACATCGCCATTGAGGCTGGCCAGCTTCATTCCTTCCATGGCTCGCGCCACTTTCAAGGGTTCGATTGAACCGGTTTCCTTGAATGCTTTCGAAAGCATGCTGATGCCGGTATAGGTTGCCATCACGGTGTAGTCATCGTTGTATTTTTTCTTGAAGCCTTCAACGATGTTTTGGCCGGTTGCGCCGGGACCGTTGGCGTTCCAGTAAGTGACTGTCTTGACCCGCCCCTCGCCCGACGCACCCATCGCAGTGGGCACGCCGGTGGTGCCGGCATAATAGGTATAGAAGTTGGCGGTCAGTCCCGCTTCCCGGGCGGCCTTGATCAGCAGCGCCAGGTCGGCGCCCCAGTTGCCCGTGATGACCGTATCGGCGCCCGATGCCTTGATCTTGGCAACATAGGGAGAGAAGTCCTTCACCTGGCCGATCGGATGCAGGTCGTCGCCGACGATCTGCACGTCGGGACGCTTGCGCTTCAGGTATTCCTTGGCGGCTTTCGTGACCTGATGACCGAAGGCATAATTCTGACCGATGATGTAGACCTTCTTGAGGTCCTTTTCCTTTTCCATCAGAGAAGTCATCGCTTCCATTTTCATGTCGGAATTGGCATCAAGGCGGAAGTGCCAGAAACTGCACTTGCTATTGGTCAGATCGGGATCGACGGCGGCATAGTTGAGGTAAATGACTTCCTTGCCCGGATTGCGCTCATTGTGCTTGTTGACCGCATCCACCAGCGCCAGCGCCACGCCGGAGCCATTGCCCTGGATGATGTAGCGATAGCCCTGGTCGATGACGGACTTCAGTACGGTCAGCGACTCCTGCGGGCTTCCCTTGTTGTCATAGCCGACCACTTCAATGGTGTGGCCGCCAGCCCATTTGTCCTTGTTGGCCATGTCGGCAACGTACTGCCAGCTCTTCAGTATATTTTGGCCGACCGGGGCAAAAGGGCCGGAGAGCGGATCGATAAACGCGATCTTCACGTTATCAGCGTGCGCGAGCGCCGGTGCCGACAATGCTGCGGCAATGGCGGCGGCCATGAATACGGGGCGAATTTGGATTGTCATGCAAGGTCTCCTTGTTGGAATAATTAGGCACTGCTTTGTTTCTTCAAATCGTCGGCAGCCTGTGATGCCTTAACCGATTGCGAATTTCATTCTTCAGAATCTTGCCGGTGGCGCCGACCGGTAGCGCATCCACGAACACGACATCGTCCGGCGTCCACCATTTGGCGACCTTCCCCGCGAAGGAATCGATCAATTCATCCCTGGTGACTTCCGCATCGGCCTTCTTCACCACCACAAGCAGGGGCCGCTCATCCCATTTCGGATGAAATACGCCAATGCATGCCGCCTGCTGCACCGCCGGATGCGCCATGGCGACGTTCTCAAGTTCGATGGAACCGATCCACTCGCCGCCGGACTTGATGACGTCCTTGCTGCGATCGGTGATCTGCATATAGCCGTCGGCGTCGATGGTGGCGACATCTCCGGTAGGCAGCCAGCCGTCCTGCAACAGTTGCGCCGGCTCGCTGTCGCCGTTCTTGAAATAGCTTTCGAGTACCCAGGGTCCGCGCACCAGCAGATTGCCGCAGGTACGGCCATCCCAGGGAAGCTCGTTTCCTGCGTCGTCGACAATCTTCATGTCGACGCCATAAATCACGTGGCCCTGCTTCTGCAAAATCGCCTCCTGCTCCGTCTGCGGCAGGTGCATATGATGATTCTGCAGCGTGCAGACGGTGCCCAAGGGAGACATCTCGGTCATGCCCCAGGTATGGAGCAGTTCCACATTGTGTTTCTCGCGGAACGACTTCATCATTGCGGGCGGACATGCGGAGCCGCCGATGATGATGCGGCGAAAACTCTTGAACCCCAATGATTTCCGTTCCACGTAATGTAGAAGGCCATGCCAGACGGTGGGCACGCCAGCCGAAGCGGTTACCCCCTCCTGCTCTATCAGCTCATGAAGCGACTGTCCATCGAGCATCGGCCCCGGCAACACCAGCTTTGCTCCGGCAAGCGCGGCCGAGTAGGGGAAACCCCAGGCATTGACATGAAACATGGGCACGACCGGCATCAGGACTTCGCGCCCCGACACGTTGAGCGCATCGGGAAGCGAAGAGGCATAGGCATGCAATATCGTGGAACGGTGCGAGTAAAGCACGCCCTTCGGATTGCCGGTCGTGCCCGAGGTATAGCAAAGGGTCGATGCGGAGTTCTCGTCGAATACGGGCCATGCGTAACGGTCGGAGCTGTTCTCGATCAGGTCTTCGTAGCACATCAGGTTGGGAATGCCCGACGCCGCGGGCATTCGGTGCCGATCGGTCATGGCGATATAGCCCTTCACCGTCTTGCTGTGGGCGGCGAGGCTTTTGACGAGGTCCAGGAAGGTCAGGTCGAAGAAGACGTAGCTATCTTCGGCGTGATCGGCAATGTAGGCGATCTGCTCCGGGTGCAGACGCGGATTGATAGTATGGAGAACCGCGCCGCTGCCCGAAATCGCGTAGTAGAGCTCGAGATGACGGTAGCCGTTCCATGCCAGCGTGGCCACGCGGTCTCCCATTCGCACGCCAAGTTTTTCGAGCGCATTCGCCATCTGGCGCGCACGTTTGTGGCAGTCCCGATAGGTATAGCGGTGGATGTCGCCTTCCACTCGCCGCGATACGATCTCCTTGCCACCGAAATGTCGGTCGGCGTGCTGGATGATGCTCGAGATCAGCATGGGCTGATGCATCATCTGTCCCATCGACGGGCTTTTCGGGTAGTCTGGAATATTGTCCGGTGTCATATTGCAAGGAGCCAGAAAGATGGCCTTGAAGGCCGGTTAATTAATGAATCAGTTTCGTGTTCCGATTCGGAACATCCGGAGCGCCGCTCCGGTTTCCGACTTGATGATTCAGTCCGACGGTAGTCCGCCGATGCTTGGGTGATGGGTGCCCGGATGATCAGGCCCGGCAACATCAGTGTCGGTCATGCGACGTCGAAATGCTATGTGCAGACAGACACTGTTCGGACTTCATCATGTCTGCAATCCACTCCTCGAAATCACGCAACGGCTTTCCATGGATGCATCATTGATGCGCTATTCACCGTTCACCACAAGCTAAGAAAGCAGGCCGGCTTTCGAGAGCTCCAGCCGGTATTGATCCCATCCGGCGTCCGGAACAATTTCGTCCCGCCGGTCGCGGATCTCTGCGATGCGTTCGATGATCTGCGTGACAGGATCGGCAGCATTGCGGAGATGGATACCCTGTGTCATCGTGATGTTGGCCGCCTCGAAACTGCCCGCTCCCGCCAGCAGGATCATCCGTGAAGGGGCACTCGCGGCGGCAAGGGCCACCACTCCGGGGCTTACCGCTTCGGGACTGAGTCCTTCAAGGTCTTTGGGAGAAAGAACACCTTCGGTCATGGCAGTGGCCGCGCTCGGCGCCAGGCAGTTCACCCGGATGTTGTATTTTTCGCCTTCGAGGGCAAGCGTTTGCATGAGGCCCACCACCGCCATTTTTGCGGCGCCGTAATTGGACTGGCCGAAATTCCCATACAGTCCTGATGAGGATGAAGTCATGACGATGCGGCCATAGCGCTGGGCGCGCATCTGCTCCCAGACGGCCTTGGTGCAATTCACTGCGCCCATCAAGTGAACATCGAGCACCAGCCGGAAGTCGTCGATGGACATTTTCGAAAAACTCTTGTCGCGCAAGATGCCGGCGTTGTTCACCAGAATATCGACACGCCCCCATTCCCCCATCGCCCGCGACACCATGGCTTCCATCTGTTCCATGTTCCTGACGTCCCCGCCGTCCGCAATCGCGGCGCCGCCATCGCGAATGATTTGATCCGCGACTTCACGCCCGGGCGCACCCTGGTGTCGGCCGTTGATGTCGTTAACCACGACCTTGGCGCCTTGCCTTGCGAGTGCGAATGCATGCGAACGCCCCAGGCCGCTGCCTGCTCCAGTGACGATGGCGACTCGGCCTTCCAGATACTTCTTCATTACATTACCTCCTTGATTTAAAGCTGTTCGCACCTCGTGCATGTGAGGCTGTCGCCTACCTGCCGTGTTGGCTCCGACTGTTTTTACAACGCTGTCTGCCCTGGTTTTCTGCCGTGTTTCACAGCTTGGAATAGTCGCTAGCTCACCAGGGTGGCGATGAATTTTCATGCTTATATAAATGCCAATGGCTGCAGAACTCAGTCTGGCGGACTACTTGGCCGCTTCATTGAATGGCGTCCAGTCTCTCAAACACGCTCCTCGGAATCTATGTAAGATTGAACATCTTTAACGCCTTGTTATGTGCCTACACGACATCGTGGTCGGCGACGCATTAACGTACAGTCAGGTTCAGAGTCGTGACCGGGCACGCGTTCCACCGACTATGCCCGAGACGATGCCGCGGAGATGTCTGAAACAAAGGAAGGCAGGATTGCCATGAATACAAGTGATGTCGCTGGTGGAACCGCCCTTGATCTTATCGCCCTGCTTTATCGCGATGCTGCTCTGGACGATTTCAGCGCTCGCCTTGCGGCGATCGAAAGGCTGCCGAACGATGCGGCTGGCAAGATCGACGCATTGGAAACCATCAGAATGGCAATGGCGATAAAGCATGAACTGGAACAGCATCAGTTAAGCGAGCAGGGCTTGCTTGCAATGGTGGATTCCGCAAAGGATCTCTCCAGCCGCCTTGATCTGACGAGCTTGCTGAATGCCATTGTGACCCGGGCCAGGACACTGCTGGGATCTCACCTCGCATGGCTTACCGTGTACGACGAGGAAGCGGAAGAATTCCGGGTGCAGGTAACCGACGGCGCCATTTCCATCAACACGACGAAGATGACCGCAAGCCGGAAACATGGCATTGCAGGCATGGTGTTGTCCACCCGCCTGCCCTTCTATACGCCCAACTATCTGCTCGACAATCGCTTCCCGCATGACCCGGCGCTCGACAGCACATTTCGCAGCGAGGGTGTCGCCGCCATGGCCGGCGTGCCATTGCTGTTTGATGACGACGTGATTGGCCTGCTGTTCGTCGCCGACAGATATCAGCGTACCCATACCGCACTCAATATCGCCATTCTCAGCACGCTGGCGACACATGCCGCCGTGGCCATCAAGAATGCGAAGGCTTTCGAACAGGCCAAGATGGCGCTGGAGAAGGCCGATCACGCGCGTGCCGAGCTTGAACGCCATGCGCGTGACGTGCAAAAGGCGGCGGAAGCCCATGAACAGCTCACCGCGCTGCTTGCGAAAGGCGCATCGCTTATCACGCTCACGCAAACCGTCGCCCAGCTGCTGGGCGGCAGCGTCCTTGTTTTGGACGAAGCCTTTCACGTGATCAGCCGCGCAAGCTCCGCCGAATACAAGGGAATATTGAGCGATGCCTATGCGCCGCACACCGCGCCCAGCGCTTCCATCACACGGGCCATACGGGAAAGCAGACAGGGCGGCCGCTCGGTGATCGCCCTCGCAAAGGAAAGCGGGGAGGACGGCGGCAAGGACGGGGAAATCTGCAGAGTCGCCGCCGTCATCGGCGGCAATGACGTACTGGGTGCGATGCTGCTGTATCGCCACGAAGACCTGGACGAGATTTCAGTCCGCACTTTCGAGCGGAGCGCAAGCGTCATGGCGATCGTGCTGTTATCGCAGGAACGCATGGAGGCCAGCAGGAACCGCGAGGTCTCGGGACTGCTGCGCTCGCTGGTCGCCACCCATCTCGAGGGACGGGGCTCGACGCTGGAGCGTGCCAGACGCCTGGGGCTGGATCTCTCGCAAGCGTTTTCCCTGATCCTCGTTGATACGAAGCATCCGGGCCCCGAAACGGTGGCGCGCCGGCTGCGTTCGGAGAACCGCTTTTCCGACCTTGTCCTCGATGAGCTGGATGGCACATTGGCCATCCTGTGCGCCACGACGAAGGCTCAGGATGTGGTCAGGGAGTTCAGCGCAATCGCCAGGCGCGAATTCAACGGCGCCTTCTGCGGCATCCTTTCCAGGCCGATCGCCACGGTCGAGGCTTTCCGCGTGGTGTACGGTTCGCTGCGGCGGGGATTATCTGTCCTGCAGCGCATCGGCATCAATGGACAGGTCATTGACCAGAACCAGATGGCGCTGTATTCGGTACTGTTCGAGTCGCATGACCAGGGAAGCCTGAAAGCCTTCATCGATGCCTGTGTCGGGCCGGTGATCGCACACGATCTGAAACGAGGCACCCAAATAGCCGACACGCTGCTGAAATACCTGGACAACAATCAAAATGCCAAATCAACCGCTGCGAGCCTGAAAATCCATGTCAATACGGTGCGGCAACGCCTGGCGAATGTCGACGAACTTCTTGGCCACTGGAGCAGCCCCAGTCGAGCGCTCGAGATTCATGTGGCACTGCGCCTGTGGAGCCTGACCGCATAGGGCGGACTGCGGGCGGGTGTGCGGAAGAATCGGTCTGCCTTGGTTTGCGGGACAAGGCGGGAGCCCCGTGCGGCGTGCCACACAGGTAACGAAAAATGCTGCGGTGCGCCCAGGCCAGGCCGGGGCGACCGTACATTCATTGGCAACTCGCGCTATAGACGCTCGAATATAGCCGCAATACCCTGCCCGCCTCCAATGCACATGGTGACCAAACCGTAGCGCTTGCCGGTGCGGATCAATTCATGCAGGCACTTGACGGTAATGATGGTGCCGCTTGCGCCGAGCGGATGCCCCAACGCGATCGCACCGCCGTTGGGATTCGTTCTGGCAGGATCGAGATCCAGGCCGCGGCACACTCCCAAGGCCTGGGCGGCAAACGCCTCATTGGATTCAATGACGTCCATGTCATCCAGCGAGAGACCGGCGCGCTTGAGGGCGAGCTGGACTGCGGGCACGGGGCCGATTCCCATCATCGATGGCTCGACGCCGGCCACCGCATAGGAAATCAGACGCGCCAATGGTGCGATATTGGCTCGCGACGCGGTCTCCGCGCTCATCAGGATGCATGCGGCGGCGCCATCGTTCAAGCCGGAGGCATTTCCCGCTGTCACGGTGCCGCTTTCCTTCCTGAATGCCGGTTTCAGTCCGGCCAGCGTCTCGGCGCTGGTACCGGGCTTGGGATGCTCGTCGGTGTCGAAGCACGCGACGCCATTTCGGTTCCTGATATCGACGGATACGATCTGCGACTTGAAATGCCCAGCGTCGATAGCGGCCAACGCCTTGCGCTGGCTTTCGGCGGCGAATGCATCCTGGTCTTCGCGGGAAATCCGGTAATGGTCCGCGACATTTTCGGCGGTGACGCCCATATGTCCTGCGCCGAAAGGGTCATTCAAGGCGCCCAGCAGCATGTCGAGCAGCTTCGCATCGCCCATCCGGTTGCCCCAGCGCCCGGTCTGCATGACGTAGGGGGCCCGGCTCATGGTTTCCACGCCGCCGCCGACGGCGATCTCGGCATCGCCTAGCTGAATGGCGTTTGCCGCGGTGATGATTGCCTGCAGGCCGGAACCGCACAGGCGATTCAAGGTCAGGGCCGCGGAGTGCCTGGCCATGCCCGCGTTCAAGCCGGCCACGCGCGAAACATACATGTCCCTGGGCTCGCACTGGATGACGTTGCCGATGACGATGTGTTGCGCGGATGCCGGATCGACCCTGGCGCGCTCGAATGCCTCCCTGACGACGATGGTTGCAAGATCCGAACCGGAGTGGTCCTTGAGGGAGCCGCCGAAGGTGCCAATGGCCGTTCGAACGGCGCCGGCAATAACAATGTCTTTCTGATGGGTCATGCAGATTCTCTTTGCGGAAATACGGGGAGTTGAATTGCGGCAACCGGCACTGGCAAGGAGCGCCATGCCTGAGTGACGCGATGACCGCCTGCAATGTCCTTGCAGGCGGTGTCGCGAGATGCCGTTCCAGCCTGCAAGCTTGCGCGATGGGTGGTTACTGCTTTACTGAAACAAAGCATAGAATGGAAGCCGACGCGCAGATTTTCGCCGCCGGCTTCCATCCTATCGTCCTATCAATTGGAACAGGTAAACGAGGCAGCGCGGTTGATATCGCCCGTACCGTTGTACTTCGGCCACTTCGGATAATCACACAGCGGTCGTGTCCGTCCCGGGACGCCGGCGGTATCCGCCACCACCTCATTGGCCGGGCTTGCCCCCTTCTCCGTCCAGTTCTCCAGCGATGTGAGCGAGTCCCAGGAAGCGTTGAAGCTTGTACTGACCGCATGTCCATATCCGGGCACTTCATAGTAGCGCACGAACTTGTTCACTTCCGACGGGCCCATCTGACTTTGCAGGCGCTGGTAGTACTCTTCCGTTGCACGGCTGCTTACCAGTACGTCGGACAAGCCATGCGCGAGAAGCAGTTTTCCACCCTTGGCGGCAAAAGCGTTCAGATCCACTCTCGTATCCAGCAGCGTACTGAGTTCGCTGATCCTTCCAGCCCAGGGTCCGGGATTTTCCGGATCAAGCGTCAGGGAATCGAAATTGGGATCGCGGGTGACGGAATACTTGATCCACTGATCCAGCAGGACGCTTACGTATGGCGCGGTTCTCGGCATCGGCATCGCCGGCTGCGTGGTGCCAAGCGCGAGGAAGGTGACGGTTGGCTGCAGCGGCGACGGATTGGTGGTGATGCCAAGGTCGGCTCCCCACACGTTGTAGCCCGGGTAATGGGTTTCCCCGCTCGCCAGCGAAAAGTTGAAGCGGGTATCGGTATTGATCGTCTTCAGAGCGCTGATCTGCGCATCTGACAGGCAGGTATCCCCGGTATCCGTTCCGCCTTCGCAGCGCAGCGGCCTGCCATTGAAGCTTGCGGTCGCCGGATCGAAGATGGCATTGCAACGTTGCTGATTGCTGATAAGGCCGTCAGCTGCTCCATCCAGACCGTCGCACGCAGCGATGGCCGCCTTGTAGATCAGGTCGCGCTTGGCCGTGTTCGGATAGGCTCCCGGCTTTGCCAGCGCGCGGTTCATCCGATGGCCGCCGAGCAAGGCGGCTGCATCATTCCAGGCCGGATACCAGGCGATGGCTCCATCCCAGTCGGCGGGCCACCGTGTGATTGCGGCAAGTGCTTCGCGTCCCCCGGTCGAACCGCCGGCAAAATAAGACTTTTGCACCTTCTCCACCGCGTATCTTGCCTTGATCAGATGGATCGCCGCATCGCGGGTTTTCTTGAGTGCATCGCCGCCGAAGTTTCGAGCGGCTTCCTCGTTCAGGGCGAACGATCCGTCCTGCGAACCGAAGGCGTTCGCCTGATGCCCCGAGTCGCTTGCAAATGTTGCATAACCACGGCCGAGCGGAGTCGACTTGTCCGTCGGGCCCGCCGGCACATTTCCGGTGACGTTCGGTATGCTTCCATCAAAGCCGCCGCCGCCAAACATGACGACCTTTGAATTCCACACCGTCGGCAGTGCCACTCTGAACTGAATGTTCGGTGCAGTCTTGTCGACCGGTGAAATGCTTGCCGTGACGAGACAGTGCTCCGGAATTGCCGTCGCCCCGGTGCCGCTCGCCGGAACTACCGAGGCTGCGGTCACGGTCCCGCCGGATGTCGGCAAGCCGATTGATGCCGCAGGTATGGCCGTATTGGCGAGTTGCGAACATGCGAGCGGCAATGCAGCGGATGTGTTGGGCGAACTGGCCTGGACCGAATCTCCGCTACTGCCGCCGCATGCTGCCAATGCCATTGCGACTGCGGCAGAGCATGACACTCCGAACTTGGATCTTGGCTCTTTCATATTGTCTCCGATAAAGATGATGGCGCTTCGCGTGAGCACCTGTTCCGTCTTGGGCGGCCTTTTCGATATGGTCCTGCACATCCAAAAAGTAAGGTTCCGGTTTGGCTCGACGTCGTTCCATTCTAGATATGCTTCTACGCAACGCAATGTCGATAGGCGACATAAAAAGAAGAGAAGAATGTTGGGTTTGTCCACCCCTTCAGATATACGGGATTAAAGCGGTTTTACCTGACCTGCCTGTCTCGGCCTCGACCGGGCCGGTCTGGGCAAAAACGCTCCAGCGATGCATCGCTTTACACCTGGCTCGCCAAGTGCGGCGGCATGCCGGTGCCGGCTGCGACACCTGGAGGCGGAGAATGGTCAGCTCAAGAAGCTGCTGGCCGAATCGATGCTGGATGCAGAAGCACTGAAGGTCGCTTTGAGCCGAAAGCGCTGAGCCAACAGGCCAGGCGTGAGGCGGTGGCGGCAAAGCCGGAGAAGACGAAAATCTCCGAGCGCCGCGCCTGCTTGCTTGCTTGCTTGCGGGACTGTCACGCACGGTCTTGCATTATCAAGGCAAGGCCAAACCCGACCACGAGCAGTTGCAAAATTGCATGGTCGAAATGGCAGGCGAACACCGTCGCTTCGGCTATCGGCGCCTTCATGCACTCTTGCGGCGCAAGGGCGTCGAGGCAAACCACACCAAATTGCACTGCAAAGCCCACAAGCGCGCCAAATGCTAGCGCACAAGTACGATGGACAATTAATGGCGGCCGAACCTCTTGCTAACCAGCACAGACTCTCCCTCTTTCAGTACCGGACCGCCAGGAATGTTGGGAGCTGCGTAAAGTCATTAGCGCGGTTTCATCCTGACCCGCCTGCCGATCCCGGACAGATTGCCGCCGGCACGACGTTGTGACTCCTTGCCATGGCTTGGCCATGTTGCGTCGTCACGCTTCGTTTCAGCGGCAATCGGCCCCGGCCTCGGCCATGCCGGTCAGGGCAAAAACGCTCTAGTTATCTTCCTTGGTGTGAAAATATGCGCGTTTGCGCTTCGAACTGATGATCGGCTTGATTTCCTGAGGACTGATCGAAATATCGGCGCCGCTTCCGGTCCTGCGAGTGGCTCCGATGACGACGGTCGTGTTCTTCTTGTTGATCGGCACACTGTTTGCGAGCACCGGCGACGGCGGCAAGCCACCGCCGACGAACACCGAAGAGCGCGTACCGCCGCAGTTGCCTGTCACGCCGACAGCGCCTGACGCGTTGAGCAGGTTGACCCAATAACCGCGGGCCTCGCCCAGCGATGCCGAACACGAGGCGGCCTTTGGTACGGGCCTGTTGGTACTGAAGGTCACCATGCCCCCGGCGATCAACGCCGTTGTCACGGTCTGCTCGCCCGTTCCGTACTGGTTCAAGTCCATGTACCACCCTTTGAGTTCAGACTGCGGCAATACCGCTGGCGTCGAACAGCTTGTCGAGTTGGTGTAGTTAGCGAGGCTATCGAGGTCAGCCGCTGTCGTCGTCGAAGCAAGATCGTCCTTGAAGACGTAAAAGCGGTTCAGCACATTTTCCCTAAACGGGTACTGCGTGCCGAGTGGATGCTCGCGGTCGCCGGTTCCGATGGCAACATATACCTTATCCTTATTGGCTAGCACTGCCGGCGCAAACAGGAACTTGCGGTAGCCGCCATTTGTGAAGGCAACCCGACGCATTGTCCAGCCGGCGGATCCCTGCACCGTCTTGTTGGAGCTCACGAAGTCAACGCGATACAGGTTGCCGCCGGTGTCGGCCGCATAGGCATAATCCGGATAGCCATCACCATCCGCGTCGACGAACGACACATCGGCTGCCACGCTGCGCTCGGTCTGGAACGCGGCAAGCAGCGCTCCCGTCCCGGCGTTAAGAATATAAACAAATCCGCCCTTCGTGTTGGCACATGTGGGCGACCGCGTATCTGCGTCCTCGCAGTTATCGTATCCGCCTCCAATTGCCAGCACCGGCGTTTCGGTAGAGTGCCCCTTGATGAACGCAATATTCGGCGTCGACCATGTCTGACCGATGCCGCTCATGCCGGATGTGCAGCCTGAGTCGTTGTCAAGATTCGGGCAGCCGGCTTTCCATTTAAAGGTCGGGCTGTCCGGATTGGACACGTCCAGCGCGTAGAGCATCCGCCCGCCGCGGCGCATGGTCGGGAATACCCATACTACCGGGTTTTGGTTGTCGCCATTCTGATAGACACCTGTCGAGCCGTCGAAGAAATAGTATTTCGGAATGCTGCCTTCGACCTTCGTATCCGGATAGCTGATCAGCGGGCTGTCAGTCATCAGGCGTGACAGGCGAGGGAAAAACTCGGGGGCGATGAAAGCCCAGCGCTCCTTGCCGTTGGAGGCATTCACTGCGCGGAACGTGCCGTCGTTCGCACCGTAAAAAACGGTAATGCCCTTCTCGCCGTAATTCACTGGCAACGGGCGTGAATGGATCACGTCGCCATGAATTGAAGGCCGCGTCTCGGCGACGGCATTATTAGCCTTCTCATTGTTGACGTCATAACCGCTGATGAAATTGACCAGGTTCGATGAAAGACCAGAGCTTGTTGTATCGAAAGCAGTCAGCGAATCACCTGTCTGGGTATAGAGGCTGCGGTTGACTGCCCAGGTCGGCGCCTTGCTGGTTACTGTCGGCGAATTGCCTTGACGAAGGACTTGCGCGACCGCTCCCTTTTCCACCAACGGACCATCAGGCGCATCTGAATAGGGGTCCCTGTCGGGGCACTGGCCCATCACTGTTTTCGGATCAAGTAACTGCCCGACGGGAAGCGTACCATCTGTGACACGTTCCCAGTAATTGGCGGATTCCGTCGTCCAGTAGCTCGCCGCGCATTCTGCCAAAAAGCCTGTCTGGCTGTTGACGGCGATCTTTGGAATAGGCTCGGTGGCATCGCCTAGTTCAATCACCCCGCCGTTATTGATGAGCTGATAACGCTTGAGGTTGCCGAACCAGCGTGGCCGCGCACCCGAATCGGGGCGGAACATGCCGATGAAAACCTGGTTTTCGTTCTGGGTACGGTTGGTCGCGTTGACTGGCAGACTGGTCGAGGCAAATGTCGTATTGACTGCCTGGATTTCGACCATGATCGTCTGCAGCGCAGTGAGAATCGCATCTTCGTTCTTTGCGGCGAAATACTTGCCGCCGCCTTCGCGCGCCATGCTCATCAGCAACGAGCTCTGCTCGGCATTGGGTTGCTTGTTATAGACGTCAATGGTGTAGGTAACTACCGACGACTTGATGGAACTGTCGGGGACAGGCACACCTTTCTTGAACAGGAAGCGTGCCCACTCGTCAGCATTGCGCGGGCCGCTGTCGACCATGGTATTGCTGGTCACGCCGTTGACATAAACGGTATTAGCGCCAACGACCTGGTACTGGTTCGTATTGGCAGGACAGGTCCCTCCAACGATTGTTGCAGTGCGAGTGACGGTATAGCGTGTTTTCGGTGTTGCAGTTTGACGAATAACTGCCTTCTTCACGTTGCCGCTTGCGCCCTGACAAGTCGCATCCTGGTCATTGCCGACCTTCGTGTACGTGCATGTGTAATCTGCCGGGCAGCTCAGTGTGCCGTAGTCGTGCGTGCCATTGGCTAATGGATCGGACCAGACAGGCAGATTGCCCGGATTTTGTCCCGACCCAGTGTAGTAGCAGCTGTTCGTTGACGCCGTCTGCACACCATACGCCGGTGCAGTATCGGCCGCGACAACTGTATATGAGCAGGAGCTGGCATTGGACGGACAAGCCAACCCGGCCTTGGCACCGGCATCGGCGGCTGTAGCAGCCGGCGCGCTTGCCAGATAGCCTGTCAAGCTGGAAGTGACTTCGGTCGTGGTCGGCGTCGGAATGACGCTACCCAATTTACAGCCCTGAGTGAACGCGCTGCACTGGCTGCGATATTCGTTCGCGGTAGCCACTGCATTACCTGTGTTGGTAAACTTTTTGCAGGTAACAGACGCACGGTCTGTTGCCGACCCGCTCAACGAGCCGATCGCCGAATATAACTGGCAAAGATTGTCATCGCTGTTCCAGCCGTAGCCATACGCAGTTTCGGCGCTGGCGCGGTCGCTGTAGCATTGGGCGGTATTACCCAACACGACGTCGCTGGTTGTGGTCTGCGTCGTGACCTGGGGTAGTTTAAGTTGGGTAGTATCGCCGCCCAGATTGCCAAGCGCTGTCGTGTTGGCCGAAGAGTCGGACGCCGGCCCGTTGTGGTTGGGGTTGCCGATGAAAATCACATAGTTGTTGCCACAGCTATTTGACAGTGACAGCGGCGATTTGAAGCGACTGTAAGGTGTTGCGTATCCATTCGGATCGGCAATGGGCGCGGGTAGAACGCCACTTGGCGAATAAGAGTTGGCGCCTGCGTAGTAATTAAACACGTCATACATCAGGTTGCCATACGGCGTGTTCGAATTGCGCTTCTCGTCGGGGCTTGTAATATTGTTGTAGATGGTGCTTAACTTCTGGCCAAAACTGAGCTTATTTTCACTGGACATGGGGCTGATGTTGAATCGCATGAAGCCCCCATTGTCATTCGCCGTGCCGCCAGTCACGAATTCCATCAAGCCCACGTTGACTGACGTGTCCAGCCCTTGAATCATTCGCTTAATGGCGTTGACTTCCGACTGTCCCTGGGTGGATCCGCCCGGCCATTGCTGGCTCTGGCGCGACCAGTTCGCAGTGTTGTCGAGCACGATCAGAATGTTGGGTTTGCCAAAACCTGCGCTACCTCCGCCAACGAAGATGTCAATATCCTCAGCAGCGGTTGGCAGTGACGCAAAAAGAGATGCGCCCCCTAACAGAGAGCCTGCGACGGCAGCGAATGTAATGCGGTTCATAGGTCGGGTTCCTTGCTATGGGCACTGGGTCGATACCGCGTCATTGCTCACACGAACGGCGACGCCCTGGGTTATCTCGACTTTTGCTTCGGTGACGACATCGGTGGCTTCGGCCTGTATTTCCCACACGCTGTCAGAGCAAAGGGAGGCGCCGGTTGCGGCGCCGGCCGTGCCAAAATTCTGTTGTTGTCCGACGACGCAGCCCACGTCTTGTTCTTTGGCCAAATCGAGTTTGGCCGTTTTGACTGCTTGTACCTTCGAACAAGTCGGTGGCTTTGCAAGCTTGATGGCGACGTCAGCTTTGCCATCTGCATTGGTGTCAACGCACTTGGTATTGGGTACCCCATTGCAGGGCGAGGGCAGCGCATCGTCGGGCGTGTCAATGAAGCGCGTGCTGCTGATGACTTCCGCGATGGTTTCCTGCGCGGCCGAATAGGCTTCGTTGCGCTGTTGCATATTGCCTACCGTCTGCAGACTACCCTTGGTCATGTTGACGCTTGTGATCACAATCAGGGTGAGCAGCACCAGCAAGATCAATGCGAGGATCAAGGTCAGGCCCTGCTGCTTGTTTAGATGCTTATTCATTGATCGTTCCGCCCTGCCGGATTGTTCATGCTCACCACCGTCGTATAGACGTGTCGTTTGAACGGGTCGTTGAACGGACCGGCCAGATTGGGTTCGCCGTTCCCGGCAAGGCCCAGCGAATACTGCTTGACGTCGGTGTACCCAGCCGTCTTTTCTGTGTTCCTGGCGAGAACGTGAAGTTTGACAGCAATGGTATTGCGCCACGCTTTGGCGCACGCGGTACCTGCGCAGGCCGCATAGCTGTTTGGATCTGCGGTATAGACCTTCGGAGAGCCCACTGCGTCGAGATCGAGGCCGTATTCGATCTGCAAGTTTTCTATGCCATTGACTAGCGGGATTGTGCTATATCCGTTCGCGCCTAGCTCCAGGCGCTTCAAGGTCGGAATGCCGTCGGACGCTTTATCGTTGTTGGCAACATAGTAGATATGCGTCCTATACCGGCGCAGCGGCGCCCGTGTCCCGGTTTTTGAGCCGGCATCGGAGCAATCTCGCTTGCGCAGTTTGAATGTTGCAGCGTTGTCCGGTCCGTTTTGCAAAATAAAATAGTTGAGAGGATTGCCAGACTCGAGTTCATCCATGCTGTTGCAGGTGGACGCCTGGAGAAAGGGCACGGTAGCGGTCAGCGCGTCGCAACCTGCGGTGCCGGCGATGCAGGCGGCGGTACGTCTGACGACGAGAATATCGGTGCCTGTCTTCCTGTCAGCGATACATGTTGGAGTGTTCGCATCCGCATCAAGACCTTGCACGTGCAACGGCATCCCTGCGATCAGGTTGGCCTGCGTGGTGTCACAGATGTCAGGTGGCGACGCCGGCGTCGCCAACTCTGTCGGGTCGAACTCGCCGTAATAGCCCGCCATTCGAATGTCATCTGTAAGCAGCTGGATTGCGTATCTACCGTTCTCAATCTGACGCGTAGCATTGTCGATTTCCCTGTACGATCGGCTGTTGGTCAAAAACAACGTGAACAGACCTGCCAACAGTATCAAGCCGAGCGCGACCGCCACCATCAACTCCACCAGCGAGAAACCTCGACTTAGCCCGTAGTGATGCTGACGCATGTTCAATACCTCTTGATCTTGGAATGCAATGCGGGTCATTGGCAACCTTGAAGACCTATCGAGATTTGCGTGGAGATAGCGCGGCGCATCTTGTCATCGTTGCCGTAAGCATCGTTGGCACAGTTAACTGCCGGCGCCTTGGTCGGGTGCATTCCCTGCCATGCCACCGTAACCCGGTAAACTGCCGGCCTGCACACGCCGCTGGTCTCGTCCGCGGTCTGCACCTGCGCGATGCAGCCACGCATGCCGGGCATTGTGCCGACCGCTTCGTTATCCTTCGTCGCTGAAAACCCTTTCAGCGCGTGGCTCCATTCGCACAGATCACGCGCCGCCTGTGTTGTCGTGGTAGTGCAGTCGACGGGTTGCTGGTCACCCGTGCCCAGCGGCGACGTTGAGACATACGCTGCAGCATTCTGGCGGTTGACGTCAATTCTCTCGGTCAGATTGGTCAGCATCACGAGCGCCTGGGCTCTTTCCTTCGATTCGAGCAATCCAATGCTCAGCTTGCTTTGCAGCCCCGCCAGGCCAAGCAGCCCGAATCCGAGGATGAGGACCGTGACCAACACTTCGATCAGGGAGACGCCAGCCATCCTGGATGGCGGACGCGACGGATGCTGTGGATGGGTCAACATGGGGTTTCCGACGAGCGCTGATAAGGCCGTCCGTTGAGATCTATCGAGACACACCGGTGCGTCGGGGACGACGAGATGGAAATATCAAAAATGATGTCGCCGCTGCCGCTGCGTAAACGGCCAGAAGGACTATAGACCATCGATTGAGGTCCGACGATGGAAAGCCCGCCGCTCGCGTTTTTATTGTGGATGTTGCGGTCTTCATCAACCGTGGCAACGCGCCAGCCCGCCTGCCACCCTTCAGTATTGGGGCTGATAACTACACTGGCATTGCGCTTGAGTGCCTCACTGCGTGCCAGCATGATCGACATCTGCAAGTCGGCTGCAGCCGACTTTGTGCGCTGATTAGCGATCATCGCCGACATGGACGGCGCGGCGACAGCTGCCAGGATGGCAACAATCGCGACCGTGACAAGCAGTTCAATGAGCGTGAATCCACCCAAAGCCAGGTGGAAGGAACATGGCTTCGGAAAAGTGAAACGAGGATCTTGAACGCAGCGCATTTAGTTAATTACTACCACTTGGAACTTGGGGACTTCGTACCGGCGCTGTCGATGGAAAGCACGACATCGCTTGCTTGGGCAGTGCCTGTTCTAGGTGTTGCTGTCACGGTGTACGCTGGCGGCAAGGCGTCGGCCACGGTAATCTGAACCGTATATAGGCTGGCTACCTTCTCCGGTGTTGACAGTCCGAGTAAGGCAACAGTACTTGCATAGGCGCGGTTGTCGATCAAGTATCGAGTCTGATGCTGCGCAATATCCACCAGATGCGCCTGCGCGGCAGCCCTGTTGGACTTCTTGATATGTTCTGTATATGAGGGGTAAGCGATGCTTGCCAGGATGCCGATAATCGCAACGGCAATCATCATCTCGATCAGCGTGAACCCATTTCTTGCGGCGACTCTCATGGTATTTCCTTTACCGATAATGACATGGCATCCCAAAAAATTGCCCATAGGAAAGGAAAATATGATGCCCCGCCCGCTTATAGGTTGTTATAAACACAAGCCGCCGGTTTGAACGGATCAAGAATGGAGCATGCCAAACCAGCAGGCAATTCGATGAAACCGCTGGCAGGACGCCCCTCGACACCCCCGCCTCTTCATGGGCAAAGCCAGGCTGACTAGACTCACTTGTACGCCGGAGAAACAGGGGCGACGCGCCATTCTTCCCGATGTGGCACGCAATGCCAAGCCAGCGTGTCGTTCTACTCGTGTCGATAACGAGTACAGACGAAGACACCGTTTCGTTGATGCGCGCAAAGCTGGCATCGTCGATATTGAACCAGTTGAAGTCTCCATTGAAGGTCAGATGCTTGTCCACGGATGTCTCGGCTTCGAACAGCTGCAGCACCATCTCGAGAGCAGGCACGTTGCCGTAGAGGCCGCGAGCACATACATGGCATCGGCTGCCCGTGCCGGCGGTTGCCTAAATACATTCGACGAATGGCGATAGACAAGCGGCAGGTGGGCCCTGCAGTCATGGGCGGGCTCCGTTCAGAATCAGCGAAGGCGCGGACACAGGGCAATCGGCGGTACGCGGATCGCTCCGGTCTTCGTGGAGAGTGGAAAGGAGCTTTTTCTTCGACAGCAGTTAACGGCAAGTCGAAGGCAATGCGTCCGGGGCGCATTCGTACAACCCGAATAGCGCTAGGATCGTCGAGGCCCAGCGTCTGTACCTGCGCCATCGCCGCCCCGGCACACCGGTGGCGATCGTAAAGAGCGCGTACCGTCGCCGTCAGAATATTGTATTCACGACGCTCGATATCCGGCCTTGTCCGAGCAGGCGAGAGGTACCGTGTCTCCAGGTCGTGTTTGTTAAGCGTTGCGAGCGGTTCGGATTGGCGCTGCGGAGCGCACGCGTATGCAGGGCACGCCGAGCACCGCAGGCGCCAATCCGTATCGCGCAGCAGCTTATCAAACACAGCCTAGAGCGTTTTCACTCTGACCTGCCTGCAGATCCTGGACCGATCGCCGTCGGCAAGGCGTCACGCCCTGTTCCAGCAGCAATTTGCCTCGGGCTCGACCAGGCTGGTCAGTAGGCGAAGTTGCTCAGCGTACCGTTGACAACGTTCGCTTCCCGGTAAGGAAGGGTGCTCCAGTTCGAGAAGTTGAACGATTGGCTGTCGGTGATCTTGCGTACGGAGATACCGCGCATGGTAAGCGGCTTGCCGGATAGGCAGGTCTCGGGCGCCATGGACGGTTGCAGCAGGTAAGCCGCCCCGGAACCGGGGACACCCGCATTGCTAACGCGCCGTGCCGTCTGCGAGCCGGCCGGCCCTTCGATCAGGAGCGCGGTCTGTATCGCCAGCCCGATGGCCCGAGCGCCGTTGGACGCGCCTGCCGAGCCCGATAGCACGCCGCCGGCGCAGCCAGTGGCGCCCTCCTGCCGGATAAGGCGTGCCATGAATGTCATTAGCCGCCCCATGCGGTCGCGCTCGTCGACATGAGCGTCGACAATGGCCGCGTCAAGTCCCGGTGCGACAATGAAAGCCGGCTGTGCGCCGGACTCGGATTCGATGCTCATGTACTTGTTGAATGGGTCGGCGAGAGCCTGTGCCGAAGTCACCGAACCGCGCAGCGCCGCGAAATCAAACCGTGGCAGCACCATCATGCCGGCCGAGGTCCCACCGACTGGGACGTTACGCGAGATCGCCTGGCTGAGAGTTTGCTCCAGCGCGGTACCACGCCAGTTCTTATAGTAGTCGGCCTGGTCGCCGCCGGCTATCCAGATAACGTCGGCGCGCCCGACGATCTCGTTGACCTTCGCATCATTGGCGGCAGTTGCCGACGGGATGACAAGGGTCTCCACTGACGACAATCCGAGTGCGGCGCCACCGACTGAGCCTGACTGCGCGGCTCCCGTAGTGCTGCATGTCGGATAATTCGAGTAATAAACATAACAATTGTAGCCATCGCTGCTGGTAGCGCGAATGATGACAAAGCGACCTCCCGAAGACGATGTGACGCCGGCACGGGTAATCATCCAGCGAAAGGCCTCGTCGACATCGTTGTCTCCGCCCATGAGCACCGTCGATGGCGAGCGGGGGCGTTGTCGGATGTCCGGCGTACGGTTCGCATCACCGGTGACATAGTAGGCATAGGATGTTTTGCCGCTAACATTGGTGCCGCCTCCGGAAATCTTGTCGGAGCCAGCGTAGGCGGACAGGCTGGCAGCAGCTGCGGCGACAATGAAGGTGCGGACCAGATAATGGGCGCACTGGCGTTGGCTTTTGAACAGCATGGCGTCTCCTTGATTTTGCGGTGGCAAAGCCGCCAGCCAACTATGCCGTGCCTTGTATTTCGTGCCGATACTACGCACCGTACCGTTGAGCAGCATCAAACCGTGATTGCCATTGAGTACTGGTGGCTGTATCACGGCGATATGCGCAGGACGTTCCGAATCTACCGTGCCGCAAGGCTTCTATCCGAACCGTCTGTCAGGTAGGCATCCTCAGGGCGGAATCCGGTGTTGAGGATACTGTTTTACTACCAGGTGAAGTCGTCCGGAATCTGGAAGGCAGCATAAGGGTCGTCCACATCCGTTTCAGTACGAGTCTTGTTCACTTTTACAACAAGCGAGGGAGCGCGCTCGGCAATCTTGTCGGCAATAACTCTTGGCACCAGTTCAGCAGCGCTGCCATGGCAGACGATGACGAGATTCCCGGCCATCAACTGCTTCTGCACCGCAGCCGACACATAGATGCGCTCGACCTTATTACCGTGAGTGAAATTGTAAGCAATGTCCCCTGCCCCCTTGCTCTGGCGATTGTTTTCCACCATCTGAGCAATCTGCGCCATGACTGCTTTTTCATTGGCTGCCGCATCGCGCTGGGCATTGAGTTCGCGTGCCCGCTCGGCGTTTTTTCGTTGTGTTTCAATTGCGGCCGCCTTCGCTTCATCGACACTCTGTGTGCCGCTTCGAAGCTCGATCTTTTTCTGCCGGCTTTTTTCGTGATTCGCTTGTTTCACTTTCTTTTTGTCGACCAGGCCGGCTTTCAAAAGCTGCTCTTGCAAAGAAACCATTTTCTACTCCATAAATAGGGGGCGGACTCAGGCAGCATCGCTAATCATCGCTAACCATCACGCTCGCATGGGGACACGACTGCTTGCGGCCTGCGGGACAGTTAACAACAATCAGAGTCCTCTGGCGCCGACCCAAGATTATAACGGTGCCGTCGTCCTTAGCCTCGTGACGCGGCTAGAACGTTTTCACCTTGACCGGCCTAGTCGAAATCGAGGCCGAGGCAGATTGCCGTTGGAACAAGACGCGGCGACGCGACATGGCCAGACCATGACAAGGAGGCACAACGCCGTGCCGGAGGCAATCTATCAGGTATCGGCAGGCAGGTCAGGGTGAAACCGCTCTAATGAAAAAATCACCGTCGATTACTGTTCTATGCGGAACTCCTAAGCTGGACTTTCTCCATTTAGCAGCGTAGCTAAGCGTCACAATTAAGCGTTCAAACAATGCCCATGGAATCTCGATCATATCCGGTGGATGTTTAGAGATCGTTAAAGTCTGCTCCCACGCTTCCACCGCAGGGCCATCATGCCCGAGAACGCGGCCGTGTCTCCGTATCTTTTTCATATCAGGCATCGGCTACGGCCACGATGCGTCGTGTTGGTTGCCAACGTTGGCCATGAACAGGGTTTGCCCCGCCCGCTTAGTGAGCTTACAGGGATGTCGCCTTCGATCTTGATAGTAGCGTTCCGATGTCGTGAGCAACGAGCAGCACGACAGAGCCGAATGCCGCTTTGCCCTGGGAATCGGCGCAATGATCGCCAGGCGAAGCCATAGCAGACCGCTGGCTTTGACGAAATGGCTGTGACTGGAACGCACCGGTCCCGATGAATACCCTCGGCGATAATTCGCTTGCCTCAAGGTCGCTCGATGGTGTCGCCAAGAGCCATGGCAAATGGACAAGGTCCAGCCGAGAAGGTAGATGTGGACGCTTGGGCAGCATATGCCCTGGGCTTCTTATCCTTCGCGCGTCAGGATGCGGCGCGGCGCTTTACGCAAGATCACGGGCGTCACCGCCGTATCCGCGCGACCGCCGGCACTCCTGGCTCGAGGCGATACGGAAGGCGATGCCGTAATGGCCTTGGCCGCCGGCACAATACTGGCGATCGTATGCTTGTAGATGAGCTGCATGCTGCTGCCAAGGCGTAAGGACAAGGCATGCTGATCAAATGACTCGATCATGCCAGCTTGTTTCACACCGCTTACCAAATAGACGATAACCGACATCCGCTGCTTGCGCAGGTCATTGAGAAAGGACGCCTGCAGGAGATCGCTCTTGCCGCGCTTCTTGTGCGTCCTGCTTCCCGACTTTTCAGGATGGTCACCTTCCGGTGCAAGGTCCGGCTTGCTTTCGACGCTAGATGTCATACCTGGCCAACATGGCTTCCACGCTAAAAGCCGGTCCTGGCTGCACCAGGCAAACGGCTGCTTCGCTGTCAATCTTTTTCTTGCGGCGGCCGGACTGGGGCGTTGCCATTGCTGAAAGCTGTTGACGCAGATGCCGCGCTAGGGAAATTCGTTTCTGGGAACGCTTCAGGCCGATGCGGCTTTGATACTGAAAACCATCCTCAAAGATGATTTGAATTTGACACTGACCTTCACCTTTTTCGGGTGCATCATTCGCCCAGCGTTCAAGTACGGCATTCGCCAGGGCCAATGTGCTGACGCGCGCGCGCATGACCACGCCGTCAATGCGTTCAATCAGAATCCGTGCGATATCGATCTTGTCACAATGTTCAATGATCAATTTCTATCCTTTGGCGCGCCATTGCGCCCAGTCTGGCAAGAGGATCAAAAACTCAATGTTTGCAGAGGTTGCCAACCGCCGGTCACCTGCTGCGGCTTAAAGAAAAAAGCCCGCAATCCTTGCAGAGTGCGGGCGAATCCAATTCAAGGAGAGTTGGAGGAGACGAGGACATCTTACCGGGCATTAACACTGCCGTCTTCTTTCGAATGCGAATGACAGATATTTCAAAATCTTATAACAAGCCGTGAAGGTAAAAGCCCGCAGCAATGTCATGCTGCGGGCTTTTATGTGTCTCCTGCCTATGCTCTTTATTGGATTTTTATACTGCCCCGCGATTGTGCACGAAGCGCGATGAAAAGTCATATGGCAGTGCAATAAATCCCATGGCGGGAGACCAGACTGATATACCTCCCATCGCACTAGATCAAGCAGGAATTCATTGACATGACATTCTTTCAAAGAATCCTTGCTCTTACACAAAGATCAGCTAAGCTACACAATGCACTTCATCGTGACCACGCTGACAAAAACTAAAAGCGGAGACAGCCATGTCAGTTCATCTGGAAAAATGCAGTAATCCCCTGTGTCGCAGGCTTTATGAACTTGAACATTACAGCCGGTGTTTCGCGCGTGAGGCCATATGCGCAGGGATGATTACATGCCCGTATTGCCGAACCGCTGTTTCAGCCAATCCTGCCCTCGTTTACTCTGCGCGCCCGTTGCCGAAAGCTTTTGAACACTGGCATACGGAAGATTTTTCTCCGCCCCGGAAAGGCGCGGACAAGGTCGGCAAATCACCCAGCTTGCGCTAGGCTATGCCTGATAAGCTTCTACGCGCTCCGTATTCGCATCATTGCTGGTCGGCGTATCACCAGGTTCTTTCAAGCGTGCATGCCGAATTGGCTTTCGGGTGTTTCTGCTAATTTTTCCACTGACTTGCATGGAGTGGACGCAATCACATAACGCGCTGCGTCAGTGGGCAAGCAGTCACACCTTGCACACTGATGTATTAAACGCTAATACCGGCACCGGATATGTCGCGGTTCTTCTTCCGCGTTAGCTGAATATCTCGATCGCCGAGCAGTAACTCCTTAACGAAATCGATGCACGCAGCATCGTCTCTGGCCGCATTGCTTGTTGTGACACGTTCGCCCAGTGCGGTGCCTAGCGCGAAAAATCTTTCGCCGGCGGTATGCATGGCCAGATCCAGGGTGCCTTCCCTGGAGCCGATAGCATCGCCGATCCATCCGGTGAAAATTTCATAACACTTGTCGTCAAGGTCCTTCGCCTTTACCGCTGACTGTGCCACTTCCAAAAACGAGACGCCGCCTTCGTCCGCATGGCGCATTATGTTGGCGAATCCATAAATGAAATCATCGATCGGTAAAAAGACGGTCGCCTTGGTGAACGCATGCGCAAGCATCATCCCGTTGGCGATGGTTTCACCGTTCCAGGAGCCTTCGAGTGCCAACGCAGCATGTGCAGGGAAGATTTGCAGAAGAGATTGAATATAAGCCCAACGGGTAGCTTCAGTTGCGCAAATCTCATTCATTTCCGTCAGTGTGACGGGTTTGTTGGCGAAGAATTTGTCAACGAGGGTTACATATTCGGTTTGCGGGAATTTACGCTGCCGGGTGCGTCGATATCGCTGGATGTCTAATGCTGATGTTAATTTCTTAATGTCGGATTTGCTGAATTCCATGGTCCACGCCTCTATGAGAGCCGTTAGGTGTTGTCCAGCTCAAATGGTTCATGCACCAAACAGAGAATTTTATGAGGCTCTTGCTGCGACTCGAGTTATCGCAATGCGACACTGATCGCAGTCATTGTCTGATTCGTTATCAAGCTTGATCGCATTTGTTAAGAATCAGCTTAAGCTTGCCGGAAGCAAGGGGCCTGACTACACGCGTGTCCACTGGTGCTACGGCAAGGAGGACTCGGCGTCCCCTTGTAACGCCGCCATGCGACACCTATTGCGCCTGTCTGGAAGGTTCGTATCCTCCGAATCCAGTGTGAACAGGCCCTAAGGCTTGGTTCGGGCTTTTGCGGTGAAAACCGGATACCTAGCACTCATGCAAACGCGCATTTTGCGTTCGGCATCGCTAAAGCGCCTGGCATATCACTCTCTATCAGAAAGATAAGCCTGCAGAATGCGCCTAGCGGCATGGCTTCGGAAGGCCGCGCTTCAACCGACAACGACTTCACTGATCTGACGAACTGGCGTGATGTCGGTGTAGTTGGCGATGTCAGCGAGGATTTCCTTGGCATGCGGGCCGAAGCCTGTCTGGAACGCTTCCAGCGACTCGCTGAAGATATGGCACATTGCCACATACGGTGCAGGGCTATCCGGCGCTCCGCCCGAAAGACCTTTGTCCACCGTGTAGTTCAGGCAGCTATCGCCCATCAGCCGCTTAACCATCGGCATGTGCTTATCGCGGTAATACTCGTGGTCGAATCGAGCACCGGAGGTATAGGGATACATTACGCTGACTTTAATCATGGCCGCTCCATGCAGGTATTGTGAAAAGAATTGGCAATCATGCATCATGAATAAACCTTGCGCAAGAATTTTGCCTGCACCACTACGGCTGAATACTGTATGCTTGTACAGTACAATGGATGATGCGATCATTCCTCGCCGTCACGCTTGCCCACCTTGTCTGATGACCCTCATGAAGGCCTCCAACACACATTCTATCGACCGTGCCGAATTGTCGGCGCAGCAACGCGCTGCTTGCCGTGCAGCATTGTTTACCGTGCATTCACCGCGTCGGCTGAATTTGCAAGCCGGCACACGCAACTATGAACTGACACAATTGCTTAAGGCGCATAACGCCGCGACTGCGGCCATAGTAACGGCTTATAACCCTGCGGGACAAAAGCTTCCGGCAACGAAAAACAAAGCTCGTCACATGGCGCTGTCCGCGGCCATCAAGAAGCTCAAACTCGCAGCGCTTCCGGCTGAGCGCAGAAGCGACGTCAATAGCGATCCGTCAGACGAAGCTTTTCTTGTCTTGAATATCAGTGGCGCGCAGGCAGAGGCACTCTTGACCGAATTCGACCAGCAAGCTTTGCTATGGTGCAACCAGTCTGGCGCGCCGGAGTTAATGGTGCATCCACTGATGCGGCAACGGGGATGGCGTCAGGCTTCGGCTGGGTGAACATAAAAAGCCAAGCGGAGTGATCGAAAACTGCGGATCGTATCCGCGTTCCTAGGCGGCAGCATCTTACGCTGATCCACATCGATCTTTTTCCAAATGCCGATAGCGCGCGACATAAACCTCATCGGGAAGTGGTAGAAAAGTCGTTACGAATCCCACTGGGATTTGACAAAAACACAAGTCTGTTGACTTTTTCTTCTGTATGGACTTTAATTTCTGTAAATACAGAAATTAAAGGAATCTCATGAAGCTCAGCGCCACTGCACAGAAGTTCGTCCTGCATTGGGGGGAAATGGGTACTCGCTGGGGGGTCAACCGTACGGTTGCGCAGATCCATGCTCTTTTGTATCTCTCGCAACAGCCTCTGACTGCGGATGACATTGTCGAGACTCTGGGAGTGGCGCGCTCCAATGTGAGCAATAGCCTCAAAGAACTGCAGAGCTGGAAGTTGGTCCGGATTACTCACGTTCTTGGTGATCGGCGCGACCATTTCATCGCCCTTCAGGATGTCTGGGAAATTTTCCGGGTGATCATCGAAGAGCGTAAGCGCCGTGAAATTGATCCGACGCTGACGGTTCTGCGCGAATGCGCAATCGAAGGTACGCAGGATTCGGAACTCGATGCGTCCGTCCTCGAGCGCATGCAGACGGTGCTGGATTTCCTCGAGATGCTGAGCGCCACCTATAGCGACTACCAGCGCCTGTCGCCGCAAACGCTGCAGCGCTTTCTGCAGATGGGCGGCAAGGTAGCCCGCCTGCTTCCTGCGAATGACAAGGAGCCGTCATGAGGCCGTTGCCGGACCTGACCTTGTATTTCGACGGGCATTGCCCGTTCTGCGCACGGGAAATGCGCCGCTTGAAGGATTGGAACGGCGCCGGCCGCCTTGCATTCATCGACATAGCGCATCCCGACTTCGATCCCTTGCCATTGGGCGTGGACCTGCCTGCGCTTAACCGCGAGCTGCACAGCAGGACGCGCGACGGCAGGCTCCTGGTCGGCATTGACAGCATGCTGGCGGCCTATACGCTGGTCGGCCGCGGACGGTTGGTATGGCCTCTGCGGAGAAACATGCTCCGCCCGAGCCTTGCACGCCTCTATCGCTGGTTCGCGCAGCACCGCTACCAGATTTCCGAACGCCTTGGCTATCGTTTGCCAGTGCAATGCAATGACGATGCCTGCAGTATCGGCAACCCGTTCATGAAGCAACCCTTTTCTTCCGAATCATGTATGGATTGACAGCATCACACTGATCGTCATGGTGCCGCCACTCTTCTGCTTGCACCGGAACGACAAGACCTTTTCCCTGCTTCACCCGGAATACATCAGCCGTCAAAAATTCAGCCGAGGAGATCACGCAATGAATACGCATGTTCTGGCATTGCCGCTTATGGTCGCGCAGGAATGCCTTGGCGCATTCGACACCAGTTATCAACACGAGATGCGGGATGCCATGGCCGCATTTCGTCTGGGGCGGTCCGCTTCAAACACCGACAGTGCCTCGCCAATTTCCTTCTGCAACTCCACGCAAACAGTGCTGGTCACCGGAGCGACCGGCTTCATCGGACAGCAACTGGTTCGCGCGCTGATCAGGGATGGACATACTGTCGTTGCCCTGACACGGCGTCAGAAAGAGGCCGCAAGGCTCTTCGACGGCAAAGTGCGGTGTATTGAATCCATGAACGATCTCGCCGCGTCCTTTCATATCGACGTCATCATCAACCTTGCCGGCGCCCGCATCCTCGGCCCGCGGTGGAGCAGCAAGCGCAAGAAGGTGTTGCTGCAAAGCCGCGTCGGGTTGACGCAAAGCGTCGTGGACTGGATCGCACGTGCGACATGCAAGCCATCACTTCTGTTGTCGGCGTCGGCGATTGGCTACTATGGCATCCAAAAGATCGGCGACCAGACCATGCTGGATGAAACGGCACCACCGCAACCCATGTTCATGTCTGACTTGTGCAGGCAATGGGAGGCGGCGGCGAGCGGTGCCATCGAGCATGGCGTCAGGGTGGAATGCATGCGTTTCGGCCTGGTGCTCGGCACGCAGGGAGCACTGCCGATGATGATGCTGCCGATTTTGCTTGGTGTCGGCGGCAAGCTGGCAAGCGGCCGGCAATGGCTATCGTGGATCCATGTGGAAGATGTCCTGCGCGGGATTGCTCATGTCTGGACACAGGCAAGACGGGAACAGGACGCAAACGTACAGGTTACGCCGCACACTTATGGAGTCACCAATTTCACTGCTCCGGAGTGCGTCACCCAACAGACGTTCAGTAAGACTGCGGCACGCATCTGGAAACGCCCTAGCTTTTTCCCGACACCGGGATGGCCTCTGCGGCTCGTCTTGGGTAAGCAAGCCGACTTGCTGCTGGAAGGCCAACGAGTCGTTCCGCGCCGGCTGCAACGCGAAGGATTTGTATTCCTTCATCCTGAGCTGGCAGGCGCATTGGAAAGCCTCAGGTAAGCTTGTTCACACTGTGCGCCAGACAGCATGATGCGCAGCGCCGCAGTCGTGCGGTCCAGCATCTTGGGGGCCATAGCCTCGCTATGGATTCCTGATCTGCCACCTCGGCCTTGCCAGTCGAGGGATTTAACAGGCTCACCCAGGCTCATCCTGCATGAAGTGACGTGAGATCGGTATCACCTTCGTACCCATCGAAAAGTTCATCCGGAATCACCGATGGCAATTTGCGAAACGTCAAATACGATCTGACCGGCGAAATCTATCTTTATCCCCGTCAGCAGGAAGGCGAATATCGGCCAAGTCGCTCCGGGCCGTAATTCCGGAGTCTGCACCGGCAGGGTCAGAGTTCAACGCCTTCCGCTCCCACCGATACATGTCGAACAGCAATTTCCTATCGCATCAACAAACCGGAAAAATTTATGCTTAACCAGCAAATACCTTTGTCTTCCAATCGTGTGCTGGAAGTTTCGGTAAGTGAAAAGGATGACTGCATCACAGTCTCCACTCAGATAATAACGAACGGCGTCCGCCCTTCCACCAAAACCTGCACGGTTACCAGTTTTCCGAGCGGACGTTCCCACTCTTGGATCTGCAGAGATAACAGGCCGAATGCGGAAGACCATTCCGCCCGTCAGGCGACTGCCATCAGACTGCCATCAACCTACTGACCGGCATGATTACCAGCGTTCGACATCCGCCTTCGTAGCAGCTGGAGCAGCGATTCCCTGGCGGAAATCCACGGCACACTTGTTTTGAATCCCCGGTCTCAATTCATCCCGCACGTGCCGCGCCAGGAGAGGAAAGCTAAGGCGAATCAGCCACTGGGCTCACCGGCAGGAATCATTTTCCCTGGACATGGTCTTGTTAATGCAGATGCCAGTCATGGCAATGTCATACTTGAACCAGAAAAAACCAGGGGAAATTTCTTGAGTGCAAACGCCGCCGCCTTGCCGCTTCATTCCATTCATGATTCCTGGCGTTACATCGAAACTGGCGCAACGCGCGATCTGCGCATCGACTTCATGCGCGGCCTTGTTTTTGTACTCCTGTTTACGACGCATTTCCGCTATCAATCCTGGTTCGCCCTCGTTGCATGGGAGCGCATCGGCGTTGTATCGTCCGCGGAAACCTTCATCATTCTCGCCGGCGTCGTCACCGGCGCCGTCTATGGCAAGAAGCTCAAGAGCGAAGGACTTGGACCCTGCAGCATCAAGCTGTTTCAAAGGGCGTGGACACTCTACAAGCTTGCTATCATCGTGGCCGGATCAGTTGCACTGCTGCGGCTGGTCCCCGGACTTGATACCTCTGCCCTGACAAGCTTCATCGACCCGGTCAGCGGCCATCGTCATGAACTTTACCCTCCGGTCGAAAACAGCGCGCTGACGTTCTTCGAGGTCCTGCTGCTGAAAGCCGTGCCTGACCAGTTTCAGGTCGTCGGACTCTACGTGGTGCTGTTCCTGCTCACCCCGCTGATTTTTTCCGCTATCCATCGTGGCAGGACCGGCTCCTTGCTTGTCCTCAGCTGGGCGGTCTATCTGATCAATTACCTTGCACTGGAATCTGAGCCCGGGACCGCCGCGCTGCCCGTCACCGGCGCGCAGTTCGAATATGCGTTTCCACTGCTGGCATGGCAGCTGATCTTCGTGCATGGCATCGTCGCCGGCTATCACAAGCAACGCATCCTGCAGTTTTTCCGCACAGGTGCCGGACAAGCGCTGCTGGCGACCTGCGTCGTCCTGTCCATCCTGTTCGCAGCCTTTTCGCTGAACCATCCGCTTGATACCCTGCCGGACTGGGCGGTTGCATCCTTCATCCCGCCGGATATCTTTATGCGCTGGTATCAGGCCTTTTTCCTCAAATACAATCTCGGTCCGGGCCGCCTGCTGAACAACCTGGTATTGCTGATCAGCGTGTTCGCACTGCTGACCGCCGCCTGGAGACCGATCAAACGTTGGCTAGGATGGCTGTTCATTCCGTTCGGGCAGGAATCGATGTACGTTTTCTTCGTGCACATCTATCTGATCCTTCTGATCTCCAATACGCCGTTGCCGGGCATGCAGAATGTCTGGATCAACACCGCCATCCACGCCGGCATGCTGCTGACATGCTGGGCCATGGTAAAAACCCGCTTTCTTTTCCGCTGGATTCCGCGTTAGCAAATAACAATCCCTGTGGACGTATTGCCACAATTGGATGCAATTCTTGCAAGTCTCTTCAATTCCAATAACTGTTTTTTATCTTGCAGCATGTCTTCTCATGGTATTGTTTCCTTGCGGCAATAATGACGGCGCACTCATGCATCCTCGATATCTGATGCGTCGCTTGATTGCCAGCCTCTTCCACTGGCAGCAAGAGAAACGAGATGACCGTCAAACAAAAAATTGCGGCCCTGGCATGCACGCTGGGGCTGACAGCGGGAGCTGGCGTGTTTGCGCAGTCCACACAAGTGTTTTATGACGATTTCAGCGGCAAGGGCGGCCTTGGCAGCGCATGGGATATCGCTACCTGGGTCAACGGACATCCATTCGGCTGCACCTTCTCCAACCAGGATGTTTCAAAGAGCAAGGGCGTGCTGCGTCTGAGCTTTTCCGGCAATTCAGGCAAGTGCGCAGAAGTACGCACGAAGCAATACTGGCAATACGGCAGCTTCGTGGTGGACATGAAGCCATCCAATGTTCGCGGCACCGTCAGCTCGTTCTTTCTCTACGACGGCGTATCCCGCACCGCGTCGCATCATGAAATCGATATTGAATTCATCGGCGGAACCTCGCTGCTGCATACCAATTTCTGGATCGCCGGTACGCAGTATCCGCGCGACATCGATTTGAACGCGCTGGGCATCGACCCCTATCAGCGCAGCCGCAAGTACAGCTTTGTCTGGCAGCCGGATGCGATCACCTGGCATGTGATGAACGATGCCGGGGAATGGATAGAGTTACGCCGTGAACAAGTAGATCTCGCCATGCCGATGAAGCTGATGATGAACGCCTGGTACGGCGACAATCTCGACACGGCGCTCTACTTCCCCGGCTATTACGACGGCAGCAGCGGCAAGGCGGAGTACAGCTCTGTCTGGATTGGTAAATAATTCCGATCCCGCCTCATCACATGCCGCTCTCATGGCATGAGTTGCCATGGGACGAGCATGAGACTCATTAGCGCGCCGGTACCAGAATCGCCGCGCACATCGGCCGCTCCGAGGGTAGGCACTGGTTGGGACGGGCAAACGGGTCGTCGAGCTTGCGCGCAAAGTAGCCGCTTCTCGTTTTCTCCGGCAGCAGCGTGCCCCTGACCTTGAACAGCAAGGTTTCGAGCACCATCGCATTGGTGGAGAGGGACAAGGTTTCCAGCGCCGCGCCGCTGTGCTCCAGCCGGCCTTCGAACCAGCCACGCTCCGGATGATGCAGCGGCTGGACCGCCTGCATCAAGCGGTCGGTATAGTCCCCCGGCCACATGACCCACATGCCGAATGCGGCGCGCGTCGATACCAGCGCAAGCTTCTCATATTCCTTGCCGTCGCTGCCCACCGTATTCCATGGATAGCCGGAGACGAATACGCCGTCGGTCACCGCATAAGGAGGCTCGCGCATCTGGTAATCGCTGCGTGCGGTCAGCACGCCCTCCTTCCGGAAGCGTGCTTCCTGCGCACGGTAAATGCGGTTGGCCATGTCCCGATAGTCCTGTGTCCCCGCCATCCCGGTTCCCGGATAGCGCCAGCCGAGTTCCATGCCCATCAGCACATGGGGCATGGTAAGTGCGCTGCTCGGCGCGCCGGTGGTGCGCGGGTCGCGTGCGTCATACGGCACGCGCACGCCGAGTATGGTGACGCTCTCGATCTGCGGCTCCGCCCAGATGCGTGTCGCGTCGAAGCCCCAGGCGGCAAAGCCTGCCGCTCCGATCTGTTCATAGCCCAGCCGGCCTTCGCGGTAGCGGTTGCGCTGGCCATTTTCACGGGAGGTGCCGAACATGGCGCCGCAATTGTCGATCACCTGGCAGAAATTCCAGCGCAGTACCGCCTTGTCGAAATATTCCTGGTATTGCGGATAACGGTTGCCGATGATCTTCATCCAGGTCAGCAGACGACCCGTTTCGACAGCCGACCAGCCAATGTCGGCTGGCTGGTTCGCATAGCTGACCATTTTTCCGGTCAGCGAGTTGTACAGCTTGTTGGGAACACTGCCTTCGGACAGATCCATGGTATTGAGAAACTTCAGCAGCCGGGACATGCGCGAGTCGAATTCCCGCGTGTCGATCAGCCCGAAGTCATGCGCCGCGGCGAGCGCCGCCATGTAATCGGCGACATGCCACATCGAGAAGGTGGGATAGCGGTCGAAGGAGTTGACCAGTCCGTTATCGGGATTGGTGTTGTTCTCGAAATAGCGCCATGCCACCTTGGCCCATTGCAGTTCCTGGGCTGTCAGCCGGCCATAACGGCCGTGGCTTCCCTCATGCAGAGCCGCATCCTTTGCCTTGGCGAACTGACCCGAGACTACGCCGCATCCGGTCATGAACACTCCGACCGCCAGCGCGCAGGCGGCACTCAACGCGCGCCGCCTCAGCATGCCCCTGCTCCGCCGCCGCAAGATGCCGTGTCGTTACGGCGGATGTTGAAGCGCGTACGGACCTTGTCGCCGTAGGCATCGCCGACGGTCTTTTCCCACAGGCCGCTCTTGCGGCCGCTCCACTTGAGCAGCTTGCCTTTGGCCTTGTACAGCAAGGCTTCCAGCATGATGCCGTTGTTGTTCGCGGTGAAGGTCTTGATGGGTCCCTTGCCGTTTTCCAGAATGCCCTCGTAATACCCTTTTGCGGGATCATGGGTCTTGGCAATGGTATTGAACAAGAGGTCGGTATAGTCCGATTTCCACATCACCCACATGCCGAGCGCAGCCTTGAGCGAGATTGCGGCAAATTGCGGCACATGCTTGCCGGTATCGGTGATGGTGTTCCAGGTAAAGCCGTCGGAGTATACGGTGTCGTAGACGAAGTACGGTTCCTGGTCGAGCTGATGCTCGGAACGGGCGGTGATGATGCCGGTATCGCGATGACGGTTTTCCTGCGCCTGGTAGACGCGCTGCGCGAAATCACGCATCCATCCATGGCTGTGGCGGCGGTCGTTGGTGTCGCGGTCGAGCGGCAGGTCCCAGTTGAATTCCATGCCGTCAAGCACATAGCTCTCGGACACCACGTAATTGTGCTGGTAAGTCTTGCGCGGATCACGCGAGTCGAAGGGCACATCCACGCAATGCGTATTCACGAATTCATACGGCTCGGGCTGCGATGCCATGTCGGTGGAGATGCCCCACAGCTCGAAGCCCTTGGCCGCATATTCCTCGTAACCCAGGCGGCCCTCCTGCACATACTCGACCTGTTTCTTTTCATTCAGGCGCGAGCCGTACAGGATGCCGCTGCGGTCGACGATGCGGTCGAACTTCCAGCGCAGCACGAAGCGGTCGATCGGGTCGGCCTGCTCCGGATAGCGTTCCTTGACGATTTTCAGCCAGATCAGCAGCCGACCGAGGTCGATCGCGGAATAGCCGATCTCGCCCGGCTTGTTGGCATAGTCGGATTTTTCCATCGTCTTGGTGTGATACACCTTGTTGGGCAATTCGTCGCGGAAGAAAGCCAACTTGTTGAAGGTGTTGATCACCGCACTGATTCGCTCGCCCGCCTGCCTGCGCTCGATGATGCCGAGTTCATGCGCGGCGACGATCGCGGCCAGATAGGAGGCGGTATCCCACATGGTGGTCGATGGATAGCCGTCGACCGCGTTCACCAGGCCCGATTCCGGCTGCAGGTTGTTTTCAAAATACTTCCAGGCGATGCGGGCCATGTTCATTTCCGCCTCGTTGAGCGGACCGCTGCGCTGGACATAGCGCGTTGCCGGCAGCTCGCCGCCAATGCAGCCGGCAGCCATCGTTGGCCCGTGCGCGCAGAGCAGCAGCCCGGTGAGACAAACTGCGATGCCGGATCGCCTCATGGTTTTTCTCCCTTTGCATGACCGAGCAGCCGGCCTCCCGCGATATAGGCCAGGCTTTCCAGCACCACGGCGTTGGTATTGGCGGTAATGGCCTTGTTGGCCGCGCCGTCTTCTTCATACTTGCCGGCATACCAGCCACGCTGCGGATCGAACAGCGTGCCGACTTCCTGCGTCAGCTTGCCGGTATAGTCATTGCGGTACAGCGCATGCCAGCCGAAAGCCGCCTTGACGCTCAGGCTGCGCAGCCGGCTTGCGTCTTCGCCCTTCTCCGTCAATGTGTTCCAGGCCTTGCCGTTACTGAACACGGTGTTGTAGACGAAATAAGGTGCCTGGTCGACATGGTCTTCGGTGACCGCGGTCAGCTTCCCGGTCTGCCGGAAACGCTCTTCCTGGGCACGGTACACGCGCCACGCGAATTCACGCGAGATGCGGTCGCCGCCGAATTCAAGACCGTCGAGCAGATACGGTTCGCTGAGCACGTAATTGTGTCCGCCCGTGGCTTGCGCATCGCGCCGGTCGTGCGGCACCGCGATGCCGTACACATCGGCGAAGCCGAGCTGCGCCTTGTAGTCGAGCGCCTCGGTGGCATCGGTGCCGAGCAGCGCGGCCGCCTTGGCCGCGTACTGTTCGTAGCCGAGACGGCCTTCCTGCAGCAGCTCCAGCTTGCCGCCGTCGTTCTGGTGCATGCCGACCAGCATGCCGTCGCGCGTCATGCGCGCCAGCTGCCAGCGGCTGACAACGCGCCTCGCCGCTTCGGTATGGCGCGGATAATTCCAGGCCACGATGCTCAGCGGCACCAGCATGCGGCCGATATCGATGGCCGACCAGCCGATGCCCTGCGCCGCCGGCTTGCCCGCATAGTCGACCATCTCCAGCGTGGCGGTACTGTACGACTTGTTCGGCAGCAGGCCGTCATACAGGGGCATGCCGGCCAGCGACTCCAGGATGTTTTCCATGCGCGCATCGAATTCCTTTTCATTCAGCAGTTCGAGGCGATGCGCCGATACCAGCGCCAGCAGGGTGGAGCCGGTGTCCCACATGGTGGCGGCCTGGTACTTGTCGACGGAATTCACCATGCCGGTTTTCGGGTCGGTATTGTTGTCGAAGTATTTCCAGGCGATGCGCGCCCATTCGCGTTCCTGCTCGCTAAGCGCCCTTGGCTCCGCCAGCGGCGGCACATCGCCGCTGTAGCGAATTTGCGCCTGCCCTCCCGCGGAAGCTTGCGCGCCGGGCTCAGACGCATTGGCTGCCTGCGACGGAACGCTATGTTTCTCGATCCACATGACGAGTGCGAAACCCACCGCCAAGGCGAGGATGAAGACGATATTGCTGCGCGCGCGCAAAAGATTTTCCTTGTTCATGCCATCCTCGTTGTCTCGGTTGCGGCCGCATCGGAGATATCCTCTTCCGGCGGCTTCCATTGCGCTGCCCTGATCATCGGCAGCATGACCAGGATATTGTTCAAGCCCCATGCGGCATTGACCACGAGACTCTGCAGCTCATTCGATTGTCCGAGGCCGAATACCCGGTAAGCGCCATACACGATCCCCGCAACCGTCAGCGCGACGACTGCCATCTGCGGAATCACGAGATGCAGGAAATTGCCTTCCTGCCTTTCCTTCGGCGTGACCGGAAACTTGATCTTTTCTCCCTTGAGCACAGTCCACAGCGCGCGGAAATTGATTGAGAAGAATGACAGATAGGATGCCTTGCCCTCCCATGACCTGACGCCCCACATGCCGAACATGAATGCCAGCTCGGTGGCAAGCAGGAAGGGCAGCGAATGCAGGTAGAAGGCGTTGGAATACGCCGACAGCGGCGGTACGCCGGTGAACAGGTAGATGATGGGCGCGGCAATGAAGACGACGTTCCAGATGCAGCCGAAGTAGGACCAGAAGGTCGACAGGTACATGGCGCGTTGCGCCCAGCTCATCTTGCCCTGGAACAGCGGATTGTCGCGGAAGCAGATATCGAGCGTGCCACCGGCATATTTGAAACGCTGGATCATCCAGGACAGCAAGTCCTGCGGCGACAGCATCTTCGATTCCACTTCCGGATGCAGCACCGACTTCCAGCGCCGGGCGACATCATTGTGCAGCACGATGGAAGTGTAGATGTCTTCCGAGACATGGAACTTGTACGGCGTGAACTCGGTTTCCAGCGCCACCTGGGTGCGCATGGCGCCGCTGAAGTCGTCGCGCAGACCGGGATCCTTGATCTCGGACGCGTATTTCTCCACTTCCTTGTCGACCTTCAGCGCATAGGCGCGCAGCGCCGCCTGCATCACGGCCTCCCTGCGGTGAATGGATCCGGCACCGCAGCAGAATGCAGCATTGGCCCAGTTGCGCCGACGCTGGATGACGTCATAGAACATCTGGGCATCGCTGACGAACGGGTCTTCGCCGAGGCGCACCGGTCCGACCAGGCGCTGCACCCCCGCGCCAAGCCAGCGTCCGACGCGGCCGGCCTTGCGCCCCCAGTACTGCGGCAGGCTTTCGCCTTCCGGAATATCGTAGAACCATTGAGGCGTCTGCACCCAGGCGACGTCGACGTCGCGAAAATAGCCGAGCGTGTGTTCTAGGAAGGTGGGGAACGGCCGGGTGTCGGCATCGCAGATGACGATGAAGTCGCCGCTGGTGTGCTCCATCGCATTGCGCAGATTGCCGGCCTTGAAACCGATATTGCTGGAGCGGGTGATGTAATTGACGCCCTCTTCTTCAGCCACCTGGCGCATCAGCGGACGACGTCCGTCGTCGAGCACATGCACCCGCAGGTCGATCGGATGCGGATAGCGCACCGCCTTGGCGTCGCGGATCGACAGCCGCACCAGTTCTTCCTCTTCACTGTAGGTGGTAATGAAGATATCCACCGAGATCGGACGGTCTTCGTCGCCGTGGGTGTCGGCGCATTCGCCGATGGTGCGCGGAGGAGGACGGCGCGGATAGTCCCGCACCCGCCACAGGTTGATCGCAAACAGCACCAGGCCGATATAGGCAAGCGTCTCGGCCAGCGCCAGCGGTATGGCGAACCACAAGGCATCGAAGTTCAGGGATTCGGTCCAGCGCCAGCGGATATAGTTGGCGCCGAGGATGAGTGCGACCACCACAAGGAACTGCCAGATCATCTCGATGGCCGGCGAATGCGGCAATGGCGGCGGCGGCCTGCGGTGCTCGAATTTGCTGAAATAAAATGCCAAGCGATACTCCTACCTTTGCTGATGAGTTGATAACCATGTTGAATGCTCCCGCCATTCCTGGTCCTGCCTGTCGTGACGGCGAGAGCCGGCTATGCATGCCGCAAGAGCTCTGGACGCCGCCATAACGGGCTATCTGCCGCGTTGCGATTCCTTCTCCCAACTCGTTACTGTCGTCTCGTCACGACTTGCAGCCGGCCGGTTCCAACGTAACCTCGGAGGCCTTTGCGGTACGCTTAATAAGCTCTAGGGATCGACCTCCTCCCCAAGCTTGTCGGTTTCGAATCGCTTCGCCATCGTCAACCGGTTGACGCCGTCGACGGACTGGTATTGCACCGCATCGAACGACAGCCTGATCAGCGCAAGACCCATTCCGTGTTCGGGTAAAGCAGCGACATTGTCAGGATCGAATTCGAATGGCACCGAACTGTCCCGTTCCAGGTTTTCCCGCGGAATCGGCTTTCCAGTGTCGAGCAATTCCGCAATGGCGGCATTGGATGACTGCTCGAAGCGCAGTTCCAGCGCCGCCGGATGCATTCCCGTATAGCCATGCGCCACCACGTTAGTCATTGCTTCAACGATGCCAAGTTCGATAGCGTCCTGGGCTTCCTGCGGAACGCCATCCGCCATGAAGGCACGCAGGGACTCGGCAATGGGACGCACTTCCTCCAGGCGCGCAGGCACGTTGAACTCGATCCTGCGGGTCATCGCGGACGGCTGGCCTGAGTCTGGAGTCGTTGTCATGGCGGAAGTCGTCATCGTTCGCTCATCGCGCAGGCTGGCGCTGCTGCACGATCTCACGCAGCATGTCATGCGTCTCGTCCTGGGCCAGGCCTTTGCGCGCATCGTCGAGCAGCCAGCCGATATCGGCGTCTGCGATGTCGACCACATCGCCATGGGGATCGATCAGCTTGCCGGCGAAAACAATGCGGTCGCTCAGCGATGCCACCGAGGCCACGCGGGTATAGTCGCCAATGATGCTTGCCCGTACCTGCGCGCCGGCTTCGATGACGCAGTTCGAGCCGATCACCGTCGGACCCTCGATCACGGCGCCGTCGCCGATCGATGTGCCGCTGCCGATGTAGACCGGTCCGCTGATTTGCACCTTGGACCAGTCGGCGCGGATGCCGAGGCCGACGCGCACGCCGGGCCGGATCTCGACGCCAGGCAAGCGGTAGCCGCGCACCTGGCCGCTCAGCGCAAGGCGGGTAGCATGCCAGAAGTCGGTCACCGAGCCGATGTCCACCCACTGAAACGGTTGCGCCACCGCGCAGACCGGCGCGCCTTTCTGTATCAGCGAGGGAAACAGCTGGCCGCCGATATCGTATTCCTGTCCGGATGGAATGTGATCGAATACCGACGGTTCGAAAATATAGATGCCGGTATTGGCATTGGTTGACAGGGCTTGCTCGGCCTTCGGCTTTTCCTGGAAACTCTTCACCCGGCCATCGCCATCGGTGACCACCACGCCGTACTTGCTGACTTCTTCCAGCGGCACGGTCTTGGTAACGATGGTGGCCACCGCGCCGCGGCTGCGATGGAATTCCAGCACTGCGCCGAGATCGACATCGATCAGCGCATCGCCACACAGCACGGCAAAGGTGCTGTCGAAGAAACCGCAGAAATCCTGGATCTTGCGCATGCCGCCGGCCGAGCCGACCGGATGGTCAACGAACTGTCCGTTCTCCAGCTGGCCTTCATAGGAATAGGCGATTTGCACACCCAGCCGCTCGCCGTCGCGAAAGTAGTTTTCGATGGCCGAGGACAGGTAGCTGGTGTTGATGAAAATCTGGTCGAAGCCGTGGCCTGCGAGATGCTCGATGATGGATTCCATCACCGGCTTGCGCACCAGCGGGATCATGGGCTTGGGCATCACGTTGGTAAGAGGACGCACGCGCGTGCCTTTACCCGCAGCCAATATCATTGCTTTCACGCCGATCTCCTCAGCTCAGCCTGTCAATCGCGTCGGACGGCGTATCCGCGATGACGAATACCTTGTCCATCCGGGTCAGCTTGAACAGGCTGAGCACCGCACCCTTCACATTGCATACCGCCAGCAGCCCTCTGGTACCCAGCGCCTTGAGCACCGAGACGATGGCGCCGAGGCCGCTCGAATCCATGAACTGCACCATCTCCAGGTCAAGCACCACAGCCTTTTCACCGGATTCGACCACCTTGAGCACCGCTTCCTTGAAGGACAGGGCTACCGATGCATCGATGCGCTTGAGCTGCGGCTTGATGATGGCCACGTCACGTTCCCTGCTGACTTCGATTAATTCCATGTTTTCTCCATTTTAATTTTTAAGGATTTGCGACATACAGGGAGTCCTCCTCCGATTGACCATGTCTTTAACTAGAAGTTTGCCTGTCCAGCTTTCCCCTTACCAGCTTGCCGACCAGGAAATGGAAACGCTGCCACGTCGGAAACCACCTTGCCCCGGCGTGTCACGCCCGGGATAGCGGTTGCCTGCATAGTTGTTGTACTGAATGGTGACCGTGCCCGGCCGCCAGTCAAAATATCCGAAACCGTAGGTAAAGTCCGGGTCCCAGGGCTGCTGCTGCGTACGATCAGGATAATAGAAGACCGTCGCATTCGCATACAGACTGTTAGGCAGGGTGTAACGGCAGCCCAGCGAGACCGTACGCTTGTTTTTCTTCAGTGAAAGGGTGGCAAGATCGGTATAGCGCTGCGTCAGGTTGGCATTGATACTGCAGTTGACCTGATGATCGTCCGCCACCTTGAACAGCGGATCAAGAATTTCCGGCATCTCGAACTTGTAACCGAGGGACCAGACGCCTTGGCGGAAACGGCTGACGGTCTCCGTCTCTTCCGGGCGCAACCGGTTGCCCGAGTAATTGCCATAAACCAGACTGAAGGTGTTCGGATGCCAGTCGTCATAGCCGAAGGCATAGGTGAAGTCCGGATTCCACGGCCGCTGGCGGTCGCCCATCAGATAGCGGTAGAAGGTAATGCTGCCGAACCAGTAGCTTGCCGGGTTGTAGCGCAGTTCCGCCTGCAACGTCGGCGAGACCGCCGGCGGGCCTTGCGTGCCAGCGCCGAGATCGCCACCGGCGCTGGTGCGCAACGGATAATCAAAGCCGAGCCGCAGGCGCAAGGGATGGGGACTGTTAGAAGCCTCGGTTTCGTCGGACTCTTTGGCGGCCGATGCCGATGCGGCTACCGTCGCCGTGCTGCCTGTTGCTGCCGGCTCCGACGTACCGGGAGCCGGTAAAGCCGGTTTATTCCAGTCCGATGCCTGTGCCGCCAATGCCTGTGCCCCCAATGCCATGCCGCATAGCAAGGCCGCTGCGGAAACACGCCATCCGTTGCCTGCATGGATGGTCATGCCTTGAATTCGGAAACTCAGCTGAACCTTCAATTCGCCAACCTCGCTCCAGAGAGACGCTGCCGGTTTGTTTCGAATTCAATGCTCAGGAAAGTAATGTCGTCCTTGTAGCCGTCTTCACCGCCGCGCCAGATCTTCAGCGCCTGGTCGATCGCTTCCCGTACTTCCTGCAGAGGCCGGTCGCGCGTCTGTGCCAGAACGCGTTCCATGCGATCCTGGCCGAACACTTCATCGTCAACATTCTCGCAGTCGGGGACGCCATCCGAATACAGGTAAAGACGCGTGCCTGGCGTCAGACGCAACAGATGGGATTCATAGTCGGCATGATCCAGAATGCCAATAGGCAAGCCGCCATTGCCGACCGCTTCGACGACGGCGGAGCCGGACCTGCAAACCAGCGCCGGCGGATGGCCTGCCTGTACCAGGGCCGCCTCGCCCGTCTCGCAGTCGAGGATGCCGAATACCATGGTGAGATATAGGCCTGACTCCGTCATCGACGCGAACCGTCGATTGAAATCCTGGACCACCTTGGGCGCAACCGCGCCGATATCTCCGCGCGCCGCATGCAGCAGATGCAGCATGTCCTGGCGGCTGGAACCCATCTGCCGCTGCGCGTAAAAAGCCAGCAGGGCCGCCGACACACCGTGGCCGGATACATCGATCACATAAAAGCAGAGATGGCGTTCGCCCAGCGGAAAATAATCAAAGATGTCGCCACCGAGATAACCCGAGGCACGGAACAGCCAGTCGAAGCGCACGCTGTCGATGCGCCTCGGTGCAGGCAGGAAACGCTGCTGCATCTCTCTGGCAATTGCCATTTCCTCGCTCAGCTTTGCATAGGCGCGCGACAGTTCCAGGTTGCGTTTTTCCAGATCGTCATGCAGTTCGGCTCTGGCCTGCTCCAGCCTTTTCTGTTCGGAGACATCATGGCCGATGGCAACGATGACCTGCAAGCCGTTCTGAGTCAGCCTTTGCATGCGCAATTCCAGGTGGCGTTCTTCACCTGCGGCACCTTTGCGTCGCTGGGCCAGCAATGCCCTGTCGCGCTGCCCGGTACGGAAGGTTTCAAGCAGCCTTTCCTTTTCGTGTGGCAGCTCCGTCTGCACCAGATCCGCAAGCTTGCGGCCTGCCAGGTTTCTGTCGCTGCAATCATGCGTCGCACAGGCAGCCGCGTTTGCATAGATGCATTCCATGGAACGACCGTCCACCAGCAGCACCTCGTCATCGAGCTGATTGAGTACCTGGCCAAGCAAGGCAAGGCGTGCCTCCCGTTTTCTCGCCTTGAGCAGGGCGGACAGGACCGTCGATAATTGCTTGAGGGATTCGAGCTGCCAGTCGTTCAGTTGGGCCGGACGGTCCGACAATACGCAAAGCGTACCGAGCTTGTAGCCTTCCTCGCTGGTCAGCGGCATGCCGGCATAGACCCGGATCGACAATTCTCCGGTAACCAAGGGGTTATCACGGAAGCGCTCATCTTCGAGCGCATCCGGCACATGAAATACGGTTTCCTGCAGGATGGCGTGTCCGCAGAAACTGATGTCGCGCGGCGTTTCCCTGAGATTCTTCAAGCCGTGCGCGGCCTTGAACCACTGCCGGTCTTTCGCGACCAGCGTGATCAGCGCATAGGGAACGCCGCAAATTTTCGCGGCCAGCGAAGCGATTTCATCAAATACGGCCTCGAATGGTGTATCCAGGAGCAGATAGCTGTCGAGATTTTCCACGCGCTGTGCATCGTCGGGAGGTGTCGGAGCGGCAATCATGTAAGCAGAGAGAGTCGTTTTTATTTTGGCTCGAGCGGCAGGCTCAGGTTCCTCATGCGGCAAGTATTGCAGCTTGATATTTCAAGGCCGGTACTCGATTGCCAGAAAGGTAACATCATCGGCGAAACTGTCGGTGCCGCCTTGCCAGCCGCGCAAGGCAAGATCCAACTGGCGCCCCACTTCCTTGAGAGGCATGGCGCGGGTTCGATCAAGCAGTTGTTCCAGGCGGGAGACACCGTATGTTTCTTCATGCAGGCTGTGGCAATCCGTAACGCCGTCCGAATACAGATAAAGCCTTGCGCCCGGCTCCAGTTGCAGGGAATGGCTTTCATATCGCGTATTGCTGACGAAACCAATCGGCAGGCTGCCGTCACCGATCGGCAACGGCGGTCCTTCCTTCGGCATCAGCAAGGCAGGCGGATGTCCCGCCTGTACCAGCGCCACTTCTCCCGTATGCTGGTCGAGTATGCCGTAGACCATGGTGAGGTAAAGGCTGGTTTCACGCATTTGCATGAAGCGGTTGTTGAAATCGGTGACCATCGCTGCGGCTGCGGATCCGATGCTTCCATACCTTTCGATCATTGCCGCTGCCTGGCGGTCGGATGCGCGAATCTGATGCTGGGCGTTGAATGCCAGCATCGCCGCCGACACACCGTGTCCGGAAACATCCACGACATAAAAGCACAGGTAGCGCTTGTCAATCGGGAAGTAATCAAAGCAGTCACCGCTGACATAACTCGATGCCTGGAAGAACCAGTCGAAATGGACCGGACCGATATTGCCCGGTTCGGGCAGCAGGCCAAGCAGCATCTTCCTGGCCATGTTCAGCTCGCGGCTTAACTGGGTATAAGCCGCATCGCGCTGCAAATGATGCACATAGGCCGCGGAGTGGTAGCGCAGGCGCGCCAGCATTTCAGCCTGCGCCGGCAGCTTGATGAGGTAATCGTTGGCACCGTCGGCAAACGCCTTGGCCTTGATTTCCGGGTCTTCTTTGGTGGACAGTACGACGATGGGTATGGCACGCGTTCGAGGATGCTCGCGGAAGCGGCGCACGAGCTCAAATCCGTCGGCATCGGGCATCACCAGATCCTGCAAAATGACTGTCGGTTGCCATTGCAATGCCGCATCCAGCGCCTGGTCCGCATGCTGGACCGCACGGAATTCTATGTCGCTCTGCCCTTTTGTTATTTGCCGAACTGCATGCGCCACGATGACTTGATCGTCGATAAGGAGTACACGTGTACGCAAACCTGGTTCTGGAGCCAATAACGCTTGTTCAGCTCGGCTCGGGGAAACAAACGCAATGTTTTCTTGAAAATTACCCGGGAGATGGTTCGTTGAAAGCATATATTTCGCTGCGGTCGGCTATTTATTCACCGACGAAGATACAAGAAGAGACAGTAGTTTGCTAATTAATTTAAAGTTTTTCTTGCCTACAATAAGAAAGGTTTGAAACGGGGCTTGAAAGCCCATGGAAATTGAATGAATTGCTTGCCGGGAGGTAAATGGCGCTTAAGCTACGGAAAGAGTTTCAGTCCATTGGCCATCACATCACTTTCAACATTAGGCAAATAAGAAAGGCAGGCATCACAATCATTCGACAACAATTATGGGAAGTTCTAGCAAACTGAAATCTGTCGCGCTGCCATGAGGAACTTCGGAAGGCTTGCGATCTTGAATCGGCAATACAAATCCTTTCATCGGCTACTGGCCAGAGTCGAAAAGAACGTTCGTACGAAAGAAAAATAATAAAAATGTGTTGTAAAAATGCGAAAAACTTATGAAAAACAGTCGCTTGCAATTTGCAAGCAATGTATGCTCTTGTCTTGGAAATTACTACATTTGCACGGCTTACTTTTCGAGCTCTATCGCAACGCAACGGTAATGCGGAATCAGATTCCGCTGCCGGATTTCCAGCACAAAAACAACCTACTTGGGATTGAAAAATGAAAAAATCGCTTCTCGCTTTGGCAGTTCTCGGCGCAGTCGCCGGTGCAGCGTCCGCACAGACCAGCGTGACCATCTACGGTGTCGCCGACGTCGGTATCTCCCGCACAGACACCAACCGCACTGAGCCGATCTGGGCTCTGTCCAGCGGTCAGCAAAACGGCAGCCGTCTCGGCTTCCGCGGTACTGAAGACCTGGGCGGCGGTCTGTCTGCAATCTTCACTCTCGAAAACGGCTACAACATCGATACAGGCGCGCTCGGTCAGGGCGGACGTCTGTTCGGCCGCCAGGCATTTGTCGGCCTGTCCAGCAAGGGCTTCGGTACCGTCAAGCTCGGCCGCCAGTACTCGCTGAACCACGACGCACTCAACGTGTTTGATCCGTTTGCGACCAACCTCGCAGGCAACACCGAGAATGCCATCGTCGGCTCCGCAGGACTCGGTTTTGCCGGCCTGCCGTACTTCTTCGCCGGCAGCGTATTGCCCCTGGCAGCAGCTCCGACTGCAAGCGCTCTGCCGATCGGCGCAACTCCGGCTGATATCCGCGTAGACAACTCCATCGTCTACCAGACCAACAACTTCGGCGGCTTCACCGGCGCGCTGCAGTATGGCTTCGGCGAACAGTCGACCGCCTTCCCGAACGGTCGCCAGATCGCCGCTTCCGCAACCTATGCAAACGGCCCGATCGCTGCAGTGGCGACTTATCACACCGCACGCGCTACAGCTGGCGGCGTTGATCAAGAGTCCTATCTGCTCGGCGGCACATACAACTTCGGCGTTGCCAAGCTGCACGCCGGCTTCCAGGACAACGAAATCGATGCAGGCGCAGCGCGATTTGAAAGCCGCACCTACCTGCTCGGCACAACTGTTCCGGTCGGCCCGGGCAACATCATGGCTTCGTGGATCCGCGCTGACGTGAGGAATGTCGACGTTCAGTCCGACCAGATCGCTCTGGGCTATACCCATCCGCTGTCCAAGCGTACCAACCTGTACACCTCGGCAGCATGGCAGCGTACTGAAGCAGCCGGCGCTGCGGACGTGAAGGCAAACATCTTCAACGCAGGCATCCGTCACCTGTTCTAATTCTGGTTGAAGGGCATGCCCCTTATCAGCTGTACTAACCAGTAGCAGGCAACAAGCAAAAAGGCACCTTCGGGTGCCTTTTTGCCATTGAACGATCAATGAAACATCCGGACTGCCATCAGGTATTCAACTGGTCAGAAGCGTCTGAATGCAATAATGCCCCCTCTGCTGGAAAATCGAAGATTCCGGCAATATCTCCCATATCGCGCCCCACTACGCTCATTCCCGAGACCGCATCGCCAGCGACAACAAGGCAACTTTTCATCACATCATTCAACTCCGGCAACCCATGCCGATTCGGCAAAGGAAGCTTCTAAACAATATGCTGGTGGCAAGGGGCGGCGAGACATATCATTCCTTTCATGCTGCGTAGAAGAAGGCGCCGCGCCTATTCCCTGAGAGGCAATAAATGATCGAGAAAAATATTGTTGAACAGAGCGCAGTCACCCTGCGCCGCCTGATCGGCACCAAGGAGATATCGCCCGTTGAATTGCTTGAAGCATGCATCGCCCGCATCGAGGAAATCAACCCGCATATCAATGCCGTTACAGCCACATGCTTTGAACGCGCGCGCCGTGAAGCGCTGCAGGCGGAAAAAGCGGTGCTGTCAGGTCAGCCGCTGAAACTGCTGCAGGGTCTGCCGATCGGCATCAAGGATCTGGAAGAAACCGAAGATCTGCTCACCACTTACGGTTCCGCGATCTATCGGGCCAACGTGCCGGCCCGCGACAATGCGCTGGTTGCCCGCCTGCGGGCGGCCGGCGCCATCGTGGTCGGCAAGACCAATGTGCCCGAGATGGGTGCCGGCGCGAACACCCGCAATACGGTATGGGGCGCAACCGGCAACCCGTTCAATCCCGAACTGAATGCCGGCGGCTCATCGGGCGGTTCCGCCGCCGCGCTGGCAGCCGACCTGCTGCCGCTGTGCAGCGGCTCCGATACCGGCGGCTCGCTGCGCATTCCTGCCGCCAAGTGCGGCGTGGTCGGCTTTCGGCCGTCACCCGGTTTGCTCCCCAGCCAGCGAAAACTGCTGGGCTGGACGCCGATCTCGGTTGTCGGACCGATGGGCCGCAGCATGGAAGACGTCGTGCTGCAGATGCGTGCCTGCGTCGGGCTCGATGTCAGCGATCCCCTGAGTTATCCCGCTTCGGCTGATGCATTCGCCGCGCTGGAAGAGATCGACCTCTCCACGCTGCGCGTCGGATATACCGAAGATTTCGGACTCTGCGAAGTGGATGATGGCATTCGCAAGCTGTTTCGCGAAAAAATCGCCTCGCTGCGTGGCCTGTTCAAGTCCTGCGAGCAGATTCAGCCGGAGCTGGGCGATGCGCATCGCTGCTTCGACGTGCTGCGCGCGGAGAGCTTTGTCGCCGGCTTTGAAGCCGCGTACAAGCGCGATCCATCGTCGCTGGGACCGAACACCCGTGCCAACTATGAGATGGGTGCCGCAATGAGCCTGGTCGACACGGCTTGGGCCAGCGCCGAACAGACGCGCCTGTTCCGCCGATTCCAGGCACTGTTCGACAGCTACGACCTGATCCTGTCACCGACCACGCCGGTCTCGCCCTTCCCGTGGACCAACCTTTATCTGAAGGAGGTCAATGGCGTTGCGCTGGAAAACTATTACCGCTGGCTTTCCCTCACCTATGTGGTGACCCTGGCTACCAACCCCGCGCTATCATTGCCTTGCGGACTGGATCACAAGGGCATGCCGTTCGGCCTGCAGGTGGTCGGCGGATTCCGGCGCGACGCCCATCTGCTGGCATGCGCGTCTTCGCTGGAACGTGCCTTTGCCGCCGATGCCGGATTGCGCAGACCGCGCCCCGATATTGAAAAACTCAAGCGCACCCGCGTCGACCTTACAAGCATCGTCACCGATCCTCCATCAGGCAGCGGAGGCGGCAACCATGCGGCGCAGGAAGGCGCTTCCGCAGTCTGAAGGTTTGTTCATGGAGAGCGACATGCAGTTTGACTTCATCATCGTCGGCGCCGGCATTGCAGGCGCCTCTCTCGCCAGCGAACTGGCTCCGCACGCGTCGGTCGCGGTGCTGGAACAGGAAGCGCAGCCGGGTTTTCATTCCACCGGACGCTCCGCCGCCCTGTTCAGCGAAACCTATGGCACCCCGATGACCCGTGCGCTGACCCGTGCCAGCCGTTCCTTCCTGCAGTCTCCGCCCGAAGGATTCGCCGAGCATGCAATCCTCACGCCGCGCGGCGTGATGCATGTGGCGATGACGGGCCAGGAAGACTTGCTGGAGCAGGCGATGGCGGCGGCCCTGCAAGGATCGCCGGATGCCGCGCGCCTGAGCGCACGCGAGGCGATCGAGCGCTGCCCGGTGCTGCGCGAAGACGTGGTCGCCGGCGCGGTGCATGAACCGGATGCGATGGATATTGATGTGCATGCGCTGCACCAGGGGTATCTCAAACACCTGCGTTCCGCCGGCGGCAAGATATTCAATGACGCGCGACTGGCGCAGGCCGAGTTCGAGAACGGCATATGGACAGTTCGCCTGGAAGACGGCCGCATTCTGAACGCACCCCGGCTCGTCAATGCGGCGGGCGCCTGGGCCGACACGGTGGCGCGCAATTGCGGCGTGCCGCCCATCGGCCTGCAGCCGAAGCGAAGGACCGCCTTCACCTTCGATGCGCCGGCCGGCATCGCCTTCGCAGGCTGGCCAACGGTGATCGGCATCGATGAATCGTATTACTTCAAGCCGGATGCCGGACAGCTGCTTGGCTCGCCGGCCAACGCCGATCCGGTCGATCCGCATGATGTGCAGCCGGAAGAACTGGATGTCGCGATCGGCATCCACCAGATCGAACAGGTAACGACGCTGCAGATACGTCGCCCGCGCCACACCTGGGCCGGTCTGCGTTCCTTCGTTGCCGACGGCGATCTGGTGATCGGTCCCGACAATCATCAGAAACATTTCTTCTGGGTGGCCGCGCAGGGCGGCTACGGCATACAGAGCGCGCCCGCCGTGGCCCGGCTTGCCGCCTCCCAGCTGCTGCAGCGCCCGCTGCCTGAACATCTCGCCCGCCACGGCGTGCGTGCCGAGCCGCTGTCGCCATCGCGCCTGCGTTGATCCAGCCTCCGAAAGTTACCTCATGACCGACATGCCGCCCAGCACCCGGAACGAAATTCAGCGTTTCCCCAGTTCCCTTCCACTGCCCTTTTCGCGCGCGGTGCGTGCCGGCGGCTTTCTGTTCCTGTCCGGCCAGATTCCTATGGATGGCGAGGGCAAGGTCGTGCGCGGCGATATCGCCGCGCAGACGCATGTGACGATGGATCGCATCGGCGAATCGTTGGCGCTTGCGGGCGCCAGCTTCAACGATGTGGTCAAGGCCACGGTGTGGTTGTCGGACCTGTCCCTGTTCCAGCAATTCAACGAGGTGTACCAGTCCTATTTTCCGCAGGGCTTTCCTGTACGCTCGGCGGTGGAAGCCAAACTGGCCTTTGGCGTCGACGTGGAGGTCGAAGTGCAGGCCTGGCTGGGAGGGAAATAGTCGGCTGCATTGAGCCAATATGCCGATGAGCCAATGGAACCCCCGGGTGCCGGGCGAGGCGCCCGGGTGTATCTGGCCGCCGCTCCTCTTCCGATAACGGGATGAATGCGATTCCTGTATGCGCCCGGCTTGGTTCAGCGGCTTAGCCCGCGCGCGGCCACCGGCCACACGCATTCGACGGTGCGGCCGCGGAAGCCGATCAGTTCTTCATGCAGATTCAGTGTCGGATCGCAATGCCCCGGCACCAGCAGCACCAGCTCGCCCAGTTCGGGCTGCCGTTCATCATCGCTTACCGTCACGATGCCGTGCTCGTCATTCGCGGAAATATATTCCAGCTCCTTCCTGCCGTGGACATGCGGCAAACCGGAATCCACTGCTAGCGACTTCAGTCCCGCATCAAGCACCACCCTCCCCTCTCGAATGCGGCTCATCACGGCGCTGGCCACGAACAGGCTCTGCTCGAAGCGCAGCCCGCCTGTCCACTCATTGCGGCCGTAATCGCCATCCATGAAAACATAGGAGCCGGGCTGGAGCTCGGTATAGACGCCGCTTTCCAGATCGAATTCGACACTGCCGGTGCCACCGCCTGTCACGACCGGACAGCGAATACCGGCAACGTCCATCGCGCGCAGGAATCCGGATGTGCGTTCGTTCGCACGCAGCACCGCGTCACGTCGCTCGCCATGCCCGCGCAGATGCTGCACGCCGCCGTGATAAGCCTGCAGGCCGCCGAAGCGCATGCGGCTCTGTCTCGCGATCATATCGATCAACCGCAGGCAGGAGGCGGCGTCGGGCACCCCGCAACGACCCTGGCCGATGTCGGCTTCCACCAGTACTACCAGGCTTGCATCCGCTTGCCGCAAGGCTTCCTCAAGCCATTCCACCTGGGTCGCATCATCCACGCACACGCTGATGTCAGCATGCAGCGCAAGCCCGGCAAGCAGCCTCGCCTTTTGCGGACTGCCGACTTCATTGCTGATATGGATATTGCGGACACCGGCCTGCATGAAGGGAACTGCCTCGCTGATCTTCTGGCAGCAGATGCCGGCCGCGCCCCGCGCCAACTGTGCCAGGGCAATCTGCGGGCACTTGTGCGCCTTGGCATGCGGACGCAGCTGCAGGCCGGCACGACGCACGTTGTCCTGCATGAAGTCGAGGTTGCGCTCGAAGGCATCGAGGTCAAGCAGCAGGGCCGGCGTATCGATCTGTTCGAGGGCCTGTCCTGGCGTGGCGGCGGGTGGCAGCGGGAGAAATTCCATGGAGTGCTCCTTTTGTTCTTTTACATGGCGAAACGCTCATGCCGCAAGCGACGCGCCGCGTTCATGAAAGCGGCGGTATTCCTCTTCCGGCACAAACAGTCCGCCGGTGGTCCAGGCGATATGGGTTGCCTGGGGCATCAGATCCAGCAGTCCATGTCGTGCAAGGTAGGCCTGCCCTTGTTGGTCATTGCAAAGCATGCCCGGTCCGGACAGACCGGCTGCCGCCGAGGGCTCGATGCGGATGTCTTCCTCGCGCTGCGCAAGATAAAGATGACGGAACAATTCTGCATCCTCCACCGTATAGACGCCCGACAGCAAGGGCTCCATCAGCGCCGCCGACAGTTCCGAAGCACGCGGCACGGCAAGTCCATCTGCCTCGGTGCGGTTGCTAAGACCGATGTCGTAAACCGAGCGTGCCGCGCCCGGGCCATCCATCATGTGCAGCATGAAGCATGGCGACTGTGTCGGCTCGGCGAAAAAGCAATGCACATGCGGCCCGAACAGCTGCTTCAGGCCGAATGCGATGCCTCCAGGCGCGCCGCCGACCCCGCACGGCAGATAGACGAACAGAGGATGCTTCGCATCGACGGCGATGTTCGCGGCGGCAAGCTGTTCCTGCAGTCGCGGCGCGGCAGCGCTGTATCCGAGCAGCAGCGACAGCGATCGCTCGTCGTCGACAAAATAGATGTAGGTATCCTGCTCGGCCTGGCGGCGCCCGGCGGCCACCGCCTGTTCATAGTCGCCGGCATGCTCGACGACCCGCACCCCGCGATTGCGCAGACGTTCCTTCTTCCATTCCTTGGCGTCGGACGACATATGCACGGTGGCCCGGAAGCCGAGCGCCGATGCCATCACGCCGATGCTGAGGCCAAGGTTTCCAGTCGATCCCACTGCCACTTCATAGCGGCCGAACAGCTCCCTGGCCGGAGCCTCGGCCAGCTGCGCATAGCTGCCGCCCGCCTTCAGCAAACCGTGCTCGCTTGCCAGCTTCTCGGCGAATTCCAGCACTTCATGGAAACCGCCGCGCGCCTTGATCGATCCCGCGATCGGCAGCGAATGGTCGGCCTTGATCCAAAGCCGGCCGCGCTCCGGTCCGATGCCCAGCGCCCGTTGCAGGCGGGGCGTCTCGACCAGCGGCGATTCAATGCTGCCGCCCGAAGCCTGCAGCTCCGGAAACAGCCGCGTCAGCAGCGGCGCAAAGCGCTGCAGCCGGGATTGCGCGGCCAGCATGTCGTCGCTGGTGAGATCGGACGGTCCGGCTTGTTGCGCCAGCGATGGATTGAGCCAGAGGACAGGGTGGCCTGCGGCAAGCTTGGAGAATTCGGTGGAAGCGTCCATAAGAATCGATTGTCTTTGTTGTCCTTGTTTCTTTCATACGGGCCATCGCCGCAACCGCCGCCAGCCCCGCGCCGCGCAGCAATATCGCCAACAGCAGCACGCCGGCAGGAACCGGCGGCACCGCTTTAAAGCGCATCGGCGATACCGGAGCACCATGATGGAACAGCGGCTGCAACACCGCCAGCATACCGATTCCTGCCAGAATAATCCCAAGCACGGAATGAATTAGGCCGGCCCCATTTGAGCGGCCCCCGCCGGACCCAACTCCCGCGACAGCCGGAGTGCCGCGGCGCTGAGGGGTAATGAACAGGCATCCCACCCAGAAATCATCCTGGCTGCGGATTGCGGATTGCGATGCGCAAGTCCACCTTCTCAATCAAGCTTGATATTGGCGCGCTGCGCAATTTCCTTCATGCGCGGCAATTCGTCGGCAATCAGTTTGGCGAGCTCATCGGATTTGCCATAGGTCGGCTCGAATCCCGATGCCACCAGCTTGCCGCGGGTTTCCTGGTCGGCCAGCGTGTCTGCCAGCGCCTTCTCCAGGCGCGCCTTGACCGGCCCGGGCATGCCGCGCGGCCCGAGAACGGCGAGCCAGGTATCGGCATCAATGTCGGCATAGCCGTTTTCGGCGACGCTGGGCACCTGGGGCGCCATGGACGAGCGCTTGGCCGTGGTGACCGCGATGGCCTTCACTTTCCCGGATTTCATTTGCGGCAGCGCGGCCGCCAGCGTATCGACGGTAAAGGGAATGTGTCCGCCGATCAAGTCATTCATTGCCGGGGCGCTGCCCTTGTAGGGCAGATGCTTCATTTCAAAGCCGCCGGCATGCTGCATCATTTCACCGGCGAAATGGGCGGTCGTGCCGTTGCCATAAGAACCATAGGAATACTTGCCGGGCGCGGCCTTGGCCGCCGCCACCAGTTCCTTGAAGCTGTTGATCGGCACCGAGGGATGAGCCAGCAGTACCATCGGACTGCGGCCGATGATGCCGATCGGCTCGAAGTTCTTCACCGGATCGTAAGGCAGCTTCGCGTAGATGGCCGGATTGACCGTGAAAGTGGTGCCGGAACTGATCAGCAGGGTGTAGCCGTCCGGATTGGCGCGCGCCACGGCACCCGCACCGATGATGGTGCCGGCGCCGGCCTTGTTTTCCACGATCACCGTCTGTCCGAGGCGGTCGCCCAGGGTCTTGCCCACCTGGCGGGCAATCATGTCGGTGGCGCCGCCCGGCGGGAACGGCACCACCAGAGTGATCGGCTTGGATGGATAGTCCTGCGCCTGGGCGAAGGCAATGGGAAACGTCGCGATGCATGCCGCAGCGATGCTGCCGCCGAGTCGGGTAAGCGAAATCTTCATTTGATGCTCCTTGCAAGATGAACTTGGGTGCCGCGACCGTTTCCGATCGAATCTGAAGAAATCATAGGCCTCGGCGGCGCTTGCCACCAGCATATAGTTTAGAAAGTTCGATTGCCGTTTCGGCATGGCTTGAGGCACAATGCACCCATGGCGAACACACGAGTCCTGCAAGAAACCGCAGTGCGGTACTTCCTTGAAGTCGTCCGCAGCGGATCCATCACCAAGGCGGCGGACAAGCTCAATGTCGCCTCTTCCGCCGTGAGCCGGCAGATTGCGCGTCTCGAAGGAGAGCTCGGGACGCCGCTGTTCGACCGCCGCGCGCGCGGCACCGTGCCCAACGCGGCCGGCGAACTGCTGGCTTCCTATGCGCTGAGGATGCAGCTCGAAACCGACCGCATCGGCAATGAATTATCGGCGCTCAAGGGTTTGCGGCGCGGGGAAGTCAGGCTGGCCTGCACGACCGGCTTTTCCATCCATTTCCTGCCGAACCTGATCCAGCGCTTCCGCAAGCAGCATGCCGGCATTCATTTCCAAATGTCGGTCGGCTCCTTCTCGGATGTCGCCAACCGCGTTCTTGAAGGGGAGGCCGATATCGGCATCTCCTTCACGCTGAGCGCCACCCGCGGCATCAAGGTGCAGCATGCGGAACCCGCGCCGATCTTCGCCATCATGCTGACGTCGCATCCGCTGGCGGCCTCGCCTCAGGTGACGCTTGCCGATCTTGCCGCCTATCCGCTGGCACTGCCGGCAAAGAAAATCGCGATGCGCCAGCTGATCGATATCTGCTGTGCCCGCAAGAACCTGGTGATCGATCCGGTGCTGACCAGCGATTCGCTGGAAGCCATGATCAATTTCGTGCTGGCCGAAGGCGGCATTGCTTTCTCCGCCGAATTGCCGGTACGTCACCTGCTCAAGGAAGGACGCATCAAGGCGATTCCGATCCGCAGCCGCGACCTCGCGCCGTTCCAGCTTGAAGTGCAGACGCTCGCCGGCCGCATTCTTCCGCGGGCGGTGCAAGCCTTTCTGGACGCGCTGGTTGCAGCCATTCCGGAAGCGGATGACACCGCAAGGAAGGATGCGGAGGCGCAGGCTCCGCTTGCCTGAGACGGCGTGACGGCGCGTTGCCGCTCCTCAGGGAGCGGCGGTCACGCGCCAGACGACGTTGCCCACATCATCGGATACCAGCAATGCTCCCAAACGGTCAGCGGCGATGCCGATCGGGCGTCCCGATGCCTTGCCGTCCTCCGAAAGAAATCCGGTCAGCACGTCCGTGGCGGGTCCGGCCGGCTTGCCATCCTTGAACGGCACGAAGATCACCTTGTAGCCGCTGTGGGGGCGGCGGTTCCATGAGCCATGCTGGGCGACGAATGCCCCGCCCGCGTATTGCGGCGGCAGGCGCTTGCCGTCATGGAAAAGTATGCCAAACGAGGCGGTATGCGCGCCCAGGGCATAGTCGGGCATGATCGCCGACGCCACCAGGTCCGGCCTCGGCGGCTTCATCCTTTCGTCCACGTTCTGTCCGAAATAGCTGTAAGGCCAGCCGTAGAAACCGCCGTCCCTGACTGTTGTCATGTAGTCGGGCACCAGATCGCTGCCGATTTCATCGCGCTCGTTCACCGTGGTCCAGAGCGCTCCCGTTTGCGGATGCCATGCCAGGCCATTGGGATTGCGCAGTCCCGAAGCGAACAGGCGCGACGTGCCTTTTGCCGGATCGACCTCGAGAATCGCAGCCCGATTGACTTCGTTGTCCATGCCCAGCTCGCCCACGTTGCTGTTCGAGCCGACGGTAACGTACAGGCGCGAGCCATCCTGGCTGGCGATGACGTTCTTGGTCCAGTGATGATTGACCCGTCCGGCAGGCAGATCCACTACCTTGACGCCCGCTTCCCTGATTTGGGTTGCGCCAGGCTGGTAGGGAAAGCGCACCAGGGCATCGGTATTGGCCACATACAGCGTATCGCCGACCAGCGCCATGCCGAAAGGCGAGTTCAGTCCCTCGAGGAATGTCGTGCGCACTTCCGGGACGCCGTCCCCATCCGCATCGCGCAGCAGCGTAATGCGATTGGCACTCGGCACGCCGGCGCCGGCGCGCTTCATCACTTTCTTCATGATCCATCCGGCGAGGCCGGAGCGTGCGCCTTCGGCATCGGCGGGCCGATTGGATTCGGCGACCAGCACGTCGCCATTGGGAAGCGTGTACAGCCAGCGCGGATGATCAAGACCACTGGCAAATGCCTTGACGGCCAGGCCAGGACTAGCCGTCGGCGTCACGCCGTCCGGCCAGCCCTGTGCCGGCGCGATGTTCACCGTCGGCATCAGGCCTTTTACCGGTGCTGGCAGCTCCGGCCGGGTTCCGATCCCCGCCTCCACTGGCAATTTTGCCGTTTCCGCGCAAGCATTCAGTAACAGAATTCCGGAAAACATGACGGGATAACGGACTGTGCGCATGATTAATCGCTCCTGGTCTGGGCGTATTGAAGGCGTTGTGAAGGGATGAATCGGGATCGCAAACTTCCTTTAAAGACAAGCCACAGGATTTTACGTTCACCATTTCCGTATCCCATCAACGCCCTGCCTCGGAGATGCGAAAAGGCGCCCTCCTGTTCCCCTTAGCGCACTTGTGCGCGATGCGTGCGAGGCTTCCCGCGCGATCGGCATTTTTCCATCACGCCGATGAAATCCGCTGTAGCCGACCAATGAGACCATCAATATCTACGGGACGAACGCAAGCTTCAAACCAGGTTATGCGTTCAGCATGGCATCTTCACCCGTCAGGCCAGCGCCTGGGGTGGTATCCGGAACGGGCTCACGCAGGAATGCGACAAGCGCGCGAGAAAATACCTTCAGGCGGCTGCCTGAAACGCAAACGGCGAAATGCGAGGTACCGTTGGCAGCGGCCGTGAACATGCGCAACCCCGGCAGACGTCGCTGTCTATTCCCATTCCTTCATATTATTAACTATGAACCGGAGCGTCGTTTTCCCCTGCGCGGTGCAATGCGGACCAGGGACATTGACACTTCGATGACTTCGCGTTCGTGCTCCACATAGATCGTTGACGGTTTTCCGTTCAACTGTTCCAGCAGCACGCAGTCCTTGGTGTATCGGACGGTTCCGAACTGTCCATGCTCCAGCTCCTGTCCGGGTTTAAGTAAGGTTTTTTCCAACATCTTGCAAATCCAACCCCAAGTATTTTGAACAGTCTCTGTGGCATCGCCGGACCCACCATGGATGCCCTCCCCGATCCACATGCCTCGCTAGTGGAAAAATCCAGCAGTCCCAAAGAGCCTGTTTGAAAGCTGAATGCGCGATGCAAAATCATGTTTCCTTTGAGAAACTATATCTTCGCAGTTTTGCTGTCCGGGTTCAATGCTCCATCGTCAAAATGAGAATGATTGGTGCTCCCTTGACCTACGGATGTTGTTAATCCGCGCCGCGATCCAGAAAATCCGCGGGACTGCCCGAGGAAGGATGGACAAAATGTCGAGCGGATTTTTCGGCGCAGCATAAGCACTGATGCAATGAATGGCATGGGATCGGTATTGCCTGCCCACCTTGGTACCGTCATGCGATGTCGGCTTCCTTTTGATTACTGGCGGCTCTCCTTGCACGCGCATCCCTGAAATTCGCAAGCTGAGATTAATTCAAATTCGGCCGCGTGATTTTCAAAATTCCTAAAGTCCGGATGTTGGATAGGCTTTTGAACAGATGAGGTTGAGGCTTTCCATCTGCCGGGAGTCTTTGTCTTTATTTCATGAAGACGCCAGCATGCCGGCATGCCATGCGCATTGCATGGATAGCTATTACGGGGTGTTCAATCGCCAGACACGGACATAATCAATTTCATAGGCGTTTCCGGTGCCAGTCGGCGTATTCCCGTTCGAGGGCTTGCCGCTCTCTCCACCAAACCAGAGGCTCAGCAGTATATACATTCGGCTTGGCATGGCCGCGCCGACTTTATTTCCCCGGGCAACGCCGTTGAAGTAAAAGGTGGAACCTGTGCTGTCCCATTTGACCGCGTACACATTGAATGACTGCGATAGAGGCGGGAATGGCCCGAAATACTGCGAGTTCACATTCCGGTTGGTATCAAGCCAGACCGTCGCGCCATATCCTATCGGCTCGTTATTATTATTTGACCAGTAGCCTTTGTTCTGGGAGCCAGGGTACGCTTCCATGATATCGATTTCGGGGCGCGTTTCGCCGTCGTGATTGAACAGCCAGAATGCAGGCCACGGCCCTATCCCTCTCGGCAGTTTGGCGCAAATTTCAAAATACCCATACGTCTGGTAGAACTTGCGATCGGTATCGATGGTTCTGTTATAGAACTTGCCGCCCTGGGATTGCGGCCAGATCCGCAACTTGCCGTTGCGGTTATTGTTCACGTCGTAATTGACGGGCCCTTTTGGCGTCTCGTACCAGATGGCATTGTTCCATTTGCTGGCATCCAGCCCGGAACCCGTATTGAACTCGTCGCTGAACGTAAGGGTATAGTTGCTCAGGGACTCGCCGGATGTTATGTACGGCAGTGTTGCCGATGGTGTGGACGAAGGTGCCGGGCAGGTCGTTTGTGCCAGCGCCCCGGTGGATTGCACCAGCAGCGAGGCGGCGGCCAGCAAGCCCGCAGCCGACGGTAACAGGTAAGTTTTCATGGCATTTCCTTAGCGGTTTGCGTTGGCTGAGCCAGCGCCGCGCCCTTCCTTGGTCCGATGGATTTTCAACAATTCAGTGACATACAGACGGCACGCCAGCGGAGTGCTCTCTTCGAGACACTCGTTTCTCAGGCCGGCGAAGCCCAGCGGAACAATGGCATTGGATGCACCCGGCGGATCGAACGGCGTGACGGTTGACCGGAAGTCACGGCCATTGTTTGCGGCAACGGCCTGACCGAAAGCAGCACCGTCCAGGGCCAGCAACTGTTCAAGCGGCAACGGGTTCCGGTAAGGAACTGTCATGAAGGGATCGGAGACGTTTTGCGCCAGCCCGGGCAAGCCGGCGACCAGCAGGCTGACCATGGCGCCAGCTTTGAATGTGTGAAACAGGCCCATCGTAGGCTCCTCCAGTTAATGAAGGCCTCACGTGCTGTCAGCTACCCATTGCAACCGTTGCAACCGCGGTATATACCGGACCACGCAGGCCATCAATAGCATTCGCAGGTCTCCTCTGCGTCACAACGCATGCCTGCGAATTGCGAATACAAGGACACCATCATTAGCTCGCTACGAATCTCCCGTTTGATAAGACGCAAGCCAACGTCATGCCAAGGGCCAAACCGCAGGGCACTTCCCGCATCTTTCTGCTGCGCAGGGTCAGCTGCCACGTGCATGGGGTGAATGATGAAGCAAAGTAGCATTAATTTGCTGGTCTGCGTATGGAGCCCCCGCGGTAACCAGCACTCATGTTGCCGATAATGGTAAACCTCGACATTGCTTCATTAATCCCGTCGCCTTTAGTCTGAGCGCCATCGAACGTGTTCAAGCTTGACTTAACGGTTGTTGGTTTGCCCACGGCTCATCCCCACCATCGGCTCGCTCTAATAGACCTGCCCGGCCAGAATGCGCCGCTTGAGCAGCTCATACTCTTCCGATGAGATGGTCCCCTCCTGCAATAGCCTGTTCAGGTCGGCCATTTCGCCACCATGGGGATAGCCGCGAGCAGTGTCGTGCTCGCTTCTGGTTCGGTGCTTGCGCACCCGGAGCGCAACCGCGATCAATAAAGTCGCAATGGCAAAGGCTCCCGTGATATATCCGATGGCACTCACTCTGCTCCCCCTGTCTGTACGGTGACGTTTTTTGTTTCCATTAGGGTAGCGTGTTTTTAAGACACGCCCGCGCCTTTATCATGCTGCGCGGCATTTTAGCGACAGTAGTCGGCATTGCCCGAACACCGCGGCCGGTTATTCGCCAATGTCGACCGGCGATACGTCTTTCGCACATGTAGACGATTGCACCTGCTGTGCGGGGATGCATTGACGGCGCTTGCCGAAATTGCAAGGTCCGATCAGTGATCACGCTACCTGAAATCAAGCCAAGGCTAGACAATGCTGACAGCAGGGCTCAACAATGTCTTGTTCGAGACGCAGACATCGGAACTGCTTGTCTATCTGTTCAGTGCGGATACACTACTCGAAGTCTCGCGGTGCCAGGAGCGGCCGCTCGTACACTGGGCGCAGATGGCCGAGCAGCTCAGCCCTCCGCACGGGACTTCTCAACAAGCATACGAAAGACGGACATGGCAACTGGTACGGTGAAGTGGTTCAACGATTCCAAGGGTTTCGGTTTTATTAGTCCCGATGACGGCGGCGAGGATTTATTTGCGCATTTTTCGGCAATCAACTCGTCCGGCTTCAAATCGCTGAAGGAAGGCCAGAAGGTATCTTATGAGCCGACGACGGGCCCGAAAGGCAAGCAGGCTTCCAGCATTACACCGCTCTAACGCTTCGTCACTACGGCATCGACCGTGCAGCCATGATCCGGCGTCAATTCGACTTGCCACATTGAACATAAAAATGCCCGATGCCTTACAGGCACCGGGCCAAATCTACCGTCAAGTAGAGTTCACTGCTATATGACAGAAACTATTTTCCTTAGTTCAACCTGTCCACGAAGTAAGCGAGTCGGTGTAATCCTTCAGTTCAATCCATAACGCCAAACGTTTCACGATGTCGTGTCGTCACGCCTGGTTCCAACGGCAATCTGCCTCCTTCGATTCGCCGCGACTGCACTTCGGCGAAGCGCGATTCCATGTCCTGGGGCAGGTCCAGCACTATCTCGCCCTCGATGGTGAGGCTGTCGGAATGTAGCTCCAGGTTCAGCCTGTCTTTCGGCACACCAGGCAAATCCGCCAGCAGCGTGATTTCCGCACTGTCCTCAACCACCAGGCGCAATACGATCGCGTCATCCTTGCCTGTGCCGCCTTGAGTATTCAGGTCAGCGCTCTCCTTGCGAGTGAGATTGTGTTCTTCACTCATGATCTGATCCTCCTTACCTTTTTAATATACGGAGATGCGCTGCGGCTGCGCGGACTTCTTGCGCTTGATACTGAAACGGAGCACGCCGTCGCGGTATTTTGCGTTGACTTTATCCGGGTCCAAGTCATCGGACAGGCTGATGATCCGCTTGAACTGACCCGCAAAGCGCTCGTTCAGATGCACGATAGCCTTTTCATCTTTGGTGAAGAGGTCGCCCTTGCGTTGACCGGAGACAGTCAGTACGCCGCGCTCGACGTTGACTTGCAGCGACGATGAATAGATGGATTTGGATGGCGTCTCCACGGGGATTCGAACCCCGGTACTCACCGTGAAAGGGTGATGTCCTAGGCCTCTAGACGATGGAGACGTATATGGCGGAGCGGACGGGGCTCGAACCCGCGACCCCCGGCGTGACAGGCCGGTATTCTAACCAACTGAACTACCACTCCGCGTGAGAGGCATTTCTTTGAGGAGCGCAACTTTACACGAAACTATCGATGTCGCCAAGTGCGGAATGGAACAAACTTTCCCGTACGATTTGAAAAGGCGTACCAACAAATGATGCTACGGCATTGCGCCAGCCCAGGCACTTCGGATGCGGTGAATCGGCCATGCCTAATGTCGCGTCACAGAGCTGCAGGGCAGGTAATGTCCCGCGCGTGGCGGCAGTACGTTTGCCATCTGCAGCAACCGGATTTCGGTACATGGATCCTGCAGGTACAGCAGCTGCGCCGCCATCTTGTCATACACCGTAATTTCGCCCGTCGGGTGAACGCACAAATGATGCTTTACCGTGCCGTTGGGGTATAGGACATCAATGTTCGAGAAGGGATCGACTCGAATACGATAGCGCACGCCAGTGCTGGCGCCGATAACATGAAATTGTCTCGTTCTACGAAATTCCAGGCGCTGCTCGCCGTTCAACAATCTGAGTAAAAGACACAATGACCTGCGCTTTGCCCGACGTTCCCTCTGCAGCGCGTCCTGCCAGGCTTGCGCATTCTTGCGCTGCGTCTGCAGCAGATAGGCCTTGATCGATTCATAGAAGACAAGGAATCCGCTGCGTCTTCCGTACACGTCGGACCGGGCACTCTCCGAAGAGATATCACCAACCGCCGGTCCAACGTCCGCGGCCGGTGCGCTCCGCAAAATCTGTTGATAGATGGAGCGCCATACCGTATGCAGCATGGCCATCGCTAACCGCCGATAATTCTTGGCACCAGCACAATTTCTTCCATGCTCGCATCAAACTCCTGGATCGTATGCTTGGGGGCTGCCTTGGATTTCGAACCAAATGCAGAATAGCCTTTGGCGATCGACCGGCTAAACATGTCCTGCGCCGCCAGGATTTCTTCCATACGGTCCATATTCCACTTCAATTGTGTGTGACCTGTACGGTCCATCACGCTCATTTCACCTATGCGCGATTGAGGTGTCTTTTCCATCATTAACTCCTTGACAACGAACGCAACACGACTTCCCTGCTAGCTTGACCGAGGCAAGTTAATCGTCAATACCGAATACCGCCCTGTTCCTCCGACCCTTGCACCAGCGCGAGGCGATGGTCTTAAGGACAATGCGATATGCATCTTCTTTGCAGCCCAGCCAGTGCGGTGCAGCGCAAACAAGATATTTACAGATTAGTATTGTCTTTGAACGACATCTCTTTATGCCGAAGAAACCGTGATATTGGTCAAGAGTGACGACACCGACCATGTGCGAGGAAAGAAGACAAGCGCGAGAAGCAAAAGAAGAACCATTGTGACTGCCGACTCATGAAGACCATTCCTTGAAACAGGCTCGTAGAACCTGGCAGATGGGTTCAATGGCAGACATGACTGCGCAACAGGATGAAATCGTTTCTGCTATCGACCTGCCGGCACTGCGCTGACAAGACAAAACGACCGGTCGTTGCGTGGATTCATTGATAACAGCGCCAGTTTGATATTGAACGCGGACATCCCCTTCTGCTGCGGCTCCGGTACGGCCGGGTCTTCCCATGGGCAAAAATCCACCCGGCCGCGAGGTGATTTTTGATCATTGGCAAAGAACATTTCCTTAACCGCGGTGGATCTGCTCGTTGACACGCAACTGCGGTATGGTGGCTACTAGAGTGGATTGCAGATGGATGTACGGTCGCCTCGGCTTGTCTTGGGCGCACGGCGGCGTTGGTCGTCGCTGGTGTGGCCCGCCACACGGCGCTTCTCCCGCCTTGCCCTGCATCCCAAGGCAAGCCGATACTTCCGTACACTCATCCGCAATCCGCTCTAATCCAACCCTGAGCCAAACCATGCGATGAGACCCCGTCTTTTCCGCTGGATAGCGTATGTCAGACTTGCCAGGCGAAAAAACCATTGCGCCCATCTGGCATGGGAAGGCTCGGGATTGGTATGAGCCGACTGCGTTGCGTTTCAACGGCAGTGACGGCTGATGTGCCAATTTCAGAACCTATGAACCATCAGACAAGCGTTAGCACTTTGGGCAGGGTTGAATGGCATAAAGGTTGTGCCGGCAATATTTGCAAACCATAACACCTCTGCCCACCAAGAAGGCGGTAATGCGGCGGTGATAGGCAAGCATGGTGTCAATTGCGCAATGAACCGGCAGGAGAAGACAATGGGAGATACGCGAAATGAAGATGAACGATTCCGAGATGGACCGCATCGCAAATGATGCAGCATCGCTCAAACGGGCAATTACCGAAAAGTTGCTCTATACCATTGGCAAAATGCCTTCATCGGCGGATGCGCGTGACTGGCTCAATGCGGCATCGCTTGCAGTACGCGACAGACTCGTGGAGCGCTGGGTCAAGACCATGCGCGCTTCTTGCCAGAGTGATGCCAAGCAGGTTTGTTATCTGTCGATGGAATTCCTGGTGGGGCGCAGCTTCACCAATGCCGCTCTTGCGCTGGGTATCTACACTGAATTGAAGCAGGCATTCGCCGCGCTCGACACCGATATCGAAGAAATTGTCTGTACCGAGGCCGATGCTGCGCTCGGCAACGGAGGCTTGGGACGTCTAGCCGCCTGCTTCCTGGATTCCATGGCGACGCTTGGCATCTCGGGCATGGGTTATGGCATTCGGTATGACTACGGCATGTTCAGGCAAGACATTGTCGAAGGTCATCAAGTCGAGCATCCCGACTACTGGCTCATGAGAGGGAATCCCTGGGAATTCGCACGGCCCGAAATCCAGTATCGCGTGCGTTTCGGCGGCCGCACGGAGCAGCACGGCGCAGACACCAGGTGGATCGGCACGGAGGATATCCTGGCGTTCGCCTACGACACCATCATTCCCGGATACGGCACCGAGCTCACTAATACGCTGCGGCTCTGGTCAGCGAAGGCGACCGATGAAATCGACTTGTTGGCATTCAACCGCGGGAATTACTTTGGCGCTGTTGAGCGCAGGATCCATTCCGAGAACGTTTCCCGGGTACTGTATCCAGACGATTCCACCATGAGCGGACGCGAACTACGACTGCGCCAGGAGTACTTCTTCGTGTCCGCCAGCATACAGGACATGTTGCAACGCCACCTGCAACGCCATGGTCGCCTCGATAACCTTCTCGATACGATCGCTGTCCATCTCAATGATACCCATCCGGTTCTGGCCATACCGGAATTGATGCGGCTGCTGATAGACGAACATGGCATGGAATGGGAATATGCGTGGGAATTGGTTTGCAGGGTCTTCTCCTATACCAATCACACCTTGATGCATGAAGCGCTGGAGACCTGGCCCCTTGACATGGTCGGGCGCATGCTGCCGCGCCATCTGGAGATCATTTTCGAAATCAATTCCCGCTTCCTGATCTCGGTTGCCGAGCGCATGGGGACCGACCACGACCTCTTGCGCCGCATATCGCTCATTGATGAACACGGCGAGAGACGGGTGCGGATGGCTTATCTTGCAGTTGTCGGAAGCCACAAGATCAATGGCGTCTCGAAACTGCACTCGCAATTGATGACGCAATCCATCTTCGCTGACTTCGCACGTATCTTTCCCGAACGATTTCACAATAAAACCAACGGCATTACCCCGCGGCGCTGGCTGGCGGAAGCCAATCCGTTGCTGGCATCACTGATTGACGAAACCATCGGTCCCGACTGGCGTAGCAATCTCGACCGGCTTGCAGCCTTACGTCCGCTGGCAGACGATCCGGTATTTGTGGACGCTTGCCGGCGCGTCAAGCAAGACAATAAGACGCGCCTGGCCGCCTGGATTCAGGCGAACCTTGGCATCCACCTCAACGCCAAGTCGCTATTTGACGTGCAGGTCAAGCGTATTCATGAATACAAGCGCCAGCTGCTCAACCTTTTGCATGTCGTCACCCGCTACAACCGTATCATTGCGGCCCCCGATGCGGACTGGGTGCCGCGCACCGTCGTGTTTGCCGGCAAGGCGGCATCGGCATACCGCAACGCAAAATTGATCATCAAGCTGATCAACGATGTCGCTCTGAAGGTCAACAACGACCCTCGTGCCGGGGATCTTCTGAAGGTAGTGTTCATCCCGAATTACGGGGTCAGTGCGGCGGAGCGCATCATTCCCGCAGCCGATCTGTCGGAACAGATTTCGCTGGCGGGCACGGAAGCATCCGGCACGGGCAACATGAAGTTTGCGCTGAATGGCGCGCTCACGATCGGCACGCTTGACGGCGCCAATGTTGAAATCCGCGAGCAGGTTGGAGAAGACAATATCTTCATATTCGGCCACACCACAGAAGAAGTGCAGGCAATTCGCAAACATGGTTACGATCCAATGAGAATCTATGAATCGAACAGCGAATTGCGGCATGCCCTCGACCAGATCCGCGGGGGATATTTTTCTCCAGATGAGCCTGGACGGTTCAAGCCTGTCTACGACCTCCTTACCAGCTTTGGCGACCAGTATCTGTTGCTGGCAGACTATGCCAGTTACATCGCAACACAGGACATGGTGGATGCGCTTTACCGGAGCCAGGCGGCGTGGCAAGCGAAGGTAATTCGCAATATCGCCGCCATGGGCATGTTCTCTTCCGACCGTACGATCACGGAGTATGCCAACGAAGTCTGGCACGCCAAACCGATAATGCTGAAGGGTTGAACAGCCGTTAATTCAAAGGCTGGGCCTGAATATTGGTTTCGTGTGGTGGACCCTTCCCAGATGGATGAACTTCCGGCACTCTGCGCGGCGTTTTGAAAATCACGAAACCAACCGAAAAACCAGGTAACGAAGGGCATTGAGCACCTCGCGCAGATCTGTCCTCCGGCGACGGCCGGTTCCCGCTGGTGACGGCAACAAGGGTCCAATGGTCTGCCATTCGTGGTCGCTCAAATCGCTCGGATAGCGCTTGACCTCGCGTGCCTGCCTAGGCTGTCTGGCCGCTGCGGTTCTGTGCACGTGGTAATTTTCCAAGCGCTTGCGCCATTCCAAATTATCGGCTTACTCCGTTATACCCGGTCGACAAACGCCTAGTAAGGCAATTTGAATAATCACGGGCATAAAAGGGTGATTACTTGCCGCCTTGAGTAGTACATGACCCTGCAGAGCCACTGAGTCTGGCCTTGATCGCCTCAGTCACAATATTACCTCCCTCCTTGGCTTCAGTGTACTCAAGGAGACTCTTGATGACGATCGCCATCTCTAGCACGGAGACAGGATCCACTACGGCACAATAGTCTGCATGCCAATCCTTATCTGGCTCGTGGGTCATACGGCGCATAGCTACGGCACAGGCGTCAAGAATTGCTGGTAAGGAGTGCATACGCGTTCCTGGCTAATGCTGCTTGGAAATATCGGTATTACACCTGCATATCTACTGCAATACTATCCCATTGCTATGGGATTTATAACGGTTTCTGTAATAACACTGGCATGGCAGGTACGGTCCCTGCTGCATGGATACATTATTTTTACCAAAAAGGCACCTCGGCCTTTATCAAAGATGGCTCCGCTGAGATGACCTGAGAGAATCTACTCCTCGAGTTGCCCATCTGGTTTGAGACACCAAACACCTCCTGCAGATCATTGAACGCCTTGAGAAGGAGCGAGTAACGCTGGAGATCTTGCATCTGGCTTTCGGATATCCAGTTTGAGAGAGATAATGCTGGATCTCGTTAAGCTTACTGTAAGTCAAAGTAAGATCAGGTAGCGACCTTGGGATCTTAAGCAATGGCAAGGGAAGCATCGACAGCCAGATCGGGGATTGGTGCGGCTGACTGCGTGTGCTGGGCGTTGAAAACGGACTTGAGAACAGCCCCGCTCGCGTACTTCCGATCAGGGCTTTTAAGGAAATCTAATTACATGGGAACGATATTAGACGCTTGTGCGCCCTTTGGTCCCTGGGTAGCTTCAAAGGATACTTTCTGCCCTTCCTTCAGGGACTTGAAGCCTGAGGAGTTGATAGCGGAGAAGTGTGCGAAGAGATCATCTCCACCTTGATCCGGTGTAATGAATCCAAACCCTTTTGCATCGTTAAACCACTTGACGGTACCTGTTGCCATAACATCTTTCAATATATGTTCTGAAATACTCAAGGACAGGATTCGTATAATCAGCTGTGCCAAGAGTCAGTGTATTGAGTAAGTCTTGCGATATCTCTTTCTCAACCGGACAGAGTGTAGCCGAACTAAGCATTTAGGCAAGAGGCGGATTATTCCCTATAACGCTCCAAATACGACAATAGCCTCTTGACAAAATGCGGCATGAAGAAGTTGTTCACATATGCGGCATATATAAAAATTGTCTTCTGTTATATATATGTTTCGCTCGTCGGATCAGGCTTGATCTAAGCTAACTTATTGATTTTTATCACTTGCCGTTCTTGCTTAAAGCAAAGGCAATCTAATGCAACCCGCATGGTACTTGGGGTTACCACTTGTCAAGCCCCGTTTATCCACATAGTTGTCCACAGGTAATGTGGATGGCTGGAAAATCTCTTCTGCAACAAGGACTTATTGAGATTTCTCAAAGTAACTGCCGAGACTTCGCACGGATGACTTCAGTATTTAACCCTACGTTCCCAAGGTCTCAACAGCACCCTTTTAGCCACATGAAGCGGTACCCCATGTTCATAGGCGAAACGGGAAGCTTCCTTCAGCCCCTCTGACTCCAGTATTCGTATTCCTTCTTCTACGATTTCTTCGGTCTCGCTATCCAGCCGTGCCAAGTTGAGTTCGGGGAAAAGCATCTTCTGTACTTGGGGGCTCGCCAGCCACGTCTTCCGTTCATCATCTGTAGAGTTCATCTCAGCAATCCCATTAAGACGCTACAGTGTGCGGTATGGTTAAAGCTAATTTACTGCGGCAGGTCATTCCAAAGACTGCTAACTTTATAAAACAAGCGAAGCTTTAACCAAGCAATGTTAACCAAGTGCAACATTCTTACCCGACTCTTGTTCTGTAAGTTATGCTGACAAGCCAACTTTGAAGGCAATAGAGGTAACAGAAATGGCTGCATTAGATGCTGTAAATGAAAGGCTACACTTCTCAGAACGACTACGGCAGAGTCTCGATCAAGCAGGCCAGGCCCCCGACAGCCCGACAGCATTAGCCCGATTCTTCAATTGTCGATATGACGGAGAGCCAGTCACTGTCCATGCAGTTCGCAAGTGGCTGATTGGCGAAGCAATCCCTACCCAGGAAAAGCTTCGTGTATTGGCACAATGGCTGGAAGTGCCTGCTGACTGGTTACGGTATGGTGCGAATAAAGTTGGCGACTCCAGCCCTCAGAGCAGCCCTCAGAGCGCCTACTCCCGGTACGGCAAAAAGGACCAGGCGATCCTTGAGAGCATCAGGAAACTCGATGACGCACATCAGGAAGCTGTACTGGCTTTGATTCAGTCACTTGTTCGGGCGACTAGAGAAGATGCCAGGAAACATGTTAGGTAACTCAAGGGCTTATGCGCCCGTAGGAGAACGTCTTCTGGCAACGTGACCTGTTCTCCGGGATGTTACTCAAGTCCTCTTCCGTCCAGCTACAGAGGCTTTTCAACGACCTTCACAGAAGTCTTTCAGTATGATTTCAAGCTCGGATCGATTAGCCTTTCGGTGCTGACTATGAGCACGAAGGGCGGCAACAGTAGCGCCAAGTACCACCGGGGCGGCTAGAGCAGCAAGTGACCATGGATTGACCACCGCAAGGCCAGAGATGAAGGCTTCAGGAGGCGGGGAGATCTGAAATATAGACTTCTTGATTGGAGTCAACATTGAATTTGACCTTTCTCATATGTCGAAGTCCAATGGTGGCACCATAGCCCCGATAGTGGTTGTGCATGATCAAACTACGGGCCATACGCTATGCTGCCTTTCCACTGTGCTCCAATGCGAAAAACACCCGCGGCTTTCTATTTATCTCCTTCCACCACATGCCGATGGAGCGGCTTGGGCCTCTTTAAGCTCCCATGTCCATGGGATTTCTAGAAGGCAGAGTATACGGTCTAATGACGCCACTCCGTGAGGTCCATATGAACCGGCTGCCGAAAATAATGATTTTCCTGGGATCTTCGCTGCTACCTGTGGCGGCAATAGCTAGTCGTGCCTGAAGTACTGATGCGAGCCAGTACTGGTGCGGGTCGGCGGGGAACTTTGGGGATTTGAATTCACCAGAAACAGGGTACGCCGCTACGATTTTCCGGTGAATTCATGGCCCCCAAAGA
>NZ_VFAH01000027.1 GCF_008929045.1 Noviherbaspirillum aerium | reverse complement strand
TCTTTGGGGGCCATGAATTCACCGGAAAATCGTAGCGGCGTACCCTGTTTCTGGTGAATTCAAATCCCCAAAGTTCCCCGCCGACCCGCACCAGTACTGGCTCGCATCAGTACTTCAGGCACGACTATTTACCGACAGCGAGGGGGCGATGGTTCCTTGAGCGGCATCTTCCCTTCCTGGAGAGCCAGGTCATGGCGTCGGGTCAGTGCTTCACGGGAAACAAAAGCGTGAACGTTGTCATTTCATTAGGGGTGCTCGACACCATCGCCTGACCACCATGGAGTTTCATGATGGAAGCGACGATGGCCAAGCCGAGCCCGGTGGAAGATGTGGATTGGCTGCGCGCCTCGTCCACCCGGTAGAACCGGTCGAACAGGCGTGGCAGGTGTTCGGCATCGATGCCTTGGCCGGGGTTACTGACGCTAATGAGGGTACTCGTTGGCTTCTGTTCCACGTGCAACGACACCGTGCCGCCGGAAGGGGTATAGCGTATCGCGTTGGAGACAAGGTTGTTGACCGCCCGGCGGAACAACGCGGGATCGGCGTTGACGGTGGCACTGCCTTCGACGTCAAGACGGACGCCAACATCTTCAGCAATACCTTCGAAATACTCGGCGATACGCTGCAGCTCCTCCTTGCCATCGAGGGCGCTACGGCTGAGCGCCACCTGCGCATTGTCGGCCCTGGCAAGAAAAAGCATGCTTTCCACCATGCGGGTCAGTCGCTCATACTCCTCCAGCCCGGAACCGAGCAAGGCAACGTATTCCTCCTCGGCCCTTGGTTTGGAAAGCGCCACCTGCGTCTGCATGGTCAGGTTGTATAACGGAGTACGCAGGTCATGGGCAAGATCGGCGGAAAACTGGGATAGCCGTTGAAAACTTTCCTGCAAACGATCGAGTACCGCATTAAAGGATTTCACGAGAGCCTGCAGCTCAGAGGGGACGGCACTCGCATCAAGGCGCTTGTCCAGGCGGCGCGCCGTAATGGAATGCGCTTGTTGCGCAACCGCTTTAACTGGTCGCAACGAACGCCGCACTACGATGAAGCCAAGCATGGCTGCGCACGCCGCGCCGGCCAGAACGGCTCCGAGAATGTCCATCAGGTACTCGCCCAGCAATTCCATGCGCTCTGACGCGGTGCGCGCAACGATGATCTGCACCTGCGTCGTTGGATCGGCAAGCCTGCCCCACGCTGATATCGTCGTCGCCACTTTCCCGGGCGCGTACCTCCATACCTGTAATGCGCTTTCCGCGGGGACGCGATCAGCGGGCACAACTTCAATGTCAGGCAGTGAAACGGCATCGTTCCGGTTGCGCATCAGTATCTGTCCATCTGCAGCGCGTAGAAACACGATCAAGCCGTCGTGGCCGGTGGCGACGTCGACGAAGCGATGCTGGTGTTCGATAATCGCGCGCACCGAGGGCGTCTCAATGAGGATATGCCGATACTGCTCGATCTTTCCAATCAGTTCATGTTCATCCCTGGACTGCAACTGAACGGCCAGCGAGCGATACAAATAGGCGCCGACGACGCTGAGCGTGAGCAAGGCTGCGGCGGCAAACAGCAATGCCAAACGCGTAGTAAGCGAATGCGGCAAAAAGCGAATCACCCACGTTCCTCCAGCACATAACCCATGCCGCGCACCGTATGGACCAGTTTGCTGGAATACGGATCGTCCACCTTCACACGTAACCGTCGTATCGCCACATCGACGACGTTGGTATCGCTATCGAAATTCATATCCCAGACTTGCGAAGCGATCAATGAACGGGAGAGAACTTCTCCTTTGCGCTTCGCCAGCAGATGCAGTAATGCAAATTCCTTGGCAGTGAGGTCGATCCTTTCGCCGGCGCGGGTCACTCGCCGCTTGAGTACGTCAATTTCCATGTCCGCAATCTTGAGAAGTTCTGCCTCGCGGATGGGACCGCGCCTGAGCAGGGTGCGGATGCGGGCAAGAAGTTCGGCAAACGCGAACGGCTTGATGAGGTAATCGTCTGCGCCGAGTTCCAGTCCCTTGACGCGGTCCTCAAGCTGGTCCTTTGCAGTCAGGAACAGCACTGGCGTTTCCTTTGTTTTACGCAGCTCCTGGATGACCTTCCAGCCATCAAGCCCCGGAAGCATGACGTCAAGCACGATGACATCGTAGGTGTTGGTCTGCGCCATATTCAGGCCATCCAACCCATTCTGTGCCAGATCGACGACAAAGCCGGACTCGGAGAGTCCTTTACGGAGGTATTCCCCGGCTTTGGTTTCGTCTTCCACTACTAGGACCCGCATGGTTCTCCCTATTCTTCGCTATCAGTTGATGCATATTTTCACCGATAAACCTCAATTTCCACATTACAAAGCTGTAATGTTCAGGCGCCAAAGAGAATGCATGCACACAGCAAGCACTTCGCCGTCATGACCGCGGCTGATATCGACCTCCTCGATATGGGAAGGAGGGGCGTTGCCGTGACTTTTTTATATGCTAGACTAAAATGATGGGCCGATTCGCCAAGATGCTATGGATATGGATGCTAATCCTTGTGCTACCTGTGCAAGCAGTAGCCTCTGCGAACAGTGTGTCTTGCGGTCCTTGGCACCACGCGGCGGCATCTATTGCAAAGAACCAACGTGCGGCGTATTCGGCTAATAAAAAGGTCACCGTGACGCTTGCTGGCCATGATGTCGGCATCGGTGCCGACAAGGTCGCCCTGCAACCTGGACAATCGCGCGACACGTCCCCCAGTCAGGATGTGCGCAGCAGTGCATGCGCTATGTGCTGCATCAGCGCTTCAGTTCTTCCAACCCGGAACTCGTGGCGTCCAGCCATTGGACATGAAGCCGCTTTCGGCGCTCATCCTATAACACTTTTCACCAGTTACATTCCAGCTCGCCTGGAGCGACCTCCACGTTCTTCCTGACCGTGAAGGTTCCATCTCGTACTCTGATCAACGGAATGCATCCAGTTGCGACAGGCTTCCTTGCTGACTCGTTGCTTGACATGCTGCCCTCCTGCATCCTGTCCCGCCGGTGTGAGTGGGCCGACAGGGCGCAGAATCGAGGTGGTTCGACCGCAGGAACAAGCTGATTGGACTTGTTCGGTAAATAAGAAGCCATCGGGGAACATGGCCGACCCAGCGAGTCTATATACATTAACCAGAGACATGGCAGATTGACCTTGTCCTTTGCATCAGGGAGAACCAAGCGTACCAACATTAACTCTTTTGGAGCAAAACCATGACTATGACTACCCAGTCTCAAACGCAGGCGAACCCGCAAATGCAGCAGCACATGATGGAATGTATCCAGAACTGTCTGGATTGCGCGCGCGCCTGTGAAATGTGTGCCGCCGAATGCATTCGAATGGACATGCCCGGTATGGCAGAGTGTATCGCTGCATGCTTGGATTGCGCCGATATTTGCTTGCTTGATGCGCGTTTGATGAGCAGAAATTCACCAATGCACTTTGACACGTGCGCTCTGTGCGCCCAGATCTGCACAACATGTGGCGATATTTGCGAGCGGATGGCCGGATCGCATCCCGGACAGAGCGCCACGATGATGCAAGAGTGTGTGGAAGCTTGCCGCCGTTGCGCTCAGTCTTGCAGTGCGATGGCATCGATGCGGACAGCGATGCATTAATGTTCCCGGGCGGGGCTATCAGTGCTCCGCTCAATTTTCAGAGAGAAGACATGTTTTACACCGGTGGGCCATTGCCTTCATCAATGTTACCAACCCTAGGCATTGTGGGTGCCCTCATCTTATTGACTGTTTTAGGCTTCTATTATTATCTGCGCCAACAGCACAAGCGGCCGAAGCCTTCGGGTCGAAAATCCAAAGCGGCTCCCGCGTCAACGTCATTGGCGATACGGAAGAAGAAAAGGTAGCGCCATCTTCGCGCCTGGACGGTTTCGCGTCAGGCACATGCCGTGTTTCCAGGCGTGGCAGCGCGACACCCGCGGTATGACGTAGTCGCCATCCCTCGTTTCCACCCTCATCACCGGTTGTTGTACCGCTCAGGTCAGCGGCTGCCCAACGATACTTCAGGAGAGGGTAGCGCAAAGCATTACGCAGTTGTAATGGGCATGTCAGACTCGCGTTGCCACCCGGCTCCTAAACTTGCACTCATGGATCGATGCAGTAAGAAAGCGATCCGGAAGTTTTCCCCCATTATCCATAGGAGTGCAAAATGAAATCGATCTCGCTGTCCGTTGCTGTTATTGTAGGTTTGCTGTCTGCTGGAATCGGCTCGACAGCTCTGGCCGACGATAAATGGATCGGCGATCAGGGCACTAACTGGCAGGAGCATATCCGTTCAACCAAATCGCGAGCACAGGTCCAGGAAGAACTCAGGCAGGCGCAGGCGCAGGCGCAGGGTCTCATTGGTGTCGGTGATGAACCATTCTATCCTTATCAGCCTAAGTTCGTCTCCTCGAGAAGCCGCGCGGAGGTCAGGGCCGAAGCGATTCAGGCTAATGCCAATCGGATTGGCGCTCTTGACGAGCTTTACCGCGGTGGCAATTAAGGACGACCGGCGTACCTGCTGTCAGAAAGAGCGCAGAGAGGCTCTCTTCTTCAGAAGTACTGGAGCCACTTGCACTTACGCGGGTAAGCGATTTCTGGGCTCGCTCTCTCATTGATCAAGCCAATGCCCTGCAAAGGGCTTGATCAATGAGATGACTGTTCAGCTGACGAATTTGTCAACGCGTGCTACCGCGATGGTTTGATCTTGACTAGGGACAGCTTGATCCCCCACCCCCAGCCATGTGCGCGCCAAGGCTAACGGTCGCAACCTCGGGAGCGCTGCCATGCAAGGAGGGCTTATGCCGCGCAAGACCGGACTTGACGGCAACATACCCCCGTTCCCGTTACTGACGCCTATTTATCGGGTGCTTGTGGAAGAGGACGGCTCGGCTACGGCATTGATCACATCATCCTGCAGGAATGTGCTAAGGGCTGCCACAAATTCCGCTGGCCGTTCGACCTGAGGCAAATGCCCGCATTCCGGAATCAGCACCATCCTGCCTCGCCGTAGGTGGCGCGCGGCGGCAGTGCCATGGCGGCTAGGGACAACTTGATCGTCCTCGCCCCAGACGACCAGGGTCGGAATCTCCAATTGCACTAGCAGATCCAGAAGGACCTCTCTTTGCCCGGTCAGCCCAAGCTGCCCCCGTACCGGAGCCACCACGCCCCCCATGATATGTCCTTGCTGGCGAGCCAGACGGAAGGCGTTCGAATACCAGGACAGTGGAATGCGGTGCGGCCGGGAAAAGGCAATCGATGCGAGCATCCATGTCCATTGGCTTGCCCCCCACGGCGTTGTGCACCATAGGCTGATGGTTTCCCCGACAAAGGGAAGGGCAAGCATGACCAGCAGCGGGTGTGTTTCCCGCCCGAGCGCCGCGCTGTCGGCGAGACAAAGGGCCGTAACGCGCTCCTGTGCAGCTAGCACAAATCGTAATGCAATCAGACCTCCATGCGAGCTTCCCACCAATGCCACGCGCGATAGTTCAAGCTCGTCCAGAAATGCGGCAAGGAAGTCAGAATAGTACGAAGGTGGGGTAACCGCAGAAGCGAGCTTGCCGCTTTGTGCCGCACCTGGTAGATCGATAGCATAGACGCGATGCGTACGCGCCAGCTCGGGAATGACGTGCTGCCACGTTGCCCAGTTTTCCCCTTGCCCGTGAAGAAGAATCATGGCCGGCCCGGCGCCCGCGGTGACGTAATGGACCTTCACGCCGTTGACTGTCGCCCATTCCTCCCTCATGTCCGGCTGAGGCGTACCTGAAATCGTGCCAATCATTCGATGTTTTCCCAAAATCTCGGTTAGTGTCCAGCATGGCAACAAAGTTGCAGGTTCTGAAGCGTTGCGAAGTCGGCTTTTATTAGCGAAACGGGAGCGTTCGCACAGTCGCGTGTCATCGGTCGAGAATGCGAAACAATCCTTGACCTTGCCATCGCTGGAAGGGCTATTGTTACGATAACGCCTCAGGAGAATTAGATGGATACAGTCGTAAGCAATAAGGCCGGGATGACGGATGTCACTTTCAGAATCGAAGGAATGACTTGTGCATCCTGCGTCGCACGGGTTGAGAAAGCGTTGAAAACAGTCCCGGGTGTGGAAACGGCCTCGGTAAATCTTGCAACCGAGAAAGTTACCGTACGGTCTGAGGCCGCAGTTGGGATCGATGCGCTCTCCGCTGCAGTGAAAAAAGTGGGTTACGCGGTCCCCGAAGAGGAAGTAACACTCGCAATTTCCGGCATGACCTGCGCATCGTGCGTGGCTCGTGTTGAAAAGGCGATCACAAAAGTGCCTGGAGTCACCAGTGTATCGGTCAATCTCGCCACGGAAAAGGCACAGATCAAGACGACCGGCGTGGCCATCGAAGCGCTCCTCGCCGCCGTTCAGAAGGCCGGGTATGAAGCCGCGACTCCTACCTCCGACAGGCGAGATCCTTCCCCGGCGCACGCACTTCCGGGCTGGTGGCCGGTTGCCTTGTCGTCGGCCCTGAGTCTCCCCCTCATCGCGCCGATGTTCATGCTTCCCTTCGGCAGGGACTGGATGCTGCCCGGCTGGATACAGCTTCTTCTTGCCACCCCGGTACAGTTCTGGCTCGGCGCCCGGTTCTACAAGGCCGGATGGAAGGCGCTGCTTTCACGTTCGGGCAACATGGATCTGCTTGTCGCTATTGGCACCAGCGCAGCGTATGGCCTATCGGTGTATCTGTTGTTCGCTCATGGTGACCATGGCGCCATGCAGCACTTGTACTTCGAGTCTTCCGCTGTTGTCATCACGCTTGTGCTGCTTGGAAAATGGCTGGAAGCCCGCGCCAAGCAACAGACGGTCTTTGCCTTACGTGCACTTGAATCGTTGCGCGCAACCACGGCGATGGTTCGTCGCGACGGGCTCGACGTTGAGATCCCGACCGCACAGGTTCGGGTTGGAGACAGGGTGATCGTGCGGCCGGGCGATCGTGTCCCTGTTGACGGGATTGTGGTCGAAGGCGCCAGCCACCTGGACGAGTCATTGCTCACCGGGGAAAGCCTTCCGGTAGCCAAGTCAGTCGGCGACCAGGCCACCGGCGGCGCCGTGAACGCTGACGGCTTGTTGATTTTAGAAGCGACTGCGGTGGGCGGCGCAACCATGCTGTCGCAGATCATCAAGATGGTCGAGGACGCGCAGGCGGTCAAGGCACCGATCCAGCGCCTGGTCGACAAAGTCAGCGCGGTCTTCGTACCGGTGGTTTTGCTGATTTCCGGTGTGACTTTTTTTGGCTGGGGACTACTGACCGGTGATTGGCAGCAGGCCTTGCTTAACGCCGTTGCGGTACAAGTGATTGCCTGTCCGTGTGCGCTGGGTCTGGCCACACCGACTTCGATCATGGCGGGCACTGGTATTGCAGCCAAATACGGCATCCTGATCAAGGATGCAGAGGCGCTCGAAACCGCCCATGCGGTCACCGCAGTCGCTTTCGACAAGACCGGTACGCTGACCGAAGGAAAGCCAGCCCTGGTCGCTCTTGAAGCCCGTGACGGGTCCGAGCGGGACGCTTTCGAGCATGCGTGGGCTGTGCAGCAATACAGCGATCATCCGCTTGCCAAAGCCGTTACCGCGGCTGCGGCAGACCGCGGCGTTACGTTACATGCTGCGACCGGTGCCAAGGCATTGCCGGGACGCGGCGTGCAGGCCGAGGTTGGCGGCGTGAGCGTCTACCTTGGCAATAGGCGGCTCATGCAGGAACTGGGTGTGGCGACGACCGCGATGGAAGAAATCGCTCGCTCTCATGAGGTGGCAGGCAGAACGGTCTCATGGCTTGCGGTGCGGTCCGATACCGGGATGGAAGTGGAGGGGCTGCTTGCCTTCGGAGACACATTGAAACCGTCCGCGAAACATGCAGTGGCCAGGCTCAAGGACATGGGGATTCATGCAGTGATGCTAACTGGCGATAACCCCGGTAGCGCGAGGATGGTGGCGGCGGCAGTCGGGATCAGCGAGTTTCGCGCGGAAGTGCTCCCGGCCGACAAAGCCGATGTCATCACTAACCTCAAGAGCAATGGCCGAAAGGTGGCCATGGTCGGTGACGGCATCAATGATGCGCCGGCGCTGGCCGCTGCCGACGTCGGGATTGCGATGTCGACCGGTACCGATGTGGCAATGCATACCGCGGGCATTACCCTGATGCGGGGCGACCCGGCACTGGTTGCCGACGCAATCGACGTGTCAAAACGGACTTACCGAAAGATTCAGCAAAACCTGTTCTGGGCATTCATCTATAACCTGGTCGGCATTCCGCTGGCAGCATTTGGTGTGCTGAACCCGGTGATCGCGGGGGCGGCAATGGCATTCAGTTCAGTGAGCGTCGTCAGCAACGCATTGCTGCTTCGCCGTTGGAAGCCACGATCGGCTGTGAACTGAGGGTAAAGCGACGTTACATGCTATCGGACGCGAAATTAGCCCTGTACCGTCAGGAAATCGAAACGGAGGAAGTCGATGATGAATATTGGTGAAGCCGCAAAAGCCTCGGGTGTCAGCGCCAAGCTCATCCGATATTATGAAAGCATCGAGTTGGTCCCCCCGAGCGCGCGTACCGATGCAGGCTACCGGAAGTACACAGAGCAAGATATCCAGATGCTGCGTTTTATCAAGCGGTCCCGCGACCTCGGCTTTTCCATTGAACGCATCAAATCCCTGCTCGCGCTATGGGAAGACCGTTCCCGCAAGAGTGCCGAAGTCAAGACGCTCGCGCGCCAGCATATGGCTGAACTCGACAGGGATATCGAAAAGCTGCAATCGATTCGCAACCAATTGCAGCATCTGGTCGAGCATTGCAACGGCGATCAGCGACCGGACTGCCCGATCATCGAAGATCTCGCGACCAGCCATTGCGCTCCATTGGCAATACATCATTAAGGCCGTTAGCCTTGCATCGAAGGTAGGGGCGGACAGGGGCGATGGCAAAGGCGCGAGCGGAGCCCGCGCCTGCAAGCGTTCGGTCACATGATCCTGGTAACCCGTCAGGGCAAGTTCAAGCTGATTTCCTTATCCATTGGCGGATAACATACTCCGGTTTTCTCATTACAACCCTGATACCCTGCTGCCAGCGTCAGCGATCTTGCCGCCGGCGCGCGCTCGAGCGTGATCTCGGCCTGTGTCGGTTTCTCGTAGGTTTCCATCCTTCCGAACGTTGGGTCGTTCTTCACCTTCCCGGCAGGGAGCTTGACGGATTTAATCGCAATTCCCTTTGTATTTTTGAGTGCAAAGCGAATGCGTTCGCGATAAAGATAGTAACCAGGAGCCGGTATCAGCTCGGCGATCAAGGTGGTGGGTCCCGAGGCGGTGACTTTCAGCTGAAATGCCTTGTCTGGCTCCAGCAGCGCTTCTTCCTTGGATTCAGAGAACAAGTCGCCAAGACGCTTTTGCACACCGGCCGTCAAGGATTGCTGGGCAAGGCTGTACGACGCGGGAATGAGCGTAACAGTCGAGAGGACGACAGCGTAAAGCCACCGGGTTTTAGGCAACAAGAATTTCATGGCAAGGTCATTATTCAATAGATGAGGTCCAAGGTATTGCGCTTTCGGCCAACGAACATAACGTATCTCGGCTAGCCGCAGTTATTTGTGCAGCCGGATGTCGCCTGCGCAACATCTTGATCAGGAAGACGATAGACTGGTGCGAATCCGCCCCCCGCGGTGCGGAAGTTCGTCGTTTGCCCTTGATACAGGCGTGCAGCGATCCATTGTATCTGTCCTTGATAGGCATAGCAGCGGATGTCAAATTTCAGGGATCCAGGCGCGTCCGCCGATCCCGACACGCGGTCCCCCGGTGCCATGATGTGTTGTGCGACGTAGCCGCCCGCCAGAATGTCTTGCCAGACGCGCTTGGTCAGTTTGTCACCACGGTATGCGGCCCGGCTGCCATAGCCGGCTGATGGCTTGAAAAACAGATTGCGACGGTGCGCCCATAAGCGATCCGCTTGTGCCGGGTCGATCACCTCGGTCGGAAGGATGTGCTGCAACAGCACATCCCGATCCTCCTGAGAGGCTCCCAGCTTCGTGAGACAGTCGGCGTTGCTGAACAGGGTCATGTTGCGTTTGTCTGCATAGAGCGCATGCGCCTGCGGATGCGGGGTAAGGACCACGGCGTTCGTCAGATAGGCGGTACGCAGGACCGCACTCGCCGGGTCGTCCAGCATGAAGTCGGTTAGCCGGTTATAAACAAGGTCAATCTCCAGCGCGCCATGCGTCAGCTTACCATCATGGATGCTGAGCTCCGACGGATCCGCAATCACCGCCTGGAGGCCGTTACGTGCGAACATCTTCTGGAACAGCACAAACTCGGGATACAGGTATTGCTGACGAGGGTCCTTGTCAACAATGGCAATCGTGCGCAATGGCCGTTCACGTTTAGCGATCGCCCACTCGTCAAGAAACATGCTGACGATGCGCTTTTCTAACGTGCCTGCCTGGTCGGTCGCTAATGCCATCGTCTGGTTATCGAGGCAACAGGCGTGGTGGGCACGCGCCATGACCGCGTTGAGCATTGCACCGCCGGCGTTCGTGTTAATTTCGATCACGCCGACGCTATCACCCGCAACGTGGAAGTCATAGCCGAAAAAGACGCCTTTCGCGCCACCGGGATCGTGACGTGCTATCTCCGGTGCAGTCTCAAGCACGTGTTCCCGATACGCTGGCAGGGCAACCACGGCCTCCACCGCGCGGATGACGGCGGCCATCCGCGCCGCCTGCTCCTCCGAGATGAACACAGGGCGTGCGGAGAACAGGTAAGGGCTGCGTTCCTCGACTAGAGCGGTCAGATCCGGTGACCCCAGTTCGCTGATTAAGGCTTGTTTCAGTGTGTCGGAATTGAGGCTCACGCAGAAGCAATGGCTATTTAACCGTTGACTTATCAATTGGCCGTCTCTCCAGAATAGCGCCGGGCGGCCGTGCGACCAGCCCCAAGGTAGTCATGCCTGGCTCCCAGTACCACGCAACCGCAACGCGTTGGTGATTACGGAAACTGAGCTCAAACTCATCGCAAGCGCGGCAATCATCGGAGAAAGCAACTGGCCCGTGAACGGATAGAGCAGTCCCGCTGCCAGCGGAATGCCCATCGCATTGTAAATGAATGCAAACCCCAGATTTTGGCGCATGTTTCGTACTGTGTCGACGGAGAGGCTGCGTGCCCGGGCAATCGCACGCAAGTCGCCTTTGACCAGCGTGACATGGGCACTGTTGATGGCGACGTCGGTGCCGGTTCCCATCGCGATGCCGACGTTGGACTTTGCAAGCGCCGGCGCGTCATTGATGCCGTCTCCGGCCATCGCAACCCGCTTTCCGTCGGTTTGAAACCGTTCCACCAGCGTCAGCTTGTCTTGGGGCTTGACTTCACCATAGACCTCATCAATACCGAGGCGCCGGGCCACGGATTTGGCCGTGGTGACGCCGTCCCCGGTGGCCATCACTACTTTCAAGCCGGCGGACTTCAGCACTTCCAGTGCCTCCGGCGTCGTTGCCTTGACCGGGTCGGATACCGCCAGCAAGCCGACCAACGCGCCGTTGGCGGCAAGATACATGACGCTCGCGCCTTCATTGCGTAACTCTTCGGCACGGTTACCAAGGATCTGCCAGTTGACGTTTTCCTGGTCCATCAACGCCGTATTGCCGAGGGCGATGCGCCGCCCGGCAACGATGCCGCGCACGCCGATCCCACTCGAGGATTCGAACGTCTCAGGCTTGTCCAGAGCAAGGCCGCGCCGACGGGCTTCATCGACGATCGCATGGGCTAACGGATGTTCGCTGCCCTGGTCAATACTGGCCGCAATCTGCAGCACATCGGTGTCGGTGTAACCCGGTGCAGCAGCCACCCGGTCGAAAGCGGGTTTGCCTTCGGTCAGGGTGCCGGTTTTATCGACAATGAGCGTATCGATTTTGCGCATTTCCTCGATGGCGGCCGCATCACGAAACAGGATGCCCTGCGTGGCAGCGCGTCCGGTGGATGCCATGATGGACATCGGCGTGGCCAGGCCGAGGGCACAAGGACAGGCGATGATCAGCACCGCAACGGCATTGACAAAGCCATAGACCCAGCTCGGTTCCGGGCCAAAGAGACCCCAGCCGAGCAACGTAAGGATGGCGATGCCGACCACGACAACCACAAAATAACCAGCCACGACATCGGCTAATCGCTGCATCGGCGCACGGGAACGCTGGGCATTGGCCACCATTTGCACGATCTGCGAAAGCATGGTCTGCGAACCGACCTTGTCGGCACGCATGACCAGGCTGCCGCTGGTATTGATCGTGGCGCCGATCAGCTTGTCGCCTTGCCGCTTGGTGACCGGGACAGGCTCTCCTGTGAGCATCGATTCATCAAGGGCGCTTTCCCCCTCCAGCACTTCGCCATCGACCGGGACTTTTTCCCCGGGGCGTACCCGCAACCGGTCGCCAATATGGACATGCGTCAGGGGGACGTCTTCCTCGGTGCCATCATCGAGTATCCGACGGGCGGTTTTCGGTGCGAGCCCAAGGAGTGATTTGATTGCCGCCGAGGTCTGCGAGCGTGCACGTAATTCAAGAATCTGCCCCAGCAGCGTTAGCGAAATGATGACCGCGGCCGCTTCGTAATAGACGCCGACGCGTCCGTGCATCTGGAATGTGGAGGGAAACAGGTCAGGGGCAACCGTTGCGACGACGCTGTATGCATAGGCAGCTCCGGTGCCCGTGCCGATCAGCGTCCACATGTTGGGGCTGCGGTTCGTAATCGACTGCAACCATCGCACGAAAAATGGCCAGCCCGCATAAAGAACGACCGGCGTACTGAGTGCCAGCTCAATCCAGCTTTGACCGGGCAAGCCTTGCGCAAAAATCCGATGGCCGAACATCGCCAGAACGGTGACGACAACAGTCAGCGGTAATGTCCACCAAAAGCGGCGGCGAAAGTCGACCAGTTCCGGATTGTCTTCTTCATCCAGCGACGGCATCATCGGCTCAAGTGCCATGCCGCATTTCGGGCAATTGCCAGGCGCTGGCTGCCTGATTTCCGGGTGCATCGGGCAGGTATAGATGGTACCTTCCGGCATTGCCTGCGCGGGCTCGGCTTTGACCGGATTCAGATAAGCGTCGGGGTGGGCTTTGAATTTCTCCATGCACTTGGCGCTGCAGAAATGATAAGCGGTCCCCTGGTATTCGATGGTCTTATCAGGATTCGCACCGACTTTCATTCCGCATACCGGGTCCGTGAATGGCTTGTCCGCAACGACGGCCGTGACGGCATCGTCGTGTCCATGGTGATGACCGTGATGATGATCTTGGTGCGGTCGGTCGGATTGGCGATTCATGAACCCTCCTGCGGCATGTTGTTATAGACGGTTGAACTCGTTAGGTTTTGTATGAACTGGCGGGACAGAGGCTGACGGCAGCGCTTCCGTGTCCGCTGCCTCCCGCCTTTGATGGTGGTGCGCGTGGCTCCCATGGCCATGATGAAACAGATGCATCAACGGACAGGCCAGAAGGAAGAGATAGGGCAATAGCTCTGCGCCCTGACCTTTGTATTCGGTCCATACGACATAGGCAGCCACGACCAGAATGGCGGTGACTATCCATTTGACGCGGGTGGCGACGGAAAAACGTACTGAGTAGCGATGCGTATTCATGGTAGGCTCCTGGGTCACGTAGGAATCGGGATTTGTGTAACGCAGGGTGGGGCTATCTGCACTTCTCATCCATCATCGCCATGTGCTGCCTTCGCATTTCCGGAGACATGGACTTCATGTGTTGAGTCATCATGGCGTCCCGCTCCTCGGGCGTTTTCTTCGCCATCATGTTGTGATGCATGGCGCACATCGACTTCATGTCCATCTGTCCCATCATCCCCATTTGGCCCGGGCCGCTGGTCCCGGCGCGCTGGTGTGCCAGGTGGTCTACGGTACCCGCGGTACCAACCTTGTCCGGGGAGGCACAAGCGGCGAGAACCCCCGCCAACATGATCGGGGTGAGACGGCGCATTAAATTAGATCTTGAATTCATGACGACAGTCCTTGGCAAGTGATTGACGTGGCGCTACCTGACCCATCGTATAAAATGACACCTTAAAATTAAATGACCTAGGTCAAGTTTGGCCGGATGAGTCCGCCGACCTGCAATCTGAAACTCGCCCGGCTATGCATTCTCTTTAGCGTGGTTGATGGAATACTTCGGAATCTCGACGACGACATCCTGAGCGCCAAGTCGGGCCTGGCAGGACAGGCGGGAGTGGGGTTGAAGACCCCATGCCTGATCTAGCATGTCTTCTTCATTGTCATCCATCGGATTGAGCGAATCGAATCCTTGCTTCACAATGACATGACAGGTCGTGCAGGCGCCAACCTTGCCGCAAGCGTGCTCAATCTCAACGCCATGGTCGAGCAGAGCATCACAAATCGAGGTGCCGGATGCGACTTCCATCGATGCGCCGCCCGGTGCATATTCAGCATGTGGCTGTACCTTGATCGTGGCCATGCCTAGGTTCCTTTAGTTGAAGTTGGTGGAGTGAAGCTCACTCCACCATCGGTCTACAGGGTCGCGCTGGCGACGACTGGGTAGCCAGCATCGGCGATTGCCGAAGACACTTTTTCCAGTGGAACACTGGTGTCAATGCGGACCTTTTTCGCTTTCAGATCCACATCGACCTTCGCATTGCTGTCGACTGCCCGCACCGACCGGGTAACGCTGTTGGCGCAACCACCGCACGTCATGCCCTCCACTTGAAGCTCGTACATAGTGTTACCTCCATGGTTGAACGAGATCCCACTATAGACCTTCCAGCGATAGGAAGGTCAAGACCTATTTCAACGAGGTATCTGCATCGTTATCACTGCCTTGTGGAAGAGGCAGTTGCGCTGGTTTGTACTCGCGCACCGGTACCGGGCTGATAGTCACAGATCGAGAATTGCTTGCACAACATGTCACGCATGTCATTGATATCCCTGACCTGACTCTGGACAATGCCTTCGCAATACTCTTTCAGCTTATGATGATCGATATCGCGCTTGACTTGGCAATCGAGGCTGGGGTGCAGGGCCGCATAGTGGTGATTGCTGAATAGCTGGAGGAAGGCTTGCTCAAATTGTGCGCCTCCAGGTGTTTGTTCAAGCACCTGAATCAGTTGTTGCCCATCAGTGCGTAAGGTCGGGGTATGGGTGGCACCATACCAGTCTTTGAGAAATTTTTGGGCCTTCGCGATTTCTTCCCGCTGCATGCGGTTGGCCATCCGCGCCATCGACTTGATGTCTTCCATGCCGGCCTTCGGTGGAGTTGCATTCGTGCCGGGAGTCGGGGAAGTGCCTTCCTGAGGATTGTTGACTGCGGGGTCACGCTGGAGGTCGGTGCCAGCAGCGAGTTCCGTCATGCGCAGCGCAGAGTAATGGTGATCGATGATGAAAGTAAGGTAGTCGCGTTCGAACTGTGCGGTCTGGCCTCGCCCAGGTCCTTCTGCCTGCGCAGATGTTACGACAAGCGCCGCGCTGCCCAAGACTGTTAGCGCGACCCCTTTCATCCATCGGCGTGCGCCAGAAAATGTCTGGGCACTAATTACATCCTGTTTGAATCGGTAAGCCATGGTGCGATTCCTTTGAAGTGAGTGTCAGAACGATGCGGTACTTATCCTCCTTGAGCGTTCGACGCAGCTTTATAGCTGCTTTCCTCATGCATTACTTACCGGCAAGCTTCCATTCCTTCTTCCATTTCGACAGTTGAGCAATTTCCTTTTTTTGTTCATCGATGATCTTCTTGGCAAGATCCTTGACTTCCTTGTGCTGCGCCTTGCCGGCGGCGTGTTGCGCCATCTTGATGGCCTGCTGATGGTGGCGGCTCATGCTGTCAATAAATAGCGCGTCGAAAGCGTCTCCGCGAGCCGCCTGCAATTTGTCCATCGACATGCTTTTCATCGATTCCGCCATGCCGGGCATCTTCATGTTGAGTGCGTCGCCTTTGTCGGCATACCACTGTTCTTTCCACTCTTGCATCTGCGATTTTTCTTTTTGCTGATCATCGATCGTCTTTTTGGCCATCTGCTTGAGCTTGTCATGCGAAGCCTGTTTCTCGGCGAGTTGCGCCATCTCAATGGCCATTTGATGGTGCGCCGACATCGTGTCAAGAAATTGGAGGTCAAACGGCGCTTTTTCCGCGCCGGGTGAGCTTTGCATACCTGCGTGCCCCATCTGGGCACCGGATCCTTGTCCGCCATGCATGCCCGAATGCTGGGTGTCTTTTTGTTGCGAGGCGACGGGGCCGCTGAAGGCGAGGGCGGTCACCGCAATAGTGACCAGGGACGTGATACGCATAGTTCCTCCTTTTCTGGGATGTTTAATTCAATCGAAATGCAAAATCGATAACATCCCGTAGGAGTACCTATAAGAGAATTTGTTCGCAGTTTGTAATGTATCTATGCGTATTTTTTAGATTAAATGCGCCAGCTTAGAGCGTAAAAGGACGAGCGCTCCCCTGGATCCGGGATCCATCCGAGCGCATTACAAAGGGATGCACAGGCATCCCTTTGTAAGGAAGCGGACTTACTGTTTGACTTCGATTTGTGTCACTGTGAATTGACCGCCTACTTTCTCGGCTACAAAGCTCACCTTGTCGCCTTGCTTGACCTTGTCGAGCATGGCTGGATCTTTTACCTGGAACACCATGGTCATCGCAGGCATATCGAGGTTCTTCAGCTCACCATGCTTGATGGTGATCTTCTTCGCATCTTTGTCGACCTTCCTGATTTCGCCTTCCGACATCGCATCGGCGGAAGCAGAAGAGGTTGCCGACGGAGATGCCGATGCAGCTGAATCGGATGCCGCATAGACGCCGAACGGCGCGGCGGACAGGAGGGCGGTGATAATAGCCAGGTTCACGATTTTCTTCATGGTACGTTCCTTTCGGAGTTCACTAGTTGTAATGCTTGTAGACCGTGTAGCGTCCATTGCCTTGTACCAGCAAGACGTCGTACGGGTCCTTGCGCGGGCCTTCCATGCCCGGCGAGCCCAATGGCATGGCAGGTACAGCCAGGCCCTTGGCGTTAGGCTTTTCTGCGAGCAGTCGCTTGATGTCAGAGGCCGGCACGTGCCCTTCCAGCGCATAGCCATTCACTAGTCCGGTATGGCATGATCCCAGGTCCTGAGGGATGCCTAACTTTTCCCGGTAGTCGGACGGGTTCGCAACGTTCTGCGCCTTGACGGTAAAGCCGTTGGCTTGCAAGTGTTTCACCCATTCGGCGCAGCAGCCACAGCTTTCACTCTTGTAGACTTCCACCACGGGCGTGGCGGCCGACACGCCAAGATGCGCAGTGAGCAAGCTCACCATCGCTGCTTTCAAGAGCAAGTGCCTTCTCATCGTCTTTATCCTTTCTTCACTGTGATTTTCCCGATCATGCCGGCTTCAAAATGGCCAGGAATCAGGCAGGCATAGAAGAATTCGCCTGCCTTCGTGAACTGCCACACCATTTCTTCTTTCTTGCTCGGGCCGACATGCGACATATACGGCTCATCATGCTCCATGCCAGGGTTCTTTTTCATCAACTCCCCGTGCTTTTTGAGTTCATCCATGGTGCCGAGCACCATTTCGTGCATGATCTTTCCCTTGTTTGCGACCACAAACTTGATCGTCTCGCCTTCCTTGACCGTGATATCGCCTGGAGTAAAGCGCATCGTGTCACTCATGTCGATGGTGATGGTTCGGGAGACCTTTTTCGGGTCGCCCTGCTTGCCGAACGGATGCTCATCTGTGGAGATGGGCGCATTCGCAGTCGGCTTCTTATGGGTTTCGTCACCATGGGCATACGCCACGGAGGCCCCCATCGCAAGACCGATCGACAACAGCGCAGCCGACACGGCTTTGATTGTGAGTTGCTTGTTCATATAGTTTTCCCTTAGATTAGATAATGCTGGTTAGGTTAGTGATGACCGCCGTGGCCGGATGGCTTGCGTACGGTCATTTCAATGTTGGTACCCTTGTTCGCAGAGGGCATCGATTGCCCGCCTGCAGAGCCGCTGCGGGTAGGGGCCGGCGCTTCGCCCTTCCATTCGTACGCAACGGTGCCCGCCGGGTGCTTGTACCAGCCCGGATCCTTGTAGTCGCCCGGTTTCTGCTCCTTGCGAACTTTAAGCACCGTGAACATGCCGCCCATTTCGACGCCCCCAAAAGGCCCTTGGCCACTCATCATCGGGAGCGTGTTGTCCGGGATCGGCATTTGCATCTCACCCATGTCAGCCATGCCACGTTCACCCATGACCATGTAGTCAGGGACCAGCTTATTGATCTTCTGGGCGACACCGCGGTGGTCGGCACCGATCATCGTCGGCACCTCATGTCCCATCGCGTTCATCGTGTGGTGGGACTTATGGCAGTGGAACGCCCAGTCACCCAGGTCGGTCGCATCGAACTCGATGGCCCGCATCTGGCCAACGCCAACGTCGGTCGTCACCTCCGGCCAACGTGATTCCGGACGAGTCCATCCCCCGTCAGTGCCGGTGACCACAAACTCGTGACCATGCAAGTGGATCGGGTGGTTCGTCATGGTCAAATTGCCCATGCGAATACGGACGCGATCACCCTGACGTACGTTCATCGTATCAATGCCCGGGAAGACGCGGCTATTGAAGGTGAACAGATTGAAGTCAGTCATGGTGCTGGTGCGCGGGGTGAAGCTGCCCGGCTCGATGTCGTAGTTACTCAGCAAGAAGACGAAGTCGCGGTCGACCTTCATGAAATTCTGGTTCTTCGGGTGAGTAACCCAAAAGCCCATCATTCCCATGGCCATCTGAACCATTTCGTCGGCATGCGGGTGGTACATGAAGGTGCCAGGCCGCTTCGCCTCGAATTCATAGACGAAGGTTTTGCCAGAAGGAATGCCAGGTTGGGTCAGCCCGGTCACGCCATCCATCCCGTTGGGCAGGCGCTGGCCATGCCAGTGGATGCTGGTGTGTTCCGGCAGCTTGTTGGTGACGAAGATGCGCACACGGTCGCCTTCGACGACTTCGATCGTCGGGCCCGGCGACTGGCCGTTATACCCCCAGAGGTTCGCCTTCATGCCGGGCGCCAGTTCGCGCACGACAGGCTCGGCCACCAGGTGGAACTCCTTGACGCCGTTGTTCATGCGCCAGGGCAGCGACCATCCGTTCAGGGTCACGACAGGGTTATAGGGACGGCCATTGGGCGGCATCAGCGGTGCCTGCGTGGCGGTGCCTTCCATGATCGGCGCTTCCGGCAGTGACGCCGCGCCAACGCGACTGACTACGCCCGCGCCAACCAACGCGGTGGCGCCCTTAAAAAAATCTCTACGCGATACCATGATTCTTCCTTGTTCAATGTTCAGCTGCGCCGGCCTCGGCAGGGGCGGCCGTGCGAATTTGTACGCTGCTTCCGCCAGTGCCATTCATGGCGGCCTGCAAGTCTGTTTCCGCGATCCAGAAATCGCGCTGCGCTTCAATGGCGGCATTGACGCTGCTTACTTGGTCACGTGCGTCGGTCAGTAGCTCGAAGACGCTCGCCAGCATGCCGTTGTAGCGGAGCAGTACCTCCTCCGAAATTTTCTTGCGAAGAGGCACAACTTCGCTCTGGTAATGCTTCGCCAGATCATAAGTGGTGCGATAGGCGGAGTATGCTTCCCGTACCTGGGAGCGGGCGCGGATCGCCAGATCTGCAGTGCGGTTAACCGATTGCATGTACATGGCTTCTGCACGCGCCGTGCGCGCACCGCTCCAGTCAAAGATGGGGAGCTCCAGTTCGATTTCATAACCATTGGATCGAGGTTCGCCGGTCTCACTGGTGTTTGCGTATCCCGCATCCAGCACGTTGATGAAACGAGTTGCCTTTGTCAGGCCCAATGCGCGCGCGGTCGCGTGGGCATCGCGTTTGGCTATTTGTATGTCAAGGCGCTGGTCCATCGCGATCTGCTCGACGTTGGCCATCTCGTTCGGTGCCTTGGGCAAGTCCGGCAGCCGGTCAGGCAATTTGAATGACGCATTGGCGCCCCACAGGCCCATCAACCGTGTCAATTGCTCGCGAGCCGCTGTCGCGTTGTGACGAGCCCGTGCGACTTGTGCCGTTGCGTCCGCATAGAACACTTGCTCGCGTGCCTGATCGAGTTTGCTCACGTTGCCCACCCGTGCCAGACGCTGGGACAGTTCGGCGCCGGCATCGGCTGCGCTCTGAACCTGCTCCATATATGTGGCCGTCTGCTGCGCAGCCACAGCGTTGAAGTAGGCGCGGCGCGTGTCGGCAGCCAGCTGTACGGCTTGCGATGCGGTCTGCAACTGGGCTTGTTCAAAGCGGCGCTTCTCGATGCCGCTACGGATCGGCATCGTCAGCAATCCCAGCAGGTCGAACATCACGCTGCGCTCAATTTCGACATCTTCGCCAGCACGCATGCGGCCAAAGGAGAAGCTCGGATTGCGCATGCGGCCGGCCTGGACCAGATCCGCTTCCGCCACGCCGAGCTCGGCAAACGATGCCTTGAGTCCCTTGTTATTGAGTAATGCGATCTGCACCGCGGTATCCGGGGTCAATGGCTTTTGCAGCAACTGGCCAACGGTGTCCGGGGTTGCGTTGGCATCGGTTGTCGGTTTGGAAAACTGAACCGCTTGACCGGTACGCTCCTTGGTCATGGTCGAAACGGAATCCAGTCCTCCATCGCCGGAAAATGTAGCGCAGCCCGTAAGGAAGACGGTCAGTACGGCCACCGCCAGCGTTGAACGGCGAGGAAATTGATATTGCATGTTCATGGATTCCCCCTTTAGTGGTGCTTGCTATGGTCCACCGCACCGCCTTGCTGGGGGGCGGGGGTATTGGCATTAGCTGGTGCGACTGGTGTGCTGCCGGCATCCTTCATGTGCCCGGCATGGCCACCGATCTTGCCCATTTCGTCGTTGGCCGAACGCCAGAGCTTGTCGGGAGTCGTGCCTTCGTCATTTGATGCACGGAAATTCTTAAAGGCGGACTCATAGCTGACCGCAGCAGTCGGTGCGTTGGCGTCGAGCGGGTTCGGTTGGGTTTGTTGTTGTGCAGACGCGGCAAGGGGTACGCATACCCATGCGGCGACGGCAAGCCATTGCTTGGATGACATTATTTTCCTCAAAATCGGCAGAACAGACGTGCGAAGACACGCGAACTTACTTGGGTACTAACCGAACAAGCAGTAAATGCTTGTAGTCGGCGCCCGGTCGTGATTAAACGGAGAGGAGCCTTGGGGGGCGTTCCAACCCGGCCGGGATGAAGCCGGTGAAGGAAACGACAGGGGGAAGGACGACAGTGTGGATGGTACTGAAGACAGGCGTCAGCGAGACGGAGGCCGGAGGTGCAGTCGCACCATAGCAGCATGCCGCACAGGCGCTGCAATACGATGTTTTGTGGAAGGGCTGGATGTCAGATACCTGGTCACCCCCACTATCCACCTTGTGGACGTCTGGCAGGGCCATGCTTGTGCCATGGTCGCCATGCTCATGAGCGCCTTGACCATCAATATGATGATGCTCAGTTGCTCCTGACATGATTGCCGGTGAAATAGCGTGATGATTGGGCCCGCAAGACGCTTTGATGACAGACGCCACGCCTTGAATCGGCATAGCGGCAATCAGCAGCCAAAGCAAAAATGTCTTGAAGACCCGGTTCATTTGTTCAGTTTAGCACAAGGGTACGTGATTTAAAGCAACTTTTACCACAGTCAGTGTAGACCTTCCAACGGTGGCAAGGTCAAGCGATCTTAATGCGGGATGACACTTTTCGCTTGTGACGAATAATGTGTTCGAAAGCATTTTCCTGTATTGGTTCTACGAAAAAGAGGAGCGTGCGGGCCCGGCGTATAAACGTGCACTGGAAAGATGCTCTCGATGGCGGATCTGCCTGTAAAACACTAATCACCTGATTCACAGGAAATCGTAGCCACGAAAAATTAGCACTTTCAACATATGGATATTGCGTCATACCGGCGAAATTTCAAGCGCTCGGAACCGGAAAGAAGGGCAGTGCGCCCTTCTTTCGCGGTCAGCTGTTAGCTACCGTAATACATGGAATTGAAATTTGAATTCCCGTAGCGGTTGGCTTGCACCGCTTCCGCTTGCACCTGGACACGAGTCTTGCCGGCGACGAAAGTGGGTTCCGGCGGATACGAGGAGTCGTTACCAACATACAGCGATCCATCCTTGCGTGCCTGTTCCAGTTCGGCACGCACCTCGGCACGCGACTTGGTCGACTGTGTATGATCCTGCCAGTTTGTGCCGATGTCACCCAGCCATTTGTCATCTGCCAAGGCACTGGTGCTCATTCCAGTGATTAACACCAGGCCGGCTACAGCCGACATCATCAATTGCTTCGTTTTCATATTGCACTCCTACGCTGGTGGTTGGTGGACTGACATGTCATCTCAATCCATACATCCAGTTTAAGAGCCGCGGGGAAACAGTTACGTGACGCCTACATTACAACTATGTAATGTAGCAGCGAGGGGCGTGTGGGGGGCATTGAGCAAGGTGTCAACACTGCAATCTTCAAAGGGGGACAGCTAGGCGAGCAGCGGCCCGGTGATCATGCGGTAATAACAGAACGCTAATCGGGCATTGTAGCTGGAGGGCATTTGACCCAGGCTGGCTCTTGATAACGGGGGAACTATCCGAACGCAACCGATAGACGAATGCCATCCGCGTTGACGGGAATAGACCGGTAGGATCTGTGCTTTATGTGATTCCTAGGGTAACGGCAGCCAAGGCGATATAACGCACGGTCTTCGCCATTGCGACAAGGCTCAGAAAAATGGAGAAGCGCTCGCGCATCAGACCTGCAACCAGTGTGAGCGGATCCCCGATGATCGGTAGCCAGCATAGCAGCAACGACCATCGGCCAACTTTCCCGTACCACCGCTGCGCACGCGTGAGTGCGTCATCATTGGCTGGAAACCATCTCCTGCCACGAAAATGTTCAAGATACCGTCCTAGCCACCAATTGATGCAAGACCCTATCGTGTTACCAATACTGGCGACCAGTATCAGCAACCATGGTTGCTGCTTGCCCGCCAATAGCAGTGCAACCAGCACTGCTTCGGATTGCGCCGGCAGGATGGTGGCTGCCAATAAGGCAGCCGAAAACATGCCACTATAGGCCGCCCAGTCATTCATGCGTTGGGACCATCAAGCTGCTCAACCTTTCACCATTGTCGTACATCGCTCATTGATAGAAGTAATTGCCGAAGGAGGGGGCGGCACGTCCACAGTACTATGTTCATCATGATAGATGGTACGATGACTGTAATCTGGCGATTATCGTTGGTTATTGCTCCAGTATAGTCTGTTATTCAAATGCACAGGCTGGGACGGCGCATGCCGTTCCTTCTTTTGCTCCAAGGAGTCAAGCCATGCAAAAGTCGATATATAAGGCATTGTGGATCGTCGGCCTTGCGTCATTCACCCTGGTAGCACTCGCAGATCAAAAAGCCGGCGACCAAGGCGGCCGAACCATGAAAAAAGCGGCCAGTGCCTCTACCATGGCGGAGGGCGAAGTAGAAGACGTGGACCTGGCCACCCCAAGCATCACGCTCAGGCATGGACCTATCAAGAGCAAAACGATGGAAATGGAACCAATGACCATGCCGTTCGCGGTCAAGGATGCCGCATTGCTGGCGGGGGTGAAGGCGGGCGACAAAGTCAAGTTCATCGCCGAATACCTTGATGGCTTTCCGACGATAGTTACACTGCAAGTCCTGAGATAGGTTGGGCCAGCATGCTTCTCGGGCCATTGACTGAAGGACTTTGCGCGCATCAACTGCATCATTGAGGCGCTCTGGGGATTGCAATGTACCTTAACGGCGCAACGTTATCGACAAAGGCTGCCACTGCGGCGCAGTAGAATGGGCTGTTCTAATTGGCTAGACCAGAAAGATTCACTTAGGCGGGGCGACGATCGTTACACCTTGACCGCATCCCCCAGGATACGCCGCATCGAATTCTTGATATGTGTTTGCATCGCATCCGACGCCGCGCGACAATCCCTCTTGATGATTGCCTCCACTATGTCATGATGCTCGCTGCAAATTTGGAACGACCGTTGAGTCCATTGCGGCGCCGAGAGTTCGAATGACATTTGCATCGTAAATAACATGTGCGGTCGCAGCGCGATCAACCCCGTAACGTACATTGGGTTTTTAGATGCAACGGCAATAGCGTTGTGAAGGGCAAAGTCTGCGTCAACGCACCAATCCCCATAGGCGGATGAGCAGGAAACTGCATGGTAGGCACTTCTAATTGAAGTGATGTCCCGAGAATCTTGCATCAAGGCAGCCTGTTTCGCCGCGCCTGTCTCAAGACAGCAGCGAAACTCGTAATATCGCTGGATGTCCTGGACGCAGGCAATCGAAGGAAGGGTTAGCGTCGCTGCTTTCGCAAGCGTACTAACAAAGGTACCTGCCCTCGGTCGCGAAATCACTAAGCCGGCGGCGCGTAAGCGTATAAGTGCCTCGCGTACGGTTGATCTGGATACACGATAATGGTGACATAGCGCCTCTTCGGTCGGGAGGCGCTCACCTGCTTTGATCCCGCCACTTTCAATCTGCTGTAGGATGGCATGATGGACTACGTCTACAAGATTGTTGCGGAGGGACAAAGGGTTAGTTTTGTCGAGGCTCATAACAAAACATAGTCTAATCCATTTGCCGAGCACCGCAGCAAGTTCGATGGAACGCCAACCCGCCTTCTATCCGGCCGGTAGACGGCCCATTCTTTTGGAAGAAGATGATCAGCTTCCGAAATAAATCGAATCGAAGATCTCGTTCCCCTGGCGGTTAGCCTGTACTGCTTCGGCGCGGACCTCTGCGCGTGAGCGCCCCTGATATGCTTGGGGTGCTTGGGGTGCTTGGGGATAGAACGCACCGTTGCTGACCTGGAGCGTACCGTTTCTGCGGGCCTCTTCCAGTTCAGCGCGCACCTCCGCGCGGGACTTCGTCGACTTAACATGGTCTTCCCAGTTCGAGCCGCGGTTACCTAACCATTTATCGTCCGCCAGCGCGCTCGAACTTACGCCAGCAATCATTACCAAGTTTGCAATTGCGAACAACAGTTTCTTTTTCATGGTGCATTCCTTTGCTAATAAGATCATCAATCCCGTGACTTGCTTCATTGATGGAGGAAGTATAGAAGCCGCAAGGCAACGACAACGTGACACCGACATTACAACCTTGTCATACACGCTAAATGGGAATGGCGAACATTACACACCTGTAATCTGCAGAGTGCGATCCAGTTAACCATGACCATGCTGCTGCTAAGCGTAGTGGTCACCGCGTCAAAGCAGAATAAGCCGTCCAGTGACGTTAGCCAGTCAAGCCGGGTGCGCATCTCAATCCGGCATCGCGTGACGTTCGCCGACGCTCACCTAAGTGGGCGAGCGCAATTTCCTGTGGACGGCGCTTAGGCACGGGATACCTGCGCATCACGGCGCTTCCCGAATAACCAGGAAGCGACCCCTGTCTATGGGTAGGAGGTCGCTCGTCCGATAAGGTGAAACTTGATCTGAATCATATTCGCCAGCATTGGTGAAGGGATATTCTCGGTTCGCTATTCGACGCGTTGAGCAACGGCGTCAACAGCCAGGCTGGGGCCTTGCATCATTTTACTTAGGACGATCCATTATGAAGAATCTACAACGAGTCGGAGCGATATCATTAGTTCAGGTTGCATTGCTAACCCTCGCCAATGCAGCGATCGCGGCCCCCAATAGTATCTATGTTGCGAACGAGGGCGATTCGACCGTCAGTGTAGTTGATATTGCGACATTCAGGCCAGTCAGAAACATCCAAGTCGGCCGGAATCCTCACAACGTACAGTTAAGCCCGGATGGGAAGTTCGCATGGGTCACCAATGACGGGCCCCACAAGCCTGATGGAAATACACATCAGGACGCGGACAAACACGGCCAGACCACCGAGAGCTCCGGCGGTGAGATTTGGGCGATTGATACGCAAACCGATCGCGTGGTTGCACAGATCGTTGTAGGGGTTCATCCAGCGCATGTGGTGCTCACTCCTGACGGCTCTCAGGCCTATGTCACCAATGGCGGCGAGGGTACAGTCAGCATCGTCGATCTGCAAGCGCAGAAGGTAATCGCTACTGTCAAGGTAGGGAATTATCCCCACGGAATACGAATTAGCCCCGACGGAAAGCAGGCGTATGTGGCGAACCTGAAAAGCGGTACCGTTTCGGTTATCGACACGGCGTCACGGAAGCAGGTGGCTGAAATCACTGTAGGGAAAGGGCCGGCGCAGGTCGGTTTCACGCCTGATGGATCAGCCGCTTTTGTGTCACTGTCAGGCGAGGCAAAAGTCGCGTTGATAGACCCACGGCAGAGAAAGATGATCTCGAAAGTTGGCGTTGAATCGGTGCCGATCCAGGTGTACGCGACGCCAGACAGCAAGACCGTGATCGTTGCAAACCAAGGTTCCAAAGCAAATCCAGGCAAGACGGTAAGCTTCATTGATATCGCTACCCGAAGGGTGGTTAAAACGGTGGAAACCGGGAAAGGCGCGCATGGCGTAGTCGTGGATGAACGAGGCGATCGTGCGTACGTTTCTAATACCTATGCGAATACTGTATCGTCAATCGATATCCGTTCGGGTAAAGTCGTCGCAACGACGCCGGTTGGCGAAGCGCCCAATGGTATAAGCGTGCTGCCATGAAGGCTGCATTGAGGTGGCTAGAGACCGGGTCAGGCGGCCAACTCGCAGCCTGGTCCAGTTAGCACGTGCCTGCACGGTGTGGCGGACACTGTGTCTCCACTATACTGGACTGTCGCCGCTCCTCATCCTGGTGAGCACCAACAGGTGCTTGACTTTGATGATCTTGAGACGAACGGACGTATCCTGCCGCTCCGAGAAGGCTATTGACGCTACTGCGGCCGCTAGGGCAGCTATATCGATGGACAACAACGGTGGCCACATCGTGGAGAATGGCAACGCTTGCCGGGCTGATTTTAGAGGAAATCGCTACAATACACCCGTACAACAAGAGCGATAAAGGATTGACGGATGGGTGACGCGCTGGCAAAACTGATTGAGCATTGGAAGGCCGATGCGCACAGCACTTATAACACGTGGTTTCTTTGGGAAGAGCGCATCAAGAACTTCCGCTCCATCCGGCGTGGCATTGGCCAAGTCGTGCGCGACATACAGGCTGGTACCTTTGGCAACGCGTACCGCGGCTCTTCGTTGGAGACCGTGGTCGGGTCTATTGCCGAACAGCGACAGGTATTCAAGGGTGCGGACCATGCCTTTCTCTGGAAGCCAAAGCTCCGCATCCCGGACATCTACGAAAACCCAAAGAATCAGGCGGCCTTCGCCCAATTACTTCATCATTGCGATTGCTGCAATACGGCTGAAGAAGTTATCGCAGGAATACAGCGCATCGATGCGCTGGCTATCAAAGGGCTCGGCCCCGCGGTGGCCAACCTTCTTTACTTCATTCATCCCACCTTCGTCTCACCCTTCAATACAGCCATCGTAAAAGGCTTCAACGCCGTCACCGGCGGCAACGTGAAGCTGGGGCGCTGGGATCATTATTTATCGATGCGGGAAGGTTTGATTCGCCTGAATGAAGAGTATCGGACGCTGCTATCCAATGATTTGGGCGCGATTGCCGGACTGATGTTTGATGTGGGCGCAGGACGTTACGCCGCACCGCCTCGTCTTGATGACGCCGCCGCTTTTTCTGCATGGGAGGCCGATCTGGAGCGCGTAAGAGTGGAGTCGGCGGCTGCCCAGAAACAATGGGAGGCTGCACGTGAGAGCGACGCAACCCATACGGAAATCCAGGGATGGTTGCGCGATTTGGGATTGGCGCTCGGGTTTGATGTCTGGGTCGCTGCCAATGACAAGAGCCGCACCTACCTGGATGGCAAGCTCGGGGATAAGTGTCTCGCACAGCTTCCCGATGGGGTCACCAAGGGCATGGATTCGGTACGGCTCATCGATGTTGTTTGGCTCACCAAGGGCCAACACAACGTGGCCGGCGCGTTCGAAGTTGAACACTCGACGTCGATCTACTCAGGCATTGTTCGAATGCTTGATCTTGCCCTTGGAACCGAGGTCGGCAAAAACTGCACGCTATTTTTGGTTGCTCCAGACAATCGTCGTGATGAAGTCAAGGTGCAGTTGCGTCGGCCGGCATTCTCACGCGTGTCCGAACTGAACATCCAGTACTTGCCTTACAGCCAGTTGAAAGAGCATCGTGGAGCGATCGCCCGCTTTGGAACAGGTATTAAACCGCTTCTGGAGATTTCACAGGGCCTGCACTGATTCTCCGAAACTGGACTCGTTGCTCATCAGGAGTACGCAGGACAGCCATCGGTTTGCGTGCTCAGACAATGTGTCCGTCAAGATGACGGTCGACGCTCTGGTCTTGGTTCTCGAGAGGACTCGCTTGAGTGAGGTGCACTGGCAACGATAGGCGCCTTGGTTCGGCAGGTGCTGGTGTGATGGATAACGACGGGCAGTAATGGCATGCTTCCCGGTGCCAGAAACGTGTTTCAACTGGGAGTGATTCCGTACGACTGACTACAGGCGAGCATTACGTGATTTTTGCCGGCCTTCTTAGCCGCATACAGTGCCTTATCCGCCGCGTCGATCAGGGTGGCAGAATCGGTATAGTCGGCCACCAGCGGAGCCACCCCAATACTGACGGTATAAGCAGGAACCTCCTTGGACCACACTTCAGCTGCCATAGCACGAATGCGGTCGGCAACTGAATAGGCATCGTCTTGAGTCGTGTCGGGCAACAGCACAAGGAATTCTTCGCCGCCATAGCGTCCTATGGCGTCGCCGCGGCGAAGAAGTTGCCGCACCTTCGATGAGAAATCGATAATCACTTGGTCGCCCGTCAAATGCCCATGGCGGTCGTTGACCTCCTTGAAATTGTCGAGATCAATGATTAATACCGACATCGGGCGTCGCTTCAGTCTCGATTGTGCAATCGTCTGGTCCAGCAGCGCAAGAAACGCATCCCGTCGGTACACGCCCGTCATTTGGTCCCGTGTCGCCAGGAATTCGAGTTTCATGTGCATCGCACGGCTGACCATGAGCATGAAGCCGAGGCTAAGCGCGACGAGCGAGAAGGCAAACGTGCCCATGTAGACGCTATGAACCAGAGAGGTATCGGTATCTGGCCTCACACGGCTGTTTTGTAAGAAAGCGGCAGTGCAACGGGCCAGCATGACGACCGAGGTAGCCAGAAACAGCAACCCGGTAAATCGCTCCGCGAATCCTTTTTTCTTGAGCCGGAAAATCAATAGAGCGCATGCAGTAAAGAGGACAGTAAGCGTACTGCTCATGGTGATGACGCGAGCCCGATAGTTGTCTTGTACGAAGGTGAACCACGCCAGGGCAAGTGCTGCGGCACCCAATATAAGAAACAGCAGTTTTGTCTTTCTTTTAAAGCCGCCATACTCAGTCAGACTGGCGTGCATGGTAACGACGCCGACAGCGACTAGCAGATTTGGCAGAAAGCTCGAAAACAAGACCGGAACTGTTCCGCGCAGGGCAAACAAGAATGCTGCCGTAGCCATCGTAATGCAAGCGGCACCCCAGTGCGCAAGTCCCTTGATATCGCGAAGGAATCCGGAACCCAGCACAAACAGGACAAAAGCACATAGGGTACCGAAAGCTGCGGAAATGATAATAAAAGCAAGGGGATCGATTCCCGGCACAGCATACTTCCTTCAAATCATCGTCTTCAAAATTGCCATATTACCAACATCTTCTCGTTATCGAGTTTGCCGTACGAGAGGGAAGATGGTCGCATACAGGTTGCATATGGGCAACCACTATCGCGCGCTTAGTTCAATAGCAATTTTGCAATAGATGGGACGATACGGAAATGCTTATGGCAAAGAGTGTGGAAAAGTCAATTATTCGCAACAAGCTCATCTTCCCATCGCAAACGTCAGGGAGACCGAGGGTTTCCCTAAAAGCACGGCTTTCGACGAACAACGCGCAACCCTACGAAGCCTTTACCGGCTCAGGCAAACAGCGCTTACAACCTGATCATAATAAAGTGCCGCCGACTTCTTCGCGATTACATACCTTCGTATTCCGGTTTCAGCAGTCCGTTAACACAAGCTCCTATTTATTTCGGGCAACGCCATATGGCTGGCGGTGTCATTACAGTTTATCGCTCGAACCTGGTTAATGGACCTGCGGGACCGCAGGCGTGCCCTGAAACTGAAGGGACGGTTAGCGGCGTCCTCATGGCCAACAACCTGGTGGGGCCCGATCTACAAAACATGCATGCAGATGATTTCGCTGCTCTCGCCAAGGCGATCCGTTCCAGTACGGGCGATGCCAACGTCGACACTACCAAATTTGCCGCCGGCAGTAGTGGGCTAAGAACGACCTGTCAGAAGGGTATCGAACGTTTCTGATAGTATACCCCCCTATGGTATTAGCCTTATGGAGAAATTAGTGGCACACACATCCCGCGAGAAAACCAAATTGCTAAACCGTGTACGTCGCATTCGCGGCCAGATTGAAGCGGTCGAGCGTGCCCTTGAAGGCGAGGCCGGTTGTTCCGAGGTGCTACAACTGCTGGCTGCGACTCGCGGGGCGATGAACGGCCTGATGGCTGAGGTCATTGAAGACCATATTCGTGAGCACGTGGCCAGCCCTGCGATTGAGAGTGATGCTGAACGTGCAAAAGGCGCTGATGAGCTAGTTGAGGTCGTTCGAACCTACCTGAAGTAGAGCATATAGATGGCTGTGAAATCACCCTGTATTGAGTTGTGCAAGTTCGATGGCAGGACGGGATTCTGTACTGGTTGCCTGCGCACTGCAGCAGAGGCACGGGAGTGGAAGAAAATGACAGACCACCGGCGCCACCAAATCATCAATGAACGCGCACGACGCGAAAAGAAACTGGTAGGCAAGTAAGCCATCGATATCGGAAAGAATTGTTATGAGCAGTACACAGCGGCACGACAACCAGGTCTCCAATTGGGTACATGACCACACTTTCGCTGAGGGAAGCCATGCTGCTGAACGCAGTACGCGCCTCGTGATGTGGATTACCGCAGTAATGATGGTTGTTGAAATAGCGGCCGGGTGGTGGTTCAACTCGATGGCACTTCTGGCTGACGGGTGGCATATGAGTTCCCATACGCTAGCGATTGGACTCAGTGCCTTCGCTTACTCAGCTGCCCGTAAGTATGCAAAAGACCCGAGGTTCGCATTTGGGACGTGGAAAATCGAGATATTGGCTGGTTATACAAGTGCAGTGTTCTTGCTGGGTATTGCAGCGGTGATGGCGATCAGCTCCATTGAACGGATCTTTGCGCCTGAGCCGATTCACTATCGAGATGCAATTATCATTGCAGCCATCGGTCTTGTGGTGAACATTGCTTGCGCCCTGATTCTTGGCGGTGCGCACCATCACCATGGTGAGCATGGGCACCATCATGGCCATGAGCACGGTCAGCATGAACATGGCGATGACGACCATCACGGGCACCATGACCTCAATCTCAAGTCCGCCTACGTGCACGTTATCGCAGATGCTGCCACATCGTTCCTGGCGATTGCTGCACTGGTAGGCGGATGGTTGTATGGATGGAATTGGCTTGACCCATTAATGGGGATTGTCGGTGCCGTGCTGGTGGCTGTCTGGGCAAAGAACCTGATTGTAGACACTGGTAAAGTGCTAGTAGATCGGGAAATGGACGCACCCGTTGTTGCGGAAATACGGGAGGTTATCGAGGCTAACGACAACATCAGGCATACCAAGCTTGTCGACCTGCATGTCTGGCGAGTAGGGCGGCGGTTCTACTCCTGTGCCCTAAGTGTAGTCACCGAAGACACATGCCTTACAGCCAGCAAGATCCGAGATGAGCTGTCGATACATGAAGAAATCGTGCACTCGACAATTGAGATTCACCATCAGTGCTAGAGCTGCAATAGCCATAGAGCCCGAATACAGTTGCCAATGCGGTCAACCAACTGCAAGTACTCGCAGCCGGCTGCAACGAGCCAAGAGGCGTCCGGCGAGAAGACTGACCCGAAGACCGGACGCAAGGTCCTGTATTGGCACGACCCCATGGTGCCCGGCCAGAAATTCGATAAGCCGGGCAAAAGTCCCTTTATGGACATGCAGCTTGTCCCGGTCTACGCGGACGAGGCCGGTGGCGAAGGAGGAGTGACGGTCAATCCGACACTCCAGCAGAATCTGGGTATCCGATACGCCACCGTTCGGCGAGAGGAGACTAGAGACGCATTCGAGTTGGTTGGCACTACCCAGTTTGACGAGAGCGTTGCAGAAGTCGTGCAGAGTCGGGTGACCGGCTACATCGAGCGACTTCATGCCCGGGCGCCCATGCAGCGCGTTAAGCGCGGCGAACCGGTTGCGACGCTATTTGTGCCTGAGTGGATTGCGCCCCAGGAGGAGTACTTGGCATTGAAGCGTAGCGGCAACGATGCTCTGGCGTCTGCTGCTCGCGACCGCATGCGCGCACTTTCCATCCCTGACAGCTTCGTGACCCAGTTAGAGAGGACTGGAAAAGTACAGAGAACCCTGACGCTCGCATCGCCTGTTACCGGCGTCATTACGGAACTCGGCGTTCGTGATGGTGCAATGGTTTCGCCAGGCATGACCGTCGCCAAAGTGGTTGCCCTTAACAAGGTCTGGCTACTGGCCGAAATCCCGGAACAACAGGCCAATTTGGTCCGTCCTGGCATGCAGGTAGAGGCAACCTTTGCAGGAAATACGGAGCAGAAGTATGCCGGAAAGGTCCGGGAAGTTCTCCCAGGCGTGAGTTCGACAACCAGGACGGTGCAGGCACGGCTGGAACTGGACAACCGTGACGGCAGCCTCACACCGGGCATGCTGATGCGGGTAAAGGTCGGCGGCGAGAAGGCGGTGCCACGGCTCCTTGTTCCAACCGAAGCCGTTATTACGAGCGGGAAGCGCTCGGTCGTCTTGGTTACGGGCGAAAACAATAGCATCCAGCCGGTACAAGTAACAACCGGGCGAGATATCGGCGACGACACGGAGATTCTGAGCGGTTTAAACGAGGGCCAAAAGGTGGTCGCTTCAGGACAGTTCCTCATCGACTCGGAGGCGCGGCTGAAATCGGTTCTGCCGAAGTTTGCCGGAAGCGAACAAGAGCAAGGGCAGAAGTCTCAACCGCAGTATTCTCCTATCGCTGTTCCAGGGGTTTACCGAGGGGTCGGCAAGGTCGAAAAGGTGTCCCCAAGCTCACTGACCTTGTCCCATGGACCGATTCCTGAGCTGAAGTGGCCCGCCATGACAATGGACTTCGGCAAACCAAAGCCAGACGCTTTTGCGGAGGCCAAGGTTGGCCAAGACGTGGAGTTCTCGTTCAAGGAGGGTGATGACGGCAGCTACATGCTTCAGGACGTGAAGCCAGCTGGCGGAGGAAAGAAATGATTGCCCAAATCATTCGGCACTCCATCGCCAACCGCTTCTTTGTCCTGTTCGCAACGGCGATTCTGGCTGCCTGGGGACTGTGGTCTCTGGGGAAGACACCGCTCGACGCGTTGCCCGACTTGTCAGACACGCAGGTCATCATCCGCGCTCAGTATCCTGGTAAAGCGCCTCAGATTGTCGAGGACCAGGTCACTTATCCACTGACGACTACGCTTCTGGCTGTCCCAGGCGCTAAGACCGTACGTGGATATTCGTTCTTTGGTGACTCCTTCGTCTACGTGTTGTTTGACGATTCTACCGACCTGTACTGGGCCCGTTCTCGGGTGCTGGAGTACATCAACCAGGTGCAGGGCCGCCTACCGCAGGGCGTACGTGCGGAGCTGGGGCCGGACGGTACCGGGGTAGGCTGGGTCTTCGAATATGCACTAATTGACCGCACCGGGCAGAACGACTTGAGCCAGCTACGTGCGTTGAATGACTGGTTCCTGAGATTCGAGCTGAAAACGGTGCCGGATGTCGCGGAAGTGGCCAGCATCGGTGGGATGGTCCGGCAGTATCAGGTCGTCTTGGACCCAGACAAGCTTCGTGTCTTCGGTATCTCCCACGCCAAAGTCCTTGAATCGCTTGGCAAGGCAAATGAAGAGTCAGGTGGCTCGGTCGTCGAAATGGCCGAAACTGAGTACATGGTGCGCTCGCGCGGTTACCTGCGTTCGTTGGAAGATTTCCGGAACATCGTCCTGAATGCAAACGAGGCCGGAACGCCGGTTTTGCTGCGTGATGTGGCCACCATCCGGCTTGGTCCTGAAATGCGGCGGGGTATTGCCGAGCTCAATGGCGAGGGAGAGGTTGCTGGTGGCGTCATCGTGATGCGTTCCGGTAAAAATGCCCTACAGACGATTGATGCCGTGAAGGCCAAACTCGACACGCTCCAGTCCTCCTTGCCGAAGGGAGTGGAGGTGGTCACAACCTACGACCGCTCGAACCTGATAAAAGCAGCGGTCAACAACCTGCGAAATAAGCTCATTGAGGAGTTCATCGTTGTCGCTGTCGTCTGCGCGATATTCCTATTCCATCTTCGCAGCGCGTTCGTGGCCATCGTCTCCTTGCCACTGGGTATTCTTGCTGCGTTCATCGTCATGCGTTACCAGGGCGTGAATGCAAACATCATGTCGCTCGGGGGCATCGCGATTGCGATTGGAGCCATGGTCGATGCGGCCATTGTCATGATTGAGAATGTCCACAAGCACCTTGAGGCCTATGAACACGCCCATCCCGACAAGGAGCTCACAACCCAGGAGCGCTGGAAGATTGTGACGGACGCGTCGATTGAGGTCGGTCCGGCCCTGTTTTTCTCGCTTCTGATTGTGACCCTGTCGTTTCTGCCTGTCTTTGCCCTTGAGGCACAGGAAGGCAAGTTGTTCGCGCCTCTGGCTTACACCAAGACCTACACGCTGGCAGCGGCGGCAGGCCTTGCTATCACCTTGGTGCCTGTGCTGATGGGCTACCTGATTCGCGGGCGCATTCCAAGCGAAGCATCCAATCCCCTCAATCGGATTTTGATAGCGGCGTACCGCCCGCTGTTGGAAGCTACATTGCGGCATCCAATCGTAGTAATCGCGGTTGCCGTCGTGGCTCTTGCCTTGACCGCTATCCCAATTTCCCGGCTTGGTGGTGAGTTCATGCCGCCGCTTGATGAAGGAGATTTGCTGTATATGCCATCTGCGCTTCCGGGCTTGGCGGCATCGAAAGCCAGCGAACTGCTGCAGCAAACGGACCGGCTCATCAAAACAGTGCCGGAAGTGGCAACCGTATTTGGCAAGGCGGGACGGGCTGAGTCAGCGACCGACCCGGCACCTCTGGAAATGTTCGAGACGACTATTCAGTTCAAGCCAAGGGACCAATGGCGTCCGGGAATGACGCCCGAGAAGCTGGTCGAAGAGCTGGACAGCGTCGTCAAGGTGCCTGGATTGTCGAATGTCTGGGTTCCACCGATTCGTAACCGCATCGACATGCTCTCGACCGGTATAAAAACGCCTGTCGGTGTGAAGGTGTCTGGTGGTGACCTGAACCAGATTGACCAAATTGCGAGTCAGATTGAGGCCGTTGTGAAAAAGGTGCCGGGCGTGACGTCCGCTTTGGCTGAACGGCTGAGCGGCGGGCGCTACATTGACGTCACCATAGATAGACGACAAGCAGCTCGCTACGGCCTTGCCGTCACCGACGTCCAGTCCGTGGTCTCTTCGGCGATAGGAGGTGAAAACGTCGGCGAAGTCGTCGACGGACGACAGCGCTTCCCTATTAACGTCCGATATCCCAGGGATTACCGGGATTCAGTCCAAAACTTACGAGAACTGCCCGTAGTGACGGAGCGAGGGGCACAGATTCGGCTGGGTGACGTGGCCCAAGTCCAGGTGACTGATGGCCCGCCGATGATTCGTAGCGAAAACGCCAGGCTATCCGGCTGGGTGTACGTCGACGTGCGAGGAACGGACTTACGGTCTGCTGTGAATGCGATGCAGGCAGCAGTACAGAAGGAGGTCAAACTGCCACCAGGCTATTCAATTGGATGGTCAGGGCAGTTCGAATACCTGGAGCGCGCGGCGGCGAAGCTGCAGACGGTTATCCCATTGACGTTGACGGTGATTTTCCTGCTCCTGTACTTGGCGTTCCGCTCTACGTCTGAAGCACTGCTGCTAATGCTGACCGTTCCGTTTGCTCTGATTGGCGGCTTCTGGTTTGTCTGGACGCTCGGGCATGCGGTTTCGGTGGCCACCGCCGTCGGGTTCATCGCCCTGGCCGGTCTGGCGGCCGAGTTCGGTGTTGTGATGCTGGTCTACCTTAGAAACTCGCTGGACGCTCGCCTTCGGAGCGGGCAGCCGTTGACCAAGGAACTGATTCTCGAGGCAATTCGAGAGGGGGCAGTGCTGCGCGTCCGGCCCAAAGCCATGACCGTCGCGGTGATTCTTGCTGGTTTGCTTCCCATTATGTACGGCAGCGGTGCCGGGTCCGAGGTCATGCAGCGTATTGCCGCACCGATGGTAGGGGGCATGGTCACAGCCCCCCTGTTATCGCTCTTTGTTATTCCGGCAGCGTGGCGTCTTCTCCAGGAGCGGAAGCTGCGTATTGCCGTAAATTTTCAGCCGAATAGTGTCAAGGCATGACACATTATTTTTTACCTAGTCCTACAGGAGCAACAAAATGAACTCTTCCAAATACAAATTCGCACTCGTTGCGGCAATGGCTGCACTGGCTCTAAACGCTTCCGCTGACCAAGGCAAAGGGGGCATGAGCGACATGGGTGGTATGAAAATGGACAACATGGGAAACCAAAGCACAAAGACTACAAAAAGGACTTTTGGCGACAATGAAGCTGAAGTAAAGGCTGTTGATAAGGCAAAGAAGAGCATCACATTGAACCATGGCCCTATCAAGTCCAAGACGGTTGAAATGCCGCCAATGACGATGGCTTTCACTGTCAGCGATACCGCAATGCTGTCCAACGTGAAGGCCGGTGACAAGGTGAAATTCACCATTGAGAACGTAGACAATGCCCCGATGGTCACCTCGTTGACCGTTCAAAAGTAAGAGAGATTTGACTATGAAGAAATTGCTTTTTTCATTGCTTGTTGCAGCTTCCTCGGTGGTGTATGCCGGGGGTGAAGCGATAACCGTCTACAAGGACGCAAACTGTGGTTGCTGTGAAGGATGGGTTGAGCACCTGCGTGAGTCAGGTTACAAGGTCAATGCCATCAATTCTGAGGATATGTCGGCAGTCAAGAAGCGGCTTGGGGTGCCGGAAAAGCTGGCATCCTGCCATACCGGGGTGGCCGAGGCATCGGGTCAAGTCATAGAAGGACATGTTCCAGCAGCCGCAGTTGCGAAGCTCATCGCGCAGCCGAAGGTCAAAGGGGTATCGGCTCCGGGCATGCCGTTAAATGCGCCTGGTATGGGCAAACTGGACGGGACGCTCGTGACAGTCGACTTTTCTGGAAAAGCCTTTTCCAAGGACTGATTTTCGAGCAGGTCATGGTAATGACTTGTCGAGCGACAAAAGGGGCAAGCTGAGCTTGTCCCTTTCTATTTGTAAGTTCCTAAGAGCCAGCACAATGGAAACGATGGCTATGCTTTACCGATATGCTCGTAAAGGATGAGGCATCCAATACCAATCAAGATGATGCCACCCATGATTTCCGCTCGCTTGCCAACAATGATGCCAAGCACTCTGCCAACCATTACTCCAAGCGTAACCATGGTGAACGTGGCCAGCCCAATGGCAGCGGCAGTAATCACGATATTTGCGTCCATAAACGCCAAGCCGACCCCAACGACCATTGCATCGATACTCGTTGCAAAACCGGTCACAGCCAATATCCAGAAAGAGTGCCTTCCTGGTTTGGTGTCCTCAACTTCTGGCTCAGAAAAACCTTCCTGAATCATCCGCACGCCAAGAATTCCAAGTAGGACGAAAGCAATCCAGTGGTCCCATGCCTCAACGTACGGTGCGGCGACTTGTCCAACTAGCCAACCAACAACTGGCGTCAGTGCTTCGATGATTCCAAAGATGAGCCCAGTCCGAAGTGCCTCCTGTAATCGCGGCTTGTGAAGTGCAGCACCTTTGCCTACTGCCGCCGCAAAGGCGTCGGTAGACATTGCAAGGGCAATCAGGATAGTGGAGAAGAAATTCATTGGAAGCCTTTAGGCCGGGCGAGTACAAATGGCATGCGGAGCACGGCCCGTCCTACCTCGTGCTGGCATGCCAATGGTCTCGCCAACCTTCCGGTTGTCCGCACCACGATGGATTGATTCCACCGAGTATGTTGATGCGGACGCTTCCTGCGTGGAAGCCGGCTACTCCCCATAGGGAATTTGAATATACCACGTGCTTATTTTGTTCTCGTCCTAACTGACTTGGTGTTTGGAATAGAACAATGCCCTTTGTTGCAAGGAAAGTCATAAATCTTGTCTTGAAATAGTAAAACATTTCAACTATTATTGAATAAAACAATTCAAGGAATATTGAAATGGATGTCAAAAGCGTTGTTGCTGGCCTCGCAGCCCTTGCACAAGAGACCCGCTTGGCGGTCTTTCGCCTCCTAGTGCAAGCCGGCCCTGGTGGGTTACCAGCGACGCAAATTGCAGAGGGCGTCGGAATCGCTCCGTCCCTGCTGTCCTTCCATCTGAAGGAGTTGCTGCACGCCAATCTAGTGTCCCAGACGCGGGAAGGACGTTCGCTCATTTACGCGGCCAATTTCGAGGCTATGAACGGTTTGCTCGGGTTTTTGACCGAGAACTGCTGCGGTGGGAATGTTTGTTCTCCTGTCCGCGTTTCCAACTGTTCCAATGAAGGAGCTTGCTCATGAAACGCCTGCACGTACACGTCTCCGTCGACAACCTTGCTGACAGCATCAAGTTCTACTCTGGCATGTTTGCCACGGAACCTACCGTCGTGAAAACGGACTATGCGAAGTTGATGCTCGATGACCCTCGCGTAAATTTCGCTATCTCTCAGCGTGGAGCCGAAGTGGGCCTGAACCATCTCGGCATCCAGGTTGAGTCGGGCACAGAATTGAGCGAAATGCAGTGCCGCCTCGGTGCCCTCCAGCCGGACGTGGAGAAGGAAGAGGGCGTCGCCTGCTGCTACGCCAAGTCGGACAAGTATTGGGTCAACGACCCCTCCGGAATCGCATGGGAGACTTTCCATACGCTCGACACCATTCCTGTATTCGGCGAGCCTAATAAGACCGCCGCACCGGGAGAAACCGCTGCCGGCACCGAGGCATGCTGCGTACCGCTCGCTAAGCCGCGTATCAAAGTTTCGGCTGACGCGCCGTGCTGCGTGCCGAATACGCAGAAGAGCACAACGGCCGCCTGCTGCTGAACCATGACCCCGCTTCGGTTCGCCGCATCACAAGACCTGCCGGCAGTCCTCGGCTTACTCGAGGACACCGGCCTCCCGTACCAAGACCTGACCACTGCGCACCTCGCTGATCTCCTGGTCGCGGAAGGTGGGCGGTCTGTCCTTGGGATAGTGGGGTTGGAGCGATACGGCAAAGATGCGCTCTTGCGCTCCCTCGCCGTACGGCCGGAAAACCGGTTCACCGGGCTCGGCAAGCAATTGGCCGACGCCATAGAAGAGCATGCTCGGCGAACCGGTGTGGGCACCCTGTACCTGCTCACGACAACCGCAGCCGATTTCTTCGAGCGCCGTGGGTATGAACTCATCGAGCGCCGCGCGGCACCGTCTGAACTACAGAAAACAGCAGAATTTTCTAGCTTATGTCCGTCGCAAGCTGTCTGCATGCGGCGGCGCCTTATCCAAGAACCTTAGGGAAAATCATGACCGACAAGACTTTCAACGTGCTGTTTCTCTGCACGGGCAACTCCGCACGTTCCATCATGGCAGAAGCACTCGTAACTACTATGGGACATGGGCGCTTTCAGGGCTTCAGCGCTGGAAGCAAGCCTGGCGGCAAGGTCAATCCTTTCGCCATCGAACAGGTGAAGAAGACTGGTTACCCAGTCGACAATTTGCGGAGCAAGAGCTGGGATGAGTTTGCCGCTCCTGGTGCACCCCATATGGACTTCATCATTACGGTTTGCGACAACGCTGCAGGTGAAGAATGCCCGATTTGGCCCGGCCATCCTGCAACTGCGCATTGGGGCTTCGAAGACCCAGCAGCCGTTGAAGGCACAGATGAAGAAAAGCGTGACGCATTCGAAATGATCTTCAAGCAAATCATGGCCCGCATGAATGCATTTGTCAGCCTGCCGCTCAACATGCTCGAAAAGCACGCCATTCAGCAGGAAATCAAAAAGATTGGCGATACACCGGTCACGCCGGCATAAATTTGATTTACCGCCACGTCTCGGAAAATGCGTGGCATTTTCAACGTCTGCACAATAATGACAACGACACACACTACTGCTGTTGCCGGCGGTGCTGCTCCGGCCATCGGTTTCTTTGAGCGCTACCTCACTATCTGGGTAGCGCTTTGCATTGTTGCCGGCATCATCTTCGGCAAGGCATTTCCCTCGGTCTTTCATGGCATCGCACAACTCGAGGTCGCCCAAGTGAATATTCCGGTTGGGATACTCATTTGGGTAATGATTATTCCGATGCTCATCAAGATTGATTTTGCCGCGCTTTCGCAGGTGAAGGGGCACTGGCGCGGTATCGGCGTAACCCTTGCCATCAACTGGCTGATAAAACCGTTTTCGATGGCATTGCTCGGATGGATATTCGTCCGCCACGTGTTTGCTGCATGGCTGCCGGCAGACCAACTGGACAGCTACATTGCAGGGCTTATCTTGCTCGCAGCCGCCCCGTGTACGGCAATGGTTTTCATTTGGAGCCAGCTGTGCAAAGGTGACCCGTACTTCACGCTATCCCAAGTCGCCCTCAACGACGCCATCATGATTGTGGCGTTTGCTCCCTTGGTCGCACTGTTGCTCGGATTGTCTTCTATCACCGTGCCGTGGGACACCTTGATTACGTCGGTTGGCCTGTACATCATTGTGCCGGTCATCCTCGCGCAGCTGATTCGCAAGTCCTTGCTGGCCAAGGGACCGGGTCACCTGGAGAGCGCGGTCGGGAAACTCGGCCCGTTCTCGATTTCGGCGCTGCTTCTGACCCTTGTGCTCCTGTTTGCCTTCCAGGGTGAAGCAATCACGGAGCAACCGCTGGTCATCGCCATCTTGGCCGTGCCCATCCTGATTCAGGTGTTCTTCAACTCGGGTCTTGCGTATCTCCTGAACCGGAAGTTGGGCGTCGCCCATTGCGTTGCTGGTCCATCCAGTCTTATCGGAGCGTCTAACTTCTTTGAGCTGGCAGTAGCTACCGCCATTAGCCTATTCGGATTTCAGTCCGGCGCTGCTTTGGCGACGGTCGTCGGCGTTCTCATCGAAGTCCCTGTAATGCTGCTAGTTGTTGGTGTCGTCAACCGCTCGCAGACTTGGTACGAAGCAAAGGCATAACCCCATGGATATCAAGATTTACCACAACCCTAGCTGCGGCACGTCTCGCAACACCCTCGCGCTCATCCGAAATACCGGTGTCGAGCCGCAGGTCATCGAGTACCTGAACACGCCACCTAGCCGGGAAGAACTGAAGGAAATAATTGCGAAAGCCGGCCTGACGGTGCGCGAAGCCATCAGGGAAAAGGGTACGCCGTATGCCGAGCTCGGCCTCGACAACCCGGCGCTGACCGACGAGCAACTGCTGGACGCTATGCTGGCCAACCCGATTCTCATCAATCGGCCTTTCGTCGTTACCCCGGTCGGCGTTCGTCTATGCCGCCCGTCCGAGGTAGCGCTTGACATCCTCCCATTGCCGCAGAAAGGCCCGTTCAGCAAGGAAGACGGTGAAGCTGTCATTGACGCCGATGGTAGGAGGGTCAAAGGAAATGGCTGACCTGTCGAACCTCCCCAACGTCAGCGCCCCGCATCTCGACGTGCCGACGCAGGAAAAGCTAGATGCAGCGACGGTGTCTACGCATCCGCCGCGCATCCTGCTGCTGTACGGCTCACTGCGCGAGAAGTCCTACAGCCGCCTCCTTACCTTGGAAGCGGAGCGTATTTTGCAGCACTTCGGTGCGGAAACGCGGGTGTTTGACCCGCACGGCCTCCCAATGGTGGACAGCTGTCCCGCGGACCATCCCAAGGTGCAGGAGCTCCGAAAGCTGTCAGAGTGGTCCGAAGGGCAAGTTTGGTGCAGTCCAGAGCGCCACGGTGCGATGACCGGCGTGTTCAAGTCCCAAATCGATTGGCTACCTCTGGAAATTGGAAGCATTCGCCCGACACAGGGACGTACTCTGGCGGTCATGCAGGTATCGGGAGGTTCGCAGTCCTTCAATGCGGTCAACCAGCTGCGAGTCTTGGGGCGGTGGATGCGGATGGTGACCATACCGAACCAATCTTCGGTGGCCAAGGCGTATCAGGAGTTCGATGATAACGGGCGCATGAAGCCATCGTCCTACTATGAGCGTCTGGTGGACGTCATGGAAGAGCTCTACAAGTTCACTTTGCTTGTGCGAGACCGTTCGGACTACCTGACGAGCCGATACAGTGAACGAAAGGAAGCGTTTCCGGATTTGGCTACTAGCTTAGCTGCAGCCGCAATGAGCCACGAAACTAGCCAGGACGAAACAAAGGACGAACTGGAGTAAGTCCGGAACAGCTGTGCGCATTGTCATGGTTCCGCCTGTTCGTGAAGCTCGTTCTCGAGGAGTGTTCGACCACCCTAAAGTTGTCGACCATTTCACAGAAGGTGGGGTTGTCTGGACCAACAATAGCCAGGAGGTCGTCGAAGCAATTATTTGGTGCACTGGCTTCGAGCCAGTTCTAAAGCATCTCGAAGAATTGGGTGGTGTTACGCCGAACGGGCGGGTTGATGTGCTCGGGACCCACGCAAAAAGTGAAGGACGTCTTTGGCTTGTAGGCTATGGCGAGTGGACTGGCTTCGCGTCTGCTACGCTCATTGGGGTGATGCGTAGCGCTCGAGACACAGCTCGGGAAATCAACGAATTCCTACCGATATAACGCTGTAGAGGCCAGCCAACTACGCATACACTTGCTTCTACTGATCCAAATGGGAATTGATTCCCGACCTCTTACTGGAGGTGCTCAATCAACATATCCCAGAAATACTCCGACGCTCCCTCTTGAGATAGCTTCTGCTCCTGCCGGCCGCCAAAAACTCGCATTCCGAGCGGCTTGAAGTACAGCGTTTGGTTATCGCTTTCGACATGCATCATCTCGTTTGATGTGCCCGGAGGCGCCGAGGCGCTGTTTACGTACGACAGGTAGTTATTACGTCCGCCGTGACCATCGACGCGAATGGTGCATTCAGCAAGTCCATTTCCGTCGCGGTAAATTACGGCAGTAAAAGAACGACCGTCAATGCGCTGAAAACGTCCTCGGGTGCCAGGATTGCGGGCCGCAAGCTCTTGCAGTGACGTGTCGAAAAAGCGCGCCATGTATTCGAATGAGTCGAGCAGAAACTGGTCACGGTCGAACTCCGTAAAATCCTTCTTCAAACGGAGGTTGCTGGAGCGCGGGGTGAGGCTTGGTTCCTGCGCGGCCGCCGATGCGGGTCTCGCGGGCGATGCCAGGAAAGCCTCTTGACGAGCGCCGGTAGCCGAAGCCGGCTGTGCCACTTCCTTTCTAGTAGTAGTTGCTGTAACTACTTGGCGGACCTGTCTTGCTACGTCGGTGAAGGCCTCGTCCTGGTCAGGCCAAGTGGTAACGGCCTTGCCGTCCTTAGGCGCACCCAACAGCTTACCGAACGGAGCTGGGTGCCAGTCACATGTGCGAAGAATCACGGGAATGACTCGAGCCGTTCCTTCGTGATGCCGCTCCATTGCGCGCTTCATTTCTTGGCCATAGCAATAGCTCGACGCAATGAAGCTAGAACTTACGAGTAAGAGGATGACGTCCGCTTTCTCGAGATTCTCATCAATTTCATCGTCAATGTTGGACCCAGCGAGAATACGCCGGTCATGCCAAGATTCGATGAGGCCCTGATGCTTCAACATCGACAGGTGCTCCTCGAGCTTGTCTCTGAGCGCTTCGTCAACGTGGCTATATGAGAAGAAAACTGTTGCCATCCGTGATTCCTGTTTCAATTACTTAGTGTTATCGCCGTCATCATGGCAAGCACATTCATGACTTTCAGCCGCTTCGTTCAGATTTTGCAATATGCCGCATTCCTCAACTGAATGTGGCCCTTGGCATTGTTTGCGGAGCTTGACCAGTTGCTGCTCAAGAGTACGTAAAGCAGCCATTTGTTCGCGCACTTGCGCAATGTGCCCATCAAGGAGCTCATCGACGCTCTGGCATCCCAAAGCAGGGTTGGCTTGCAGGTCAAGCAGCACACGAATTTCTGCCAAGCTCAGCTGCAACGAACGGCAGTGGCGGATGAACTGGAGTCGCTCGAGGTGCTCCGTCGCATATTCACGGTATCCGCTACTGTTTCTTCCCGGTTCTGCCAACAAACCGCTTTTCTCGTAATACCTGATAGTTTCAATGTCGCAACTTGTACGTTTTGACAGTTCCCCAATACGCATATTCATCCCCCCTTGCCGAAACCCCGTAGTTACTACGGACATTGTACGTCAATTTGGTTGCGTCTATTTTCCATAGAGAGGATTGCAACTACGCTTGTGACCGAGCACCACTGAGGTCTGTTCGGAGGTCTCAACAGAACGGGTGCGATAAAATACAAAAATGAGAACAACTCGGTACACAAGACTCCTGACTGCATGGATGGCATTGCTCGCCATCCTGCTGGTCGCTCTTGCGCCGTCGATTTCGCACGCCTTTGCTGCGAAAAGTCCTTCATCACCGAAGACGGTCGAAATCTGCACGGCCTCGGGAGTCAAGCAAGTTAGTGTTCCTTACGAAGGCACCTTGAAGCCGTTCTCGACGGTCAAACATGACCAGCATTTTGAAGACTGTCCATTTTGCAGAATCCACAGTGATACGCCAGGACCAGTCCCTGCTACCGTGTCGGCCATATTGAACACAGTAGCTTCCTTTCCCCGCCCATTCCTCTTCTACCAGGCGCCTCGACCCTTGTTCACATGGGCGCCCGCACAATCTCGCGCCCCACCTACGCATTCTTGATTTTCTTTGCAGTGCTCCCGCTCAGGTAGTTAGGGCGGGGTAGCTACGCCTATGAACCAAGCTTCCGCCATCTTAGTTGCGGTTGTTCTGGCTGCTTCTGTTACGCAGGGCGCTGAGCGCGCGACCTACTGCAGGCTTGACGCCCATCCTCAAATTCCACTTTTTTGAAGCCATGAAAACTTTATTGCTCGCCACATTACTTGCCAGTGTGACCTCAAGCGCATTTGCCGACGTTTCGGTGACTGATGCATGGGCACGTGCGACTGTCCCAGGGCAGCCGGTCGGAGCCGTGTACATGAAAGTCAGCAGTTCCAATGCTGTGCGTCTGGTCGACATTCAGACCGAGGTTGCCAAGGACGTTCAGGTTCACACCATGCATCACCATGATGGCGTCATGAAAATGCGGGAGCACGGTGAACTAGCTATTCAAGCCGGGCAAACCGTCGACCTTGCGCCAGGCGGCTTACACCTGATGCTGCTCGGTCTCAAGAAGCCGTTGTCGGCCGGGGAAAACCTGACAATGAAGCTGACGTTCGAAGATGCTAAGAAGGCGAGAAATACTTCAGTCGTCTCAGTGCTAGTCCGTCCACTTGGCAAGTAATGCGGAGGTCGCACATGAAATTACGATATGTAGCAGCGTTGCTTCTGGCTGGCACCGTCTTGCTTGGATGTGACAACAAGAGCATCCCTGACCAGAAGTTTGCGTCGGTGGACATTACCGGCGGCGAGTGGGGCAAGGAATTCCAGTTGACAGACCATACTGGAAAGCCGCGGACTCTTGCTGATTTCAAGGGCAAAGCCGTTGTCCTCTTCTTCGGCTATACCAATTGCCCCGACGTCTGCCCGACGACAATGGTGAAGCTGGCCTCAGCCATGGAAAAGCTTGGCAAGGACGCTGAAAGGGTACAAGTGCTGATGGTCACGCTGGACCCGCAACGGGACACGCAGGAGCTGCTGGCCAAGTATGTTCCCGCCTTTCACCCGCCGTTCCTTGGCTTGACTGGAACTGAGCAACAGGTTGACGCTGCGGCGAAGGAGTTCAAGGTAATTCGCGTGCTGCAGAAGCCAAATGAAGACGGCTTTTACACGGTGGACCATTCCGGCCAAACCTACGCGTTTGACCCGCAGGGCCGCCTTCGCCTGTTTTTCAGGGATGCCCAGCCAGCCGAAGACATCGTACAAGACCTCAAAACGCTGCTCAAAACATGATGGCATCAACAGACATAAAAACTTCCTTATGGCCCTTGGTATTCCTGAGCTGGGTTTTGGCAACGGTTTCCACCCTTGGGGCGATTTTCCTGGGTGAGGTCATGGGGCTGACACCATGTGTGCTGTGCTGGTACCAGCGCATTTGCATGTTCCCGCTCGTACTCATTCTTAGCGCAGGCCTTTTTCCTCTGGACGTGAAAGTCGTGCGATACGCTTTTCCGCTGTCACTTATTGGATTGGGCATTGCTGTGTTCCACCTTCTGGTTGCCGAAGGCGTCATTGCCGAGTCGATGACACCTTGCACACAAGGCGTGCCGTGCTCGCAGGAGCAGATCGAATGGTTTGGATTTCTGACCATACCGATGCTCTCCGTGGCCGCCTTCGCAGCCATCGCTGCACTGCTCATCATTACTCATTTTAAGGCATCAAAATGAAACAAAAGACCATCTTCGTCGCGACCGCGGTCATTCTGGCGGTTGCATTTGCTCTCGGCATCAATCTCTATCAATCGAAAAAGACTGAACAGGCGACGCAAGCCACCTCCCAGAACAGTGAGGCGCTTGTGCGGTTCCACTCGCCGACCTTGGGCAATGCCAGTGCGCCGGTACACATCGTCGAATTCTTCGACCCGGCTTGCGAGTCCTGCCGCGCCTTTTATCCCTTTGTTAAAAAGATCATGGAGGCAAATCCCGAGAAAATTCGGCTGACCATCCGATACGCACCTTTCCACAAGGGCGCAGACGAAGTGGTCAAGGTTCTGGAAGCCGCCAGGAAGCAGAACAAGTACTGGCAAACGCTTGAAGCGGTGCTTGCAGCGCAGCCGCAGTGGGCGCCGGACCATTCAGCGCATCTCGATCTACTGTGGCCTCACCTTGAAGGACTCGACCTTGATATGGCACGCTTGAAAGACGATATGAAATCCCCGGATTTCACGCGCATCATCGAGCAAGACCTTCAGGACGTGAAAACATTGAACGTCAGGGGCACACCGGAGTTTTTTGTGAATGGGAAGCCGCTACCATCCTTCGGTCCGGAGCAATTGCAGAAACTGGTGGAACAGGAATTGACCACCGCGGCGGCAAAATAACCCGCCCAACAACGACGTTTCACCAACCTGCGGATACACAGCGCCTGCTAGCCGCAGGTTTCAACAAGGTACATCGCCATGCCTGACTTTCTTATAAATATCCAAGTGGCAATGTTGCTTGTATTCATCCCAATTGCGATTGGTCTTTATTATTACTTGTCTCGACGACCTCCAAAGCGTCCAAAGAAGCGCTCCGGAAAAGACGCAGCTGATTACGCCAGGAAAGACAGCGCGAAGCGGTCAAGCGGAAGTAAGACGCATACAAAGAAATGACATTTATACAAGTTCTTCGCCACATTTTCCTCTTTAAAAGAGCTTGATCCTGTAGTCACTACAGGGTGTGTAATGCTGCTATAGACGAGAAGGAGCATCAAATGGCTGATTGTTGCGCAGGCGCTTGCGCCTCAGATAAACCTCCAGTAGACCCGACCTACCGTCGTATTCTCTGTATCGCGCTGGTGGTCAACGCCGGCATGTTTGGCGTCGAGCTATTCAGCGGTTGGGCCGCCGGTTCGGTATCGTTGCTGGCCGACGCCGTTGACTTTTTCGGTGACGCGGCGAACTACGCGGTCTCGCTTTTTGTTCTGGGCTTGGCGCCTATCTGGCGCTCGCGTACGGCTCTGATCAAAGGCTTGACGATGGGAGGCTATGGCATCTTTGTTTTGGCCGCTGCGTTCTGGAGTGTCACAACCGGGACCGTGCCTGCACACATTACGATGGGCACCATTGGCTTCGTTGCGCTACTGGCCAATTTGCTCGTAGCGGCATTATTGTTTGCGTACCGTAATGGCGATTCCAATATGCGCTCTGTCTGGCTCTGCACGCGTAATGACGCCATTGGCAACGTTGCCGTGATGCTGGCGGCCTTGGGCGTGTTCGGTACGGGTTCCGGGTGGCCCGACATTGTGGTGGCCTGCATCATGGGTCTTCTTGGCTTGAGCGCTGCACGGTCCGTCATCACGCAGGCACGCGCTGAGATGAAAACAGCAACAGCTCCTGTGACCGTTGCACCGAGGACTGTCACCATCGAACTCAAACGCCGTTGATCTATGAAAGCTGAATTGAAGAAAGCATTTGAATCCGAAATGGCGGCTGCGCGCAATCGCTACGCACGAGGGCAGCTTGACCAGGCGTACAAGCATCTGGAGGTTGCCCATGTGCTGGGACAACGGTATGTCGTGCCGCACATCATTACCCATTGGGGCATGCTGAGAATTGGCATCAAGCGCCGATCGGCAAGTGAAGTGGTTGGTCAAGGTGTGCGTATTGTTCTTGGTGCCATCGGTTCAGCCGTTGGCATCGTCCCGACAGGAAATACCGGAGGCACGAACATCAACATGTTCAAGCGGCTGCCAGTTGATCCCGCCATCAAGACATTGCTTGACTAACCACACTCAAATGGCCGTCTATCGATTTCTTGCAGGCCAAAAGGCAAGAAATCAATGCTAATATCTCGCCCGTGAAAAAGCTTATTCTTATTCTGCTGTTAGCCGTACTTCCGCTCCAGTATGCCTGGGCAGCGGCGGCTGCGTATTGCCAGCACGAACAAGAACAGCAAACCTCCCACTTTGGCCACCATACGCATCAGCACCAGGCCGAGGAGGATGACTCGGAAGAACCGAGCAAGAACACCCAGGCCGACAACGATTGTGGCATCTGCCAGTTTTCTGCTCAGGCATCGTTCTTAACCACCTTCCCTGCGGGTGTCCCACCCAATGATGTCGTGCATCATGCACGATTACCGGACAATTATTCTTCCCATATTCCATCTGGCCCCCGAAAGCCAGACTGGCGTCTTGTCGCCTAACGCGACGAGACGAATTGCCACGACTATCAAAACGTAAAACCGGGGTGACGTCTCGTCAAATTCTTTCCCATTTGTCAGGAGAATTTGATGTATCGGTATCTTTTACCGCTCAGTCTGGCCGTATTCAGTTTGCCTGGGAGTGCGCAAACCGTAACGACCGGACTTGGTAGCGCACACCTGGCTGCACAGGCTAATGCCGGCCGTGCAGTCGAACCGGCGTTGCCGTTGACGCTACAGGCTGCAATAGCCTTGGCGATGAATTCCAGCCCGGACCTGTCCGCAGCCCAGTATGAGCTTCAGGCGGTCGAGGCCACGCTCCTGCAAGCCAATGTGCTGCCCAACCCCTCGCTGGAAGTGGGTATTGAAGACCGGCGCCGTGAGACCCGGGAGTCCACGTTAACAGTCAGTCAGCCGATTGAGCTAGGCGGGAAGCGCTCTGCGCGCATGCGCGCTGCCGAAAGCAGCCTGTCCGCTGCGTCTTCCGAGTTGAACGCTAAAAAAGCCGAAATCCGTGCGGCCGTCATTACTGCATTCTTTGATGTTCTCGCCGCACAGGAACGCGTTCGCCTTGCCGAGGAAGCAGGTGAACTTGCTCAGAGAGCGACGAATGTCGCCAACAAACGCGTTGCAGCCGGCAAGGTGTCGCCTGTGGAAGAAACGAAGGCACGCGTGGCGGAATCGAGCGTTCGCCTTGAACTGGCTCAGGCAAGAAGCGAGTTAAGCTCGTCTCGCAAGCGGCTCAGTGCCACTTGGGGCAATCTGATTCCTCGATTCGAGAAGGCTGAAGGTCAGCTTGATGTGTTGCCCGAGTTGCCTAGTACAGACATGCTTACCCGGAGACTGGCAACGTCTCCGGCACTATCCCGGGCTCGCTACGAAGTCGATCATCGCCAGGCACTGGCACAGGTAGAGCGCAGCCGCCGCATCCCGGACATGGCAGTCACTCTCGGCGTCAAGCGCTCTGAAGAGTTGGGCCGTAACCAAGCTGTGGTTGGCGTTTCGATCCCGCTTCCTCTCTTCGATAGCAATCGCGGAAACGTCCTGGAATCGCTACGCCGCGTCGACAAGGCACGCGACGAACTGTCCGCCACAGAGATCCGGCTGGATGGCGAGGTCGCACAGGCCTATGAAAAATTGAGTGTATCGCGTCAGGAGGCGGAGTCCCTGCAGAAGGAAGTCATCCCGGGTGCCCAGAGCGCCTATGACGCCGCCTCGAAAGGGTTCGAGTTCGGGAAATTCGGCTTCCTGGATGTGCTCGATGCCCAGCGCACGCTGCTGCAAGCCAAGTCCCAGTACCTGCGAGCGCTGTCTGAGGCGCACCGGGCAGCCGCCGATATCGACCGCATTCTCGGGGAAGCTACGCCCGCGACCAAGCAATAAGAGCAGATCATGAAAAATCTTACGAAGAAACAGCTATTTTCCATTCTCGCCATCGTTATCATCGGCGTCTTGCTTGGCGTGCTCATCATGACGATGAATAAGCCCAAACCGGCAGGTGATGGACACGGCCACGGCGGCGGCGGGCATGCAGAACATGCCGGCGAAAAAGGCGGTGACAAGCACGCACACGCTGAAGAGAAAGGTGGGCACGGACATGAGCATGGCGATGAACATGGTCATGAGGAAGAACAGGCAAAAGGCCCTCATGGCGGGAAATTGTTCACCGAAGGCGACTTCGGGCTTGAGGTGCTGATGGCCGAAGAAGGCGGAGAGCCACGTTTCCATGTCTACATGTACGAGAAGGAAAAGCCGCTCCCTCCGAATTCAGCAAAAGTTTCTATTACTCTCACCCGTCCGGATGGCGGAAAACAGGAACTCGCCTTTACTCCTGAAAAGGATTACCTGAAGAGCAGCACTTCGGTGCCGGAACCCCACGTATTCGAAGCGACGGTCGCAGCACAAACAGCCAACGAGCCTTACCTCTTCACCTTCGAGGAGATGGAAGGCACGATCGCAATGAATGACGAGCAGTCCAAGGCGGCCGGCGTTACTGTCAATACCGCAGGTCCGGCAAGGATCAACAGCTCGCTCACGTTGCCTGGCGAGATCCGCTACAACGAGGACCGGACAGCGCATGTCGTACCTCGGATGGCCGGTGTCGTTGAGAGCGTCAAGGTCAATCTCGGGCAGAAGGTCAAGAAAGGCGAAGTGTTGGCCGTCCTGGCAAGCTCGGGCCTGTCAGAGCAACGCAGCGAATTGTTGGCCGCACAAAAGCGACTCGCATTGGCCAAAACCACGTACGAACGCGAAAAGAAGCTCTGGCAGGAAAAGATTTCGGCGGAGCAGGATTACCTGCAGGCTGAACAGGCGATGCAGGAAGCGGAAATCGCTGTCCGGAATGTTCAGCAAAAACTCAGTGCCTTGGGTACCGGCGCATCCAGCCGTGGCTCACTGAATGCCTACGAAATCCGGGCACCGTTTGATGGCATGATTATGGAAAAACACATCTCCCTCGGCGAAGCCATCAAGGAAGACGCTGACATTTTCACGATCTCGGACTTGTCGACAGTGTGGGCGGAGGTTGCTGTCCCTGCAAAAGACCTGAACGCAGTTCGCGTCGGCGAGAAAGTTACCGTCAAGGCGACGGCATTCGATGCGAAAGCACCCGGCACGATTTCTTTCGTTGGATCTTTGCTTGGCGAACAAACCCGTACCGCCAAAGCCAGGGTTTCACTGCCGAACCCAGACATGTCTTGGCGCCCAGGTCTGTTCGTGAATGTTGAAATCGTCTCGAACCAAGCCGAAGTTCCGGTCGCGGTGAGTACCGATGCCATTCAGACGGTCAACGACAAGCCGACCATCTTCGTTCGCGTTCCCGGCGGCTTCCTTCCCCAGCAAGTCACCCTCGGCCGCACTGACGGCAAGGTAGTCGAGGTGGTCAAGGGATTGAAGGCGGGCAGCAAGTACGCAGGCGCGGGCAGCTTCATCGTCAAGTCGGAGCAGGGTAAAGCCAGCGCCGAACATACTCACTGATGCGAAAAGGACTTATCCATGTTTGAACGCATCATACGCTTTGCCATCGAGCAGCGATGGCTGGTCCTGCTTGCCGTGTTCGGCATGGCCGCCATTGGCATATTCAGCTATCAAAAACTGCCCATTGACGCGGTCCCTGACATTACCAACGTTCAGGTCCAAATCAATACGTCAGCACCGGGATACTCGCCTCTGGAAACGGAGCAGCGGATCACCTATCCGCTAGAGACAGTCATGTCCGGTTTGCCCAATCTGGAGCAAACCAGGTCGTTGTCGCGATATGGCCTGTCGCAGATCACCGTCATCTTCAAGGATGGCACCGATATCTACTTCGCTCGGCAACTCGTCAATGAGCGACTGCAGGAAGCCAAGGAGAGGTTGCCGGCGGGGGTGACGCCAGCCATGGGACCGATTTCCACCGGTCTGGGTGAGATTTACCTGTGGACGGTCGAGACCAAGGATGGCGCGAAAAAGCCCGACGGCACGCCGTACACCCCGACCGATTTGCGTGAAATCCAGGACTGGATCATCAAGCCGCAGCTGCGTAACGTTCCTGGCGTCACGGAAATCAACTCGATTGGCGGCTTCGAGAAGGAATACCAGGTCGCACCGGTTCCCGAACGACTGGCGTCCTATGGCCTGACACTGCAGGACGTGGTCAACGCGCTTGACCGTAACAATGGCAATGCCGGGGCTGGCTACATCGAAAAGCGCGGCGAGCAGCTATTGATTCGTGCGCCCGGCCAGGTACAGTCCATCGAGGACATCCGTAATATCATTCTGGGTACCGTCCAGGGCGTGCCTATTCGGATGCGCGATATCGGCGAAGTCGAAATTGGTCGCGAGCTGCGTACCGGTGCTGCCACCGAGAATGGACGGGAAGTTGTCCTCGGTACGGTGTTCATGCTGATTGGCCAGAACAGCCGTACGGTTTCCCAGGCCGTGGACAAGAAAATGGCCGAGATCAACCGCACCCTTCCGGAAGGTGTGGTGGCCATCACCGTGTATGACCGCACGGTCCTGGTCGACAAGGCCATCGACACGGTAAAGAAGAATCTGATCGAGGGTGCTATTTTGGTCATTGCGGTGTTGTTCCTGTTCCTTGGGAACATCCGCGCAGCCCTCATCACGGCGATGGTCATTCCACTGTCGATGCTGTTCACCTTCAGTGGCATGGTATCGAACAAGGTCAGTGCGAACCTGCTGAGCTTAGGCGCACTGGATTTCGGCATCATCATTGACGGTGCGGTCGTGATTGTCGAGAACTGCGTCCGCCGGCTTGCCCATGCTCAGGCGCACCATGGACGGCCATTGACGCGGGCCGAGCGCTTCCATGAAGTGTTTGCCGCATCCCGGGAAGCACGTCGGCCGCTGTTGTACGGCCAGCTCATCATCATGGTGGTCTACCTGCCAATCTTCGCGCTGACCGGCGTGGAAGGCCGGATGTTCCATCCGATGGCCCTGACGGTGGTGATCGCCTTGCTGGGCGCGATGATTCTGTCGATTACCTTCATCCCTGCCGCGGTCGCGCTCTTCATCGGCAACAAAGTGGCTGAAAAAGAGAATGTCGTCATGCAGGGAGCCAAGCGTCTCTATGGCCCCGTACTGGACTTCGTGATGGCGAACAAGCCCGTGGTACTGACGTTTGCCGCGGTGACCATCATCCTGTCGGGCCTGCTGGCCACCCGTTTGGGAAGCGAATTCGTGCCGAGTCTGAACGAGGGTGACTTTGCGATCCAGGCACTGCGCATCCCGGGTACCAGCTTGTCGCAGTCGGTGGCAATGCAGCAGCAGCTTGAACGGACGTTGAAGCAGAAGCATCCAGAAATCGACCGCATCTTCGCGCGTACCGGTACGGCCGAGATTGCGTCTGACCCGATGCCGCCCAACATCTCGGACGGGTACATCATGCTCAAGCCCCAGGATCAGTGGCCTGAGCCCAGGAAGACTCGCGATGAATTGTTGGCGGCTGTACAGCAAACCATTTCCAAAATCCCGGGCAGCAACTACGAGTTTTCACAGCCAATCCAGCTTCGCTTCAATGAGCTGATATCCGGCGTGCGAAGCGACGTAGCGGTCAAACTATTCGGCGACGACATGGATGTGCTCAACGACACGGCGGCCAAGATTGCCTCCACGTTGGGCAGGGTGTCTGGGGCGGCCGAGGTCAAGGTGGAACAGACTACAGGCCTGCCTATGTTGACCATCAATATCGACCGGGAGAAAGCATCCCGCTATGGTTTGAATGTCGGCGATGTTCAGGACATGGTGGCAACCGCAATTGGTGGCAAGGAAGCCGGCACGCTGTTCCAGGGCGACCGTCGCTTTGACATCATTGTCAGGCTTCCGGAAAACTTGCGCAACGACCTCGAGGCGATGAAGCGGCTGCCGATTTCGCTGCCCCGCGCAGAAAACGGCAATGGACGAGCGACGTTCATTCCATTGGGTGAAGTGGCCAATCTGGAACTTGCTCCCGGACCCAACCAGATCAGCCGAGAAAACGGTAAGCGGCGTATCGTCATCAGTGCCAACGTGCGCGGACGGGACATCGGTTCATTCGTGTCTGAAGCGGAATCGGCCATCCGTGACCAAGTTAAAGTGCCCGCCGGCTATTGGACAACCTGGGGTGGCCAGTTCGAGCAGCTGCAGTCTGCTGCTCAGCGCCTGCAAGTCGTCGTGCCATTGGCATTGCTGTTGGTATTCACGCTACTGTTTGCGATGTTTGGCAACCTCAAGGATGGACTTCTCGTCTTCAGCGGTATTCCATTCGCGCTGACAGGCGGTGTGGTCGCGCTATGGATGCGGGGTATTCCGCTATCCATCTCCGCGGCGGTTGGCTTCATTGCCCTCTCCGGAGTGGCGGTGTTGAATGGTCTGGTGATGATTTCCTTCATTCGTACCCTGCGAGAGGAAGGTCATTCCCTGGATTCCGCCGTGCGTGAAGGCGCGCTGACCCGATTGCGTCCCGTATTGATGACCGCCTTGGTAGCATCGCTTGGGTTTGTGCCCATGGCGCTTGCAACAGGTACAGGGGCTGAAGTGCAGCGCCCGCTGGCCACCGTAGTCATTGGCGGCATTCTTTCGTCGACGGCCTTGACGCTTCTGGTTCTTCCGCTTCTGTATCGTCTTGCTTACCGTAAGGAAGAGGAAATCGAAGAACAAGTTGCCCCGATAAAGGCGGTTCCTCAGCAATTGCCTACTTAAGCAGTCCGTCCCCGTTGTGCGACGACGGGGACACCTATGATTGAAATACCAAAGTGTTCCATCACTACTCAGGAGAAACTATGAAATTGCACAAATTGGCTTCCGCGTCTATCGCCGTTCTCGCCCTGTCGCTCGCAAATCTCGGTTTGGCGGCCGATGACCACAAAGGCCATAACCACGACGACAAGAAAGGTGGCGAGCACGCGCACGACGCCAAACCGGCAAACGGCGGCGTTGTGTCGGTCGTCAAGGATGTGAACTACGAACTGGTTGCAAAGTCCGACACACTGACTTTGTACATCACCGACCATGGCAAGCCGGTCGATACCAAGGATGCCAGCGCGACGTTGACGCTACTGTCGGCTTCCGACAAATCTGAAGTCAAACTGGCTCCGGCGGGCGAGAACAAGCTTCAGGCCAAAGGAACGTTTAAAGTCGACAAGGGCACCAAGGTCGTTGCGTCTGTTACGACCGGTGGCAAGCCGCAAAGCGTTCGCTTCACACTGAAATAATACCGACTCGGAGTTGGCGTGCGGCTTGATTGCGGCGGCACGTCCCATCATTTGGACAACACAACAGCGAGCGAAAATGGGTAGCGGTCATTCACACGGTAGTCATGACCATGGTCATGGGCATGGAAGCAGCGGAAATTTGAAAACTGCTTTTTTGCTCAACCTGTCCTTCACGATTATTGAAGTGATTGGCGGCCTATATACAAACAGTATTGCCATCCTGAGCGACGCGGTTCATGACTTGGGCGACTCGATGTCGCTCGGCCTGGCCTGGTATTTCGATAGGTTATCGCGGCGTGGTCGTACCGCAAAGAATACCTATGGCTATCGTCGGTATTCTCTACTTGGCGGACTGATTACCGGCTTGGTTCTGATCGTTGGCCTGGGCTTTGTACTTTGGAACGCGGCGTCTCGCTTGTTCGCTCCCGAGGAAGTCAACGCTCCGGGCATGATGATCCTGGCCGTGATCGGTGTTGCTTTCAACGGCGCGGCTGTACTCCGGGTAAGGCGCGGCACTTCGCTGACCGAGCAAGTCGTCAGTTGGCACCTTCTGGAAGACACGCTGGGCTGGCTTGCGGTTCTGATCGGCGCCGGCATCATGACCGTATGGGACTTGCCCATCATTGACCCGTTGCTGTCCATCGGCATCTCGCTGTTTGTGCTCTGGAACGTAGTCCGAAATCTGCGCAAGGTGTTCAATGTGTTCATCCAGAAGGTACCGGAAGCGTTTGATGTGGTGGCATTCGAGAGAGCAGTACTTGCTCATCCCAAGGTCCTTTCAGTCCATCACACGCACAGCTGGACAGTTGATGGCGAGGTCCATGTCCTCACGACCCACCTCGTGATGCAACGCGATGCCAGCCGCGAGGAAATGATCGATGCCAAGGCACGTGTCCGAAGTCTCCTTGACGAGCATACCTTCGAGCATGTGACCGTCGATGTGGAATTGGAAGGGGAGCTCTGTGTCATTGGATCTGGTCCGGAACATACTGAAACTGAAACACATCATCAGCACTAGGTGTGGAAGAAATAGACCGCTTCTGCGAAGCTGTGTACATTGAAGAACGCGCTATGAAAATCAAGGCAATACAGGCAGCAATAATCCTTACCCCTCTAGTGGCGGCTTTGACTTTGCCTGCGCATGCGCAGCAATCGTCTTCGCCAGGTTTGCAGGACAAGGTCAAAGGGCTGTTCTCGAATACCAACGAAGATGAATTGCTTGAGCCTGATGCAGCGTTCAAATTTCAAGTGGTGGCAAAGGGGACCAACGCCTTGTCCGCAAACCTTATTCCTGCAAAGGGGTACTACCTCTACAAGCAGCGAGTTCAATTTGCGCTCAAGAACGCAAATGGCGTCAGCATCAATGCAGTGAAATTGCCACCTGGTGAAATGAAGACTGACCAGATTTTTGGACGGACAGAGGTGTATAAGAAGGCCGTCCCAGTCGAACTGGCGTTAAATGGTGCGACAAAGGGTAAGACAATCACGTTGGTCGCGTCATACCAGGGATGCCATGAAAAGCTGGGCGTCTGCTATCCGCCCATTGAGAAAGCGGTCAACCTTGTGTTGCCATAACTTGTTACGGCCTCGAAAAAATACGCGTTGAACTTGCGTCCTCGTTCGCTATCAATCCATCTGTGAAAAAACTGATTCTCATTTTTCTGCTGGCACTCCTTCCACTGCAATATTCGTGGGCAGTGATTGCATCCTATTGCCAACACGAGAAAGAACATGTCACCCACATTGGACATCATGCTGACGACCATAAGGGCGCTAAGGGCAAGGGTGACCCGGACAAAGGAAAGTCAGCGTCCCTGCATGAATGTGAGTATTGCCATCAGGCGTGCCAGGCGTCGTTAGCTCCCGCAATCTCCTCCACCTTCCTCCTGCACGGCCGTAGCACACTCGCTTCGCCGCCGCTGCTTTACTCCTCCCATATACCGGATGGTCCTGATAGACCTGACCGGCGGCTTACCGCATAAGCGACGAGCTTTTTGCTTTCTGTCCCTGTCGTTCGGGTGGGACTCTCGCTGAACTCCTTCGAATACACGCAGAGCCAAACAGGCTGACATTGTCTTGCACGGAAGGATTTCGTCCACCGTCTGCGACAGGTGTCTTGCCGTGACTGGCGGGGAATCCATACAAGGTTAATTTGTATGCCGACATGGCTACGAGTGTCACCTTGCGCATTCTGGGCGAGACAAATACCGCTGAACAAGCCGTATTGCGTCTCGAGAACGGCGTGTCGGAATGAGGCGCAGCAAATGAATCTTGGCGTCCAAGGCTACGTTGCGTGCATCCGGTAGCTACCGTTGCTCCGCCGTGGCCGCGTCATTGATGCTCGGTTGGTGTCGGTATCAGCCACCCAACCATATCTTTAAACTTGAAATAAAGGAAATTCCATGAAAAAGCTGTTCGCAGTTGTCGCAGTTGTTGTTCTCGCAGGTTGCTCAACTTTTGGTTCGAAGTCGATGAACACACCTGCTAAATCAACTTCCGGGTATGAAGACCTCTATCGAGGCGGTGCCCGGTAATAGCGAAAGCCCTGCATCTGAAACAATCTCTTATAAAGGAAAATACAGGATGAAGACTCTTTTCATCGCAGTTGCGGTTGTTGTCTTGGCGGGTTGCTCTACGTTCGGAACAGGCAATACTAGCCAAGCCGGCAAACATCCAACTGAACTCGGTAGCGTCTATCAAGGCGGGGGCTAGTCGGTAACGGCAAGGTTGTTTATCCACTTACCGTAATGTGAAGCGGGAGCCGTCATTGTTGGTAATCTGACGGCTCCCATATTCCGCGACATTCGGGTGGGCTACGCAATGCCTTACGGCAGCGTAGTACGGTTGCGAAGCCCTCAATATTCGTGCCGTAACCACCATATGCTCGGACAACGATCATGTGACTGACAAGGTTTATACTGGCCGATCCCAGCCTGTCCAGTGCAATTCTATTCAATGAAAAACTGAACCTTAGGCATCTGATCGTAGCATTGCCTGCAGCGCCCATCACAATGAGCGGAAAGAGCGACGATGACCTATCGCCGCCACGGCCAAGTGAGCTGTGCAAGATAAGTATCCGGCATACGTTCATTGCGCAGTCCTACGTCGCCTTCACCAACTCCGTTGCGATGGTAATGAAACGTTCCGAAAAGTTGATCCCAAATAAGCCAGAATTCGCCAAAGTTGACTTGGGCATCTTCGTACTCACGTTTATGATGCCAGCGATGAATTTCCGCCACACCCAGCAGTCGACGCAGAGGGCCGACGCTGTAATCTAGGTTGGCATGCTGGAAGGCGAGATGAACTGATACGATGGCCAGCCAGCATCCAATGGCTGCTGGCGGGGCGCCGGCCAGCGCAGCAAGTACCAGTCCGGGCGTACCGAGCACCATTGCACTCAGTGGATGGCGTCGTTCGCCATTAAGCCAGTAAAGGCGTTCTGCGCTGTGATGCAATGCGTGCAGCCGCCACAAGGAAGCATTCTTGTGACTGGCCCAGTGCATGAACCACAAGCCGAAATCAATGATGGCTCCGGCAAGCAGCACTTGGGCCCACATCGGCCATTGCGTTGGCCAGATTGCTGTGCTTGGCACGTGGAGATAGCGAAGTGCCAAGTCGATCGCTTTGACCGAGGTGAAGATCAGCGTCAGGCTGACGAAGGCATGCAGCATATCCTCACGGGTGTCGCCGTGATCCGCCAGCCAGGCAGGTTCATACGGCTGCAGGCGCTCCAGCAGGGCCACGCAGGCGATGCCAAACAACGAAACAAGCGGTGCCAATGGCCAATAAGGTAAATGACTCGATGTGATGCGGACGAGCGCGACGGCACAGCCGCCGAGTACGATGGGATAGGCACTCCAGCGCACGATGCGTCGAATAACTAAGTTCATGATAGGTGTCCAGACAACGATATGAGGCCATATTGTCCGAAGACCGCATGCAGCAATTGAACGAAACTGCTACTGATCGGGCGACTGGCTGGAAAGGCGAGCCAGGGCGAGTGACGGGTTGATGCCGAAGGTTGCGACGAAGGTCCGTGTAAAGTGGGCCTGATCGGAAAATCCGGCACCGTGCGCAGCGTCAGTCAGTCTATCGCCGGCAAGTACGTGCTCGATGCCGCGTACGAGACGAAGCCATTTTCGGTAGCTGCGTACCGGCATGCCGGTACGTTCACGAAACCAGTGGGAGAAGCGGCTTTCTGACAGGCCCGAGCTCGACGCAAGAGAGCGTCGGCTGAGGAATTCTTCCTGATCAAGTGACTGATTTAACAGGTGCAATACTGCATCCAGTCGGGCATCGCGTGGCGGCAAGGCGCCTAGCTGCAGATGCCTGCGGAAACGCTCAAAACTGTGCTGTGTCAATTTGTCCGCACTGAACGAGTCCAGCACGATGCAGAGCAATTGTCGGGACGGTTCGACGATATCTCTTGTCCTATCGAGCAATGGCAGTACCGCCCTTGCTTCATCGGTAGTCGGATCCAGATACAGGGACAGTACATTCCCCGGCGAAAGTCGATGTGCAATACCCGCGGGTATGAACAGGGCAGGGGCACAGCGCGTTTCAGAGCCCAATGTAATGCACACTGGCTGTGTGATCCCGACGGTGAGCTGATGCGCATAATGCGCATGCATGTGATTGTCGCCGGAGTGCCCCCGAAACACGCCGATCCCAGGGCGAAGGGCGGTATCACCGATCCATAACGCGTCCCTGACGGATGAAGGTGTCACCACTTTCGCGTTAGCTGCAATCTTGGAAGATCCTTCACTCTGAGTGATGTCATCACCGACTTGACTCTGAACTCGTTGTCGGTAAGCGAAGCGATGACCTGCCCGATATCGGGAGGCAGGGCATTAAATGCCCGTTGTGGTGTACGTTGATGCATGTCTTTTCAAATCACTGGCTATGTTTGCTTAAGTGGCGATTCATGGCAGAACGCAGGTGCGTAATTCAGTACGGCGGCGGATGGCGAACCATAGCGCCATGAACGTGCCGGCGCAGATAAAGACGATGGTTGGCGCATTGCCGAACCTGACGTAAGGAGTCGCGCCGCTAAACCCTTGCGCCATGCCCGTCAATACGAAGGTTTCGTGCGAAGGCGCCCGCCTCACTACCCGCCCGCGTTGATCAATGATGGCCGTGGCACCGGTATTTGTCGCCCGTAGCATATATCGTCCGGTCTCGAGCGCCCGTGTCTGCGAGATCTGCAAGTGTTGCGGTATTGCCAATGAGTCGCCGAACCAGGCGATATTGCTGAGATTGACGAGCAGCGTCGCGTTAGGCAGGGCTCGAATGATCTCCTCCCCGAACACATCCTCGAAACAAATGTTGGTTGCAACCTTCTCTCCGGCGACCTTAAGTGTCGCCCCGGCCGGTGCACCAGGTGTCATGTCCGTGAGTGGGATCTGCAACACGTTGAGAACCCATCCAAACAATGGCGGGATGTATTCGCCGAACGGCACAAGATGTTGCTTACGGTACGTCTGCGCCGGAGAGGTGCCCGTGCTGATTGCACTGTTGTAGTAGCGAATACTGCCGTTATGATGAACGCGCTCTACAATACCAATGATCATGTCGCCATTATTGTTTGCGGCATGCTGCGCAAGTGATGTCGCGTATGCAGCAGACATCTGATCGGCGAAAACTGGAATCGCGGTTTCGGGAAGCACGACCAGTTTCGCTTGGCTCTGTCGCGCCAGAGACAGGTACGACTGCAGCGTTGGGGCCAACGCATCTGCACGCCATTTCCGGTCCTGCGGAATATTACCCTGCAATACCGCCACGGGGATAGGCGTGGCCACCGGTGAGGTCCAGGCGACCTGCTGAAGAGCAGCACCGATGATCCAGAGACCAATTCCGATTGCAACGGGAATCGCTCTCCTTACAACCGCACTTGGGAACAAGGCCAGCAGCAGTATCGCAGCGGTGAGGGCGACGACCGCTGACAGGCCATAAACACCGAACACGGGCGCATACCCTGATAGTGGGCTGCCCGGAATTTGGGAATAGCCTACAGTCAACCAGGGGAATCCGGTGAACAGGGTCCCACGTAACCATTCTGAACCGACCCACAACGCCGGAACTGTCATGATACGGAATGACAAAGCCGGAGAATGCGCGTACCAGCACACCGTACCAAACAGCGTTGGGAACAGGGCAAGAAACGCGCAAAACAGGCCCGTTGCACCCACAGCGAGCATGGCAGGCATTCCGCCATAGGTATGCAGGCTGATGAACACCCAACTGACGCCTGTGCCAAACATGCCGAGTCCAAAGCAAAATGCTGCCAACGCGGCACGGGCGGCCGAAGCTTGCGCTGCTACCAACCGGAACAAGCCGGCAAGGGCTACCACTGGCACCAAGAACAGATGGAAGGGGGCGTACCCCAACACCATTGTCATGCCAAGAACAAGTGCGAGCACGTAGCTCACTACGGGCCTATCGAGCACGACATTATCCAGGCGATCCCGCCTGCGGGCGTAGCTCGGGAAGCTATTGATTCTGCTTAGGTGAGTCATGTGGCCTTCTTATGGTCCCACGGCCTGCCGCCATCTGTCCTGCAGCCAATGGCCGGCTAGCTATGGGGCGGAATCGTGATGGCCTTGGATTCGGGTGGATAGCACACGCCGAGAGCTTCGTAGCAGCCTTGATAGTTAGTCATCACCATTGCCGCAGCTTTTGTGTTGCCTTCAAGCTGGACGGTAACGATAAACGACGCTTTGAAGACTTCAGATCGACCGAAGGTTTTGTCCTCCTTGGTTACGGTCGGCGGAAAGTTGATTCGCGCGATGCGCACCCCCGGGGCGTCTTTGAGCGCGATCACCATGCGCTCGCGATACAGGTAATAGCCTGGCCGAACCGAATAGTCGAGCGCAATGCGCGTGGCGTCAACGCGCCTGGCCTTTACGGAAAAGGCTAGGTCAGGCGACACAGGTTCGGCTGTTTTTCCGATGAGTTTTTCAACCATGCCGCCTTGTGCGAATGCAGCAGGCGTCGGGATAACCGACAGTGCCATTACAAATGCAATCACGGCAGGGGTTGCATAAAAACGGAAGGCGAGATCAACCATGGGTTCCTCGTTGGACAGACGACTCAGTCGGTCGCATGCTGGTCACCACCATCAGGGCGGCACCGCACACAATCCCCATATCAGCGATATTGAACGCCGGCCAGTGCCAGCCGGCCCAATGTAAATCGATCCAGTCGATGACGGCACCTCGGACAATCCGATCGTAGAGATTGCCGGCAGCGCCCCCGGCAATGAGAGCAAACGCCATCCGTACGGTCCTTGTCAGCGAGCCATTGAAGAGGATTCCAGCACCCAGCCAAGTGATGACAGCAAAGGCGATCGTGGAAAAGAAATAGCGCTGCCAGCCACCTGCGTCGCTAAGAAAGCTAAAGGCGGCACCCGGATTGAGCCAGAAGCCAAGGTTGAAGAACGAAGTGATCGGAATCGATTCCTGTAGAGCAAAGGAACGGAAGATGGCTTCCTTGGTCGCAAGATCCGTCAAAAAGACCAGGATCGCGACAACGACTGCCAGTTTCCTGGCAGGTTTGTTTGATGGAATCATGGATCTACCTAAGCTGAAGAATCCGGCGCGCGCCGTTCAGCACGATGACGCCAATGATCGTTCCGATCACCAGGTCAGGGTATGAAGACTTCGTCCAAGCCACCAGAAGACCGGCAGTCATGACTCCCAGATTTGCGATGACATCGTTCGCCGAGAAGATATAGCTGGCCGTCATATGGGCGCCTCTGTCTCGCTTCTTCGATATCAAGACGAGACATGTCACATTGGCTACCAAAGCAATCAGGCCCACGCCCATCATCAGCGCTGATTCCGGTTCACTGCCAAAGATAAAGCGGCGAACGACTTCAGAAAGCGCTCCTACTGCCAGGAGAAGCTGAAGCCAGCCGGCAAGGTGGGCGGCTCTCGACTTCAAGCTGGCCGCCTTACCGACGGCATAAAGTGCAAGCCCGTAGACAGCCGCATCTGCAAACATGTCCAGAGAGTCAGCAATCAGGCCAGTCGACTCCGCTAATAAACCGAGAGCAAGCTCGAAGACGAACATCACGCCGTTGATTGCCAGAAGTGTACGCAGGGTACGTGCTTCGGCCGCATCTTCGGCAGCTTTTGTTTTCACAGTCGCCTGCCCAGCCGTAACGTGCACCGATTCACGAAGCACAGCGCCCAAATTCAGTCGCTCCAAGCGATTGAGGACAGCATCGGCGTCGCCACCGTGGATGGCCACAACCTCGCGCTTGGAGAGGTTAAAGGAAAGAGAACTGATGTTTGATAAGTCACTCAAGGCCATCCGAATCATGTTTTCCTCCGAAGGGCAGTCCATCTTCGGGACGGAGAAGGTGCTCTTCAGCAATTCTCCATCGGGTGCCGAAGAAGGCCGCACTTGGGAGTCTTTAAGGACTGCACCCAACTTCAAGGGTTGGAGTCGGGCAAGGATAGACTCTGGCTCGCCCTGATGCCTCACCTTCAACTCCTGCTGGCCGAGATTGAACGTCAATGACGTGACAGTTGACTCGTTGCCGAGCGCCATCCGAATAAGGTTTTCCTCAGACGGACAATCCATTTTCGGGATGGAGAAGGTACTTTCCCTATGTTCCGTCGTGTCCGTCAAGGGAAGGTCCATAGATTCGCGGAGTACCGCGCCCAGCTTCAAGGGTTCCAGGCGACTGAGAATGTCGTCGGGTTCGCCTCTATGGAGTGCTTCCAGCTCACGCTTTCTCAAGTCAAAGGACAATGACTCGACATCTTCTCTACTATTGAGCGCCATGCGGATGAGATTTTCTTCCGAAGGGCAATCCATTTTGGGTATGGAAAAGATACTTTTGCGACGACGGACATTCGATTCAGACACTATTTGGCTCCAGGCGATTCTACACACTGGTAGAGGATAGACCTTATACTAGGTATAAGGTCAATGGAGGAATGCATGAAAATTGGTGAATTAGCTAAAGCAACAGGTTGCCAAACAGTAACGATCCGGTTCTACGAGCGCAAAGGCTTACTAGGGAAGGCAGAGCGATCGGACTCGAACTACCGTATCTACGCGGCTAAGGATTTGGAACGGCTTTCTTTCATCAGAAACTGCCGTTCACTGGGATTGACGTTGCAAGAGGTCGAGCGGTTGGTTGAAATTCACGACAACCCAAGTGTTGATTGCAGTGATGTGAATGCATTCCTAGACAAGCACCTTGTAGAGGTCGAAAACCAGATGAAGGCTTTGCAGGCTCTTCGGGATCAACTGAAAGAACTTCGAAGCCAGTGCACGGTACCCGGAGCGTCTTCCGGATGCGGTGTACTTTCTGTGCTGGCAAACGAAACTGCCTCTCAAGCAAAATTAGAAGATGAACACTCAAGTGAATCGGCTTAAGTCATTTCACAAGAAGCAGCTTGATGATGCCATACACTAACAACCACGTAGCTAAAGCTTTTACTAAGCATCAGATGCCAATGGGGAAGTGCCATTATTTCTTCGTATATCACTATTTGGGACCTACACGCGAAAACGATAGAAGTTTCCTTATGTAAAGTCCTTCACTGTTTCTGGCGTAAGAAAGAAGTATCCACTAACCTTTGAAGGTTTTATGACGCCTGTTACGGGTTCTTATTAAAAACTGTTGAAAAGCATAAAAGGACTACGAATTGGAAAAAACGCACGAAAAACCGGCCGAAGTTGCTACCAATTCCCGCCAGGGCGGCTTTTGTAATAAGTGACTGTGGAACATCACTAGAGCTACGAGGCCTTTAAACCATTCGCCAATCTAAAGGCCTCGCAAATCCTTAGCTATGTACCGGTGTCCCGTTGAGGGCCGCGAGGAAACCCTCGAACAACGGAATCTCACGGTGGTCAGTCAACACATTGACAAGAGGCTTGAGATTTTTATAAGTCAGAAGTACGTGCCCTGTACTGACAATGGACGCTGCCGATTCAAGCGCATTCTCGACTGTTCCTGCCCATCGTTTCCAACGACTTAACTGCTCGAATGACAGTAGATCGATGTTCAGGTCGTTAAGAGCCTTGATGTTTTCTTCCAAGTCCAGCACCAGCAGCTTTTTGAGATTGTTCTCCGGGTATAGTGCTTCGAGGCCTGCTATTTGGGCAATCGTCTCATGAACATAGTGCGGTCTTGGTAAAGACTTCTTCTGATCGTTCTCCATTTTCTGGATCTCCTGTTCCGTAGCTTCCCGTGAAATGATGAGGGAATTAGACTTGGTCTTCACCATGTCAGCTACTTGTCTGGAAATCTCTTTCGGACAACGCGTGGAAGGAGTAATCAGTAGATCACTATATCTATGCACCCAATCTGCACCTTTGGCTCCTTTTCGCATCGCCTCAATACGAGCCCGCAACTCTGGCAACCGGAGCTTGAAATTCCAGAGAAATTCTCTGTTTTCTTGTTCAGTGAGGTCGCGGTCGAATTGATTAGCCAAAATCTCGAAATTCACTCCGAAGTATTTCCTGCCGCAGTCTTTGCCAATGTTCGTCTCGTGACCATCTTTGGTCGTTACGATGTACCCTCGTGAATGCAGAGTACGACAGTGCGACAGACCACAAGCAACCTTATCTTCAAACTTATAGCGCCCAATGATGGTGTCTAGTTTGTGCGCTGATGCGTCGAGATCCTTTACGAACCCGAAGCGGTTTTGAATCTCATCCCAATTTTCTACCTTTATAAGGCCTTTGGATGTGCTGATTGTGATCATTAGGCAGGCTGGCGAACGTGCGTCAGCAATAGTTGGAGGAATTCCTATTTTAAACGGTGATAATGATGGTTTAAACCCAATAGCTACCAGATTTATGGCTTTATCCATGAAATTTGCTGGTTTTTGGGGCTATCGTCGAACCGTTGGATGATTAAACTACCGTCGAAAGATTTGTGGCCGAAAACGGGCAAGAAAGTCTAAATTTTCTGTCCACTGAAATGAAGTGGGCAACAAAGTCCGAATGCCCCGAAAACTATGCCCTCAAGAATATATTCGGACTTTCTTGCCCATTCATGATGTACTTTCTTGTCCGCTGACTACGCGGCCTGCGATATTAAACTTAACATAAATAAAATTATTGCAAAATTTCCTGCGGTAGACTTTTCGTGCCCGCTTGATCGGAGCTAGCTCTGCCATTGGCGTGGCGTTTCATCACTGACCGCACAGGTATGGATCAAACTGATCTTCAACAACGTTCCGTGCATTGCACCGCTCTGCAAGCGGCTCTGCCGTACGGTTGATCGCTCAATCTTAGCGGCCTTCCGCCACCTCTCCAAAGCAAAAATAGTGGCATCAGTCATGCTTGGATCGTTACTACAATAATTATCATAATTTGTCAATACCTATTGCAGATTGGCGACATCCTGATTTTGCCTTAATAGGCACTGGTTCAGTACGGGCGTTTAATGCTGTATGCGTTTGGACTTCAGTAATAATAATGCTGTCAGACGCGTTGGCGAACGTAGAGGCCGACCAGCGCATCGTTAATAGTGGACAGAGAAACGGAGTGCACCATGACTGCCCAATCATCGCCGCTTGATTGTTTGGTCGACTTCGCTACGCAGACATGCGGACCGCATCTCATGGCGATCGTGTGGGCCTGCGCGGCGCATGGCAATGATAGCTGGCGCGTGTTCGCTCCCCGACTCTTCGAGCGGCTGGCCAGCGATCATGCGCTTACCGAACAGTTTATCGCTGGATTGTGCAAGTCCGCCGCCTTGCTTCAAGCCGGACCAATCCTAGAGGCGTTTCTGGCACAAATGGACGCCACGCAAAAAGAGGATCTGTTCAAGGCATCTTTACTGAAGAAGAACGGCTTTGTCCACTATTGCTTCGCCGGCTCCGCACGTACGCTTGATGATGGGCCCATGCTTCTCGACGTGCTGGAAGGGTTGGTCCGACACGGCCTTCGCTTGCAGCCGCTGGCGCAGCGTCACCACAACGACATGGAGCTCGCTGTTCGGGTGTGCAATGCCAAGTTTTTGCGTCTGGTTCTTCCTTGGTTACACCATCTGGACGAGCGAATCATTAAGTGTGCTGCACTCAAGAGCGATCGCCCACTTACCGTCATTGACATCTTCCTTGAAGCCGGGATTCCAGTTTCCCGGTTTAATCAAACACGCTTGCTCGAACAAGCAAAGGTCGAGGTCCAACACTACATTCGCGCACGCGTTGCACGCGTGCGGTAGCTAGTCGGCGTCACGGGCAATTTTTCCAGCAGTACTCTGCTCGCTATTCACGAAACTCTTCAAAGAGGAGAAAGATCTCATGAAAATCAAGATCGTGCCGGAAAACGTCGTCGCAATTGACGAAGCGATCGCGCCACAGCAGCAGCGGGCGCGAGTCAATCTGGTGGACGCCCAGGATGTATTGGCGGCCATGCGACGGGCCGAAGCGAAGCTGGACGCCCTCGGCATTCCCAAACGCGAGCGCAACGGCGCGTCGTTTTACCAGGTGCCGGCAGGCCCGTCGGCTAACAGCTACAGCTACGCCCAAGGCGCGACAGCGTTTCGCATCGCCCGTGCCGCAACCGACTGGTACCTGATCGACGTGCAGCGTATTGATGTCTATCCGAAGCAACGGGAAAGACAAGACCTGACTCTCACGCCAGAGCAGGACGATAAGGCAATCGACGTACTTCGAAGGAAGTATCTTGTCGCGAGAGCTGCTTAGCAGGCCGCAACTCTGTATGACCACCCGTCAGCTGTATTGATACAGCTGACGGGTTCTGCCGCTCGCAGCATGCACGGTGCGGCCCTGGAAGGGAGCGCCGTGTCGTTAATCTATTGCGAAGCGTCGCACATGACGAAGCCGTAGGAACGTGCGTCAAACTCCTGATTGGCGCCACGATCGCAGGCTCAATGGCGACCACATCAGATCGCCCCCGTACACAGCGGCTAGTGGCTGCCTGCCGGCGACCTGCCTTGACTGGTCAATATAGCCAAGGCGGCACGTCCTTTTATGACACTGACCACCCTCTTCCACTTCGCCCAGCTTTGGTCGGCATTCCATCGTATGTACCCGGACACCATGCCGGCTGCGGCTATGACAGCAGGCATCGTCACCGCTTGCATGCGCATGCCAAGCCGCAGGCTGCTGATGCGCCGTGCCTAACACAAATTTCCTTGCCTGCGGCTCGCGTGTCTTAAAAAACGACACATAAATAATGGCGCTTTTCATTCACTGTTTTCGGCTGTGTGCTCGCACTGCGAAAAGCGTGTCGGCCTTACGATGAAATGACTGTTGCGGCAAAGGGCTACGGCAGTTATCACCATCCTGCTTTGAGGAGAACAGATTGATGAACCGCGTCGTAAGTCAGGTCGTAATCGACCGTCTGGCTGACCTGCTGCAGCGACTGCAGTCCGGCTTTCTGGTGCCGGCAGATTTTGCACGTCCAGTTGTCTGGTCACCTGAACAAGCGTGCGAGCTGCTGCGCTCGATGTATCTCGGCTGTACGGTGGGCTACAAGATCGTCCAAACGATGACCCCTTGCAGCAGCGCCACTGTGTGCATCGACGCGCCCGAGACACTGATCGACGGCAATCAGCCGTTACTGTCCCTGCTGTCCGTGCTGTACAGGGCCCCGGTATTGACACATCGCTACGAGCAGGTGCGATTTCGCATCGCCCTCAACCCGCAGTTGAAGCCGTCGGAGGCTCTAGAGGTGGCAAGCTCGGCAACCGATGCGGACCCGGCCTGGGTGAGTGATGTCGCGAGTCTCTTTGAGTCGCAGGTCGATCTCGCCGCCGTAACCGCAGACTATTGCGCTCTGAATCCAGCCTGCTCGCGAGAAGCAATTATGAATACGCTTCACCGCTTGCGCAGCATGCTCAACAACACGATTGCCGTCTATCACTTACAGCCTGGACTGCCTCGGCGCGAGGTGCTGGACATCTTTTGCGTTGCAAACAGGACCTCACGCTCTGAGAATCAGGTCCGCAAGCAAGCGAAGGCCCTAAAAGGGGCTCTGGTGCAGCCGCTCAACCGCTGATTAACACGCGCTTGCCCTCGGTCGTACCGCCTGCTGAGGGGAGCCAGCGCTGTCGCAGACAAACGACAGGGCTGATCCCCTCACCTCTTCAGCGCGGCTGACCCATGTCAAATCCACTTCATTGAAAGAACCGCCCATGTCCCATGCAACTCATTCGTTCGAACGGCCAACGCATCTGCTCACGACCGCTCCACTTGCGTATCTGCTTGATAGCCTCCGCGCAGGCACGATGGTCCATGCATCCTTTGCCCGTCGATATTTCTTTTCTGCAAGCCATGTGTCCGCCCTGTTCGCGGGGCTTTATTTTGGCTTTGTGCCGTTCTGGATTACCATGCAGCGCACGCAAGGCAACAGCAATGCACATTCAGCCAGAGACGGCGAGCCGTTGTTGCTCATCGATGGCAAGCGGCGTCTTGCGGCACTACTGGCGGCTCTTTACCGCGTACCCTTGCCTGATGCAGACGGGAAGAAAGACGCTGTTCTGCAAATTGCATTTCATCCACAAACCGGGGTATTCAGACCGGTACGCGCTGGCGCGCGTCCGCCGAGGGGTTGGTTACCCGATATTTCGAGTGTGTTCGCACCCGACGCGAACCTAGCCGAGATCGTGCACGCATACTGCGTCACCAATCCAAAAGCAGATCCGGAGGATGTGCATCAAAAGTTAAGGCGACTGCAGAACATTCTGCATCTTGAGATACCGGTGGTGTACATGAGCATCGAGTTCACTGAGAGACAGGTGGCCACGATGTTTAAGCGCATGAACACCAGGTCATCGAAGCGTTAACAGCTGCGCGCTACACCGTACCGGCGTCAAGACCATTTATCCAGGCCGGCCGGCAGCAGCGCGGTGCGTCCTCAGAGGCCTGAGTTGGAATCTTCATGTGTCGTCCAACTTGCTTCCTGTTCGCCTGGATAACCTCGACGTCACGCAGATTGATCGTAACGCCTACTGCCGGCTGCCAAAACATGTTGTCTACAGGTGTTTTTGTAGCGGCAGTCCCTTTCACGTGGCTCCAAGTCAGCGGAAATTGTATGCGTGACAATCGCTTATACGAACAAGATCAGGGTGCCGAAGCCTCGCCGCGGCATCTGATCACTGCGACGTCAAAATGTGCCGACACCTGCATGAATTTGACAAGAGATATTTTCTTTCGACGTGATGGGTCGCGGTCTTCGGCTTCGAGCGCCATGATGCCAGCTCTCTGACATCCCCAAAATGTATCATCTAGGCAATAACCGTTACTCTAACGTACTTTTAGGGGTGCTTTCGTTTTTACTGCAGATTACGACGGTAGCGCGAGCAAGCATCCATGCGGCTTTGCGGCGAGCGTGTTTCAAATATTCTCATTAAATCAATAACTTGCTGTCTACCTCTGCCTAAGGC
>NZ_VFAH01000026.1 GCF_008929045.1 Noviherbaspirillum aerium | reverse complement strand
GAAGCCAAGAAACACCGCCATGCCAATGTGCACTGCTTTCCCAGCAGCGTCGACGTCACCCATTTCCGCCAGGCGCTCGACCGCAACATCGCCCATGCCGAACTGAAGGACCTGCCGCGGCCGGTGCTGGGCTTTTACGGCGTCATCGACGAACGCTTCGATGCCGAGCTGGCCGGCCAGCTGGCCGATGCCCATCCGGAGTGGCAGATCGTGCTGGTGGGGCCGGTGGTCAAGATCGATGCGGCGAGCCTGCCGCAGCGGCCCAACATCCACTACATGGGCCAGCAGGCCTACAGCGCGCTGCCGCAGTTCCTGGCGGCGTGGGATGTGTGCCTGATGCCGTTTGCAATGAACGAGTCGACCCGCTTCATCAGCCCGACCAAGTCGCTGGAGTACATGGCTGCGGAGCTGCCGATCGTGAGCACGCCGGTCAAGGATGTGGTGGACCTGCACAGCGACGTGGTGGAGATTGCGGCGACGGCGCCGGAGTTCGTGGCCGCCTGCGAGCGCGCGCTGGCCATGTCGAGCGATGACAAGCTCAGGAAGATCCGCCTCATGCGCGACAAGCTCTCGCGCACTTCCTGGGACGTGACAGCCATGAGCATGCACAAATTGCTGGAGCAGCTTGGCCATCCGATACAGGCTGCCGATGAGAGCGCCAGTGAAGCCGCTGCGGGCTATCGCCTGCAGGGCGCCGCAGGCGGTGCCAGTCGTGCGGCGCTGCGCGAATAACAGGCAAGAAATGTGACAGCCATGTGCCGCCGCCTGGTGGAGCGGCTTGGGAATTTGTCGAGGGAAAAATGGCGACATCCTGCCGGGACAGCGAAAAGCACGGCAGGGCCGAGTGCTTGCGCGCATTCTTGACGCGCTATCGGCGTGACTATTGTCCATCGCTGGCCCGATAGATTGTTAACTCGCCCCTCCGCGGGCCGGCTCCTTGCGGACCGCGGACCCTTTCCATGCGCATTCGTCACATCAAATCACTTCAAAGACTTTAAAAACTTCAAAGGCCTGACACATTCCATGGGACAGACAACAACACAATCGATCGAGCTATGGGGAGGACTTGAATGCACCGTCAATCGGGTCCTCGACGATTACTTCAGCCAGATGGAACGCAACGGTCATGCAACCCGCAGCGACGACCTGGAACGCTTCGCGTCGCTCGGCATCCGGGCGATCCGCTATCCGGTGCTGTGGGAGCGCACCGCGCCGGACGGCATCGCCTCCGCCGACTGGTCATGGCCCGATGAACGGCTGCCGGGCCTGCAGAAGCTGGGCGTGACGCCCATCGTCGGCCTGGTCCACCATGGCAGCGGCCCGCGCCATACCAGCCTGATCGATCCGAACTTTGCCGAACAGCTGGCCGAATTCGCCGGCGCGGTGGCGCAGCGCTATCCCTGGGTCGAGTACTACACCCCGGTCAATGAACCGCTGACCACCGCGCGCTTTTCCGGGCTGTACGGCGTCTGGTATCCGCACGGCCGCGACGAGCGCAGCTTCATCCAGGCGCTGCTGAACCAGTGCCGCGCGGTCGTGCTGTCGATGCGCGCCATCCGCGCGGTCAACCCGAACGCGAAGCTGGTGCAGACCGACGACCTCGGCAAGAGCTACAGCACGCCGGAGCTGGCCGAGCTGGCCGACTTCTACAACGAACGCCGCTGGCTGTCCTGGGATCTGCTCTGCGGCAAGGTGGGGCCCGACCATGCGCTGTGGACTTATCTCACCTCCACCGGCATCGACGCGTCGGAGTTCCTCTGGTTCCGCGACAATAACTGTCCTCCCGACGTCATCGGCATCAACTACTACATCACCAGCGAACGCTGGCTGGACCACCGGGTCGACCGCTATCCGCCGGAACATGTCGGCACCTACCGCGACCAGCATCACGCCGATATCCATACCGCGCGCGTGCTCGCCACGCCGACGCCGGGCATCGGTCCGCTGCTGCAGGAAGCCTGGGAGCGTTACCAGCTGCCGATCGCCATCACGGAAGCGCATATCGATGCCAATCGGGAAGACCAGCTGCGCTGGCTGCTCGAAATCTGGGAGGCGGCGCAGGAAGTGCAGCGCAACGGCGCCGACATCAGGGCGGTCACGGTATGGGCCCTGCTCGGCTCCTATGACTGGAACTGCCTGGTCACTGCCTGCAAGGGCTACTACGAACCCGGTCCCTTCGACGTGCGGTCGCCGCGCCCGCGCCCGACCGCCGTGGCCAGCCTGATGCGCGAACTGTCGGCGGGCCGTCCGCTCTCCCATCCGGTGCTGCAGGGACAGGGATGGTGGCGCCGGCCGGGCCGCTTCGTCTGCCCGCCGGTCGCCACCAGCACGGCGGTTGCCTCGCTCACCATCGAGCGCCAGCACGGCAGAAAACAGGTGGCCCAGCCCATCCTCATCACCGGCGCCACCGGCACGCTGGGCCGGGCGTTTGCGCGCATCTGCGAAGCGCGCAACCTGGCTTACCGCCTGGTCGGCCGGCAGGACATGGATATCGCCGACCCGGCTTCCGTCGAACGCGCGCTGGAGCGCTATCAGCCCTGGGCCATCATCAATGCCGGCGGCTATGTGCGCGTCGACGAAGCCGAACAGGACAGCGAGCGCTGCTTCCGCGAAAACACGCTTGGCCCGTCGGTGCTGGCCATCGCCTGCATCCGCCACAACGTGCAGCTGATGACCTTTTCCAGCGACCTGGTGTTCGACGGCCGCCAGCAGGCGCCGTATGTCGAGAGCGACAATGTGTCGCCGCTCAACATCTACGGCAGGAGCAAGGTGGAAGCCGAACGCAGGGTGCTCGATACCCATCCCGAAGCGCTGGTCATCCGCACCAGCGCCTTCTTCGGCCCCTGGGACAGCCATAACTTCCTGACTCAGGCACTGAAGACGCTCGCCGCCGGGTCGCCTTTCATCGCCGCCAACGACGTCACCGTCTCGCCCACTTACGTGCCGGACCTGGTGCATGCCAGCCTCGACCTGCTGGTCGACAAGGAAAAGGGCGTATGGCATCTCACCAATGCGCAGCCGATCACCTGGGCCGACCTTGCGCTCAAGGCCTGCGCCATGGCCAACGTCGATCCCGGCAGGCTGGAGGCCCGTCCGGGCAGCAGCCTGGACTATGTCGCGGCGCGCCCGCTCTACAGCGCGCTGGGCACGGAAAAGGCGATCCTGCTGCCGACGCTCGATGATGCCCTGGGGCGCTATCTGCGGCTGCAGGAGCAGGCAGAGGAAGAAGACACTTCCGGCGCCGCCGCCCAGGTGGGTAATGTTTAATGCGGGTTAGAGCGGGTTGCGGGCGGGCATATCGAAGAATCGATTTGCCTGGAGCGGACTGCGAGTGAATGTATGGAAGAATCGGTCTGTCTTGGGATGCACGGTAAGGCAGACCGATTCTCCACGCACCCGCCCGCAACATGCTCTATTCTTCCCGTTGCCGGCTCATGCCATGAGGAAGCGCGCCGCTCCGCTTCCATCCCTGAGCCTTTGGCGTAACGCATAAAGATGCCGGAAATACAAAACTAATTCCGGAGACCACTCTCTGTAGGAAGGAAATGGCTGCCGGCCCGGTCGCGCCTTGATACTCGGGACACTAGGCGACAAGACACCCATTACCCCATCACTGCAGGAGCGCCATGAACATTCCCGGACTTCGCGGCCTGAGCGTCGGCAAGCTGTTCACATCCTCGGTCAAGGAATTCATCGGCGACGACATGCCGACCCAGGCAGCCGCGCTGGCTTACCACATCCTGTTCTCGCTGTTTCCCTTCTTTATCTTCCTGATCGCCCTGATCAGTACGCTGCAGCTTCCCGATTTCATTCTCTGGCTGCGACAGCAGGCCGAACTGCTGCTGCCGCAGCAGGCGATGACGCAAGTCAACGTGGTGCTGGACGAACTGCGCGAGCCGAAAGGCGGCCTGGTATCGGTGGGCGCGCTGGTTGCCTTGTGGACTGCATCGGCGGCCGCGCGCGCCACCATGAATGCCTTCAATGCCGCCTACGGCATCCGGGAAAGCCGGCCGATCTGGTTCCTGTATCCGCTGTCCATTCTCTACACCATTGCCATCGCCGCGCTGCTGATTCTTTCCGCCGCCCTGCTGCTGATTGGACCGCAGGCCATGCAATGGCTGTCTCACCAGATCGGATTCGAGCAGTTCTTCGTCACGCTCTGGACCTGGGTGCGCTGGCCGGTCATTCTCGTGCTGCTGAGCCTGAGCGCGGCGCTGGTGTATTACTCGGCGCCGGCGGCGCAGCCGCGTTTTCCCTTCATCACGCCGGGCGCGGTGCTGGCGGTACTGATATGGATTCTTGCCTCTCTCGGCTTCGACTATTACGTGCGCAATTTTGCCGACTATAGCGCCACGTATGGCAGCGTAGGATCGGTCATCGTGCTGCTTCTGTATTTCTATATTTCCTCGGCGGTGCTCCTGTTCGGCGCGGAAATCAATGCCTGCATCGAAAGGCATGCGCCTACCGGCAACATCACCGGTGACAAGCAGGGCCTGCGGGATGCCGCCGTTTCGAGGAAGCAGGCCGAATGACGGTCAACGCATCTACAGCGGCAGCGCCATCCGCAAGCGACATCCCGGCACGCCTGGACAGCCTGCCGTGGTCGCGCTGGCACTGGCGCGTGGTCATGGCGCTGGGTATCGCCTGGGTACTCGACGGGTTGGAGGTCACGCTGATCGGCTCGCTGGGCAGCGTGCTGGAAAGGCCGGACACGCTGGGGCTGACGGCGGCGCAGGTCGGCTGGACCGGCTCGCTGTACATCGCCGGCGCCGTGATCGGCGCACTGCTGTTCGGCCGCCTGACCGACCGCCTCGGCCGCAAGAAACTGTTCATGATCACGCTTGCCGTCTATATGGCGGCGACGCTGGCCACCGCCTTTTCCACCGGATTTGTATTCCTGTCCGTCTGCCGCTTCATCACCGGTCTCGGCATCGGCGGCGAATACGCGGCAATCAATTCCGCAATCGATGAACTGATACCGGCTCGCGTGCGCGGACGGGTCAACCTGGCCATCAATGCCAGCTTCTGGATAGGCGCCGCCTTCGGCGCAGGCCTGAGCCTGGTGCTGCTCGACCCCGACGTGCTCGGACCCGCGCTCGGCTGGCGCGCCTGCTTCATACTGGGCGCGGTGCTCGCGGTAGCCATCGTCCTGGTGCGGCGGCATGTGCCGGAAAGCCCGCGCTGGCTGCTGATGCACGGCAGGGCCGACGAGGCAAGGCGCATCATCGAGGACATCGAAGCGCAGGTCGCTCAGCAGCATGGCGGAACGGCGCCGCCCGTGTCAGCGGCCAGGCCCGCCGTCTCCAAAGCGTCCGGCACGCCGCCGCTGCGCCAGGTGGTGCAGGTACTGGTGCACCGCTACCGGGTGCGCAGCATCGTCGTGCTGGCGATGATGGTGGCGCAAGCTTTCATCTACAACGCGATCTTCTTTACCTATTCCCTGGTGCTGACGCGTTTCTATCAGGTGCAGGACAACAAGGTGGCGCTCTATATCTTCCCCTTTGCCCTGGGAAACGTACTTGGCCCCTTCCTGCTGGGTCCGCTGTTCGACAGCGTGGGCCGGCGAAGAATGATTACCCTCACCTATGTGCTCAGCGGCATTGGCCTGGCGCTCACTGGTTGGGCTTTCATGCAAGGGTGGCTTACCGCTTTCAGCCAGGCGATGTGCTGGACCGTACTGTTCTTCATTGCCTCTGCCGCCGCGAGCTCGGCCTATCTGACAGTGAGCGAAGTCTTTCCTCTTGAAATGCGGGCCATGGCGATTTCGATTTTCTATGCCATCGGCACCGGCACCGGCGGCTTCATTGCGCCGGTACTGTTCGGCTGGCTGATCGAGAGCGGCAATCGCAGTTCGGTCGCCATTGGTTACGCCGTCGGCGCCGTGCTTGCGCTGCTGGCAGGATGGCTTGCCCATTCCTATGCGGTCAATGCCGAACGCAAGGCGCTCGAAGAAGTGGCGAGCCTGTCGGACTAGGTTCTGACGCCACCTCTCAGCCACATCAGGCACCGTGCCAGTGATGGGCTCCACGGGAAAGCTGGAAGCCGCTGTTGCGGAATGCATCACAAGCCCTGGCAGCGGGCGAATTTTCTACGGATTGGTGAAGCGCCCTCCCTCCCCTTGAGCTTGCGCAGTCCGTGTCCGGGTTCGGCTTCTACACTCAGATGGCGACACCCATCTTCAGGAGGGATCATGTCTCTGAATAATTACGGCGTACTCAAAGGAAGGCCGATTTCGCGCCGCCTCGGCTCCGGTCCTTCGCCCCACTACCAGCTGCATATCGTGGATGACATCGGCACGAATTACCGAATCGCGGTGAATGTGAAATCGCAGCTGGCTCCATCCGAGCTCATGTATTACATCGAAAGCCACTTCGTTCATCCGCTGACGGAAACCGTTTCCCCGCTTCCTGCCGGTTTCACCGCGCTGGAACGCCGGCCGGAAAGCGGCGCCCTCGACCTCATCCGCGGCAACCTGCTTCAGCCGGAAAGGATGACTCCCCTTCCGCATGATGCGCCCGGCCCCGACAACGATCTCAACGAAAAGCTCGACCAACTGGTGCAACGCGCGATGGCGGATGAGGAAGCCGTCGTCTATGCCTTTGGCGAGCGCTGGGGGCCGGAAGAGCGCAAGGCGGACAAGTATTTCGGCTTCTTGCCGGGCAACGGGATTCACGACATTCACATGAACCAGGGGAACGTCGGCCGCTTCGTGCAGGACGACGGTGTCTGGCAGGACGGCGGCCTGCTGTTCGAGTTTCCGCGCCAGCGGCAGTGGACCGCGGTGTTCCTCAAGTTCCAGTCGCAGAGCTGGCATACCGACGACGCTACGGGACATACCCTGCGTGCGCCGGATGACGAACAGCCGGTCAGTCCCGACCCTGTCGTGCCGCAGCCGACCGACGACTTGCCCGACGGCCTGGTGCGCATTGTCGCGGCACTGGTGAACTCGAAGCAGTCGCCGGAAAGCGAATGGGTTACGCTGCTCAACCCGAGCGATCGCACCATCACGCTGGCGGGGTGGCAGCTGGCGGACAAGCAGAAGGCAAGGATGCCTCTGCAGGGGACGCTGGAAGCCGGTGCCGTCAAGCGGGTGGAAGTGCAGGCGCCCATGGTCCTGTCGAACAAGGGCGGCATGATTACCCTGCTCAATGCCGACGGCCTGAAGGTGCATGGCGTGTCATACACCAAGGCACAGGCATCCCATCCGGGCTGGACTATTGTTTTTTAAATCGAGCCGGCTAGCTCCCCCAAGGACATGTTGCGCGGACGCGCTTATCGCGCGCCCGTCTATTGGTCCGTCAACACCAGTAGGCCGGCGTCCGACAGAAACTGCACGAATGCGATGTTGACCGCATCGGAAAGCCCGCCATCGATGTCGCCGACCCTGAAGTTCCGGTGTTCGATGATGAATCCCGCCGTGTCAAGCAAGTCTTCCGACAGCGGCACCTGTCCTCCGATGAATTTCAGCGTATAAGATCCGCCGACCATCGACAGCATGCAGAGTTGATCATCCGCGATCTTCACCTGCGATTCGATAGTGACGCTTGGCTTTGGTGACGCCCAGCGCAGCTGGTTGCCAGGCAGGCGGGAACTTACCTGCAGGAGGCGATCCTGTGCGTCGGAAAGCGCTTGCTGGATATCCGCTGCGCCGACACGATCGAAGACACCCGCGATTTGCATGACATCATCAAGATCCGCGTTTCCGGCCAGCCCCCTCAAACAGGAAAACGGCATTGACCTGCGCAGGCATTCGTCTCTCGCGGCCAGCCGCTTGATCAACAGCTTGAGCAAGGTCGCCCGGCGCACCGCCGAGACGGATAGGGTCAGGTGCAGCGATTGCGAATCTTCGGTGCAGGCGTCATGGATATATCCGCGCGGCAGATACAGCACATCGCCCGGACGAAGCATCAGTTCAACAAAGGCCAGGCCAGCGGTGTCCGGGCAATGGTAGGGCTGATCTTCCATCGGAAGCAGCGGGCCGCCTTCATAGACACGCCAGGTCTTTGCTCCCGCCAGCTGCATCACGAATACATCCTGATCGTCATAGTGAGCATTCAATCCCTTGCAGCGCGGCGCGGTCAGATAGAGATTCACGTTGCAGCGAAAGCAGAAGAATTTCTCCACATCGCGGCAGAAGGCGGCCACACTTGCGCTCTTTTGCTGATAGTTGTTGACGACCACCGTATAGCCATTGTTGAAGGCATCGGCTACCGCGTCGATGGTCGGCAGGCCTTCCGCGTAGGGGGTGTCCATGGCGCGCGTACCTGCCTTGGCCAGGCTGACATCGCCCCATTGCGATGAATACCGCCAGATCTGCCGCTCCAGATCGAGATCGTCCAGCAAGTGCTGAAAATAGGACGCGTCGTTCCGGCTGACGTGCAAATAGGCTTTTTCGAAATAGTCGGAAAGAAACGCAGCGGTATCATGCGGAGCAATCAAGGTCTGCAGGCTCATGAGACACCTTTGATCCAGGGTTCGGGAATGAAAGGAAGCTCCCGTTCGCGGCGGCTCATATTGCCATCTGCTTCTCGCGCTCGAGTTCGATCATGGTGAGGTCATTGAAGCCGCGCACCCGCTTCTCGAACAGGTCAACCATCAGATCGGCGCGCCCCTCGTTGGCGAGCGCTTCGAATATCCTCGCGGTGTAGTCGATGTGCCTTGCTTCATCCCGAATGAGGGACGCGCAGAACATGCCGATGCGCTGCTGCGCCGTGGCAGGCGCATACACCTCGATGACCGAGCGAAGCAGATACTGCAGCACCAGAGCGCGTATCTCCGTGAGATGAACACCGACCAGTTCATTGATGGAATCATCGGCAGACATCCGGTTTTCCGGAGCAAGTCGTCTGGCTTCAGGAAGCTGGTCCGGCGAATAACGGGGTTGCTGCTGCCGGATGCGCTCTTCCGTTCTTGCGTCCATCGTCAGCCCTGGAAAAGTCAGGCGGAGCATGCTGACGAACATTGTCGAATGCCGCGATTCGTCCAGCGCATGCTGCTGGACGGCTTCGATATACTCATCCTGGTGCATCCGCGTTGAAAAATTCCATATCTGGGTTGCCCCGTAACCTTCGAGCGCCGAATTGGCCACCAGTGAATTGGCGAACCATTCGGGATCACGCGCGAGTTCGAAATAGCGGCGGCCGAACCAGTTCATCGAAAACGGCGGCGGCGCAGTACTGAAACTGTGATCGAGAATGCGTGCGTAGCAGGGATATTCGCGAGCGGTAATGTCACGCAGATTGTCCATCACCAGGCTCGCCAGGTTGTTCATCATGAAGCACTCCTCGTCGTGCGTGACCATGCGGCGATCATGGGTAGCGGGTAATGCATGATCCGTATTGCGTATTGCGTATTGCGTATTGCGTATTGCGCCGTACGTCGCTTGATCGCCCGGCCCCGCGGTCGCCCGGTTTCATAGTCTTGCTGTCACACAGTCATACTGTCTTGCGGCAGTATGGGCCGCCGCTTCGCCGCCGCCGCACCGCTACCGGGGCAGGTCTTTTACGCGGTGGTTCGCGCGGCGAGTTCTCATGACGTGCTGGAGAACTGGTAATTACGAATGGTAAAGGCGCCGGGAGCCTTCGCATCAAAACTATAGTTGCGGATGGTGAAAGCACCGGGCTGATCTGTGCTGAAAGAGTGGTTCCTGATCATGAAGGCGCCGGGACTCTCCGGATCGACGTCATGCGTCACCTGAAGCTTGCCGACCGCCTTGCCCATGGTGGCAAGATCGGCCTTGGTCAATTTGAAGGACAGGATTTCGCGCTGCGCATCCTTGAGCATGTGTTCGTTAGTCATGATATTTCCTTGCTGATGAAGGACCGTGTCGCCATATCGCAATGCGGAGAACTGCGCCATAAAGGCATAAAGGCATAACGGCATTACGTGTTCGATATGATCGCAGCCCGTGGCCGCGCCAGGACGACACGATGGCACCGCACATCGTGTACGGCGACGGGGACTGGCGCCTGTCCATTGTTCGCCGACCTGGTTACCAGCCACGATTAATTATCGGTAAACCCCGCTGAATTGATACCCGCCGATGTTTGATCCAGCGCATAAGTGCAAGCTGACCGATCATGACGCTGCCGTTTCTTTTGCAGTCGTTTGTCGGATGCGATCCATGTAATGGAAGCGAACTGGATGCCGCGAAGGTACTAGTACCCTAACGCGCTAACGATTCGCATGGCGCGGGCGTCAAAAGAAAGGCATGGCTGACGCCGTTGATGAAACCGCTGCCGGTTATCCGGCTCAGGCTGTTGATCGCTGAAGCGGCGTAGAGCCTTGTCCATTCGCGCACACCGACAACCGCCAATTCGTTCAAGTCGCGTATCTTCCCGTCCGTCCAGACAACCGCGCGCAAGGAACCGTCGACATCAACGACTCCGGACTCCATGCGCGGACAGTAATCAAAATATCGATGAGATGATGAGTCAGGCTGGCATGGCGGGCCGTTCGGAGCGGATTGCGGGTGGTGCGAGGAAAAATGGTTTGTCCTGGGCGTCAGGACAGTCAATGCAGTCAATGCAGTCAGCGCAGTCGGCGCAGTCAGCACAGCGCGGGAGAAGCACCGCATGGCGGACGACACCAGCGCTAGACGACGCAGCCATGCGCCCCACACAGGTCGAGGCGACCTTGCCCTCATCCACAAGCCGCTTCAAGCAGACAAGCCGCGGCGCATATGTCCCGGGATAAGGCACGCCATCGACTTTATCGGCTACACGCAGATGCCGTAGTCGTTACATTGCCAATGCCATTGGTGGCACGGGTATTCATGCCGACCGGCGACGGCGCTGAGCCTGACGGCTGCCTCCCGGGCCGGGATTCCATCCTCGCACCGGATTTTTCCCGGTCAGGATTGCGCGACCAGATCGGCATACTCCTGGTGCTTGCCGATATATTGCGCGATGAAACCGCAGGCGGGAATCACGCGTTTGCGCTCGTCGCGGATCAGGTCCAGCGCCTGTTTCGCCAAGGCCGAGCCATAGCCCTTGCCGCCGTGTTCGGGCGCGATCTCGGTGTGGGTGATCGTGACGGCATCGCCGGAAGGCCTGTACTGCGCGAAGCCGACCATCTGGCCATCTGCAATCAGTTCGTAACGCTGCGCGCCGGTATTGTCCTTGAGTGTCGTGCCGTTCATGGTGCCTTTCTCCTTGTGTGATTTGCCATGCATCAGTATCCGTGAGGTGTCACTTCGATGCGCGCAGGAGCGAGAGGTTCTGATGCAGGCGCACATGCAGCATTGCCTGCCATGCCGGGCCTAGCGTGGTGGCTGCGCGGTCGAATGTTTTTCCAGCCCGCTTGCCGCGCCCCATTGCTGCCCGAAAAACTCCAGCCGGGGAATGTCGGCAACGTCGCTTTGCATCCCTGGCTTGACCAGCCAGTATTGCCCTTCTCCGTCCTGAATCGTTGCCTTCGGCCGGGCGCCACCCACGCTGGCAGTCTGCACCAGGCGGCGGCGCGGTCGCGCATCGACCGGCGGGCGCTGTTCGCTCAGGGCGGCCAGTTCCCGGACCATGGATTCCAGCTGCGGCAGTTTCGGACTGGCAAGCACCGCAATCGATGGCTTGCGTCCCGTGCCGACGGCGAGCGCGCCCCAGCGGTCCGCATTGCCGGCCAATAAGAGGAAACGGAACAGGGGTGTTCCTGCAGGCAGATTGTGTTGCCTGCGCAACAGTGCTTGTCCCCATGCGTCCGGACAGGCATCCCGCAGGACATCATGCAGGCCGCCGTAGCGCGGCGCGGACCATTCGGCTTCGGGTCGGAATGGCAGATTGACAGGGTCGATGGCCCAGCTCAGGCCCGCATCAACATAGCTGGGCGCATATTTGAATCTGGCCGTACCCGCGCCGGCCACGTCGGCTTGATAACGCCCTACCGTCACCCATTCCGCCGTATCGGGACGCTGAAGGTAGACATACAGCGGCTTAGAAGTAGTCGGCATCATCCTCACCTCCGCGTTCCTGCCGGCTCAACCTTACCCTGCGTTGCGGCAGATCCGACCATAGCGGGGGCGGCAGCGGCGGCGCCGCGTCATCGACCACGCCCAAGGTCAGCAATGCCGTGAGATAAATTCCGGTGCCGACGCCAGGGTCACCCTGCTCCAGTCGGCGCAGGGTCGCCTCGGAGATTCCAATCCGGGTGCACAGCTCCGCTGCGGTGATGCGCTGGCGCAGACGCTGGGTGCGGATGCAGCGACCCCAGCTGCTCAGGCGCTCCTGCACCAGAGTGGGGGAGTGAATCCATAGGAAGCAACTTTTTCGGCATCAATTCCCCCTTCATAGATGACGTATTACGACGCATAAAATGCCATCTATGATGTCTTCAAAAAATCTATTACCTTTGAAGATAGCGTCTTATGTCTTATAAAAGATATTCTATGAGGGGATTTCTCTTCAAGAAAATGGTAATGGCCGGTTCCGGAAAAGAAAATGGCCAGCATCAAAGCCGGCCATTTTCTTCTTTCCCGACGCGATTTCGGGGATCAGAACTCTTCCCAATCGTCCTGAGCCGCCGGCTTCGCGGCCAATGCCGTCTTCTGCACCGGCTTGACGGCGGTTCTTTCTCCGCTGCCGATGCGCTGAGCCGGAGCGGCCTTGTGCGCAGATCTGGGCGCCGGCGCAGCCTTGCGCGGTGCTGCAGCAACGGGAGCATGGAACTGCTGAACTTGCTGCACCTGCGCATGGTCGAGCTTGAACAGGCCGACCGCATGCGCCAGCTTCGCCGCCTGGTTCTGCAGGGCTTCGGATGCAGCTGCGGCTTCTTCCACCAGCGCCGCGTTCTGTTGGGTCACGCCATCCATCTGCGTGATGGCGGCATTGATCTGTTCGATGCCCGAGGTCTGTTCCTGGCTGGCTGCGGTGATTTCCCGCATGATGCCGGTGACCCGGTGCACGCTCTCGACAATTTCATGCATGGTCGCGCCGGCCTGGTTCACCAGCCGGCTGCCGTTCTCGACCTTTTCGGTCGAATCCCCGATCAGTTCCTTGATCTCCTTGGCGGCGTTGGCCGAGCGCTGCGCCAGCGTGCGCACTTCCGCCGCGACCACCGCAAAGCCGCGCCCCTGCTCGCCTGCACGCGCGGCTTCCACCGCGGCGTTCAGCGCCAGAATGTTGGTCTGGAAGGCAATCCCGTCGATGACGCTGATGATGTCCACGATCTTGCGTGCGGATTCATTGATCTCTTCCATCGTGCCGACCACCTGGCTGATGACTTCGCCGCCCTTGCTGGCGACCTCGGATGCCGCCGCCGCCAGCGCGTCGGCCTGGCGCGCATTTTCCGCATTCTGCTTGACGGTCGATGTCAGCTCTTCCATCGATGATGCGGTTTCCTCCAGCGAACCGGCTTGCTGCTCGGTACGCGAGGACAATTCCAGATTGCCGGACGCGATCTGCGCCGATTCGCTGGCAATGGTGTCGGCGCTGGCACGCATTTCTCCAACCATCCGCACGATACTGTCGCGCATGGTCTTGATCGCGTACAGCAGGCTGACCTGGTCGCCTTCCTTGAGCTTGATCGGTACGGTCAGGTCGCCGGCGGCGATCTGCTGGGTAATATCGACCGCGTAAGCCGGTTCGCTGCCGAGCTGGCGCAGCACGCTGCGCGAAATGGCGAGACCGACCGCCACCAGCAGGATGCCGAACACCAGCGCGCCGCCGAGGAATTCGATTGCCTTGACGGTCATTGCCTCATTGACCGAATCGACATACACGCCCGAGCCGATCACCCAGCCCCATGGCGCGAAGCCCTTCACATAAGAGATCTTTTCCACCGGCTCGCTGCTGCCCGGCTTCGGCCACATGTAGGAAACCATGCCGCCGCCGTTCTGGCGAACGGTGTTGACGAATTCGACGAAGAGGCGCTTGCCGGTCGGATCCTTGTTTTCCGACAGATCCTTGCCTTCGAGTTCCGGCTTGATCGGATGCATGACCATGCGCGGCTGCATGTCATTGATCCAGAAGTATTCATTGCCGCCGTAGCGCAGGCGCTTGAGCGCATCCATTGCGCCCTGCTTGGCTTCCGCCTCGGGGACCTTTCCCTTTACCGACAGATCATGATGATGTACCAGGATGCCGTGCGCAGCCTCGACGATCTGCTGCACCGCCATCTGCCTCTCCTTCATCATCGACTGCTTCTCTGCATAGATGAAGACGACTGTCATGCAAACCAGGCCGATGAACGCGCTTGCGACCAGCAGGCCGAGTTTTCGGGTAATGCTCGTGGAAGATGATTTCTGCTGCGCGGCCATGATTGTCCTTGTCATTTCATTATGGCTGACCAGCGGCGGCACATGATCGAAGGAATCTCTACCTTGTCATGTCTTGCCATGCCGATAGCGGTCTCCTTTGCCTGGAATAATTCCTCACAGGAAACTAAGTATAGCCATCGACTGTTAAAAAATGGAAGTGTTTTCTTGCCATGCGATGTAGTAAAACCATTGCGAATAAAGCTTTACAGCTGCGTGAACAGGCTTGGCTTTTACCGCATTGGGGATAAAGCGATGCTGCCGCAACCGGGCAGTGCAAAAACAGCAAGGTCCGTCGAAAACCGTCCGCCTTGCGGGACTCGGACGGTGCGCCTGAGGGGAAACTGAAGACGCAGCCCGTTGACTCTACTGACATGCGGCTTGCTGACCGCAACGTCCGACGCTTTGCTTTTCTTCAAGAGCATTCTCGGCTGCGACTGGCTTGCATGCCAGACAGTTAATACCAATGTCGGGATAAGCCCTGCAGCAAAGCATCCCATGCGCGGTGCGAAATTGCATCCAGCTTTATTTTCTGCAAATTCCCATATTCATGGCATGTTAGCGCTAGCTTTTTCGGGGTTTAATTGCCTCAAATCAACAAAAAGGCCGAGTATGGATCGCAGGGAGAAAAGGCTTACGCGCGGCATGGGAACAATGCTGCTGGTTCTTGCAGTATTGTCCGTCGTGCTGGATTCGCCGCTTTCCGCGCTGATAGCGGGCCTGGTCGGCATCATGTGCCTGGTCTGGAGCTTCCTGGAGAATTGGCTGGACAGGGAATAGCGGGTCGTCGCGGCACGTCTTTTCCGCCTAAAGCGGATTGCAGGCGGGTGCATGCAACAATCGGTTTTCCCTGGGATGCAGGTCAAGCCTGCATCCGGCCCGAATGCCAGGCCGCGCTGACTCGCTGACTGCCCAAGGAGAATGGACACGAATACCTTGGGGATCATGCCCGGCAAGCGAAGCAGGCTTGCCGCTGCAGGTGTTCGCTCCATGTGCCGATGGCGTTCATGGACATGGCGGCGGGCGGGCCTGGAGAATTGCGATGTCGTCCAAATCCTTCATTCATAACTCTCCGGGAAAGAATGAAATAGTCTGAAGTCACTTATCAGCGCCCTGATCATCGTTACCATATGTTCATCCCTGTCGCATACATCGCTTTCAGCTACGCCTGATGCAGCCGATGATGCACCAGGCTGTGGTTGCTAAGAGTCTGACAAGAGTCGCGAACGGTTCGGCGTTGCGTTGAAGATCGAAGCGTACGCGTACTGAGCGTACAACCGGAAACTGGTCGACTTGCCGGCTGTCATCCGCCCTTGCACGCCTATAATCTGCTCACGACACCGGTTTAGCCCTACGGATGACACCCTGATGAATGAACCTCTTTTCCCCGGCTTTCGCACGCTTTCCCTGGATGTCGACAAGGATGTGGCGATCCACGCAGTCATGGGCGGCGATGGACCGCCGCTGCTGCTCCTGCATGGCCATCCCCAGACGCACGCCATCTGGCACAAAGTGGCGCCGGCGCTGTGCGAGCGATTCACCGTCGTCGCCTGCGACCTGCGCGGCTACGGCGATTCTTCCAAGCCCGCCGGCGCCGACGGCCATGTCAATTACAGCAAGCGGGTCATGGCGAACGACGTGCTGCAAGCCATGAAGCAGCTCGGCTTCGACCGGTTCAGCGTGATGGCGCACGACCGGGGCGCGCGGGTCGCTCATCGCCTGGCTGCCGACCATCCGCATGCCGTCGAACGCGCGGTGCTGCTGGATATCGCGCCCACGCTCGCCATGTACGAGCAGACCACCGACATCTTTGCAAGAGCCTATTGGCACTGGTTCTTTCTGATACAGCCGGCGCCGCTGCCGGAACGGTTGATAGAAGCCGATCCCGAAGCCTATGTGCATGATGTGATGGGCCGCCGCAGCGCAGGGCTTGCGCCCTTTGATCCGCGCGCGCTTGCCGAATACAAGCGCTGCCTCGCCCTGCCCGGCACCGCGCACGGCATCTGCGAAGACTATCGCGCCGCGGCCACCATCGATCTGGAACATGACCGTGCCGATCGGGATGCCGGTCTTCTATTGGAGATGCCGCTGAAAGTCCTTTGGGGAGAGCATGGCGTGGTGCACCGCTGCTTCGATCCGCTCAAGGAGTGGCGCAGGCTTGCCACGCGGGTCGAGGGCGAGGCGCTGGCCTGCGGCCACTATGTGCCGGAGGAAGCGCCTGCCGCATTGCTCGCCAGGGCGCTTCCCTTCCTCGCAGGCGGATAGCGCGGATTGCAGGACAGGAAACTGGCGAGGCCGCATGTCCTGCATGACCCTTGCCTGCCTCAGCCGCCCTTTCGGCATTCATCCGGGGTCATGCCCGCCATGCGGCGGAACATGGTGATGAATGCCGACGCGCTGCCGTATCCCAGGTCGAGCGCGATGCTTTCCACCGTCCGTCCCGCCTCGAGCAGCGGCATGGCTTTCACGACGCGAAGCCGTTGCCTCCACTCCGCCAGCGACATTCCCAGTTCGCGCTGACAGCGGCGTATCAGCGTGCGCTCCGTCGTATTCGCCTGGCGCGCCAGTTCGGGCAGCGTGCGCGTGTCGCCGGGGTTGGCTTCCAGGGCCTGCAGCACGGGCCCGAGAACAGGGTCGTCCGACGTCGGAAGATAGCTTCCCGCATATTCGGCCTTGACGATCTGGTCCAGCAGGACGCGCAACAGCCTGTCATCTTCCTCGGTTCGCTGCGCTTCGGGCGCCGGCGGATGGTCGCGAAGATGTTCAAGTATCGCCCGGACCAGTGGATTGACCGTAATGGCGCATGTGGTTCGCGGCAGCGCCGCGCAGAATTCCTCTGCGATGTACACCGAGCAGAAACTGGTCTCGTACCTGTTGAGGCCAACGTGCTCGACATACGGCGGCAGCCAGATTCCATACTGCGGCAGTGCCAGGTAGTGGTTGTTGGCCAGCTTCACCTCCATGAGGCCGCTGAAGGAATACACCAGTTCTCCGCATGCGTGATGATGCTGGTGCGTGGCGGCGTTGGCGGGGACGGAGGCGGAACGGAAATAGACCGGCACCGGCAGCGATCCGCTTACCTGGGGCGGAAACAGATGCTTTGCTTTTGTCTTCATGATGATTTTTCCAGCGTCATGACGGAGGCAACAGGTTGGATTCCGTCGCTTGGCGGATTAACGCGATCGAATGTCAGTTTCCCAGTATATCCATTGCTTCCGCCAAGCGCATAATTGCCGCCACATTGACCAAGCGACAGGAATTCTTGTGGATGCGCGTAAGGCACTCGATGGACAGGCCATCGGACTCATGGTTGTCCTCTGCATGGTATGGGGCCTGCAGCAGGTGGCTCTCAAGGCAACGGCGGACGACATCAGTCCGCTGCTGCAGATTTCCCTGCGCTCGGGCATCGCCGCGGTGCTGGTGGGGCTGGTGATGATCGCGCGCAGGGAGACGCTGTCGATGGCCGGCGGTCTCTGGCGTCCCGGACTGATCGTCGGCGTCCTGTTCGCGATGGAGTATCTGTTCGTGGCCGAGGCGCTGCGCCATACCTCCGCGGCCCACACCGCGGTTTTTCTTTATACCGCTCCGATATTCGCGGCGCTCGGCCTGCACTGGAAGATGCCCGCCGAGCGCCTTGCCCCGATGCAGTGGCTGGGCATTGGCATCGCCTTCGTCGGCATCGTGATGTCGTTCTCCGGACATGGGCTGCCGGCATTCTCGGGCAGCATCGGCGGCGTGCTGTGGGGAGATCTGCTGGCACTCGCCGCCGGCGCTTCGTATGGGGCGACCAGCGTGGTGATCCGCTGCACCGGCCTCTCGCGCATACCCGCAACCCAGACCTTGCTGTATCAGCTTCTTGGCGCTTTCATCATTTTGCTGGCGGCGGCGGCGAGCAGCGGCGAGATGTCCGTCAACCCGACGCCGCTTGTCTGGAGCGCCATGATTTTCCAGACGCTGGTCGTGTCGTTCATCAGCTTCCTGGTGTGGTTCTGGCTGCTGCGTCACTACCTCGCCTCCCGCCTCGGCGTCTGCTCGTTCATGACACCGATTTTCGGCGTAGCCCTCGGCGCATGGATTCTCAACGAAAAGATCGAACCGCGCTTCATCGCCGGCGCATTGCTGGTGCTGGCCGGGATCGTTCTGGTCAGCGGATATGAATGGATGAAGCGCGCAGCGCTGGCCCGGGCCGAAACCTGAAGCATCGCACCCGGTTCCGGGTCACGATCGGATGCCGCCCCGGACAACGGGGCGTCCGCATTGCAAAAATGCAATTCGCCCGTCATCGAAAAACACCTTGACAATGGCTTATTAGCTCGACTAACGTACATCGTATACGATGTACAAAAGGAGAAACATGAGCTTTGCCATGCCATGGGCCAAGGGCGATCTTGGAGAAACCTTGCTGCAGCACATCCGGGACGTGCCGCTGGCACGCGTGATCCGCGACGAGGTGCTTGCGCTCATCCTGCGCGGCGAGCTGGCGCCGGGAGACCGGATCACCGAACCGATGATCGCCGGCAGACTGGGCGTTTCGCGCGTGCCGGTGCGCGAGGCATTGAGGGATCTGGAAAGCACCGGCCTGGTCGAGTCCCGCAAGCACACCGGCGTGTTCGTGCGCCAGCTTTCCCGCAAGGAAACCGAGGATCTGTACGAGCTGCGCAGCGTCCTTGACGCCTTTGCCGGACGCGCCGCCGCCGCCAGGGGCGATGCTGCGCTGGTGGAAAAGCTCGAACGGCACCTGCAGCTGATGGAACAGGCCGCGATCTCCAAGGATGTCGTGACCTATTACGAGGCCAATCTCCATTTCCACTGGGACGTCATCGATGCCGCCGGCAACGAACAGATCCGCTCCGTTTACCGCGGCGCGGTGCAGAAGCTCCATCTCGCGCGGCTCAAAAACCTGTCCACCGACGTGGGCATGCTCAATTCCATCAGGGAGCACCACGCGATTGTCGATGCCATTCGCGCAAAACAGCCGGAGGTCTGCGAAGCCCTGATGGCCAACCATGTCAAGGCCGCCGGAGAGCGGCTATCCAGACTCAATCTTGAAGGAGACCAACGTGAACAAGAGATCGATAAAGAGAAGGACACTTAAGCTGCTGGCCGCCATCGGCGCCATCGGCGCCGTCGCTTTGCCCATGGGATCGTCGGCACAGGACGCCTATCCGACAAAGACGGTACGCATCATTGCGCCGGTGGCGCCCGGGGGCGGCGTCGACCTGGTGGCGCGAACCGTGGCGGAACGCCTCACCAAATCCATGGGGCAGTCCTTCATCGTTGAAAACCAGAGCGGCGGCGGCGGCATCATCGCGTCGCAGGCGGTCGCCCGTGCGGCGCCGGACGGCTACACCCTGCTGCTGGGTTATGTCGGCACCCATGGCACCAACCCGGCGGTGCGCAAGCTGCCTTACGACGCGATCAAGGGCTTTACGCCGATCGCGATGGTTGGCGGCACGCCGAACGTGCTGGTGACATCGCCCAGCATCCCGGCGAAGAACCTGAAGGAATTCATCGACTACGTGAAGGCCAACCCGGACAAGGTCAGCTATGGTTCGGCGGGACAGGGAACCCTGACGCACCTGGTGATGGAACAACTGAAAGAAGAGACCAAGTCCGACATGGTGCATGTGGCCTACCGCGGCATCGGCCCTGCCATCACCGACGTCCTGGCCGGCCAGACGCAGGCGATGTTCCCCGGGCTGGCAGCCGCCCTGCCCCATCTGCGGGCCGGCAAGGTCAAGCCCATCGCCATCACCGGCGCCGCCCGTCACCCATTGCTGCCCGACGTGCCCACGCTCGAGGAACTCGGATACAAGGGTTTCACGGGAGTGCAATGGTACGGGATCATGGGCCCGGCCAACATGCCCAAGCCGATCGTCGCCCGCCTCAATAGCGAGATCAACAAGCAGATCAACACGCCCGAGCTCAAGCAGAAACTGGCCGGCGAAGCGCTGGAAACCATGCCGATGACACCCGAGCAGTTCGGCGATTACGTCAGGAACGACATCGCCAAATGGAGCGAGCTCGTCAAGGCACGAAAAATAGAAATCGAATAACCCATCCCAACTCGAGAGAACATTTCCATGGCACGCAACACCACCGTCAAGGCAGACCATAACGCGCCGGCGATTACCGAACTCCTGGCCAAATTCGTTGTAAACCATCCATCGAAAGGCTGGAGCGACAAGGTCGACTACGAGGCGCACCGCACGTTCGCCAACTGGTTCGGCTGTGCGATCGGTCCGTCGCAGCATGAAACCGTGCACGCCGCGCTGGCCGCCGTCAGCGAACTGTCGCCGGCGCCGCAGGCCGCCATCCTCGGGCGCAGGGAACGGGTCGACATCGCCAACGCGGCGATGATCAACGGCATCAGCTCGCATACCTTCGACTTCGACGATACGCACCTGAAGACCATCATCCATCCCGCCGGTCCGGTCGCCTCCGCGGTGCTCGCGCTCGGCGAGCATATCGGCTCGACAGGCCGCGAAATGATCGATGCGCTGGTGCTCGGCATTGAAGTGTCCTGCCGGCTCGGCAATGCGGTCTATCCCAATCACTACGACCGCGGCTGGCATATCACCGGTTCCACCGGCATGCTGGGCAGCGCGGCCGCCTGTTCGCGCCTGTTGAAGCTCGACGCCGCCCGCACCCAGATGGCGCTTGGCATCGCCGCCTCCCAGCCGATCGGCCTGCGGGAACAGTTCGGCACCATGACCAAGCCCTTCCATCCCGGCGGCGCGGCGAAGGCCGGCCTGATGGCGGCGCTGATGGCCAAGCACGGCTACACGGCATCGAAGCGGGCGCTCGAAGCACCGCGCGGACTGCTGCAGGTTTTTTCGGACAAGACCGACTGGGCCGAAGTCACCGAAAAGCTCGGCGAAACCTGGGAAATCGAGATCAATACCTACAAGCCGTTCGCCTGCGGCATCGTGATCCATCCGAGCATCGACGGTTGCGTGCAGCTGCGCAACCAGCACAATCTGAAGCCGGAAGACATCAGCAAGGTCACCATCAAGGTGCATTCCCTGGTATTGGAACTGACCGGCAAGAAGACGCCCGCCGATGGCCTGCAAGGCAAATTCAGCGTGTACCACTCCTGCGCGGCGGGCATCATCTTCGGCCGCGCAGGAGAGCACGAGTATTCCGATGAAGTCGTCAACCGCGAGGACGTGGTTGCGCTGCGTTCGAAAGTGGAAGCGATCGTCGACGACAGCATTGATGAAGCATCGTCCGACGTCACCATCGAAACCACGGACGGCAGAACGCTGCACGTGTTTGTCGAGCATGCCGTGGGCAGCGTCGAACGTCCGATGACCGATGAACAGCTCAAGGCGAAATTCGTCGATCAGAGCGAGCCGGTCATCGGCAGGGAAAAGGCCGAGCAGGCCTGGACACTATCGATGCAGCTTGCGACGCTGTCCAGCGTCAAGAACCTGCTGGGCGCGGCAACGCCGGCTTGACGGCAGCCGGCTGGAAGCAGCGCAGGCACGCATGCCGGCCCTGCTTCCGCCCCCGCTTCCGCTAACGCGCTGAATCGTTTCGTTCGCGCGCAAGAACGACTTCCGAATCTTCACTCCGCAGGACCACATCATGACCAGCACCGACCAGCCCCGAAAAATTGCATTGGTAACCGGCGCAAGCCGCAATATCGGCAGGGAAATCGCATTGTCTCTCGCGCGCCAGGGTGTCGCCGTTGCGGTCAACGTGCGGGAATCCGTCGACGAGGGCCAGGCGGTGGCCGATGAGATCATCAGGCAGGGCGGAAGCGCCATGCTGTGTCCCGGCGATGTCACCGACAGGGACTCGGTCGACAGGATGATCGCCGCTATCGAACTGCGCTGGGGGAGGCTGGACATCCTCGTCAATAACGCCGCCGTGCGCAAGGAAGTCCCCTTCTCCGGGATGGCCGCCGCCGAATGGCATAGAACGCTTGCCGTCGTACTTGACGGCGCATTCCATTGCACCCAGGCGGCCTTGCCCCTGCTCAGCCGCTCGGCTTTCGGCGCCGTCATCAATATCGGCGGGCTGACGGCACATACGGGCGCTGAACACCGTGTGCACGTGGTGACGGCGAAGGCGGGACTGGTGGGAATGACGCGCGCGCTGGCGAACGACCTGGCGGAACACGGCATCACGGTCAACTGCGTCGCGCCCGGAATGATCGATACCGTGCGCAAGAGCGCCAGTTCCTCCGCGGTTCCCGGCCACCATGGCAGCCGCCGCACGCTGCTCGGCCGCAACGGCTCCGCAATGGACGTCAGCGAGACGGTAGCCTGGCTTGCAGGCGACAACGCGCGCTTCATCACCGGACAGGTGATCCACGTTAACGGCGGCGCGTATCTTGGCGGTTAGAGCGTTTTCGCCCAATCAAGCTTCCATTTTCCCTTCGTAACCCGCCGCCACAACGCGGAGTGCGGGCAAGGCATGCGTTCCCGATCGAGGCCGATGCAGCCGTGCCTTCGGTCAAGGCACTCAAGTCTCCGGACACTCCGCGGGCATCCCGCCGGCACCCCGGCCTCTTTCCCGTCCCTCACCTGAAGCGCCGGCGGCGGCACAAGATGGCCCCCGTTATTTTTCCAGATGAAACACTGCCGTCACGCCATGAATTTAATCCGGGAAACCAAATCCCGGCCTGCCCTGCCCGACTTTTGCCAAAAATCGCCTCGTGCGACTGAACTGCTGTATCGCCCGTTCATATAATGGGAAAATCATTGTGTCAACATGGTGACTGTCACTTCATTAATGAGGATGAGGAACGCCGACAACGTCGCTTTGATCGTTGCGTTGCTTTGATTTTGCTTATTCGACTCCGAGGTACTAATGATGGGTACCACTATGGAAGAGCTGCAGCGGCATATTGCAAAGCTCGAAGGTTTGCTGGAAAAAAACCTTTCTGAATTGTCCTCCGCGCAGGCGGCATTGGTGCAGGCTGAAGCAAAGATCGAGGAAATCACGCAGATTTACCAGACCACATTTGATCTTGCCGCGGTTGGCATTGCGCATATCACGTTGAACGGGCAATGGCTGCGCATCAACCCCTTCCTCTGCCAGATGCTCGGGTACACCAGGGAAGAGCTGCAGACCAAGACCTTCCAGGAATTGACCCATCCCGAGGATCTGGCGCCTGATCTCGCACTGGTCAATGAGTTGTTGCGTGGCAAGCGAACCTCCTATGCCATCGAGAAACGCTATGTGAAAAAGAATGGCGAGCTGGTCTGGGGCCACCTCAGCGTCTCACTGGTGCGTGATGCATGGGGATTGCCGAGCTACTTCATTTCCATCATCAAGAATATCGATGCCCGCATCCGGGCCCAGGACCAGGGCGGGCAAAGCCGTGCGCGCTTGCGCGCGGTACTCGACAGCCTCAGCGAAGGCGTGATCGTTTTTTCCAGTGAAGGCAAGCTGCTGGAAGCCAATCCGGCGGCAATGCGGCTGTTCGAATACAAGACCCCGAGCGACATTGCTTCAGAGGCCGAACTGCTCGCCGATACCTTCGAAGTCAGTACCCTGGATGGCGAGCCGCTTCCGGTGGAGGATTGGCCTGTGTACAGGCTATTGCACGGCGAGATCGTCTCCAATGCCGAGATGGTGGTGCACCGCCGGGATACCGGAAGATCCTGGATTGCCAGCATCTCCGGCACGCTGGTCGAATCGCCGCAGTTGTCGGCCCCGCTTGCGGTATTGACCGTCGAGGATGTCACCAAGCGCCTGATGGCGGAGACCGCCTTGCGGGTCAGCGAACAGCGCCTGCGCCTGGCGTTCGACCATATCCCCGACATGGTCGTCATCTACGATCCCGACCAGCGCATCCAGTATGTGAACCTGGCGGCGGCGCACAGCATCGGCGAGAATGACAGGGGCCTGATCGGCCGGCATGCCAGGAATGCATCAAACCAGTCCATCCTGAACTTGTGGCAGCCCTTGCTGGAGGAGGCGCTCGTGACGGCCGCCCTGCAGGCGGACGATTTCGATTTCGCCTCGGAGACCGGCTTGCGCAACCTGAGAGTGACCTGCGTTCCGATTACCGAAGAAGGCCGTACCGTGCGCGAGGTCATGGTCATCTGCCATGACTACAGCGAGCGGCGGCAGGCCGAGGAAAGAATCCGGCAGGCCGCGCTGCATGATCCGCTGACCGGCCTGCCCAACCGCTCCCTTCTTTACGAGTATGCCCGCCATACCTTCGCCGCGGCGAACCGGGCAACGCAGGAAGTCTCGGTGCTGTTCATCGACCTCGACCGTTTCAAGCCCATCAACGATATCCACGGTCATGAAGTCGGCGACACCGTGCTGCGGCAGGTTGCCGGCCGGCTGCGCGGCAGCATCCGTGGCGAGGACATGGTATTCAGGCTGGGAGGCGATGAATTTCTTGCACTCGTACCCCACCACAATGACGACATCGCGGGAGAAAAAGTTGCCCAGCACCTGATGGAAGCCATCGGCCGGCCCTACCATGTCGGGTCGGTGGAAGCGTCGCTGTCATGTTCCATCGGCATCAGCATCTATCCGCGCGACGGCGTCGACGTCGACATGCTGATCGGCCATGCGGATGCGGCGATGTACGTGGCCAAGCAGATGGGCCGCAGCACGATACAGCTCTACACCTCGTCGCTGGCCGAACGCGTGTATATGCAATCCCTCATCGAGGAGGGCATCAAGACCGCGCTCAAGCGCGATGAGTTTTCCCTGTATTACCAGCCCGTGATCGATATGCAGACGAACGACGTGGTCAGTGTGGAAGCGCTGCTGCGCTGGCCGGGCAACGGCATGGGGCCGGACCGCTTCATTCATGTGGCCGAAGCCACGGGCCTCATTGGCCGCCTCGGCGAATGGGTCTTCGGCCAGGCATGCGAACAGCATTCGGCATGGATAGAGGAAGGTTTGCCGCCGATCCCGATCGCGGTCAATGTATCGCCCATGCAGTTCCGGAAGAAGGACTTCGCAAGCTATCTGCAGAACACCATCCGGGATCACTGCATTGGATGCGCCGGCGTGCAGATCGAGCTCACCGAGACCGCGGTCATGGAAGATATCGATCATGCCATTACCGTATTGAATGAACTGCGCGGCAAGGGCATCAAGGTTTCGCTCGACGATTTCGGCACAGGCTATTCCAGTCTCAGCTATCTGAGTCGCCTGCCGCTGGACAAGATCAAGGTGGACAAGTCCTTCGTGCACCGGCTTCAGCACGACACCGCGAGCCGGGCGATCATCGAAGCCATCATTGCATTGGGCCGCACGCTGCGTCTGGAAATCGTGGCCGAAGGCATCGAGTCCGATTCGACATTGCAGTATCTGCGCCACCATGGATGCCACCAGGCGCAGGGATATCATGTTTGCAAGCCGGTGGTGGGCAATCGCTTCGCGGCCTGGTATCGGGAACACTCCGCCGCTTCTCATTGAATTGATGGCTGAATGATTGCTGAATGATCACGGTCGCGCGGTGCGGATGTCCGCCAGGGCGCACCGCATTGCACCACCCGGAACTATCAGCCGGACAGTCTCTCAAAGCGACATCTTTTTATCCGGTCCTTGGTTGCTGCATTCGCCTTCCAAAGACATCGACAGAACCAGACACACGAACATGCGCGCTCGCATCAGCTCGGTCGGCCTACTGATGCCGCAGTCCCCGCCTCGCGACATCCATCCCACGGACAGCAGCGGCAGCATCGATCCCGCGAGTCTCGAAGCCTTGCCGGATGGCGCCGGCATCTACCGTTTCCTGGATGCGGCAGGCTCTCCGCTGTATATCGGCAAGAGTGTCAGCATCCGCTCCCGGGTGCAGGCCCATTTGCGCACGCCGCAGGAACGCGCGCTGCTCCGCAGGACGCGGCGCATCGACTTTGTCCGCATGGCGGGGGAAACCGGTGCGCTGTTGCTCGAATCGCAACTCATCAAGCAATGGCAGCCGCCGTATAACGTGCTGCTGAAATCCGATGCTCCCGCCTATGCGCTGCATCTGCCAAAGGGCACTCTTCAGCCGCGGGTGGTCGATTACGAGGACAATGGCCGCTATCCCGCTCACGGGCTGTTTGCGTCGCGCAGGACAGCGGAAGCAGGCTGGCGGGCCCAGGTCCGGCGGCATGGCTTGTGTCCTTCCCTGCTCGGCATTGAAAAGACCACCCACGGGCGCGGATGTTTTGCGTATCAACTCGGCCAATGCCGCGGCGCCTGCATCGGCCTGGAAACCCCGCTGGCTCACACACGGCGGGTGCATAAGGCCTTGAAGCAGCTGGGCCAGTACGTATGGCCCTATGCCGGGCCGATCGGCATTTTTGAAAGTGACGGGAACCTGCATCAGGTGCATGTGATCGAGCGCTGGGCCTACCTGGGAAGCTTGTCGGAATGCCAGCCGGCGCTGAGGCTCCCGCGCAGCGCCCAGCTGGACATGGATACCTTCAAGATTCTTTCCGCACGGCTTGCCGCGGGCCTGCTGACGCAGGTCGAAGTGCAGATCACGCAGAACGGCCATGGCATCCGCAGCTGCAGCTTCCCGCCCGCGGAGCTGGCGGCCTGAGGCGCAGTCGGCCACGCCTGCTGGGAAGAAGACATTGCTTGCGGTAAATGCCGCCGCCATGCCGTACAGCCATGCTGGACATGCCGGTCCCGGCTCCACTACACTTTGCCGAACAAGAAGGAAAGCTGGCACGCCGCGCAGGATGAGGCGATGAAGTGCTCGACAGGAGACACAGATGCAGGATCGGCAACGCGAACATATTGCGACCGTGATGCAGGTCGCGGACGCAGGACTGGCTTCGCCTTGGGCGCGCCATCATGATGAAGTCATACGCAGTTCCTGGCTGCGCTGCGTGCACGAGCACCGGCTCGATCCGGCCCGCATGCAGGAAGCCGTGATCCTGCCGGGAGAGCGCGTCAGGGAACACCAGGACCAGCTGGAAGACTTTCTGCAGATTGCGCGGCATGGACTGGAATCGCTGTACCAGCAGGTGGCCGGTCTCGGTTACGTCGTGCTGCTGACCGATGCGCGAGGCGTCACGGTGGACTTTCTCGGCGACATCCAGCTCGACCATCAGCTGCAGCGCGCCGGACTCTACCTCGGCGCCGACTGGAGCGAGCGCCATGCCGGCACCTGCGGCGTCGGCACCTGCATCACCACCGGCGAGGCGCTGACGGTGCATCAGGAAGACCATTTCGACGCCACCCACATACCGCTCACCTGCACCACCGCACCGATCTTCGACACCCTGGGCAGGCTGAGCGCCGTGCTCGACATCTCCGCGCTGACATCGCCGCAGGCCAAGGAAAGCCAGCACCTGGCGCTGCAGATGGTGAAGATGTACGCGCACCAGATAGAGAACGCCAGCTTCCTGCAGCGCTATCGCCGGGACTGGGTGCTGCGCCTGTCGGGCGCGCCGCAATTCCTTGATGTCAATCCGGAATACCTGCTGGCCATCGATGCCGGCGGCCGCGTCATCGGGCACAACCGCCGCGCGCAGATGCTGTTCGAGGCCGACGGCGGCGGGCCGCTGGTCGGACGCGGCTTCGAGCACCTCTTCGATGTCCGCTTCAATGAACTCGGCCGTTTCGTGCGCATGCAGCCGGTCGATCAGCGCGCGGTCAAGCTGGCCGGCAGCACGCGGCTGCTGTTCCTTCTCGCTTCGCCGCCGCTATCGCCGCTGTCGCCGCTGTCAACGCTCCCGGCACCGGCGCAATCGGCAAGCGGGGCGCCGCGCAACCAGACCCAGGCTGCCCAGGTGCCAGCGCCGCTGGCGGCCCTGTCCGGCGGCGACCCGCAACTCGACCGGCAGATCGCGCGCGTCGCACGGCTGCTCAACTCGCCGGTCAGCCTGCTGCTCAACGGCGAAACCGGGACCGGCAAGGAGTATTTTGCCAAGGCGGTCCACCAGAGCAGCGAACGCCGGCGTGGTCCGTTCATCGCCGTCAATTGCGCCGCCATTCCCGAATCCCTGATCGAGAGCGAACTGTTCGGCTACCTGCCGGGAAGCTTCTCCGGCGCGTCGGCGCGCGGCAAGCGCGGCCTGATCGCGGAAGCCGACGGCGGCACCCTGTTCCTCGATGAAATCGGCGACATGCCAAGGCCCCTGCAGGCGCGGCTGCTGCGCGTACTGGCGGAGAAGGAGGTATTGCCGATCGGTGGGACGCGCCCGGTATCGGTCAATATCCGGGTCATCGCCGCGACCCACTGCAACCTGGAAAAACTGGTGCGCGAGGGCGGTTTCCGCGACGACCTCTACTACCGGCTCAACGGCGCGCACATCCTGCTGCCGACCTTGCGCGAGCGGCAGGACTTCAGCCACATGGTGCGCCACATGCTGCGCCAGCACGCCAGGCAGCATGACCTGCCTGCGCCGCCGGACCTGGCTCCGGCCACGCTGGCCCTGATGCGCGGCTATCCATGGCCGGGCAATCTGCGCGAACTGCGCAATGTCATCGAATATGCCGCCGCCGTCTGCATGGATGGCCTGATACAGCCCGACGATCTGCCTGAACAGTTTCATGGAAACGATGCCTGCCGGCTTGCCTTGCCGCTGCCGGCGCATGCGCAGGGCGCCGCGGCAACGCTGCCGGAAGCCGAACGCCTGCTCACCCAGCTGCGCGCCTGCGGCTGGAACATCTCGGCCGCCGCTCAACAGATGGGCATCGCGCGCATGACCTTGTACCGGCGCATGAAGCGCCTTGGCATCGCCACGCCCAACCAGCGCGACAGGAACTGAACGCGGATTGCCGTTTCTCTTGTTCCTTTGCTGTTACACCGGGTGTTACAGCTGTCACACCCGGTGCTGTGACAGCTGTCGCGGAGATTGCCCCGCGCAGGGCATGCCACGCCGCCGCTCCAGGCCAAAACCCGCAATCAATTCAATGACTTGCATCGCACTCGCGGGCGCGCCAGCGCATGGCACGCCGCTTGCCATTGACTCCTTGCCGGCGAACGCAGGCCAGGCGCATGAGCAGTAGCGCATTGATCCGCAGGTGAACGATCTCCCTTCGAAGGCCAAGGGGTCGGCGCCAGCCTGCCTGCATGACCGGCCAACATCAATTCGGAGAGAGACACCATGGAAAACACCCCCTCGCTGCAAGTGAACAACTGGCTGGAAAGTTTCGGCGCCGCCCTGAAACGGCATGACGTGGAAGCCGCCGCCGCATTGTTTCAGGAGGAATGCTACTGGCGCGACCTGATCAGCTTTACCTGGAACATCAAGACGGTCGAAGGCAGGGATGGCATCCGCGACATGCTCAACGCCACGCTCGCGCATGCAGCGCCGTCGAACTGGAAGCTGGAAGAAGAGGCAACCGAGGCCGACGGCGTGGTTGAAGCCTGGCTCACCTTCGACACCGCGGTCGCGCGTGGACGCGGCCATCTCCGGCTCAGGGACGGACGCGCCTGGACACTGCTCACCACCATGGCCGAGCTCAAGGGGCATGAGGAAAAGAAGGGAGCGAACCGCATCAAGGGCGCCGAACACGGCGTGCAGCGCGGCCGCCAGACGTGGCTCGAAAAGCGGCGGCAGGAGGAAGCGGAGCTCGGCTATGACAAGCAGCCCTACTGCGTGATCATCGGCGGCGGCCAGGGCGGCATCGGCCTGGGTGCGCGGCTCAAGCGGCTCGGCGTGCCGACGCTCATCATCGAACGCAATGAGCGCGCCGGCGATTCCTGGCGCAACCGCTACAAGTCGCTCTGCCTGCATGACCCGGTCTGGTATGACCATATGCCTTACCTGCCCTTTCCCGACGACTGGCCGGTGTTCGCGCCGAAGGACAAGGTGGGCGACTGGCTGGAGATGTACACCAAGGTGATGGAGCTGAATTACTGGAACAGGACCGAAGCGCTCAATGCGCGCTTCGACGAACAGAAGAAGGAATGGGAAGTCACTGTCAGCCGGGACGGCCGGCAAGTCGTGCTGCGGCCCAGGCAGCTGGTATTCGCGCTGGGCGTATCCGGCTTTCCCAATGTGCCGAAGATCGAGGGCATGGAAAGCTTCAAGGGCGTGCAGCACCATTCGAGCAAGCATCCCGGCGGCGAGGCTTTCAAGGGCAAGAAGGCGGTGGTGCTCGGCTCCAACAACTCGGCGCATGACATCTGCGCCGACCTCTGGGAGAACGGCGCGGACGTCACGATGATCCAGCGCTCGTCGACCCATATCGCGCCTTCCGATTCGCTGATGGAACTGGCGCTTGGGCCACTCTACTCCGAGGAGGCGCTTGCCAGGGGCATTACCACCGACAAGGCCGACCTGATTTTTGCATCGGTGCCCTATCGCATCATGCCTCGCTTCCATATTCCCGTGTACGAGGAAATGAAACGGCGCAATGCGGATTTCTACCGCAGGCTGGAGGAAGCCGGCTTCATGCTGGATTTCGGCGACGACGGCTCCGGCCTGTTCATGAAATACCTGCGCCGCGGTTCCGGCTATTACATCGATGTCGGCGCATCCGAACTCATTGCCAACCGCAGCATCAAGCTCAAGAGCGGCGTCAACATCCGGCGCATCAAGGAGCATTCGGTGGAGCTGACCGACGGCACCGAATTGCCCGCCGACCTGCTGGTCTATGCGACAGGCTACGGCTCGATGAACGGCTGGGTCGCGAAGCTGGTATCGCAGGAAGTGGCCGACAGGGTCGGCAAGTGCTGGGGACTGGGTTCCGATACGACGAAGGACCCCGGTCCGTGGGAAGGCGAACTGCGCAACATGTGGAAACCGACCGCCCAGGAACAGATGTGGTTCCACGGCGGGAACCTGCATCAGTCGCGGCATTATTCGCGCTATCTCGCCTTGCAGCTGAAGGCAAGGATGGAAGGGATTCCCACGCCGGTATATGGCAAGGGAGAGGTGCATCACCTGCGATAGGCCGGCGTAGGCACCACGGCGGCGGGAACCGCCGCGCTCGACTCCCCGCCGCGCCTGTGCGGCGGGGATCGCCGCCGCATTCAGCCATGTCCGCTCATACCGCATGCACCACGCCGGCGAACCGGAGCAGATCCGCCATGGTGAAACTTCCCTCCCCCGAGCCAGGCAGGCTCGGCCGCCAGTCCGGTTTCATGCTCAGGTAGGAAGCCTTGTCCGCCTTCAGCAAGCCGACAAACACTTCGCCCACCAGTCGCGCGCCGACCGGCCCGAGGCGCATGCCGTTTTCCATCACTTCCGCTTCCTTGAGGACGTAGAAGAACAAAGGCGTGGAGGTATCCATGGTATGGCGGCTATCCAGGGACAGATGGGCAAGCTCCTGCAGTTGATCGGCGCCGAGCGCCCGCATGTGCATCCTGTCCGCGATGGCCTGCCCCGACGGCAGGCCGAAATCCACATGGCGGATCAGTGTCCGCGCCGGCAGCGATTGCACGCCATCGGGCGGCAGCCCCGGCGCGGGCCCGCGCGCACCGGGCAGGGCCATCAGCACGGAAGACAGCTTGCTGTCGATGCGCTTGTTGGGTCGCACATTGCCGTCTCCGAAATCGAAGAACGTCTGCCAGTCGACGAACCTGCGCGGAGCGCGCTTGCCTCCCCTCAGGTCTTCGGGATCGGCCGCTTTCGGGTCCTGGGTGTCATCGAACACGAAAGCGAAGAATGGCGCACCTCCGCCCGGCCCGAAATTGACGCGGTAACTTGGCCGCACCTGCGAATGACCGAAGCGGTACGCCGCGATCGCGAACTCGACCGGGATGCGCGCCTTGTCGGGCTCGCCATGACCGGGCGCAACCCTGGACGGATGATCCGGCTTGTAGTACCTCGGACCTTCTTCAAGCAGCCGATCAACGCGGTCCTGGCCGATGACCGCCGGCAGATACTCGTGCAGGATGATCCAGTGGTAGTGCCAGGTGACGATGCGGCGCGTCTCGTTGAAAAGCGCTTCGGCCGACCAGTCCTCGTAGGGCCTTTGTGCGGCGAGATGATCGGTGACCGCGTTATGGAACAACAGCAGGGCCAGATGCATTTGCGAAATGATGACATGCTCGTCATTGCGGGAATCTCCGATCACTGCGGCTCCCGTAGCATCGCGGGGGATGTCATAGCGCACGGTTCCATCCCTCGATGCGTGCTCCGAGCCGAGGATGGCCTGCACGCGGAACTTGATCAGGCGCTCGCCCGCATCGTACAGTTCCGGCGAGCCTTGCGGTCCCTTGCCGTATATCGTGTCGAGGTCGAGCGCGGAGGTCCGGAAGTTCGTCGTCGCTTCCGGAGCGCTTGCCACGCTCAGGCGCGAGTTCCTGTCGAACGTCAGATCGTGGTCGAGGAACTGGCCCACGAAGGTGACGCCTGCCGTCATGTTCGGATTGTCCCGGTTGCGCGGACTGAACACGGCCGGATCGAGGATGGACCGGACGGGATCGGTCAGGTTATCCTCGGCATCGAGAATACCGTGCCGCATCGCAAGCATTCGCATCTTTTCCCGCACCTGGTCATTCTGTTCTGCAAACGCAGGCAGATCAGGGAACATGCGTGTGAAGGTGTTCCCGGCCTGCGCGGGCTCGTCGGGAAAGGGAGCCCGCACGGTCTGCGCCGATATCGGCGCCATCACCGAACTCAGGCTTGCCGATGCAAGCAAAGGCATGAGTTTTCGCTTCATCAATCTGATTCTCCTGATCAGTGGCGCGTTCGACAGGAAGAACGTCTTGCTGCTTGAACCGCCGATGGATAAATGCGCCTATACCCGTCAGCGTTAACGCCGATAAAGGAGCGACGGGCAGGCGCGAGATCGGCGCACCGCGCCAATCGTTCGGCCCGAATTATCCGAGCCGGATCCGCTTTTGTTAAATCCATGCCAAGGAGCCCGATACAGGCTCTCCGCTTCCAGCCAGCCGCTGGAATACAACATGAAGAGCGTCCATCAATCAGCCTATGCAAGGCGTGCCGACGAAAACGGTATGCACATGCGGCAGGGAGGTGCAACGCGCACGCGGCATGTTGACAGACGCTCTAATCGCAACATGCAAATCGACATGGCAATCGGAGTCTTCTCCCGAAAAGGAGCATGGCAGCGAAGGCAGCCATGGAGAAGAGCCGGCGACTGCAAATGCCTGGCCAGCGCCTTGCTTATCCTGTCCGGATGCGCTCGCCAACATGGCACTGCGAAAACACTGCGGGGGAATGGCAGCCCGGTCCGGAGAACCCGCTGATCAACAATCATGCAGCCCATCCGCAGAGCATCTCCAGTGTGCTCCACAACATCCGATATGCAAGTGGCCCCAGCCAGAAGAATGAGTTAAATCAGATTTAACTTAATTGATATGGCCCGTCGTGCCGCATGTGCATGTAAATGCGCATGCACCTTCGGTTCAACTGGAAACAATTGCGCCGCCCGCACGCGGTATTCCGAACCAACACTGTTCTATCTCATATCGGCATGAAAAACAGGGATGCGAAACACTTGCATTCTTCGGCAGGCGATCTATGGTGAGCCTACGCCTTCCATTTGATCGTGCGCCGCACATAAGACGAATCCAAGTCATCGCATGCCGTGAGACCGCGTCTCTTGTGCCTGGCCGCGTTGCGCTCTTTATCCATAGCCTCGCCATGGATTCCCGACAACGCGCATCGGCGCTTCGATCGAAAAAAAGACCGATTGGTCTTGTCGAGCATGGGATAACGCGGGATTGGTACAAGTCGTGCAGGGGGGCTTTCCCGTCATCAGGAGATTGCAATGAGAACGTTTGTAATAATAAGCTTGCTCGTCGTTTCCGCCACCGGCTGTTCAGGTATGGGCGCCATGTCTTCCGGAGGTTCCGGAATGAGTCATTTTTCCGGCAGCACCGGCAGCTACGGGATGGAAGACCGGAACAACTGGAACAGCATCAATAATTCCGTGATCAATCCGCGCACAGGCCAGCTCAATTTATATCATGGGGGCTGATGGGACAGGGTTCGATCTGTCCGCCCTTTAACCGGTTCACCGTTGTCTCCCGTTGTCTCCTCCACCTGCCTCAGGTGGATTGCCCAATACCCGTAGCAGGTATTGGACGGGTATTGGGCCTTTTTAGGTGATGACGGCAAAGAAGCAACGATAAGGACCGCGCCCTTCCCGCATGAAGAATGCGAACTCGGCGGCGACTTGCTCATGCAATGATCAGCACAGTCCTTGCGCCGCACATGAAGACGATGGCGGCGAAATGAGTAGCGGCAGCGGCAGGCCGCGCATTGCCCCTGCTTCCTTTTCATCCGTCCATGCAGGAAGCCCGGGATTGCGGCAAGCTCTCCTCAGCTTCCCGGATTGGGCAAGTCCAGTACTTCCTCCACCTTGTCGAAGGGCAGTGACGCCGCCCTGTTGACGCCCTCGACCGCTTCCCTGTCCTGCGCATCGAACAGGCATGTGCAACGCTGATCCGCGGGATAGAAATTGCTGCGCAGGTAAGTCACCGGCGTGCCGCTTTCCGTGGCCCGCCTGCTTGCCTCGATCGCCGCGGCCTGCGCAGCGGCAAGCTGTTCCATGCTGATGCCGCTCAGGTTTCTTTGTACCGCATAGGTCGTCATGGTTACCTCCGTCTCGCTCGTGAAAAGCTTGTCTGGTCCGGTCCTATGCTTGTTCAAATGGAGGAAGCCGCATTGAGCGGCCTCAAGGCGAATGCGAATCCCGGTCAGCGCCACCAAGTGTCGCTTTTATCCTCACATGCAGCGGCAATCCAACTGCCAGGTGTTGGATCGCAGCCGTCATTCCATCTGCGGCAATTCTCGGCAACGCCGGCAACGCATGTCGACGAATCGCGCAACGCCCTTATCTACCAAGCCTTTGCGGCGATTTCTCCTCGACGACTGCGCCGCTGGCACGGCCCCTGCTATATCTCCTTCAAGCGCGACGAAGCGCCCTCCACCCAACGAAGCAATCCATTTACCCCATCACTCTTTTGGAGAACCATCATGAAAGCACTGACCATCAAGGACCTGTCCGTCACTTCCGAACTCGATGCCAAATCCATGACTTCCGTTCGCGGCGGCCACGGCGCCGTCCGCTTCCCCGCCCTGTTCGCCGGTCCGCTGTTCAGCGCCTCCAAGAGCGAAATCCACTTCGGCGCCGAGCAGGCAATGGGCCAGAGCCAGAACACCCTGGTCAACAACGGCAACAACGTGGCCTTCGCTTCCGGCATCAAGTCCAATGTCAATCCGACTCAGACCGGCAAGAACACCATCAACTTCATGTCGTAAGCATGGCGCACCGGCAGAGGCCCGTCCTCCGCCGCACCGCGCAGCGCGACAGATAGCAGGCATCCATTCATCATCCAGGAGCATTTCATGTCCATCCAGATCAGCGACCTCGCCAGAGACAACGACCTTGACCACGCCAGCATGGCTGCGGTGCGCGGCGGAAATTCATGGCTTGCAGGCCTGGGCCCCATCGCCAACGTCAACGTCGGCGTCACCCAGAATCTGACGCAGTTGCAGAACGTTGAAGTCAATACGCTGAACAACGTCGGCTCCATCGGCCCCAACTTCGCCATACCGAAAATCAACGTGAATCCCGCCCAGTTCGGCCAGCTCGATGTCGCCATCTGAGCGAGGCACTGGATGTGGCCGGCGAGGCGGAGGTCATCAGCCGCTCGGGAGAGCGGGAGTGGATAGCGCGTGGCGCGCTGTTCAATCGACCCTGATGCCGGCTTCGCGGCCCCGCGGGCTTTGCTTGCAATCCTCTATAAATTCGGCCCGAGAATAGGTTAGGCCTGCTCCCCTCGCACCCCGGCCCTTTTCCAGAGGTAGAGGGGAGATCAATGACCCGGAAACCGATCCATTTTCCGGGCCGAATCAATCGGATGCGCTGGCGATCTGCATCGCCTGCCTGAGTACCGTCAGATCCCCGATATGGTTGGCCAGGAGCAGAATCAGCCTTGCATTGACGGCATGACTTTGCTCTTCGCTCAAGCCCTGGTGCATGTCAATCAATGCCTGATAGAAGTCGTCGGTATGTGACAGGTTGGGTTCGGTGTTCAATTGCATGGCCATCATCATTCCTCATTCAGCGTTGCATGTGGCATGGAGCACGGCGGCGCGCACCGCATCGGCATCGAGATGGCGCCAGCGCGCGCAGACGTGCTGGTCGGGACGCAGCAGGTAGAACGTTCCCGGCGTTGCGTCGTAGCGCTCCTTCATCAAGCCATCGACATCATGAACCATCGTCAACCCGTCGATCTGCGGCAATTGCGCATCGGCCGGCGCGACGACGATGGTCTTGACCGGAATGCGCATCTGCGCCAATGACTGCAGCCCGTCCGCAAGCTTCGCCGGAACCTGTCCGTCTCCGGTGAAGAACAAGCCGTTGAACTCGTTCCCAAGCAGCGCCAGCAGCCATTCGTCGCGATCCTTCATTCGCAGCGGCGCATCGGCGCAGGGGGCGCCCGGCGTCATCGCACCGGCGAAGCTGTCGGCATCCGCGGTGCTCAAGCGGGTACCGCTGTAGGTCGTGGGCAGCGACAGCCGGCCGCTGTTGACGATCCTTCTTGCAAACGCATGCTCTTTCGACAGGGAGAGTACGGCATCGCGGAACACGCGGCTGATCTTGCTCTTCGGCGTGATGAAATCGGTGGCGCGGGTCGAGTTCAGGATGTTTTCATCGGCGGCCTGTTCGCGTTCGCTGCCATAGGTATCGAGCAATGCGTCGGGCGCCCTGCCATCGAGCACCAGCTTCAGTTTCCACACCAGATTGTCGACGTCCTGCACGCCGCTGTTGGCGCCGCGCGCGCCGAACGGCGATACGCCGTGCGCCGCATCGCCCGCGAACAGCACCCGGCCGTGACGGAACTTGTCCATGCGCAGGCAGGAGAAGGTATAGATGCTTACCCACTCCAGCTCGAATTCCACATCCTTGCCCAGCAGGGCCTGGACCCGCGGGATAACCCGTTCCGGCGTCTTCTCCGCCACGGGGTCGGCATCCCAGCCAAGCTGGAAATCGATGCGCCAGACATTGTCCGGCTGCTTGTGCAGCAGCACCGACTGGTTCGGATGGAACGGCGGATCGAACCAGAACCAGCGCTCGGCCGGAAAATCGGCGGTCACCTTGATGTCGGCGATCAGGAAGCGGTCCTTGAATACCTGACCCTTGCTCTCCAGTCCCATCAGCTTGCGCATCGTGCTGCGGCTGCCGTCGGCAGCAATCACGTACGCCGCCCGCAAGGTATAGGTACCGTCCGGCGTTTCGACGGTGAGCATGGTGCAATCCTCGCGCTGTTCCATTGCAATCACCTTGCTCTTCCAGCGCAGGTCGAGGTTCTCTTCCTGCTGCGCCTGCTCGTAGAGATAACCTTCGACGTAGTACTGCTGCAAGTTGATGAATGCCGGCCGGCGGTGGCCCTGCTCGGGCAGCAGATTGAAGCTGTAGACGGGCTGGTCCTTGAAGAAGACCTTGCCCAGGTTCCAGCTGACGCCCTTGTCGACGATGCGGTCGCCGCAGCCGAGGCGATCGAATATTTCAAGCGTGCGCTTGGCAAAGCAGATTGCGCGCGAGCCGACGGACAGCTTGTTGTCATCATCCAGCAGGATCGTGCGCACGCCCTGGTGTGCCAGATCGATCGCGGCCGACAGGCCGACCGGGCCGGCGCCGACGACAATGACCGGATGGATCGGATCGGCATCGCCGCCGGCACGGCGGGGCGCGCGGTATTGCAGTTCAAGTGTCTGATAGTTGTTTTCCATGGTCTGGCGCCTTCAATATCTGGTGAGCATGCCCGGCTCCGCAAGCCGGTGCAGTGCGGGAAGCCGGTCAGTCAAGCTTGATTCCGTTGGCGCGGATCAGTTTGCCCCAGCGCTCGCGCTCGCTGCGCGCATAGGTCGCCATTTGTTCCGGGGTGCCTGGCAAGGCCTCCAGCGACAGGCTCTGGAAGCGCTCCCTGACCGGTCCGGATGCCAGCGCCGATTGCAAGGCCTTCGCCAGCTCGGCGACGGCCGGTGCAGGCGTGTCGGCGGGTACCGCCAGGCCTTGCCACGCATAGGCTTCGAAGTCGCTCACGCCCTGTTCCGACAGTGTCGGCACATCGGGAAAGCTGGGCAGGCGTTTGGGGCTCGCCACGCCGATGGCGCGCAGCTTGCCGTTCGTCAGATACTGCTGAACGCTGGCCGTATCCATCATGCCGAACGGCACCTGTCCGCCGATCAGATCCTGTACGGCAGGCGCCGCGCCGCGATAGGCGATGTGCTGGAACTTCAATCCGGTACGTTCGCGCAGCAATTCTCCGGCCAGATGATGCGGACTGCCGATGCCGGCCGACGCATAGCTCACGCCTTCAGGACTGGATTTGACCCATGCCGTGAACTCCTTGAAATTCTTTGCCGGCACATCGGGACCGACGACCAGAAGCAGGGGAAACCGCGCCAGCAGGCCGACCGGCTTGAAGTCTTTTTCGGCGTCGTAAGGCAGCTTGCCGAACAGTGACGGATTGGCCGCCAGGGTTGCGAAATCGGCGGTCAGCATGACATTGCCGGCATCTTTGGATTTGGCGACATACCCCGCGGCCAGATTGGTAGCCGCGCCGGGCTTGTTGTTGACGACGATGGGGCGCGCAAGCGATTGCGACATCTGGGCGGCGACGGTGCGCGCCACCACGTCGGAGCCGCCGCCGGCGGCATAGCCGACCACCCATTCGAGAGGCTTGCCCTGTGCCATTGCCAGCATCGGCGAGATTGCCAGGACTGAACAAGCCGCCTTGATGAGGCGGCGGCGCATGTTGGATAAGTGATTCATTGGTATCTCCTTGATATTGATATTCCCGCGATACGGCGGGCGGTTTGCAGACTTGGAGCGCCTGTCGGCATGCCGATGGCCGCCCTGCCGCAGTCCCCCTGGCTTGTCCCGCCCGGGTGTTGAACTGCTGATCCGCTGTCGAATGCTCCATACGGCAACGGCCGATCGGCCGCTGCCAGTGTCGGCGCCAGTCCTGCCCCGTAACGCCTATTCCTGCAGCGCGAACCACATTTCCTTGTCACGCTCGGCGGTCCAGATGCGCGGATGCTTGATGCCGCTGGCCTCATCCACCGCGCGCGTCACATCGAACGGCAGGCAATGCTCGTAGATGAACACATGCCCGAACTTCGGATCCATCTTGCTGCGCGTATGCGCCATCGCCGCCTTCAGGTCCTTGCCCTGCGCCACCGCTTCCTTCGCGCAGTCGAGCAGCGTCGTTACGAAGTCCTTCGTGTAGTCGATGCCCTTGTTGACCTCGTCCGGATTCATCAGCGCCGGTCCGCGTCCCGGCACCAGCTTTTCCGCGCCCAGCGCGCGCAATGCCTCCAGCGTCTGCGGCCATTCCTCCAGCTGCGCATCGCCGGTATAGGCGGCGGCATCGTACTCGACCAGGTCGCCCGAGAAGCAGATCTTCTGCGACGGAATCCAGGCAATGGTGTCGCCCTTGGTATGGCCCATGCCGATATGCATGAGCTTCACTTCGAGCTTGCCCATGAAGATGGTCATTTCCTTCTCGAACACCATGGTCGGCCACGACAGCCCCGGCACCGACTCGACGCCGGCGAACAGGCGCGGGAAGCGCTCGATCTCGGACTTCATGTCGTGTTCGCCGCGCTCGACGATGAGTTCATAGGTGCCGCGCGAGGCGATGATCTGCTCGGCGCCTTCCTTGAAGTAGGCCGAGGCGCCGAGCACGCGCACGGCATGGTAGTGCGACAGCACCACGTACTTGATGGGCAGGTCGGTGACTTCGCGGATGTGACGGATGAGCGACTGCGCCATGATGGGCGTGGCGGTGGTGTCGATCACCATGACGCTGTCGTCGCCGATGATGACGCCGGAGTTGGGATCGCCCTCGGCAGTGTAGGCGTAGGCATTGTCGGACAGCTTGACGAAGCTGGTTTTCTTTTCAACAACATCGGCTTGGGAAGCGAACTTCTTGGTCATCTTTCATCCTTTTCGGTAAGGCCGTGCATGGATTTCCGTCTATGAAGCCGGTGACGCTCCGCATCCCGGCTTTGCTGGATCATATTTTGTATTAAGTTGAATGCGTTTGATATCATCAAAATTGTTGAGATATCCGAACTTCTTAGTCATAATGAGCCGACGCCGGCTTGGAAGGGGAATGTTGCAGCGGATGCAATTTCTCCCGCGGCAAGCCTGTTTGACATACCGACGCCATGGGTTGAGACAGCAATGGAAATACAGAGAACCAGCCGGGGTATCCAGGCCATAGAAGTGGGCAGCCAGCTGCTGATGGCCCTCGTCCAGTCGCGCAAGCCGATGTCCCTGTCCAAGCTCGCCAGGGAAGCGAACATGACGCCGTCGAAGGCGCATCCTTACCTGGCCAGCTTCGGCGCGGTGGGGCTTACCGTGCAAGACCCGGTCAGCGGCAATTACGGCCTCGGGCCGTTTGCCTTCCAGATCGGCCTTGTTTGCCTTCTGCAGCAGAACCCGATCAAGCTGGCAACCCCGCTGGCGGAAGAGCTGGCGGCACGCATCGAGCAGACGGTGGCCATCACGGTATGGGGCACCCATGGCCCGACCGTGGTCTATATTGCCGAATCGAGCCGTCCCGTCCACGTCAACATGCGCCCCGGCACCGTCATGTCGATGCTGGGCACCGCGACCGGCCAGATCTTTTCGGCCTATCTGCCTCCCAAACTGGTGGAACATGCGATCGCGCGCGAACTGCAGGATTCGGCGGTCCTTGCGCAGGCGACGGCGCAAGATGCATTTCAGAAGCATGAGGGCTTGCTGGCGGATGTCCGGCGCCGCGGACTGGCCCGGGTAGAGGGCAATCCGATACCCGGCGTGAATGCATTCAGCGCACCGGTATTCGACGACAGGCAGGCACTCGCGCTGGCGATTACCGTCATAGGATCCACCGGCACCTTCCCGCCCGAATGGGACGGCCCTGTCGCCCGTGAACTGAAGAACTGCACCGCGTCGGTCTCTTATCACCTCGGCTATGCAGGCGGCTGAAGCGGCCGGATAACGCTACGAAACATCACGACACGCCGCATCTCCGCGCCCATGGGAAAGGTTCCGCACCGCATGTACACTCCGACCCGGAACGAACTCAGTGCCTTGCTGGAAATCATCGCCAAGCTTGGCCAGGCGGATTCCGCCCGCACCTCGCGGCGCGACATTTCCGATGACCTGCTGCGCCTGCTGGACGCGGATTACCTGGCTTCCTATACCTGGAACGGCGATGCCGGCAGGTTCGAGGACTGCGTTGCGCTGAACATTGCGCCCGCGCATCTGGAGAGCTATGACCGCCATTTCCAGCATTGCGATCCGATTTCGCCGCGCATCCGCCTCCAGCAGCGGGCCACCATCGTGTCGGAAGTGATCAGCCAGCGGGAGCTGGAACGAACGGAATTCTTCAACGACTTCCTGATCGTCGCGGGCTTGCATCATGGCATGGACATGCATCTCTTCGGCGGCGATGGCGAACATGTCGGCGACCTGCGCATCTGGCGCTCGCGCGGCCGGCCCGAATTCGGCCCGCGCGAAGTGACGCTGCTCGAAACACTGCGCCCGCATTTGATCGGCACGCTGCGCCGGCTCAACGAGCTGGCCCGGGAACGCGCGCAGGCGCGCGACTGGAAAGCGGTATGGATGCAGCATCCGCATGCCAGCTTCATGATGGATGGCAGCGGCAGGGAGACCGACCGCAATCCAAGCGCGATCCGCCTGATGAGCCAGCTCAGTCCACAGCAGAAGCGGGAATTGCCCGCGTTGTTGCGCGATGCGCGGCACAAGCCCGCGAGCCCGGACTTGTGGCAGGAGTTTCTCGTCACCGTCAGTGTTCCGGAGCACTTCGAAACGCGGGAAGACGGCGGCGTCTACATGGTGCAGCTCGCGGCAAGGAAGTCTCCTGCTCCCGCAGCCGCCGAACTGATCAGCATGTTCGGCCTGACCCAGCGCGAGGCGGATGTCTGTGCGCTTGTGATGCAAGGCCTTACCGACAAGGAAATCTCGAAGACACTGGCGATCAGCTTTCCGACGGTGCGCACCCACCTTACCCACAGCTTTGCCAAATTCAATGTCACCAACCGGGCGGAACTGATCCACCGGATCACGATGAACGCGAAGTGATCCGCCATGCCCGTCATGCCGGACCTGCATCATCCCAAGCGCCCGGCATGACCGGTCTTGCGGCCGGCGGCAGCGGAATGCCAGCCGACCGCATTGCCGGTATGAAACGGTATTTCTCCGGCGCCGGCGTGCGCCAGCCGCCCCGGGTTCGTCTCCCGCAAACAGTCCCTTAACGAAAACCAAATTGTGACGGCGGTATTCCGCCCGTATTCTCAGCAGCAGAATCGCCAGGAAGAGCCGCAGCAACGAAACCGTATCACAGGTATGCCGCAGCCCCATAAAACAAGGAGACAAGCATGCGATCTTACGAGTTTTTCCGTGTCATCCGCAGCATGGGTGCCGGCCTGATAGCCACGCTCATTCTGGCGGGGCCGGCATCGGCGCAATCCTCCCAGCCGGTGAAACTGCTGGTCGGTTACGCCGCCGGCGGTCCGGTGGACACCGCGGCCCGGCAGTTCGCCGCGGCGTTTTCGAAGGCGCTCGACATGCCGGTGATTGTCGAGAACCGGCCCGGCGTATCCGGCGCGCTCGCCGGAGCGGCGGTTGCGAAGTCGGAACCGAATGCGCAAATGCTGTATTTCGCGGCCAGCCCCACCCTGACCATCACGCCCAACGTGGTGCGCAGCATGCCTTTCGATCCGATCAAGGATCTTGCTCCCGTCGCCCCCATCCTCACCTACGCCAATGTGCTGGTGGTGAACAAGGACCAGCCGTTCAAGACGCTTCCCGAACTGGTGGCCCATGCCAAGGCGCATCCCGGCCAGCTGGCCTTCGGCTCCGCCGGCATGGGGGCGTCCAATCACCTGAGCGGCGAGCTGTTCGCGCAGCGCACCGGCATCAGTCTCACGCATGTGCCTTACAAGGGCAATGCGCCCGCGATGACGGACGTGATCTCCGGCCAGATCGCCATGATGTTCGACATCATCGGCACCGCGCGCAATTACATCAGCGCCGGGCGCGTCCGCGTGCTGGCGGTGACTTCGCCCGGACGCAACGCCTCATTGCCCGATGTGCCGTCCATGCAGGAAGCCGGCATCTCCGGCTACGATGTGCAGGGCTGGTATGCGCTCTACGGTCCGCCCGGCCTGCCCGCCGACCGGCTTGCCCGCTACCAGGAAGCGGCTCGCAAGGCGCTTGCCAGCGAAGAACTCAAGCAGAAGCTCATCGAGCAGGGATACGACCTGTGGTCCGGCACGGCACAGGATGTGACCGACCGTGTTCGCAAGGAGTTGTCGCTATGGGCGACGGTCACGAAAGGAATGAAATTCGAATGACGCGCACTTCTGATACCCGGCTTCACGATCTGTTCGACCGACAGCTCGCGGCCGAACCCGGCAGGACCTTTCTCTACGCGGCCGACGGTGAATTCAGCTTTGCCCGGCTCGGGCAGATGACCGACGCGCTGGAAGCGGAACTGCGGGCCGGCGGCGTGTTGCCCGGCGACCGGGTGATGGCGGTCGCGGAGAACTGCCCCGAGCATGTGGCGCTGATCCTGGCCTGCAGCCGCGTCGGCGCCTGGTCATGCGGCGTGAATGCGCGCATGTCGGAAGGCGAGATCCGGGCTTTCGTGGAAAAGGCCGACCCGCGCCTGGTGTATTACACCTCCCGGGTTTCCGACGCGGCGGCGGCGCATGCGCAGGCCGCCGGCGCGGCGCCTTCCGTTCTATCGGGCCTCGCTCATGGCTTGCCCAGGAAAGAAGCCAGCGTCCAGGACGATGAGCTGACGCACAGAATCGCCGCGATCATCTTCACATCGGGCACCACCGGAACGCCCAAGGGCGTCTTGGTGTCGCATGCGGGCCTCACCCACTTCGGAAGGGTATCGGCCGAGTCGCGCAAGCTGGGGCCCGCCGACCGCTCCTACGCCTATCTGCCGATGACCCATATTTTCGGCCTGGGGACGGTGCTGGCCGCCTCGCTGCATGCCGGTTCGGCACTGGTGATGCGCAGCCGCTTCGATCCGGCCGACGTCTTCGCCGCCCTCGAACAGGAAGGCGTGACCAATCTGCAGGGACCGCCGGCGATGTTCTCGCGCCTGCTGGCATGGCTCAATGCGCATGACATCGAGCGTCCGCCCTGCCCATTGCTGCGCTACCTTTACACCGGCGCCGCGCCGCTGGACATGACGCTGAAGCGGGAGATCGAACGCCGCTTCGGCCAGCCGCTGCATCATGGCTACGGCCTGTCGGAATATGCCGGCTCGGTCTGCCTCGTTCCCATGGGCGAACGGCGCGACGATACGGCGGCGGGCTACCAGGTGGAAGGCGGCGAAGTGATGATTGCGGCAGACGATGGCAAGCCGCTGCCCGACGGCGAGCGCGGGGAAATCTGGATCAGGGGCATCGGCCTCATGCCCGGCTACTTCCGCGATGCGCAGGCCACGGCGGCCGTGATGCGGCCGGGGGGCTGGTATACCAGCGGCGATATCGGCACCATCGGTCCCGACGGTGCGCTGCATGTGGTCGGCCGCCTCAAGGAAATGATCATCCGTTCCGGGTTCAATGTCTATCCCGGCGAAGTGGAAGCCGTGCTCAACGAGTTTCCCGGCATCCAGCGCGCGGCGGTGGTCGGCCGCAAGGAGCGCGACGGCAATGAAGAGGTGCTGGCTTTCGTCGAAACCGATGCCGCCGCGCAGATCGACCTGCAGGCGCTCGACCGCCATCTGAGCGCGCGCCTCGCGCCGTACAAGCGCCCCGCGCGCGTCATCCGCCTCGACAGCCTGCCGATGACGCTCAGCGGCAAGGTGCTCAAGCGCAATCTGCTGGAACACTATGCGCCGCCGGACTGATACCTGAAGCAGGGAAATGCCGATGCGTGCGGAGCCGTCCGGCAAGCAAGGGCGGCGATGGCTCGGCATGCCCGATATGCCGGATATGCCGGATATGGCGACATGCCGCCTGCTTCCCTGCCTGATGGTCCCTCCATCTCTACTTGCCCTCCTGCTTCCCGATTGCCGCACTGCGCCGCCATGAGCTTCGCTACGAAGTTCGGCATGAGGCGCGGAAATGCGGGATACTGCCGATACCGGTTGACCCGCCCTGCGAGCCACCGGCCTGCCACATAAAGGATAACGAGCAATGGCTACGGACGAGACAAGACAAGGCTGGTATTTCGGATGGAATATCGTGGCGGCGGCGACGCTGCTGACCTGCCTGACGGTAGGCATGCGCCTGGGCATCGGCCCCTTCTTCCTGCCGATGTCGGACGACCTCGGTTTCAGCCGCAGCCTGCTGGCCGGCATCATCGCCATCGGCATGCTGTTTTACGGCCTGGCGATGCCGCTGGCGGGCTACCTGGTGGGCCGCTGGGGCACGCGCGCGGTGCTGCTGCTCGGCACGGCAATCGTGGCGGGCTCCACCATCTGGACCGTGTTCGCCAGGACGCCGCTCACCTTCCTGCTTTCGTTCGGCGTGCTGATGTCGGTCGGCCTGGCCTTCACCAGCCCCGTCGCGCTCACGCCGGTCATCAGCCGCTGGTTCACCCGCCAGCGCGGCACCGCCCTGTTCTTCCTGTCGACCGGCTCCATGGCCGGCATGGCCTTCATGACTCCCATCCTGACCTTTGCCATCGAAGCCTACGGCTGGCAAGGGACGCTCCTCGGGTTTGCCGCCGCCTTCGTGCTTGTCACGATACCCGCCGCCCTGCTCGTCATCCGCGATAACGCGCCGCCCGGCACCGACCTGCTGCCGGGGCAGTCCGGGGCAAAGGCCGCCGCCGCGGCGGCGCAAAACGACCTGCTCGGTTTCGGCGAAGCCGTTCGCACATCGCCGTTCTGGAAAATCTTCATCGGGCTGTTCGCCTGCGGCTTCAGCATGAACCTGCTTGGCACGCATGGCGTTCCGATGCTGATGGATCACGGATTCGATGCCATGACGAGTTCGACCGGCATAGGCCTGATCGGCCTGGTCGCGATCGTCGGCACCATGATTCTCGGGCGTCTTTCCGACAAGATGCCGCGCCGCAATATCCTGTTTGCCATCTATTTCATCCGTGGCCTCGGCTTCTTTGCCTTGCTGCTGGTGGGCACGCACTGGGAACTGTATCTGGCGGCCGCCATCGGCGGCATGGTATGGGCGGGAAGCATCGCCACCTCGTCCGCCATTCTGGCCGACGTGTATGGAGTGCGCCTGGTCGGCGTGATGTATGGATGGGCCTACCTCGGGCACCAGATCGGCGCGATGATCAGTTCATGGCTGGGCGGATGGGGCTACGAAATGTACGGCACCCACTGGATCGCTTTCGGCGCGTCCGGGATATTGCTGCTGGCCGCCGCATTCATATCGCTTCGCCTGCCTGACCGGAGCCTTGCGCTGCGGCAGGTGCAGGCGGCGTAGTATTGCGTTCCCGCGCTGCGGCAAGCAACGCGCCGCAGCGCGAGTACGGCCGCGGGCTTGTCGCTATAATGCGTGATCCCGCCGAACTACTCCAATTCCTCATGCATATCTGGGTTGACGCCGACGCCTGTCCCGCCGTCATTAAAGACATCCTGTTCCGGGTGGCCGAGCGCCTGCAGCTCAATGTCACACTGGTTGCCAACCAGTTGATCCGCGTGCCGGGCTCGCGCTTCATCCGCGCGCTGCAGGTTCCGGCCGGCCCGGATGCGACCGACGCCGAAATCGTCGAGCGCGTCAGCCCCGGCGACATCGTCGTGACCGGCGACATTCCCCTGGCCGCGCTGGTACTGGAAAAGGGCGGCATGCCGCTCAATCCGCGCGGCGACTGGTACACCAAGGACACCATCGCCCAGCAGCTGACGATGCGGGCTTTCATGGAAGAGCTGCGCAGCGGCGGGGTTGACACCGGCGGTCCGTCCGCGTTCAGCCAGGCCGACCGCCAGCACTTCGCCAATGCGCTCGACCGCGAACTCGCGCGGCGCAGAAGTTCTGCCGGTCCCCGCTGAGTATTGCTTCCTTGCGTGCCTGATCATGAAAAAGGGCAGCTTCCCGCTGCCCGATACCTGCAAACGAATTCGGCGCATGGAGCATGCCAACGCGCCGTCAGCTACACCGCTGCATTCAATTCAGCTTGATCTCGAGCTGCTGCACAACACGCCTCTCCCGTTCATACTGCTCGCCGGCAAACCTGGTGTAGTCCTCGCTGCTCAGGTAGACCTCCTCGAGGTCGATGACCTGCAGCGCCTTCTGATAGGCCGGGTCCTGGGTCGCCTTCTTGAACGCATCATGCAGCGTCTTCACCACCTTCGGATCCATGCCCTTCGGGCCGACGATGCCCACCATGGAACTGGCGGTGACGTCATAACCCAGCTCCTTGAGCGTGGGAATGTCCTTGAACCTCGGAAAGCGGGCCTCGCCGACGATGGCCAGCGGACGCAGCTTGCCGCTGGTCACATACTGTCCCCAGCCGGGATCGAGCACCGCATCGACTTCGCCCGCCATCAGCGCGGTCAGTTCTTCCGCCCCGCCCTTGTAGGGCACGAACGTCATCGACGCGCCCGCGGCCTTGGCCAGCTTTTCCATCGCGATATGGCCGGAGGAGGCGATGCCGACGGAACCGTAGGTCATCTTGCGCGGATTGGCCTTGGCATCGGCAAGGAATTCCTCCAGGTTCTTCCACTTGGCGTCGGCGCGCACGACGATGCCGTAGCGGTAGTTGGTCAGTCCCATGATGTAAGTGAAGTCCTTGAGCGGATCATAGGGCGTCTTCTGCAGATGCGGCATGCGGAAGATGTTGGATGCCACCATGGACAGGACATGGCCGTCCGGCGCCGCCGACTGCGCCATCACCGAGGCGGCAAGCGTGGCGCCCGCGCCCGGCTTGTTGACGGGAATGATCTGTTGCCCGATTTCCTTGCTGGCCGCGTTGAGCAGCGTGCGCAGCGATGCATCGGTCGGCCCGCCGGGCGGAAAGGGAATCCAGAATTCAATCGGCCGCGACGGGAACGGACCGGCCGCGAAAGCCGCGGGAAGCAGCGCCATGGCGGCGGCCCCTGCGACAAATCCACGCAGGGCTTGCGATTTAACGCTTCGCAGCCATTGAAAGCATTTCCTTAATCCTTGCATCATTGTCTCCTTGTGAATGGATGCGCCGGGCGGCGCCGAACGTTTTTGTATTGGTAATTTCAGAGTGTTTTTTCAAAGGTATGCGTTCAGGCCGCCTGCTTCACCATGCCGGCATATTGGTCCCGTAGCTCGCGCTTGAGTACCTTGCCGATGGCGCTGCGCGGCAGCGCCTGAACGATCTCGACCGCCGCCAGCCGCTGCATTTTCCCAAGCCGCTCATTGGCCCACGACAGCAGCGGGGAACCCTCTTCCATCGCCGCCGCGCGAAGCACGACGAACGCCACCGGCGTTTCGCCCCAGCGCTCGGAAGCCACTCCTGCGACGGCAACATCCTCGACCGCCGGATGTTGCCGCAGCACGGCCTCCAGATCGCTCGGATAGATATTGAATCCGCCGGAAATGATCATGTCCTTCTTGCGGTCCAGCAGCGTCAGGAACCCTTCCGCGTCGAAGCGGCCGATATCGCCGGTGCGGATGAAGCGCACTCCGGCGGCATCATGCCATTCCGCCTCGGCCGTCTTTTCCGGCTGCTTGTGATAACCGCTCATCATGCCGCCCGAGCGGCCGACGATCTCGCCGGTCTCTCCCGCCGGCAGTTCCCTGCCCTGCTCGTCGATCACCCTGAACTCGCTGCCGGGCGCCGGCGTGCCGACGGTATGCAGCTTGCCGGGATGCAGGTGCGCGAACAGCTGGCAGCTGCCGCCGCCCTCGGTCATGCCATACAGTTCCACCAGCCCGCCCGGCCAGCGCGCCAGCACGTCCTGCTTCAATGCGGCACTGCAGGGCGCGCTGGTGCAGAACTTCATCCGGTAGGAAGACAGGTCGTATTGATCGAAGTCGGGCACCGCCATGAGGCGCTGATACTGCACCGGCACCAGCATCGTATGCGTTACCCGGTGGCGTTCGGCCAGTTCGAGATAGCTGCGGGCGTCGAACTTTTCGAGAAGGACCACGCTGCCGCCCATGCCCAGCGTGGAGAAGAAGCTGACCAGCGTGGTGTTGGAATAGAGCGGCGTCGACAGCAGGGTGACGGCATTGCCGCTGTATTCCAGCACCACCGAGCGCTGCAGCTGCGCCCAGCGCAGCGAGAACGGCTGCACGATGCCTTTCGGCACGCCGGTGGTGCCCGATGAATAGATGATGTTGAAAGCCGTTCCGGGCAGGATTGCCGCCGTCGCGGGCGCCGCTGTAGATGAGGCAAGCCACGCATGGAGGGAGGCGCCGCCAGCCTTGCCGTCGATCGTCACCCGGCGTGCCGCCAGGCGCGGCAGCATAGATGCCATTGCGCCGGCGGCATCCTCGTCGATGAACAGCATCCGCGCATCGGAGTCCTGAATCATGCCGGCAAGGGCTTCCGGCGCGCTCGACGGCGGCAGCGGCGCAACCGTCACGCCGGCGCGCAGCGCGCCGAGGTAAAGCATCGCGTAGTCGATCGAGGTTCCCGCGCAGATCGCAATGCAGTCTCCGACGCCAAGACCGTCGCGCTGCAGCGCCGACGCGATCCGGTCCATCATCCGGTCCAGGCCGATATAGTTTATCTGCCGTCCGCCGAGAATGAAGGCGGGATGTTCCGGGCGATGCGTCGCATGCAGCCGGATCAGGTCGGCGACGGTGCCGAAGTCTTTCGCGAGAAGTTCGGCGACTGTGGCCACTGTGGCCACTGTGGTCACTGCGGCGTCTGCGGTTTCATGCGTTGTCATGTCAGGCTTTCTCAACATTGTCGAAACAGGGAGTGGACTGGCGGAGAAAGACCTTAATCCGATCGCGCAGCCGCATCATTGCCGGCCGGCTTCTTGCGCCGGTATTTGAAGCTGCCGATCGCCTTTGCCACCAGCTTGCCGGCATCGTCATGGATCTCGCCTTCACAGAAGCAGACGGAAGAACCGCCGCCGGTCGCGTGGCCGCGCACATGCAGCCTGCCCGCTCCCGGGCCGATGAAATTGATGGACATGTCGAGCGTCACGATGCCCATGGTGAACTCGACTCTCGACAGCGCGGCGCTGGCCAGCGCCGCATCGAACAGGGCCATGATGACGCCGCCGTGGGCCACGCCGTAGATGTTCCTGATGTGCGGGTAATCATTCTGGATGAAGTAGGAATGTCCGCTGGCCGATTCAACGAGTTCCGGCCCCAGCATCTTGAGGAAGGGATTCCTGTTGACCGGATCATGCAGGACTTCCATGCTTGCTTTATCGACTATGCTGTTCATCTTCACTCGTCTCTTTTCAAATGGTGTCCGCGTTGCCGCGCGCCGCCGTTACAGGCCGCGCGCGACGATCTCTTTCATGATCTCGTTGCTGCCGCCGTAAATCCTGCCGACGCGCGCATCGATCCAGGCACCGCCGATCTCGTATTCCGACATGAAGCCGTAGCCGCCGTGCAGCTGCAGGAAGTCGTCCAGCAGCCGGTTCTGCATTTCCGAGCCGTTGAGCTTGGCCATTGCCGCCCGTTCCGGCGTCAGTTCGCCGCGCAGATGGCGCGCGATGCAGTCATCGACAAAGGTGCGCAGCATCGTCAGCTGCGCCTTGGCTTCGGCCAGCTTGAAGCGGGTGTTCTGGTAGTCGAACACCGATTGCCCGAATGCCTTCCTGCCGCGAGTGTATGCAATGGTGCGTTCCAGGAAGGACTCTATCGATGCCGCTGCCCTGACGCCGATGATGAGCCGCTCCTGCGCCAGCTCATGCATCAGGTAGGCGAAGCCCCGGTTTTCCTCGCCGAGCAGGTTGGCCGCGGGTATGCGGGCGTTCTCGAAATACAGTTCCGCCGTGTCCTGGCCGCGCAGGCCGATCTTCTTCAGGCGCTTGCCCCTGCCGAAGCCGGGCGTGCCGTCTTCGACGCAAAGCAGCGAGATGCCCTTGGCCCCCAGTTCGGGATCGGTCTTGGCGACGACGATAACGATGCCGGCGTTGTGGCCGTTGGAGATGAAGGTCTTCTGTCCGTTCAGGATGAAATGATCGCCCTCGCGCCGCGCGGTGGTGCGCACCGCCTTGACGTCGCTGCCGGCGCCGGGTTCCGTCATCGCGATGGCGCCGATCATCTCTCCGCGCGCCATCTTCGGCAGCCAGCGCTGCTTCTGTTCCTCGGTGCCGTAGGCATGCAGATAGGGGGACACGATTTCGGAATGCACGCTGAAGCCGAGCGCGCTGGCATTGACCCGCGCCAGTTCCTCGATCACCACGGCGGAATGCCCGAAGTCGCCGCCCTGTCCGTACGGCTCGGGCAGCATGCAGTTGAGCAGCCCCTCCTCGCCGGCCCGGCGCCACAGCGACGGCGGAACAATGCCTTGGTCTTCCCAGTCCGCATGAAACGGCTTGATCTCGCGCTCGACGAAGCGCCGGACCTGGGTGCGGAATTCCTCGTGATCGTCGCGGAACGGCGCTCGCTTTGTGTCATCCATCATTGGCCCGCTCAGTTTTCAGTTTTCAGTTTTCAATCTTGATGTTGGCCTGCCTGACCGCCTGGGAAAAGGTTTCCGCATCCGACTTCATCGATGCGGCCAGTTCCTCCGGCGTGCCGCCTACCGCCGTCATGCCGAGCTCCTCGATGCGCGCCTTGTTCTCGGGGATGCGCAGCACCGCCGCGGCGGCATCGGATACCTTCCTGACGACTTCCCTGGGCGTGCCGGCCGGCGCCATCATGAGGAAGTAGCCCACCAGTTCCATGCCCTTGTAGCCGCGCTCGGCAAAGGTCGGCACCTCCGGCAGGTAGCTCACGCGCTGGGTGCCGCTCGCCGCGAGTATGCGCACCTTGCCGCTGCGCGCATGCGGCCGGATGGTGCTGGCATCGACGAAGCCGGCCGGGATCTGCCCGCCCAGCAAATCATTGACCAGCGGCGCCGCGCCCTTGTACGCCACATGCACCATGTCGAGCCCGGCCTGCCGGTTCAGCGTTTCGCCGCCGACATGGGCGGTCGAGCCCTGGCCGTAGGAGCCGTAGCTGTATTTCTTCGGATTCTTGCGCACCAGTTCCACGAACTCCTCCAGCGTGTTTGCCGGCACCGATGCGGGAATCACCAGCAGGTTGGGCGTGCGGGTGAGCATGGCGACCGGCGTCAGTTCCTTGTTCACATCGTAGGGAATCTTTTCATACAGGTAAGGCGCATAGACGATGGTGGAAATCGTCAGGAGCAGCGTGTGGCCGTCGGGCGCGGCCTTGGCGACCATGCCGTTGCCTATCCAGCCGTTGGCGCCCGGCTTGTTTTCGACGATGGCCGGCTGGCGCCACATGTCATTGAATTTCTGGCCGATCATCCGGGCCAGCATGTCGGTCGCCCCGCCGGCCGGATACGGCACCACGATCTTCAGCGGCTTGCTGGGGAATGCCGATGCCGATGCCGATGCCGTTTCCGTCTGCGCGCTCGCCGGAGCCGCCGCCAGCAACGATGCCATTGCCGCCGCTGTCGCCGTCACTGCGATGCGGGCCATCCACTGTGTCGCCATCTTCATTGTCGTCTCCTCGGATTGTTTTTGTCGGTACGGCCCGGGTCATGAGCCCCGCTTATGCCGCCAGCGCGCCCATTCTCTGACGCGCCTCCTGGTATTCGGCTTTCATGCGGCCGATCAGCGTTGCCGCCGGCTCGACGGCGCTGATGTTGCCGACGCCCTGCCCGGCGCCCCAGATTTCCTTCCAGGACTTGGGCTTGTTGTGGCGATTGTCGAAATTCATCTTCGACGGATCGGCCGAAGGCAGGTTGTCCGGATCGAGCCCGTTCCGGGCGATGCTCGGCTTGAGGTAGTTGCCCGGAACGCCGGTGAAGTAAGGCGTGTAGACGATGTCGGCGGCGCTCGAATCGATCAGCATGTCCTTGTATTCCTGGCTGGCGTTGGCTTCCTCGGTGGCGATGAAGCGCGTGCCGATATAGGCCAGATCGCAGCCCATGGCCTGCGCCGCGTAGATGCCGCTGCCGTTGGTGATGGAACCCGACAGCGCCAGCGGGCCGCTGTAGAAGGAACGGATTTCATTGACGAGCGCAAACGGGCTGAGCACGCCGGCATGCCCGCCGGCGCCGGCGCACACCAGGATCAGGCCATCCACGCCTGCCTCGATCGCTTTTTTCGCATGCCGCACATTGGTCACGTCATGCAGGACGATGCCGCCGTAGCCGTGCACCTGGTCGACCAGGGACGCCGGCGAGCGCAGCGAAGTGATGATGACCGGCACCTTGTGCTCGACGCAGACCGCCATGTCGGCGTCCACCCGGCTGTTGGACTGGTGCACGATCTGGTTGACCGCGAACGGCGCCGCCTTCCTGCCGGGATTGGCCGCCTCGAAATCGGCGATGCCTTGCTTGATGCGGACGATCCATTTGCCAAGCTCTTCCTGCGGCCTGGCGTTCAGCGCGGGAAAGGAACCGACGATGCCGGCGCAGCACTGGGCAATGACGAGCTCGGGGTTGGAAATGATGAAAAGCGGAGAAGCGATGACCGGCAGGTCAAGCTTTCCTTCAAGGGCCTTGGGCAGTGGCATGGGTCTCCTCACATAACGCTCTGTTCTCGGAATCCCGGCAAATGGATCTGCGGGATCGGACTTGTCGTGCTGTTGAATGGAGGTTAGCCGCTTGTGGCCGCCGGGCTCAATGGCCGCGTTTTCCAATTTGATTGGCAAAAATTCTCAAATTGCCGGCGGCACCGGATTTGCCGCAAATTCTGCCGCAATCGGCTTTCCAATCGCGGCGCGGTTCTCTAAGATGCTAGCCAAACAATGAGGAGACGCGAACATGAATGGACCATTGGCCGGAGTGCGCGTGATCGATCTGTCCGCTGTCGTGTCGGGGCCGATGGCCGCCGGCATGCTGGCGGATCAGGGCGCGGATGTGATCAAGGTGGAACCGCCGGGCGGGGACATGAGCCGCCGGGTAGGTCCTGCCAAGGGCGATATCTCGGCGCTGTTCATGGCCATCAACCGCGGCAAGCGCTCCATCATGCTGGACCTGAAATCCGCCGACGGGCGCGCCATCCTGGAAGAACTGATCGCGCAGGCCGATGTGCTGGTCGAGAATTTTCGGCCGGGAACCATGGCCCGCCTCGGGCTCGGCTATGAGCGGATGAAGCTCGTCAACCCGAAGCTGATTTATCTTTCCATCTCCGGCTTCGGCCAGACCGGCCCTTATGCGCACGGACGGGTGTACGACTATGTGATCCAGGCGGCATCGGGGTTTGCCGATGCGCATGGCGATCCGGCCAGCGGCGAGCCGGGCCTGCTGCCCACCTTGCTGTGCGACAAGCTGACGGCGCTCACCGCGGCGCAGGCGATCTGCGCGGCACTGCATGCACGGCATACCCATGCGCAAGGCGAGGGACAAAAGATCGAACTGTCCATGCTGGATGCCAGCGTCGCCTTTCTCTGGCCGGAAGCGATGTACAACCACGGTTTCCTTGAAGACCCGCCCGCGCCCGCGCCCGAGTTCGGCGCCAACCAGAAGCCATGGAAATGCCGCGACGGCTGGTTCACCGCGATGACGCCGCAGAACGACGAATTCGCCGCGCTTTGCCGCGGCTTCGGCCGCCCCGACCTGATCGAGGATGCGCGCTTCGCCAGCATGGAAGGGCGGCGGCGGCATTACCGGGAACTGCGCGCCATCCTCGAACCGATCGCATTGCAGCGCGAGGTGGCGGAATTCGTGGAAACGCTGGTGCGCGAAGGCGCGCCGGTCGGCAGGGTCAACGACCGCGCCGGGCTGTGCGCCGATCCGCAGGTGGTGCACAACCGGACCGTTTCCCGCTATCCCATGTCGGACCTCGGCGAAGTACGGCTTCCCCGCGCGGCGGCGCTGTTCGGCTCCAGCCGCAATCCGGATTTCCTGCAGGCTCCGCATGCCGGCGAGCATGGCCGCGCCGTCTTGCAGGAACTCGGCAAAAGCGAAGCGGAGATCGACCTCCTTTACGCGAACGGCACCGTGTCATAACGCGAACCGGCGCCTGCCTAATGGAAACGAGTGGAAACGAATGGAAACGCGTTTCCGATACAATGCCAGAGCCCGCCCAACCAATCATCTGCCATGGCCATCCATTTCGATCTCACCGACCTGCGCCTGTTTGTCTACATCGCCGAAGAGAACAGCCTGACGCGGGCGGCGGTGCGCGCCCACATGTCCCTGCCGGCGGCAAGCATCCGCATCAAGAACCTGGAAGATTCGATCGGCACCAAGCTGATCAACCGCGACACCCAGGGCATCACCCTGCGCCCGCCCGGGCAAGCCTTGCTGCAGCATGCGCGGCTGGTGCTGGCGCAGCTGGAAAACCTGCGCGGCGACATGCAGGAATATGCGCAAGGCATCAAGGGGCATGTGCGCATCTTCGCCAATACCACCGCGACCGCCGAGTTCCTGCCGGCCGTGCTGCGCAGCTTTCTGGTCAGCCATCCGGATGTCAACATCGATCTGCGCGAGCATCTGAGCAATGATGTGGTGCGTGCCATCAATGAAGGCATCGCCGATATCGGCGTGGCGGCCGGCAGCGTGCGCACCGAGGGCCTGCAGGTCATTCCCTATCGCAACGACAGGCTGGTGGTGGCCACCGCGACCGGCCATCCGCTGGCGGCGCGCGACGACATCCATTTCGCGGATACGCTGGAATATGAATACATCGGCCTGTACGAAGGCAGCGTCATTCACTCCTTCGTGCACCAGGCTGCCGGCCCGATGAGCAAGTCGCTCAAGACGCGCATCCAGGTCAGCAATTTCGATTCGGTATGCCGGATGATCGAAGCCAATGTCGGCATCGGCATCCTGCCCGAATCCGCCGCGCGACGCCATGCGAAAAGCCTGGACTTGAAGATCCTGCGGTTGAACGATGACTGGGCGACGCGCAATCTGATCATCTGCGTGCGCGACCTCGATGCGCTGCCGGGCTTTGCGCGCGAGCTGGTGGAATTGCTGGTGGCGGACGGGGATGCTACGCGTGGCGGCGGGGGAAAGAAATAAGAGCGCCGGTCACATGACGATGGCAAGGCGCGCCGGCGAAGACAGTACGGAGGTACGGCAAGGCGTTGCAACGCTGCAAGCGGCAAGTTGATGGACGCTCCTAGCAAACTGCATCCGGCCCCTCCCCCTCCCCGCATTGCCTCTTACTTGAGATACTTCATCGTAGCTACCCCCGTCGCCACCAGCAGCTCTCCATCCAGCCACACCTCGCCGCGGGAAAAGAAAATCGACTTGCCGCGCCGCTCGACCACGCCGACGGCGGTCAGCATGCTCCCCACGCCATTGGCAAGAAAATTCGTCGTCAGGGACAGCGTCACCGCATGCAGCTTGACGCCCGCGTCGGCGGAATACAGGCCGGAATATCCCGTCGCCGCATCGAGCAGCGCGCACAGCGTGCCGCCATGCACCACGCCGCTGCGGTTGAGCATCGTCGGTCCCACGGGCAGGGCCAGTTCGACCCTGTCTTCCGACCACATGGTGATGCGCACGCCCATGCTTTCCAGCGCCGGATTATCGAGCGGATAAAACGGCGCGGCCTCGTCGTCGCGCTCGTCACGGACGTCATGGGCGTCATGGGCGTCATGGGCGTCACGGACGTCATGGGCGTCACCCACATGAGACACCGGCATCAGCCGCATTCCTTGATCATGTTGCGCGCGATGACGATCTGCTGGATCTGGGTCGAACCCTCGTAGATGCGGAACAGCCTCACGTCGCGGTAGAAGCGCTCGATGCCGTACTCCGACATGTAGCCGGCGCCGCCGAAGATCTGCACCGCCCGGTCGGCGACCCGGCCGCACATTTCGGTGGCGAACATCTTGCAGCAGGATGCCTCGGTGCTCACGTTCTCGCCGCGGTCGCGGCGCTGGGCGGCATCGATCACCATGCACTTGGCCGCATACACTTCCGCCTTGCTGTCGGCCAGCATCGCCTGCACCAGCTGGAAATCGGCGATGCGCTGGTTGAACTGCTTGCGGTCCACCGCGTATTTCAGCGCGTCGTCGAGCATGCGCTCGGCCACGCCGACGGCGATCGCGGCAATGTGGATGCGGCCCTTTTCCAGCACCTTCATCGCCGTCTTGAATCCCTTGCCTTCCACGCCGCCGATGATGTTCGCGGCCGGCACCCGGCAGTTCTCGAAGATCACGTCGGCGGTGTGCGCGCCGCGATGCCCCATCTTCTTGTCGTACTTGCCGATGGTGATGCCAGGCGTATCGGCTTCGACGATGAAGGCCGATACGCCGCCGGCGCCCTTGTCCTGCGGATTGGTGCGCGCCATCAGCGTGAAGATGCCGGCATGCGGCGCATTGGTGATGTAGCGCTTGGTGCCGTTGACCACATAATGGTCGCCATCGCGCACGGCGGTGGTGCGCAGCGAGGCGGCGTCCGAGCCGGCTTCCGGTTCGGTCAGTGCGAAGGAGGCAATGATTTCGCCGGTCGCCAGGCGCGGCAGGTATTTTTCCTTCTGCTCCGAGCTGCCGTCCATCAGGATGCCCTGCGAACCGATGCCGACCGTGGTGCCGAACAGCGAACGGAAGGCGGGCGAGGTCTTGCCCATCTCGAACATCACCAGGCTTTCCTCCTCCATGGTCAGCCCGAGGCCGCCATAGTTTTCGGGGATCGTCAGGCCGAACAGGCCGATCTCCTTCATGTCGCGCACGATGTCTTCCGGAATCTCGTCCGTCTCGGCGACGATCTCTTCGGCGGGCACCAGCCTTTCGCGGACGAAGCGGCTGACGCTGGAGAGCAGCGTGTTCATGGTTTCCTGGTCGCGGATCATGGTCTTACCTTCCCTGTAACTGTGTCGTTCCAAAATGAATCAAAGCGTTTCCCGGGTGCCGAGGATGGCGGTCGCCTGGCTCGACAGCGTGCCGCCGTTGCCGTGCGCCAGCGCGATCTTCGCATCCCGCACCTGGCGCTCGCCGCATTCGCCGCGCAGCTGGCGCACCGATTCGACGATGGTGAACACGCCATACATGCCGGGATGAACGCAGGACAAGCCGCCGCCGTTGGTATTGACCGGCAGACGCCCGCCCGGCGCGATGCCGCCGTTCTCGACGAAGGCCGCCGCCTCGCCCTTGCCGCAGAAGCCGAGGTCTTCCAGGAACAGCAGCGTGTTGATGGTGAAGGCATCGTACAGCTCGACCACGTCCACATCCTTCGCGCTCAGGCCCGCCATGTCGTAGGCCGCCTTGCCGGACTGGGTCGCCGCGGTGACGGTCAGGTTCTGCATGGACGACACCTGGCGGTTCCATACCGCCGTGCCGTTGCCCAGCACATACACCGGTTCTTTCGGCAGGTCCCTTGCACGGTCGGCGCGCACCAGCACATAGGCGCCGGCGCCGTCGCTGACCATGCAGCAGTCGCGCACCGACAGCGGGTCCGACACCATGCGCGCGTCGAGCACCTGCTCTATCGTCAGCGGATCGCGCATGAAGGCTTCCGGGTTCAACCGCGCCCAGGCGCGCGCCGCCACCGCCACCTCGGCGAGATGGCGGCGCGAGGCGCCGAATTCATGCAGGTAGCGCGAAGCCACCAGTGCATAAGCCGACAGCGGCAGCATCGGTTCATAGGGCATTTCATAGGGCTGCGGATCGAGGAAGCGGCGGCTGGCCACCACTTCCTTGCGGCCGAAGGTGGCGCTGCGCTGGGCGCTGCCGTAGCAGACCAGAACCGCATTGCACTGGCCCGACTGCAATGCATGGATCGCCGGCAGGAGGTGCGCGACGAAGCTCGATCCGCCCAGCATGGTGCTGTCGATATAGGTCGGGCGGATGCCGAGATACTCGATCACCGGCATCGCCCACATGGTGGCGCTGGCGCTGGCGGTGCAGATGCCGTCGATGTCGCTCATCTTCAGCCCGGCGTCGGCCACCGCCGCATGGGCGGCGCGCGCCAGCAGTTCCATGTCGGTGAAGCCCTTCGCCTCGCCGCAGCCGAAGGTGGCGACGCCGGCGATCGCGGCCGCGCCGCGCAGTTCCCGCAATGATGCGCTCATGGTCTTCCTCCCTCGCCTGCCATCGGATCAAACACTACCAGGCCCTTTCCTTCCTTGACCAGCACGCGTGCGCGCACCCTGTCGCCTATGGTGACTGCGGCGCCGCCTTCGACGCGGCTCATCATGCGCACGCCTTCGTCCAGGTCGACCAGCGACACGTTATAGTCGCCGCCGGCATCCGGCTTGCGGCGCACGGTCGTGACCGCGTACACGGTACCGGTGCCGGCGGGTTCGACCCACTGCAGCGACATCGCGCCGCAATGCGGGCAGAGTTCGCGCGGGAAAAAGACATGCTGCCGGCATCCGCCGCAGCGCTGGATCATGAAGCGCCCGTCGTCGAGCCGCTTCTGATATGCGGCTTCGACGCCGCCCTCCTCTATGTTCTGCATGCTGTCATGGCTTTCCATGTTTGCTCCTGCTTCCGCCGGTCAGGATGACCGTGATGAATGTTGCGCGGCAGCGCCTGCGCTTGCCTTGTAGGTTTCGCGATAGTCCCTGCCGCCGAGCAGCGAGCTGCCGCCGTCGACGGGAATGACCGCGCCGGTGACGAAGCTGGCCAGCGGCGAAGACAGCACCATCGCCATGTCCGCGACTTCCTGGCGCGTGCCCATTCTTCCCAGCGGTATCGTCGCCTCCATCGCCCTGCGGGTCTCCTCGGTGGGCGCGAGGCGGCGGATGCCCTCGGTGTCGCCGATCGGCCCCGGCACGATGGAATTGACGCGGATGCCGTCGCCGCCCCATTCCATCGCCAGCACGCGGGTCAGCATGTCGACGCCGGCCTTGGCAGCGCACACATGCGCCTGGAAGATGGTGGGATTGAAGGACTGCGGCGCCGAGATGCTGATCACCGACGCGCCGGGCTTGCGCAGGAACTGGTGGGCCTGGCGCAAGACGTTGAAGGTGCCGAGCAGGTCGATGTCGACCACCGTCTTGAAGCCGTTGGGCGACATATCGAGCGCGGGCGAGACGAAATTGCCGGCCGCGCCCGACACCAGCACATCGAAATCGCCCAGCTGGGCATGCGCCGACTGCAATGCCTCGGCCACGGCGGCGGGATTGCGCACGTCGCCGGCGAATCCGCAGGCAATGCCGCCATGCCGCCCGAGGTGGGCCACCGCGGCATCGACCCGGTCCTGCGAGCGGCTCATGACGGCCACCCGCGCGCCGCGGGCGGCAAATGCATCCGCGATGCCGAGATTGATTCCGCTGCTGCCTCCGGCCACGAAGACCGCGCGCCCCTTGAAATCCAGAATGTCCTGCATCAAGCCTGCTCCTGTTCTGCTCTCGTTGCCTGTCATGAAGTTACCCGATGGTCCGCGCCTACTCGATGGCGATCTTCGCTTCCCTGATCACGCTGCCCCAGATCTCCGAGTCGGTCTTCATGATGCGGGTGAATTCCTCCGCCTTCTCGCCGCCCGCCTGCAGGCCGAGCGCCTCGATCTTGGCGCTGCCTTCCGGGCTGCGCACCATTTTCGAGATTTCCTCCGACAGCTTGTTGACGACTTCCTTCGGCGTCGCCGCCGGCACGAACACCCCGAACCAGCCGTAGGGCTCGAAGGACTTGTATCCGAGTTCCGTCATCGTCGGCACGTCGGGCAGGATCTTGAAGCGCTGGGCGCCGGTCACCGCCAGCACCTTCACCTTGCCGGAGCCGAGATGGCCGCGTATCGATGCGACATCGACGAAAGCGGACGTCACCTGTCCGCCCAGCAGATCCGCGACCAGCGGCGCCGCGCCCTTGTAAGGCACGTGCATCAGGTCGGCGCCGGTCTGCGCCTTGAGCATCTCGCCGTGGATATGCGAGGAGGTCGCGTTGCCATAGGAACCATAGTTGTACTTGCCGGGGCTGGCCTTGACCAGCGCCAGGAATTCCTTGAGGTTATTGGCCGGGTTGGAAGCCGGCACGACAAACAGGTCGGCCGAGCGCGCCAGCAGCGCAACCGGCTGGAATGCCTTGAAGGGATCGAAGGGCATCTTCGCGTACAGGAAGGGCGCCTGGATCATGGCCGTGATGCCGACCAGCACCGTATGGCCGTCCGGCGCCGCCTTGGCCACCATGTCGCTGCCGATGTTGCCGCTGGCGCCGGGCCTGTTGTCGACGATCACGGTTTGCTTCCATGCGCCCTCGAGGCGGTTGGCGGTCATCCTGCCGAGCGTATCGGTGGCGCCGCCGGCCGGATAGGGCACGACGACCTTGATGGTCTTGTCCGGATAGTTTTTCGCATCCTGCGCATGCGCCGCGCCAAGCGAGAGCGTGAGCGCGCTGACCAGCAAGCCGATTCCTGCACGCATGCCTTTACTCAATTCCATAGCTGTCTCCATGTGGTTTGTCGTTTTCAGAGCGGGCAGGCGCGGTATTTTCGATTCCGCCTTTCGCTGCTTTCACCGTGTCTTCACTATCGTCCATCTGCGCGCGCGTCACAATTTGCATTTGCGGAAGCACCGCTTTGGCTGGAACTAATGCGCCCTGCTTTCCTGGCGTTCGCGCTCCTGCAGCTCGCGCCAGAGGATCTTTCCGGTGCTGGACTTGGGCAGGCTGTCGACGAATTCGATGGTGCGCGGCACCTTGTACGCCGCCATCTGCTCGCGGCACCAGCTGATGATGTCGTCTTCCCTGACGCTGCCGCGGCTTTCCGGCTTGATCACCAGGAAAGCCTTGACCGTCTCGCCGCGCCGCTCGTCCTGCGTGCCGATAATGCAGGCTTCATGCACCGAGGGATGGGAATACATCATGTTCTCGACTTCCGCCGGCCACACCTTGTAGCCGGACACATTGATCATGCGCTTGAGGCGGTCGCACATGAAGAAATAGCCTTCCTCATCCACATAGCCGAGGTCCCCGGTGCGGATGAAGCGCTTGCCGTCCAGCTCCACGAACACCTGCGCATCGGCCTGCGCGTTGTTCCAGTAGCCCTTCATTACCTGCGGTCCGTGGGTGATGATTTCGCCCACCTGTCCCGGCGGCAATTCTTCCAGCGTCGCCGGATCGATCACCCGGGAATCGACGCCGAACAGCGGCATGCCGAGGCATTGCCGCTTGGGCCGCCAGAGCGGATTGGTATGCGTGCCCGACGCGGTTTCCGTCATGCCGTAGCCTTCGATGTATTCGAGGCCGAACTTTTCCCGCAGCAGCGTGGCGACCGCTTCCGGCATCGCCGCGCCGCCGCCGGTGATCAGGGAGAGACTCGACAGGTCGTAGCGGTCGATGTCGGGATTGGCGAAGAAATCCAGCAGCATCGCCGGCGGCGCCGCCCACACGGTGCCGCCGTAGCGGCTGATCAGCGAAGCGGCATTGTCGCGGTCCCAGCGCGTGAGCAGGAGCGCGGTTGCGCCAAGCAGGATCGGCAGGTTCATGCCGTTCTGCATGCCCAGCAGGTGAAAGGCGGGGGCAACGCTGACAAAGACCGACGCCGGAAACAGCTGCCGCCAGACCTGGGTGAAGGCAATCACCGCCATCACGCTGCCATGGGTGTGCACGCAGCCCTTGGGCAGGCCGGTGGTGCCCGAGGTATAGGGCAGCAGGCAGACATCCTCCTTGCCGGCGAGGTGCGGCCCCGGCACGCAGGCGGCGGCCAGCGCGTCGTTCCAGCGTGCCACGCCTTCGTCTTTGGCGTCGACCACGAGCTCGGGCTGCTGCAGCACGTCAGGGATGGACATGTCGGTCTTTTCCCTCAGGTAATCGGCATAGCGGTGCAGGAGCACATGGCGCAGGCCTTGACCATGCATGCAGGGCGCGACCGACTTGTAAAGTTCCTGGCCGACGATGGCGGCCCTCGCCCCTGAGTCGGACACATAATGTTCCAGCTCGCGGGCGGTGCTCATGGCGTTGACCGGAACGACGACGGCGTCGGCGCGCAGGATCGCGTAATAGGCAATGACGAACTGCGGGCAGTTCTGGCTCATCAGCAGAACCCGGTCGCCCTTGCGGATGCCGAAGCGCTGCTGCAGGAAGCCCGCCAGCGCATCGGTTTCCCGTTTCAGTTCGGCGTAGGTGACGATGGTGTCGTAAAACACGATGGCGGGCTTGTCCGGATACCTGCGGGCGGCCGCTTCGAGGTTGTAGTACAGGCTCGTCTCCGGCACCTGCAGCGTTCTTGGAAAGCCTTTCGGCCAAAACCGGTAATGCAGCGTCGACACGTTGAAGTCTCCTGTTGCCAGTATTTTTCGTCGGCTTGCGGTACTGCCATGCCATCCTGCCGCCGGCATGTCGCGGCAAGCCTGCTATTCGCGCTCGATCGCGCGGGCGATCACTTCCTTCATGATTTCGTTGGAGCCGCCATAGATCTTGCCCACGCGCGAGTCGGCATACATGCGCGCGATCGGGTATTCGAGCATGTAGCCGTAGCCGCCGTGCAGCTGCAGGCATTCGTCGATCACCTGGCAGTTCATCTGCGTGGTCCACCATTTCGCCATCGCCGCGGTCTGCACGTCGAGCCTGCCGGCCATCAGCTGCACCACGCACTGGTCGACGAAGGTCTGGGCGATGGTGGCGGTGGTCTTGCATTCGGCCAGCTTGAAGCGGGTGTTCTGCATGGCGATCAGGGGCTTGCCGAAGGCTTCGCGCTGGCGCACGTAATCGGTGGTTTCCTGTACCGCGCGCTGCATCACCGCGACCGCGCCGATGGCGATCAGCAGGCGCTCCTGCGGCAGCTGCTCCATGAGCTGCGCGAAGCCCCGGCCCTCTTCCTGGCCGAGCAGGTTTTCCGCCGGCACGCGGACGTCATCGAAGAAGAGCTCGACCGTGTCCTGCCCGCGCTGGCCGATCTTTTCCAGGAAACGTCCGCGGCGGAAGCCCTTGAGGTCCCTGGTTTCCAGCATCAGCAGCGATACGCCGCGTCCCTTGCCCTGCGGGTCGGTCTTGACGGCGACGCAGACCAGGTCCGCATGATAGCCGTTGGTAATGAAGGTCTTGCCGCCGTTGATCACATATTCGCCGCCGTCGCGCACCGCGGTGGTCTTGATGCTCTGCAGGTCCGAGCCTGCCGACGGTTCGGTCATCGCGATCGCGCCGACCATCTCGCCGCTGGCCATCTTCGGCAGCCAGCGCTGCTTCTGCTCTTCGGTGCCGTAGCGCAGGATGTAGTGGGCGAGGATGCCGCTGTGCACGTTCAGGCTGAAGCTGTTGGACAGCGCGCGGTTCTGCTCGATGCAGATGACGGCCTCGTGCAGGAAGTCGCCGCCGCCGCCGCCGTATTGCTCGGGAATGCTGGCGCACAGCATGCCGATCTCGCCTGCCTTGCGCCAGATGGCGCGGTCGGGATGGTGCTGCGCGCGCCACTTGTCTTCATGCGGGATGACTTCGCTGTCGAAGAAGCGGCGGATATTGTCCCGAAACAGTTCCAGGTCCGGGGTCATCCATGGGAAGGAATAAGTGCTCATGCAAGTCCTGGAAAATCGCTGAAAGGTGGCTCGATTCGATTGCGCCTGGTGGAGCGCAATCGGGACGCTTGCTTACGGGCGGCCGCCGCCGCAGACCAGCACCTGGCCGCTCACGTAATTGGATTCGGGAATGCAGAACATGAACACCGCACCCGCGGCTTCCTCGGGCGTGCCGGCGCGGCCCATCGGGATCAGGGCTTCCGCATTCTTCAGCACCTGCGGATTGACGCCGACCTTGATCTTGCGTCCCTCGATGTCGATGCTGGCATCGGCGTCCGCCGCGGCTTCGGTCAGGCGCGTCTTGATCAGGCCGAAGGCAACGCTGTTGACGTTGACCTTGTAGCGTCCCCATTCCTTTGCCAGCGCCTTGGTCAGGCCGTTGATGCCGGCCTTGGCCGCCGCATAGTTGGCCTGGCCCGCATTGCCCATGACGCCGGACGTCGACGAGATGTTGACCACCTTGCGGAACACTTCCTGGCCGGCCTCGGCTTCCTGCTTGGCGGCGCTGCGGATGAAGTCCGATGCGGCGCGCAGGATGCGGAACGGCGCGGTCAGGTGCACCTGCATGATCGCGTCCCATTGTTCATCCGTCATTTTCTGGATGACGTTGTCCCAGGTGTAGCCGGCATTGTTGACGATGATGTCCAGCCCGCCGAAGCCATCCACCGCGCTTGCGACGAAACGATTGCCGAAGTCGGCGTCGGTCACGCTGCCCACGCAGGCCAGCGCTTCGCCGCCGGCGGCGCGGATCACTTCCACCGTTTCTTCCGCCGGCGCGGCGTCGAGATCATTGACCACCACGCGCGCGCCTTCGCCTGCGAGCTTGAGCGCGATCTCGCGCCCGATGCCGCGGCCGGAGCCGGAAACGATTGCCACCTTGCCTTCGAGTTTCTTCATGCTGTCTCCTGTATCCGTTCAGTATCCGTTCAGTATTCGTTTATGCCAGGGCAATGACCGCGTCGCCCTTGAGCTTGATGTCGCCGTTCTGGTCGGTCGTAGTGAGTTCCAGGCGTATGCGCTGCTCGCCGTCCTGCTCGAATTTCTCCACCACCTTGCCGCTGCAGGTGATCGCATCGCCCACGTGGGTAATGGCGGCAAAGCGCACGCCGTAGCTGCGCACGCGCTGCTGCGGCACCCAGTTCGTCAGCAGGCGGCCGAGATAAGCCATCGACAGCATGCCGTGCGCGAACACGTCCGGCATGCCGGCCTTGCGGGCGAAGTCGATGTCGACGTGGATGGGATTGTGGTCGCCGGAGGCGCCGCAATACAGCGCCAGCGCGTGGCGCGTGATCGGCGCGGCGGTGTAGGAAGCGATCTCGTCTCCAACCCGCACGGCGTCAAATGTCATTCGGTCCATGTGTCTTCCTGTTCCGGTGTTGTTCGCTGGTTTGCCCTGGCTCAATTGCGCTAGCCGTTGCGCACCACGGTCACGCAGCGCAGATCGGCGACGAGCGCGCCGTGCTGGTTGGTGACCCGCGTGTCGCGCACCACGAATTCGAGAGCGCCGTTCTTCTTGTCATAGATGTCGGCGATGCGCGGTTCGAAGTTCAGCGTGTCGCCGGCATAGGCCATGCCGTGATAGTTGAACACCTGCTCGCCATGCAGCACCTTGCCGATGTCGATGCCGAGCAGCCCGCGCAGGGCGGCCGGGTTGGGCGCATCCATCTCCAGGCAGAACAGGAAGGTCGGCGGCACCGGCAGCGCCGGATGGCCGGCGTCGCGCGCCGCCGACTCGTCGGTATAGACCGGGTCGGCCTGGCCGATGGCCTTGGAGAAGAAGCGCAGGCGGCCCTTCTCCACTTCCACCGAAAAGCGCGGCAGCGCGTGTCCGATATAGCTCTTGTCGATCATGATCGCCCCTCCGCGGCTATGCCGCCTGATACATGGTGACGACGCAGGCGCCGCCGAGGCCGAGGTTGTGCTGCAGCGCGATGCGGGCGCCCTCCACCTGTCGCTGGTCGGCCTGTCCGCGCAGCTGCCATACCAGTTCCGCGCATTGCGCCAGGCCGGTGGCGCCGAGCGGATGCCCCTTCGACAGCAGGCCGCCGGATGGATTGACCACCACCTTGCCGCCATAGGTGTTGTCGCCGTCGAGGATGAACTTCTCGGCCGTGCCTTCCGGCGTCAGGCCCAGTCCTTCATAGGTGATCAGTTCGTTGGCGGTGAAGCAGTCATGCAGCTCGACCACATCCACGTCCTCCGGGCTGACGCCGGCGGTTTCATAGACCTTGCTGGCCGCGGCTGCCGTCATGTCGTACCCGACCACGCGGCGCATGTCGCCGGAGTCGAAGGTGCTGGCGGTATCGGTCGTCATGGCTTGCGCGGCGATGAAGACGCGGGTGTCGAGGCCGTGCTTCCTGGCAAACTCTTCCGATGCCAGGATCGCGGCGGCGGAGCCGCAGGTCGGCGGGCAGCACTGCAGGCGGGTGAGCGGATCGAAGACCTTGGGCGCGGCCATCACTTCATCGAGCGTCACCGTCTGGCGGAAGATGGCCAGCGGATTGCGCGCCGCATGCTGGCGCGCCTTGACCGAGATGCGGGCGAAGGTCTCGGCCTTGGTGCCGAAGCGCTCCATGTGCGCCCTTCCCGCGCCGCCGAAGAACTGGGCCGCGCGCGGCGTGTTTTCCTGGTAGCCCTGCACCGTCGTCATCGAATCGATGAAGCGCGACATCGGCGACGGACGATCGTCATAGGCGCCCTTGAGCGCGCCCGGATTCATCTGGTCGAAGCCGAGCACCAGCACGCATTCCGCCGCGCCGCTCTCGATGGCCTGGCGGCCCAGGAACAGCGCGCTGGAACCGCTGGAGCAATTGTTGTTGACATTGAATACCGGAATGCCGCTCAGGCCCACGCCGTACACCGCCGCCTGGCCGGAGGTGGAGTCGCCGTAGACATAGCCGCAATAGGCCTGCTCGACGAGCTTGAAATCCATACGCGCATCTTCGAGCGCCTGTTTCGCGGCGCGCGCGCCCATGACGTGATAGGGCTCGCTGGCGCCGGGCTTGGTGAACGGGATCATGCCCACGCCTACTACATGTACTTTTCGGCTCACTGCAGATTCTCCTCTCGCAATTGATCTGGTTTCGCTACCTGTGCAGGTTGCCTGCGTCGCCGCCTTTGAACAATGGCGTACCGCGACAAAATGCATTGGCTAAAAATTCCAGGGCCGGGCGTGTATGGTGATTCGCGTAGACGGGAAGCGGCCTTGCGGGGAATGGAGCCCCTCTCCCGCAGGCCGGGTGAAGGAGCCGGGCCTGCATCGATAATGCAAAAAAGGATTTTTGATCAGACAGAGGTATGAACCTGCACATCATCCCCCGCATGCAGTCGCGTATTCCGGTACTCCCCCGGCGCGACGCCGGTCCATTTCTTGAAGGCACGATGAAAGGTGCTCGGCTCCGAGAATCCCACCAGGTTCGCAATCTCGATGAGCGTCAGATCCGACCGCGACAGATATTCGATCGCCGCATCCCGCCGCAGGTCATCCTTGATCGCCTGATATCCCTGGCCTTCATCATGCAGGCGACGCCGCAGCGTCTGCGGCGTCACGCCGAGCGACTTGCTGACTTCCTCCAGCGAGGGCATCTCCGTCTCGAGATGGCGGCGCAGGATGCGCCGTATGCGCTCGGTGACATTCGCATGGTCGCGATACTTCACCAGCAGGCTGGCCGGCGCCTGGCACAGGAATTCTTCCACGCTCTGCACGTTCTGCACCACAGGCAGGTCAAGCCAGCGCTTCTCGAAGCGGAAGCCCACCTGATTGTCCTGGTAGCGCACCGGCGCCTGGAATACCCGGAATGCGTCGGAGGACTGGTTTTGATCGAGGCTGCAGTAGTCGACGCCGATCAGGGGAATGCGTCTCGCCACCAGCCAGCAGGCCAGTCCGAAGGTAAAGAACATGAAGGTGCGCTCGACATAGCGCAGCCTCGCATTGCGCTCGCCGCGCGCCTGCAGCACGACGTGCGCGGTATCGTCCTCGATGCGCAGGCGCGGCACCAGGTCCTGGAGCATCAGGTGATAGAAGCGGAAGCCCTCGACGAGCGCTTCGCGCAGGGTGCGGCAGTGAACCAGCGCGCGGCAGTTGCGCGCGAAGCTGCCGATCCTGACGGGATGGGAGCACAAGCCCCAGAGTTCATCGCCGGTAACGCGGGTGAGCGTGCGGATGAGCGCCGTGTACTGGGCCTGCGAAACGCGGGACAGCGGCGATTCGAGCAGCGCGGGAGAAATGCCGGAGCGGTGCAGGATGGCATTGATGTCTCGTCCCTGTTCGCGCACGCCCTGCAGGATCTGTTCCACCTGAACGATCGCAATGGTGTTGTGGGTAACCGTCATGTTCGTCGAAAACCTGGGCAACCGTTTTTTCTTCGGAAACCACAGTGTATCCGATCGCTCGGCACATAGCTCCATGGCAATGCCTCCCATAGGCTGGCATCGGTGCCGCCGTCTTGCCGGCGGTGTCGGATGCGATGTCTGCGAGGCGGAGCGGACCCTGCCTATCCGGCCTCTGGAGCGGTAAGCATCGCCGAAGTGGCGGCGCGGAACAATTCGTTTTTACCAAAGCGCGCGTTCAGCATTGCTTAAGTGCCCGCGCCGCCTGGAGCGGATTGCAGGAACGATGCATCCGGGAAAGCCAGCCGTCCTGCCCTATTGCACCGCCCGGCTTTCCCGCAGCGAAGCGATGCTGTCTTCCGAATATCCCGCTTCCCGCAGGACTTCGAGGGTATGCTCGCCCGGCGCGGGCGCCTGGCGCTTCACCGCAAAACTGAAGCCGCTCATCTTCACCGGGAAGCCGACATGCGTGAGCGGCCCCAGCCGGGGATGCATGGTGTCATGCACCATGCCGCGAGCGCGAAACTGCGGATGCTGCAGGGTCTCCTCGAGTTTCAGCACGGGCGAGACGCAGCAGTCCGCGCCCTCCAGCTTTGCCTGCCACTCTTCCAGCGTGAGCGAGGCCACGATGGCGGCGACCTCGCGCCGCGCCTGCAGCGACTGTTCCGGCGTGGCATGGCGGTCGACGGATTTCAGGTCGGGCCGCCCGATGACGTCGCAGAATGTTTCCCAGAATTTCGGTTCGAGCGCGGCCACCGCGAGCACCCGGCCGTCGCGGGTGCGGTAGGGCGAATAATTGTGCAGGCCGCCGGAAATGCTGTCGCCGCCCGCGGGCCGCGCCTTGCCTTCGCTGTTGACGCGGGCCAGCGGCAGCACCGCGTGCGCCAGCGTGCCGTCGCTGATGGCGACATCGAGATAGCGGCCGCGTCCGGTGCGCGTGGCATCGTAGAGCGCCGCCAGGATGCCCATCACCGAGGTGAGCGTGCCGCCCATCAGATCGGCGATCGGCAGGTTCGACAGGGCCAGCGTCGACTCGTCGCTGCCGACCTGGTCGGCCGCGCCGGCATAGCCGGCGTAATTCATGTCGTGTCCGGCAAGGTCGCGGAACGGCCCCGTCTGCCCGTAGCCGGTGATGCTGCAATACACGATGCAGGGATTGACCGCCGCCACCTGTTCATAGCCGATGCCCAGCCTGTCGACGATGCCGGGGCGGAAGCCTTCGACCACGATATCGGCGGTCTTGGCGAGTTCGAGAAAGACTTGCACCGCGGCAGGCTGCTTGAGATCGAGGCGGATGCCGCGCTTGTTGCGGTTGACCAGCGCCTTGACCGGCGCCGCGGTGTAATCGCCGGCGCCGGTGTCCTCGATCTTGATGACATCCGCGCCCATGTCGGCCAGATGCTGGGTGCACACCGGCCCCGGCAGCAGGCGGGTAAGGTCGAGGACTTTGACGCCTTGCAGCGGCGGTCTGTTGCTCATGGGTGTCTCGCTTCATGGAGGGCTGGATGCGTCGATTCTATCGGCGCGCCCCGGCCGCCGCCAATGGCAGGATGCATGAATTCCGGATGGCATAAACGCTCAGCCCGTCCGCCGCTGGATATTTTGGCCAATGGCTTTGGGAAGAAACGCCATTGTCCCGGGCGATGCCGGGGAGCGATGATTGCCATTATCAAAAGCTGCGCAATACACCGGAATTGCCAATCACGAGGAGACAACACGCATGTACCTGACACAGGGATTGCACCGCTCGCTGCAGAACCATCCGGAGCGGATCGCCACCATCTTTGCCGACAGGCGGCAGACGTTCCGCCAGCTTGCCGACCGCGTATCCCGGCTGGCGGGCGCGCTCCATCGCCTCGGCGTCGGACGCGGCGACCGGGTGGCGATGCTGGCGCTGAACTCGGACCGCTACGTGGAATATTTCCAGGCCGCGTGGTGGGTGGGCGCGGCGGCCAATCCGGTCAATACCCGCTGGAGCGTGCACGAGATCGCCTACTCCCTGAAGGACTGCGACAGCCGGATACTGATCGTCGATGACCAGTTCCTGCCGCTGGTGGATGCGATCCGCGAGCAGGCGCCCTGCGTGCAAACCGTCATTCACGCCGGAGACGGCGCCGCGCCGCCGGGCATGCTTTCCTGGGAAGACCTGATTGCCTCCTCCGCGCCGGCGCAGGACGCCATGTGCGGCGGCAGCGAGCTTGCCGCCATCCTGTACACCGGCGGCACCACCGGTTTTCCCAAGGGCGTGATGCTCAGCCATGACAATTTCTGGATCTCGTCGATCGCCCGCATGGCGGAGATGGGCGGTCAGCCTGGCAGCGTTTCCCTGATCGCCACGCCGCTGTTCCATGTCGGCGGCGCGGGCCGCCTTGCGGGCCAGTCCATCGCCGGCAACACCGTCGTCATCCTGCCTGCCTTCACGCCGGAATCGGTGCTGCAGGCGGTGGAGCGGCACGGCGTCAGCGATCTGATGCTGGTGCCGACCATGCTGCAGATGCTGCTCGACCATCCGCGGTTCGAGCGCGCCAAAATGTCGACCATCAGGCGCATCAGCTATGGCGCCTCGCCGATCTCGCTGCCGCTGCTGGAGCGTACCCTGGACCTGTTTCCCGACGTGGAGTTCGCCAGCGCCTACGGCATGACGGAAACCGCGGCGGCGGTATGCGGCAACCCGCCGGCCAACCATGGTCCCGAAGCGCGCGGGAACGGACTGGTGCGCTCGGTCGGCCGCGCCGGCTTTGCCTGCGAAATCCGGATCGTCGATGCCGGCGGCCAGGAATTGCCGCGCGGCTCCGTCGGGGAAATCATCATCCGCGGCGGCTGCGTGATGCTCGGGTACTGGAACAAGCCCGAGGAAACCGCTGCCGCCCTGCGCGACGGCTGGCTGCATACCGGCGACGGCGGCTACATGGACGAGGATGGCAACATCTATATCGTCGACCGCATCAAGGACATGATCGTGAGCGGCGGCGAGAACGTGTATTCGGCCGAGGTGGAAAACGTGCTCGCGCGGCATCCCGCGGTATCGGTCTGCGCGGTGATCGGCATTCCGAGCCGGCAGTGGGGCGAGGCGGTGCATGCAGTGGTGGTGCTCAAGCCCGGCATGCAGGCCGGTGAAGAGGAGCTGCGCACGCATTGCCGCCACTGGCTGGCGGGCTACAAGGCGCCGAAGACGGTCGAGTTCCGCAATGCGATGCCGCTCTCGGCGGCCGGGAAGGTGGTCAAGACCCAGCTGCGCGAGCCGTACTGGCGCGGCAGCGCGAGAAATGTGAACTGATACCGGATGGGCGGTTCAAGGACCGCCCTTCTCCTGCGCTTCCTTGTTTCACTCAGCCGAGTTCATTGACCAGTTGCGGCACGAGTTCGAACAGATCGCCGACGATGCCGTAATCGGCCACCGAGAAGATCGGCGCTTCCGGATCCTTGTTGATCGCCACGATGGTCTTCGAATCCTTCATGCCGGCCAGGTGCTGGATCGCGCCCGAGATGCCCACTGCGATGTACAGCTGCGGCGCCACGATCTTGCCGGTCTGTCCCACCTGCCAGTCGTTCGGCACGAAGCCGGCATCGACCGCCGCGCGCGACGCGCCCATCGCCGCGCCCAGCTTGTCGGCCAGCGGCTCCAGGATCTTGAAGTTGTCGCCCGAGCCCATGCCGCGCCCGCCGGAAACGATCACCTTGGCCGCCGTCAGTTCCGGACGGTCGGACTTGGCCACTTCCCGCGACACGAACGCCGACTTGCCGGAGTCGGCCGCCGCGGTGATGGTTTCCACCGCGGCACTGCCGCCGGTGGCTGCCGCGTCGAAGCCGGTGGTGCGAACGGTAATGACCTTGACCGCATCGGCCGACTGCACGGTGGCGATCGCATTGCCGGCGTAGATCGGACGCTCGAAGGTATCGGGCGAGGCGACCTTGGTGATTTCCGAGATCTGGCCGACATCGAGCCTGGCGGCCACGCGCGGCAGGATGTTCTTGCCGTAGGCGGTGGCCGGGGCCAGGATGTGGGAATAGGAGGATGCGATGGCCAGTGCCTGCTCGGCCACGTTTTCGGCGAGGCCGTCGGCGAAGTGAGGCGCATCGGCAACCAGCACCTTGGACACGCCGGCGATCCTGGAGGCGGCTTCGGCGGCAGCACCGCAGTTGGCGCCGGCAACCAGCACATGGACGTCACCGCCGCAGGCAGCGGCGGCGGTAATGGTGTTGAGGGTGCTTCCCTTCAGGGAGGCATTGTCGTGTTCAGCAATGACGAGTGCAGTCATGATGGATTCCTAAATGGGGTACCGAAAATCTGCGCAAATGCTCCACTCCCCTCTCCCGCAGGCGGGAGAGGGGAGTGGGGCCGGGGGTGAGGGCGATCGCCAAGACAGAAGAAGCTTGTGTCCCTCATCCCAGCCATCGCCCACACCTGCGGGAGAAGGGAGCAGGTTGCTAAATGACCTTGGCCTCGTTCCTGAGCTTGGTGACCAGCTCTTCAACGCTCTTGACCACGATGCCGGCCGAGCGCTTGGGCGGCTCGGACACTTTCAGGGTCTTCAGGCGCGGCGTCACGTCCACACCCAGATCGGCCGGCTTGACCGTGTCCAGCGGCTTCTTCTTGGCCTTCATGATGTTGGGCAGCGTCACATAGCGCGGCTCGTTCAGGCGCAGGTCGGTGGTGACGATCGCCGGCAGCTGCAGTGCAATCGTCTCCAGGCCGCCGTCGACTT
>NZ_VFAH01000025.1 GCF_008929045.1 Noviherbaspirillum aerium | reverse complement strand
GATGCCATGAATGCCATCCTTTGCGCTGCCGGACACAACTTGCGCAAAATCTTGCATCGGCTCAGCCATTCCTTCCCGCCAAATGATGCACCAGCCTAATTACTTCAGACTTTTTCAGGGACGACTAGCTATTGAGTTCGATGCCACTTATACGGGGGCGACTGCAGGCATGGTTGCGGTATTCAGTATTGCCCTCGGGATTGCTGAGCAAATCTTTGGCGACGAGTAACAACTACTGTCGAACGAGTCATCCCTACCTTGATCAACGCTTGCTACAAATGCACACGAATAGCCGGAGCCGTCATCGTGCTCTGCGGTGTCCTGGCTATTCAGTTCAACTATGAAACCTTGGGATGGGTACTTGCTGCCATCGGCGGCGCGGTCTTTATCGCGGGCCTGACGGGCCTATGGTTCAACGAGGAATAACAAACGCGTTGCACCTCATCGCGCTTACAGGGATTTTAGGTCTACATTATCTAAGCGCGCCTATCAAGGTGACGATCGCAAGGCGCGTCGACGAAGACAGCACAAACGTACGGCAAGCGGCATTTTGATAGACGCTCTAGGCATGCGCAGAGGCTTCTCCCAGACCTCGTCGGATGCAAGCCAGTCAGGAATGGCCACTGCATTGGTTACCAGGCAATCCAAACATCGTTCGATCGGCAGCGGAACTGCGCGCTGCAAGCGGCAACGCGACGCGGCATTCATGTCCCACCGACCAACAGCTCTGGGTGGTCAAAATCTTCTCAGTGATGCTTTCGGATCGCTTTTCGAGACGCTCAGCGCGGAGTGGTCCGGGTGAGAGTGATCCCTCTTAACTGTGAAACAAGTGCTCGCTCCCTGTATCTCAGAGCAGCCTCTTGCAGGCCCCTTATTGGCGACCCTCGCTAATTCGCCGCCAGAGTGTCGTGCGGCTAATGCCAAGCATTTTTGCTGCAGCGGCCACAGATCCATACTTTTTCACTTCCGCGGCATAGTTGGTTGAGTCAATATCCGTGTTCCCCCGCTCGAATTCAGGTGCGATCTTGTAAATCCATTGTTTATCCAGCATGAACTCAGCCTTCTGCGCATTAGCACATACCGCGAAGCGTTCAATGATATTCTCAAGCTCCCTCACGTTGCCAGGCCAGTGGTAAGACCGTAGATAAGGAAGAAGATATTCTATAAATTCCGCCTGCCTTACCTGACTACCGTGACGTTCGGATACGCGAGACAGAAAATGACGTGCGAGTGCCGGGATATCTTTCGAACGAGCCCTGAGCGGTGGAATGTCAATGCGTAGCAAGTTGATGCGGTAATATAAATCTTGACGGAACCGACCGGATTGCAACAACTGCTCCAAGGGCTGCAATGTGGCTGCCACAATACGTATGTCGATTCGGGTAGGTTCCAGCGCACCCAATCTGTAAACTTCGCGTTCCTGAAGAACGCGCAACAGACGCGTCTGAAGCGCCACCGGCATATCGCCGATCTCATCCAGGAAAAGTGTTCCAGTGTGGGCAAGTTCAATCAACCCACTCTTGCCACCGCGCCGAGCGCCAGTAAAAGCGCCTTCTTCGTATCCAAATAGCTCGCTTTCGAGTAACGATTCAGGCAAGGCTGCACAGTTGATGGGGATGAAGGGCCCGCCCCTGCGCGTACTATGATTGTGAATTGCCTGCGCAAACCACTCCTTACCGGTGCCGCTTTCCCCGGTTAGCAGTACTGTCGCGTCGGTGTCGGCATACTGCATCCCCAGATGAATGGTTTCCTTCAGTGCGGGAGCATGACTGCCGATGGCCGCGAATGTTTGTCGGGCCCGATACTGTGGTGAAGAGCGGTGACTGCGCAGCTTGCGTTCAGATTGCTGGATTGTCGTCGATTCCAACAAGGTAAAGACGGAGCCGGCGTGCTGACCACTCTCATACAAAGGACTGCGAGAGACCACTACGGTACGCCCATTCAGGTCCACGACTTCCTCAGATTCGCCAACGGAACCGTCGGCCACCAGCCTTCTAAGTGGCTCCGGCAGCGATCGCGCACCATCGTGCAACAAGTCGGCTTCTGATAAGCCCGTCAGCCGCTCAAGTGCGGGATTGGCGGCCTGCACCCGTCCTGTGAAGTCCAATGCCAGCAGCCCTTCCCGCAGGTTATGGATCAGACTGGAAAGCCGTTCACGGCGTGCCTCGCCATGCAATGCCACTCTTGCCAACTCGATCGCTTCGGTCAGACCTTGTCGCGCAGAATCATCGGAATAGATCAGCACCCCGAGCAATCCTTCGCGCTGGGCAGCCTCGACGGTAATGCTTGAGCCGACGATCACTCTATAGCCCTTGCTTGCCAGTTCTTGCACCGCCGCGACCGCTTCCTCAACGGTACTGTATGCGCGCTGAGCAATATCGAATGGAAAAAGCTTCTTGACCTCTTCCAGCTCAGGCAAGATGCGCTGGTACACAATAAGCCCGATACGCTCGGCATGCTCCCGAGCACGCATGAGCGCTCGCATCAGGTCGTAAGGCGTGACCTTGACCGTGGCAATTGGAAAAGTGCTGTTTTCCCGGAGATACGCAGCGTTGGCGCCGGCGGTGAGGATCACATCAGCTTGCCGCTGTGCCATCACCCGCTCCGATACGCTTAACGCATGTTCAAACACGTCTTCGTAAATTATCAGCTCCGCCTGCCCGCGGTATTCGGGTTCAAGCTTTCGTATCAGCGGCGAGAACTGCCGATGTCCAAGTACGGCGATTCGAGGAAGTGTCATACATCGTCCGACCTTATAAGTGTTTCAGTCTGCAACGCCAGGTTTCATATGAAACCGTAGATTAGCATGCCGTGCAGTCTGCCGCACCCCGACGATGTAAATCTCTATAAAAATCAGTTGTTTATAAAAAGCCCGCTTCTGGTATGCATATTGCTGACTGGTAGGCAACAAGATATGGCACCGCCATAACATAAGGAGACTTCGACGTGCGAACCAGCGCAGACCTACCCTCATCCAAGGACCATTCTTTGTCCATACCTGCGTCTTCAATGCGACGCCAGATCATGCTGTGTTTGATGGCTGCGCCAATGCTGGTGGCTGCCGGCGCCACGCATGCACAAGCGCAAGCAACGCAATATCCGGCAAAACCTATCAGGCTTATCGTTCCCTATGGCACGGGAGGAGGCACGGATATCATTGCCCGCCTGTACGCACAAAAGCTGAAGGACGCTTGGGGGCAATCGGTTATTGTCGAGAACCGGCCAGGCGGCGACGGCATCATCGGCTCGGAAGTGGTTGCCCGCAGTCCCGCCGATGGTTACACCTTGATGCTCGTGGTGGCGGGACACGTCATTAATCCAGGCATCAAATCGAAAATGCCCTTTGATGTGCAGACCGACTTTACGCCGGTCACGCTGGTAGCCACCTCGCCCTGGGTAATCGTCACAAGCCGCAGTTTGGCTGTGACGACTGTCAAGGAATTGGTTGAACACGCGAAAGCCAATCCAGGCAAGGTCAGTTTTGGCAGCTCTGAACCTTCATCGCGCCTGGCCGGCGAATTTTTCCGTTTGCAGTCCAGGGTCAGTATGGTGAACATTCCATACAAAGGCGGTGCACAGATCATGACAGACGTTGTTGGAGGCCACCTGGATGTCGGCTTCACCAGCGTGCTTACCGCACTCCAGCACTATAAGTCCGACCGCCTGCGTGTATTGGCAGTCGCAGGAAAGAGCCGCTCGCCTTCGATGCCTACCATTCCCACCGCTACCGAATCCGGCCTGCCCGGCTACGAGACATTTGCCTGGTATGGCATGTACGCGCCAGCAGGTACGCCGAAAGACATTGTAGGAAAAATCCAGAAGGAAGTCGCACGCATCTCTGCGTTACCGGAAGTCCGTGAGCGTCTGGTGCAACTGGGTGCCGAACCGGCAGCGACGGCACCCGATGAGTTCGCCGCCTTTACCCGCAGCGAGGTAAGCAAGTATGCCAAGCTCATCAAGGACGCCGGGATTCAACCAGACTAACGGCCATGCCAGTTTCTCGGCTTACAACACTTTGTTCCACCATCGCCATATGATCTCTACCCGTCCAGCCCGCACTGGAGGCAACGAAGCGTCGCGCATCCTGATGGTCAAATGTGCGGAGCCGGCGTTGAACCTGGTGAACATTTCCCAAGGAGCTCCCCATGAGCATGTTTGAGAACGGCCTGGAAAAGAACCCTGCCAATTATGTGGCGCTGACGCCGATCACCTTCATCGAACGTGCAGCTGCCATCCATCCAGAGCGCCTGTCGGTCATTCATGGCACGTTACGATTGACGTGGCGGCAGTCCTATGAACGCGCCCGGCGGCTCGCCTCAGCCTTGGCGAAAAGAGGTATCGGGCATGGTGACACCGTGGCAGTGATGCTGCCCAATATTCCAGCCATGATCGATGTCCACTTCGGTGTGCCAATGGCGGGGGCAGTGCTCAATACGCTCAACACTCGCCTTGATGCATGCGCCATCGCATATATGCTGGAACACGGTGAAGCCGCGGCGGTTATAGTCGATCGCGAGTTTTCGGCGGTCATGCAGGAAGCGCTTGCAGGTCTGCCGAAAAGGCCCTTGGTGATAGATGTCGATGATCCCGAGTTCAACGGGCCGGGCGAGCGCATCGGCGATATCGAGTATGAGAGTTTTCTGGCGGATGCCAATCCGGAATATGCATGGATGCCGCCCGCCGATGAGTGGAATGCGATCGGGCTTAACTATACGTCGGGTACGACAGGCTTGCCCAAGGGGGTCGTGGTGCACCACCGCGGCGCTTATCTGAATGCGGTTTCCAACATTCTGGCCTGGCCACTGCCGCGCCATCCGGTCTATCTGTGGACGTTGCCGATGTTTCACTGTAACGGCTGGTGCTTCCCATGGACCGTGGCCGCACAAGCCGGTGTGAACGTGTGTTTGCGACGAGTGGACGCGGCGCTGATCTGGGCGGCGATCAGGGACTATCGGGTGACACATTACTGTGGCGCGCCGATCGTGCACAACCTGATTCTGCATGCCGACCCGGCCATGCGCGCAGGCGTGACCCACCGGGTAAGTGCAATGGTGGCCGGCGCTGCGCCACCGCCTGCGATGATAGAAGGACTTGATCGCATCGGCTTTGAACTCGTTCACGTATACGGTCTGACGGAAGTGTACGGTCCAACGGTGGTATGCGAACCGCACGAAGACTGGGCGACTCTCGGCGCGGGCGAAAGAGCGGCCCTGAATGCGCGCCAAGGCGTGCGTTATCCACTGCAAGAATGCGTCACCGTGGTCGATCCGGAGACCTTGCAGCCTGTACCTGCCGATGGGGAAACAATCGGTGAAATTGTCTTCAGAGGCAATATCACAATGAAGGGTTACCTGAAAAATCCTGATGCCACCCAGGCAGCATTCAAAGGTGGCTGGTTCCATTCGGGTGACCTTGGCGTGCTGTGTCCTGACGGCTATATAAAAATCAAGGATCGATCCAAGGACATCATCATTTCAGGCGGGGAAAACATATCAAGTATTGAAGTTGAAGACGTGCTGTACCGCCATCCTGCCGTGATGGCGGCGGCCGTCGTCGCAATGCCCCACGACAAATGGGGCGAGACCCCGTGCGCGTTCGTTGAACTCAAGGCGCAAGCGCATGCCACGGAGCAGGAATTGATTGAACACTGCCGGCGCCAGCTAGCTGGTTTCAAAGTGCCCCGCGTGGTGATCTTTGGCGAACTGCCAAAGACCTCCACCGGAAAAATCCAGAAATTCGAACTGCGCCAGCGGGTGCGCTCCACTCAAGCTATCGACCCCTGAGCAAAGCACACAACGAAACAACGTCACCAATACCCGGACAATTAATACGAGGAATACATGAAGGATACCAAGCAAACGTTCAAGACCCGCCTGTCGCAACCCGGCCTCATCGTTGCACCCGGCATTTTTGACATGGTGTCACTGCGCCTTGCCGATACGTTTGGCTTCGATGCGCTTTACATGACCGGCTACGGCACCGTGGCGTCCTATCTTGGACTGCCAGACGCCGGGCTCGCCACCTATACCGACATGCTCAACCGCGTGACGGCCATGGCCGGCATGGCGCGTACTCCGCTGATCGCCGATGGCGACACCGGGTATGGCGGGTTGCTGAACATGCGCCATACCGTACGCGGTTACGAGGCCGCGGGTGCCGTGGCGATCCAGCTGGAAGACCAGGAGTTTCCCAAAAAGTGCGGCCATACGCCGAACCGCCGTGTCATTGCAACGGAAGATATGGTACGCAAGATCAAGGTCGCGGCCGAGTCCCGGTCGTCATCGGACTTCCTGATCATTGCCCGTACCGACGCACGGACGTCTCTCGGACTGGACGAGGCGCTGCGCCGCGCCGAAGCGTATGCGAAGGCCGGCGCTGACATTCTGTTCGTTGAATCTCCTGAAACGGAAGACGAGATGCATCGCATCGGGCGCGCTTTTGATCTGCCGCTGATTGCCAACATGGTCGACAGCGGCCGCACACCGGTGCTGTCGCGGGAAGAGCTCGAATCCATTGGCTACAAGATCGCAATCTTTCCGATTACCGCCATGCTCGCTTCGGTACAGGCAATGTCGAACGTCTATGCCACCTTCAAGCAGCAAGGTTCATCAGCCGGTATCGAGACGCCACTGTATGCGTTCTCGGATCTGTCCAAGCTGATGGGCTTCGAAGATGTCTGGGCATTTGAAAAGCGTTATGCTGAAACAAAATAAACCATTGATGTAAGCAATGCACTTAACACATTGGAGGAGACACTCATGAGCATTAACTTTAGTACCCGCCGCCGTACCCTGGCAGCCCTGGTAGCATTGTCCGGTGCAGCGCTGGCGCCGATCTCGTTTGCACAGAACTATCCCTCCAAACCGATCCGGCTCATTGTCCCGTTCACGGTGGGCGGGGTTACCGACTCCGGAGCAAGAGTTGTCGCGGAACAGCTGTCACGGCGTCTCGGGCAACAGGTCATTGTCGACAACCGGCCAGGGGCGTCCGGCAATATCGGCACGCAGATGGTCAGCAAGGCGGATCCCGACGGTTATACCTTGTTACTGTCTTTTGACGGCACCATGGTAATCAATCCGCATGTGTACGAGAAGATCCCGTTCGACACGGTGGGAGATTTCGCGCCGGTAGGCAAAGTCGGCGATGCAGCCCTGATCCTGGTTGCGCATCCAAGCGTCAAGGCAAAGAACTGGCGCGACCTTGTCGCCGAGTCAAAGGCGGCCAAAGGGGGGTTGTCCTACGGCACGTCGGGTGTCGCCGGCACGCCGCACATCGCCGGTGAACTATTGCGGCAAAAAACCGGAGTCAATCTCAGCCATGTCCCGTACAAGGGCGGCGGCCAGGCCATGGGCGATGTCATGGGCGGCAATATTCCACTTGTCTTTACTGCGGTCGCCAGCGCCTATCCGCACTTGAAATCGGGCAAGGTGATCCCGATCGCTGTCGCCACTGCGCAAAGAGTTCCATCCTTGCCGGATGTGCCGACTTTTATGGAAAGCGGCGTGACCGATTTCCAGATGAACTCCTGGATCGGCATCTTTGCCCCGATCAAAACACCACGACCGGTCGTAGACAGGTTGAACGGCGAATTGAATGCAGTGCTCAATGATCCCGATACGCGAACAAAACTGGATACGCTAGGCATCACTGCTACGCCAGGAACCCCGGAGAAATTTGGCGAGGAGATCAAGACCGATTTGCGACGTTTCCGTGATGTGGTAAAGGCTGCAGCGATCAAACTTGATTAGCGATAGCCGGCTTCGTTCGCGCAGCAAGGGATAATGAGTTTGCGCGGCAAGTTGCATGGCGTGATGCGGCGCTCTAGGCTGTGTTTGATAGGCGTCGCGAGCGGTTCAGATTGGCGCCGAGGAGCGCACGCTTACGCAGGGTACCGAGCACCGCAGGCGTCAATCGGACCGCGCAGCAGCTTATCAAACACAGCCTAGCGCCGCATGGTGCCTGCAACGACGTCTCCCGAAGCCAGCAGGCTCGCCGCGCGGCATGCCAAGCTTCCGGTTCGCCTAGATCAGTGGCGTTAGTCCACCGTCCATTGCCAGAATGGTGCCATTAATGTAACTCGCTTTTGACGATGCCAGGAAGGCCACGGCGTTTGCAATTTCTTCGGGATCGGCAATCCGGCGCAGCGGCAACCGCATGGTTGCATTTGCCAGCGCATCATCTTCGCTTACCTGATTCAGGCGTGCCTCTGCGGCGAGACCGCTTTTCAGGCGCTCGGTTAATGTCATTCCGGGATTGACAGCATTAACGCGCACTCCCTTGGGACCATACGCGGCGGCCAATCCGGCGCTCACCAGCATAAGGGCCGCATTTGCTGCACCACCGGGCAAATGCGTGGTAGAAGCGACCTTCCCGCCCGCACCGATGATATTGACTATGCAGCCAGCACCACGTGATCCCATTCGCTTGATGAGCGGATTCATCATGTGGATATAGGTGAAATACTTGGATTGCATCGCATCATGCCAGTCGGCCGGTTCCAGATCGTCCGGCAACGTTCTCCGGGCCGCACCTGCCGAATTCACGAGGATATCAACCGGCCCATGTAAGGCTTCGAGTTCGTCCAGTACCGTCAAGGCAGACGACGGTTCGCGGAGATCGGCAGTTTTTATCGCTATGCGCTCCTGTACGGAGCCAAGTTCGTTTTGCAGGAGGTCCGCGCCTGCACGCAGATTTTCCAGGCTGCGCGAGACGATGCTGACCCGCGCACCTTCCAAAAGAAACATGCGTGCGCACGCCAGCCCAATCCCCTTGCTTCCACCCGCTATAAGCACGTGCTTTCCTGCAAGCTCCAGGTCCATGTTCAGCCTTTCATCACATGCGCGAGCCAAGGCATCCTTGCGATGCGCGCCGATTCGAACTTCCGGATTTCTTCCGCGTTGCGCAGGGTCAGTTCGATATCGTCGAGGCCGTTGATCAGGCAATATTTCCTGAATGCCTGCACATCGAACGGCAGTTCCTGCCCATCCGGCTTGATCACGACCTGGCGCGGCAGGTCGATGGTCAGCGCATAGCCCGGTGTCACTTCGATCTCGCGGAAAATCGCGTCGACGTCTGCCTCGCCCAGCACGATCGGCAGCAGCCCGTTCTTGAAACAGTTGTTGAAGAAGATATCCGCGAAACTCGGCGCGATCACGGCCCGGAAACCGTACTGGTCCAGCGCCCAGGGCGCGTGTTCGCGGCTGGAGCCGCAGCCGAAATTCTTGCGCGCGATCAGGATGCTGGTGCCGGCATACCGGGGCTGGTTCAGCACGAACTCCGGATTGGGCTGTCGCGAGGCCGGATCCTGGCCGGGCTCGCCCTTGTCCAGGTAGCGCCATTCGTCGAACAGATTGGGACCGAAGCCGGTGCGCAAGATGGATTTCAGGAATTGCTTGGGAATGATCGCGTCAGTATCGACGTTGGCGCGATCCAGAGGCGCGGCAATGCCGCGATGAACGGTAAACGATTTCATGGGTTGCCTTTCTTGCCTGTCATTGGGTTGGCCGGGCTCACGCGATGGCCTGAATATCGACAAAATGGCCGTGCAACGCGGCTGCTGCGGCCATCGCCGGGCTGACCAGGTGGGTGCGGCCGCCCGCGCCCTGGCGTCCTTCGAAATTGCGGTTGCTGGTGCTGGCGCAGCGCTCGCCCGGAGATAGCTTGTCGGCGTTCATCGCCAGGCACATGCTGCAGCCTGGTTCGCGCCATTCGAAACCGGCCTGGGTAAAGACGTCATGAAGGCCTTCTTTTTCGGCCTGTGCCTTCACCTTGCCGGAACCCGGCACGATCATCGCGACTTTTACATTGGGCGCCACGCGGCGGCCCAGACGCCGGACGACCGCTGCGGCTTCACGCAGGTCTTCAATGCGGCTGTTGGTGCAGGAGCCGACAAAGACCTTGTCGATGGCAATATCGGTGATAGGCTGGTTGGGCTGCAAACCCATGTACTTGAGCGCCCGCTCGATGGCGTCGCGCCTGGTGGGATCCGTCTCCTGTTCCGGATCCGGCGTGCTGCCGTGCACCGGGACTACCATCTCCGGGCTGGTGCCCCAGGTGACCTGTGGGGCGATGGCGGAGGCATCGAGTTCGACTACGGCGTCGAAATGCGCTCCCGGATCGGAATGCAGTGAGCGCCAGTGTTCAACGGCCAGATCCCAGTGGGCACCGGTAGGCGTAAACGGCCGCCCCCTCACATAGTCAATGGTTTTATCGTCCACCGCCACCAGCCCTGCCCGCGCGCCGGCCTCGATGGCCATGTTGCACACGGTCATGCGCCCTTCCATGCTCAGCGACCGGATTGCGCTGCCGGCGAATTCGATGGTATAGCCGGTGCCGCCGGCAGTGCCGATCTTGCCGATAATGGCCAGCACGATGTCCTTGGCGGTCACGCCCGCACGCAGTTCGCCTTCGACCTTGACCAGCATGTTCTTGGCCTTCCTGGCCAGCAGGGTCTGCGTGGCCATCACGTGTTCGACTTCGCTGGTGCCGATACCGTGCGCCAGCGCGCCGAAGGCGCCATGCGTTGACGTGTGCGAGTCGCCGCAGACGACTGTCATGCCCGGCAGCGTGGCGCCGTTTTCAGGGCCGATCACATGTACGATGCCCTGGCTGGCATCGCGAAACGGGAAATAGGCAGCCGCGCCGAAAGCCTTGATGTTGCTGTCCAGAGTGACCAGCTGCTGCCGGCTGACCGGATCGTCGATGCCGTCGTAGCCGCGCTCCCAGCCGGTGGTCGGCGTGTTGTGGTCGGCAGTCGCCACCACGCTGCTTATGCGCCACAGCTTGCGGCCAGCCAGGCGCAAACCTTCGAACGCCTGCGGGCTGGTCACTTCATGGACCAGATGGCGGTCAATGTAAAGCACCGTGGTGCCGTCGTCTTCAGTACGAACGACATGCTCATCCCACAACTTGTCGTACAGGGTGCGCTGACTCATGGGTTTCTCCTCAGGGTTGCGAACCGGCGGCTGACGGTGGCCGGTATGCCAGAAATTTGATTTTAGCCATCATAAATTGTGCTATGTTCGATGATTCATCACGCACAACGTGCTTTTTCGGCATGGCTAAACATATTGATTTCGTGTCTCTCCGGCTCTTCGTTGCTGTTTGCGACGAAGGCAACATTGCGCGTGCGGCTGAACGGGAGTCGCTGGTAGCCTCGGCAGTGAGCCGCCGCATTGCCGCCATTGAGGCCGAGATCGGCGCTCCGCTGCTGGTGCGCGGCCGTCGCGGCATCAAGCCCTCTCCTGCGGGAGAAACGCTGTTGCGCCAGGCGCGGGAAATTCTGCGCTCCATGGACCGTCTCAATGCCGAACTCAGCGAATACGCCAGCGGTGTACAGGGCCATGTCAGGGTGGTGGCGACCACCGCCGTGCTGGCCGAAGATATTGCGGAGGACATCGGCTCGTTCCTGGAGCTGCATCCCGGTGTACGGGTGTCGACGGACGAACGCGTCAGCCCGGAAGTGGTGCGAGCGGTCAGGGAAGGCGCGGCGGATATCGGGGTACTGTGGGATGCCAGCGACGTCGGCGACCTGCGGGTCGAGCCCTATCGGCACGACCATATGTGCCTGGCCGTGCGCCGCGACCATCCGCTGGCAGGCAGCGCGAAGGTCCGCTTCGACGATGTGATGGACCAGATCGCGGTGGGCGTGGCGCCTGGCGGCATGGTGGATACCCTGCTGCGCCGCGAGGCAGCCATCCGCTCGCGTTCGCTGGTGCATCGCGTCCAGGTGTCGGGCATCGATGCCGCGGTGCGCTTTGTGGCGGCCGGTCTCGGGCCGGCGATCCTGCCTCGCGAAGCCGCGATAGGTCACGCCAAGGCATCTTCATTGACCTTCATTCCACTGGCCGAACCTTGGGCGGAACGCCGCTTCATCATCATTACCCGCGGTCAGATGGCCGATTCTGCCACTACCCAATTGCTGGTCCAGCACCTCAAGAACCGAACGCCGAAGGAGCCGGCCAGGCGGCTGCGCGGTTGATGCAGAACCTGCTTGTGGGGGTGCCCTCGTTTTTGGTGCATTTTACGACGGTAGGCGGGCCTAGGCTCTGTTTGATAAGGTCAATCGCAATTGCCTACGAATCATGGCGAGCTTAATGATGCCCAAGTAATGAAGCGCCAATTTGTCAAAGCGCGTGGCCACAGCGCGGGCTTCCTTGAGCCAGCCAACGCAGCGTTCAATCACATTGCGTCGCTGGTATTGCTGGGCATCAAAGACAGGTGGCCGGCCCCGACGATGCCGGACTTGGTCCAGCCGTTCGGGAATGACAGCACGGATATGATGTCCTCGCAACCATTGCCGGATACGGCGATGGCTATATGCCCGGTCCGCGGCCACTTGTTGCGGTCGCCGCCGGCCGCCCGGACGATGCAGGCACACCACCTCAAGCACCGGTTCGGCATACAGCGCTGCACCCGTCTGCCCGGCACTGATCTGGACCACCAGAGGCAAACCGGCGCCATCGGTGAGCAGGTGCGGTTTGGTGCCCAGCCCCCGCGACTACGGCCGAGCGCATGATCGCTGGGTTCGTCGGCCAGGAGATTTTTTTCCCGCGCCGGCAGCGGCCTTGTGTGCACGTACGTTGGAGCCATCGATGCACCATAACGTCCATTCCATCTGGCCGGTGGCGTCGAGTTCACGTTGCAGGGCTGCCAAAATGCGATTACGCGCAGCTTCCTGCTGATATTCTCCGGGCCCATCATATGGGCCGTGCATTCCCTGTCGATCTACGAGGCGACCGGCGTGATCTGCGCCTGACCAACCGTCGCCCGCCTTCATTGGCTCGGCCTGCATGCCGCCGACTGGTGGACGCACATTGCGTCAGGAGCGGCCATTGGCGGCCATTGCGGCAACTGGCGCCATCATCCTGTACCTGCGCAGAGGAAACGATGATGCCCGGCAGGGCGAATTTACCCCGTGATATCCACAGCGCTCGGCATGCTGTCGAGCATTGCCATCGACTGGGAAAATTTGCCGATTCTGTTCCTCCCCGCCTGTCATTAGGCCGGGTTGCGGGTGCAACTGCCTAAGTCCGGCTGGCGGCAAGTTGCTCTTGCGCCGTGCGCGCCATCTGCACCACCTTCATTACCGACGCACGCGCCGGTTCGGGTATGGCATTGTCGAGCACGGCTTCGGCTGCGTCGATCAGGCTTTCCTCCCTATCGATCTGATCGCCGAGGACGCTTGAGGCGACATCGCCGGACAAAGCTTCCTTGATGGCGCTGATGAGTTCCACGGCGGTCTCCCGATCCGGGTCCGGCGCCCGGGGAAGGCTGTCCATATTGCGCAGGTGGTCCGCCAGTTCTTTCGCCAGTTGGTGATGTTGCCGCGCCAGGTCCTCGAACATGTTCGCCAGCCTCCCGTCGCGGAGGCGCATCGCGCTGCTGGCATAATGATCGGCAACTTCTGCGCAACGCTCGGCCAGCTCACTTAGCGCTGCTTCGCCATCGTCTCTGATGAACATGAGATTAACCTCATTCTCTGGCAACAGGAATTCCAAATACGGGACCCCGCACTTCGGATGTACCCGGGACCAGGATCGACAGCGTTAGCGGTGCTAGTTTTTCAACTTGCGCCACTAACGCGCAGAATCCTGCTTGCATAGCTGCGCCGGGCCCTTGCAATCAGCCTGTTTAGACTCGCGCCTTGGCGGCGTAGTTTCTTTTCGCTCAGGAGGCTTGGCCTGTTCCGACTTCTCCCGCTGATCACTATGCTTTGCACCAGACCGCTCGGTGGCGGAGCGCTGTTCTTCGGCACTGCGCTGGGCATGCACGATACTGGATGCAAAGGCAGCCGCGACAGCGGCGATTACCATGCATTTCTTCGCTGAATCAAATCTCATTTTTTCACTCTTCAATGAATACGTAACGATTACCCCCTGAACCCGCGCATTGCAAAGACAGGTTCCCTGTCACCATCTTGCCCTCATCATTGAGGTGGCCGTTTACCTATTATCCCTGCCTTCCCATCGCCGCCGAATCATCAGGAGATATCTATATGATTGGCGGTTGAGGCGCCGGTTCTGCCTTTTCAATTATTCGGATTGCGGCGTCCCGGAGCCCTTCCGACCTAGCGATGGAACCTAATCAACCGTTCATATCCAATTCGGACATGGACGGCATGGTTTGCCGTGCCATTACCAGCATTACCCGGGCCCAAGGCAGATCGATAACGGAGAACATCATGTATGGAGTCCTGATGGCGCTTGTTGCGGGCCTCCTGCTCGCAGTAGCGCTCTATGCGCACAGGGAAATAGGAAATTTTACTGCGGGGGCCGCTCGCGCTGGCGTAGCGCGGACGATACTTGTCATGGTCGGCATCGGCTTTGGCCTGACATTGGTAGCGACGCTGGATGGTGCCCTCTCCGAGATACTGACGTTTCTGATCGGATTCGGTGCAGTCCATGTGCCGGCAGCCGCCATACTGTTTATCAAGAGGCGACGCGGATCTCGCAAGTCATAGACATAAAACGGCGATGTGAAAGATTCGCCAATCATTGCAAGAGCCGAACAACCGGATATGGCGGATTTGGCCCAATATTCAGCAACGGAAAATAAGATCAGACACCAAATCGCAGTTGCTACTACGCACGCAGCAACTGACTCAGAGCCTTAATTTCCACTTAACTCATGCTCTCTAGAATACGCGCCATAGACAACGCTGTCTTTACTTGATTGACGCATGCGAAAGCCATCCGGCGTCTTCTAACCATATGGAGGCTATCTTGAAGCTGAATACGCACAGAAATTTTCTGGCCGCAATGCTGGCGGGTATCCTGACGGCAGCCTACCCTGTCGCAAACGCGCAGACGACCACCGGACAGTCCAGTGCTGCATCCGCGTCCGGCAGCACCGGAACATCGGGTACATCGAGCACCGGTGTCACCAATGATGACAAGGCGATCCAGAACCTGCGTAGCGCGGCGCAGGCGTTGCGAGAGTCCATCCAGACGCTCGCCCGCATGCCGGCAGGCGAGAAGCGCACCGAAGCCATCAAGGAAGGAAACGAAGCCCTATTCAGAGTCCAGAGCGCAATGGCGGCGCTGCCCCCTGAATTGCTGACGGCCAATGCAAGCGAAAGCAATTACAAGAAATCACTCGACAAGATGAAAACGGCCAGTGATCGTCTTTATTCCGCAGCAGATGCTCTTGCGAACCAGCCAGCGGGAAAAGCACGCAGCGAAGCCGTCAAGCAGATCAATCAGGCCCTGCTGCAGACTAACGAAGCAATGCTGACCGGCTTGCAACTGTACGCGGCCAACGACAAGTCAGGAACGACGAGCAGCACATCGAGCGGCAACTCCGGGACGGCAGGCAACGCCGACAGCGGCAAGCCACCCATGACAGGAAGTGCGGCGGTCACGGGACGTCCGGTCGCCAATACCGTGGATCTGAGCGGGAGCGCCGGTAACAGCGGGGTCACCACAAGCACGAGCAAGGCTGGCGCTGGAACTCAGGGCTCGTCCTCGAACACCGGCACGAACAAATAGTTTATCAAATAGTCGTATCTGAACGCGAAGATGCCTTCACCAGGAATCTTCGCGTCATTTTTCCATCGACTGCATCAGAGCGGATTGCGGGTGGGTGTACATGCAAACGCAAGAACAACCGCATAAGCGAATCGTGACTTATCCATAGATCCGGTCCGAAAACAAATTGGACAGGGTCCCCACACCCAGCCCTTTCCCGGACACGCAGCGACAGAGGATGAGATCAGCGGCCCAAAAATGAAACGTTTTTTGGGCAAAATCAATTGGAGCGGTTAGCGTCGTCGGAACCGGAGCGACGTTCCCCAAGGGTGGACAGGATCTTGCTGATGCGCGCCTGTTTAGGAACCGTCTTTTCCCTGTGGCCATCCCTCTCGCTGGCGTGCGGTCCCCGTCTGTTTCCTCCGTCTGGTCATGGCACAAGACCTGCGTCGTTGGAAATGGAAGATCGACACCGCCCTCCATCAATGCGTTCCTGACACGTTCCAGTACCGCATCCCGTACATTGAGTACGTCCAGCTGTCGCGGCGGATGCAAGCACCAGCGCGCACGGAGATTGACCGAACCTTCAGCGAGATCAACCACAAGTACATCAGGGGCCGGCTCGTCGAGTACATCGGGAGCGCCTCTTATTGCATCCATGATGATTCGCTTGGCATTGGCAATGTCATCTTCGTAACCGATGCCGATGGCGTACTCAAGCCGGCGTTTCTCGTATGCGGTATTAACCGTCTTCCGACCAGTGAAAGCTCATCCGTTCCTTCGCTCATTCAAGAGGTACATTCCTTAACGCTATCCTTCGCGCGGTAGGAGGCCGTGGCTGGCATGCCCTGTATTTAAGGAGATCAGGCAGGCGTTCAGGAACTGCTTTCCGTGACACCTATATGCAACACATCCCTGTGACGCTGCTCCGCAACGCCTATCGGAATGCTCCAACACTACGCCGCAGCTGGGCCCGAGAGAATTTATTTCGTTTGACTTTAAAGGGCGCAATTTGAGTTCAGTGCTCGATTTGCGAACAGATCATTCGGTTAGCGAACTAATCCATCTTCATTTTAAAATTCTGGATCTCGCTGCGGAGTGCTGCGACTTCGGCGATCAACCGGTCAATCTTTTCCTCCTGCTTTGCCGATGAACGTTCCGTCTCCACATCTTGTCCGATAAAGTATGTTGCAATTGTTCCCGTCACATAGCCGAACACGGCAAACGCGTAAATAGCGAGGCCCAAGCAAAGCAAGCGGCCTTCCGCGGTCTTCGGCCAGTACTCGCTTCCCATCGTGGTCATCAGCATAGCAGTCCACCAGAGTGCGGACGAAAAATCATTCAGCCCCTCTCCTTCGGAAAGACTGCTTTCGAACGACATCATGCCGGCGGCGCCCGACAAGGTTACAAGCAGCGTCAGCGCCGATACATAGCCGAAGCCGCGCCGACGTATCGTCTTGCCGAGCGCTCTCATACTGCGATTGACTGAACTCAGGATGCGGACGAGCCGCAATCCGCGCAATTGCCCGAGAATCCGGAATGCCCTTACGAAGCGAAATACCCGCAATGCGGGCAACACCAGTGCAATCGCCGTGAACCAGTTGCGCCGGACATAGGCAAGCTTGCGCGGCGCAAGTGCGAAACGGAGCAGAAAGTCGATTACGAATATTATCCAGATGACAGTTACTGCCCTCGTTCCCCAGAGGCCAAGACCCCGCACCAGTTCGACGACCATCAAGGCAAGCCACAGCAGGCCGCATACCGCCAGCGGCGTTTCCAGCGCCGCCTCCATCCGGTGAAGTATTTGAAGACGTTCACGGGTAATCGCAAACTGAGGATGCGTAGAGAAGTTGTCATCAGTGCGTGGCATGCAATTCCTCTCCGGCTATCCGAGGCCGATCCAACTCCGACTTTTCGAACGCCATCCTCCAATGCTGAAATCCGGGGCAACATACCAGGGCAATTTGAAAGATCCTGCTCAAATCATTCAGCTTGCAAGTTTCAACGTACTAATGTCCTAGCGCGGGGATTGACCCTGTAACGCTGGACATCCGATGCCCCCCCGCCATGTCGGCTCCATTGAATGCCGTATGGTGCAGCTTTGTTCCGGTCAGATCGGCATTGCGCAGCGTAGCGTTGGTGACGTTCGCGCCTTCCAAGTTTGCTCCCCTGAGATCGGCATTACTCAAGTTTGCCCTGCGCAAATTGGCACGCGTGAAATCCGTACGGATCAGATTGGCTCCAGTCAGAATAGTGCCTTCGAGGGGCACGCCTTCCATGTTTGACCCTGAAAGCTGGGAATTGGCCAGATTAGCCTTGCTCAGATCTACTCAATTCAAATTCATGTCCGTACAGAAGGTGCCTGGACGAATCCAGCAATTGTTAACGACGGTTTTCTCTTGCGAGAACGCATGCGGTGCGAAAAAGAATGTAAAGGCAACGACGAGGCCGAATTTACTTGTCACGGTTAAACTCCTTCATAAGCTGCCACATCCGGCTCGACGGATGCCGGCTGTGCCTTCGCCTGTCGTTGGTGGGCGTAATTCCTAAGTAATTGCACGATTGAGAAGCCCGCATCAGCGACATGCGATATCTGCCGGTCAAACGGCGGCAAGGCGACATTTCCGCCTTGCCTAGCCATCGCGTCTTCAGGCACCGGGACACAATATCTTCAATGAAGAGAACTCGTCAAAAAACCCCAGCTTCTTGCTGACTTCCTTTGACTTCTGACCAGGCTTGAATGTTGCGACAAGATCTTTGTAATTCTCGTTGTCATAGACCATGACGCGGGCCTTTGGACCGGTCTCTACACTTGAAATCTTTCCTTTCCAGTCAATGCCAAACGGGCCTTTCATATCCGGCATGTCCACCGGACCCATCAAGGTAAGCATGTCACCCGAAAAATTCTCGTTGTCATGGAACTTGGCCCAGCAGCCTTTCTTCATCCAGTTCTTGCTTTCCGGGGCGGCGATCGGCACCATCATGTAGCTAACGGACGGATGACCCGGGGGAAGCGCAGCCGTAGAGTCTTTTGCGGACGTCTTGCCTTGCCCGGCATTTGTGCCCGCCTTGGCTTCATTCGCTGATTCACCACCGCTGGTGTTGCCGGAACCGCTGGAATGTGCGCTGTTCGTCTGTTTGCCTGGCATGTTGCCGGGATTGCTTCCCGATTTTGGAGCCGAGGCTTCTTTCGCATTGTCACCCGTGGCCTGTGCGTTTGCGGGCATCGTGTTCCAGAACAAACCGGACAGCGATATAGCGACAACGCCTAACCATTGTCGAGATGATTTTTTCATGACTGGCTCCTAAAGGTCGGTTGAAGTTCAGAAGGAAAGCTGATATGCGACTTCATGCATACTTCTTACGTGCTTTTGATCCTATAGACGCAAACTTAAATGAGGATTAAGGATCCGTAGCCGATTTAGGCCATACACATCGCAGTGCCGTCCCGTAACTAGGCAGTTTCTGATTTTCTCCATTAGCGTTTACTGGCGGCCGCACTATACTTCACCATATATTTTCGAGTGGCTGCTGGTCGGGCAGGCAACATTAAAAGCTGTTTAACGCCGAAACCAAAGAGCCGACGGCATGATCGTTCGCCAGTCCCACTGTCGATATTCCCCGCATTCAAGGAATCCGAAGCCTCCTTAATTTTGGCTTAATGAGCCGTGGCTATTCTGTCGAGAACGGTGCATCACCATCAATAACCATTCTCTGAAAGGAAGTTACCATGAGCAAAGTAAGCATTGCAGCGGTAGCCATTCTTGCTACTGTACTAAGCGCATGTAGCGCGACATCCGAGTCCAGGGCAACGGGCCAGGCGTTGGACGATACCGCCATCACTGCCCGTGTCAAAACTGGAATTGCAAAGAGCCAGGGGTTTTCCGAAGCGGCAACCATCAATGTCGATACATATCGCGGGGTTGTCATGCTGGCGGGCTTCGTCGACAGCAAACAGCAGATTGATACCGCAGTCGCGGCCGCATCGGCGGTACCCGGGGTGGACAAGGTTGTGAACAACCTCAGGTTAAAAAGCGCACCATAGAACTCATCCATAGGGTAGATAAGTCATCCATTCGAAAGGGCGAGGAGCGATTGATGTACACAGCACGGACAGGTGGCTCAGAGAGTCCAATCCGGCGCGAATTCTTACATCGAGAAGATTTCCCATCTGTACCAGTCGATCAACATGATTCCGAAAATGCCGGATCTTCAAATGCCGCTGGCATGTGTCCTGTGTCTGAATGGCTGTCACCACACCTTCGGCAGCAGGACTACCCGAGTCCCCCGAATCGTTCCCCTCACCCGGGTACGCGAACGGGCTGGACGTTTCGCCAATCGCCTAAGCATTGGAGGTATTCCATGTCCCGACTCCTGATTGCGCTCGTGGTGTCGCTATCGGCATCGGCCCATGCAGCGGCGCAGATCACTTCGCTCGTAAGCAGCAATGCGACCAGCTCCACTGAAGTTGAAGCGAACGCCGTCGGACCACAGGATAGCGTCGGCACGTCCGGCACTTCACCTACCAAAAACATGATGAAGCGGCACGGCTAAATCCTACCAGGCGCTTCGGGAGCGTCTGGCGGCACGTCGGAGGATATCGCACCCGGCAGTTTCGAATCCTCCACCGGAGACGATGCCCGCAACAGGCCCGACGGCAATACCGAGCCGGCGTCTCGGTCGTTGCCAGGCAAACCGGGCGGCAAGTAGACCCACGCACGATGCTGCCTCCGGGCAGCGGAGACAGCAGTGACGGCACTTCCTTTGACTCGTGATGTTGTGATTTCCCACTGGGCTTCCTTCTTAATTTAAAATCTTTTCGAATTAAGGAAGTATAGTCATGGCAAACGAGCAATTCCAATCCTGTAACGACGCATGCGACCATTGCGCTACCGCCTGCCTGCCAGCAGGAGCAGGACGTAAATATGATGACACGTTGCATCGCACTCGACATGGATTGCGCCGTGATCTGCGGCATGGCGGCAGCGTACATGGTCCGCGCCTAAAGCCCAACATATTTTCTGACTAGCTCTATAGAACTTAGCTCGCATAAAAATTTCAATTCATTGAATTTTTTATAAACCAGTCGCGCTGTTCTCCGGCTGTTTTGCGTGTCCACCCAGCGCCACCATCCTTGGAAAGCGGTAATAAGCTGGTAATGAAACGGTAATCCGCGTAGATCGATACTTGGTACAAAGTATGCAAAGATTCAAGCAAGGCTTCTTGGGACCGGCTAGCCATACTGCCACCCAATCATTTAAACGTGCCCTGATTTCTTGAAAGGAATTGTGATGAAAGTGATGAATATTGCCATCACCGTCCTGATGGCATTCCTGATGAGCGCATGTGCTCCGAGCCCGACGTCCCGTTCAACCGGCCAGACCCTGGATGATGCTGCGATCACGGCGCGCGTAAAGACGGAAATTGCCAAGGTGGCGGGTCTTACCGAAGCCGCGATGATCAATATTGATACCTACCGCGGCGTTGTCTCTCTTGCCGGATTTGTCGATTCCGAGCAGCAAAGGAGTATGGCGGCGCAGGCGGCTACAGGCGTAGCCGGGGTTTCCAGGGTAGTCAATAACCTGCAACTGAAGAAGCGGCCTTGAGCAACCGCGACTAAATCCATTGACGCATATTGCAGGCCGTCGATATTAGGGCCGGTCAACGAGGAACGCTGGTATTCAAGGCATTCCTCGTATGGGATGTTCGTTAGTCCAGTCGGACATCGGAACCGGCACACCAAGGTCGCACCTTGCATCCACTGAAGAAAGTGGCGGGTATGGCCGTACGACGCATCAGGAATTGCGACACTCGATTTGCATCGAATCGATCGAATCAACAAGACCGATTTCTGCGCGCAAATCCTGAACGATTTGATTCGGCTGCAGCGTGGCAGACCTGCCTGTATATGCGTGACCTCCATAGATCTTTACCATGGCATTGGGCCCGATACTGATCCCGTCCGCCCGTCCCGCCCAGTTTTTTCCTGATGCCGTCACGAGTGCAGGCATGTACTTGCTGCCTACGATCGTAAGGTACTCCTTTCCTTTGGGCTTTTCGACATTGTCCATCAGCTGCACCCAGCAGCCGTTATAGAGTAATGGATCAGGCTGAGATCCCGGGAAGATTAATGTATTCGCTGGTTCGACATCTCGGCTGCCTGCCGATGACCTGGCATTGGCAGCGCCGCTCTGGGCCCAGCTGGGGGATGATGCAAGCAGTAAGCTGGTGACGGAAGCAGCCAGTGCAATCCGATATCTTAATGAAGTTTTCATGACATGCTCCTTAAATAGACATCATTCATGGATGCCAGCCGGTGAACGCTCGGTATGATATGCTTACTTCATATCTCAAGTCATATTGCTACCCTTTCAGACCCGGCCGGTGAGTGGGTACAGCAAGAGAATATGGCACCGGAATTAAATTAGAATTAAGCTTGTGGCATGCCGCCTGGCGGCGTGAACGATCTGGATTGCCTCTCTTGCAAGTCGTCTCTTGTCCCGTCGAGGCGCATCGCGCCTTCCCTTTCCTGGCTGCATCCGGCACGTAGGTCCCCCGGTCAGGATATGCCGGTCCCTAGGTCTGGCGGACGCCCGCCGGCAAGCAAGATAGATATAACGGCTGCGGCTCCAGCCGTTACCTCGACGTACTTAATTTTTACTTAATTCGTGTTGCATAGACTCGTTCAAGCCATCATCGGCAAGCGCTAAGGCCTTGTACGTAAAGGCTCTCTGCAATGACGCGGCTCGACCTGGCTTCAATGACAATGCATCCGGTATTTCGAGTCACGCCATGAAAGGTAGGCAGGGAAAATACAGGGGGTTTCTTTGTCCCTTGAACGGCAATTCCATGCAATGGTGCAAATCATGATTGGAAATCTTTCAATGCAGATCGTCTTGCTCACAACTCTTCTTGTTTCGCTGCCCTCGACGGCATGCTCATGGAATAGATCAATGGAGCATGGTATCTGTCCTGAGATGGAATACATGTACGGCGGCTTCAATACAGGAACCAGCGAATTGGAAGTCCCGCTGGAAAATTGCGACACGCATCCACTGCCGACTCGTCCTGAACACGTTCTGCCTGCGCGCCGCACTGAAACGATGGCGCGGGTAGTATCGAATGAAAGCCCGCTGCTCCGGTGGACGGTTGTGAAAATAGGATATGTAGAACACTCACGTCAGAATGAACCTCTCGTCCGAGATAGGCTTTTACGTCAACGCGTGGCGCTGCCAGCCGATTCTGCGCAGGATGGACATGCTCCAGAAGCGGGTTTGCTTTTTACCGCCATCAACACTACGATTGCCGATATCGTCCGCAACCCTCTTGGATACGCCGGCCGCAATGTTGCAGTGCGCAGCACAGTCGAGGAAATCTATTCGCCTTGGTCCATCCGGATGGACGAAAAACAGATGTTTGTCGCCGGCATTGACAACGACATCCTCGTAGTGTCCCTTGAACCTCTTGCGCTGCTGGGGTTCGATCGCGCATGGAAGGGAAACAGAGTGCGCGTGACCGGTACGGTTCGGATTCTGCAGGCAGGCGATTTTCAGCATGAATATCTCGGTGGCATCGATCCACAAATAGCCAGTCGGTTTGTGGGCAAGCCGGCCATTATTGCCAGATCGATCGAGTATGCGGAGTAAGTGGTCGGCATCGCGTCACAAGTGCGGCATTCGCCTCAAAGAATGGCGAATGCACTGCGACCTTCATGTGCAAGTAAAAATTTGGATCACTCATGCAGTAAAACCCCGGACCTGGTTCATACTTAAGGAGTTGATATGAAACGGATAATCTTTAAAGCTGTTGCATTCCTGTGCAGCGGACTGCCTGCATTCGCTGGCGCGGCAGAATCACCCGCCATTCTCTCGCCTGCGATACCGCCGCAAATCATTATCGCCCCGACGGAAATCCGCGCCGACCCCACACTTGCCCAGGGCTGCTGGATCCGATTATTTCCCGAAGCCGGATACAAAGGACAGGATGATCTCACGATTGCCGGTCCGATCGATATTCCCGCGTTGCAGGCACCATCCGGCAACGTCTACTGGAGACACAAGCCAGAGAGTTTCATCGCCGGACCAAACGCGACGATCATCGCCTATGAGAACCAGTCTTTTCGTGGACCATCGGCGAGCATCAAGGCAGGCACCAGAGAAACAAACTTGCGCGAGGGCTTGCGGCTCATGCAATCCATCGATTCGCTGATCGTTCGCTGCAAGCAGTAACGCACGCTAGCGGGATTAGGATTCCGTTCTTTTGTATGCTTTTCGTTGTGGCGGGTTACACAAGCAACGAACACGGCGGTAAGGACAGCAACGACGGCCACACGTGCATTCACAAGACGCTCAAGAGTGTTGTACTGTCGCAGCCTAAGCGTATTTCGCCCTCAGTCCGCCATTGATGACGAGTTTGGTGCCAGTGATATAGCGGGCTTCGTCGGTCGACAGACGCAGTGCTGCATTGGCGATGTCCTATGCGCTACCCATCCATCAAACAGCGGCCAGCAAGGCAACATCGGAGATCCACTCAACTTGCTGGTACCGATTGACCTGCTCAACAGTGAAAGCAGCACAAAGAACAGTTGCTGGAATCAGGGTTGATGCGCTTTCACATCAACCGCTGTGATGTAAGCACTCCACCGTTGCCATTCACAGCAACTGCGAACATTCTTGTCGCCATCTAGGAGACAGACATGCAGGTTTTCCGTCAGGTATTCCATACTTTGGTAGTGGTGGTGATGCTGTCGATTTCGCTGGCTACGACCTAGTCGGCCAGCGCACAAGCCGCGCCAACGCAGGCTCCGTCTTAGCCGTCAGCGAACAGGTTTGGACCGTCCGCGCAGCAATCGACCGGCCTCCCGAATTTCTCAACGTTCATCAAACAACGGGGCAGTGCTGTGGTCAATTTCAGCACCATGCGCACGATCCGCGAATTCAAGGCAGCAGTCCAGATTCCGGAAGACGATCCGATGTATGAATTCTTCCGCCACTTCATGCCGCCGCAAGATCAAGCCGAGCGGAAGGGATTGGTTTGGGGTCTAGGTTCATCATCCACCAGAATGGATATATTCTGACGAATGCCCATGTTGTCGCCAACACTGACGAGGTTACCGTGACGTTGACCGACAAGCGCGAATTCAAGGGAAAGGGAGAAATCCCGGATGGAGCAGGTAATGGCGCTCGAGGCCGACCGGATGGCAAATCTTGTGTTCAGCAAGGAAGAGTTTGAGCGCGTGATCCGTGTCGTGATGGAAGAGCGCCGCTGACGCACGGAAGATCAGCCGCTTCCGCTGCTCTACGAGGCGTTGTATGCAACGGCCTTCTTTTCGCATCCATACCATCACCCGATCGTCGGCTGGATGTGCGATCTGCGCAACATGACAGTTGAAGACGCCAAAGACTGGTACGGCCGCTGGTATGTCCCGAACAATGTCACGATGGCAGTGGCGGGCGACGTCGAACCCCGGCAGGTATGTGCGCTTGCGCGCAAGCACTTCGGGCCGACTCCGTCGCGCTCGGGACGCGCTACCCGGTCGCAGGACGAAGCGCCCCAGCGCGGCGTGCGGCGAGTGACCGTGAAAGCACCTGCAGAAAACCCGCACGTCGCGATCGCGTTCAAGGCGCCGACCCTGCGCGATGTCGAAAAGGACGAGGACGTCTATGCGCTTGAAATGCTGGCGGCCGTGCTCGACGGGTACGATAATGCGCGCCTGAACGCCAGGCTGGTGCGAACCGATCGGGGCGCCAACTCAGCCAATGCGGAATATTCCAACATCTCGCACGGGCCTTCCCTCTTCATTCTTTCCGGCACACCGACCGGGAAAACGACGACGCAGGAGCTCAAGGCGCTCATGCGTGCCGAGATCGCGCATATTGCAAAGGAAGGCATGTCTGCAGAGGAGCTTGAACGCATCAAGACACGGCTCATCGCCAGCCAGATCTATAGACGCGATTCCACTTTCGGACAGGCAATGGAAATCGGCGTGATGGAAATTTCCGGTATCCCCCATACCAAGATCGACAGGATTATCCGTGTCCGCTCGCTGTGGATGGCCACACGCACTGCAAGAATCAATGCCTTGCGCGGCTTCTGTCGTGAGTTCGGTATTTCCGTTGCGACTGGCAGTCGCAACGGCCTGGAGCAGATCAGTCGGGTTCTTGCCGATCCTGCTTCTACCATCCCAACGCTCATTCGCGGCACAATGAAGTTGCTGGTGGAAGAGATTCAATTGCTCGAAGCTCGGGTTGCTCAGCTCGAACGCGAGCTCACGGCGCTGGCGAAACAGTCTCCTGCTTGCACCACGCTGCTGTCGATTCCTGGCATTGGTTTGTTGACCGCTACCGCGATGGTGGCGGCCACCAGTGGAAACGTCTCCCACTTCAAAGATGCCCGGCACTTCGCTAGTTGGTTTGGCTTGACGCCGAAGGAACATTCGTCCGGCACTACCAGAAAGCTCGGACGCATCTCCAAGAAAGAAGAACGATACTTGCGCATGCTGCTGACGCACGGTGCCCGTTCGGTACTCCGAGCGGCAAGCGTCGCTGTCAAGGCTAATCGCCAGATTGACGGTCTGCGAACTTGGGCACTTGATGTGCAGTCCCGCGCCAACCACAACAAGGCGGCGTGCGCGCTGGCCAACAAACTTGCACGGATCTGTTATGCGACTTTGCGTGATGGAGAAATATATGGAGGAAGCGTTACGCGCATGAGCCAGAAGCTTAACGATCCGACGTAACCGGTGCCTGCCTGAGCAATACGCTACGAACCGCAGTTGAACATACCCGCCTTTGCGAAGAGATTGATCGCCCATCATGGCACCCAGGGATACCCCCACATCGTTTGACGCCGAAAACGCACTTGGCAGCTGTACGCCTGCCGCTCGCATTGATTGGCGCAGTGATGTCGCAGATTCCATGTCGGCACGGACCACAACAGAGTCCACCTTAGATGCCGGATATACGACTGCAGGCTCCTCCCTCATGCCATTCCTATCGATCAGTCCCTTGTACTTTGGAGGGAGTCAATATAAGTGCGTTTGGCCGCCGCCCGAAGAGAAGTCTTCATCTTGGAGAAGACCTGTTCAATAGGATTGAAGTCTGGACTGTAAGGCGGCAGGTAACGCAATTGCACGCCGGCTGCCGCCATCGCCGCTTCGATGCCGGCCACCTTGTGTGAGCCCAGATTGTCCAGCACCACGATGTCGCCCGGATGTAGCACCGGCACCAACACTTCTTCGACCCAGATTCGGAAGGTCTGACCGTTGATAGGGCCATCGATCACCCAAGGCGCCACCAGGCCATCGCAGCGCAAGGCACACACGACTGTGGTGGTTTTCCAATGGCCATAAGGGGCATGCCCAAGACAGCGTGTGCCAATAGGTGAACGTCCCCGGGTCGGGGTCATATTGGTGCTGGCCCAGGTTTCGTCCAAAAATACCAGGTGCTCGACTTCCAGTTCAGGTTGTTTTTCCTGCCAAATCTGCCGGGCCAGCGCTACGTCCGGGCGCGTTTGCTCGGATGCATGGAGCGACTTTTTTTGAGGCTGAGGTTCAGCCGTGCCAGCGTCTTCCATAGCGTAGAGGTACCAACCCGTATTCCATGCTCAGCTTCAAGCCAGGCGCAGAGCTGCTTGAGGGTGAGATCGTTGACGGCATTGACTTGGTCAATGAGCACCTGTTCGAAGCCGGTCAGTTTGAGTTGCCGGTGGCTGCACTGTACGCCGGGCGTCTCTTCGCCGAGGCGGCGTCGTCGGGAACGGGCGCGCGACACATAGGCTTGACCAAGATGCCATGCCATCACAGCCTCCGCTTCACCGTGCGTGACATTCTGACGTCTTGGTTCTACTGTAGGTTCACCACCTTTAATGGTGCAGCTCAACACGAAAATGCTCTAGAATCGGTTGTTGGCTAACAGCGCGGCTAAGCGCGAAGATCGCGCCGATACCCGTTGGCCTGCTCTAACTTGCCCAAGGGTCGCGGCACTCGCCGCAAGCACCATCCAACCGAGTAACAGCACCCCGCAGGCGCGCTCCATACCCGCCAAAATCGATGCCCTGGCTTTTTTCACCAGCGTGCTCCCTTTTGTCCGTAACCAAGTTGGCTTCAGTCTCGCTGGTCAAGAGGGGATCGTGCGAAAGCAAGTCCCTCTTGTTTTTACGCCACACGCCAATCGGTTTAATTTTGGCGCCAAAAATTTACCCTTAAGGACTCCGCTTCCACGCCTACTCGATCAGGTAGCCCAGGTTCACGGCCACGATGGCCGGCTTGCTTTCGCCCTCGATCTCGAAGGTGTTTTCGGTGGTGACGAGCCAGCGTCCCATACCTTTGCCCTCGATGGCAAGCAGCTTGACGCGGTTACGCACGCGCTTGCCGCTCTTCACTGGCGACATGAAGCGCACCTTGTCCAGGCCATAGTTGAGCGAGGCCTGCACCTGCACCTTGCCGCCCAGCAGTTCGTACATCGTTACCGGAATCATCGACAGGCTTAGGAAGGCATGCGCCACGGTGGTGCCGAACGGGCCTTCCTTGGCGGCGCGCTCCACATCAACGTGAATCCACTGCTCATCCTGCGTGCAGCGGGCAAATTCGTTGATGCGTTCCTGATCGAGCGTGATCCACGACGAGAGTCCAATTTCCTTGCCCACCAGCGCGGCCATATCACCGGGCTTCATTGGTGTGTCAGCCTTGACCTCGGCTTGCGCGTCGCTCGCCGGCTTGTGTGTGGGCGCCGTCTTGCCAGCACTGACTTCCGCCGCCTCGCCATTGGTGATGACCACCTTGCCGGTAACCTTGCGGTCGAGCAAATCCTGCAGCGCCTGCGCGCCCTGTTCCAACGGATAGCGGCCGGAAATGTGCGGACGCAGCTTGTCCTTCGAAATCAGGCCGAACATCTCGGGGAGGTCTTTGATGAAGTCGGGCAACTGGCGCTTGACGAATTCGCCCCAGAACACGCCCATGATCGAGGCGCCCTTGAGCAGCGGCAGATTGAAGGGCAGCGCCGGAATGTCGCCGTTGGCAAAGCCGATCACCAGGTAACGCCCGCCCCAGGCAATCGAGCGGAAGGCGGGCTCGGCGTATTCGCCACCAACCGGATCGTAAATCACGTCCGGGCCTTTGCCGCCGGTGAGTTCCTTGAGGCGCTCGCGCATGTCCTCGGTGCTGTAATTGATGAGATCGTCAGCGCCGTTCTCTTTGCAGACCGCCAGCTTTTCCGGTGTCGAGGCAGCGGCAATCACGCGCGCACCCAAGGCCTTGCCGATCTGGATGGCTGCCAGACCAACACCCCCAGCAGCGCCCAGCACCAGCATGGTTTCGCCAGCCTTCAGGTTCGCCCGTCCCTTGATGCCGTGGTAGGACGTGCCGTAGGTCAGCGTGAATGACGCCGCCACGTCAAAGGGCATGCCCGGCGGCATAGGGATCAGCTGACGGCCATCGACAATCACCTTCTGCGCGAAGGCACCATACTGGCACGAGCAAATCACATGCTGGCCAAGCTTGACGCCCTTGACGCCTTCGCCCATGGCGACCACGACGCCGGCAAGCTCCGACCCCGGCGAGAACGGCAGCGGCGGCTTGAACTGATACTTGCCCTGAATCACCAGCGCATCGGGGAAATTCACCCCGGCGGCTTTCATCTCCACCAGCACCTGGCCTGGGCCTGGAACCGGATCCGGAATCTCTTCGACAACCATCTGGTCAGGCATGCCGAGGGTTTTGCAGAGTAGCGCTTTCATTGAGTTGTCTCCTGACGTTGGATTGAGATTGGCTTAAGTGGCCAATGACGGATTGCGTTGCGCAAGAATGCCCTGCATGCGCAGTTCGATCGGTGCATTGATGCTGCGGTGGGGGATGACGTAGAACCGGTTTTCGGCGATGGCCTTGAAGGTTTCGCTGGCCATGTCATCCGCGCCCAAGTGGCCAGAGGCGATGGCCTTGCCGATGCGCTGGTTGATGACGGCGGAGATGCCCTCCACAGCCGTGGTCTCACCGGCATCGGCCGGGCGGTTTTTCGCCGAATCGGCAATGCCGGTGGGCACCCAGGCCGGGCACAGCAGCGACAGGCCAATGGGCGAGCGGGTCATCTTGAGTTCCTGATACAGCGTCTCGGACATCGTCACCACGCCGTGTTTGCTGACGTTGTAGGCGACCATGCCGGGGTTGGAAAGAAAGCCCGCCGCAGAGGCGGTATTGACGATGTGCGCTTCGCCCCCGGTGGCCTGCATGCGCGGCAGAAATTCGCTGATGCCGTGAATGACGCTCCACAGATTGACCGCGAGCACCCATTCCCAGTCCTGCGTTGTGTGCTCCCAGGTGACGCGGCCAAGCGCGACACCCGCATTGTTGAAGAGCAGATGCACAGCGCCAAAGCGGCCATAGGCGGTATCGGCCAGCGCCTTGATTTCGCTGGCATGGCGCACATCGGTGCGCAAGGAAAGCACGCGCTCGGGCGGCAGGTTCAGCGTTTGGGCGGCGCTTTGCAGCGCGGCGTCGTTGATGTCGGCCAGCACCAGGTTCATGCCCAGCCCGGCGGCGTGTTTGGCGAGGGCAAAGCCAATGCCGCTGGCAGCACCGGTGATGACGGCGGTTTTGTCGGTGAAGTTATCCATAAGAGGCTTTCAGGGTCGAGGGCTATTTCGGGGAATACGGCACGCTGACCAGCCGGTTGCCGGTGAAGCTGCCCAGCCAGAGCTTGCCCTGGTGTTCGCGGGCGACGGTGGCCGCGCCCATTGGAGCTCCGGCGTGCTGCAGGATGATTTCGCTGGCCATGGTCTCGGGGTTGATGCGATGCACGGCGTAGTCGAGCGCGCAGGTTGCGCCCGGATGATGGTTGCATTCGATGTGCATGAGCAGCGGCCCGGTATGGGCAACGTCGAGCAGATTGCCGTGCTCGTCCCAGGCCAGATTGTCGGCGTGGCCAATGGGCGCGGAGCCGAGCTTCTTGCCGCTTTGCCGGTCGAGCTTGAGCACTTCGCCGCCGAAATAAACGTTGGCATAAACATGGCGTTCGTCAGCGCTCATTTCGACGCCATTGATAAACGCACCGTGGCTCTCGTCGAGGATGCGAAATGCGCTGCCGCCCGGCTGCCATTCAAAGACATAGTCCGACTTGATGCCGAGCATGGTCTTGAGGATGCCGAAGTTCAGGCCAAAGATGCTGGTCGAGCGCTTGTCGAACATGTGCGAGCCGATGAAGCCGCCGTTCTTGAGCACCACCACGTCATTGACGAACATGCCATCGGCCATCGGCACGCAGCCGCGCCAGGCCAGTCGCGGTGCGCTGGTGGCATCGCGGGCATTGAGCAACTCGAACAGCTCGACGCTCTCGCGTCCGCCATGATTGACCACGGCCAGCTGCCAGCGCCGGTCGGCGCGCTGGCGCAGCGAAATGCCATGCGGCGCAAGCTTCGCACCCGGGTTGCCGGGGCAGTTGCTCGTTCGCCAATTTTCGTTGTTGGCAGGCTCGGTTGCCGAGGATGGAAAGGCCGGGCTGACCGTTTGCGAGCTAGGCTCGAAAAACACCAGCGAGCCCGCATCGGCGCTTTCCATGCTCTTGCCCATCTGGCTGACTAGCAGGATCTTGCCATCCGGCAGCGCCTCGATGTCTTCGGGGTTCTGGAATGTGCACACCGGCTGCATGGCCCCAACGGCCGTACAATCGCTGACCAGGGCAGGCTTGTCCGAACAGCCGGCCAGGCCGACGCCACACAACAATGACAAAATGAGTCGGTTCATGTGTCCTCGCTTCTTCACTGGTCGTGCCAGACGACGGGCGTGGCGGCGGCCAGCCAGCGCGCGAAGCTCTCGGCGTAATGGTTTTCCAGCGCATTGCGCTTGAGCTTGAGCGTGGCCGTGAGGAAGCCATCTTCAACCGTCCATTGCTCGGGCACCACGGCGACGAAATCGAGCCGCTCGTGCGGGTCGAGCTGCTCATTGACCTGCGCCAGATGGGCCGCCAGCGCCTTGGTAAATTCAGCGCGCTCGTCTGCATCGCGCAGGGCCTCCCATTGCCCCATCGGCAGCATCGCCAAGGCAAACGGCTGGGCTAACGACGCACCGGTCACCATGCAGGCTTCGATGCGCGGGAAGGCGGCGAGACGGTTCTCTATTGGCGAGGGAGCAACGTATTTACCCTTGCTGGTCTTGAACTGTTCCTTGGCGCGACCGACGATGCGCAAGCGGCCTTCCTCGTCGATCTCGCCCATGTCGCCGGTGCGCAGCCAGCCGTCCTCGGTGTGCGCTTCGCGGGTGCGCTCGGCATCCTTGAAATAGCCTTGCATATGCGCCGGGCCGCGCGTAAGCACTTCGCCGTCGTTGGAAATTCGCATTTCGCAATGCGGCAGCGCCCGGCCGATGTAGCCCGGGCGCACCTTGCCCGGCTGGGCGACATTCGTAATGCCAAAGTTTTCGGTCATGCCGTAGCCATCGAGCAGTTCGAGCCCCAGCTTGCGATACCAGGACAGGATGTCCGGCGCGAGCGGCGCCGAGCCGCTGCCAGCAAAGCGCACGGAATCGAGGCCCAACTGCTGCAAGACCTGGCGGCGGACGGTCTCGCCGTGCGTCGGGTCGGCCAGCATGGCGTCAAGCTTTTGTGGCTGCGTCTCGGCAAAAATGCCTTGCTGGAACTTGCTCCACAGTCGCGGCACGGAAAAGAAAATCGTCAGCCGGGCGCATTGCAGGTCGTGCATGAAACTGGCCTGCGAGTCGTTGAAAAACACCTGCAAGCCCGCATACAGCGCGGTGCATTCGACGATCGCCCGTTCGGCCACATGCGCCAGCGGCAGGTAGGAAAACGCGCGGTCGTCGGGCGAAAGTTCGATGAAGTCGGTGAGCGCCTTGCCCGAGTGGGCGAAGGACGCAAAGCTATGCACCGCACCCTTGGGCATGCCGGTGGTGCCCGAGGTGTAGACGATGGTGGCCATGGCGTCGGCGGGCCGGGTCGGGCTGTCGCGCATCGGCTCGGTGGTGGCAATGACGCCAGCCCAGTTGGCGCAGTTGGCGCTACCGACCAGGTCGCTCGCGCTCGAACCCGGCGTGAGCAGCGTTGGCATGCTTTCGGCGATTCCGGAACGCATTGCCGGCCAGTCGTCGAGCCTGCCGACGATGCACAGTCGTGCCTCGCTGTGATTGAGGATTTGCGCCACCGATTCACCAACGAGATTCGGATAGATCGGCACCGTGACATAGCCGGCCATCCAGATTGCCAGATCCGACATGATCCACCACGCGGTGTTTTTGCTCATCAGACCGATGCGCGCACCGGACTCGAAGTTCTGTGCCTTGAGCCAGGCGGCGATGCGGCGCGCTTCTTCCATGGCCTCCGACCACGTCCACTTACGCACGTCGCCATGGCCCATGGGTTGGGTCAGGAAGGCATCGTCGGCACGCGTCTTTTCCCAGTAATAAGCGCGCTGCAAAGGAAGTTCGTTGGCAGTGATGGTGTTCATGGATTTCCTTTTGGTGGTCTTTCAGACGCTTTACTGGTTGGCGAGGTTGGCGGCTCGTCCGTGACCAGCATCCCGCGCTTGGCACCCGTGCGGGCAATGAAACGGCACAACGTCAGCGACGCGTCGGGACGTGAACGACAGCGGTGTCGGCATGTTGAACACAGGCACAACGATGCGATTCATCGCGGCATGCAGGCGGCTGAACAGATACATGGTTAATCCTCCCTGATTTGTTTTGGTGTGGGCGGCTAACCGTTGAGCTTTACGACCAGGCCCAGTGGCAGATTGCGCATCAGGAAGCCCACCAGCGTCCACGGGAAGCCGGGCACGCAGGCGGTGTCCGGTTCGCGCTCGATGGCATTGGCCAGCGCGCAGCTGCCGGTTTTCTCGTCCACCTCGAAGGGCAGCTTCTTGGCGCCCTTGTTCATCTCGGTGCGGATATAGCCCGGGAAAATCGTGCTGACCTTGATCGGGCTGCCGCGCAGCTCCGCGCGCAGGCCTTCGCCCAAATGCGCCAGCGCGGCCTTGGTGGCGGCGTAGTTGGTCAGGTGCCTGGGCAGGCCGCGCATCGCGCTCATCGACGAGATCAGCACCAGATGGCCGGATTTTTGCGCGCGAAAAATTTCCATTGCGGCTTCGACCTGCGCCAGCGCTGCGATGTAGTTGGTTTCGGCGGTCTTCTTGTTCAGCTCGAAATGGCCGGTGCCCAAGCGACGGCCATCGCCGAGGCCGGCGTTGATCACGAGGCGACTGATATGCCCGAAGCGCTGGTGAAATTCCTTGAACACCTCGAATACCTGCGCGTGATCATTGACGTCCAGCGCCAGCAGTTCGACGCGCACGCCGTGGGCTTGGATGAGTTCGTCGCGCAGGCTTTCCAGGCGATCGATGCGACGTGCGCACAGGCCGAGTTGGTAGCCGCGCGCGGCAAACATGCGTGCCATGCCCGCGCCAAGGCCGGAGCTGGCGCCAGTGATGACGATGGTCTTGGTTTTGTTCGTTGACATTGGGCTCTCCTAGCGCCAGGTCAGCAGTTGCGACACGGCGGCATCCTGTCCGATGAAGTGGCCGTGTTCGTTGAAAGCCAGCAGGTTGGCGCGCCCCTTGGCATCGAAATTGATTCGTGGTGATCGAACTCGGGGAGCGCCGGCATTTCGCTGATCGACAAGTCGCTACACAAACCTTCACTCAGCCCCTGCGCCGTCTGCCAATGCCGTCGCATCGGCCCCGTGCGCAGCGAAACAATGCGTTCGCCGCGCTCGCGCAAGACTTCGCCCAGATGCACCGATTGCGCGATGCCGCGTGGCGAGAGTTCGTCATAGACCTCCGCGCCGAACGAGGCTTGGCCATGACGGATGAGCAGCAGGCTGGCCATCAGCGTGCCTTGCGCATCAGTTGCAGGCAGCGTCGGTGCAGCGCATGCGCGACGATCCAGAAGTTCTTGAACGCCGAGTTGTCGGTTTGCCCGTGGTGGTAGCGGTAGTAAATCTGCTGCGCGATGCCCGCTAGCCGAAACACGCCGAAGACTTCATAGAACGTCCAGTGCGCACCCGAGAGGCCAGTCTTGTCGAGGTAGTAGTGCACCACTTCCTCGCGCGTCATCATGCCCGGCAGGTGCGTGGGCTGACGACGCATGGAGCGCATGACGAAGTTGTCGTCGGGCTGAATCCAGTAGGCCAGCATGCTGCCCAGGTCGATCAACGGATCGTCCACCGTGGACAGCTCCCAGTCGAGCACGCCGATGACCTTGGTCGGGTCGTGCGGATCGAGCACCACGTTGTCGAAGCGCCAGTCGTTGTGGATCAGGCAGGCGGTGGAATCGGCCGGGCAGTTGGCCTTGAGCCAGCGGCGCACCTTGCGAAACGACGGCACGTTCCAGGTAATCACTTTCTCGTAGCGCTGATCCCAGCCCTCGACCTGGCGCTGGCAAAAACCCGGCCCTTTGTAGAGCGCCACCAGATCGGGCTTGGATTGGTAATCGGCCTTGTGCAGGGCGATCAGCTCGTCGAGCACGTTGGTGCACAGCTTGCGTACTTGCGTAGCGTCGAGCTTCACGTCGCGCGGCAAATTGGCGCGCGGGATGATGCCTTCGAGCCGCTCCATCACGTAAAAATCACAGCCCAGCACTGCGTGATCCTTGCACGCCGCGACCATGGTCGGCACCGTCGGATAGACCGACTTGAGCGCGTGCTGGATGCGGTATTCGCGCACCATATCGTGGGCTGATTTGGCCTTTGTTCCGTTAGGCGGGCGGCGCAGGATGAGGTCACGATATGCATATTTGAGGCGATACGTCCAGTTGGATGCACCGCCGGAGAACTGAGTGATCTCGGGCTCGCCGACCAGCTCAACGCCATTCGTGCGCAGCCAATCGCTAACTGCCTGACCATCCAGCTGCTCACCTGGACGCACATTCGTAGCCTGATCGATCATGCTTATCGGATTCATATCCTGTTCAGCCTGCTTATGACTTCTGCTTGGACTTGGCATAGCCGAAGCGCGCGAGTTCAAGCTTGGCGATCAGGCTCTGGTGCACCTCGTCCGGACCGTCGGCGATGCGGATGCTCCGGCCCTGGATAAAGAAAGCGCTCAGGAACGTGTCATCCGATACTCCAGCGCCGCCATGAATCTGGATCGCCATATCGACCACCCGCTGCAGCACATTTGGCGCCACGACTTTAATTTCGGAAATTTCCTTCATCGCGCCCAGGCCGCCGACCTTATCGATCCTCCATGCCGCATAGAGCGTCAGCAGACGCGCCTGGTCAATTTCCATGCGTGCTTCGGCCAGCCGTTCGGCGTTGCCGCCTAGCTTCATGAGCGGCTTGCTGAAGGCTACGCGCGACATGCCGCGATGCACCATCAACTCATACGAGGCCTCGGCTGCACCGATGCAGCGCATCGCGTGATGGATGCGGCCCGGACCCAAGCGGCCCTGCGCAATTTCAAAACCGCGTCCCGGGCCGGCAATAAAGGCCGACAACGGCAAGCGCACGTTCCTAAAGTGAACTTCGCCATGCCCGTGCGGCTCGTCATAGGCTCCAAACACCGGCAGCATGCGGATGACTTCCACGCCAGGTGCGTCGAGCGGCACCAGCACCATCGAATGCTGGTGATACCTGCTTTTTTCCGAATCAGGCGTATGCGCCATTACAATCAGGATCCTGGTATGCGGATCGCCGATGCCGCTGGACCACCATTTTTTGCCGTTCAGGACAATCTCGCCATTCTCAATGACCGCGGTAGCGCTCATATTGGTCGCGTCCGATGATGCGACGTCGGGCTCGGTCATGCAGAACGCGGAGCGGACTTTTCCGTCGAGGAGCGGCTTAAGCCATTGCTCCTTTTGCTCGTCAGACCCGTACTTCCAAAGCACTTCCATGTTGCCGCTGTCTGGAGCGTTACAGTTGAATACGGTTGGTGCGATGAGGCTACGGCCCGACTCCTCGGCGATCAGTGCGTAGTCCAGAACCGATAGGCCTGCGCCGAGTTCATCATCGGGCAGAAACATGTTCCACAGGCCAGCGGCCTTCGCCTTCTGTTTCAGCTCCTCCAGCGTGGCCGGCCATGTCCAAACTCTCCAGTCACCGCCATGATTGGTCTTGCGGACTTCAGCCCAAAAGGCAGGTTCGATAGGAACTATCTCATCCCGCATAAATTGCTTCACGCGGCTCAAGTAATCTGCTGCCTTTGCACTCGGTTCAAAATCCATGCTGCTCCCCATTGACATTTTGACGCAGTCTAGCCGATGATCTCCATCAATGGAATTTAGTTTAGTGCATGGCGGGATATAAAATAAATTGATATGTCGCTGGGCAGCGGTCTAGTCGCCGGATAGCTCTATCCGGATTGCGGCATGAAATGCTTGCGGGGGAATGAATGAGCGTAAATCAGTGGAACATAAAAAGGCTTGACCTGAATCTCTTCAGGGTTCTCGATGCGATTTACACGAATGGCGGTATTTCGGGCGCTGCGCGTGCACTGCATTTGACGCAGCCTGCAATCACACATTCGCTTAATCGCCTGCGGGAGGTCTTCGACGACCCGTTGTTCGTCAGGCAGGGCAACAAGATGATCCCGACGGAGAAGACCCGCTTGGTTCTTCCGCAAGTTCAACTTTGTCTTCAAGGGTTGAATGCCACGGTGATGCATGAACAGGAGTTTAATTTGCGCGAGGCAGAACTGACGTTCACGCTCGGCTTCCGGGATGTGCTGGAGGCAACGGTATTGCCGGCGCTTACCAAGATAATTCAGACAGCAGCTCCGAGGATGACGATCATCAGTCGAAGGGTGGTGCGTGAGGAAATTGAAAAGGAGCTGAGCGCCGGAAGAGTTGATTTGGTCGTTGAGCGGCGGATTCACGTTGAAAAGCGTGTTAAGAGCACTTACCTGGGCGATGAAACGATGGTGGTTGTTATGGCGAAGAATCATCCTTTGGTCAGCGGGAACTTGCAGAAGAACGATTATCTGCGGGCACGCCACGTCGTGGTCGCGCAGCAAGGGGCCAGGGAATCACTCGACACGCTTTTAAATGAGGCAGGACATTTCCGGGAAGTCAGCATCGTCTGTCAACACCTCTACGCCGCCTGTAACGTGGTCGCAAGCAGCAATCTCCTGCTCACTATGCCGAGTCTCTATGCGCGCGACTTGACTCGCGTGCTACCGATAGTCGTGCGCCCCCTGCCGATTCGGCTCAAGCCAATCCGACTCGAGATGTACTGGCATGAAATGAAAGAGAACGACTCAGGTCACGCTTGGTTGCGAACGACCCTCGCAGACCTCATTCCGGGCAAGCCGGAAAACTCGCCACCTGAACGCTGAACCCGTCTTGCACGCCCCGCCAACGCTGTCCTTTTCAAGGATTGGCACCAAGTAAACGCCGACTATTTTCGGCTCACGTCCAGCAATAAAAGATGCTGCTGCCCGTCTTCGCACTGTAGCGCTACAGGTACGCAGCGTTTGCATGCGCGTAGCGGCGCCCGCTTAAATAGCAATTGCACGCCATTCGACACCTTGAGATCGGATGCATATCTGCATACGACCCAGGCTATAAATCTGATTGATGAGTGCCTATAACACCATTTCAATTCTAAGTGGATAAGCGTTTGGCCTACACTTTTTAGGCTGACATCGTTAAGCCACAACAGGCTATGAGCCCGGCGTAAATTCATTTCAAATACAAGGAGACATTATGCGCGTTCGATTAAGGTTGTCAGTATTGGCAGGGGCGGCGGCACTGGTTGCCGGATGTGGAAGTTCAACGGCGGAATATGCCAGCGCTGATACCAATGCCGCGGCCAGCAGAGTCTACGCTGCGCCCGAGATCGTGGTTGCGCCTTCCAGCTTCAAGGGTGTCCACGGTCTTGCCATTGATGCCAGCGATCGGCTGCTGGCAGGGAGTGTCATAGGAAACGCCATGTACACTGTCGACCGGACTACCGGCAAGACCTCCGTTTTCATTCCTCCCTACGAGGGGCAGGCAGACGACATCGCCGTTGGCCCGAAAGGGGAGCTGGCATGGACCTCCTACCTGCAGGGCGTACTGCGTTACCGCGAGTCGGACAGCGCGCCGATCAGGGTCCTGGCCAAGGATCTTCCAGGCATCAACTCGCTCGACTTCAACCGGAAGACTGGGAAGCTTTATGCCAGCCAGGTATTTCTGGGGGACGCCTTGTATGAAATCGACATCAGCGGGCAGCAGGCGCCGCGCTTGATTCGAAAAGACATGGGCGGATTCAATGGCTTCGAAGTCGGCCAGGATGGATGGCTCTACGGCCCCCTCTGGTTCAAGGGCCAGGTAGCCAAGATCAATCCGGATACGGGCGAGTTGGTAGTGATCGCTTCTGGCTTCCAAGTTCCGGCGGCCGCCAATTTCGATTCAAAAGGCAATCTGTATGTGGTGGACACGAAGGCGGGCGAACTCGTTCGTGTGGATATCAGCAACGGCAACAAGGCCGTGGTTGCCAGGCTGAAGACATCTCTCGACAATCTGGCGATCGATAAGCAGGACCGTATCTATGTCTCCAACATGGCGGACAACTCCATCGAACAAGTGGACCCTGCTACTGGCACATCGCGCTACATTACGAGGGGCGACCTTGCTGCACCAGCCGGGCTGAAGATTTCGGACGACGGCAAAACGCTCTATGTTGCCGATACCTTTGCCTTCCGCACCGTCGATACGCAGACCGGCAAAGTCACTGACATCAGGCGGATGCAAGAAGGTGATCTGGAATATCCCCTCGGTGTCGGTGCAAGTCAGAAAAGCCTGCTGTTGACAAGTTATTCGACCGGCAGCCTGCAAATCCTCGATCGTTCCGGCATGGCGACCAAGGCGATGCTGCATGGCTTTTCTGCTCCAAGTGACGCCGTTGAAATGCATGACGGGACAATTCTTGTTTCGGATCTTGCACTGGGGAGCATCATCCGTCTGAGCGGCACCAACTATTCCGATCGCGCCACCGTCGTTGACGGGCTGATCGGGCCGGTGCAGATGATCACCGGCAGGAACGGAGACGTGTATGTCACCGAAGCGGCGGGCAAGCTGACGCGCATCAGCACGAAAGACTGGAGCAAGAAAACGGTCGCCGATGGGCTGACTTTGCCGGAAGGGCTTGCTGAAACGGCAAACGGCCGGTTTATTGTCGCCGAGGCAGCGCTTGGTAAGCTTACCGAAATCAATCCGGTGGATGGCTCAAAACGGACGATTGCCGAAAACCTGCCGATTGGCTTCGAACCGGGACCTGGCATGCCGCCAACAAATATTCCAACAGGAGTTGCAGTAGATGCAGGCGGCAACATTTATTTTACTGCTGACCGCAACAATGCAATCTATCGCATACCTGTTCGGTAACCCATGGAGTGCTCTGGTTCGAAAGCCTGCGGCCATGCGGCGCTGGCCAACAGCTCCGGACACCAGTTTTTTGCTGCCGTAAAGCTGTTGCACTGGATGTCGCAGTGTTGTACTGGCCCTACTGCACAGCGAAGAAATGTTAACAATCGAAATTTGCTCACGGGGGCTGTGAAGACGCCCGGTCGCGCAAGCCAGGCGAGCATCTTCACGGTATTATTTTTCTATGCTGAGCAACTCGACCTCTAAATACAGGGGCGCATACTATCGAAGAACCGCTTCACATTCATCCACCCGTTCAACTTGCGGCAGCGATCGGGCGCCTGACATCCATGCGAAGAGTTACCTGTCGCATATGTTCAACTGCGCCCGGGGCTGAAAGTAAGCGAGGCCGAACTGCTTGCATTTGCAAAGACTCATATCACCGAACGTGCTGCTTGGCCAAAGGCGCTTCACATCGTTGATCAGATACCCCTGACCGCTGCAGGAAAAAGCTTTAAACCTGCGTTGAAAGAATTGGAAATTCTTGATGCGCTTACTCTGGCGCTGAAAGACGCAAATATTTGCTGCGCACGGCTTGCAATTAAAAAATGCTCAAAACGTGGTGTCGTCGTGCGGATAGATGCGCCGGACAAATCCGATAAGCCGCTAATCCAGAAAGTCCTCGGCGCTTTTCCATTTGCGATCGAATTCACCGATCCGATTGGCCGCCAAAGAAATATAGCTTTTTAGTCGGCGATTAACATACTTGAACAACCAAATTCTACAAGGAGAAGACGTGCTTAAATATCTAAAACAATCATTCTTACCTCAATTCGCTAAGCGCAAAGATAGAATCCGTTCCTTGCTTTTACTGCCGGTTGTTATAACCGCCTTGGCTTCCTGTGGTGGTTCAGACCGGCCGAATGTGGAGCGCGTTGTCATGTTTGGCGATAGTTTATCGGACTTGGGCACGTATAAAAAAGTTGCTGAAGCGGCCGGGTCCCCTACTGGCGGTAAGTTCACGGTCAATCCTGGCCCTCTGTGGATAGAAAATGTGGCCGATTACTATGGCCTTACGATCAGCGCAAACCGAAACGCGGGATACGGCTTTGGGCCTTTTACCTTAGGCGGAACCGGCTATGCTGAGGGTGGTTCGCGTGTTTCTCAACAGCCAGGTTCTTTCAATACTGATGCGACGAATGGCCCCAATTCGGGCAATAGTTCCTTGCCGGTAAAGGATCAGATCTCTACTCATTTGTCCCAAAAAGGAAGCTTCAAAGCATCCGATCTTGTCATGGTCTGGGTAGGTGCCAACGACGTCTTCAGACCTATTGCGTTTGCACCCCTACCTCCTGATGCTGCAGTTGCCCAGTTGCAACAAGCAGCGGATGATCTGGCAACCGAAATCAAACGATTGAAGGCAAACGGGGCGGAGAAAGTAGTTGTCTTGAACATTGACGACTGGGGAAAGGCACCTGCGTTTGCAGCTAGCGCAGCGGCGCAAGGTTTTGCTTCAGCATTGTCGTCGACCTTCAATGGACGCTTGGCAGCAAATCTGCAAGGCGTAAGCGGCGTGGTTCTTGTAGATATTTACAGTCTCTTTGCAGATATACGCACAAATCCGTCCAAGTACGGCATTATCAACTTGACGACTCCTGCGTGTGCTGCGAGTACCCGTGTAAGCAGCTATTCTCTTATTTGCACTCAGTCGACACTCGTGACGCCGAACGCAAACAATACTCACCTTTACGCTGATACTGTGCACTATACGGACAGGACCAATCGCATTATTTCTGATTATGTAATCGGGAAAATTGCGCCGATTTACCCGAAGTGAACCGCTAAATTAGCGGACTTATAGTGCAGTGCCTGCCAATCACGCTTCAGTCGTGGTTGGCAGCGTGTTTAGAAGCGTGAAGGATTTCCGTCAAAGCTACTCCAAAAGTACGAACTGAGGTGCCCTGTCAATAATGGACCTCGTGTTTCAGGCAGCTTGCTTGTGCTTGAAGGCATCTGCAAACACTGCCGGTGCTACATTGCCCAGGCGTGAATGGCGCCGCTGGCGGTTATAGAAGATCTCGATGTACTCGTGGATCGCTGCCTCGGCATGTGCCCGTGTCGGATAGCGCTGGTGATGCGTCATCTCGTTTTTCAGGCTGCCCCAGAAGCTCTCCATCGGCGCACTGTCATAACAGTTTCCCTTGCGTGACATCGATGCCCGCATGCCGACGGTGCGCGTCAAGGTAGTTGTCGCATAAATCAAGCTGCGAACTTTAGATCTTTCGATGCAGGCGCGTTAAGCCAGACCTCACCCGGCGCCTGCCATGGTCTGGGTTGGCGCTTCCAGCGCAATGGATGTTTCGTACGCGCCGCCGCATAGACAACACGGCGATGTGCCAGCAACGCTTCCGACACACCACTGTGGCGCTGTTCCGGCGTCACGTAGGTTACTTAACTGATCGCGCACTTTGGTAAGACACCATAGAGGGTCAATGGCCTTACTTCTATCCGCCTTCAAGTTGAAAAACCGTGAGTGATGGGTGCCATCAACCGCAATGCGCGGCTGGATGCGGAAAGCGTTTCGCTGGGCAGCATTACACTGTCGGCGCCGGTCGGCTAATGGGCGCCGTCGCGCATACCCGCAATAACCTGTTCGCCGACAGCGACGTGACGCTGATCTCGCTCGGCTACAACCATAACCTGTCCGAGCGGACCGACGTGTACCTGTTCTTCGCATTTGCCGACAACGATGCGAATGCGCATTACGCGCTGGGCGGCAATGGCTTCCGTAAGAAGTCCTAGTTCACGACACAGAACGACGAACTAGCGGCAGACATTGCTGATTCCCTTACCATTGTCCTTACGGAAGTTGGCAATGGTCTCGAAGTCCGGAGTAAGTCGACCGGTCAGCCACATCAGTTCAACATTGCGTTGCGCCTCGGCCTCCAGGCGACGGCTTGACTGAATCCGATTCAGGTAACCATAGTTATAGATCTTAAGAAGGACTGCAGGATGATACGATGGTCTGCCTGTCTTGGCCGGCAAAGCGCCTTCATATCCAAGTGCCGTCAGATCCAGTCCTTCAACAAAGGCATCGATTACGCGGACGGGGTTCTCTTCGCCGATATAGTCGTCCAGGCATTCCGGTAGAAGCGTAGCTTGCGTTCGGTGTTGGCCTCTATAAAGCGTTTCATCGATCCCTCCCGTAGCACCAGTGCCCAGATGTATTACACACTCTGGGCCGCACCCTGCCCTTGCTTCGATTGCAACCAACGGCAGGAAGCAGTCACAAAGCTGCCGTTGTTAAGCTGGCAGATGGTGTTAGCTTTCTACACTTGTGTGCCACGCGCTCGGCATATATGGAAACATATCGTTGCACACGTGGCGAAACTGATAGGCAGTAAGTCTAAGCCCTGCTGCCTGTGGATGTGTGAGTTCGCGCCTTCCTGCCCGCACTAGAAGTCATACATTATGGTTGGCAGAGGAGGAAGGATTCGAACCTTCGAATGCCGGAATCAAAATCCGGTGCCTTGACCAGCTTGGCGACTCCCCTATATGCCAGTTACTTCGCGTGCGAAGGCCGCCACTATAACGATGGGTACGCCGTTCGTCAAATCCGACTGGTAAGTGTTCTTGCGTAGCTGATTGGACTGATCCAGATGCCAATGCCAATCAAGACATTCCATCGGCAGCATCGTCGAACGGTGTACAGAATAGTGAAGCACTTCTCTATAAGGACGGGTAAGCGTTTGGAGCGCCATAGGCCATCACACGGGGGAATGGTGGAAAGGCCTGCGCTATTCTATAGCGACACATTGGATAAGGCGCTCAATAGGTCTCAGGGGTGCTACTACGGACCGCGTAGCTAGGATAAGGCGCTCATTAACCTGTACTGAAACCGTCAACGGGCATAGTCAGCTTTTTTGAACCGTAATTCCCGGCCCTCCAGCTACAGCATGTCTGAGCTCGATCAGTACGTAAAGCCGCTACCCGCGATAACAGGCACAAGGCCTATCAGGGGGCAATTCGACACTTCGAGGTCAAATGGGGCGGCTTTCTGCCCGACACAGCAGAAAGCATTGCCCGTTACTGGTCGACCATACCGAAACGCTGTCGGTCAATAAGCTGCGCCAGCGCCTCGCCGCCCTCGTTCAATGTCACCTCGGCCTGTTATTTCCCGATTACTAAAACAGACCGTCAGATTAAGGAAACGACGTTCAAGGCTCCAGCTCTGGCCCGCCTGTGCCCGGTTGATACCTATTTGGCATGGGTGCATGCCTCTTTTACACGCCGAAATTGGCCCTGTATGGCAGTAATAAATTAAATACGTAAACCTGTATGTTGAACGATGGTATTAACGGATTTGCCAGAAGCAAGATAGTAATGCTCCACTGCGTGGAGGTGCCAAAACAAGTGAACTACATCAATTGGTTTTGCTCTAAAAACGCTCCAATCTGAATTGGGAGCAGACCATGGATCAAACACAGGCTAACGTCGAAAAGATCAAGGAACTAGCCTTGAAACTTCGGGATGAAGGTCTTGCTACAGGCTTAAATCATGGTGATGTCACGATTGCACTAGGCTTTGCAGCTAAACTTCTAGTCGCGGAGGCCTTTGCGAGTAAGAAACAGTCGGTTTCAGAAGAGCAAGCTTACGAAATGGCTAAGGGCGCGCTTATCTTTGGCTTCAACCAAAACATCCAGGTTGTTCCAACAGATTCTGGAAGTCACTCTCTTGAACCCGGTAAGGCGCATTGATCTATCAGCGACTACCCCAAGGTCAAGATCCAGCCCTCCTGTAGCTTCTGTAGAATAGGCCGAACTGTCTTCGCCGCTAGGCTTGACGGTAGAATAGCCGCCTGAGCAATATTAAGTGGAAGCGGGACGACCGGGTGATGTAGCAGTATGTATGCCGCCGGGCCGGACACTATTCAGTTGCTCCCTAGCATTGTCCGAGGAGTGACCCAGTATCGGCGTATCAGGATCGAAGCTTTGCACATGAATAATGGTGAAAGCGTCAGGGTCATGCACTCCGTTAATCCCCAGCATCTCACCGTGAGGACGCAAATCTTTTCTGAACTGGACCGCTAGATTCATCACCGAATAGCGCCGATTAGGCAACGAGCCACTCTGTAAAATACGCGGCATGCACGAACTGTCCGTAATCAAACGCTGCGCTCCACGCCTTGGACGATGACAGTGAGGAGCCGAAAGACGACCGACTGGGGATGCTGGGCCGTGTGGCTAAGCAGGTGGTGCAGTCGGGGGCTAGCTTCGAAATGCCACTGGCTTGGGCCGTCATGACGTTGCTGGGCGTCGTGATGGTGGCGATCTTTATGTACATCCGCTTTGCGCTTTACAAGAAGCTTGGTCAGACTGTTGCAGCGGCCGGGTTGGGCGCTAGTGGTGTGGCCTTGGCGCAGATTCGCACATGGGTCTCGATCAATCTTGGCCTTGGAGGCCTAGTATTGGTTGTCATACTGTTGCGTTGTACGTCCTGAGTCGCGCACTCTACACTTTTTCCCTTCGTCGTACCCGCTGGGGGTGCCCGACTCCCTGGTATTCAAGGTGCAAACCCTCGATCTCGAAAACTTGCGGTGTCCAAACTGGATGAAGATGCATTTAGCGTGCGCTATTACACCATTGAAGATTCCTTGAAAGGCAAGACCATCGCCGAGTGGATGCCGACATCACCGTTCGTCAATATGATGCCACCGACCATAAACGCAGCTTGCCGGTCACACGCTGAATCACTGGATCCAGACGCCAACGCCCTATTTCCCAGTGAACATTGCTGGACGCTTTTCCACAAAGTGCTGCACTCCTTCCGTGAAATCAGCGCTCTGAATACTCAGGAACATTTCCTGATTGGCCTCGGCAACAGCTTCGCCAAGTGTCTGATAAGGCGCCTCCCATAGCTGGCGCTTCATCACGCGTATGGATCTGGGCGATACATTGTCAGCCAGATCGCGGGCGTAAGCGACTGCTTCGTCGAGCAGAACTTCCGGTTCGACGAGGCGGTTTACCAGCTGCATGCGCAGCGCCTCTTCGGCGGATACCTTGCGTGATGACATGAGCAGGTCGGCGGCATGGCCGGGTCCGACCAGCCGCGGCAGTATCCAGGCAATGCCATGCTCGGCAATCAGCCCACGCTTGGCGAAAGCGGTACTAAAGACGGCCTTGGAGCTGGCGAACCGTATGTCGCTGTAGAGCGCCATGATGAGTCCAAGGCCTGCTGCCGCGCCGTTGATGGCCGCAATAATCGGCTTGTGCACCGCAGGAAAGTAAGAGTAGCGCGTCTGGTAGTCCGCACGCCTGTTCATGTCGTAGGGCCGCATCCAGTGTTGCGCGCGGATATCGTCGGGGGGCAGCACTTCCAGCTCTTCCAGGTCCATTCCTGCACAGAAGGCACGTCCCGCCCCTGTCAGAATGATGGCCCGAACCTGAGGGTCCTGCCCGGCCTGCTCCATTGCATCGCGGATCTCGCGTTCCATGACCTTGGTCAGTGCATTCATGCGATCCGGTCGGTTGAGAGTAATGAGCGCGACACGGTCGCGCACTGCATAAGTCAGCTGTTCGAAATTCATTGTCATCTCCACTGGGTTGATGTCGACGGCGGATCACGCCGGCAGTTGAATGGCACGCGGCTCCAGGAATTCCTCGAAGCCGAAAATGCCGTTCTCGCGTCCAATGCCCGACATGCCAAATCCGCCGAACGGCGCGTCAGGGTTGAACGGTGCGCCATTGACGTCTATTTGGCCGGCTCTCAGCCGTCGTGCGACGGCAAGCGCATGGTTTTGGTCGGCAGACCATACCGCTGCGGCGAGTCCGTATCGCGTGCCGTTGGCGATACGGACGGCGTCTTCCTCGGTCTCGTAGGCAATCACGCATAGGACCGGCCCGAAGACTTCTTCCTGTGCGATTTGGCTGTCCGGAGCCACCTTCCCAAGAATGGTGGGAGCGACAAACCAACCTAGCGGCGGCACGGCTTCAGTTCCGGCAATGATTTCGGCGCCTTCCTCCACTGCCGCAGCGATATGGGCCTTTACGCGCTCCCGCTGTTCCATGGATACCAGCGGCCCAATACGGGTGGCCGGATCAGCAGGATCTCCCATTGCGAATGCACCGACACCTTGCTTGAGCAGTGCGATACATTCCGTATAAAGTGCAGCGGGTACCAGCAGACGCGAGATTGCAGTGCAAGTCTGGCCGCTGTTTAGGAAGCATGCCCCTAATGCATGACGCATTGCCAATTTTAAGTCGGCGTCCGCCAGAACGATCGAAGCCGATTTGCCGCCGAGTTCCAGCGCCAGCCGCTTGATGCCGTTTCCTGCCAGTCTTGCGACCCGTTGGCCGGCGGCGGTCGAACCGGTGAACGACACCATATCGACTTCCGGATGATTGACGACCATCTCGCCGGTGATCCTTCCCTCGCCCATCACAAAATTGAAGACGCCCGGCGGTATGCCCGCTTTTTCGATAGCCCGCGCCACTGCATAGGCAGCCGCCGGCGCCAGTTCCGACGGTTTCAATACCACGGTACAGCCGGCGGCAAGCGCGGGTGCGACCTTGGCGGTGATCTGATGCAGCGGATAATTCCACGGCGTGATGCAGGCGACCACGCCTACCGATTCCTGGGTCACGATGGAATTCCTAATCCGCTTTTCAAAAGCAAACTTCTCAGCCATGTCCGCATATGCGGACCATGCAGCTACAGGTGCCTGCACCTGAATGCGCTTCGACAATTTCAGCGGCATGCCAACTTCGTGCGTGATGGCTTCTGCCAATCCATCTATGTCATTGGCGAGCGCGTCGCCCACCTTCCTGATCAGTTGCGCGCGGACGGCGACCGGCATACTTGACCAAGCTAGGAACGCCTGTCTTGCCGCGAGCACCGCATCGCATGCCTCCTTAGTTCCGGCGAGGGCGACTTCGGCCAGCGGCTCGCCGCTGTACGAATCGAGAAGGGAAATGCCCGATACCGGCTCGACGTCTCGCCACTTGCCCCGGATGTATGCCTGTTTGTATTGTTGCATCGTTCGTGTTATTTCTCTCAAAGATAAAAGGAGATGAACGGTTCATGCCTTATTGCGCGCTTCGAGAAAGCGGCGCATGGCCTGTTGAGGTTCGCCCTGCGCATAGCATTCCAGTTGCGCGCGGATGCCTGCCACGCAGGCTTCGTCAAACTTTGCCTGCGTCATGGCGCGAAAACGCTGCTTGGACAGGCGGACCGCCGTGGCGGGGAGCCGCGCTAGTTTGCTGGCCCGTTGACATGCTGCCTGGAACACATCAGAGGGTTCGGCAAGTTCAGTGACCAGTCCAACCTCATGGGCGCGCCGTCCTGTGATGAGCTCACCGGACAGGGAGAGCTGGACATTGTGTGTCATCCCGGTATGCAGGGTCATCAGGTAGGAACCGACGATGCTGGCCAGTCCTGCCTTCACCTCCGGCTGCCCGATTCTTGTGTCCGGGGCGATGATTCGCCAATCCGCGCACAAGGCAATCTGGAACCCGGCGCCGGCGGCAACGCCGTTGATGGCGGCGACACAAGGCTTGTCGAGATCACGTACTGCCTGATACATCGCACGCTGCGCATTGAGCCAGGGAACCAGGGTCTGCCATTCGATCGCACTGGCTTCATCCAGATCTTGTCCCGCGCAGAACGCCTTGTCGCCCGCCCCGGTTAGCACGATGGCACGCACGGCATCGCTGCGATTAAGCATGTTCAGTTCGGAAGACAATTGCTCCCGCAACGCTTGATTGACTGCATTCATGCGCTCTGGACGATGCAAGGTAACAATGGCGACGTCGTCGCGATGCTCAGTTTGAATTTCATTCATCGTTGTTACCCCTCGTGATTTCCACAACGGCATCCACGGCCAACACGCCTTCGCCTCGTGCCAGCACCATCACTGGATTAATGTCGATGGAGCAGAGCCGGTCACGGTAGCGGCAAGCAAAATCCCCTAGCTTCACCGCTGCGTCGGCAAACGCCGCGAGATCGAGCGCTGGCCTGTCGCGATAGCCATGAAATAATGGGGAAATCCGAAGGCGATGCAATGCTTCAAGCACATCCGCGGAGGAAAATGGCGCAAGCAGGGAAATCACATCACGACGCACTTCCACCAACGTGCCGCCCTCGCCCATCATGACGACAGGGCCGAAAACCGGGTCGATTGTCACACCCAGCATGAGTTCATGCACCCCGCGCACCATCGGCGCCACCAGCACCTTGCCGTCTTCGCATCCCATTGCTTTGAATGAATCCAGGCATGCCCGGGCAGCGCGGTGCACATCATGTGACGTCTTTAGATTCAGATGCACCAGGCCGTGCTCACTCTTGTGCGGCACCGCCGCCGCACATCCCTTGACCACGACAGGGCGGTCGAAATTCAAGAAAGCCGCTTTCGCCTCATCTTCGCTGCCGCAGATCACGTGGCTGATGACCGGTATGCCGGCCTGCCGCAGCAGAGACAAGCTTTCGGCTTCTGCCAACGTCCCGGCAGCGCCGGGAAAGTGGATGTCGGAAACCCGAGCTTGCACACGAACGTCATTCACTTTCTTCATCATTGCCTGATGAGAGGCGTATTGATGAAGCGCCCCGATCGCTTCACGCTCGGTACGGAATACCGGTATGCCGTGAGCCTGGAATGCTTGCCGAACAGATGGCTGGGGTGCGCTGAGCGCAACCGGTTTGTCGTATTGCTTTGCGAATTCTGCAGTTGCCCGGGCTAGCGCGGGTACATCGTATCCTGGGCCGGCTACGGGGATGCCGACCAGCAGCATGTCGGCCTGTTCTTCCTTCGCGAGGATGTCGAGAACGCTCGGAAACATGCCGTCGTTACCCATCAATGCTGCGGTTAGATCGAGTGGGTTGCTGGGCGTCGCAAATCCGGGCAAGGTTTCACGCAGGCGCTCACGTGTGTGTGCAGATAAGTCCGCCAATGGCAAACCTACCTGCTCTGCCGCATCGGCGGACATCACGCCGACTGCTCCACTGTGACTGAGCACGACGGTGCGGCGCTCTCCGCATTTGGCGTCGCGCAGGTAGAGCGGCGCGGCCGTGACTATTTCTTGTAGGCTGTGGGCGCGCCATATGCCATGACGGACGAGAAAGGCATCAAGCGCGCCGTCATGACCGATCATCGCGCCAGTATGGGATGCTGCAGCGGCGGCACCCTTGAGGCTAGACCCGCCTTTTAGCAGCACGATGCTGGCGCCGTGTGAACGCGCTATGTCCGCCGCTTCGGCAAGAAAATCAGGGCGTAGCAGGGATTCGATGTAGACCAGAATCAGCTTGATCCCGGGGTCGGCAGCGACAGCTCTGGTCAGCTCAGGCACATCCATGTCGGCATCGTTGCCGGTGGCGCACAGGTAACGCACCCCCAGTCCCATTTCGCGCAGCAAGGCATACGGCATGACGCTGGCGGCGCCGCTCTGGCTGACGATCGCGATCGGGCCATCTTGCGGTTCTACTTCCATAAACATCGTGCTGAAATTGAGTACCGCGCCGTTGGAGAAATTGGCAATACCCTGGGCATTCGGGCCAATGATGCGCATACCGCGTGCTTTTGCATATTCCACCATTTGATGTTGGGCGACGCGGCCCTGATCTCCGGTTTCTGCGAAGCCGGAAGACATGACCACTGCATTGGCGACACCAGCATCAGCGCACTCCTGCACTGCCCTCACGGCATCATCTCCGGCGACAGCGATGATTGCCGTATCGGGCACGCGGCCGATATTGGCCAGCGCAGGATAGGCGCGGCGCCCCTGTATCTCCGTGCGCGCCGGATTTACCGGAAAAACGTCGCCCGCAAAACCGAACTTCGTCATGTAGTGGATCGGGCGACCGCCGACCTTGTTGGGATTGTCAGATGCGCCAATGACGGCGACCGAGGAGGGTTCAAACAATGATGATTTCATGTTCACGCAATCAATCAATAGTGGCGCCGGATGCCTTCACGACCTTGCTCCATTTGGCAGTGTCTTGCTGGATCATGGTGGCGAATGCCTGCGAAGTACCGGGCAGCGGCTCGGCGCCGAGGGCGGCAAGCTTGGATTTAACTTCGGGGTCGGCGAGCATCTTGTTCAGCTGAGTGTGGACGCGGTTGACGATGTCAGCCGGCGTACCCTTTGGTGCCGCCAACCCGAACCAGATGGTGACTTCGTAACCGCTCAGGCCAGACTCCGCGATGGTCGGTACATTTGCCAGCGCCGGCGATCGCGTGCGGCCCGTTACCCCAAGCGGCTTGACTTTGCCGCTGGAGATTTGCGGCACCTGGTTCGATACGGTATCAAACATCATCGAGATCTGTCCGCCCAGCATATCGGTAAAGGCGGCTGCGGATCCCTTGTAAGGCACATGGGTGATATCAATGCCGGCGAGCGATTTGAAGAGCTCGCCCGATATGTGATTGGAACTGCCGTTGCCTGCGGATCCATAGGTCAGCGTTCCCGGCTTCTGCTTGGCAAGGCTGATCAGATCCTTCACCGAATTTGCCTGAAAGGAGGACGAGACCACCAATACATTCGTCGTGGCGGCAACGGAGCCAACAGGCTCGAAGGCCTTGATCGGGTCAATCTTGAAACTCCGATACAGGCTAGGGTTAATCGCCATGGTGCCGGTCGTGGCAAAAAACAAGGTATAGCCGTCGGGGGCCGAATTGGCTGCCACTTCAGTGGCAATGGTGCCTCCAGCGCCACCGCGGTTATCGATTACCACCGCCTGGCCAAGCGACTGCGACAGATGCTGCCCAACTAAGCGCGCCATTCCATCAGTAGGACCGCCAGCCGGAAACGGTACGATGAGCTTGATTGGCTTGTCGGGATACGCCGCCCATACCAAATTTGCCATAAAGAATGAAAGGACGGCCGCCAGCACCGTGAAGATGGAATATGACTTCAAACGCAGCTTCATGCTTGTCTCCTGAGTCGTTGTAATAGCGCGTTACAGTTACCGTATTCTAAGCAGCACCCCAGCCATCCGATAGAGTAAAATCTGCGATACCAGATATCACTTTTATGGATATAAAGTGAAGGAATGTTGGGAATGCGAATGGACCTGAAAAAACTGGAGATTTTCATGCTCGTCGCCGAGTTGGGCTCCCTGTCGAGGGCGGCAAAGGCTGCAGACATGGCTAAGTCGCTGGTAAGCCGCAACATCGCACAGCTCGAGCAGGAATGGGGAGACCGGCTGTTCCAACGCACCGGGCGCGGCGTGGTCCTGTCGGATTTCGGTAGATTTGTGCACCCCGAAGTGCGTGTGTTGCTTGACCAGGCGGGCCGCCTGCAAAGCGCGGTGAAGGAAGCAGCAGGTGTGCCGACCGGGACGGTGCATGTCGGCGTGTTGCCGTCAATGTCGAGACAGCTGGTGACTCAGCTGTTCGAAGCCATGCAGAAGGCAGCACCTGCGGTGCGGCTCCATTTCATCGAAGGCTTCAGCGGCCACCTTGACGAGCAACTGTTGTCGGGGCGACTCGATTTCGCTGTCATCAATCGCTACGGCCCATCGCCGGATCGTGGCGAAGATGTGCTGGGATATGCGGATACTTGCCTCATCGGCGGCAAGGACAGGTTGCCCATGCAGGAAGTTGTGACATTTCAGCAGCTTTCGGACATGCCCCTCGTACTGCCGGCGGCGCCTAACGGCTTGCGATCCATCCTCGACCAAACGAGCCGGCAAAAAGGCTTGACGCTCAACATCGCACTCGAAGTCGACACCTTGTCGGCAATGAAAGATGTCGCGCTGAGCGGCGTCGCCTGCACGGTACTTCCCTTGTTCGCGGTGAGCGAGGAAGTGGCGGATGGAAGACTATGCGCAGCGCAGATCGTCGACCCCGGCATACGGCGCACCATCACGCTCAGCATCACAAAGCAGCGTCCGCTATCGAGCGCAGCGCGGATTGCGGTGTCAAAAATGCGTACGCTTGCCACTGCCATGCTGAGCCAAGCATCGCCTTCGATGCAGGAATGACTGGGGTCCAGCTGATCCAGCACGTTCTCCACCTTGTCAAAATAAAGCTACGCTGCCTGGGTAACGTCCGCCACAACCTCGCTGTCTTGACTTGCTGAATCGGGCGGCTCGGACCCAGTAACCATGGGATTCCGTTTTTAAAAGTGGCCTTAGAAGTACCTGGGTCAAATATCAAACGCTGGCGATCAGGCCGCCATCGACTCTTACCACTGAGCCGGTGACATAGCCCGCCTGCTGGCTGGCTGGCAAGGAACGCGACGACGGAACCGTACTCCTCGGGAAGGCCATGGCGTCCCATCAGGATAGATGCCGTGCTTTCCGCTGCAACTTGCTCGACCGGCTTGCCTTCGCGCTTGGCCTTCTGTTCGTCAAGGAAGGCAATGCGTAAGGTGGCAACGCGTCCAGGCAGTACGATATTGGTAGTTCTGCGTCCCAACCTTGCGCATCGAAAGGGCACGTGCATCGCTGGTCTGCTAGATAGAAATTACTGCGCACATAGGTAACCGGTGAACCCCGCTCAGTCGCCTACCTGCTTGCTTTAACGGCCGCTGCCTGAGTAGCTTCATGCTGATTCCACTGAGTGTTCTTTACACCGCATACATGGTCATGACGCTCTCCATATCTGGTGCACGATGCCTGACTGGCATTTGAGTCCCATGCTTACTCATATCGTGAATGCTGCATAGAACAGTCCCGGTTTGGTGCAAGAAACAATTTTTCAGGCAGGCCGGCCTCTTTCACTATATTGATCCGACCTGCATTCCCCGTACGCTCAGTTGACCGTAGCGCCGGATTCCTTTACGACTTTCGCCCACTTGCTGGTCTCAGACTTGATGTATTCGCCGAACTGCTCTGGCGTGCTGGCAACTATATCAGCGCCAAGCGCTTGCATCTTTTGCTCAACATCCGGCATCTTCAAGATTTTCACAGTGCCTTCGTGGAGTTTGGCGATAATTTCCTTAGGCGTGCCGGCCGGGGCCAAGATGCCGCCCCAGGAGCTGGAGTCGAATCCGGGAACGCCTGAGTCTGCGATCGGCTTAACGTCCGGGAGTACAGCGGACGGCTTTGCGGTCGCCATTCCGATCGGGCGCACCTTTCCGGACTTAATATGCGGCAGCGCGGCCGGCAGGGTGGCGAACATCATCGATACCTGACCGCCGATCACGTCATTCATTGCCGGCCCGTCTCCCTTGTACGGCACATGCATGATGTCGATGCCCGCCATCGATTTGAGTAGTTCACCGGTCAGGTGGTTTGACGAACCGTTGCCGGCCGAAGCAAACGTAAGCTTGTTGGTCTTCGCGTAAGAGATGAGATCCTTCACATTCTTTACTGGCAGTGAATTATTGACCACCAGTACGATAGGAACGGTTGTGGTTTGTGTCACTGGCGCAAAGCTCTTGACCACATCGTAGGAAAGCTTATACATGCTGGCGCTGATTGCATTCGGGCCGACATTTCCCATCAGGATAGTGTAGCCATCGGCGGGAGCCCGAGCCACGAATTCTGAAGCGATGTTGCCGTTGGCGCCAGGACGGTTCTCTACCACTACCGGCTGCCCCCAGATTTCTGTCATTTTCTGACCGAGTACGCGCGCTGTCACGTCGGACGCGCCGCCTGGGGGATAAGGCACAATGAAACGGATAGGCTTATCAGGAAAATTCGCCGCGCTCTGGGCCAATGCCGACGCTCCGAATCCTGCGACAGCCGCAGCGCAGCACATTACGCTAAAAATTCTGGTAATTGTTTTCATCAGATGCTCCTTTCAACTCTTTGTATAGAGACTTCGAACAAGTACTTGCTTCCAATGCTGCGAATCAGGTCTTTGGCTTGAGCGTTCCTCCTTCGGAAAGCGGCCGGACCATGTGCTGATAGATACGCAGCCAGCCTTTCGGCTCGGATGGTTGGAACGGCTTCAATGCGGCACGCCGGCTGTCGAGTTCCTGCGCCGGCAGCTCGATCTCGACCTTGCGGCATTCGACATCGATCAGCACTTCATCGCCGTCGCGCAGCAGGGCGATCGGTCCGCCGTCGGCGGCTTCCGGCATAACTTGGCCGATCGTGAATCCTCGGTTCAGGCCCGACAACTGTCCGTCGGTGATCACTGCGATCTCCTTGCCGAGATCCGATCCGTTGACGGCAGCGACAAACCAGGATGCTGATGCAACGCCGGGACCGCCGCGGGCACCGAGGCCGCGCAGCACGATCACTTCACCGCCGAGGATCTCGCCGTTCGAAAGTGCACCCATTGCCGCTTCCTGCGTCTCGAAGACCCGGCATTTTCCTCTGAAGGAGGACGCCTTGTCACCGATCCCCAATTTCATAATCGCGCCTTCCGGCGCCAGCGAGCCGTGCAAGATCACCACCGACGGCCCCGGGCTGACCGGCTTCTCCAGCGTTGTGATCACGGCCTCATCGAGCACCTTCGCATGCTGCAGATTGTCCTTCAGCGTCTTCCCGTTAGCAGTCAGTACATCGGTCGCGAGTAGCGGTTCGAGCCGCTTCATCACCGCATGTGCGCCGCCCGCTGCATCGAGTTCCTCAATCCGACGCGGGCCGTTGGGCTTGACGGCAGACAACAGCGGCACCTTGCCGTCCAGTTCCTCGACCAGCTTATACACATCAACCGGGATCTCGCCTTCCGCTGCCACGCCTTGCAGATGGCGCAGCATGTTGATCGAACCGCTGACCGCCAACCCGACTGTAATCGCATTCCTGAAGGCGGCCGGCGTCATAATCTGGTGCGGTCGCAGGTCTTCATTCACCATCTCGACAATGCGGCGCCCCGCTGCGCTCGCGTACTCCTTCATCTTTTCGCTGCGGGCCGCAACCGGAGCGCTGCCTGGCAAGGTCATTCCGATTGCCTCCGCCATGATGTGCATCGTGTTCGCAGTACCCATGCCGGCGCAGACGCCGGGCCCCTGCACCGCGACATTGCACATGTCGGAGATGTCCCTAATCGAGATCTTCTTAGACGCCAGTTCTCCCACTGACTCGAATACATCCTCAATGTCGACCGGCTTGCCTTCATGCCGGCCGCATCCCTGGTAACCTCCTATGACTAGAATCGAGGGAATATTAAGGCGAGCTGCCGCCATCATGTGCGCTGGCGCAGTCTTGTCGCAACTGCTCAGGCAGACCATGCCGTCCAGCACCGCGCCTTCCACTGATACTTCGATATCGTTGACCATCAGGTCGCGCGCTGGCATCAGATAGCGACCGCTGCGGCCGGCGCCGGTGATGAAGTCGCTGGGTGCAGTGCTCTTGATCTCGAACGGCACGCCCCCGGCCTCGCGAATCGCGTGTTTTACAATGTCCGCCACCTCATCGAGATGGCTGAAACAGATCGACAGCTCCGAAGACGTATTGATTACTGCGATCTTCGGCTTTTCCATGTCTGCTTCCGGAATGCCGAGTGCATGCCATTGTGCCTTGCGCAGTGCCCAGCGAGTTGTGCCCGGTTCGAAGTTGGAACGGTATTTTTTCGTCATGATGCGCCTTCTGTTTGCAGTTGTTCGGCAGCGCGCGTGCCAGCCACCGGGGAGAGAATTGCACCCTGCTTCAGCAATTGTTTCTGCAGCAAGGCGGTGTCTATTGCATCGAGTGCCACGCAGGAATTACAGGCAATTGCGGCGGCTGTACCGGCGGCTTCTCCAAGCGCCATGCACACAGCCGCGACCCGCATTGATGCATGCGCGTCATGTGATGCTGATGAACAGCGGCCAGCCACCAGCAGTCCGCTTGCACCTGTCGGCAACATCATCCGGTATGGCAGCTGGTAATAGGCGCCGGGTTCCAGAAATACCCATTTTGTCGCGCGCCCGGCGCCGTGTTCCTCAACAGGCCAAGCGCTGCAGGCGACTGCATCGTCAAAGCGCGCTTGGCCGAGCACATCCTGAAGCGACAGCGAATACCGACCCTGTATGCGGCGGCTTTCGCGTACCCCAATGAAAGCGCCGATGTCGGCGATGTAACAGTTTTCATAGCCAGGAACGAAGTTACGGAAAGCCTGCAGGTACATTTTCAGCTGCCTGCGGCCTTCCAGTTCCGCTTCAGTCAGTTCCGCTGTATTGAGCGGATCAGGCGCACGATCGTCCTTTACAACGCGTGTAATGTTCATATGCATCGAATTCGGCTGCGTGCTGAACGCACCGCCTGCGGTGCGCGGCAAGTTGAGTCCGCTCGCAACCGCTTTTTCCAAATAGCTCCGCAGTTCATCCCGCGAAATCCCGGTCGCGCGCTGTACATCGACGCCGCCGAACCGGAACATGGTGGTCGGCGCCTGGATCACCGCCGGGTCATGCTCGAACGGTACTCCGGCAAGCGCCGCGATATCCGCGTCACCAGTGCAATCGATAACAACATCGGCAAGGCAGGCCCAGCGTCCGTCGCGCCCTTCGAAGATCACGCCGCGCACCCGGTTGTCCTGCATGTGTACCGCAACTGCAGTGCAATGGAACGCAAGCTGCACTCCTGCTTCCGTCACGACTTCATCGCAGGCAATCTTCATCGCCGACGGGTCGTAGGGCATGGAGGCCGTCTTCAGCCAGCGCATCGGCTCGCTCGGCCCACCCATTTGCTGCAACCGGTCGATCAGTTCCTGTGCAAAACCACCGACCACCGGCGTCACTTGCTCACCGTCGACAGTGTACATTCCGCAGATGCTGCCCAGCGTGACCATGGTGATGGTCCCGCCGAGAAAACCGTTGCGCTCGACCATCAACACCTTTCTTCCCAATCTGGCCGCTGTGGTCGCTGCCGCAATTCCTGCAGAACCGCCACCTACAACCAGTACTTCAACAACATGCCTAACCGACACTCTTCGTGACGGCTCTTCCAGGCTGTCTGGTGCAACTTCCTTTGCCGTTAATGCCATGTCTAACTCCTGCTTGGTTTGCATTTTTGTCGGGCAAAGCGAACCCATTGCGCCGGCCTTCGGCGGCGGTTTGCATTGCTTGACTTGTTTTTTACCGTCCTGCGCTGGCTTGGGTCAGCCGCTGGCGGCGTAGCGTGCGGTCGAACTTCGGATGACAAGGTCGTTCGGGAGGCAGACGTGCTGCCAGCCGTCGCCGATGCCGCGAATCCGCTGCAGCAGCAGATTGATTGCTGTCTCCGCCATCAGCGCGAGCGGCTGGCGAATTGTGGTTAAATCGAAGCTGTGCCAAGACGCCATTTCGATATCGTCGTAGCCGACTATCCAGAGATCGGCCGGCACCTCAATGCCTCTAGCGCGCGCGGCATCCCTAGCGCCCAGCGCGATCACGTCATTCACGCAGAAGATTGCATCTGGATAGTCGGCAAGATCGAGCAGGCGCGATGCGGCATCAAATCCTGTCTTGTAGGAAAAAACATCGACTGTGACACAGTGCATGCTGTCAATCGGGTTGCCAAGTGCTTTCAGGGTTCGGCGGAACCCAACTTCCCGATCGCGTATGGTGCTCGCATCGTCAGGGCCGGTGATCAGGCCGATACGCCGCCGCCCGGATTTGAACAGATACTCCGCCACCTTGTGGCCGCCGCCGAGATTATCGCTGGAGACTTGGTCACACGGCCATCCTTCCACTACCCGGTTGATCAGGACAACCGGCGCGTTCAGTCGCAGCGCTTCGTACAGGGGTGTGGAATCAGCAGTCGCCGTGGTCATGATGACACCATCTACGCGGCTTTCATGAATCGCATCCATGGCCGCCTTTTCATCCAGTTCATCGGAATTCCAGACGACCATCCTGAAACCAGCGCCATTCAGGCACTTTCCGAGGATTTGCAAAAGTTCGGGGTATAACGGGTTTGCAAGCCGTGAAACCACCACGCCGATGTTCCCAGTCTGGCTAGTGCGCATCGCGCGTGCCATTGCATTCGGGCGGTAACCGAGTTCGCGTACGGCGGCAATCACCCTTTCCCGAGCTTCTTTGCCGACCTTCGTGTTTCCCGTGAGGACGCGCGATACCGTGGATTGCGAAACCCGTGCGCGGCGCGCGATATCGTGGCTCGTGACGGGGCTGCCTTTCGAATACGTATGCAAGCTTGTCTCCAACATGCGTTCAGCTGAAGGTGATTAAAGCATGAATACGTATTCACGCCAACCTGGCTTGAAAATGTTTAAATTTCCTTAGTGCAAGTTCATACACGACACGTCATGTATGCCCTTCACTCTATTAAATCTGCGGTAACGCCAGCACCCTTGATGGCACTTTATGCGATCCCTCCGCCCGGGCCTTCGAAAACAGAGTAAGCTTGTGTCCTCACCCAAACGTCCGGCTTGCAAACATAAAGCCACTTCCATATCGCGCCTGGCTTCGCAGGAATATGTTGGGGAACGCACGCGGAATTTTCACCATATCGCCCAATTACGGGGAAGAGATTCCTAAACTTTAAAAGCTACGTTCCTACGCCATTGAAGCGAAGGCTGACTACCCGCTTATTTTGCGAATCAAGGGAAATTAGTGAATAGAACGTTTCGAAATAATGCTGTTCCGATAGAACGTTGGATATGGCGCCGGGGTAGTATTGAATTTTGTCCGGCGTTTGGTTTTGCGACATTATCGCCAGAATGTCTTGGTTGAGAGCAGTCGCTGTCGGCGTCTCGTTCGTCGTAACATATAGGCGAATGGCTGGGACGTCAAAAGCCTTATGGAATATGTTGGCTGGAAGTATGTCCATTCAGCTATGCGCTATGTGGCGCTCGATTCCACAAAATAAGGAGAAAATAGGGCTAGATCCGAATTTCCAGCTAGCCCTTCTCCCTTTTTCAGAGAAACGTTCGATACGGACTTAGGGGAGTATCGAATATTATTTACTTGGCGCAGGAACCGACCGCAAGCTGGCTGAGAGCCGCCTCGATGATTGGTATCAGACCAGGTATAACCCTTTTTCCGTTTCCAACACCACATAGTCGCAGTCCTCACTTCCGGCTCAGGACAAAACGTCTGAGGCAAGTCTCGAAACAGACGCGACCGGTGCCTATTCAATACTTGGCGGCACAGGATGACCCATTGTTGCCCGTCAGCGTTCCAATCTCACGCGTCGGAATAAACCAGGATAGTCCTGCACAACGCCGTCTTCATCCACTGGTAACTCTACTTTGAACCCGCTCCCATCCAAGTTTTCGAAGAGGTATAGTCTTTCGGATAGGCGGGTGTAACTCTGAGATTGAGGTCGCACGGTTAAGTCGGGTCCGTGTACCCATGCCATGCAAAATTCTTTACGCTCGCCAATCGCAAGCGGCTGGCGACGAATTGGAAAAGTATTGGTGAATGGGGTAGGCCAAATGTCGATGTCGCGGCAGCCATTCAATTCGGCGATTTGCCTGTGGCGGCATCCGAAGAACAGTATGCAGACTCCTTCTTTTGAATTCGCTAAATCAATGTATTAGCTCCTAAGCTAAGGCGAGCCGATACGATTAAGAAGAAGCATTATCGCAATCCCATAGGTAATGGGGGCCCATCTATGCGCTTGCTAATACAAGGCGGAATAGTGCTGAACAGGTAGATGGAAAGTGACTAGCACAAAGCGCAGATTTTCTTGATCATAATTAGATAGGTTTTTCCCCTTCATTTTTCCAAATTTCGGCCGTTAGCTTGAGTATTGCAGCATCAAGATGCGCATGCCGAACAGTCCGTGCATGCCTGCGGACCGCTATTGACGAACGCCTGACGGTTTATCCGTCTGGCCTCGTTTAGTCTTTACATCTTCAGGGAGTATCGCAATGCATACAGAATTCAATCTAAACGCACTCAAGAATGCAAGCGACAAGAACGTTGCTGCCCCTGCTTTCGCCGTAACGAATATGCAGATGAAGCAGGAGAGGCTGCCCTTTACCATCAAGATCGTAGAGAACGATATCGACCTCTATAAGGCCGTGCAGATACGACATCAGGCATACGCTCGTCATGTCCCTGCATTTGCCGAAAGCTTACGTAGTCCGGAAGCGGCTGATTATGCCGATGACACTGTCGTGCTGCTAGCCGAATCCAAGCTTGATGGCTCACCGCTTGGCAGCGTACGGATCCAGACCAATGCCTACCGGTCGCTTAGCATCGAAAAATCTGTGGTCTTCCCCGATTGGCTGGAAGGGTACTCGCTCGCTGAAGTGACCCGGTTAGGCATCGAAGAAGGACGTGTCGGACGTATCGTTAAAATAGCGCTTATCAAGGCCTGTTTTGAGTACTGTGCGCGTAATGGGATTGACTATGCAGTCGCAGCAGGCCGGGCTCCCATCGATCGGCACTATGAGCAGTTGCTGTTTGAGGACCTATTTCCAGAAACCGGGTTTCTTCCCCTTCAGCATGCCGGCAATCTTCCTCATCGTGTGATGTTCTTCGAGATCGCAACCGGTGAGCAGCGATGGACAGCAGCCAATCATCCACTGCTGCAGTTCTTTTGCCATACCCATCACCCCGATATCATGGTCACATCGTCGGCGAAGATGAAATCCAGCCACTTCAGGCAGTCCAGCACGCCGCGCGGCATGCCAGAGACCCTGTTTGCATAAGTCGAAAGTGACTTTCCTCTAACGCGACTGGTATCCTATTGGCAACTGACACGGCAGTCACCCGCTGCCGTCTGGCTTACCGGATCGCGACCATGCCTTACATGCCCTTCTCGTTGACCAAGCTGAGTCGATACCAGACAGCGCTGGAGACACTGCTGCGTGCACTGTCCCTGTTCGCCGTACCCGTTATCATTGTACTGATTTCAATCATTGCACTGGTTTTCTGGGACAACCACTACGCGGCCAAAGGCGATCGACCGCTGGAATTGCGCGTATGGTCAGGTCAGCCATCGCTGGCGCTTGCTGAAGCCCGCGATAAGGTCGATCTTGTTGCTCCAGTGAAATATTTTAATACCGACCTGTCCGAGGAACCGGTATGGTTTGGATTTACAGCAAGTGGAGCGCCCGGCCGTTATACGGTCGAATTTCCATCCAGGCACGCCACCGAGATCGCCTGCTGGGATGCGATCCGAGGTGACATGCTCGGCTCCGGATCGCGCAGCATCACGCAAGGGCAAATCAAACAGGCAAAGGCTGGTTTTGCCCTCGACATTACAGAATTGCCTTCAAAGATTCTCTGCAAGGCCTCCTTTGCCGGACCGGCGCGCCTGACGGCGAGCCTTTGGCCATCCGCGGAACTGGATCACGCGATCCAACATTACCATCGCAAATCGGGGCTGCTTGATGGCGGGCTGACGGTACTCGCTGTATTCGTGCTGGTCACCGCATTGATGAACCGGCAAAGCCTTAACCTGTTGTTCGCGGCATGGCTGTTCGTGAATTTGCGGGTTGGCGCCTTGTCTGCAGGCTGGGATACACAATGGCTCGGGCAGGAAGTCCCCGAGCAATGGATCCTGTTTAGCCGGGCGTTTATGGTTGCACTGTATGCCCTTCTGACATTAACTCTTTATCAGGAGCTGTTTCGGGAGGACTTGGCCCGCACCAAGTCGCGTGGCACCTTAGTAGCGGCACAATGGCTTTGCCCGCTCCTGTTGCTTGCTTCCATCGCACTGCCGTTCCGCCATTTCCTGCCTGTGATGTGGGTGATGGCCGGTCTCGGCCTTCTGCTGATGATGGTGAGCCTGACGTCGGTCATCCGGCAATCTCGTAGTCGCGTAGCCCTATGGTATGCGGCGTCATTTGGCGTCACCTTTGTCACCAGCCTGCTGGAAGTCGTTGCTGCGGCATCGGGGCGACGGGAATTGGTAGGGCTCATCAATAGTGTCACTGGCGCCCTGCTTTCCAGTCTGTTGACGGCGCTTGCCCTGGCCGAGCAAATGCGCCAGGAGCAACGGCAACGGATGGAGGCACAGGCGCAGCTTCGCCATGCTTACGAAGTCATGCCGATTGGATTATTCACATTGGATGGACGCGGCCAATTTGTCAGTGCCAACGCCGCCCTAAATGAAATACTGGGAACAAATGTGCTTACTGCTGCCGACTTATCCTGGCAGCAATACTTTGAAGACAATGCCTGGACACGGTTGCACGGCCTGGTGCACGGCCAGCAGGATCGAGAGCTGGAATTGCGTAGCCGTGCCGGTGATCGGCGCTTCCTGGTAAAGGCCACGCTGGCCCAGGAAAAGATCGAGGGCTTTTTGCAGGATGTGACCGAGAAAGCGAAAGCCACCGAGGAATTACGCTTCATGGCCAATAATGATCCGCTGACCCGGGTGTTCAATCGACGCGGAATCGAAGACGCGTTCAAGCGATCAAGTCCAACTACCGGGACTAAGCCACTGACATTGGCTTATCTGGATCTGGACAGGTTCAAACTGATCAATGATTTGTTTGGCCATGCGGCCGGTGATGAAGTGCTCAAGCAAGTCTGCCAGCGTATTGGCGCGATCCTGCCGTCTAGCCACTCAGTGGGGCGGGTAGGCGGGGATGAATTCCTGATTGTAATGCCGGACACCGCGCTACCGCTGGCAACGCTGATATGCCGAGGCCTGGTTGAAACTATTGGCAACACGCCTTACCGGGTGGCCGACAAGGCATTTCATGTGCGTGGCTCGGTAGGGCTCATTGACGTCAGCCCGGAGATGCCGATCAAGGATGCCATGTCGACGGCAGACCGCGCCTGCCGCGAAGCCAAGGCTGCTCCGGACGGATTGGTCGTCTATGAGAAAAATGCTTCTGCGTTTCATGAACGGGAAATGGAACTAGGTTTTATCGAACGGCTCTCCGGCCACGATGCCACCAATGACTTGTTTCTCGAAATGCAGCCCATCATGTCATTGCGCGCACCGCAAGAGTCACTTAATTTCGAGGTTCTGCTACGAATGCGGGACCGGGATGGCAGTACCATTCCGGCCGGACGCATTATCGGTGCGGCTGAAAAGTGCGGGCGCACCGGTGTGATTGATCGATGGGTGTTAAGTACGACCTTGGGCTGGATTGAGACAAACTATGAACGGTTGCAGCAGACGCAGTTCGTCTGCCTGAACTTGAGCGGCGCATCGTTGAACGACGAACGCTTCGTGCAAGACGCCTTGTCCATTCTGGCGGATCATCCAAAAGCGGCGAAGCGTGTATGCATCGAGATTACAGAAAGCGTTGCGCTGCACGACCTCAACAATACCCGCCGGTTTATTGACCAGGTATGCAGCTATGGGGCAAAGATCGGGCTCGATGATTTCGGTGCAGGGTACACATCATTCTCCTATCTGAAAGAGCTTCCTGCAGACGTATTGAAAATCGACGGCAATTTCGTGGTCAATATCAATGCGCACCCTGCGAACGTCGCCATTGTGGAGGCGATCGTAAACCTGGCAGTGAATCTTGGCATGAAGACGATTGCCGAATGGGCCGAAGACGCGGCAACGGTAGAAACGCTTGCTGAGATTGGGGTCGACTATGTTCAGGGCTATGTGATCTCCCGCTCTCAACCTCCTGATAAACTGCTGACGGCATCCTCTTCGACAAGCTTTATCACCGACGAGACGCTTTTGACGCTGGTCCAACGCTTAGGCTCGAACTCGGACATCCTTGCGTCAGCTCCCAATGTCGTTCGTCTGGGCGACTTGCATTAGGTCCTTCCTTGCAAATTGTCCTATGAAGATTTGCACTGATTATCATTGCAAGCAACCCATAAAAGCCGCCAGCAAGCTCTAGCTTCGCGCAAATCGTGATGCATATCCTAACTACTTGGTTCTGTCGCTAGTCATCCAAATCAGCGAGGTCGTTGCCAGCGAAGGGAACAGCCCCAAGTCCTGCGCACTGTCCCATTTGACTTCTCTGTCACGACGCGCATTCAAACAAAAGCTCTCTTGTCCGTATCGCCACGTTGTGAGTAACCTTTTACAGGGAATCTAACTGGATAGATCAAATTGGGGGCCTCGTACCCGCGTGTGAAACATCCAATGCTACGATATTGGTTTCACGCTGGCCACCCCGCAGACAATGGCCTTTTATGGCCACGACGCTTATGTTAAGTACCAAACAAGTTTTCCTGATTGCCTCGCTCCTCTGCTTCGTAACGTTCCTCGTGCTGTTTTCATTCCGTGAAAACGGCGTGAAAGGCATGCGGCAAGTTATCCTGGCGAGCGTGCTTGGCATGGCGGGGAATATCCTGTTTGCGTATGGGCGTGAGTTATCGCCTTTTTTCGCTTATGAGCTAGCCAATGGGGTATATGCCGCGTCCTCAGCTGCCATCCTGATCGGCTACCGCCGGCTGTTCAAGCGCCCTGCACCTACGCGCCCGCTTGCGCTCGGTGTTCTTGGACTGACGGCGGCCATCGCTTTCTTCCATTATGTGCAAGATTCTTTCATAGCTCGAACTACCGTCGCGTCCCTGTTTCAGGCTGGCGTTGCGGGTGCGATTAGCTATACCTTGCTCCGCGCACGGAGTGAATGGCGGCGCCCCTATTATCCGAAATTTTTCATTCTAGCGATGTGTGGTCTGATCGCTGGCGGGCACGCTATCCGTGTGCTATACCAATTGTTTTCCGACGGCGCGCCAGCATCCTTACTTGAGCCGTCAGGATGGAATGTGTTTGTTCTTTCTGCTGGCGCTTTCGCTCTGCCGGTACTTGCGTTTGGCGCTCTGCTGATTGCACATCGCCGTATTGTGCTCTTGGCAGAGCATGCGGCAAACCACGATTACCTGACCGGCGCCTGGTCACGGCGGGCCTTCTTCGACATTGGGAACCGGGAAATTTCGCGCACAACTCGCACAGATCGCCCTCTGTCGCTGCTGCTGGTGGACATGGACAACTTCAAGCCAGTCAACGATACGTCCGGCCATATTGCCGGCGATCGAGTGTTGCAAGACATTGTGCACGAGATACATCAGGAACTGCGAAGCATCGACTCATTGTGTCGTATGGGAGGCGACGAATTTGCGGTACTGATGCCGGAAACCGACCTCGCGGGTGCAGCTGTTGTTGCCGAGCGCCTGAGGCTAAGAATAGCGGCCGCGCACGAGCTGCTGTCAGGAGTCACAGTGAGCATCGGCGTAGCCGCACTGCAAAAGGAAGACACTCTCAAATCGCTGATGATGCGCGCCGATACGGCACTCTACGTAGCAAAAGAAAAGGGGCGTAATCAAGTCGCCTTAGAAAAGGAGTACCGGTCGCTTTCGTATTCGACGGTATAACCTAGAATAGACTTGCGAGAGTTCAATGCACGTCAGGAACTAGGCACAAAGCTGACCTCCTCAAGGTTCCAACTGCGCCATCCAATTTGAAAGGACTGCCCGAGTCTCGACATAATTGCCAGACTGCCAGCGGTCGACGATGCTTCAAACGTTCCAGGTTGTCCCAAGGGGGAAAAGCGACATTATCACCATAATGTCTGAACGCATGTTTTGATCATAGACTCGTGTTCAAGGTGAAGGTTGTGAGCTTGTTATCGTGTCTCTCCGTGGCTGGAAGTGATGAAAATGATCGGTCAGCTCGCCAAAAATGGGGTTACCTATACGAGCCCTTGCTGTAATCAAGGTGTCGATCAACGTCCAACGATGGATATTTGGGCTTTCCCCTCTGCTGCTGGGTAGCGGTTATTACTTCAGTGGCATCGAGATCGCACAGATTCACGATGAACTCATCCAGATGCTGAGTCTTAACACCGAATGGCCGTCTCTTCAATTTTTCGCTGTAAGATGCCAAGCCTGCCATCAGGGACATGCGTCCCTGATAATTGTTAGTCCAACGTGAGGTTTTCGCTCTTGATCAAGGAGCGCCAGCCGGACACTTCACGATTAATGCGCTGCGAGAAGACGTCGGGCTCGACGATCACAATCTCGCCTTGGGCGCTCAACACTGTTTTGGATTTTGGATTTTCAAGAATGCCTTGCGACGTCGCCTGGTGAATCCTTCTGATAATTTGCGGCGGCGTTCCCGCAGGTGCGAGCAGGCCGATCCAGAACGTCAAATTAAAGTCTGGCACACCCTCTTGCTCTACAGTTGGCACGTCAGGGAGTTGTTGCATGCGATTGTTGGAAGAAACCGCCAAAGCCTTGAGCTTGCCGGACTGGATATGAGGCAATGCTGCCCAAGTGTCAAATGCAGCGTTGATCTCGCCGCTTATGATCGCCGTTTGTGCCATCGATGCACCTTTGTATGGTACATGCATGGTTTGGACATTGCTTTTTTTACTCAACATCGTGAAGCCCAAGTGGGCTATGTTACCTGGACCAGCCGAACCGTAAGTCAGTTGTCCTGGGTTTTTCTTGGCATATTCGAGTAGGTCTTTAGTCGAACCAACCTTATTTTTTTGTGCCCATTCGGGGTTTACCACCAAGATGAACGGCGATTCGACCAAGCTAGTGATTGGAACGAAATCAGATACCTTGTAAGAAATCGACTTATACAGTTGCGGGTTGATCGTGATGCTGCTCGAATTTGTTACTAACAGTGTGTATCCATCTGCAGCCGAGCGGGCCACTTCACCCACCCCCACCACCCCATTCGCTCCGGATTTGTTATCGACAATTACTGGTTGGCCAATCGACTTGGAAAGGTTTTCCGAGACGACCCGTGCCACTAGATCAGTAAACGAACCAGGCGGGAACGGAACGACAATGCGGACGGGTTTGCTGGGCCAAGCAGCCTGCGCCGCGGCTATACCGGGCAACGTCGTCATGGCGCAAATTGCCAAGGCAAAGGCTATCTTTCCTGTACGTGCAATAGTTTTCCGCCTATTTCCAGCGAAGTGACCTTGTCTCATGATTTTTTCCTTTCTGGTGGTCTACGGATTGGCACAGTCTGTTACTTACCTAGCAGTGCGGGTTGCTTTTCTCTGGGCTTGCGTTCCAATTACGCCCTGTCGTTCTAGCTTAGCAATGTCGCTTGCATCGAGGCCCAGCAGATCACCCAAAACAGCGTCCGTGTGCTGCCCCAAAGTAGGGGCCGCTAGCCGTATCGGCATTGGACGTTTTCCTTGGCGGTAGGGTGTGCTGGTCGACAAATATTGTTTTACAAAGTCCCTTTTCAACGGTTGCCAGAACGACCGCGATTGCAAGTGAGGATCAGTCAGTACTTGCCCCATCGACCGCACAGCCCCGGCTGCAATCCCTGCTGCCTGCAACGTATTCATAACAAGCTCTACGTCTTGCTTTTCGGTCCACGCCTGCAACACGACGTCCAACTCCATTTGCCGAGCCTGTCGCCCAGTTGCCGTTGCAAGCTGCTCATCTCCAGCGAGATCGCCTCGGCCCATAACGTTGCAAAGGGTTCGCCAATCGTCATCGTTAATCACACTTACCACGATCCAGGAGTCTTCACCCGCACACCGGTAACAGCCATGCGGCACATGCACTGGATGGCGATTGCCTTGTCGTTGGGCGACAGATCCGTGTACCGATTGTGCAATGAGAAAAGGCGCGGTCATCGGCAACATCGCTTCAACTTGCGAGAGGTTGACATGCAGACCCTGACCGTTGCGGCGCTGAGCGATTAAAGCTAGTAGCAGTGCTGCACCGCCATTCATGCCGCCAATTGGATCTCCATAGGCATAGGAAGTCATCGCAGGAGGATACTCCGGATGGCCGGTATAAAGCGGTAAGCCACTTGCTTGCTCCAGGGTTCCACCGTAAGCGCGGGTATCGCTCCACGCGTTACCCAGGCCGAATGCGGGCATTGAAAGCATGACCAGTTTGGGATTGACTGCACGCATCGCCTCGTAGTCCAGCCCTAATTTTGGTAATACTTCAGCCGAAAAATTCTCCACTACCGCGTCGCAGCGTGAGGCTAGAGACAACAGCAACCGCTTTCCCTCTGGCGATGTCAAGTCGAGTGTGATGCCCAACTTATTCCGGTTCATCAGGTTGAAGTTATTGTTTTTTTCGTAGAGATGTTCTTGGTAGAACTCGTCGGTGAAGTTAGTGCCACGCCACCAGTCGGGGTAGCTAATGCTCTCCACCTTGATTACTTCGGCACCAAGGTCGGCTAATGTACGGGTAGCTAACGGCCCTGCCCATCCCATTGTGAGATCCAATACCCGCAAGCCGGCTAAAGGGAGCGTATCTCCTGGTGCCGCTGGCATGTTCCGGACAGGGGTCCCTTGCAGACCATCCTTGTACTCAGTATTGTGCTCACCAAGCGTGGCCGCCCTACCGCCCTTTAATGGGCCAAGATCATCCAAGCGGAATGGAACAATGGGTGCTTTAAAATGCGTTCCTTCAACAGCGACGCTTACAAAAGCGCCCCGTTGGCGATGCACCTCTTGCTGAAGCAGTTCCTCCATTGTCGGCACAAACACTGCTGGATGCTTCAGGTTGCCCAGGATGGAAAACCACTCACTAGCCGTACGGGTACGCAGCGCGGGAATGAGCAGAGCATCCACTTCGTCGGCTCGGGACATCCGGTCAGGCCCACTGCAATACCTCGGATCATTGCCCAGTTCGGGATGTCCAATGGCTAGACACAGCCCTTTCCACTGCGGCAAGGTATGCGTGAAGAGGCCAAGCCATCCATCTGCTGTTTCGTAGATGCCGGAGGGATGGGTGCCACAGAAGCGGTTAACACCGAGTCGCTTCAATGGGTGCCGATTATCCTGCACCATACCTGCCTCCATCTCCACAACGCCGAGTACGGCCTCGTGGATACTAAGCACAAAGCGCCGGCTCCCGTGTTCGCGTCCGATCCAGGCGGCGGTAGCCGTGGTGAACGCAGATAGGCCCGCAACGATGCCGGTCTGAATATCGTGGGGCATATGCGGAGGTCCATCTATGGGACCGCTTCCATGAACCGCACCCGCAAGTGAACGGCAAACCGATTCTGTTCCTCTGAAGCGACTATATTGCCCGTCCTCTCCAAACCACGTGAGCTCGACGGTGACAGGCACCTGCTCCGGCAGGCCGGGCTCACCTAATTCAGGTGCGGATTGAATCTTGCCGCCCTCTCCGAGCGCACGTGCATCTAGCACAATGTCACAGGTCGCAGCCAGCGTATGAAGCCATTCAAGCTCTGATGAAAGGTCCGCGGTCACACTGCGCTTGTTAGTGTTCAGCCAAGCGAAAAGCGCACTGTCGGATGCAGCAGATTCCGGATTCAATAACGGCGGCATGCGTCGCCATGGATCACCTTCGGGCGGTTCGACCTTGATCACTTCCGCTCCAAAATCCGCAAACAGTTTTCCTGCATACGCCAGCGCAGGACCGTAACCGACTTCAAGCACACGAATTGAACTGAAAACCATTTCGCGTGGCAGGGAAGCACCGTGGGCAATCGTCTTCATCGTTTCACCATGCATCGATGAAAGAACGGCGAGGACGTAACGTCCGTGTTGAAGCGGACGAAATGCCTTGCGCGATCCATTTACGCGTTTCTGCCGGATCGATCACCGCGTCGATTTCTCCAGCCGCAGCGGTACTGATCGCATGTCCTCGATCATAAGCTTGGGCAACAAGCTTGTTGAAAAGCGTCTGCCGCGCAGGACCTTCAGCGACTGCTTCGAGTTCTTTCTTGAATCCTAGGCGTATCGCACCTTCTAAACCCATGGGTCCAAACTCCCCGGTCGGCCACGAAATTGTGAAGTTGGACGACCTGAATCCACCGCCGGCCATTGCCATTGCCCCCAGCCCGTAACCTTTGCGAAGAGTCACTGCCAGGAAAGCAACACGAAGCTTCGCTCCGATAAGGAACATTCGTGAAACGTGCCGCACCTGTGCATCGGCTTCCGTTTCCGGTCCCACCATGAAGCCTGGGGTGTCAATCAACGAGATAATTGGTAACCCGTGCGCATCGCAAAGCTGCATGAAGCGGGCCGCCTTGTCTGCCGCATCCGCATCAATGGCGCCTCCTAAGTGGTAGGGATTATTTGCCATGATTCCGATCGGTTGCCCTTCTACGCGAGCAAGCGCAGTATGGATACCGAGACCAAAGCCGCTGCGTAGATGCAGCACACTACCGAGGTCAGCAATGCCTTCGATGGCCTTGCGGGTATCGTAGACCCGCAGTCGGTTTTCGGGGACGACATGACGCAGTGCCATTGGATTCGGAGCGCTCCAATGAGACGCCCGGCCTTGGAACATGGATAGGTAGTGCTTTGCTGCGCTCACCGCCTGAACTTCGTCGTCGACCAGAATGTCGATCACGCCGTTGGCAAATTGCACGGACGCTGAACCGATGTCCTCCGGACGGTACACACCGAGGCCTCCCCCTTCAATCATGGCTGGCCCTGCCATTCCGAGGTTGACGGAGCGGTCGGCGATAATGACATCACAGCAGCCGACAAAAGCAGCATTGCCGGCAAAGCAGCGCCCTGAAACAATTCCAATAACTGGTACGTGTCCGCTGAGTTCAGCAAACGCAGCAAATGATGGCTGATACAGTCCAGAAACCGAGGGGATATCAATATCGCCAGGACGTCCGCCGCCACCTTCACCAAACAGAACGAGCGGTAGCTCGTCACGTGCAGCGACCTCTACGATCCTATCCGTCTTCACATGATTGCGCTTGCCCTGGGTTCCGGCTAAAACCGTTGCATCGTAGGCCATTACTGCTGTCCGGGAGCGATCTCTGCCTACAATTTCACTATTGACGCTTCCGATGCCCGTAATCAATCCATCAGCGGGAGTATTGACAATCAAATCGTCGATGCTGCGTCGCGTCGCCTGGGCGGCTAGCACCAATCCGCCGTATTCGACGAAGCTGTCAGCATCACACAGGTCCGCAACATTCTCGCGCGCAGTCCTTTGCCCACGCGAGCGCCGCTTCGCTACCGCTTCGGGACGCGCCTTGTCATAGAGATAGGCATGGCGATCATGCACGCGCTGCAAATCGGGACGAATGCTTGACAGGTCGGCCACCTGTTCGGTGGCAACCGAAGCGCCTTGCTCATCGAGTGGTTCCAGCAGAATGAGCACACTGCCTTCCTCGACGAGTCCGCCTGTGTGCACTCGAACATCCAGGACGCGGCCCGCTGAGGACGCAGAAATAGTGTGCTCCATTTTCATGGCATCAAGGACAGCCAAAGTTTGGCCAAATTTGATTACATCACCAGGTTGAACCGAAAGCTCTACGACACGGCCAGGCAAGGGCGCGCGTACTGCCAAAATGTTGTCGCCGAAGTGCTCAGGCGGCTCGACTGCGCGAACTGGTGGCGTACGACGCTGCACAGTCCCCCCCTCCAGCATCGAGCGCTCGGCTTCTTCGTTTGCAATGACTTCTGCGGAGGCATGCAACTCATCCAAGATCGCTTCGAAATGCCTCGTGTGCACGTCCTGCGTTATAAAATCCTTTCGTCGTGTTAAAGCACGCAGCAAATTAAGATTGGTATCCATTCCGACAAGACGGAATTCAGCCAGGCCACGTTGCAGGCGGCGCACAGCGTCTTCAAAATGTCCTGAGCGGCTGGTCACGATGAGTTTAGCCAGCAAGGTGTCAAATTGGGGGGAAGGTATATACCCGGTATATCCGTGCGTGTCGACTCGCATGTCCGGCCCGGTTGGCGGGTCGAAACGTTCCAAGCATCCGTGCGAAGGTCGTGAAAGTCCTTGCGCATCTGTCGATTCGCCATTGATCCGGGCTTGGATTGCAAACCCTCGAGGCATGGGCGGTGCATTCGGATCTATCCCAATATCTTGGAGACTATGTCCGTTGGCAAGACCGATTTGCAGCCTTACAAGATCCACTCCTGTAACCTGTTCGGTAATCGTGTGCTCCACTTGCAGTCTGGGGTTGGCTTCGATAAAGACAAAAGCTTTCTGTTCGCGTGCTTCGTTTTCTTCAACGAGAAACTCAAAAGTACCCAGACTGCAATAGTTGACTGCCTTGGCAAGTTTAATTGCAGCACGTTCAATACGGTCGCGCAGGCTGCTTTCCAATGTTGGGCTGGGGGCAATTTCAATCAGCTTCTGAAAACGGCGCTGCAAAGTGCAATCGCGATCACCCAAAGCGACCACATCGACGCCATCCCCAGCTATTTGCACTTCAATATGGCGTGCACGGACCATTAGCTTTTCGGCATAAAGCGCGTCCACACCAAACGCGCTGGCAGCTTCCGAACGACAGCGGGCATAGGCCTCCGCCAGGTCTTCCTTCTGCCGAACCACACGCATGCCGCGCCCACCGCCACCGCCAACAGCCTTTATTACGATACCTGTCGAGCCTTGCGCTTCGAAAAATTGCGCAATATCTTCCAGACTGGCATTCCCTGGAGTGGCTGGCATCACGGGTACGTCGCACTGACGCGCCAGCTTCAAGGCAGAGCCTTTATCACCAAAAAGCTCCAGATGTTTAGGGGCCGGACCAATGAACCGCACTCCGGCTGCATTGCAGGCCTGCGCAAAATCGGCACGTTCACTCAAAAACCCGTATCCAGGATGTACAGCATCACAGCCCATGTCCTTGGCAGCTTCTAGTATCGACGCGATGTCAATGTAGGCCGCAGGGCCGGTGCTTTCGAGGGCATATGCCTCATCCGCAAGGAATCGATGCCGAGCGTTACTGTCATCTCTTGAATATATGGCGACCGACTTCAATCCTAAGTCGTGTATTGCTCGCTGGATTCGCAGCGCAATCTCGCCTCGGTTGGCTATCAATATCTTCTTGATCACTCTATCCTCACAGTTGCTGGCACCCTTGACCCGACGATCATGGCAATGTTATTTATTAAGCGCAATTAATTTGAACGTTGCTCGGGCAACGGCGACCAGCTTTCCCGTCTCGTCCCTGATCTCACCCTCGCAGAACGCAATGGATTTACCACGCCGAGGACAACGTGCCATCACGTGCACGCTAGTGCGAGCCGACTCATAAAAATGTGTGCTCATCTCGATTGTGACCGCGCCGAACTGGAGGGGGTCATGTGCACGCGCAGCAGCGCTCAACGTGAAATCGAATGCGCTCATCAAGACTCCGCCATGCAGGTCACCTCGGCTATTGGTCAGGGAAGTATCTATCGCCAAGTGTGTATGGCAGGAGGATTCGTCCAGAGACACAGGTTGCAAGCCGATGTGGTCCATGAAAGGAACGTCAATGCCAAAATAGGGTTTAGCCGGGTTATCTACAGAGCTAGGTGTAGGTGTTTTTGTCGTCATCATGGCTGCCATATCGCATAAACCATGCCACTAGACCATATCTAGCTTTAGTAGGAAGTGCGATTGCCAATGTCCTCAATAAATACACTCAGTGTATTTATAGTAGAATTTGTGTATGCACAAAATACACATGGACGAGATCCCAAATGATGTTTTTGGCCTGCTTATTCGCAGTGAGGGCAAGACTGTTTCAGCATTAGGTATCGTTGCCGACCTCTCTGCTCAAGAGGCACTGGTAAGTGCATTAGAAGGGTCTCAGTCACGCACGATGTTCCCTATTACATTGCCATCGGGCCCGAGTCTATGCCTGGTGCTGTCCATGGAAGGGTTGCAGGTTGCGCTTGTCAGAGCTGCGAGCTTGGATGCGACTCTATTTGATTTCGTTGCTGCAGTCCCCTTCGCATTCGATATCCTTGAACAAATTCTTAATGATCCGTATCGGGGTCTCACGGTGGCTGATCACACCGGATCTATGCTGTACGTCAGCCCTGTTCATGAAAAATTTCTCGGTTTTCCCCACGGTGGAACTCGAGGCTTGCCTGCAGAAGAAGCCATTCCAAATTCTCGGCTACGTTCGGTAATTGAAAGTGGGAAAGCGGAAATTGGAAAAACGCAGGAATTATCTAATGGTGTTACGCGCGTAGTTACCCGCCGTCCGATTTGGAAGAACAATAAGGTCATTGGTGCCGTGGGTAGTGTAATGTTTCGCGATGCCAATGCGGTCTCAGAAATGGCTCAAGAGATTAATCAACTTCGAACACAACTAGAGTTTTACCGCCGAGAATTGAGTGACTTGCGCGAATCACAACAGGCGATGGACGAACTGATCGGTGATAGCCAGGCAATGGCACGTGTACGTAATGAAATCGCCCGGGTAGCAAAACTCGACGTCCCGGTACTGATTATTGGTGAAAGCGGTACGGGCAAGGAGTTGGTAGCTCGCGCTATTCACCGCCTCAGTCGCCCGAATCAGGCTCTGATTAGCATTAATCTGGCAGCAATGCCATCAAGCTTGGTGGAATCCGAATTGTTTGGCTATGCAGCTGGGGCTTTTACGGGCGGAGCACGACAAGGCCGTCCGGGGAAAGTTGAAATGGCCAATGATGGGACACTGTTTTTGGACGAGGTGGGCGATATTCCCGCTGATATACAGATTAAATTGCTTCGTGTTTTGGAGAACCATGTCGTAGAAAGACTGGGAAGCCACAAATCCCAACAGTGTACTTTTCGCTTGGTTGCCGCCACACACCGTGACATGGATGACCTGATTCGGAACAAAACATTTCGACATGATCTCTTTTACAGAATTAGCGGCGTTACCTTACGACTCCCTCCGCTCAGACAACGCCTTGAAGACATCCCGGCATTGGTGACTCACTTTATCGAAGCGTTCTGTCAACGAAATTCTTTACCTGTGCCCGATGTTGATCCTTCCGTTTCACGTTACTTGGCTGAACAATCCTGGCCAGGCAACCTGCGCCAATTGAAGCATCGGGTAGAGGAAGCCTTAGTATTTTCAGGACCCAGCTTATTAACGCTAGATGCGTTTCAACGCAATGAGGCATTCCGCGACGATTCTCCTTTAGATACGGCACAATCCGAGACATCGACTGTTCAGGATAGCTATGTGCCCGTAAAACTACAAAGACTTAAAGCCGTTGAGCGGACTGTCGCTATGCGTGCCGTTGAACTATGCGGAGGAAATAAGCTACGTGCAGCTCAGCAATTAGGAATTTCACGCTCCTATCTATATAAACTATTGCGTTAGTATTTTCTATTCTTATATAAGTGTCTTTCAATGCATTGTAGGCCTGCCTCCATAACATGCAAAAAAGAAGGCTTGTATGCTGAAGATCCGCTCGGCAATCCACTGCTGGCCTAGCAGCCCCTGTTGCAAAGTGGCTTACATCATCAATGTGTTCGTGAGTATGGCCACCTTCGCAACGCAGCATGTCGACATCAAGATCGCTGTTCAGGTCGTATTCCACCCGCAACTGTCCCGGTAGCGTCGACACGAAACCTATGCAGCGCCTCGGGACGCTTCTCGCTGGCAGGTGGTCGCTGTCAACAATGCGCAAATGGTAACCGGATACCATGGATGATGTGCCACCCGGCACGGGAGCCAGAACTTCACCAGAGCGAGTCGCACTGCTTTGTACCAGAGGGTGAACCAGGCCGAGGAAGTGCCGTTGACCTTGTTATACAGCGCCTGTAGGAAGAACGGCGAGTCCTTGCACGCCTTGGTAGCGGCATGCAAGGAAGGACGCAGGCCTACGGCTACCATAGACATGTGTGCGACCGTGGTAGAGAACAGCAGCGAACAGGTGTACTGCAGACCGCCCTCCTGTTCAACAACTCATCTATCCAACCCGGCTTCAGCGTCCTTTGCATGGCCAACATGGTCATGATAGTTACTGGTCCTTGCTCTACCGAACGTCAACTACCGAATTCATGACCATGGCACGCCCCTCCTTGCCACTTGGATGCCACTTCAATTACCTGGCGCCTTAGTCAACCTATAAGTACCACCTTGGAAGGAAAGAACCCAAAGGCCTTAGAGCCCGTTTGATAACTAGTCGTTTTCAAATAATCGCTTGAGAAGCAAGCTACCCATAGCGACATAGATCATTTCGGAAGAGACGTCGATGCGGCCCTCGTAGTCACGTACCAAGCGCCGCCATTGCACCATCCAGCCAAAGGAACGCTCTACAACCCAGCGACGAGGGAGCGGAATAAACGTGTGCTGCCTCTCCAGCTTGCGAACGACCTCAACAACGAATCCAAGCATCGTTGCCTCGTCGAGCAATCTGCGTCGGTCATACGCGGCATCAGCAAACAGATGCTTCACCCATGGCCATCGCTTCTTCAATGCCACTAGCACCCATTCTGCGCCACATCGTGGATAACCTTGAAGAGTAGCCGCCTCACAAAGCGCCGAAACCACCAGTACACCGTTTGCCAGGGCGGGAAATGCACCGGCAACATGCGCCATTCGCATCCGGAGCGCACAAGGTAACGAATGGCATTGAGCACTTCGCGCAGGTCCGTGATGCGGCGACGGCCAGTTCTCGCTGGTGACGGTAACAATGGCTCAATGGCTTGCCATTCCTGATCGCTCAGATCACTTGGATAGCGCTTGGCTTTGCGTTCGCGCTCGACCTGTCTGGCTCGCTGCGGTTCTGTCCACATGGTAATCCTCCGTGCACTTTCCCCACTTCAGATTACCAACTTACTCCTCCTTCATCTGTTTTCAAACAGGCAGTTAGACGCTATGCGTGCAGCAAGAACATCTTCCAAACACGCGTAAAGACGCGGCAGTTCCGCCAGCATTGTGTAGTCGAAGTAGGACAATCCGTTTTCCACTTCATCGAGTACCGACAGCTTCGAACTACGTAGCACGCGGGTCTGCCCCGTCGATGGAATCAGTAAGGTGGTTCTGCTGCGGAAGGAAAAGCTGTGATTGATGCAGACGGAGCCGTTACGCAACGCTACGCGCAGCCCGAACAGCGTTGCCCATTCAAAGGCACGTAGTGCATTGACTCGATCCTGTCCATGAATGAGGTCATGCCATGGTCTACCCAAGTCGATTTGAACTTCCTCTGGCAAGCCATTTGCTAACGTCATCTTTTCCGTATAACTCTCGAAGAACCGCAAGCGTATCAAGTAGCCGATGCGGCGTCTCGCTAGCAAATGGCAGCGCGACGAGCTTGGGTAGCACCTTTCTGGCCTGTGTACTCTTCGTCATCAGCTGCAGACGCACAAGCTTACGTCGGCTTGATGCCCAACGTGGCAGCGCTTTGTCCGTGAGTCGCGGTAGCGCGGCGCGTAGCTCGTCAGCCGCCATCGCCGGATTGGCGGCTAGTTCTTTGATTGCCTGCACGAGTTCGGAAAGCGCCTTTGCATCATCCTGACGACCGTTGTTAATTTGCTTGCCAGCGTCGTTGGCCACGTCCGCCAGCCACCGTCGTAGCATTTGCAGCAGGTGATCGGTCGCTGCGCATAGCGCGTAACGCATGAAACAGGCAGCGTTAATCCGTCTTGTTTGCTGAGCCAGGCGTTTGTTGGCGGAAGGCGTTCGGCTCGCGCAGCGCCGTGCATAGTGACGAATCAAGGATTCATTGACTGCCTCCGGCCACCGTGCGTCCACGTGAAGAAACCGAAGGAATTCAACCTTGCCGAACAACTCTTTCATCTGCACGGTCGAGTTTCGAACCGGTACAGACCATAGCCACTCTTGTAAGCTGATGCGGTCTTGCGTTTGGGCGACCAATCGTTCGCTCCAGTAGTCGGATAGTGCTGGTCCTACCGTGTTCAGAAGGACTTCCTCCATTTCATCTTCATAGGCGCGAACTGCCTGGGCGATCAGCGTCCTCAACAACCGGTCGCCAGCAATCAGGAGGCGATGCTCATATAACCAGGCCTTGACCTGGCTAAGCAGCATGGAGGAATTCGGGCGCCCGTTCAGCGTTTCCTTAAGCCAGCGGATAAGGTGCCTGCGCTGATGTTCTGTCATGACACCAAAGCCAAGGCATTGATAGGCTAACTGCTGATGATCGACCTATGTACGGGGCCGCGCCTCGTAAAGCGAGCGCAGAGTGCCTATGTCGAGCGAAGGTACGTTCAGTCGTTCAGCCAGGTGTTTCCAGAGTACCTTCGGAATTTGCTTGTACGCGTCCAGCGTACGTCCGGCCATGCGGACGAATCCGATATGCAGGGCCAGCGCCAGGCGGTATAGATCCGAGCGCCGCGAACCCATCAGTTCGATCTCCTTGGGTGAAAAGGTAAAGAAGATGTCCAGTTCGAAGGCAGTGAGATCGGAGAGTATCTGTCGCAAGCCAAGATAAGGTATGCGCCAATGGTCCATCGTTCCGTTGTGAAAAAGGAAAGGACCGGAATCTTACCGCCTTAAGCAGGGGTCGACAGCAAGTTATTGATTTAATGCGATTATTCGAAAAACACTCGCTGCAAACCCGCATGGATGCTTGCTCGTGCTACCGTCGTAAATTACTGAGATGGACCCGACACCTTCCCTTCGGGGAAACTACATGTTCGATCAACCGTTCTTCACCGGAGGTCCATCATGAAGGTTACCGTTCTCGGAATTGATCTGGCCAAGCGAGT